>CAVOGN010000021.1:0-310870 GCA_963695455.1 uncultured Gammaproteobacteria bacterium | reverse complement strand
TTGATGAATGATGGGTCGGACCTACGTAACTCATGAAGTTTTATTGAAACCCTGTCAGAATAGCGCTCGAATCTGCATTTAGGACCGCGTTTTCATGGATGAAAACCGTACTCTAAGGAGAGAGTGTCATGCCCCGCGCCAATCGCTGCTTCTTGCCAGGTCACGTCTGGCATATCACCCATCGCTGCCACAAAAAGGAATTCCTGCTCAAGTTCGCTCGCGACCGCCAGCGCTGGCTGTACTGGCTGTTCGAGGCGAAGAAGCGCTTCGGCGTGTGTGTGCTAAATTACATGGTCACCTGCAATCATATCCACCTCTTGGTGCGAGATCGGGGCGATGGCGAGATTGCCCGAAGCCTGCAACTCGTTGCAGGCCGCACCGGTCAGGAATATAACCGGCGCAAAAACCGCAAGGGCGCCTACTGGGAAGACCGCTATCATGCCACCGCCGTGGACACCGATGACTACCTGGCTCGCTGTCTGGTCTACATCGACTTGAACATGGTGCGCGCCGGTGTGGTTTCGCATCCAGCCCAGTGGTCTGCCTCCGGCTATCGAGAAATCCAGGATCCGCCGAAACGCTACTGCATTATCGACATACCAGTATTGATGGACCTCCTTGGTATCCGAGATCTGCCAACCCTGCAGCGCACACACCGACAATGGCTGGAAGAGGCACTGAAAACGCATCGAAAACAACGCGAAGGCCGCTGGTCCGAAAGCCTCGCCGTCGGCAACCGCGCGTTCGTGGAAGCCGTAAAGGCACAACTCGGCGTTGCCGCTCGGCATCGGAAAATATGCGATGACAAGGCCGCCTGTCGCCTGAAAGAACCAGCTGCGATTTACGCAGGCAATTTGGGGCCCAAAATCGTAACGCTAAGCGATGAGAACACCTCCATTCTGCAATGAATCGGATAAAGCTCCATAGCTTACGCTGGTCCGACCCCACCCCCACCGATACCTGGAGAGAACCGGCTGGATATCCCGATTCACGTCGACGGTGCCAGCGGCGGTTTGCTCGCGCCCTTCTGTGCGCCGGATCTGCTCTGGGATTTTCACCTCCCGCTGGTCCGATCCTCAATGCCTCCGGACACAAGTTCGGCCTCGCACCGCTGGGGGTCGGCTGGGTATCTGGCGCGAGGAACAGGACCTCCCCGATGACCTTATATTCTGGGTCAACTATCTGGGGGGCAACATGCGCGATATTGCGCTCAACTTCTCGCGCCCGGGTGGCCAGGTAGCCTGCCAGTACTACAACTTCCTGCGCCTCGGAAAAGAAGGCTACGAAAAGATTCACACCGCCTGCTATCAAACCGCGCAGTACATTGCATCCGAAATCGACAGTGTTGGTCCCTTCGAAGTCATCGACAGCGGCGCCAGCGATGCCGGTATTCCAGCCGTGTGCTGGAAACTCAAGGACGGAGTCAACCCCGGTTTTTCTCTACGACCTGGCGGACCGCCTGCGCGCGCGCGGCTGGCAAGTCCCGGCATATTCCCTGCCGGCGAACTGCGAAGATCTGGTGATCCAACGTGTTCTGGTCCGCCACGGTGTGAGCCGGGATCTCGGCTCGCTGCTGATCGAGGACTTCAAGCAGGCCCTAGCCTACTTCGAGAAGCACCCTGTGCAGACACACATGACCAGTGAGGAAGCTTCGGGATTCCATCATTGATTGCGCGCGCCGCTGTAACTCATACCGGCACAAGCAAGTCTGAAGCGGATGCGGAAACGGCCTCCTGAGCCAGAGCTGGTCGAATCAGCCGGACCCTGGCCGTTTGTCACGCGCAGGGTCTATCGGCTGCCCAACCACACGCATGTCGTGTGGCATTCACGGGTGCACCGCAAACGCCTGCACGGCGCCGGGCGCGGCGAAGCCCGATCGCTGGCCGCTACGCTGCTGCACAGTCTCTGGATGCCGGACAAGCTCAACTGGTGGATCGGAATCATATTCGCACTGGGCTCATACCTGTTCATCCTCGGCAGCGTCCTGAGCCTGGCGCCCGGGGTCGCCCAAGCGTGGTCACTCGACACCCGTGCAGTCAACATGATTTTTTTCGCCGGCTCGATCCCGTTTACGACAGCAGCCTATCTGCAACTGTTTCAAGCAGCCAACGCCGGCGAGTTCTCACCACTGGGCGTTAGTGAGAAACCGCGAACGGCGGCGTTCGGCTGGCGTCCGCAGAACGTCGGTTGGCTGAGCTGCGCACTGCAGTTCCCGGGAACCCTGCTGTTCAACATCAACACCTTCGATGCCATGTTGCCGGGTCTGGACTGGCTGCAGCAGGATCTGGCGATCTGGGCCCCCTATGTCGCCGGATCGGTCCTGTTTTTTGCGTCCGGTTATCTGGCATTCATCGAAACCTGTCACGCGCACTTTGCCTGGCAGCCGCAAAGCCTTTCCTGGTGGGTCACCTTTTCCAACCTGCTCGGCTGCCTGGCGTTCATGATGTCCGCCGTGTTCGCCTTCGTGCCGCCCCAGGCGCCCGGTTTCGATGCGGCCGCACTCGCCTTATTGTTCACCCTTATCGGCGCCGCAGGCTTTCTCATCGGTTCGCTGCTGATGTTGCCGGAAACCGCGCTGCCGCCGACTGTCCATGACGGCGGGGGTCAGGGCGAAAGGCTGCGGAGCTTTTCGGCGTAACTCCGGGCCGCCTCGGTATTTCCTCCGTCACGGTGAAATGCCACCAGCGCGCTCAGAATGTCCGTATTGTTGGGGAAACGGTTGTGTGCGCCCTGCAGGACCATGAGTGCTTTCGCGCTATCACCCGCTGAATTCAGAGCGACCGCGTACACGTAGACGTAACGCGCATTATCCGGCGACAGACTGGTGGCCTGTTTGAGCGCCTCGAGCGCCTCTGCGGTGCGTTCCTGGCGGACCAGCGAAAGACCCAGTGCATGGTAGACGTCACCGGTCCCGGGCGTGATCGCTAGCGCCCGTCGCAGCACGGCTTCTGCTGCCGCCTCGTCGCCATGGTTGCGTAGCAGATCGGCATGATTCACATACGCAGGCGTAAACGCCGGATCGAGCTCTGTCGCGGCCTGGTAGGCCGCTACGGCCTGCGCTGTCATGCCGCGGGCCGCGTAGAGGTTGCCCATGTTGAGCTGCGCCTCGGGCCGCTCGGCCATGGCCTGCTGGGCCTGCAGGTATTCCTCGAAACCCTTGTCCAGCGCTGACCGCTGCTCGGCTGATAGATCGGCTACAGGCATGCCCGCCAGTATTCGCGCGGTCTCGATGCGCACGGCCCGCACGGGATCGCTAATGGACGGGAAGGCCAGTTGCGCCCGGATATCCACCGGAACCGACTCCAGCGCCTCCAGGGCGGCGACACGCAGCATCGGGTCATCCGCACCCAACCCTTGCACAACGACATCGATGGTTTCCGGACTCAGGTAGGGGCCGAGTCCGGCCAGCGCCGTGGCCCGCGCGATGCCCGGGACGTCACTGTCACGCACCAGTTCCGCCAGCCCCTTGCCGGCAGCGGGTTCCCCGCCACGCGCTGCTTCGAGCGCAGTGGCGTAGCGCTGGTAGCCCTGTGCATCGCCGCCGTACCAGTCCCTGACCTGCTTTGCCGCCCATTCCGCCGACTGCCCGGTGTGGCAGTTGGTACAGGCGTTGGGGGTGCCCAGCTTCACCGACAGGTCCGGTCGCGGAACGCGCATGCTGTGGTCGTGGCGCGGATCGACGACCATGTAGGTTCTGGGTGGCATGTGGCATTCTGCGCAACTGGCGCCCGCAGACCCAGGCTTGTGGAAATGGTGGCTGGCGGCATCGTACTTGCCGGCCGCATGGCACTGCAGGCAGACGCCGTTGCCGGGCGCTCTCAATTGCAGACTGTGCGGCTCATGGCAGTCGCTGCAGGTCACGCCTGCGTGAAACATCTTGCTCTGCAGGAACGACCCGTAGACATACACTTCGCCATCGATCTGACCGTCGCTGAAATACAGGCCTGCGTCCAGCCGCCGCGGGAGATAGTGATCCATGAAGGGCTCGCCGTGTACATAGTCACCGCTTATCGGACTGCGCCTGGCATGGCAGCGCGCGCACATCTCGATCTCTTTGCTGCTGTTACGCGCCTGACTGCGTGACGCGTTGCCGGTTTTCGGGTCGATCTTCCAGTGAACGTCCTTGCGTTCATCCAGCGCAATCACCAGTCCTTTGGTGTCTTCGAGCTTTTCCCAGCCCGCCTTCCGCTCTGCCCAGGCCACGTGCCGCGAGCCCGGCCCGTGGCAGGCCTCGCACGAAACGTCGATTTCCGACCAGCTGCTTGAAAAGGTCCGCGTGGCCGGATCGTAGTTCTTCTGCAGATGGGTCGAATGGCACTCCGCACACATGCTGTTCCAGTTCTGGCTGGGTCGCGTCCAGTGCAGCTCGTCGTCGTGGGCGATCTTTTCATCCGGATACAGATGAAACCAGCGCTGACCGCCCGCTGCCTTCGGTCGCGTATCCCAGGCGAGACTCAATACCTGCAGGCGGCCGCCGGGAAACTCGACCAGGTACTGTTGCAGCGGCTGGACGCCGAAGGTGTATTTGATCTCATAATCGTGCAGTTTGCCGTCTGGACCTTCGGTGCGTACCCGGTACTGGCCGTCTTTGCGATAAAAGGTCGATGTGACGCCGAACTGCGTCACATCGGCATTGTTGAAATCGCCCAGCACGGTCTCGCCGTTCGCCGGCTGCATCGCCAGGTCGTGGTGAGAGCCGGACCAGAGCGCGACCTGGTCTTCGTGGCAGCCCGCGCATACGGAACGCCCCACCATATCGGCAGGGTCATTTTCACCTGACGACACCGCAGCCTGAATCAGCAGACCAGCCAGTAAGAGGATACGCCTTGAATACATGGGGTCCTTTATTCGGTTCGCGGGTCTTGTGGGAAGTGCCGAGATGGCTCACTGGCATCCGCGACTTAATGCGTTATGACCGAATCTAGTGTTTGAGCCGTTAACAAGAATCGACGTATCTGGTTGATTTGTTGCTGCGACACATGAAAGCAACCTGAGAGGATACGCCACGCTGGAGAAGCATACCGTTGTTGAGTTTCGGGGTCGAGGAGCCTCGGCGGATCCTTTGACCGAGCTGCTCAGAGCAGGCGCACAGCAGTTGATTTAGCAGGCTATGGAAGCCGGGTTGCAGGAGTTGCTGGCGCAGCATTCAAGACGGCAGACGACACAGCCGGCGTTGTACGCAACGGCTATCTACCGGAGCGCGAGCTGCAGACGGCTGTAGGGCCGGAGACAGCGCGGGTAGCAAAAGTACGGGTGTAAGCGTCTGTCAGTGGGTGGAATGCGTGACACATGCGGCGGCGCTGCGTTGATCTGCTCCAGCCGGTCATATCCCGGGTTGTTATAACTCACTTCAAACCCGATTAATATATGAATATATATCAATATGATATTTATATATCTTATTAATTTACATTAATATATTTCCATATTGGTGCACATGGATTATGCGCATAGGTTATGCCCATAACTCATGCAAAACTGATAATGCTTGCCGGCTCCAATGCGTGATTTATACACCAGCGGTGCGCTCAAAAAAGCGGCAAATCTCAGTATCAACAGTGATCTGTTGCAGCAGCCCAAAACCCTGAAAATCAATCTGTCCGCCACCCTTGAACACGAGCCCGCCCGCCTGATCAGACAGAGGGGGCGTGCGCACTGGCTCAAGGACAACCGGCCGGGCACCTCAATCCCAGTTCGAGATCGAAGCTGTTGCAGTGGTCATGGTCACCGAGCAGGTGGCTGAAATCCGGAAACACGCCATCGACAAAAGGGTGCTGTCGCTTGCGGCACGACGGAACGAGATCATGCATGCGATCGATAACCTGTTCAGGGGTTTTTGAAACCGACTGAAACCGACCCTGTTGCACGGATTCCCTACAGGCGACCGTGCAACCTATCGCATAATTCCCAACGGCCGCGGTAGCGGCGATTCTGGCCCTTTCGACCGGAACGCTCGAACTGACCTGCCTGGGAAATAACCCTCAAGCGAAAACAAGGAACAGGACTAGGCTGATGACGCTTAGCATTACCGCCAATGTCGTCGGCTCGTTCATTTTTATTCCCCCCGTTTTTGTTTCTTTATTTTGATTTTGCATTTGTCATTATAGCTGCTTTGGGTCTTCTACGCGACTTCAGCGTGCGATGGCAAGAAGCCCACTATTGCCAGGAATCGACCCGACTTCGATTTACAATACTTCTATTAATCAAAATCTTAGTGAATAGCGGCTGTTGCTGTCCGAAATACCGGCCTGCAAGGCGCAGCGCGCGCCGCACAGTAGTTGGCCTACGGCCAAGCGCTGCAACACCGCAAGCCGGTACCCGGGCAAAACCCCAATGAACAGAGTCAGGGCGACAGCCGCAAGGGACTACGGGCAGACCCTGAGGGAGAACCCTTGCCCTGACAGAAATCGCGACTCCCGCGGCTTAACGTCGGATGAGTGTCAGCACCCGAACAGCGCCTGGGTGCAGAGCTTAACCGGTTCAAGCACCCCGTCGACCATGACCAATACCTCTGTGCATATCGAACACATGATAGGAAACTCCGTTTTCACGACGGTCGCGGAAAATACCATGTTCATGCGTGGCAGGGAATAGTCCAGCGACTGGCTGGTTCGCAGTGCTTTCCGCTAGTTCCTCTGTGAGAGAAACATTCGTCCCGCGCATCGGTGCCCGGCTTGACCTGATCAGTTGCCTCGGACAGCACTAGAACCTATCTCATAATCCCCCGCGGCCGCGACCGTGGCGATTTTGCCCCATGGCGCGGCGCGGCGAGTGTGGTGTAGCCGATGCTACATGAGCGAACCGCAACAAAGCCACGGGGCAGAAGCGCCCGGTCCCCAGCGGGTTGCGTCCGAAATACCGCCCTGCAGTGTTGCAGCGCTTGCCCGTAGGCCAACTACTGTGCGGCGCGCTGCGCCTTGCAGGACGGTATTTCGGACAGCAACGCGGCTCGCGCGGGATTATGAGATAGGTTCTAGTTACTCGATCAATCCCAGGACACCACGGGTGCCTGCTGCCCCGGTGAACGGTGGACCGCCTAACTGGGAAGTTACAGGAGTTTCCCCCGCACTGAATCTCCGGGACCAGCCATCCACTACGGCGAAAATCATTGCCAGCTACGTACCCGGGACGGTACTCGACAACCTGGACTGTCTGCCTGGCGAAGGCCGGGTCTGGTGCGATATCCAGCAACTGGGCCGGGGGCCCCGCGTGGTTATGTCGCGGGGGAATTCCTGACGCCGGCTGTCGCGCCCGACGGCTCCGTGGCGACCGGGCCCGACAACTCGGCTCTACGCGCGGGTCAGGGGGACTTCGACGCAACGGGGCGGATCCCCTGCGCCCAGTATGTCGGCCAGCCAATGACGCAATGCGACTTCTGCGTCGCGCGCGCCGGCGGTGGCTACGCCACGGTCATTATCACCAAACCCGATGGGATGAAACGCGCGATTTTTTTCCGCCGCGGTATCCCGATCGGCGCCGATACCAGCGAGGCGGACGGGCTACGGCGAGTTCCGCGCCGATAAGGAGAGCGACCTCAACCTGATCCGCGTCGGAGAGGAACGGTATGAGATTCCGGACGCCGTCATCCTGGGCGGCTGACCGGCCTGAATCTGGCGACAGCATAGCGACTGCAGAGCGCTGTGATTCATGTCTGTCCAGGCATCCGGGAGCTCTATGTATTCTGGATAGGTGATAACTTATCAGTGAGTGACTATGGTCACGAACTCAAACGGTTCGGTCGCCAGGATCCCTTTGCGCGGCGACAGGCTTAATTTCCGCATATTCCATGATCTTCCAGTAAATGTCCCATTTGCTGCTGCATAACCTTGTGGCCGATTTTCTTCTTGAGCGACGCGAAGCCGCTCCAGTAGTCGACCCAGGCCCTTTCGATATAGATCAGGACATCATCGCCGGAATCCAGCCGGGGCACGACCGCGGCCCGTTGTGACACGTCGAAGAAATGCGCAACGTAATAATCACGTATGCCTACCAGATGCATATCCTCGTTGCTGGCGACAAGCCGATGCGACAGAACAAAAACCGGACGCTCCTCGATATTGAGTTTTACCCAGCAGAAGTCGTCCGCCTCGATATCCTTTGGCAGCCTGCGGGGATAGCTTAGCCAGGCGCTGTGAAACTCCGGGTACAGTTCATGCAGCCCCTGCATATTCTCTTCCGTCTTGCGCAGTTCTTCGCCCGGACTGACGTGGCCGCCCTTCTCGCGCGCATAGGGCTGGGCACCCGCAAGACCGTTCGCGCGGTATGAGGTGTATCGGGCTCGCAGTATGTCTTCCAGAACGGCCTCGACCCGAGCGGGATCATCTGTCCCCTTCAATGCCTGAAAGGCAGCAATCTCAGCACTGGACAGGTTCAGGCCAACACCGGGTCTGGCTTCCAGGTAGTGTTCGATCTCATCACGGTCCCCGCTTCCCAGCGAGATGGCAGCGAAGGAACTGTCATGGGAACCCGTTTGGATCCGCTGCTGGTCCTGCAGAAGCTTTTCGTCAACGGGCAGCGATGCCCCGAGAAAAGGTGCCAGAACGTCTTCCCGCGCGCCCTTCACCAGACATGCAATGACAACAGCGATCTCCCGGTCCGAGACTTCGCGTATTTTGCCAACCCCGAATCCCCCCTTGCGTACGGCTGCGATATCGGACGCATCAAAGTAAGGTTCATTGAGTACCTCTTCCAGTGCAAATGCGGCATGAGCTGGCTGCATCGCTGCCAACAGCATTAACAGCGCGAAAATGCTTTTGATCAGCTTATGTGCTGTGCAGTAACGTTTCGAGAACATGATATCAGCGCCTCTCTGGCAAAGGGTTGTCATGACTGACTGTCGACCGGATGGTACGGCGTCAAAGCGCGCCAGCACCGTGCCTTCTTAGTCCAGCCGTTCGAGAAACTCGTTCACAATCCGGTAGCGTAGGATTGCCCCCCTGACTCCAGTAATCGAAAGATTAGCAAAGGTTTCCACCACCAGGGAATGCAACGGCCTGAACATTACCCGGCAAAGCGCGCGGGCTTTATCCAGGTCTCCAGAAACGCAGACGTATTACCGGGATTTCGACCGGCTGGAAAATAGGCTGGCCCGAATCCCTGGATCTCAGGGAAATGGGCGTTTATCCTGTCATTATATGTTCACGCATAGCGCGACACACCGGCATGTATGACGAGCCCTTATTGCGGTCCGGCACACGCGGGTTACCCGTGACAGCGAGCTGCCGAAGCCGGATAGAGCGCGCGGCAACGTTGATATCGGTTGCCGCCTGGGGCGGCGCAATGCTGCTGTCAGGGTGTGCCGGCAACCCGCCGCACGACCTCGACCTGATGCCGGCACCGGCTGCCTATGAGCAGGCCGAGACGCCGTTCGGCGCGGCCGACGCTGCCGGCACACCGACCGGCTCCGGCGCGCGCGGCATGCTCTATGCCACCAGCCGCGCGCCTGCGGCCGCCGGCACCGACCGCGACGACCGTTACTACAGCGGCGAGCGCGGCTACCTGGTGCGGGTCGGCTCCGCCGACATCAGCTTCGGGGACAGCAACATCACCTGGGATGAGGCGCGCAGGATATCGTTGCTGAAGAACCGGCCAGGTTCTTTTCCGCTGAAGGTGAACGGCGTACAGGAATACGGCATCCTGGCTCCGAGCGTATCGGTGTTCACGCCGCGAGAGATCGCCGCGACCGTTGATGACCGGCCGTCGCGTGAGTTCGTGCAGGAGATCGAGAATCGCCTGGCGCGTTCGCCGGTGAAGGACATCTTCATCTACGTGCACGGCTACAAGGTGAACTTCGAGAATCCGCTGCTGGTGGCCTCCGAGATGTGGCACTTCCTGGGCTACGCGGGCGCGTGCATCGCCTTCTCCTGGCCGTCGACACCGGCGCGGCTCGCCTACCTCAAGGACATAGAAACCGCGCGTGTCTCGGCCTGGGGTCTGCGCCTGTTTCTCGACTTCCTCGCCCGGGAAACCTCGGCCGAGCGCATCCACATCGTCGGCTACAGCGCCGGTACCCGCGTGGTGCTCACCACCCTGTACGAGCTGGCGCTGATCCACCAGCGCGACAGCGAGTCCGAGGCACGCAACGCAACGCGACTCGGCAATGTCATCCTGGTCGGTTCGGACGTCGATACGGGTACCTTCGCCAGTTACATCATCGATGGCATGCTGCGCGTGCAGGATCGCCTGACGATTTATACCTCACCGAGCGACAAGGCCTTGCACTTGTCGGAGAAAATCTTCGCACACCGGCGTATCGGCGAGATCCTGCCCGGCACCCTGGACGAGCGCATGCGCGAGTTCGCTGCATCCTCGTCGCGGTTCGCCCTGATTGACGTGGGGGATGCCGACCACTTCGACGATGGCAACGGGCACGCCTATTTCCGCAAGAGCCCCTGGGTCAGCAGCGATATTCTGATGACGCTGCGCTACGGGCCTCGCTCCGGCCGAACGCGGCCTGGAACAGCGCGGCGATTCGCCGGTGTGGCGATTCCCGAACGACTACCTGCCGCGTTTCGAAAAGGCACTCGCACAGGCGAAGACGGCGCAACGCGCGTCCGGCGAGCAGGAGATGCCAGGCGCCCAGCCGCGCGCCGACTGAGCCGACGCGCAGCCGATCCAGGCGGGGTCCCGGCCAGGCGTGGGATTCCATACTCGGACCTGAAACCGCCCGAGAACCCCTTGCAGGATCGCCAGCCACATGCAGCGAAATCACAAAACGGCTACCATCCCCGCCGCACACACACTCTGCGCCTTGCGTGCCTGGACATACGTCGCTGTGACAACACACTCAATTGACGGGTGGCGGGCGGAGCCGGCGCCTCTGCTTCGAGCTCAGCGGCTCTGGTGGTCGGCCTGGTTGCTGCTGCTGACTGAGCCGCGCCCCGCTATGCCTGCTCCAGGTTGCCTGCATGAACGTTTCCCCGCCGTCCGGCAATCACCTTGCCCTCCGCCGCGGCAAATTCGGTAATATTGGCGCGGCGCCGGCATTGCCCATGCAACCGGCGAGTGACTCGAATAGCGAGATGACATGCGTATCAAGGCAATCCTTGCTGCGGTCGGCCGCCTGAGCCTTTCGGTCCGGATTATCGCCGCGCTCGCGCTCGGCATATTCGTGGGGCTGTTCTTCGGGGAGCCCGCCGCGGTCCTGCAGCCCATAGCCGATATCTACATCCGGCTGATGCAGATGACCGTGCTGCCCTATCTGGTGATGTCGCTGATCATCGGTTTCGGGCAGCTAGAGGCGAGCGAAGCAAAACGCCTCGCCGTGCGTGGCGGGCTACTGCTGCTGCTGGTCTGGATGCTCACCCTGGCGGTTATCGCGGCCATGCCGGCTGCCTTCCCCGTCATGGAGAGCGCATCGTTCTTCAGCAACGCGCTCATCGAAGCCCAAACAGCCGTTCTCGATTGCCGACCTTTACTTCACCTCCAACCCGTTCCATTCACTGTCCAACGCCGTCATACCCGCCGTCGTGCTGTTCAGTTCCATGATCGGCATCGGTCTGATCGGGCTGGAAAACAGGGAACCGGTGCTGGTGACCCTGCGGGTGTTGAACACATCCATCGTGCGCATCACCCGATTCATCGTCTTCTCTACGCCGGTCGGCGTGTTTGCCATCGGCGCGGTGACGGCGGGCACCATGACGCCGGAGACCTTCGTGAGGCTGGAGGTCTATTTCGTGACTTTCGGTGCCGCATCGCTGCTGCTCGCCTTCCTGGTGCTGCCGCTGCTGGTGACGGCGCTGACGCCGTTCCGTTACCGGGAGGTCATCGGCATCGGCCGGGAAGCGCTGCTCACGGCGTTCGTGGCCAACAATGCGTTCATCGTGCTGCCGATACTGGTGGAACGTAGCAAAGTCCTGCTGAAGCAGCATGGACTGCTCACCCCGGAAAGCGATTCCGCCGCGGAAATCCTGGTGCCCATCATGTTCAACTTCCCCAACGCCGGGCGCCTTCTGACCCTGCTGTTCATTCCGTTCGCCGCCTGGCTGGCGGGCGACTCGCTGTCGGCTGCCGACTACTCGGGCCTGTTCGCGGTCGGTTTGCCGACCTATTTTGCCAAGGCGCAGGTGGCACTGCCGTTTCTGATGGATTTCTTCGGACTGCCGCACGACCTGTTTCAGCTCTACATCCCCACCACCATCATAAGCGGCAAATTTGACTCCATGGTGACCGCCATGAACCTGCTCACATTCGCCCTGCTCGGCGCCGCTGCCATGGGCGGGTTTCTGGTGCTGCAGCGCAGGCGCCTGCTGGCCGCCGCTGCAATCGTGACAGTCGCCACGACCGTCACCGTCGTGGCCGCGCGGCTGATACTCGATGCAACCATCGACACCAGCTACCACAAGGACGAGGCGCTGCGCCGCATGCACACGCCACGCGAAATGTCATCCGCCGTCGTCCACCGTGACCGCAGCGCCGTGCAGCATGAGGATGCGGCGCACGGTCCTTCCACGCTCGCGCATATTCAGCAGCGCGGTACCCTGCGCATCGGCTACGACCCGGCCAACCTGCCGTTCAGCTTCTTCAACCTGGACAACGAGCTGGTCGGCTTTGACATCGAGCTGGCCGAGAATCTGGCGGAGTCATTCGGCGTGCGCGCGGAGTTTGTCCCGATTGAATGGCGGCAACTGCCCGAGATGCTCGCCGATGGCATCATCGATGTAATGCCGGGCACCTGGTACCGGCCATTCTGGTTCCCGTCCCTGCGCCTGTCCGCGCCCTATATGACTGGCACCATGGGTCTGGCGGTGCGCGACGAGCGCCGCCACGAGTTCGCCAGTGTCGAGGTCCTGCGTCGCAGCCAGGGGCTCAAAATAGGCGTACCGCTCGACATCGGCCAGGTGAAATACAGCATGGCACGCTACTTCGGGGACGCGGACGTCGAGTTCGTCACGCTGGAATTCTGGCAGCCCTTTTTCGAGGGCGAGCACCCGGAACTCGACGCCTTCCTGGTACCGGCGGAACACGGCGCCGCCTGGACGCTGCTGCATCCCGCGTACACCGTGGTCGTGCCCCAACCGCATCCGGTGAAGGTACCCTCGGCCTTCGGCCTGGCCTTGGATGCCAGCGAACTGACCGACGCGGTCAACGAATGGGTGGTGTTCGCCAGCAACGAGGGGATGATCGATCGCGCCTACGACTACTGGGTTCTCGGTAAGGGCGCCGAGGCAAAGCGGCCGCGCTGGTCGATTTTCGGGACGCGCTAGGCTGGGTCGAGTAGGCCACGCAGGCACGTCGTCTTATGACAGGCACGGCTGACGTCTGGATGCCGTGCCTGTCGACGATCTGCCGCGGGGCTCAGCGCTTACTTCTGCATTTCCTCACCGGCGTGCTCGATGGCCTCGCCCATCTCGTCCACCTTCTCGCTGGTATAGTCCTTGGCTTTTTCCATGGACTCGTCAACCTGCTTGCCGGTCCGTTCCGCCGGACCCTCTTCTTCCTGCTTGCTGCAGCCAATGACTGCGACCAGTGCGATGGCCGAAAGCGTAGCGATTAGTGTTCTCATGACTTCTCCTCGTTGGTTGTTGCGGGTCATCAGGTCAGCGTTATCCGCGTCTTCTGCCTCAGCGGCCAGCGACGCACGGACTGCACGCGGCAATCCAGACACGGAACGGAAACTGTTTACCTTGTTTGTGATGGACTTGCAAGCTGCCACCAGAGGATCTCGAAGCCTTTCCCCCCACACAAACTGACCAGAGGCGTGTCCGGCTGCGGTTGCCCCCTGACTCTTGTGTTCGGTGGATATAGACGCCGCTCAAGAATTCGAGATCCAATTCCGGCAGCCTGCAGATACAGTGCGGAAGGTAATGATTGTATTTGCTGCCATGGAAATACGGCACCTTTGGTCCGGCAGGCTATCCGCCGCTGCCGGCGCCGTCCGCGATGCGCGAGACCTGACTGCTGTGCGGGTCGGAACGGCAGCTGTTCTCGAACGTCTGAATCAGACAGTCTGCCCGTGCGGAAAGGTCTTGATGAACGGCATGTATGACGGTGCGCCTCCAGTCTGTTGAACGGGACAGCAAGCGCACTCGACGCACCCGGAACACCCCACGCCTTGTTATTGGTCGCGGTGAGATCGCGACGCGTGCGACTGCTCAGCCGGTCGATTCTGCCCGCAGGGCATCCAGATACCCGAGGCCGCGCTCGGCGATTTCCTTGTGATCCCGATCTGCGAGCGACAACCACAACTGGTGATCTTCATCGGTCCCGAACGCGTCGCCGTAGAACGCGCGCCGCAGGCCGCGCCGGTACCCCAGCCAGTAGTCGCGCCTTTCGTGCATATCCATCATGATTTGGGTGTGAAGCATTCTTGCTTGGAAAATGGATTCATTCATTGGGTCTTTGTCTGCCGGTTACCTTGACCGTTTCAGGCTAGCGAAGTGGACGGCGGCAGTCGGTAAAGAAAAAGTCAGAACGGGGAAACCCTGATGCAGCATTAAGTAATTATCCCTAGTGGCCGAAAACCCAGGCAGCGCAGCAAGTCGTAAACAATAAGCCGCGCACAGACGAATGCCAGCGCCGCACGGCAACCGGCGGTGCTGGCTTTTTTAACGCCGCGTCGCAGAATCTTCTGACAACTCTTCCCACAGCGCCAAGGGCTAAGGCGCGCAGGCGTACCTGGCTTGACCTGATTACTTGCCACGGACAGCACTATGACTTAGATCGCTTCAGCTGTGGGCAATTGATAACGATGGCTACGCCGGGACGGCGACCGAGGACGGGCATGGGGCAATCTCCTTTTGCCCGCTGCTGACACACTCCTTACCAGCCAACTTTTTCAGATATTTTGCAGATGATCATACCGTCATCCGAGACAAGTGTTTGTCTAAAATGGCGTCCCCAAGGGGGGTCGCCCTTATCCCCCGGATTGGGACCATGTCAAAAATCATAATAATTTTCTAACCTTCCGTTGATTACAGGAAACGATTGCTCGAGGGCACCCTTCTGTATCGACACGCCCGGCACGCGATCGATAGTCAAACGCCCATCCTTGTCCCGGACACGGCCACCGATGCGAACCCGCGCAGCGGCGGTTTTCCCAGCCGTGGGACAACGAGTGTGCTTGCTTTTCCTTTTCCCCCGATCAAGCCGGTTGGCGTTCTGGCCGCCACCTGGTATCGCAGGTCCCGTCACAGTCAACTCGCCAGACACATCTCCACCCTGCGCCACATCGGCGAGCTCACCGCTGCGGCCCTTGGCAACGTTGGTCTCCGACAGATGATTGAGGGTCGCGTCGCTGCCCGAACCGAGGAGATCGCAGAGGCAGCCCGCGAGCACGCAATGGAGCTGCATCGACGCGATCGCGTGGAGGAGGAACTCCACCACATCTCGGTGACCGACGTGATGACCGGCATGTTGAACAGGCGCGGGTTCTTCATGCACGCGGAACGCAGCTTCAAGGTTGCGCGGCGGCAGGGGCTACCGAGCGCACTGATATACGCCGACCTCGATGAGTTGAAGGCCGTGAACGATGGACTGGGCCACGACGCCGGCGATCGCCTCATTCAGGATGGCGGCCGTATTCTCCAGGAATCATTTCGCGACAGCGACGTCGTAGCCCGGCTCGGTGGAGATGAGTTTGCGGCCTTCACGCTGGATGCAGCGCAGCCGGAAGTGATCCTGGCCCGGATACAGTCCAACATCGAACACTTTCGCCAGCGCACATCACCGCCTTACCGGATTTCGCTCTGCATCGGGATCGTGCTGTGTGATCCCGCGTCCGATCGAACCTTGTCCGATTATCTTTCGCTCGCGGACAAGCGGATGTACGAACAGAAAAAGGCACGAACCAAACCAGGTATTGATGACTGCTCGCCAGAGTCGGCACAGTTGCCGACCGCGCGGCAGCAATCGATGAGTCCAACGCGCGCCAGGGCCGATTCCTGATCGCCTCAGCCTGCGCGGTACTAACTGCATGGTCCGCACCACAGTCGGAACTGTCCGGTCTGCGAACACATTCCATGGAACTCGTGCCGGCTTATAGCCTCATATTCCCGTACGATGCGATTCGACATCAAACCGCCTCCGCCTTATCAATAAATATGATCGGCTATTTCTCGGGAAAAGGCCTATACTTATCACTCGACCATCGCCACACCCTTTGCCGCCAATCGGCGCCTTTATGAAAGGATGGCGCTTCCGCAGGAAGCGGCGCACAACGTGCAGCCATACAAGCGGCAGGCGATGAGTCACAGGAGATCACCATGTCCAGATCGTCACCTTCCCACGCAACACCCGCCATCAAATTCGAATATTTGAATTGGCTGGCCACCGATCCACTGCCGCGCGATCAGACCCAGAGCCATCGTTTGCATGAACCGGAGCATCTCATCGCCACCGTCGACCCTGCTTATCGGGACACGCCGCTCAACCATCCGAACTTGCGCTTGCCATACCCAGGCACAGATCAAGACGACCGTGGCGGCTGAACCGCTCACGTGGTAACCCTGTAATGACCCATGCTTACAAGGGTTGAGGAAAACTCGCCGACCCTCGCTTAACAACCCCACGTTGCTGCGGCGCAGTGACCACGTGGCACGCCGATGCTCCAGATTGCTGCTGCGTGTTGCTGCACCGCATATCCCGCTTGGCGACCGCTTGATCCCGCCTTTTTCGAAAATCACCAGGCCATCGACGCAAGCCGCGCACTAGCACGGAGAATGCCTCGATGGACAGAGACAGGCGGCAACCCGCGCACACCTTTTTTCCGGCAACGCACCTGGGGCGGCATCCGGCATCTACAATGAGGAACGACCCATGAATAAGACACCACAAACACGTGCCATAGCCATGCACTCCGCAATTCTTTTGGCACTCGTGGGAGCTGCTCCCGGCTTTGTGTTCGCCCAGAGTGGTCCCGTCGCGGTGCCCGAGAATGCACGCGCCAAGAGCTACGGAAGCGGATGGGAGTGTAATCCAGGCTATCGGGCGGAAAATGGGACCTGCGCCCCCGTTCAGCTGCCGGCAAATGCCTACCCGACGAATACCCCCTACGGACGCGGCTGGAACTGCGGTCACGGTTATCGGGTGGTGGATGAGATCTGCCTTGCCGTCAGCGTACCGCCAAACGCTTATCTCAATTCCGCCGGCGACAGGTGGAAATGCGAACGTGGATATCGAGCGGTCGATGATAGCTGCCTCACTGTCGAGGTGCCGTCGAACGCCTATCTCACTTCCGCCGGCGACAGCTGGAAATGCGAGCGGGGGTATCAACCGGTGGACGCGACCTGCGTCGCCATCGCGGTACCAGCACACGGATATTTGACCGACTCTTCGTACGGATCGGGATGGGAGTGCGATCGCGGCTATCGACCGGCCAACGGAGCCTGCGTCGCTGTGCAGGTGCCGGAGACCGCTCACCTTGATTATTCCGGAAGCGACTGGCAATGTGACCGGCCTTACCGCAGGCGACAGGATAGCTGCGTTCAGCCTTGACGGGATTGGCCAAGGTGCAGCCGTCCTGTGGAAAGAGATGCGACTGATGAGGGCTGAGTCCGGAACAGACAATATGCTTACGCTGGTCGGGACAGCAGTATCATCTGGGCTGGCCAAAGGGAAGGCATTCGTCTACATAGACGTGCTTCAGCGAGACTCCGCACTCTATGGAATAGACCGTGCCCAGATCGGCGAAGAGCAGGCCAGAATCGAGAAGGCCATCGACGATGTGCGGCAGAGCCTGACGATCGACGCACAGCAGATTGAGCGCAAGTTGGGCCGGCAGTCGGCGGATATCTTCCTTGCCCAGGAGGCTATGCTGCTTGATGCCGCTGTCGTTGATGAACTGAAACGGATCCTGGAGGCAGAGCTCATCAATGCCGAGCAGGTGGTCAGAACGGTCTTCAGACTGCTGGCACGCCGATTCAGAGACATGAATAACCAAGTGCTGCGGGAGCGTGGAGATGATATAGATGATCTATCCCGCAGATTATTGCTGTCGTTAGCCGGAATCCACGCACACAGTCTGGAGAACCTGCCTGCAAACACTGTACTCGTGGCGCGTCGCCTGCTGCCTTCGGATACCGTGTTTCTCTCGCGTTCTTCCACCGTCGCTGTACTCGCAGAGTTCGCCGGCCCCGCCGCGCATGCGGCGCTGCTTGCCCGCGAGCTGGGCATTCCCTGTGTGGGCGGAATCCCCGATCTACTCGATACCGTGCACACCGGAGACGTTGTGCTTGTCAACGGGGCGGAGGGAACGGCGGTGGTGAACCCGGACTCTCGATCCCTGCAAAGGTACGCAAGAGCCTTTGATGAAGCGCGCGAGCGCAAGCAGGCGATTGCACGCATCAGCCCCGGCAAGGGGGCGGTCACCCTGGACGGAACCGAGATTGCCGTTATGGCCAACGTCCGCAGTCGCGAAGATGTGGAGCGTGCCATGGAACGCGGCGCTGATGGAATCGGCCTGTTTCGGACTGAGCCTTTCTTCATGTCCGCGAAACACTTTCCCTCCGAAAAGGAATTCGCGGAATTTCTTGTACACAGCCTTGACCCGGCACGAGGACGGCATATCGACGTGCGTCTTCTCGACATCGGCGCCGACAAGAACCCGATCTACCTCCATCTGCCACCGGAAGCCGATCCCTTCCTTGGGCGTCGTGGCGTGCGGGTGCTGCGCGCGTATCCCGACCTGTTGGAGGCGCAGCTGCGGGCCGTGCTGGAAGTGTCTCGGCAATTTCGCATCGGGGTACTGATACCGATGGTGACCACCGAGAGCGATGTGGTTCAGGTCGCGGGGCAATTGCAGCAATTGGCCGCCGAAATGAGTATTCCCCAGTTGCCGCGCCTCGGCGCGATGATCGAAACGCCGGCAGCGGCGTTGTCAATCCGCTCCCTGAAGCAGCACGTGGACTTTTTCAGCATCGGCTCTAATGACCTCACGCAGTACACCATGGCCGCCGGGCGCGAAAACCCCATGGTTACCGAATACTTCATGGACGACCACCCGGCCATCCTGCGACTCATCGAGTTGATAGTCAGGGAATCCGGTGACACTCCGGTGTCTCTTTGTGGGGAGCTTGCGGGGCGGATCGATGCCATTCCCGGGGTGCTGAGAACCGGGATCAGGTCTCTGAGTGTGTCCGCCGCACGGGTTCCGGACGTCAAGAATGCGGTAAGCAATTCGTACTCTTATCACCTGGGCGCACCGTTGTAGGCGACGCGCCCAGCACTCGTCAAAACTCGTCCGCCACCAGTATGTAAGCATAGGAGCGTTTGTCGTCGCGCGCATAGACTTTGTCCGCGACCTCATGTATGCGGTCGCGTACGGCATCGAACGCCTCGAGCAATCCGGTTTCGGCGCCAGTCATCTCCGGGCGGAGGCGTTTCAGAGCATCCGCTTCCACAAAGAACGAAACCTCGATGGTGCGATCGTAGCCCCAGAAGCAGACGCGGCATTTACTGGCATCGAAACTGCGGCTTGGATTCGGGAAGCTCAACCTCATCGCTGGGCACCGGACGTCTGGACCGCATCGACGTCGTCACCCGGCGTCATGCTCTTCATAAATTTGAACAGATCACTGTCCGTGGAAAGGACCAGGGTCGTGTTTTCGGCGATGATAGACCGGTAGGACTGCATGGTGCGTGTGAACTCATAGAACGCCACCGCTTCGGGGCTCTGGTTGTAAGCACTGGCGTAGATTTCGGTCGCTTTCGCGTCCGCCACGCCGCGGATCTCCTCGACCTGCCGGTAGGCTTCAGACTGGATCTTGTTGAGGTCGCGCACCCGGTTGCCGCGGATTCTGGCGGCCTCCCCGTTGCCTTCCGAAAGGAAGCGTTCCGCGATCTGCCGGCGTTCGCTGATCATGCGATCGTAGATCTTCGGGCGCACGCTCTCATTGTAGTTGATGCGCTTGAAGCGGATATCGAGCAATTCGATGCCAAACACGCGGACCTTCTCGGCCGCCGCCGCAAAGATCTCCTGCTCGACCAGCTTGCGGCCTTTCTGGATCGGCACCAGCGACCCCATATCCAGCTCCCGTTCCGCGTCGGTCAGGAGGGCGTCGCGTAGCGGCACGCGACCCCTGGTGGTGCGGATGATTTCGATCAGTTCATGCTTGGCGACCGCATTACGCGTCTCGCTGCCCAGAATATCGTCCAGGCGGGATTGGGCACTGCGTTCATCACGCAGGCGCAGAAAGTACTGGAGGGGATCGGTAATCCGCCAGCGCGCGAACAGATCGACCGAAATGTAGAGCTTGTCCTTGGTCGGCATATCCGACGGATTGCCATCCCACTCCAGCACCCGTTTGTCAATCGGATTGACCTCCTGGATGAAGGGAACTTTGACCTTCAGGCCGGCGCTGGTCACCGGCGCACCAACCGGCTTGCCGAACTGGGTTATGATCATCTGCTCGACTTCACTCACCGTGTAGACCGAACTCGCCAGCACGAATGCGCCGATACCCAATACGGCCAGGATCGCGATGTTCCAGAGCTTCATGGCTGGTCCCCCTTGTGGGCATCGAGATTAAGCAGAGGCAGTATGCTGCGCGTCTGCTCGTCGACAATGATCTTGGAGCGTATCCCCGGCATAACGTCCTGCAGGGTCTCGATATAGATGCGGCGGCGGGTGACTTCCGGGGCCTTGCTGTATTCCGCCAGCAAGGCGCTGAAGCGGGCCACATCGCCTTCCGCTTCATTGATTCTCTTCAGCCGGTAGCCGTCCGCCTCGCGGATGCGCTGATCCTTCTCGCCTTCGGCCAGCGGGATCACCTTGTTGTAGTCGCGCCGCGCTTCGTTGATCAGCTTCTCTTTCTCCTGCTGGGCCTGGTTGACCTCGTTGAACGATGCCTGCACCGGCTGGGGCGGATTGATGTTTTTCAATTGCACCTGATCGATGCTGATCCCCATGGCGTACTTGGTTGACAGTGCCTGCATCTTGGCCAGCGCTTCGGTTTCGATTTCCTGTCGGCCGATGGTGATCACCTCGTCCACGGTGCGGTCGCCGACGACTTCCCGCATCACGGATTCGGACACATAGCGGAGCGTTTCACTAGGCTCGCGCACTTCGAACAGGAATTTAACTGGATTGGAAATGCGGTATTGCAGCACCCATTCCACCAGTGCGGCGTTCAGGTCACCTGTCACCATTTCCGTTTCCCGCTTTGTATCCCGCTCTCCGCCGCTGGGACTCTGGTACGGATCGCTGGCACCCGGCGTCGTGAACCCGAATTCCTGCTTCAGTTGCCGTTTGACGGGAACGATGGTCGCCGTATCGATGCCCAGGGGCAGCTTGAAATGCAGTCCCGGCGGAACCTCTTTGAGATATTTTCCGAAACGTTGCACAACAGCGACAGAGTCGCTCGGCACTGTGTAATACGCCGTCCATGCGCCGAGACCCAGCAGAAGGAGAACGACAACAACGCCGACGCCACGCGCTCCGCCGCCCGGCAGCATCCCCCGGAGCCGGTCCTGCCCCTGCCGGACAAGCGCCTCGAGATCGGGGGGACCGGCGTTGGCCCCGCTACCCCAGGGGTTGCCCCGCCCACCGTTACCGTTCTGCGATGGCATTCGGATACCCCGGCTTGTGCGCGCCCGATGTCACGTTCTGATGAACTGTCATTCCCTCGTCCTCATCCAGTGGCTGTCAGTAGCTGGTGCCAAACGAAAGGTCGGTGGCGTTTGCGGGCGTGCGCAGGTTGGCGAGGCGGCTGCCCTGGGTCACCGGACCGCCGGCGAACAGACCATAGAGATACTTGTTGCCACCCTGGGCGGAGAATCGCTTATTGAGAGCCCTGGCGGTCGTCCTGGCAAATCTCGGCAGGCCATATTGCAGATAGTAAGTGCGCAGATAGACGATCACCGTCCAATGCGCGTCGCTTAAGCTCATTCCTTCTTTTTTCGCCAGGTCGGCGGATTTGCTGCGGTTCCAGCGCTGGCCGGTCAGTTCTGTGCGGCGGATAGCGGCGTATTGACTGGCCGTTTCGGAGTCCTGAGCATTGTTGGTGAATTGGGTCATGGAGTTGTCCTGAGTGAATTGCATGTGGGGCCGGGCGCCGCTTGCTTGCCCATGGCAAGTCACGGCACAACAGCAGATGGCAGCTCGGAGTTCGCGAGAAAGGAGTGTGACGCGCAATAATGACCGGTGGGTCACTGTTATGCGGCAGAGGGTTCTTCGTACTCACAGACGAAGTGCTTCAGGTAGTATCCTCTCATTGTCTCCACAAAGCCAATCAACTGCGCTAATGAGACAATGGGGGCGTTCGTTCTGCAACGACTCCGGTTGGATTACCCGATCCCCGTGCGACGCTCTTCCACGCCGCCAATGCGGTCAGCTAAGCTCCATGTCGGCGAAGTGCTCCCGGCGGTCGTCAACAAGGGGAATTATGCCTTGCGGCCGTCCTGCCGCGTCCACGTCGACTCCAGGCAGCAGAACACCGTCCAGCGTCACCCGGCCCACATGCTGCGCCGGTTCAGCGCCGCGCCTGAGCGTGATGTGGTAGACCGTCTCGCGATAGCGGTAGTGGATTTTGTAGGACTGCCAGTGAGGTGGGATACAGGGTGTAATGCGCAGACGGTCGACTTCCAGTTGCAGGCCCAGCAGTGTTTCCACGCTCAGCCGGTACATCCAGCCCGCCGCACCGGTATACCAGCTCCAACCGCCCCGGCCCGTGTGTGGCGGCGCCGCGTAAATATCCGCGCACATGACGTACGGCTCGACCTTGTAGCGTTCGGCATCATGCGGCTCACTGGCGTGATTGACAGGATTGATCAGGGTGAACAATTCCCACGCGCGCTCCCCGTCACCCAGCATGGCAAACGCCATCGTGGTCCAGACCGCGGCATGGGTATACTGGCCACCGTTCTCGCGCACCCCGGGCACGTAACCCTTGATATAGCCGGGCTCGAGGTCCGATTGGTCGAACGGTGGTGTGAGCAGCTGGATTAACTGCGCATCGCGCCGCACCAGGCGCTTGTCCACCTCCCCCATCGCCTGACGGGCGCGCGCCGGATCACCGCCGCCCGAAATGACCGCCCAGCTCTGGCTGATAGAATCGATCTGGCACTCGTCATTGTCCGACGAACCCAGGGGTGTGCCATCATCGAACCAGGCGCGCCGATACCAGCCGCCGTCCCAGGCATGGGCCTCGATGTTGCTGAGCAGCCGCTCAGCCTGGCCGGTGCAGAGTTGGGCAAAGGCCGCGTCGTCCCGGCCACGCGCCAGGTCAGCGAACAGCCGAAGGTTCTGGTACAGGAACCATGCCAGCCAGACGCTCTCGCCCTTGCCGTCGCGACCGACCAGATTCATGCCATCGTTCCAGTCGCCGCAGCCCATCAGCGGTAACTGATGGTCGCCGAAGCGCAAACCGTGTTTGAGTGCGCGTACGCAATGTTCATACAGGCTCGCCGCTTCGGCCGAACGTTGCGGCTGGTCGTAGTAAGCCTCCTCTTGCGGATTCAACTCGCGGCCCTCCAGAAAATGCACCGACTCGTCGAGTACGCCGGTATCGCCCGTCGCCAGCACATAACGACAGGTTGCGTACGGCAGCCACAGATAGTCATCGGAGAAATGGGTGCGCACGCCTTGTCCGTTGGGTGGATGCCACCAGTGTTGCACGTCACCCTGGAGAAACTGGCGTGCGGCGCAACGGATCAACTGCTCGCGGGCCAGCCACGGTGTCGCATGAATCAGCGCCATGGTGTCCTGCAACTGATCACGGAACCCGTAGGCACCACCGGACTGATAGTAGCCACTACGTCCCCAGAGCCTGCAGGACAGTGTCTGGTACACCAGCCAGCCATTGGCCAACACGTCCAGCGCCGGGTCCGGCGTCTCCACGTGCACTGCGCCCAGGGTGCGGTTCCAGTATTCCCACACCGCTTCCAATGCCTGTCGTGCACCGGTCAGTCCACCGAAACGCTGCATAAAATACTGTGCTTCGTCGCTGTTGCGGGCGGCGCCGAATACGAACACGACCTCGCGCTCCTGCCCCGCGGCCAGTTCGATCCGGGTCTGCATCGCAGCACACGGATCGAGACCCGCGCCCGCCCTGCCCGACAAGCGCTTGCGGCGCATGGCTGCCGGGCTGGTCAGAGAACCGTTGCGGCCTATGAACTCCTTACGGTTGCCGGTTACCGTACGCTCCCGCTCGCTGACCTGCACAAAAACGATCCGATTGGCGCATTCGCGCCCATAGGCATTGCGGGCAAACAGCGCCCCGCTGTGCGGATCCGTTTCGGTCACGATGTGCATCAGATTGGCGTGCCGCCACTCGCCGAGCACCAGCTCCCAATACCCGGTCAGCGACAAGCTGCGCGAGCGCATCGAATGGTTGCGCAGCTTTATTACCGCGAACTTCACCGGTGCGTCCATGGCGACGTAGGTCGACAGTTCCGAGGCGATGCCCGCCTCGTAGTGCTCGAACACGCTATAGCCGAACCCGTGCCGGCACACATACCCGGAGCGACCGCAGGCGGGCAACGATGTCGGCGACCAGAACGCACCCGTTTCCTCGTCGCGGATGTATAAGGCCTCGCCGCTGCTGTCGCTGACGGGGTCGTTGTGCCAGGTCGTCAGCCGGAACTCGTGAGCATTTTCCACCCACGTATAGGCGCCCCCGCTCTCGCTGACGACGGTGCCAATATGCGGGCTGGCGATGACATTGACCCACGGCGCCGGCGTGCTCTGGCCAGGCTCCAGGGTAACGACGTATTCCCGCCCGTCGGGCGTGAAGCCCCCCAGGCCGTTGCAGAAAACACGTTCGCGCACCGACAGCGGATGGACCGCTTCAGCCGCCGCTTGCAGCAACGGCTCCACATGGCCGGGCAAGCGCTCTAGCGACACGCGGCGTTCCAGCTGCTCGACCAGTGTCTCAGCGCTATCGGTGAGCACGACGCGGGCGACGGTCTGGAACAACACCCGGTCCTCCTCGGAAAGCTGTTCGGCGCGCCGTACGAAAACCCCGCCTGGTTTATCGATAATCTGCGCTTCGGGACCTGCGTTAATGAGCCCCATGATCTGGTCCTGCAGCACCGCCCGGTAGCCGGAGAAATCCTCGTTCACAATGATCAGGTCCGTAGCCAGACCCTTCGTGCGCCAGTAGGCATGCGCTTGCAGCACCTGCTTTACCAGCTCGATGCGATTCAAGTCGCCGATGCGTACCAGGATGATCGGCAGATCGCCCGAGACGGCAAAACTCCACAGTCCGGACTGCCCCAGCTGGTTGCGGGCAATGACGCTGGGCGCGGCGCGATGCACCGCATTGCTGTAGATGACGGAATTGGCCAGGCGCCCGTAGACCTGTGCGTCGGCTTCGCTTGCGTTGAGGTGGCGCAGCACCTCCTGACTCTGAAACCATGCCATTTCAAAGGCACGCTCAACGAAGTGCCGGTCACAATACTTTTCCAGCACAGCCAGTGCTGCCTCACGCGTGTCCGCGACACCGGAGATGATCTGCACGGTCGCGGATTCGTCGGCTGCCAGGACGACGGTACGGCGGATCGCCACGATGGGATCGAGCACCGAACCATCCGTGTTGGACAGGGTCGACGCGCTGTCACTGCTATCCAGCACTGCGGGGTTGGCCGCCGTGCGGCCCCGCCCGATGAATCTGGCGCGGTCCGTCTCGTAACTGGGCTCGTCCGCGACCGCGCCAGGCGCTGCCAACAGGTGAAACATCCACGGCACCTGCTCCCCCGGTGTGCGGGGACGCCGGGTGCAAAGGATCGCCTGCCGGTCGGGCAGGATTTCGGTCTGCACGAACAGGTTGCTGAAACCGCGATGCGCAAGGTCGGCATTCAACGGCGCCAACACGACTTCCGCGTAACTCGTCACCTCGATCTGCCGGCTGCGCGACGACAGGTTGGTGAGGGTGACACGACGGATCTCGACGTCGTCTTCAGGTGAAACACTGATCTCGGTGTGCGCTTCGATCGCTGCATCGCGGCGCCGGTATTCGGCGCGCGCCTGCACGAAGATCGCCTCGTAGTGGTCGGCCTTGCGCAGTGTCGGTTGATACGCGGTTGACCAGTAACGTCCCGTGTCGCGGTCGCGCAAGTAGATGAATGTCCCCCAGCAGTCGCAAGTGGCGTCCTCGCGCCAACGGGTGACGGCCAGGTCGCGCCAGCGGCTGTAACCTCCGCCGGCATGGGTCGCCATGACGTGGTACCTGCCGTTGGACAACAGGTGAACTTCAGGTATCGCTGTGTTCGGGTCGCTGAACACCCGCATGATCGCCCCTGCTTCCGCGGCAGCGGGTCGCGCGGCGGCGCTCACTTCAGCGGCGTGCGGGTGCAGGGTAGCGCCCTTCTTCGGCACCCGCTCCTGCAGCAGCAATTCCGTGGCCCGTGCGAGGGGATCCGACATGAAGCGGCGCTGCATCGGCCGGTTGAGCAATACATGCTCGAAGGCCAGCAGGCTCATGCCCTGGTGATGCGCCATGAAGGTACGTACGATGGCGTGATTCTTACCCCGCGGTACGCGTGAGGGGGTGTAATCGATCGCCTCGTAGAAGCCATAGTCGCCGAGGAAATCATTGGCGGCCAGCACCTGCAGGTTGCGACAGGCTTCGACCGGCATAACCGTCAGCGCCAGTGCGCTGGCGTAAGGCGCGATAACCAGGTCGTCTCCCAGCCCGCGCTTGAAGCCGAGCCCGGGCACACCGAACGCGCGATACTGATACACCTGGTGCATATCGGTAGCGTTATAGCCGGACTCGGAAATGCCCCACGGCACAGCACGTTGTCGGCCGTATTCGATCTGGCGCGACACCGCCGCCTTGCAGGTCTGATCCAGCAAGGTGTTGTCGTAACTGGGCATGATCAGCCGCGGCATGAGGTACTCGAACATCGAGCCGCTCCACGAAATCAGGCTCACGTCGCCGCCATGACTGGTCAGCAGGCGGCCGAGTGCGAACCAATGCTTCTGCGGTACCTGTCCCTGCGCGATGAGCAGAAAACTGGCCAGGCGCGCCTCTGATGCCAGCAGGTCGTAGCAGGACGGATCGCGGCGCCGTTCGCCCACGTCGTAACCGATGGTCAGCAAGCCGCGCGACGTATCGTAGAGAAACTCGAAATCCATCACCGCCAGTTCACGGCAACGATTCACCAGGTCGTCGATGCCTGTGAGCCGCTCCACCGCAGTTTTGTAACCGGGCACTGCCACCGCGGCTGCACCAGCTGACCACCGGGGTTCAGGGTACCCTGTGCTGTCTCTGGCCAGTTCCGCCAGCGTCGGTATGTTGCTGAAGTGCCCCGGCTCGGGCGCCAGGAATTCAAGGTCGTCGCGAAGTGCGCAGGCCTGCCGGTCGAAGGCCTGCGCCCAGTAATACAGTTCGCCATCGATATCGATATCCGCAGGCAGGCATGCGACCAGCCCCCCGCCAGTCCGGTGAATCTCATCCAGCAAGCTATCGACGGCAGTCAGCGTCTGTGGCGGCCCGTTCAACGTGTGTGAGTGGAGTATGTCCTGCAGGATCCTGACTTGCTTCGCAAGCTCCGGAGCGGGTGACGCGGGCAGGTGTTCGGCGAGCACCTGCAAGGTGTCCTGCAGCCCCTGAAACGCGTTTGATGACAGCACCGGCTGATCTTTCAACTCGGCCAGTCCCGCCTGCAAGGTGAGCAAGCTGCCGGCCAGGTTGCCGCTGTCCACTGAAGAGACGTATTGCGGGCGCAGCGGTTGCAGCGTGCGGGTGTCGTACCAGTTGTAGAAATGGCCGCGGTAGCGTTCCAGCTTTTCCATCGTAGCCAGAGTGTTCCCGGTGCGACGCAGAAATTCCCCGGCGCAGATATAACCGAAATCGTACGCCGCCAGGTTCGCCAGCAGCGACATGCCGATATTCGTCGGCGAGGTCCGCGAGGCGATGGCCGGAGCCGGATATTCCTGAAAGTTATCGGGCGGCAGCCAGTTGTCCTGTGGACCCACGAAGTCCGCGAAGAAGCGCCAGGTGCGCCGGGCCGCCCCCCGCAGGAACGCGCGTTGATCCGCGCTCAGATCCGGCACGGGCGACACCAGCGGCCGGCTGATCCACCAGCCGACGCCGGGCGACAGCAGCCAGAGCAACAACAGGGGCGTCCAGAACAACCACTCCGCCGGACGGATTTGCCACAATGCAAAGGCCAGCACCAGCGCCACAACGGGTGCGACCCACATCTCCCTGAAAAACTCCACCAGCGTATGGCGCGCGTTGCGGCTTGCATAGGAGCGCAGTTGCCAGAGCAACAATCCGCGCCGAGTGAACAGCATCCGCACACCCGAACGCAGAATGGCATCCAGGCAGATTATTGCGTCGTAGGGCAACATGACCAGCGTGAGACACGCGAGCGCGGTTGGGCGCCCCGCGGATCTGCCTGTCAGGACCAGGTGCACCTGCCAGTCGCGCTCTTCCGGCTTGCGCATGAACTCGATCGCGGCTCCCAGCAAGGTGGGCAGGAACACCACAGCCGCGACCAGCAGGGTCCAGAACCACGCCGGTCCCGGACCGAACAGCCAACCTCCTGCCAGCAAGGCAAGCAGCGACGGCGCCACGAGGCTGCGTCGCAGGTTGTCGAAGAGCTTCCACACCGACAGAGCGGTAAGCGGGTTCGGCTGCCGCCGGGTTTCCGATCCCTTTAACCCGGGCGGTCCCGGCACGCGCGGGAGCAGCCAGCCGGCAAGCTGCCAGTCGCCGCGTATCCACCGGTGTCGGCGGCTGGCCTCCATGGTGTAACTGGCCGGGTGCTCTTCAATGAGTTCTACATCGGTCACCAGTGCCGAACGCGCATAGCCGCTTTCCAGAAGATCATGACTGAGAATGCAATTCTCGGGAAAGCGTCCATCGATGGCCTGGCGAAATGCATCCACGTCGTAGATGCCCTTGCCGATGAACGACCCTTCCCCGAACATATCCTGGTAGACATCCGATACCTGGCGGCTGTAGGGATCGATGCCTGACTCACCCGCGAACAGTTTCGTGAAGCGTGACTGACTTGCACTGGTCAGGCTGATCGACGCGCGTGGTTGCAGGATCGCGTAGCCTTCGACAATGCGTCCCTTGTCGGCATCGAACACCGGCCGATTGAGAGGATGAGCCATGTTACCGATAAGTGTGCGGGCCGCGTCGCGGGGCAGTTGCGTGTCGGTGTCCAGGGTGATGACGTACCTGATCGAAGGCAGGATAGAGACATCACCTACACTGTCCGGGAAGGCTGTTTGCTCCCCTCCCCGCAGCAAGGCATTGAACTGTTCCAGTTTGCCGCGCTTGCGTTCGTATCCCATCCACACCCCTTCGCAGGGGTTCCACACCCGGGGCCGGTGAAACAGATAGAAGATGCACGGCCGGTCCTCGCGGTAGGTCTCGTTGAGGGCCTGGACAGCCGCGCGCGCGCGCGCGAGCAAGGCGTCATCGTCTGGCAGGGTGCGCTCGGGCGCGTCAGGGAAATCGGTCAGCAGGGCAAAGAACAGATTTGGATCGCGATTACCGAGATAGCGAATCTCCAGGGCTTCGAGAAGATCATCGATGTCCTGCGGCCCGCTCAGCAAGGTGGGGACAACCACCATAGTGCGGTGCACGGCAGGTATTCCTTGCGAAAAATCCAGGCGTGGTAAGGCGCGCGGCGGCAGGACGAGTGTGACGAAGTGGTTCACCAGCGGAACGGCCAGCTGCGAGACAGCGATGATGCCGGTGATCGCAAAGAACCAGTAGCGCCAGTCTCCCGGCACGAAGCCGCCGAAAGAGAGCAGCACCACCGATGTCGAAAGCAGCGTGAGCAACAGGATGGGCCCGAGGTAAAGGAACAGGCGGAAATGCCGGCTCGCCCGGCTGACCCGTTTGTTCCACGGCAGATGGCAACCGACCGCACGCTCCAGACTCTGCCGTCCGTGATCGATCAGGTAGTATCCGACATGCGCGCTGCGGTCGGTGGTACCCACGCGTGCTGCAGCAGCCTGCGCCAGAACAACAGCTTCGCGTGCCACCGCTACTTCACTGCGCGAACTGCCCCGCGCCACGTCTTCGATGACATGCCGGTACCGGTCGCGGGTGGCGAAATCCTGGCTGGCGTGCATCCCCGCCGGGTCTTCACACAATGTCTGTTCAACGACACTGAGCGACTCGACGTAATTCCTCCAGTCCATTGCGCCGATGAAGCGCAGGCTGCCGACACTGTTGGCGATGGAAATCTGGTTGGTCGCCGCCGTGCGGCCAGCCGCCGCTGACAATTGCGTTGCGGTCACCCCTTGTTCGAGCAGCTGTTGCTCGAGCCAGGTTTGAACGAACGCCATGACCGGTCCCTGAGCCTGGAGTCTGGCGTAAAACTCCTCCACGAACGGCGCGGTCAGAGCTACATCGGCATTGGCAAACTCGGCCAGCAACTGGATAAGCTGTTTCGGCTCCCTTTCCGCCGTCGCCAGCATGCGGTCTGCCCACCTGATAGCCGCATCGCGCTCCTCGCGCCGACGGGCGATACGTACCCCGACGCGCCGAAGGTTTTCCAGCAGCGCCAACTGGAGCATGATCGGGAATGCCCACAATTCGCCCAGCCGCAACGGTTCAACGGTCTGGTAGGCAGCAATGAACTGGGTCGCGTTGTCGCTGTCGACACGCCCGTCCATGTGAGAGATCAACTCCAGCGCCAGGTCATAGATGCGGGGGAAACCGGCTGATGGACCATCAGCCAGGCGCGGCAACTGCCGGCTGTAGCCACGCGGCAGGTGCCGACGCGCCAGAGCGATCTGCTGCTCGATGAGATAGAAATTGTCCAGCAACCAGGCCTCTGCCGGCGCGATCCGTTGTCCCGGGGTGGCTGCCGCCGCTGTGACGACGTCATATGCTGCCAGCAGAACGCGGGCATTGTCGGCCAGCCGTGGCAACAACCTGTCCGGCCCGGGACGCGGGTCGATGCGATGCCGGCCAGCCAGCGTTACCGCATGACGCTTCAGTTGCTCGATGCTGAACAATTCGGAGCGCAGCAACTCCGTATCCCGGTCATTGCGCAACGCACTTCGGGTGCGCGCCGAAAACAAACCCTGTTTGCTTATTATGTGGTTATCCTCGTTTGAATCCGGGGTGGCCGGCGCAGCACAGGTGCTGGGAGCGGAGTATTTCGACAGCGAATCGGACCAACACCGCCAGCGTGACAGAATTGTACAGTTCGCTCAATGACAGCGGCGCTCCGGGGTTCGCGGGTACAAGTTAATGAGCATCTGACCAGTACATTATGGCACTCACAGGGAACAAACGAGGACCCAGGTACCTTAGAGGACTCCCGTTGCGGTAACCAAGCAAACCCTGTCGTGAAGACGCCCTGGCATCCGTGGTGATCTCAACGTAATCAGCGTTCGGTGGTCACGCATGGTGAAGCTGGATGCTTAGCAATGAGTACCGCCGTCGCGGCCCCCGGCGGTACAATTTGCGAATTTACTGTCTGTTGGCGGGAGATACCCACACAGTATTCACTTATCGGACGGTGTTGCCAGTCTGACCAGGTTCAGCGAGACCTCTCAACACTCAGGACATCCCTTGATTCCTTCTTGGACTTCTTCGCGGCTTTCTTTTCTTTCGGTGTCATAGCGGGTTTTTTCTTGTCTTCCCTGTGACTGCTGCGTTCTTTTGTCATGATGTTTGCTCCAGATAGTTGATGGGTGATCGTCAGGCAAACTGCTGCCATACCCGGCCGCCTGAGCCTGGCCACTGATCGTTTGGCGAGGTGTTACAGCGTACTGAACGCCGAGAGAAGGTTGTTCGCCCTTGAGGAACCGGGGAATACCCCGCTATCTGCCGAGAGAAATAGCGAGGCGGCGTGGAGCATCCGACATTCTAACACATAAGGTACATGACTTTCCGGTTCGATCAAGACATATGAAAGCGAGGTCTCGAAACGCCTGCCCATCGCGAATTCGTAATGTTCGCCCGCAGACGATGACCTGGATAGTCTTGCCCCTGTTAGCAGCGTTCCCTACCCCGCACTGCCATGCAGGGTCTGCTGATACTCCTCCATCTCCTGATAACGATCGCCAGGCTCCTCGGACCGGGTGGCGCGAAGGCAGTCGCCGCCGACAGCCAGCGCGTGAAACAGCAGCTCCCGGTCCTCAATCGCTCTCGGAGACGTGCGCCCAATCTCTCAGCACTCGATCGATTCCTGTAACGCGCATCGCGTGCGCACGTCGCTCGACGGCGACACACCATCCGAAATCACTGGCGAAACCACCAGCCGCCGTGCTGACCTCAACCAATTCCAGTGGAAATCTCATTGCGGCGGGCTATACAGTTACCCGTGGCAGCTGCAATAGCAATTCGCCATACACAGGCCGGATTGACTGCGGTATTCTGCACAGGCTTATGCACAGCTAAACAAGGTTAAGAGCAGGAGGAGCAGGCGTTGATTACAAACAACCTGAAAAGAATAACCGCGGCGCTAATACTGTGCTGTTTGGTTTCCGGAGCTAGTTCTGCCGAATACGCCGTGTTAAGCCCAGGCAGTAAATCTTGTGATCGATGGCTTCAAGACCGTGAATCGTTTATTTGGGTCTCAGATATTTTCTGGGTGTCGGGATGGATTTCGGCTGCCGGGTATTACGACATAGCTGACCTGAAAGAAACAGACTCCGACGCTATGGCCGCGTATTTAGACAAGTATTGTCAGGAAAACCCGCTCTCAGGTATGGCCGACGCTGCTGCAGCACTTGTTGATGCCATCAGGAAAAGCAAATAGGTGAATATATGCGCGTTCCAGGGCGCGTACAGCTAAAGGGGGCGCAGACCCCGGATATGGCCCCGCCAGTCGTCGAGGCGGTTGTGGATTTCCTGCATGATGGAGGCGCGGTAAAGCTTCTGCTTGAAGGTGGATTCGTCCATCGGCCCCCCTACCGAGTTGCGCGAATCTTTTTCCGATGATTTTCAGATGGCAAGGCGAGCCTGGTAAGCAAATCTCTGTCTTAATGGGCGTCCCCAAGGGCAGTCGACCTTATCCCCCGCTTACAGGCCACCTCACAAACATTCCACATCTAATTATATATCAATGAGTTGACTTTACGACCTCTGGAGCTACGCTTTACCCGCCGGCTTGACGCGCATTTGTTATGCGCATAGTATACGCGCATACTGTCTGCGAAACTAACCTGGGACCCGTTTCCGATGAGCGACCTATACAACACCAACGCCCCCAAAAAAGCGGCAAATGTCAGTATCAACAGTGACCTCTTGCAGGAGGCCAAGAGCCTTAAGATCAATCTGTCCGCCACCCTTGAACAGCAACTCATTCACCTGATCAGACAGAAGCGGCGCGCGCAGTGGCTCAAGGAAAACCGCCCTGCTTTAGACGACTACAATGCGTTTGTCGAGAAGCACGGGGTGTTCAGCGATGGACTACGTCAGTTCTGATGGCCCAGTTCGATGTTTGCCTGAATCCTAACCCGGACAGCGCAGCCGCTATTCCCTATCTGCTGGAAATCCAGTCGGATCTGCTGGAATCCGTCAACACGCGCGTCGTCGTTCCTCTCGCGCTGCTGTCCGAACGGGGTCAACCCGCCAAGTACCTCAACCCTCAGTTCGAAATCGAAGGTGTGCAGGTGGCCATGATCACCGAACAGATCGCTGGAATTCCGAAACGCGTCCTTGGCAAGAAAGTGTTGTCGCTTCAGGTTCAACGGGATCAGATCATGGATGCGATCGATTTCCTGTTTAGAGGATTTTGAAACAGACCCTCAACCCGCAGTTTGCCAAGAGTCCCCGCCTGTTGATTTGCACCGTAATCTGAGCCAGAAACGGCGCCTTCGTGCATCGAGAATTGATCCATCTACAGTCTACGCGGTGCACGCCGCCTGCGCGCTCTCAACGGGCGCTGATTTGCTACCCCGCCTTATTCAGCGGCGGAACTTTCCGATGAGAATCCATGGCGTGCCAGAGATCCCAGTCGCGTTGCAGGTTCAACCAGAACTCGGGGCCGGTCTTGAGCGCCTCACCCAGCGCCAATGCTGAATCCGCGCTGACCTGACGACGCCCGTTGATCACCTCGTTAAGGCGTGCATACGTCCAGCCGAGGTGTGCGGCGAAAGCTTTCTGGTTCACGCCCAGTGGCTCCAGAAACTCTTTCAACAGCATCTCGCCGGGGTGTGTCGGGGGGCGTTTCTTCGGTAACATGTCGTTCACCTAGTGGTAGTCAATCACTTGCACATCCATCGCATCCTGTGCCTGCCAACGGAAAACAATGCGCCATGGGTCATTTCTCCGCAGGCTCCAGAATCCTGCCCAATCTCCGTTTAATTTCTCCAACCGGAAATTTGCTGGAATGCGTAATGTATCAAGTGTCGGCGCCGCATTGATCTGGTCCAGCAATCGCCGCGCATTGTCGTGCAATTCACGCGGTAGCTTCCGTGCCTGGCGACTGTTGAAACCGTCATAGATATCCCGGGTCGTCTTGTCGGCAAGGCTCTTCAGCATATCCGGAAATATCTCGTATATCGATATACGGCTCAAAACGAGGAATTACCTGGGTATGAGCCACACAACAATACGACTTGACTTATGACCATTATCGATAATAGCGTAGGATAGTCTTGACTATTCTACGATGCCGTTGATAATAATATGCCATGAAACCAAGGACGAGAATATACGATACGCTGCTGGCGGAACACCTGGCAAAGCAACGACAGATGGCTTTTATCAGCGGTCCAAGGCAAGTAGGCAAAACCACCACCTGTCGCGTTCACGGTGATGCATATATCGATTGGGACAATATCGATGATCGGGAATCCATTCTTGCCGGGCCTGCCAGGCTGATCGACCAGTTTACAGACTCGACCGCTTGTCCAGAACTCCCCCGGTCGTCATCTTCGATGAACTGCACAAATTCCCCCGGTGGAAGCAATTCCTTAAAGGATTCTTCGATACTTATGCGGATCGACTCCGCATCATAGTCACGGGAAGCAGTCGCATGGACGTTTATCGTCGTGGCGGTGACAGTCTGATGGGGCGGTATTTCCTGTACCGGATGCATCCCTTTTCTGTCGCTGAAACCTTCACTCAGGCGATACCCGATGAAAAACGGATTGTTCGCCAACCCAAGAAGATCAGTCCCGCGAATTTCAATGCACTCTGGAATCATGGTGGTTATCCGGAACCCTTCCTGAAGCGTGACATGCGCTTCAGTCGTCGCTGGCAATCTCAGCGCCTCGAACAACTGGTCCGGGAAGATATCCGTGATCTCACTCAAATACAGCAACTCGATCAGCTTGAACTGTTGGTCAAACTGTTGGCCGAACGCTCGACCCACCAACTCATCTATGGCAATCTGGCAAATGAGGTACGCGTCTCCATCGACACAACCCGCCGGTGGATTGATATTCTTGTCAGCCTTCATCTTGGCTTTCTGATCAGACCGTGGTTCAAAAATGTCTCACGATCACTACGCAAGGAACCTAAATGGTTTCTGCGCGATTGGGCTTCGATAAAAGACCAGGGAGACAAAGCGGAAACGTTTGTCGCCTGTCACCTGCTCAAGGCGGTCGAAGGCTGGAATGATATGGGCTTGGGAAAATTTGAACTTGGCTACCTGCGAGACAAGGAGAAACGCGAAGTTGATTTCGTGGTCGCTCGTGATGGGAAACCGTGGTTTCTGGCAGAAGTAAAACAGCACGACGAATCAATAAGCCCTTCACTGAAGTATTTTCAGCAACAACTCGCCGCACCGTTTGCATTCCAGGTCGTTCTCGATGCGAACTATGTGGATGCCGATTGTTTTGCCAGAGCAGGCCCCCCGATTGTCGTGCCCGCACAAACATTTCTATCCCAGTTTCTCTAGATTTTGATTAACTTCTGCATGGGCAAGGTTGGCCAATTGCAGGGGATAGCGTGGCATCGGGAGGGCAATTCGAACCCCCAAAATATTACATGCAAAATCAGACCATTAAAAAGCCCCGTGCTTTTAAGAAACACGAGGCTTATTAATTTGCTTACAGTTCAATGAATTACAAGGCAATATGGCGTCCCCAAGGGGAGGCCACCTTATCCCCCGGTTACACGCGTCTTCGGAAATAATTGCAATTCTTTGATATCTCATAGACTTATGGGCCACACTCCGATTCATGGCCCATATCGCACCAACTAAAACCGGATATATCGGCTAACAAATGAGTCACTTGGGAGATCTGAGCCTCCGACCATCTGGTTCGCAGTTACCATAATAAATCGTCACTTGCTGTTTTTGTTAACTTAATGGCGGAAATACCCCTTGCCTATTTTGCCAAACGATGCAGGACAATACATAACCGAATCCCGCAAAACTCCCGCTCGTCATTTCACGCCAACCAATGCACAACTACTCCTCGGCTAATCGCTCTAGGGCTTTTCAGGACACTGTTTTGTCTTCATGAATGGTAATTCGCCATACACAGGCCACATAGCACGCGCACATCCCGGCAACGAGGTTCATCAACAGCAATAAAGCCAGTGCGAAGTAAAGAGTTTGAATACGGACTCAGTCTTCCAGTGTAACCGGCGTGACGAAACCGGGCGGCTTGATCGCCATCACCGAACAAGTGATCTGCTCAAGAATGGTCTCCGCGGTATTGCCCATGATGAACCCACGGACGCCAGTGCGCGCCACCGTCCCCATGACGATGCAGTCGACCTGCAGACGTTTGGCCAGCGCCGGAATCTCCCTGCGCGCCGATCCCTTCAGCAGGTGTCGTTGGGGTTTTATGTAACCCATAGCGTCCGGCCCCAGTTTCGCGCCCGTCTTTTGCATCAGGGTATCCAGAAGCTGGGCGTGACGCCGCCGTATCTCTTCGACATAGGCGTTAACCTCGTCTTCCGGCCGGCTCATGAATGCCCCGTGGCGCATGGCGCTCTCGCCGATCGCCTCCCAGGCATGTACGACGTGCAATTCCGCAAACTCCGACACGGCCAAAGAACCGGCCAGTTCCATGACCATGTCATTTAATGCCTGACGCGTCTTCAGTTCCGCTGGCGGATAGTTGTCGTCCACGTCCACGGCAGCCAGGATGCGCTGGTAGGAGTCCGCCGTCTCCGACTTGACGAGCCAGACCGGGCAGGGGCATTTTCGCAATAAATGCATATCGTCACCGGCGAAAAAGCGGTCCAGCCAACTCGGCGATTCAGGGCACTTGATCACCAGATCACGCTGGTTGCGTAACACCTCGCGGATCACCTCGAGAAAGGAGGTACCGAGCAGGACTTTGTGCTGAATATCGAGGCGTTGACGGTAGGGTTCGATCAAAGGCTCCATCCGCGCCTCATGCTCGCGCACCATTGCCGCCTGCAGCTCGCCGGAGATTGGACCGCCATCCGGCATACCAATGCCGGATGGTATCCGTGGGATCACATCGACGACCGTCAGGCTGGCCTGGTTGTTCTCGGCCAGCGCAACGGCCCGATCCAGGGCCGGCTTGCTGGCCTCACCATGTTCGATCACACAAAGAACGTTTTTGAATCGCTGCATCTCATTCGCCTCCATGGGAAGTCGCCAGCAATGCGCCACACATCCGCGCCACGCGTTGTTTCAGCGCCTTCAATTCGGTCATAGAATCTCCCCGGCTATCCAGCACATGAAGCTTCAATGCTTGCCCATCCAGCGTGGCGCTCAAGGTACCCGGTAACAGACTCACGATATTGGCCAGGAACACCTGCGGCAGTACCGGAGGCAGTCGAAGCGGGTAATCGATGACTGCCGGGATGAAACGCCCGCCAGGCCACATCCGCATCGCCCTGCAAAGAACGCCAAAGGCAAAATGGTGTCAATGTGAGCAGCTCTCGCCAGACCAGGGATAGCGGCGGCAGTAGCGCTATGCTGGCGATCACCGCGAACAACACGGCCGGCACGGCAATCCACCATAACGGGGCCGCGCCATCGGTGAGCGCCTACTACATGATCGACAACAGCAGGACCCATCATACGATCGTAGAAAAGCCTATTCCTTGATGCACGCATTGCATGCATTCTCCTCACTGTGCAGGGTTATCGACCCTCCATTAACGGTTGTTTCACAAACTCCTGCCGCATGATGCGATTAGCCGCTTCATGGGCGGCGTCCGCAAACGGCACCAGAACCACATCGGCGCCCGCCTGTTCCAGTCTTGCCACCTCATCCGGTGACTGTGCCGTAATGGCAATTCGACCACTGTAATCCAAGCCCTGTAAAGCGTGTATGAGCGATAGATTGACATGGCGTTCGCGCGCTGTGCTCACCACCCATTGTACCCGCCCAAGCGGCAGCGTCGCGATGAACTCTGGATCCTCGGCATCCCCGAACATGACCGGGTACCCCATGGAATCGCCTGCGCGAACCAGGTCCGGGTTGAAATCGACAGTCAACACCCGCCAGCCTCCCTCACGCAAACTCCGGGCGATACCGCTTCCGTACCGCCCCAATCCGAACAGAATAACCTGCGGCACGGCATCATCCGGCACGGCATCCTGCATGGCCTCCCGATGAGGCTGGCGGCGTTCGAAGATCCTGAGCCAGGGGGCCAGGCGCTCATACAACGGATGCGAATAGATGATCATGTAAGTGGATACACTGATGGTGATAAGCCCCACCAGGGTAATCAAGCCCATGGTCTCGGCGCTGATATGGCCAAGACTCAGGCCCAGCGCCCCCAGGACCAGGGAAAACTCACTGATCTGCGCCACCGTGAGGCCCGCCAGAAACCCGGTACGACTGCGGTATCCCAGCACTCCCATGATAACCATGACAATAAGAGGATTGCCGATCAAGACGAACAGAGAGAACACCAGCGACTCCACCAGCTGGGCACCCAGTAGCCCCAGGTCCAGTTGCGCCCCGAGGTCGAGAAAGAAAAACAGCAGCAGAAAGTCGCGCACGCTCGTCAGGCGCGCGCCGAGGGCGTCCCGGTAAGGTGTGGAGGCCAGTGACACGCCGGCAACAAAGGCGCCTACCTCTTTGCTAAATCCGAGCATTACACCGAGGGCTGCCAACGCCAGCCCCCAGGCAATGCCGAACAACACCAGCAGCTCATGCGAGCGTGACAGCATGTGGAGCAGCCGCGGTAGCAGGTACCGCATCGCCAACCCGACCAGCAGAAGAAACCCCACACCCTTGACCAGTACGGCGAATGCCGCCTGGGTCCACGAGACATCACCGCTGGCACCCAGGGCATTGAGGCCAATCATGACCAACACGACGACCAGGTCCTGCACGATCAGGAAACCCAGGGCGATACGACCGTGCAGCGTATCCACCTCGCGTTTGTCCGAAAGCAGTTTGACGATGATGATGGTGCTGGAGAATGTCAACGCGACCGCTACGTACAGGGCCGTGACCGGCGTCATGCCAAAGGCGTAACCGATCAGGTAGCCGACGACGCTGGTGAATATCACCTGGCCGAGTCCCGTAGCCAGAGCGACCGGCCCCATGGTGCGGATAATATTCAGATCCAGTTTCAAGCCGACGACGAACAGCAACAGGGTAATGCCGAATTTTGCCAGCAGATCGACCTGATCGTTCGCGCTTACCCAACCGAGCACCGAGGGGCCGACCAGTATACCCACGGCGATAAAAGCGACGATCAAGGGCTGGCGCAGGCGAACGCCCAGGGCCCCCACAGCAGCCGCCAACAGCAGCAGCACGGCCATTTCGGTGAACACATCCGGGAACACCGTCATGATTCAGCCTCGCTCCGCTCCGGGTTGCCGCTATGACCCATCGCGACCGGCAGGGCGGACCGGGCGGGTGACGTCGCCGTCACCTCTCTTGTATCGAAGCACCGCCTCATCCCACTGCCCCGGACCCGTCGCGTTGACCGCTAGGGTTCTTGCGCCACTTGCGCAGCGCGCACTTTTCCAATTCGAGTATCAGGAACAGCGCCATGCCCAGCGCGATGATTTCCAGACCATGAACGAAGTCCACCGGCCTGGTATCAAAGAAACGTTCCATGAACGGCACATAGGTAAAGAACAACTGCAGCGTTACAACCACCGCCACGGCGACCAGGGCCGCGCGCGAGCTGAACAGTTGGTCCAGCTTGAACGATGGCACGCGCAAATAGCGCACGCTGAACAGGTAAAACACCTCCATCGCCACCAGGGTATTGACCGCGTAGGTGCGGGACTCTTCCAGCGTGGAACCGTGGGTGCTGGCCCAGCCGAAGATGCCGAACACGCCGGCGGCCATTAGGGCCGACACCAGTGCAATACGCCAGAGCAGAAAGCCCGATAGCATGGCTTCGTTTGCCGGCCGCGGCGGCCGATGCATGGTCTCCGGTTCGGTGGCCTCGAAGGCCAGCGCCATCGCCAACGCGACCGAACTCACCATGTTGACCCAAAGAATCTGCACCGGGGTGATCGGCAGAGTAAAACCGAACAGCACCGCGATCATGATGCTCAATGCCTCGCCACCGTTGATTGGAAGGAGAAACACGATGGCCTTTTTGAAGTTGTCGTAGACGGTGCGGCCCTGCTCGACTGCGTGAACGATGGAGGCGAAGTTGTCGTCGGCAACGACCATCTCGGAAGCCTCCTTGGCCGCCTCGGTCCCTTTGTGGCCCATGGCGATGCCGACGTCGGCGCGCTTCAGGGCGGGGGCGTCGTTGACGCCGTCGCCGGTCATGGCGACGATGGCACCCTGTGCCTGGAGCAGCGTGACCAGCCGCAGCTTGTGTTCCGGACTGACGCGCGCGTAAACGTCCACGTCCCGCACGCGCCTGGCCAGCGCGGCGTCGTCCATCTGATCGAGGTCGTGACCGGTGATGGCCTCAGCGCTGTTTTCAAGATTGAGCCGTGCTGCGATGGCGCGCGCCGTGCCGGCATGGTCGCCCGTAATCATCTTCACCCGGATACCCGCGGTCCGGCACTCGGCCATCGCCTCTACCGCCTCCTCGCGCGGCGGATCGATGAGGCCGAACAGGCCGAGCAGCAACAGACCCTCTTCCACATCGTTGAAATCCAGCTCCTGATGGTGGTCTTGCGCCGGCTTGCAGGCCACCGCCAGCACGCGCTGACCCTGGTTCGCCAGCTCCTCCACCTGTTGCCGCCATCGCTCGGCATCCATCGGCAGTTCCTCGCCCGCCGCGCCCTGTGCCTTGGCGCAATGCGCCAGCACCTGCTCGGGCGCGCCCTTGAGATAGATCATGGCCCTGCCGTCGTGGCCATGGTGCAGCGTTGCCATGAACTTGTGCTCGGATTCGAACGGGATCAGATCGGTGCGCGGATGCTGCCGCCGTTCCTCCTCCGGGTCCAGTGCGGCCTTGACCGCCGCCACCACCAGGGCACCTTCCATCGGGTCGCCGTGCACGCGCCAGTCATCCGCCTTCTGTTCCAGCGTGGCGTCATTGCACAGCAGCGCGGCGCGGATCGCCTGCATCAGCAGGGGCGCCTGGTCAGCCTCGATCGGCTGGCCCTCGAACAGGAAGCCGCCGCGCGGGATGTAGCCGGTACCCTCCACGGTGTAGAGGCCATCCACCGTGGCGATGCTCTGCACGGTCATTTCGTTACGGGTCAGGGTGCCGGTCTTGTCGGAACAGATCACGCTCACCGAACCCAGCGTTTCGACCACGGGCAGGCGGCGTATGATCGCATTGCGCCCCGCCAGGCGTGTCACGCCGATGGCCAGCGTGACGGTGAGAATTGCGGGCAGTCCCTCGGGGATGGCCGCCACCGCCAGCCCCACCACCGTCATGAACATCTCTGCGGCGCTGAAGCCGCGCACGAGCACGCCGAACGCAAACATCGCCAGCGCCAGCACCAATACCGCGCCGGTGAGCCAGCGCGAGAACACCGCCATCTGCCGCAGCAGCGGCGTGGTCAGAGTCTGCACTTGGGCGACCAAACCACTGATGCGCCCGATCTCGGTGGCCGCGCCGGTGGCGACGACGATGCCACTGGCCTGTCCATGGGTGACCAGGGTACCGGAATAGGCCATACACAGACGGTCACCCAACGCCGCGTCTTGACTCACCGCAGCGGTACCCTTTTCCACCGCCACCGATTCACCGGTGAGCACCGCCTCTTGGATCTGCAGACCCTTGGCGCGAAACAGGCGCAGATCCGCCGGCACCTTGTCACCGGATTGCAATAGCACGATGTCGCCGGGCACCAATTCCTCGGCCGACACGCTCACGTGCCTGCCGTCGCGCAACACCATCGCCTGCGAGGAGAGCATGTTACGGATGGCGCGCAGCGCGTCTTCTGCCTTGCCCTCCTGCACGAAACCGATCACTGCATTGATCAGCACCACGCCGAGAATGACGATGGTGTCCACCCAATGGCCCATCGCCCCGGCGATGAGCGCCGCGCCCAGCAGCACATAGATAAGCAGGTTGTGAAACTGTGCCAGCAGGCGCATGAGCGGTCCGCGGGGTGGAGCTTCCGGCAAGCGATTCGCCCCGAAGTTTTTCTGCCGGTGCGCCACTTCAAACATATCGAGCCCTTTTTCGGCATTCGATTCCAAAAGGGATTCGATCTCATCTCGCGGCAGATGATGCCAATGTCTCGAAAGCAAGTTATCCATGTTAGCGTCTCTAGTCAGGCCACGGGCCAATTTCATAGCAACTATAGGCTACGAACACTGGCGGGACGAAAAAGGCACGACCTTCTCTGTCATTGCTCCTTGCGCCACCTGAATCGCATACTTTTAGACTCTACCTAGCCCCGCGACGCCCGGCATCCAAATAGCAATCGACTACAACATCCGCGCTCCATAGTGCCTGTAATACCACTTCATAACAAAAGGTGGCAGCAATGTGGTCAGGGCGATAACAATGACCATACCGGCGTAGACCTCGTTGCTTAAGATCCTGCTCTCCCTGCCAAGCTCGGCGAAAATCAGCCCGACTTCGCCGCGCGGAATCATCGCCGTGCCGATCATCCAGCGAACGGGCCAGCTCTCTTTCAGCAGCACTGCCCCAAAGAGTTTTCCAGCGACAGCGGCGACCAGCAACGACAGGGAGAACAACCAGATGAAGGGTGAACTCCAGTCGATCTCGCGCAGGTTCAGCGACAGCCCTACCATGACAAAGAAGATCGGCGTAAACAGTTGCACAATGGGTTTCATCTGCGTTTCGATACGTTCTGCGAAGGCTTCATCGGCATGCAAAGCAACGCCCAGAGGCAGGAAGAAACGCCGTGACAACGCCAATCCAGCGGCGAATCCGCCGAGCAGTTCCGGTGCGCCTACAGCATGAGCCAGCCAGGCGAAAAACAACACCAAAGAGACAATAGTCGTTGGGATCAGTCCGGGGATTTCGCTGCTCGCATCGAAGTGTTTGATGACGACAGACATCAGCTTGGCGGCCGCCGGCGCCAGCACAAAAAACGCTGCCACGAAGATCAGCACCTTGCCGGTATTCACCAGGCTTACACCGCCACCGATGGAGAACTCATAGAGCAGTGCCAGCAGCACCACGCCCATCACATCGTCTAACACCGCTGCACCCAGTACGACCTGCCCCTCTTTCGAATGCTGGCGTTTGAGGTCGCTGAGCACCCGCACGGTGATACCGATGCTGGTCGCGGTCAGTGTCCCGCCGATAAACAGAGACACCAGCAATGGCAGTTCAAACAGCCCGTAGGCCAATCCAAACCCAAACAAAAATGGCAGGATAAAACCGGCCAAGGCGACGACGATGGATTCCAGACCGGTGCGTATCAGGCGTTTGACATCCGTCTCCAGCCCCACCTCAAACAGCAACAGGATAATGCCGATCCCGGCCATCAGCCGGATTGCCTCTGTCGGTTCGATCCACCCCAGCAGGCTGGGCCCCAAAACACACCGGCGAACAATTCACCGATCACCGACGGCGCTTGCAGGCGCGTGGCCAGTTCGGCGAATATCCGCGCCGTCAGCAGGATAATAAGCAGGGCAAGAAAAAAGTCGTGGACTTCCATCTTCGATTCAGAATCCAGTGCTAAGCCTCTACCGGCTTGCTCACCAGATAGAGCCAGATGAAACCTGCCATGCCCGCCAGCAGGGAGGCGGCAAGAATGCCGGTCTTGGCCATCAGCAGCAACTCCTCGCTCTCGCCGAAACCGAGCTGGGCGACAAAGATGGACATGGTGAATCCGATCCCGGCCAGCAGCGATACACCGGCGATCTGGCTGAACCGGGTATCCTTCGGTAACACTGCCATGCCCAGTTTCAGCATCAGCCAGCAGACTCCGGTGATACCAATAAACTTGCCCAGCACCAGACCCAGCGATACACCGAGCATGACGGGATGGGTCAGGGTCTCGCCCAGTGAACCGAATTCCAGCGGGATACCGGCGTTGGCCAGGGCGAAGATCGGAATCACCAGGTAGGCCACTGGCATGTGCCAGACATGCTCCAGCCGCTGAAGCGGGGCTTCGACGCTGTGCACACCATTTTCCAGGGTCTGTACCACGGCGCGCAATTTGTCATTGGTCATGATGCTCTTGCCGGGTTGATGACTGGCGTCAAAACGCTGCATCAGATCCCTGACGTGCTCACTGAAACGCTCCGGGTTGTACTTGGGCACAGCCGGCACGGATAAAGCCCCCAGAATACCCGCCAGCGTGGCATGCACACCGGATTGCAGCAAGGCGTACCACAAAAAGACCGCGACGATAAAATAGGGCATGGTTTTGCGGATACCGCTCTTATTGAACACCAGCAGCAAAGCAAACAATCCGCCGGCCGCCGCCAGCGGGCCAAGTGAAATGGTGTCGGTGTAAAACACCGCAATCACCATCACCGCACCCAGATCATCCACAATCGCCAGCGCTACCAGAAAGGTGATCAAGGCCTTGGGTACCCGGCTCGCCAGCAAGGCCAGGGCGCCGATGGCAAAGGCGATATCCGTGGCCATGGGGATACCCCAGCCGCGCGCGGCATCGCCTTCCGGGTTGATGGCAAAATAGATCGAGGCCGGCACCACCATGCCGCCGATTGCCGCCCCGATCGGCAGTGCGGCATTGCGCGGCTCGGCCAGTTCACCCACCAGAATTTCTCGTTTCAGCTCCAGACCGACGACGAAAAAAAACAGTGCCATCAGGCCGTCATTGATCCAGTGGTGCAGGGTCATTTCCAGCGTCCAGCTGCCGATGTTGACGCCGATGAGGGTATGCACTACATGTTCATAAGCGGAAGCGAGCGGCCCGTTAGCCAGCACCAACGCCAGGACCGCCGTACCCATCAGCAGTAAACCACTGGTGGTCTGGCGGTGAATAAATTCTTCAAAAGGCGTGAGGATCTTGTCGAAACTCTTTTCCCAGGGGGCATGATATATGCCTGTTTTTACCTTGGGGTCAGGATTCACTTCTTCATTCATTTGATTCATCCCATGACGATTCATCGGCAAACAACGACTCACGCGCTGCCTCCAACACAATAGAGACAACAGGGTGCAAGACCCGGCGCTCGACCGATATGGCGTAGAAATGCTCTTTCACCTAATCAACCCGGCCAATCGCCGTCACCTGATACTGCCACTCCACCTCTGCCTCGATAGCAGCGGGCGCGATAAAGATTCCTGCACCATCTTGCCCAAAAGCCTTCATCAGTGCGCTGTCGTCAAACTCGGCAATGATGCGCGCATGGATGCGATGTTTGTCCAGCCACTTGTCAATGCTGGAACGCAGCTGATTACCACTGCTGGGCAACAGTAACGGCGCCCCGTCCAGACAATGGGGGAAATCACTTTTTAGCTGCTTTTCCAGTTTCTCTGTGGCAAAGAAGCTGACCGCGCACTCACCGAGCTTGTGACTGTAACCCCGCGTACTGACCGTAGGCGGGATAGGACCGTCGGCCAGCACCAGGTCAAGACGGTGCACGGCCAGTTCCGCCAGCAGCGTATCAATACTCGCCTCGCGGCACATCATACGCACCGGCTCCGGCATTTGCAGCGCAGGCATAAGAATACGGATGGGCGATAGACTTGGGCACCACATCGACTACGCCAACCCTGAACAGCTGGGGACGGCCCTCCGGCAACTGGTGTATCACTCCTTCCAGCTCGCCGCCCAGCGAAAAGATCTCATCAGCATAGCTCAACACCATCCGTCCAGTGTCAGTGAGTTCCAGGTTGCGTCCGACCCGCGCAAACAGTCCCACTCCAAGATATTCCTCCAGCTGGCTCAATTGCCCGCTGATGGTCTGTGGTGTCAGGTGCAGTCGTTCACTGGCCCGGGCGACGTCACCCTCCCTGGCCACCGCCCAGAAGTAGTGCAGATGCTTGTAGTTAATCATAGGGTTACCATTACTTCGTAATTACCGAGCAGCATAACAAGAATATTCGTCTTTTTTTGGCCATTACACCCGCCTAGCATGCCCATTCATGAAACACCAACAGCAAAGCAGCGGAGGACCCTATGCAGATTGATATACAGGCACGCAATTTTTCCCTGACCGATGCCCTACGCAGCCACGCCGAATGGCGGCTGCGATTCGCCCTGACCTTCTTTAACAATCACATTCAGCGGGTCGTTATGCGGCTATCCGACATCAACCGCCCGCGCGTTGGTGCGGACAAGCGCTGCCACTTGCAGGTGGTGCTGGCCGGTCTGCCCGATGTAGTGATCGAAGATACCGAGGCCGACCTGTACGTCGCCATCGACCGTGCGACCGATCGCGCCGGACGTACCGTTGAACGTCGGCTGGCACGTCAGCGCGACAGGGTTCGTACATCCGGTCTACTCGACACGCTATCGATTAACCAATGACCCGTAACTACTTTTATAACCTGGCAGGAGACGACTCATCATGAATACCTCAATGACAAGCGCGACGGCTCGTGCGCAAACGGCCGTTCTAGCCACCAACAAGGTGGTCCGCAACACCTATATGTTGCTGTCCATGACGCTCCTGTTCAGCGCGCTCACCGCCGGCGTATCGATGGTGCTGAAGCTGCCCCATCCGGGACTGCTGCTCACGCTCGGTGGTTATTTCGGCCTGCTGTTCCTGACTGCGAAGTTCCGTGACAGCGCTTTGGGACTGGCCTTCGTGTTTGCCCTGACCGGCTTTATGGGCTACACACTGGGGCCGATTCTCAATGCCTATCTGGCCATGGCCAACGGTGGCCAGGTCGTGATGACGGCCATGGGTGCTACCGGTGCCATCTTCCTCGGCTTGTCCGGTTACGCGCTCACCACCCGCAGGGATTTCAGCTTCATGGGCGGATTCCTGATGGTGGGCATCCTGGTGGCCTTCCTCGCCGGGCTCGGTGCGGTGTTCTTCGAAATGCCCGGGTCTATCCCTGGCGGTGTCATCCATGTTCGTGCTGCTGATGGCGGGACTGATCCTGTACGAGACCAGCAACATCATCCACGGCGGCGAGACCAACTACATCATGGCGACCGTGACGCTGTACGTATCGATTTTCAACCTGTTCACCAGCCTGTTGCACCTGCTGGGATTCATGAATAGTGACGAATAGACTGGACGGCAAATGTGATAAGCAGCTCGTACCGGATTTATCGTTTAACAACGTACCAGGAGAATCAGAATATTGATTGAATTTGGCAAGAAAACCTAGGCGGATTGATGTTGGCAGTAACCGTTTTTGCATCGGGCATGACAAACGCGGTCAGTCCGGCCTCGGATCAGGCCGCTAACCGAACACTGGTTAAAGCCCGGGAATCGGCAGGTCAGGTAATCGATGAAGCCAAACAGCAGGTCGGCGGACTTCGGGTACAGGCTGCCAAATCCGCCACCAAAGAATTCCTGCAAGGCCTGGGCGGCACCATGAAACAGGAAATGCAAACCGCCGGACCGGCCGCGGCGATAAATTTTTGCCGTGATGTAGCGATGGCCATGGCGAATGAGCTGTCTCTTGCCGAGGGCTGGAAGGTTGCGAGGGTAAGCAGCCGCACGCGCAACTCTATAATGGGCATGCCAGATGCCTGGGGACAACAGGTATTGCTGCGGTTCTCTGCACAAGTGGAAAAAGGCTAGAACCACGCTGAACTGACATTCTACGAGGTGGTGCAGGAACCCGATGGCCATTACCTGCGATTCATGAAAGCCATCGATACCAAGTCCATGTGTCTCGCCTGCCACGGTGCGCCTGACGCTATCGCGAATGCCGTCAAGACCAGCCTGCAGGACAACTACCCGCATGACCGGGCAGTGGGCTATGTGGCAGACGAACTGCCCGGCGCCGTGAACATCAAACAGCCTTTACAGGAATAACCGTTCCCAACACGGGCCGGAAAACACTCTACGCCGAACCTTGTTCAACGACACACAGACAGAAGGATGACACCCATCATGAACACCGACATCAAGAAACTCTACGACGCAGAACCCGACTCACCGCTGTATGTCGCCATCAACCGGGTATTGGTGAGGAATGACCCAAATCTCATGCGCATGATGAAACAGGCCAGCTCCAAAATGTGCCTGACCACGGCGCTGACACCCGGCTTCAGGGGCTTTGATCTGATGAAACAACTGGGCGCCTGCCCCATGGGCATGCGCTGGGGCGCGAATACAGATATGGGGGAGCAGCTGTCACATATATGGATCGATCAGATAACCTACTGGGACTCGGTAGAAGCCCACGAGAATTTTCACGAAACCTTTGAGGATGTCGTCGTAGACACCTGCGCCAAATGCGGTGATGTGTTACTGGAAGGTCCGGAAGAACCGGTATTTCGGGTGGTGCATAGCGACCTGCCAAAACTGGTTTCCATGAATCAGTGGTTGAAGAAAAACTCCGCGGACCAAACTCGGGGCTACGCAGTCGATAGCGGAGAAACCGTCACCGTCATGGCCACCCACCGGGTACGCCCGGGCAAGGAGGCAGAATTCGAGGCTGGCGAAATCGCGACCATGGACATGCTCAAGGAATCTCCGGGTATGCTGGGCTTTCAGATACTCAAGCGTATCGGCCTATCCACCTTGGGCAGTGGTCATGCGACGGTGGAATCCATGCTGGACGATCTGAAGGACAGCTCCGGCAGCAAACTGCAACGCACTGCGGAAGTCTGGGAAGGCTACACACTGCCCGCCGAATACCTGGTGATGGTGGAATGGGAAAGCCTGGGTTACGCCCAGGGCAACATGCCTCATGTCAACGTGAAACCGGAACTATTGTTCATCCACGGCCCCCAGGTACTGAATAACTGCCTGCATATGCCCAATGTGCGCATGGCCGATTCCATGTTCCGCGAAGAAACGTATCGCGAAATACTGAATAAGAACAACTGATACGAAAACAAGGCTATCGCAGGATGGAGGCAGTTCCGCCGCCTGGCAAAAGTTGAATATGAGACCCTGGCCGACACGACGGATGACAAACATGATTTTTAGATTCTTTGGACTTTTTCTGTTAGTGCTGACAGTGTCGGCCTGTACCGAACCGCCTTACAACAACCTGGACAATGGACACCTGAAAACCCTGCTTGAACAGGGTGTACCGATTTATGACATACGCCGTCCCGAGGAATGGCGTCAGACAGGTGTGATCGAGGGAAGCCGGTTACTCACCTTTGTCGATGCAGGCGGGCGCGTATTGCCGGATTTCCTGACCCGTTTCGCGGATAGCGTGGATAAGAATGATCCAGTGATCCTGATCTGCCGCACCGGTAATCGCACCAGCACGCTGGCACGCCATCTGGTTGAACAAATGGGCTACACCCAGGTCTATAACGTCCGCAATGGCATCATCAAATGGATCAGTGATGGGCGCACGGTGACGCGTTAGTTAACTTTCCAGGAGACAGAGACAGCAAAATGACTTGCTCCGCTACAACCATAAACAATGCCCCGGTGCATAAGCCACGACTCATGGTTGACCTGCTGGTCAGCATTGTTATCCCCTCTGTTATCCTGATGAAGTTCAGCGGAAATGATGCCTTTGGCGCGACGACTGCCCTGATTGTGGCGCTGGCTTTCCCTCTGGGCTGGGGTCTGTTCGAACGATTCAGATACAAGACGTTTAATTTTATCGCAGTGCTGGGCCTGATCAGTGTATTGCTCACCGGCGGCATCGGCCTGCTGCAGCTCGATCCGCAGTGGCTGGCCATCAAGGAGGCAGCCATCCCGGGGCTGCTTGGCATCGCGGTGCTGGTTTCCACGCGTACCCGCTATCCGTTGATCAGAACCCTGCTGTTTAAGCCAACCATTCTGGATGTCGGGAAAATCAAACAACAACTCGAAACCCTTGGCAATACCCGCGCCTTTGAAATTCGCCTGTTAAATGCCACTTACCTGCTGAGCGGTACCTTTTTCTTTTCGGCGACAATGAACTACAGCCTTGCCACGTGGATCGTTACCAGCCCGGCGGGCAGCGCCGCTTTCAACGAGGAACTCGGACGACTGACATTGCTCAGCTATCCGGTGATCGCTATTCCTTCCACGCTTATGATGCTGGCAATCTTTTATTACCTATGGCGAACGATCCACGGCATGACCGAACTCGCGTTGGAAGAGATACTGGCTTCACGCCACCGGAAGTCACCGCGTCACAACACTTGATGAGGTAATCGGTATGCCACACCTGACCACCCTCGACGAACTCAAACAGCACGTCACCCTGTTGGCCAGCGTGGAGGAATCGGATGCGCCTTTTATCAGCTGTTATCTCAACCTTGAAGGCGAACCTGACAGCTGGCGGAAAACACTTGACGACCGCGCCCGTATCCTGCGGCGCCTTCTCGACGGCAACGACCTGGCTGACTTCGAGGAGGCCCTGGGCAAGATCGAGACATGGTTGACCACGGACCTGCTTTCCGAGGCCAAGGGAGCAGCCCTGTTCGTGCGCGGCACGTTCGGTGGCGCCTTCATGTTGCCGATGCAGTTTGCCGCTCCACTGCCCAACTGGTTCGCGGTCTATCCCACACCCAACATCTATCACCTGGTGGAACTCAAGGACACCTATCACCGCTATGTCGTTCTCATTGCTATGCCAGAGCGGGCATGCATTCTGGAAGTGAACCTGGGCGCAGCCACGATCCGGGCCTGGATAAACGAGCCGGACCTGCGCGCGCGCGTGGGACAGGAATGGAGCCGGCCCCACTACCAGGTTAACCAGGCACATCGCGGAGACCGGTTTGTGCACGGCAAGATCGCTGTGCTGGAACAGTTGATGCATTCCGGTGGGCACACCCATCTGATCCTGGCAGGCGATGCGGGAATTACCGGGCGCGTCCGTAACGCCCTGCCCAAAGATCTGGCGGACAAGCTGGTGGAAATCATCCCGGCTGTCGAGACCGATCAGCAGGCGGACGTCGTGATGGCAACCCTCGCCAGCTTCATCGCGCATGAAGAGCAGGAATCCCGCACGGTCGCCGAACGTCTGATCGAGGGACTGCGCAGCCAGAATCTGGCGGTCGCGGGCTCGGCGGCCACCCTGGATGCGCTGCGTTGGGGGGAAGTGGACATACTGGTCATGGCCAATGATTATCAGCCGGATCCCGGCTGGACTTGCACCGTCTGTCCATCCATCGGCACCGAAACTCCCGAAACATCGGTATGCCCACACTGCGGTCATGAATCCGTGCGGCCACTGGATATCCGGGAAGCCTTACTGCGCCTGGCTGGGCAATCCGAGTGCCCGGTGGAAGTGGTGGAACAATCCGATGCGCTGGTGTCCCTGGGCGGCGTCGGCTGTCTGCTGCGCACCCGCCTGCCTGCACAGATTGACACACGAACTGCAACTGCATCCGGCTAAAGGACTCTGACATGTTTGCGATCGACGACGTTCAGGGGCGGCGCTTCAGAAGCACTCTGGAACACCTCCAAAAGGTCCGCGCAACGCAAGCCAGCCAAAGGGCATCGCGGTGCTCGGCATCTGCGGCATGATTGGACCCAGTGGCTTCGACACGGCGGTATAGAGACGGGACTTTCCATCGATGATAGCGCTCACGGCGGCCCTGTAAATCATGGCCCGCGGTCTTAACCGCGCCGCTCCAGGCCGGGTCAGTCGCCGTAGCGGTCATTGAAGAAACGCAACCGGACGTGAGCACCCGCGGATGGACGCCAACATCACGGAAGTTGAGATTGCAGAACGCTAACCTTCTTTTCTCAAGCTATGGAGAATCACGCAATGAACGACAATTCTTTCTCACCCACCGGGACCAGCGTTGCGATCTCATTCCGGCTGGTATTGGGTCTCCTGGCATGCATCGCACTTGGGCCTGCGTTCGCCGTGACCGATGCCGCCTTGCAGGCGCGCATCGGATTCCAGGTGCAACAGGAACCCCGTCTCGACGGCACTGACGTCAGGGTTATCACCGATGACGGTAACGTGGTGCTGACCGGCCAGGTCAGGCTGCTGTCACAGAAAATGCTGTACGGACAGATCGCCTGGCAGACCGGGGGCACCATCGATGTCGATAACGAGATACGGGTTATTCCTGCCACAGCGGTTTCGGATCAGAAACTGGAGGAAGCCATTCGGAGGCTATTGCAGCAACACGAACGGTTCCAGGGTATCGACGCGGCTGTGAAAGACGGCATCGCCACCGTACATGGCACCTTCACTGGCGCTGCAGACGTGCTGTTTCTGAAGTGGCGGATCGCAGAGATCGAGGGCGTCATCCTCGTCCTGATCGAATCACAGATTATCGCTCAACGCTGACGTGTGCGAGAGACTCTCGCGTCAACGCAATGAGGTTTCTCATCGCTACGCAGGGCGCCTAGGAATATCCGTTCTTTCCAAAAGCACACTAGATGCCGGATTAGCCTGGCCTGCGGGAAAATTGCCCTGCTCGACATACACGGGCTTCCGCTCGAACGGCAGTGGTACGCGGTCCACCGCGAGCAAAAGTTCCTGGCGCCCGCAGCGACGGCGTTTCAATTCTTTTTGACATCACGATTCGAGCCAGACAAGGCGGCTCCGCCCGGAGGCGGGCGGCCGGGCGAGCCGTCCGCGCGAGATAGCACCTTTTTCGATGGCGACCTTCGGATCCATGTTGTTGTAGCCGACGGACCAACCGCCATCCTTCTCATCAATGGAGAGCTTCTTGCCGCTCCAGGCCACTTTCAGCATGCGTTTAGATGTGACGACATAGATACCTGTGGGTGGCGAATTCGTAATGGTGTTCTGAAAACCATTACTTAGCCAGTCCTGTTCGTAAACGCGATCTTCCTTATGAGTGAAAGTATCACGTCCGCTGCAGCTGACATCGTGGAACAGTGTGGCGTCGGGCGGGGTACGCGAACCCCTGTTTTTTTGCTTGTTAAACCCGCAGGTTATGGACCTGGCATTATTTCAGGTTAAACCCGGTTTTTTTATTTTTTCTGTTTTCCAATCCTTACAAGTCAATATGGCGTCCCCAAGGGGAGGCCGAGGATTGCCTGTGCTGAGGGCGATCTCGAAGATTCAGCTGACCTCATTCATCGCTCGCCATGATTAACTCGTATACCAGTCATTCACATTCATGTCCGGCTGGACCGCGGCGCGACCACTCACCGGAAAATTCCGGCGCAATCACACTGCGCAAGGACTGCCGAACGAATCGCACCGAGGCGCTGTCACTCGACTTGACGAGTTGCATAATCTGTGCGGTTACATCGTCAATGTTATTCAACCTAGCCGCGGCGTCGATTGCGCGGTCATAGGCTTCTACCACATCGGAGCTGGTCACCTCGTACCCCCAGCCCTCACTCAACCAGTGAAGTGCGGCCATAGCGGAACCGAGGGCAAATGCCGGCTCCACCTCCAGACAATCCCTTGCTGCCCTTGTCAGCGTTTTCGGATCGCAGGGTGTTCGGTTCGCCAACTCCAGCGCCAGATCATAACGCTTGAGTTCCTTGGCCGTTGCAAACCACTTCCCCTCCTCGCCCGGTGTCGTGCCAATGAGGTCGGCAAGGATCTGTGACGGGTCTTTCATCGGATAGCGCTTTGCCACAGCGCGAAACCGGGCGAGAAAGGAATTACCCACCGCGGCACTCAACCCATAGCGTTGGTAGGCCTCCTCATATAACCCGGACGAGATCAGTATCGCCTCGCAAGCCTGGTCGATCACGGCATCAGGCTCGTTCAACCCCCGCGAAGCCTCGGCATACTGGACGGCGTCCGCCTTCCTGCCCAGAGCCAGGAGCGCCTCTACGCCGTAGCGCCGGTAATGCCAGAACGAATGTCGGGGCAATTCCAACAGATCGAGCAATTCCTGGTACCGGCCCGTCACCAGAAGGCAGGACAGACAGGCCGTCGCACCGTTGAAATAGCCGCCCGGGTTCGGATCCGTCCAGCAGGCCCGGAGCGTGGGGACCAGTTCATCCGCCCATCCCCCGGCGACTTCCACCGAGCCACAGAGTTCACCCCAGCGATCACCCACCGGGCTGAGGTAGTCGACACCATCGTCCGCCATGGCTCGCCAGAGCCGATCGAGCCACTTGGCGCGCGTCTTCTCGTCGGCTGGTGCTTTGCTGATAATGGGAATTAGCGCATCCAGCGTCCTGTTGACGGCCGCCCCCAAAGCACCGCTGGAACTGTCCACATGCTCCAGGGCCGGCCACAGTTTTTCCATCAAACGAACAGCGCCCTCTGCGCCGGCGTTCAGGTCTTTCTTCGCGACCTTCTTGATCTCGGAAACCGCCTCGCGAAGCCGCTGGCACGCCAGACTCGACGCTTTCCAGCCATAGGCCCCGGCTTTGAATTTTGCCGGGAAGACCCATTTGCAGCTCGACATGTCTTTGCGGCTTCCCTTATGCGATAAGAGAATCGTATGGAATCTTCAGACCCTCGTGCAGCTTCTTGATCATGCCCAGCGTCAGGCTTCGCTTTTTACTCAGCACCTCGGACACGCGTCCACTCGTTCCGATATACGGCTCGAGATCTTTACGTGACAGGCTTTTTTGCTCCATTAAGAACTTGATTGCCTCAATAGGATCCGATGCGGGAATCGCATAGTGTTCATCTTCATACTTCTCAACGAGCAGCATCAAGACATCCAGCTCATCGCCTTTTTGCGTATTGGGTTTTGCGCCCCATAGCTCATCGATCCGTTTTAACGCACGGTTCAGCTCACGGTCGTTTCTAATGGGCTTCAGCTTCATTTCAAACCTCAAATATTCTCGATATCCACAATCTCGTCATATTCCTTGTGTGTCCCAACAAACCGAATCAGCATTCCATGCCGAACATAGTCCATATGCACTACGATTCTGTATTTGTTACCGCACAGATTAAAGACCACGCGGTTGCTCTTTAAGATGCTCGCATTACGTAAATCCGCCTTCAACTTGTGTGGCGTGCTCCATTCCGCTTTCGCACAGAAGTTGTACCACTCCGTCATCTGCTTTTTCGCATCGCTGTATCTCGGGCTACTTTCCCAAAATAGCCTCAGCTTGGATTTTGCGATCACTCTCATCGGTACACCCTAGCATGCTCCCATTATGGGAGCAAGCGAAAATATCCCATCTTGGGAGCTTTCCCTGAGTTATGAAAGGCCCCCGATAGTTCCCTGGTCCAAGACGAAGGAAGTATTGGAAAGGTGCAGGCATGCGAATGATTCACACCCGGAGATGACAACACGCGGGGAAGTGTGGCGTCGGACGGGGTACGCGAACCCCTGTGGTTTTTTGTCTGGAAATCAGTGGATTACGTGCCGACGTAGCTAAGCAGAATCCTTGTGAAGATCTTTATATCTTTGTTTCCGATACTTACGAGCCAATATGGCGTCCCCAAGGGGAGTCGAACCCCTGTTACCGCCGTGAAAGGGCGGTGTCCTAGGCCTCTAGACGATGGGGACAGGAACTAGTTTTGGTCTCGCTTGACGAGCAACTGGGACACCACGGTTCCGGTCAGCAAGGCGGCGAACCCGAGCGGCACCACTGCCAGCAGATTCACCGCGGCGGCATCGGCATCCCGGAACAGGGCCGTGAAGCCACCGATCAGCCCCACGGCGATCAGTACCACTCCGGCGTAGACCGTGTAACGGCCGAGCTGCTGCATACCACTCCGAGCCTTGCTGTCGGGCCCGCGAGCCCGGAAATCTGGTGGAGCTAGGCGGGATCGAACCGCCGACCTCTTGCATGCCATGCAAGCGCTCTCCCAGCTGAGCTATAGCCCCGAAAAGCGAAGCGCGCACTTTACGTCAGCCCCGCTGTACTGTCAATCATACGCGCCCTCACCCGCGCGCCTCAAGCAGCGGTTTTTTCAAGCCTCCTTCTGCTCGATTTTGAGCCCAGGAATCACGCAGCGTCACGGTGCGGTTGAACACCGGTTTGTCGTGGCTGTGGTCGGGATCGACGCAGAAGTAGCCCTCGCGCTCGAACTGGAAACAGTCGCCCGGCTGCGCGCCGGCAAGGCTCGGTTCGAGGTAGCACTGGGTCAGCGTTCGCAGTGAATCCGGATTGAGGTGCGCCTTGTAGTCGCCGCCCTCTTCGCGCCGCATCCGGTGTCGGATGGCTGAACAGCCGGTCGTACAGCCGCACTTCCGCCGCGATGCCGTGGCGGGCGGACACCCAGTGGATGACCCCGCGCACCTTGCGGCCCTCGGGGTTCGCCTCCAGGGTGTCGGGATCGTAGCTGCAGCGCAGCTCGATGATCTCGCCGTGGCTGTCCTTGATGACCTCGTCGCAGCGGATCACATAGGCATTGCGCAGCCGCACTTCCCCGCCGGTCACCAGGCGCTTGAATTTGTTCGAGGCCTCCTCGCGGAAATCTTCGCGGTCGATATACAGCTCGCGCGTCAGCACCAGCGCGCGGCTGCCCATGCTCTCGTCCTGCGGGTGATTGGCCGCCTGCAGTTCTTCTTCGCGGTCTTCCGGATAGTTCTCGATCACCACCTTCAGCGGGTGCAGCACCGCCATGCGCCGCGGCGCGACACGGTTCAGGTCGTCGCGCACGCAGTTTTCCAGCACGCTCATCTCGATGCGGTTGTCGGACTTGGTCACGCCGATGCGGTCGCAGAAATCGCGGATCGCCGCCGGCGTATAGCCGCGCCGGCGCATGCCGGCGATGGTGGGCATGCGCGGATCGTCCCAGTCTTCGACGTGGCCCTCGTCCACCAGCTCGGTCAGCTTGCGCTTGCTGGTCACGGTGTACTGCAGTTCCAGGCGCGAGAACTCGATCTGCTGCGGGTGGCACTCGGTGTCGAGCTGGTCCAGAAACCAGTCATACAGCGGGCGGTGATCCTCGAACTCCAGGGTGCACAGCGAATGCGTGATCCCCTCGATGGCATCGGACAGGCAGTGGGTGAAGTCGTACATCGGGTAGATGCACCACTCCTCGCCGGTCTGGTGGTGGATCACCCCGTGGCGGATGCGGTAGATGGCCGGGTCGCGCATGTTGATATTCGGCGAGGCCATGTCGATCTTGGCGCGCAGGATGCGCGAACCGTCCGGGAACTCGCCCGCGCGCATGCGCTCGAACAGATCCAGGTTCTCTTCCACCGAGCGGTTGCGATAGGGACTGTCCTTGCCGGGCTCGGTCAGGGTGCCGCGGTACTCGCGGATCTGCTCGGGCGCTGAGGTCGCAGACATAGGCCTTGCCCTTTCTGATCAGCTGCACCGCATAATCGTACAGCTGTTCGAAATAATCCGAGGCGTAGTAACAGGCGCTCGTCCCAGTCGAAGCCCAGCCAGCGCACGTCCTGCTTGATGGCTTCGACGTACTCGATGTTTTCCTTGTGCGGGTTGGTGTCGTCGAAGCGCAGGTTGCAGGTGCCGCCATAGTCCCGCGCGATGCCGAAGTTCAGGCAGATCGATTTGGCGTGGCCGATGTGCAGGTAGCCGTTGGGCTCCGGGGGAAAGCGGGTGGCCACACGGCCGTCGTGCTTGCCGGCGGCGAGATCCGCGTCGATGATGTTGCGGATGAAATTGGATGGTGCTGCCTTGTCCTGATTGTTCATGTCTTCAGCCCTGCTCCTCGCGCGCTGACGGATGAAATCCAGCGCCCGGTCGATACGCCGCAGGCAGGCCTCGCGTCCGACCAGGTGCAGGGTCACGTCGATGCTCGGCGAGGCGGCACGGCCCACCACCGCGACGCGCAACGGCTGCGCCACCTTGCCGATTTCAGGTCCAGCGCTTCGGCGACCTCCTGCACGACCGGTCAGATGAGCTCCGGCGACCAGGCCTCCAGCGCCGCCAGCGCCGGACGCAGCTGCTCCAGCGGCTCGAGCGCCTCCGGGCGTCAGGTGCTTGCTGCGCCGACTGGGCATCGTAGTCGTCGAAATCGCGGTAGAAGAATTCGCTGATCTCGGCCATCTCCACCAGCGTCTGGGCGCGCTCCTGCTGCGCCTTCGACCACCTCGTGCAGGTCCGGGCCCGGCGCGGGGTCGATACCGCGCAGGCCCAGGTGGTGACTGAGGTGGCGGGCGATGTGCGGGGTGTCGGCTTTGATAGTACTGCTGGTTCAGCCACCGCAGCTTGTCCGGGTTGAAGACCGAGGCGGCCTTGTTGACGTCGGCGATGTCGAACAGCTCGATCAGCTCATCCACGGAGAAAATCTCCTGGTCGCCGTGCGACCAGCCCAGCCGCACCAGGTAGTTCAGCAGGGCCTCGGGCAGGTAGCCCTCGTCGCGGTACTGGATCACGCTCACCGCGCCGTGGCGCTTGGACAGGCGCTTGCCGTCGTCGCCCAGAATCATCGGCACGTGCGCATAGGCCGGCGGCTCGGCGCCCAGCGCGCGCGAGGATGTTGATCTGGCGCGGGGTGTTGTTGACGTGGTCGTCGCCGCGGATCACGTGGGTGATGTCCATATCGCTGTCGTCGACCACCACGGTCAGGTTGTAGGTCGGCGAACCGTCGGTGCGCGCGATGATCAGGTCATCCAGCTCGCTGTTGCTGAACACAATGCGGCCGCGGACCAGGTCGTCGACCACCACCTCGCCGGCGTGCGGGTTCTTGAAGCGCACCACATAGGGTGCATCGGCCGATGGCGGCGCAGCGCCGTCGCGGCAATGGCCGTCGTAGCGCGGCTTGACCTTGTCGGCCATCTGCTGTTCGCGCAGCTTCTCCAGCCGCTCTTTGGAGCAGTAACACTTGTAGGCCTGGCCCGCGTCCAGCAGCTGCTCGATGATCACGTTGTAGCGGTCGAAGCGCCTGGTCTGGTAGAAGGGACCTTCGTCGTACTCCAGCCCCAGCCAGGTCATGCCCTCGAGAATGGCGTTGACCGACTCGGCGGTGGAGCGTTCCAGATCGGTATCCTCGATGCGCAGCACGAACTGGCCGCCGTGGCTGCGCGCGTACAACCAGGAAAACAGCGCGGTGCGCGCACCGCCGATGTGCAGGTAACCGGTCGGGCTGGGAGCAAAGCGGGTACGAACTGTCATGGCATCCTTACACGGGCTGGAACTCGAGGCGCGCATTGTAGCCCGAACCGCCCTGCCCGCGCGAGGTGGCGGGAGCCGCTACGCCGCAGTGCAACCGTTGGCAGACCCGGGACGGAGAAACTGGTGCTCAGGCGGTATCAGACGCTGGGCATTCAGCGCGCGCCGGTCGCGACCGGAGGTAGCCGCTGCCGTTCGAAACGCTCGGCGAAATAGGCCCGGCGCAGGCCGTCCACGGCGCTGGCGCCATTGCTGGTGACGTCGTAGATGCGCCAGCCCTGCGGTGAGAGATAGAAATAGAAGACCAGGCGGATAGAGGGTCCGCCGCGATGGTAGAACACACCACCGGCGGTCCAGGTATCGGAACCGGTCTGGCGCGGCACCAGCGGTGCAAAGCTCGGCATGCGCACATCGTACATGCCCGTCTTGCGCGCCAGGTCAGTGAACAACTGGTCGCGGATCCGGTTCTGAAAGTGTGCACGCTCCTGGAGATTGCGCCGCGTGTACTCCGGTCCGGCAACCAGGTAGGCGATGTAGGCGAAATCGAAAAAGCGTGCCGCCTGATCCTCCATCAGGGCGATGATTGAAGCCGGGTCGCGCGGGTGGTCCACACCCGACAGGTCCTGCAGCCAGTACAGGCCGGACTCCATCAGGTCGACGGCGTTGGGCAAATCACGCCTGAGCGGCACATAGCCGGGGTTGCCATACCAGGCCGCGGCGGCTGGCGCAATCAGGGTGCAGCCAAGCAACAGGGCGGCGAATGCCGGCAGCCCCGCTCGGCGCCGGCCCGGTCGAGTCGCAGATAGCGCTACTCCCCCCTTGCTATCAAACAGATTCCCCACGTGGCAATACCTCACCGGAGATCGCCGGGAGCTCCTCTTTCTCTTTTTCTTTTGGTCTCTTTTCTTCGCTCACGGGCCGCTTACCGGATGGATCGGTAAACCTGTCGTTCAGCGTCTGTACCAGACGATTGGCGCTCGCCACAATGCGCCTGAGTGCTTTACGGTTGCGTCCCGACCAGCCGACCGGGTCGGGGGCAAAGATGCTGCGCCACATGCGCGTATTGCGCGTGAACGCGCGACTCAGCCGTTCGGCCTCATCATCGCTGTTCTCCTGCGCTACCTCGCGCAGCACCCGTTGCTTGGCCCAGCGTCGCGCACTGAAGTGCAGGTACAGGACGACGCCCACCAGCACGGCCGCCGCTGCAACCGCCCAGGTGGGTCGTGCCATCAGCTGGTCGATACCGGCTTTCAGTGACTCGGTCATGCTGGGCGACAGTAACAACACCACCGCCGCCGCCAGACCGGCCAGCAACAGCAAGCCCAGATCCCAGCGCAGCACCAGGCGCCGCCAGCGGCCGATCAGTTCGCGCAGCATCGGCACATAGTGGTCTTCGAGTTCCTGGGCGCGTTTCTCCAGCGCGCCGACAATGCGGTAGGCGCGCTCCACGCTGACCTGCTCGATGCGGCTGGTGATTTCGGCCAGGTCCTGATCGCGCTTCCACTCGAAGCGCCGGCGCAGCCCTTCGTCTTGGATGGGCACCGCAGCTTCCGGGTCGTATACACAGTAGAAGCGTCCCGAGGTCAGGCCTTCGCGCGCCAGCGCGCGCTGCCAGGCGCCGACCACTTCCTCGGGATTGTCTTCCCGCGCGGTGGTGTCCATCTGATTCAGGATATACAGGAACTTGCTGCTGTCGGCACGATCCTTGGTGGCCCGCACCAGGTGGGCGAGCGTATCGCTCATGGCGCCGGGCTCGGGGTGCCGGGCATCGAAAAACACCAGCACCAGGTCAGACAGATCGATAATGTGGTTGGTCAGCCGCAGGGTCGCGGAGCGCTGAGCGTCGGCATCGAACCCCGGCGAGTCGATCAGGATACGGCCTTTCAGCTGGTCACTGTTGCAGGTCTTGAGCTGCAGGTAGGCGTCGATGCGCCGCCCCTGCCCGGACTCCACCCGGTCGAGCTCAGCGCTGGTCTGGTAGAACGGGAAGCGCGGGTCGGCGTCCAGCGCCAGGCCCGGCAGGGTACGCACCTCCCCCTCGCCGGTGAAACAGATCACGGTAAACTTGTCGTCCACCGCCTGGTTGCCGGTATCCTGCAGCGGATAGGACAGGTACTGGTTGACGAAGGTCGACTTGCCCGCGGAAAAGGTACCGAGCACCGAGATCAGCGGCCACCAGGGAATCTGGGTGGCGTACGACTCGTGCCTGCCCAGCAGCCCCATCGAGTAGCCGACCCGGGACAGCTGTCTGAAACCGTCCACGGCGGAAACCAGGATCGGGTTCTCCTCCTGCAGGTGCAGCTCAAGACTCTTCAGCCGCTTTCGAATTGTCTTGTCGGGTCCAGGCATACAGTTCTCTCACAAAATGGCTTGACTCACCACGGCACAAAACTGTTCATGAAACGCATCGGGCCGGTCGTATTCTGCAGGTTGCGCCCCATATTCGCGGTATCGCGCCGCATGTCATACATCGTAAAGGACATGGAATCGATCGAGGTATTCATGCGATCCATACTGGCCGTAATGGCGCGCATGGAGGCGTTCTGTTCTTTGATATCTGCGGTCATGCTCTCCATGTAGCCGGAGATCTTCACCATGTTCTTGGTCACGGTATTCATGTTGTTGGTGGTCGATGAGAAATTCTTGTTGATGTTTACCATACTCACCGATATCGCCTCCATCTGCACCGTTATTCTGTCTATGTCACTGGTCAGCTTGTAGATCAGGAAGAATCCATACGCCGCCAGAATGATGAACGCCAGCATGGACGGATAGACCACCAGCTCCCAGCGTCTTGAGCTCGCCTCGAAGCTGCGCGCGAACTGGCTCATGTACTGAGCCATGTCCTTGAAGAGGAGATGTTCGGCTTCCTTGGCAACCTCTTCGGTGTTGTCCACCTGAGCGGCTCGAGCCCCCTTGCCTTGCGCCTCCGTCTTGCGCTCGTCTGTCATTTATAACCACTCCAACCATCTGGCGCCATGCAGCGGGTTAACCACCCGGCCCTCTCATGCGCCTTTCGAGTTCCCCGGCTTTGTCCGCATCCAGCCCGTGCAAAACCTTGAGTAAATGCTGCGCGCGCTCGGCTTCACCCCGTTCGATCAGTAAACTGACGGCGTGATAATAAGCCTCTGCCGCCTGGGACCAGTGTCCGAGCTTGAAACTGACGTTACCTAACTCACCCCAGGCTTCGGCGCTGTCAGGATAGGCGCTGGTCAGGCTCTCGTAGGCCTGCATTGCAGCACCGATATCACGCTGCCAGAAGTAGGTACGCGCAGCGGCAAGCATGTGCTCGTAATCAGACGACCGAGACAGTGCTGCCGTTTCCGCGCTCGGCTGCGCCATACCCCCCATGGGGCGCTGCCGTGGCTGCAGCGATTGCTGCGCCGCCCAGCGCTGTGATGCGGGATAGCTGCCGCGCTGCGGCTCAGGCCGATAGCGCGGTGCAGTCGCGACCTGACCCTGCTCCGGCTGCACCACAGTCCCCACGGGCGCTTGCGGTGCGCCGGCGGATTGTGCTCCGGTCGCCTCCGGCATGGGTCGGTAATCGGCTGGCGGCAACCGACCGGCCGGCGCGGCCCAGCTCACTGGTGCTTCCGGCTCCGGCGCCGCGCTAACTCGGGCCGGCGGGTAGTGGGGCTCCGCAGGGACCGGCGGTTGCGCCACTGCGCCCACTACAGAAGGCTGGGATGCGCTCTCGGCAGGTGGCACCGGTTCCGCTGGCGACGGCGCTTCGGCGACCGGCGGCACTTCCTCTGTAGGCGGCGCCTCGGCGACCGGCGGCAGTTCCGCTGCGGATGGCGCTTCGGCGACCGGCGGCAGTTCGGCTGCGGGCGGCGCTTCGGCAACCGGCGGCAGTTCCGCTGCGGGCGGCGCTTCGGCGACCGGCGGCACTTCCGCTGTAGGCGGCGCTTCGGCGACCGGTGGCAGTTCCGCTGCGGGCTGCGCTGCGGCGACCGGCGGCAGTTCCGCTGCGGGCGGCGCTTCGGCGACCGGCGGCAGTTCCGCCGCGGGCGGCGCTTCGGCAACCGGCGGCAGTTCCGCTGCGGGCGGCGCTTCGGCGACCGGCGGCAGTTCCGCTGCGGGCGGCGCTTCGGCAACCGGCGGCAGTTCCGCTGCGGGCGGCGCTTCGGCGACCGGCGGCAGTTCGGCCGCGGACGGCGCTTCGGCGACCGGCGGCAGTTCAGCCGCGGGCGGCGCTTCGGCAGCCGGTGGCAGCTCCGCTACAGGCGCAGGTTCACCCGGCAGATCCGCTGGTCCTGCCGACCGGTCAGCCGCGGGCGGAACGGCTGCTGCGCCTGCAACGGCCGGCGGTGGCGGTTGTATTGCCGCCGATGGCGCCACTGCGGCTTGCCCGGCCGACGGCTCTGCTGCCCCGGTTCCGGACGGCATTGCCACCGGCTGTGCCTTGTGTGCGAACCACTGTGGGAACAGGTCCACCCGGTAGAGGTAGAGGAAGAACACCGCCACGAAGAAGCCAATCAGCAATCCGTGACTGAGAATTTTCTGGAACAGCCTCATCGCGAATACTCCCCCGCTATCTCCCCGGGTACGGTTGCGCCGGGTATTGTTGTGGCGGGCTGGGTGCCCGCTGTTGCTGCGCAGGCGCGTCCTGATGCGGTGCAGCGTCGGAAGCTGACTGCTTGCGCTGCGGCGCCTGGGTCAGCTGGTAACCGTCAGGCACCGTAAAGAGTTGCGGGGACTGCGCGCCCACCCGGATATTGCGCAGCTCGCGAAAGTATCCGCCCGGCAACTCCTCGCGGATCGCTATGTTCAATTGCGGGTCATACCACTGAGTCGAGGTCATCGACTCTTCGTCAGACCGCGTGGTGGTGATTTCCCAGCGCTCCGTGGCCCTGCCGCCGAGTGATTCCTGACCGAGCAGACGCATCTCGGTGACGGTTCCGTCCGGGAATTTCTGGCGTAACGGCATATTCCGTTCCGCGTCGATCCAGTGCAGGCTGCGCAATGGCTGGTCGTCCTGGGTGACTACCATTTCCCATTTGACAACCGGTCGACCGGATAGGGTTTCACGCCCCAGCTGCTTGCACTGGGCATCGGGCAGCATGGTGCACGGACTGGTTTCCTTCGACGGCAACATCGGGTTCCTGATGCCGCTCTGGGGTAACTTGCGCTCCATGTAGCTGCGCTGCTCGGGCATCAACAGCAACGCGCGCTGGTTTTTTAAATCGTATATTTCGACCATCTGCTGGCCGTCCTGCTGGTAATCCAGGCGCACCTGGTTATCACCCACGTAAATCTGCGCGTGACGCGTTGTCTTATCCGGTGACGACTGCACGGTCTGCGCCGAAAACTGCACATTCGACGACGCGCCAAGCGCGCCCGTACTGGCGACACACAGACAACTGGCAAATAGAATCCCTCTAGGCCTGTACACGAGCCTACTCCTCGAACACCCGGTTTAAATTCCCGGTCAACGGGCCCGCCGCGAGTGCGGGCCCGTTACCGGGCCCAACGAACTACTTGCTACCAGACTGCTGCTGGGCAGGAGCCTGCTGCGGTGCACCGTAGGGTGCGCCGTAGGGAGCAGCACCATAGGCGCCCGGATAGCCGCCATAGCCGTAGCCAGGATAGCCGCCCCATGCGCCCGGATAGCCGCCATAGCCGTAGCCAGGATAGCCATAGGGACCATAGCCATAGCCGTCATAGCCATAGCCGCGGCCGTAGCCACGTCCGTAACCGCGACCGCTGCCACGGGCGCTGAAGCCCATGTCGAAATCGCCGTCACCGAACATGTCGCCCAGGCCGTCGCCCCAGCCGTCATTGTAGCCACGACCCCAACCAGGACCACCACCACCCGGACCCCACCAGGCCTGCGCCTGGGACATAGGCAGTGCCACGGCACCTGCCAGCATTGCTGCAACAAGAGTTTTCTTGAATTTCATCTCGGTACCCTCCGATCTGATGAACGTTTTACATCAGGCATGGACCATCCATGCCCGCCGTTACCCCTGGTTTTGCTTTTCTCGACGATGAACGAGGGGAAAACATTCGTCGTCAGCGGTTCCAATCCCTCCCTTTACGGGAAACTGCTTTATTGTTCTTCCTGATTCTGTGCTCTCGCCTTACCAGACTCCCGGCAAGCCGATGCCCGGATAACCCAGCGTGGGCCAGCCACTTCCGTATCCGCCCGGCCAGCCTCCCAGGCCATAGGGTGTGCCGTAATAGCTGCCGTACGCCCCGCCATAGGGAGATGCAGCCGCTCCACTATCGCTGCCGCCGAAACTGCTGCCGCCGCGCCGGTCGTAAGGACGCGTGCCCCAGACCGGTGGCGCTGCCGGCGCAGTGGCAGTGGCACTGCGATCGCTCTGGCGCGACTCACCGTCCAGCGGACGGTACTGGTTGCCACCGGGCACCTGAATGATATAAACGGGCGCCTGACGCTGCGTTTGTCCCCACTGGGGCGCTTGTGCCTGCTGCCCGTAGCCGGGCACCTGCGTTGCCCATGGGTTGCCCGGGTCAGTGGCCGGATACTGGGCCTGGGGAACTGCCTGCTGGCCATACCCGTACGCCGGTTGTTGCTGCTGGTACCCGTAGGCTGGCTGTTGCTGCTGGTAGCCATACCCCGGCTGCTGCTGACCCCCATACACCGGTTGTTGCTGCTGATAGCCGTATGCGGGTTGCTGCTGCTGGTAACCATACGCGGGCTGTTGCTGCTGACCTCCGTACGCCGGTTGTTGCTGGTAACCATACGCGGGTTGTTGCTGCTGACCTCCGTAGGCCGGTTGCTGCTGGGTATAACCATACCCAGGCTGTTGCTGCGGGTAACCAGGCGCTCCGTAGGGCTGCTGGGCTGCCGGATTCTGGCCCGGCCGTTGCCCGACCGCGGGCACCTGCCTGGCGACCGCCTGTCTCGGCGCATCAGTGTCTGCCTCTGCCTGTTTCTGCTCATCCTCTGCGTCCCCACCGCAGCCCCGCACCATAACAAGGGTGATGAGGCCAACGACCGCAAGCCCGATAACAGCGTGACGGATCTTCCAAAACCCAACCTGCTGTTGTGGAACTGTCTGCCCGCCATTGGCCGTCATTACACCCCTCGTTACGCGCTACTCGACCTGCCCGGCAGGCGTCGTGCCGCCAGCGGCTGGTGCCGGACGACCGGGATAACCCCAACCCGGTGCGGAATAGCCAGGAGGCGGCGGATAGCCGTAGCCGTAACCTGGCGGTGGAGCGGGATACCCGTAGGCCGGTGCCTGTTGAGGTGCAGTCCGCTCGGTTGTTGCCGGCGCCGGCGGTGCCGGCGGCGCGTACGATACCGGCGGCGCCGGTGGCTCGGGCGGCGTCGGCGGCGTCATGGGCGCTCCCGGGTAGGGAACGCTGCCGATCCGCTGTTCCTGCTCGGCCTTCATCTGTTCAATGCGCTTGTCCTGCTCGGCCCGGCGCTGCTCCCATTCTTTCTGCATCTGCTCACGCCACTGGGCCCGTTCCTGGGCGCAGGGGTCGTCCTCGCCACGCTGCCCACGCCAAGCCTCGCGCTGGGCGTCCATCTCGCTCCTGCGCTGCTCCATTTCCGCCTGACGCTGCTGCCGGTACTGGTCCATCTGCTTGCGATGTTCCTCCTGCTCGGCGAGAAATTCCTCCCGCGTCACAGGACCGCGGCGCGTCTCGTCCTGGAACCGCGGCGGCAGGCCCGGGGCATAGTCGCCCGGTTTCGCCGTCTCAAGGTCCTGGTCCGGACGGAACTGCGGCGGCACACCGGCGGCGCCCGCCGAATAGGGGCCGGGTGGTGGCGGGACCGCGCCCGGGGCTGGATACGAGGGTTGCCAGCCACCCTGCGCCTCGGCGGGTGCAGACTGCCCGGCAGCCTGTTCTTCCGCCTGGGCGACGGGCGCCAGCAACAGACTGGCCGCAATGGAACCAGCCACCAGCCACAGTGCCCAGTCTTCTCCCGATTTTCCTACAACTATAGTCCTGATCACGATGATGCCCTCCGTACTTGAAACTGTTTTAATCCGTTACCGGAACCAACCGCTCCCTTATCTACGCAATACCGCGCGCGCTGCTCGCAGCCTGGCGTCAGCCGGTTCATGCCGACGCCTCGCCCGGTTTTTGGTCGCTTTCCGCCAGCCGCTCTTCCAGCGCTTCGCAACCATGTCTGGTGAAACGTTTCTCCGTGCTGATGCAGCCCATCGGAATCACCACCATGGTGAACAGCGTGGCGACACCGGCACCGAACAGCAGGGTCACCGCCATACCTTGAAAATCGGGTCGGTAATAATGGCGCCGGCGCCCGCCATCAGCGTCAACGAGGTAATCAGGATCGGGCGCAGGCGGATCTTGGCCGCCGATACCGCGGCGTCGCGGATATCCTTGCCCAGCGCCACTTCGTTCTTGACGAACTCCACCAGCAGGATGGATACGCGCACGATGATGCCGCCCAGTGCAATCAGACCGATCATGGAGGTTGCCGTGAACTCCGCGCCCATGATCCAGTGACCGGGGATAATGCCGATCAGAGTCAGCGGAATCGGCGCCATGATCAGGCCGGCCAGCGCGTAGTCGCGGAACTCCAGCACGATGAGGCCGTAGATCAGCAGCATCGCCGCCATGAATGCCAGGCCCATGTCGCGGAAGGTCTCGTAGGTGACGGTCCATTCGCCGCCCCACTCGAAACCCGACTGCAAATCGTTGTCCGGCGGACCGATCAGGCCCATCGGCATGCCGGTCGATCTGCACACCGTCCGGCGCGGTGTAGTTGTCTAGCAGGTCTTCCACCGCCAACATGCCGTAGATCGGCGCACCCAGGCGGCCGGTCATTTCCCCGGTGACGTATTCCACCGGCCGCAGGTCCTTGTGGAAGATGTACGGATCTTCCGGCACCTGAACGAAGCGTGCCCAGTTCGCCCAGCGGTATGGTCCGCCCGTCGGCGGTCGGTATCGGCAGGTTGGACAGCCGTGACACCTGCGAACGCACTGCCAGTGGCGCCTGCAAGACGATGTAGGTGGGCTCCAGCGGTGCGCCGAGCTTGACGTCACCCAGCTTGTAGCCGCCCATCACCATGGCCAGATTGCGGTTGATCGCTTTCCACCGTCACGCCGTCGCGCGTGGCTTTCTCGCGGTCGACCTCGAACTGCCAGTAGTTGTAGGGTTCTGCCATGTAGGTATCGACGTCGACCAGGCCCTCGACCTGCTCGAACATCTGCATCATATCCGCGCGCCATCTGACGACGCGTCTCGGCGTCCGGGCCGTAGACTTCCGCCACCACGGTCTGCAATACCGGCGGACCCGGGCGGCATTTCCACGACCTGGATGTTGGCACCCAGGCGTCTGCGCCAATCGGCGTCAGCAAGTCGCGCGTGCGCGATCGGACATTTCGTGGCTGCTGCGCTCACGCTCGTCCTTGTCCAGCAGCATCACCTGGATGTCACCCATCCCAGGGTTCTGGCGCAGGTAGTAGTGACGCACCAGGCCGTTGAAGTTGAACGGCGACGCCGTACCGACATAGGTCTGCAGGGCCGTCACCTCCGGGATTTCGGCGCGGATCTTCTCGGCGAGCTGCTGCACCACGTTGGCGGTGACCGGTAGCGCGGTGCCTTCCGGCATGTTCACCACGACGTTGAATTCCGGTTTGTTATCGAACGGCAGCATCTTCACCGCGCACCATCTTGAAATAGAACAGCGCGCAGACCGCGGCGGTCATGCCGATGATGCTGACCAGGAACAGGATACCCAGCGTACGGTGCTTGATCAGCGGCCAGATAATCGGCTCGTAAAATCTTGCCGATGATTTCGTGCGCACGCTGTCTCGCGGGCCTCGGCCTTGTGGAACGACGTGAAGCTGGCCGGACGCATGCGCACCGCGAACCAGGGCGTGAAGATAAACGCCGCCACCAGCGAGAAGAACATGGCGCGAAGAGCCCAGCACCGGGATCGGGCGCATGTAGGGTCCCATCAGGCCGCTGACACAACCCATCGGCAGCAGCGCCGAGATGATGGTCAGGGTGGCCAGTATGGTCGGGTTACCGACCTCGCGCACCGCATCGATGGCCATACCCACAGTGGTACGCCCGGCTTCCATCCAGCGCCGGAAAATATTTTCCACCACCACCGTGGCGTCGTCGACCAGGATACCGATGGAGAAAATCAGTGCGAACAGACTGACGCGGTCGATCGTGTAGTCCAGCACCCAGGCTGACCACACAGTGATCAGGATGACGATCGGAATAACCGTGATGACCACGAACGCGGCGCGGAAGCCGAGCCCGATCAGACACAGGATGGACACCGCGACCGCCGCCTCGAACAGCGCGGTCAGCAGTTCATTGACCTTGTCGTTGGCGGTCTTGCCGTAATCACGCGTAATGCTGACGCGCACATTGTCGGGAATCAGATGCCCTTGCGCAGGTTTCGAGCTTGGCCAGGATGTCGTTGGCGACGGTGACACCGTTGGTGCCTTCCTTCTTGGCCAGCGCGATTGTCACCGCCGCTTCGCCGCTGGCTGCCGCTTCGTCTTCGGGCGCCGCCTGACCGGTGTAATAAGCCGACCATCTGGCGCGGCTTCTTCCGGACCATGGGTCACGGTGGCAACGTCGCGCACGTAGATCGGCACCCCACCGCGCGATCCCACCACCAGCCGTCCAATCTCCTCGGCGGTGCGCAGGAACGCGCCGGTATAGACCGCTGAAATTGGTATTGGCGGCTTCGACATGAACCGGCCGGCAGTTTCTGGTTGGCAGACCTGGATGGTCTGCGCGAGCTGCTCGAGCGTCATACCGAAGCCCGTCAGCCGTTCGGGATAGACCTCGACCCGCACCTGTTCGGCGCGCCCGCCGACCACGAAGCCTTGCCCGGTATTCTGTCACCTGCTGCAGATGCTGCAGCACGTCTACGCCCAGCGTGCGCAGCGCGGCATCGTCGACACTGATCGGAGGACAGGGTTATGGTCACCACCGGGACATCATCGATACCCTTGGGCTTGACCAGCGGCATGGACACGCCGGGCGGAATCTTGTCCAGATTGGACTGCAGCTTGTCGTGCACCTTGACGATCGAGGGGCCCAGCTGCTTCGCCGACCATGAAGCGCACTGTCACCATCGCCTGGCCGCGCTCGGTAGCCGAATACACGTGCCGCACACCGGGAATCTCGTGCATGATCCTTTCCAGCGGTTCGGTCACCAGGCTGGTGACCTGGGCCGCCGAGGCGCCCGGATACTGGACGAATGATATCGATCATGGGCACCGAGATCTGCGGGTCTTCCTGACGCGGCGTGAACATCAGACCCAGCAGACCGATGGCCAATGCCGCCATCATCAACAGCGGGGAAACCGGTGAATCGATGAAAGTGCAGGCCAGGCGACCGGCGATGCCCAGTGACTGCTGTTCGATCTCCTCGCGCTCACGCTGTTCGAGGAGCTCGGGGCTTGGTTCGGGAGCCGACCCGTTTTCTGTTTTATCCGTCATGTCTGCCTGAATCCAACCGCCGTGCGATCACTTTTGACCACGATGACTCCAGCCCGGCGCCGCTCCGCCAGGTGGTGACACATAGATGCGTTCGCCTATCTGCAGACCCGACAACACAGCCACCTCGTGAGCCCCGACGTAGTCGCCCAGCCGGATCAGCCGCAGCTCGGCCTCGTCGTTGTCTTTTGCCACATACACGGCCGGCAGACTGCCGCGCCACAGCACCGCTGAGTCCGGAATAACCGGCACGGAACTGACCCCCGTGGACGATGTCCGGCACCATCACCTCAGCGTACATGCCCGGCCCGCCGGGAACGTTCACCGGAAGATCGAACTTGACAGTGACGGTGTGGCGTATGGGATCAGCCGACGGGAAGATCTGCGCGACCCGCACATCGACCCGCACGTTGCCGACGTCCAGTCTGGCCGGAATCAGCATGCCTTTCTTCAGGCCAGGCATCAGGCGCACAGGGACATCCACCTCCACCTGCAGGTAGGTCAGATCCGCGAACTCGAGCAGCGGCTGACCGGGCTGGACGGTGTCGCCCTCTTCGACCATCTTGCGGGTGATCACGCCATCGAACGGTGCGAACGAGCGGGTATCGCGCAGCTTGGCGTCGATTTCCTCGATCTGCGATTGCGCCGTCAGCGCCTGGTTGTGCGCCTGGGTCAGCTGAGTGCCGTAGCCGTGAGATGTCGGCCTGGCGGTCGACCCAGCGGTCACCGCCGACATCACCCGGCATGAAGCTCTGGGCAAACGGCTGGGTGAACATCTGGTCGAACATGTTGGGCATGCCCATACCGCCCGAACGGCTGATGCTGCGGCTCTGCGGTGACCACAATTCGCGCTGTACTGCACCTGGGCATTCGAGATCGCCGACTGGGCATTGCGACAGCTGCGCGACGGCGGAGCGGCGTTGCGCCAGCAAGTCATCGTCATCGATGGCGACCAGGATGTCGTCGGCCTTGAAGTGATCGCCCTCGGTACCGGCGAGGAATTCGACGCGCCCGGGAATCTGCGCCGTGAGCGTCACCTCCCGGTAGGCCACCACGGTGCCGCCCAGTGCCACCGAACTGCCGATAGCTGCTGGCTTGAACCGTTACGATTTGTGAACCTGCGGCCGGCCCGCCCTGTGCCAGAGCTGCCGGACTGCACAACCCCAACAACACAGATGCGAGCGCACCGCCTAGAAATGCGGCAGTGCGCTGGGAACCGGTCACGGGTTTTTCAAGTGCACAGGACGGGTGTGCGTCACTGCCATGCACCATCCGTAGATGCCATGCTGATGCCACGGATTGTCTCCTCAACGCTGTCGTTTGTATCCCCCGACTGGCGCCAATCTGCTGCATCCGCCGAGGTTGGGATCATTTTGAAGAAGACAACGCAAACGGTGTGCCAACCGTCACCTCGTTGATTTTTGGTATATTTCGAAACTGTAGACGTAAGTTCAGCTGCAACACTATTGATAACAATACACATTCATTTCTTGCTACAAGATATTGAATTCAATAAATGACAAGAACCCATGACCCCCCGTGCAACGCCTGTGCAACGAATTCAACGCATTTGCAACAGCATTCACCGGGTAGCTGATCCATATCAAAGTGCTACATTTAGGGGCATAATAGAATTTGATCATACCGAAAGGGTTACCGGAGCGGTTCAAGGGGAACGGTGATCCCACGGTATATAGACCTGAATACATAACAATAAAGATACGTGGTAGAGGAGCAGGTTTAATGAACGCGCTAGAACAATTCACTCCCTTGATGGATGCTGTCATTTCACACATCAACGAAGGCGTCATTCTCACCGACTACAAAGGCAAAGTTCTGTTCCACAATCCGGCCGCCGACGAATTGCTGGGCTTCCCGGAATTCCGCTCGGTGCGCGAAATCCATGAGACCACCGGTGTTAATCTGCAGCTGCCCGCCCTGCGCCCGGCTGACAGCAATACGCTGGTCGCGGACCGCACGTTCATCGACCAGCATCGTTTCGAACAGCGCATCAAGCGCAACGGCACGGTCCGCTTCCTGGAAGTCAAGTCGACGACCGTACCGGTGCCGGGAGAACCCGATCCGATTCAGTTGATGGTGATGGCGGACATCACCGACAAGCGCCGCCTGCAACACGTATTGAATGACAACAAGAACTCGGGCCTGGTGACCCAGGATCCGCGCATGCTGGAACTCACCGCCATGATCGACCAGATTGCGCTGACCAAGGCGTCGGTGCTTCTGCAGGGCGAATCCGGCACCGGCAAGAGCCTGCTGGCGCGCATGATTCACCAGAAGAGCCCGCGCCATGACAAGCCGATACTGGAAATCAATTGCGCCGCCATCCCCGAATCGCTGCTCGAATCCGAATTGTTCGGCCACGTGAAAGGCGCCTTCACCGGAGCCACCCAGGACCGGCCGGGGCGTTTTCAGGCAGCCCACGGCGGCACGTCTGTTCCTCGACGAAATCAGCGAACTGCCCATGCACCTGCAGCCCAAGCTGCTCAAGGCCATCGAGGATCAGACTTTCCAGATGGTGGGCTCGGATCGCAACGTCAATGTCGACGTACGCATCATCGTCGCCTCCAACCAGAATCTGCGCAAACTGGTCGACGAAGGCAATTTCCGTGCGGATCTCTATTACCGTCTGGCGGTGATCCCGATGGAGATTCCCGCACTACGCGATCGACCGGGTGACATCCCTTTACTGATCCACTACATCTGCGACCAGCTCACCAGCCGCGGCTACCCCGACAACCTGGAGTGCGATCAGGAAGCGATGCGACTGATGATGGACTACCCCTGGCCGGGCAATGTGCGCGAACTGTCCAACGCCGTCGAGCACGGCATGATCCTCGCCGAGAGCGGCAAGGTGACACCCGGTTCGCTCCCCTACGCAATCCGGCATTATCACTCGACACCGCAGACGGGGTCTGACAGCGCCGGCAGGCGGGTCGAAACCGACCCCCACCGCCGGGAGATTCTCGACGCCCTGGACCAGAGCGGCGGCAACCGCGCCGAAGCCGCCCGGCGGCTGGGCATCGACCGCAGCACCTTGTGGCGGCGGATGCACCGTCTGAATCTGATCTAGGGCGGGCCAGACTTCACAGTCGGCGGTACCGGTCGGGCCCCTCACAGCCTGTTGCCTGACCGCCGAGATTCTGGCAATGCAGTGCCAACCTTGTCCTGCGCGAATAAGCGCAAGCACTTCATATAGTTAAACTTATTGGTGAGCTGGCTATTGACTTTTACTTTAGTATGTTCTAATATTCGGAATAGCTAAAGTAGTCACACACTCGTGAGGAGGTCAACATGGTATTGGACGCATTCACAATTGGCGGGGCCGTGGTTGTCCTGGTATTTGTGGCGACCACCATCAAACTGATCCGTTGCTGCACACGCAACTGATCTGCCCCTCACGCCCCGGTCATGCCGGGGCGTTGACCATTCCCCCCTGCAACCCTAGAATCCACCTTCAGTTTCAATTTCCTGATCGGGCGGTTAGCTCAGCGGGAGAGCACTGCCTTCACACGGCAGGGGTCACTGGTTCAATCCCAGTACCGCCCACCATTTCCAATACCGCTCCAGCCAGCTGCGACAGCCGCTTGTGTTCGCCACGGCCTGGAGATTTCTCACCACACACCGGCTTATACAGGAAGCAAATCCTGAATTGACGAATGTCATTTTTCGTCTGTGGCGATTCGAGTATGGTTTGCTACGAGAGCATCGTTCCTCAGTGGGCGATGCGGGCTCCTCCAACGCTCTTACGGCGACCCTCGGGTCGCCGTTTTTGTGCTCCCCGGAGCCCGTAAGAACTGCACAGAAGCCGGGGCGCTGCGCCTGGCCGCAGCGCCATACAGGGGCGGCACAACTGTAAAGCGACCTCGGCCGCGCGTCGCCCCGACCCGTCCCTGCAGCAACCGGGCACAGCTCGGAGCGAGCCTTTATAATAGCCGGCTTTACCGGGTCCGAGGCCCGAAAAACTCGAGTTAACCGGAGCTAATGTCCCATGCATCTAGATGCCAAACTTACCAAGCGCATAATCGCCGCCGCCCTCTTTGCCGGCACCGGCCTCTGGCTCGCCAGCGTCGTGCCGAGCCTGGAAATGGCCTGGGTCATGGGACTGCTTCTGCTGACCGTCTATCTGTTTGCTTTCGAGATCGTTGGCGTCGACGTGGCCGCTATCACCATCATGGTGCTGCTCGGCATCACCAGCCTGGTGGCGCCGCTGATGGGGCTCGAGCAGGGCCTGATCGCCAATACCGCACTGTTCGATGGTTTTGCGAGTAATGCGGTCATATCCATTATCGCCGTCATGATCATCGGCGCCGGACTGGACCGCACCGGCATCATGAGCCAGGTGGCGGGGTTTATCCTGCGCCTCGGCGGCAGCAACGAGGCGCGCATTATCCCGCTGATTTCCAGCGTGGTGGGCGTCATTTCCAGCTTCATGCAGAATGTCGGCGCAGCCGCCCTGTTCCTGCCGGTGGTCAGCCGCATCGCGGCACGCACCGGCCTGCCGCTGTCGCGCCTGCTGATGCCGATGGGGTTCTGCGCCATTCTCGGCGGCACCATCACCATGGTCGGGTCGAGCCCCCTCATTCTGCTCAACGACCTTATCCGGACCTCCAATAAGGTGTTGCCCGCCGATCAGCAAATGGAGGCTTTCTCCCTGTTTTCGGTCACGCCCATCGGTGTGGCGCTGGTGATTACCGGCATTTTGTATTTTGTTCTGGCAGGCCGACTGGTGCTGCCCAGCCTGCGCGGTGAGTACATCGAAGCAACCAATGCCATGAAGTACTTCGCCGAAACCTACGGCATGCAGGCCATGGGCGTGTTCGAGCTCACGGTTCCGGCAGAGAGCCCGCTGTCCGGCGTCAGCGTCGGCGAACTGGAATCGAAATACCGCGTGCGGATTATCGCCGTGGACAAGGGGGACGGCTTGCGCCTCGGCGCCGAGGGCGTCGATCGGGACCTCGGGATCCAGGCCGGCACACTGCTCGGTGTCCTGAGCACCAATGCCTACGCGGAGTACTTTGCCGACAAGAACAAACTGCAGCTGAAGAATGACCTGGATGTGTTCGCCGATGTACTGTCGCCGGCCAAGGCGGGTATCGCGGAGGTCGTTATTCCACCGAGCTCATCTCTGATTGGCCGCTCGGCGCGCGATGTCTGGTTGCGCAAGAAATACGGTCTGTCGCTGCTGGGAATTCACCGCGGCGATGAGATTCTGAACTATCAGTCGCAGGGCGGCGTGCGCAATACACCCTTCAAGGCCGGCGATACGCTGGTGGTGCATACCACCTGGGCGGACCTGGCGCACCTGGAGAAAGACCGCAATTTCGTGGTCGTTACCACCGAATATCCCCACGAAGAGATTCGTCCCCACAAGGTAACCCCGGCGCTGATATTCTTCACTATGACGCTGGCTCTGGTGCTGTTTACCGACCTGCGGCTCTCCGTGTCGCTGCTTACCGGCGCCCTGGGTATGGTGCTCTCCGGTGTCCTGTCCATTGACGAAGCCTATGAGGCGGTGAGCTGGAAAACCGTATTCCTGCTGGCCTCGCTCATCCCGCTCGGTATCGCCGTCGAGCACAGCGGTACCGCGGCCTGGATCGCCGATCAGACCCTCGCCGTGGTCGGTGGCATGCCCATCTGGGTGATTCAGTCCGCGGTTGCCGCGCTGGCAACCCTCTTCACCCTGGTGATGTCCAATGTCGGTGCCACCGTGCTGCTGGTGCCGCTGGCGGTAAACATCGCTCTCGGTGCGGGCGCCGACCCGGCGCTGTTCGCGCTCACGGTCGCCATCGCAACTTCCAACTCCTTCCTGATTCCGACCCACCAGGTGAATGCGCTGATCATGGGGCCAGCCGGCTACCGGGTAGCCGATTTCATGCGCGCCGGAGGCATCATGACGGTGCTGTTCCTGCTGGTATCGATAACGATGCTCAACATCGTATTCTAGCCGGGCCACAACGGCCGGGCTGCGTTCATCCTGATCGGCACGCCCGGCTCCGGAGCAGTGACTCTGTGTACAAACCTATACGAGTGCGCTAGCCTACGCACTGCCAATTGCAACCGGATTGAGTATGGCGATTCGCTGGGGAAGCTACCATATCAAGGGACTGTACGACGAGCTGTTGCGCGGCACCAATCGACCACGCCCGGCCGCCGCGGCATTATGCGCATACCTGCGTGCTCTGAAGGACAGTGAGATCGAGGAGTACAAAGCGGCCGCCGAGCTGGCGATCCGCGTGATGGGTATTACTTTCACCGTCTACAGCCAGGAAGAAGGTTCGATCGACCGCGCCTGGCCCTTCGACATCATTCCCCGCATTATCGACAGAAAGGAATGGGACGGCATTGCCGCGGGATTACGCCAGCGGGTGCTGGCCCTCAACCTGTTCATCGACGACCTCTACCACAAGCAGCAGATCATCAAGGACAAGGTGTTCCCCAGAGAGCTGCTGGAAAACTCGGTCAATTTCCGCCCCCAATGCATGAACATCGATCCGCCGCGCGGCGTGTGGGCGCATATCTGCGGCAGTGACCTGGTGCGCGACAAAGACGGCACCGTCTACGTTCTGGAAGACAACCTGCGGGTGCCCTCCGGTGTATCCTACATGCTGGAAAACCGCCAGGTCATGAAACGGGTGTTCCCGGATCTATTCGAGGATTACAGCATCCTGCCGGTTGATGACTATCCTTCCCAACTCTACGATATGCTCGCCTCATTGTCACCGCGCAAGGGCATTCAGCCCGAAGTCGTGGTGCTGACACCCGGAATCTACAACTCCGCCTACTTCGAGCACAGCTACCTGGCACAGCAGATGGGTGCGGAGCTGGTCGAGGGCAGTGACCTCGAGGTCGGCAGCGACAATTGTGTCTACATGCGCACCGTGGAAGGCCTGTCGCGGGTCGATGTTATTTACCGGCGCATCGATGACCTGTTCCTGGACCCCGAAGCCTTCGATCCTGAGTCCATGCTGGGAGTACCCGGACTGCTGCGGGCCTGGAAGGCGGGTAACGTTGCGCTGGCCAACGCCCCGGGCGCCGGGGTCGCGGATGACAAGGTGGTGTACGCGTTCGTTCCGGACATCATCCGCTACTACCTGGACCAGGACCCCATCCTCCCCAATGTGCCGACCTACAAGTGCGTCAACAAGGATGAACGTGACCACGTGATCCAGAATATTGCCGGCATGGTCGTCAAACCGGCCAACGAGTCGGGTGGTTACGGTATGCTGATCGGCCCGCAGGCCTCGCGCGCCGAACGGGAAAAATTCGTGCGGCTGATTCGCCGCGATCCCCGCAACTATGTCGCCCAACCGCTGCTGACGCTGTCAACGGCGCCGACTCTGGTCGGCACCCACGTGGAACCCCGCCATCTGGATTTGCGCCCTTTCATCCTGTCCGGTGAACAGACCTACATCACGATGGGTGGGTTGACCCGGGTCGCCCTGCGCAAAGGCTCCACCGTGGTGAATTCATCGCAGGGCGGCGGCAGCAAGGACACCTGGGTAGTCGACATGGAGGGCGCTTGAGCATGCTCTCCCGGGTTGCCGAACATATCTACTGGATGACTCGCTATGTCGAGCGGGCGGAAAATATCGCGCGCCTCATGAATGTCAACTCCCACCTGCTGCTGGACCTGCCCAAGCGCATGCGTCTGGGCTGGGAGCCGATTATCGACATACTTGGCTGTCGGGAGCTGTTTTTCACCCTGAATGACAGCGCCGCAGAGCGCCAGGTGCTGCGTTTCGTTATCAGCGACCTGAACAACCCCGGCTCCATCCTGAGCACGCTGCGGCTGGCGCGCGAAAACGCCAGAACCATCCGCGACATCATTCCCCGCGAAGCCTGGGAACACATCAACGATCTATACCAGCAGGCTAGCAAGAGCAGCCAGAGCGGGCTCTCTCCCCGCAAGCGCTACGACTACCTGCGCAGCATTATCCTGGGTTCGCAGACCCTGACCGGGATGCTTGCCGGCACCATGACCCACGACGAGGGCTACGAATTTCTGCGCCTGGGCCGCAATCTCGAGCGTGCCGATATGACCACCCGAATCATCGACGTACGTTCGGCGACCCTGCTGCCGGATGTCGGCGAAGGCAACCCCGGCGCTCCGGAGGGTAGCCAGCCGTTCGAGAACATCCAATGGATGAGCGTACTCAAGTCCCTTACGGCTTATCAGATGTACCGCCGGGCGGTACAGGTGCGCGTGCGCCGGCCCGACGTGCTGCGCTTTCTGTTCCAGGAGCGCCGCTTTCCGCGTGCCTTCTACCACACGGTATGCGAAGCGGAGGCCTGTCTCGAAGCCCTGCCGCACAACGAGAAACCGCGCAAGGCGGTCACCCGGGTAAAGAACAAGGTCATGCGGGCAAAGCCCGAAAGCCTGTCGCAAATCGAGCTGCACGAGTTCATCGACCAGCTGCAGCTGGGCCTGGCGCGCGTCCATGACGCGATCGCGGAGAGCTATTTTCGCGCCAGACGCCAGCCCGAAACTTCGTAACAGCCTCTCGCCCGCCTGAGCTCCCCTGCTCCGGGCCGAACGCCGGATATCGGCTCGCCCAAGCGCTACGGCGATCAACGCTGCGTCCGGGAAGGCCGCCAACTCCCCGGTACCGGCGCACCGCCCCGCCAGCGCAAACGACTCCGCCGCACCGCCAGCCCCTGGTGCCAGGCCCGGCATCCGGACCGTCCGCCCCGCAGGAAGTCCGTTGAGCAGGGCTCTGAACTGCGCCGCCCGTCTCCCGAGCAGGCCGTTCAAGAGAAGCGGCGACCTTGCCGATAGGCAGTCAATCGAGCCCCCGCTTCAGTGCCGCCGACTAAATGGAGTTAACAAATATGGCGACAGCGCCACAGTTCAACAGGCTACTCGAGGATTGCCGGGAGATGGCAATCAGCCACCTGCGTCCCCTCATGGATCGAATGTTCGAGAACGCCGACGTCGCCCTGCTGGGTTTTGCAGAGAGCGCCGAAAGTAACATGGCCCAATCGGTATTCTTCGAGGCGATGGCAGAGGTGCGCAGAAAGCGCAGCGCCATAGAAAAGCTGTTTTATGTCGAAATCAACCGCAGTTTTTCCGAGTTTCCCTGCAAGCCGGATGCCGCGGCGGAAGCAGAGGAACCGGACAACCCGTTCGGTGGCCTGTCGCTGGTCGATAGAGAGGAAATGGAAACCTCGGTAGCCATGCTGAACGCGTCCCGCAAGCTCGGCACGCGCATGATGGACAAAGTATTCGGACTCAAGCAGCGGCTGGCCATTGTAAACGCCGGCACGGGCATAGAGGAAAGCCATATTCCCGCCGGACCCGCCTGGCTCGGCGCCGCCTATCAGCGCGCTATCGAGCAGTTGGAACTGGAGAACAAGGTGCGCCTGGTCTTCATCGTACTGTATGAAAAGTACGTGCTGAGCAAAGTCGACGGCCTGTTTGAGGAATTCAATAAGCGTTTGATCGAGGCCGGCATTCTGCCGAATCTGCGCTACGAGATCCGCAAACAACCGGGCAGCATCGAAATCGTCCAGACCACCAGCAGTGAAGCACCCGAGGAGAATAGCGAAACCGACCCGGAGTTAGAGCCGGATCAGAGTGCCTCCGAGCTCGGTGACGAATTGTTCGGGCGAATCTGTGACCTGATTGCAGTGCGCCGCAGCGCACCGCGACCCGGTCAGGCCCCGGCCCGCGGCCCGGGCCAGGGAAGCAGCGCAGGCGGAGGCCATAGCGGCGCCGATGCGGGCGGCGGCGGCTACGGTCCTGGCGCAAGCACCAGCGGGCAATATGCAGGTGGGGGTGCAAACGGACCAGGCGGAGGCTATGGCGGGGGCGGCGCCGGTGGCGCAGGCGGTCCGGGTGGACCCGGTCAGGGGGGTGCCGGCAGTGGCGAAACTGGAGCTCCGATCACCGGCCCCGGGTCTGTGCTGGTTGGTGAAATAAGCCGTCTTCAGTCGATAGCCCAGTCGGGCTCGACACGCCTGTCGAGTTCCGAGTTCATCGAAAACATCGAAGTCGACGAGAAACTCGTCGAGCGTCTGCAGAGCACGTTGAGTGCAGAGCGCGAAAAGATCTTCGGCAGCGTCGATCGTCGCAAACTTCCGGCCGCGGATACCAACGTCATCGAGCTCGTCGGTATGTTGTTCGAGTACATGTTGCTGGAGGAAAACCTCCCGAATGTGGTCAAGGCTCTGCTCAGCCGACTGCACACACCTTTGCTAAAGGTGGCTGTTCTGGACCGGCATTTCTTTACCCAGGCCCAGCACCCGGCCCGCAAACTGCTCAACGATATGGCTGCAGCCGGCAGGCGCTGGGTCGATGAAAACAACGTCGAACGCGGCATCTTCCCGAAAATGAAGGAAATAGTCGACAGACTCCTGGCGGAATTCGAGGAAGACGTCAGGATTTTCGATTCCCTGTTGCAGGAATTCGGTAAGTCGGTGACCGAGCTGCAGCAACGGGCCCGCCTGGTCGAGCACCGCAATGCAGAAGCCGCCGAGGGCCAGGACAAGCTGCAGGCGGCCCGCGCCCGCGCCCGGCAGGAGCTCACCAGGCTGTGTACAGGGAAAGCTGTTGCGCAGGTTGGGCGGGACTTCCTGCAGCGGCTATGGGCAGACAAACTCACCTTTATCCTGCTGCGCAACCCGGAGGGTGACGCGTGTGAAGCCTGGCACGAGGCTGTGTCCCTCGCGCAAAGGATGATCGAGTCGCTGCTGCCACCGGCAAGCGAATCAGCGCGACAGCAACGCAAGCAGGCCCTTCCCGGCCTGCAACAGGAGTTGCGCGAACAGGTCCGAGCGATGCAGCAGAGTGACAAGGAGAGACTGCTCAATACGCTGTTCGACGTGCAGGCGGATGCATTGAAGCAGGTCGTTGCCGAGCAAGCCAGACCGGCCGCACCGGAACCGCCCGCTGAGGAAGCACAGGTCAAAGCGGCTGACAGTTCAGCTCACTCGGATGCCGAGCCACTCACGCCCGCGCAGCGGGACACGATCGCCAAGCTCAAGGACATTCCCTTCGGCACCTGGTTCGAATTCATCGAGGAGTCAAAAGTGCCGCGACGCGTAAAACTTTCGTGGCGCAGCACCATAACCGAGAAGTTCATGTTCGTTGACCAAATGGGCGTCAAGATCGCTGTGATATCGATGCGCGAGCTTGCCGACTGCGTGATTAACGGCAAGGCACGGGTCATCGCAGAGGAGAAAAAACCTTTTGTTGATCGAGCCCTGCATGCGATCCACCGAATGCTGGATCATGGGGCCGCGCAAAAGGCCCGGGCCTGACCACCGGAGGTATAGTGATGAGCACACCAACAAAAGCGAACACCATCGAGCAGCGTCGCAAGCGCAGGGTCGCGATAGCCGACTACCTGGAAGTCACGGACACCCATAGCGGCAAAGTCCTTGGCCAGCTTGTGAACCTGTCAGTTGACGGCCTGATGCTGATGGGCCCGGCCTGCATCACACCGGGAACCATTTACCAGTTGATGGTTCCGCTGCAAACGAGCGCCGGCGCCGAGCCGCTTCTGCTGGGCGCGGAAAACCTCTGGTGTCACGACGCTAACGAGTCCGGCGCCTACTGGAGCGGCTTCCAGATTATCGATATTTCCCCCCAACACCGCGAGATGCTCATCAGTGTCGTCGACGGCTAGCCCCCATTTCTGGCGGGGATGCCGGATGTTGGCGCCGCGCTCGTGGGTCGTACGCGATTCTCGAACGAAAGCCCCGCACATGGCCCGGAGCACGCCCCGGGCGCAGCCGGGGATACGGCGGCAGGCACTCGCGACGTCACTTCGCCCGTCCGAGCCCTGCGCGCAGAACTGCGGATGAATGCCTGCACCTGAGGTATCGCAGTTACTCGGCGCGAGACCACAATAACCGCCGCTCTATACTGCCAGCCGGCATTCAGAGTGGCTGGCCGTTCATTCGCTTTCCAGGGCTTCCCAAACCGACTGCCGACCCGATGCCTTGGCGATGGCCTGCAGTCGGCTCTGATGCGCGGCACTTTCTTCCCGGTCAGCGCGAATCACCCGCAATGGCGCCCGGTCGTCCGCCAGACGGCGTGGCCCTTCCGTCTGCACCGTACTGCCCCCCGTTTCCAGGTTGCTGCCGAGTGACAAGGTAACCTGACCGCCAGTCATGGCAAGATAGACGTCGGCCAGAATCTCCGCATCCAGCAGCGCGCCGTGCAGATCGCGGCGCGAATTGTCTATGTCGTAGCGCTTGCACAGTGCGTCGAGATTGTTTTTCTGCCCGGGGTGCAGTTTGCGCGCCATCAGCAGGGTGTCGAGCACCGTGCACAGGTCCGCCACCTGCTGACCGTGCGCACACAGGCGTCAATTCGTGATTTATGAACCCGACGTCGAACGGCGCATTATGTATGACCAGCTCGGCACCACGTGATGTAGCCCACGAAATCGGCAACCACGTCCTGGAACCGGGGCTTGTCGAGCGAGAAATTCATTGGTGATCCCGTGCACTTCGATGGCACCGGCATCGATTTCGCGATCCGGCTGCAGGTACTGGTGAAAATTGTTTCCGGTCAAGCGCCGGTTGATCAACTCCACGCAGCCGATTTCGATAATCCGGTGGCCATCCTGCGGGTTCGAGTCCTGTCGTTTCGGTATCGAGTACAATCTGTCGCATTCACTCCTCCGTAGGGCCTGTTAACAGTATCCACGCCGTGGCAACGGCGGCCCATTGGCCGCAAAGCCAGGGGGCGCCGAACGCAGTGTACTTGATGTACCTGAGCGAGGTGCAGAACCGGCTCGCGGCCAACGGGCCCCGCCTCTGCGGGTTACGCCCCGAAACGCGTAATGCTGCGTTCTCATCGCTCATCTGGAAGACCCGGACATCTTGCCTCGCGCCTTGCCTGACGCTTATTTAGCCTGCAACGCATTGGCGCGGATTGTCTAACTGGCCCTAGAGTTCGTCGATACCACGGTTGGCCAGTTGGTCGGCGCGCTCGTTTTCGGCGTGACCACTGTGCCCCTTCACCCAGTGCCAGGATACCTGGTGTCGCTGTATGGCAGCGTCGAGGCGCTGCCAGAGGTCAACATTCTTGACCGGCTTTCTTGCGGCCGTCTTCCAGCCGCGTTTCTTCCATGCCGGCAGCCACTCGGTAATGCCGCTACTTACGTAAACAGAATCGGTCGTGAGGCTGACCGAGCAGGGCCTGGTCAGGCTTTCGAGTGACCGAATCGCAGCCATCAATTCCATACGGTTATTGGTGGTATGGAGCTCGCCGCCGTAAAGCTCTTTGTCGTGCTTGCCATAGCGCAGCAACGCACCCCAGCCGCCCGGCCCGGGGTTACCCCGACAGGCGCCATCGGTAAACATTTCCACATCAGCCATGCCTGCGCACCCTGCTCTGACTGGTTCCGGCGACACCACCGGCAAGAATGGCGCCGGCGCGGGCGCCAGCGCGGTTTCACCGGAGTCAGCGTGACAACCCGCTTGCGTGCCACCAGCAGATAGGAGGCCGCCAGCAGCGGCCAGCGATCGCGATGCAGTCGCTGCAGCACACCGCCCTTCGTGGTCTGCCCGCTGCCGTAGGCCCAGGGCGGGTGCGGAAACAGGTAGCGCGCCTGGACGGTGTCAAAACCAAGCAGGGAAAGCCAGTCCTTGAGGCGCGGCAGACTGACAAACCGCAGCGACCACGGGACCGTGCCGCGCCAGCCGAGCAGCAAGCGCCGCAGCCCCCACCAGCCGTACGGGTTGAAGCCCAGCACGATCAGATGTCCCTCCGCGACCAGGCAGCGATCGATTTCCCGCAACACCTGGTGTGGGTCACCGGTGAGCTCCAGCACGTGGGGCAACACGAACGCGTCGATGCTGTCGGACTGCAACGGCAACGATTCGGCGCAGCCCAGCAAGCCTGGCGCCTCGGACAGCCCCTCCCCGGTACAGGAATGGATCACGCGGTGCGTGATCCGGCTGGCGCCGAGCGAATCGGGCTGACAGGAGGGATCCAGCACCACCAGGTGGTAGCCGAACACGTCGCTGAGCACTTCGCACAACAAGGTCTGTTCGGCGTCCGCCAATTGCTGGCCAAGCGGCTGACGGCACCACGCCCGCAGCTGTCGCAGCTGATCCGTGCTGGTCATGGGGCAAGGTCTGTAAGTCATAAGGCACTAAATAATAACGCATCTTGCCACCCGGAACACGGTCGCTCGACGCTCCGGGCGGGGACTGTCTGCGGAGTCGGGCAGTGTCAGGAAAGGCTTTACTGATCATCAGGTTGAACTAAAAACCCGGGGAACCGCGCCGCTAAGGGTATTATGCCTAGTCGCCCGATCTCGATACTTTCGCTCGTCACGCTGTTGCTGTCCGCCTGTGCTTCGCATCAGACGCAGCTGGCAGCTCTTTTTCCCAGGCCGCCGACAGCGGCGAAGCTGCGCCCTTGGCGGAGCCCGCACCCAGCTCGCCAAACCCTCCCGCGCCGACCCAGCTGGCCGCGGCGCAAGCGGTGCAGGGAATTCTGGTAAGTGGGTTAATCAATCCGCGCCCAGTCGACCTCTGGCAACAGCTGCGCGCGCACTTCGCACTCCCGGAGCAGGACAACAAGCGCATTCGCACACACCGGGAATGGTACCGTCGTCATCCGGAATACCTGCACCGTGTCGCCCAGCGGGCGCAGCCTTACGCCTGGTATATTCATGAGGAAATTCGCCGCCGCGGGATGCCTGCGGAGATCGTCCTGCTGCCCATTGTGGAAAGTGCCTACGATCCGTTTGCCTACTCGCACGGTCGCGCCGCCGGACTCTGGCAGTTCATACCGGCAACCGGCAAACGCTTCGGCTTGCAACAGAACTGGTGGTACGACGGACGCCGCGATGTTATCGATTCCACCGCTGCGGCGCTCGATTATCTGGATCACCTGCAGCAACGCTTCAAGGGTGACTGGCTGCTGGCGCTGGCAGCCTACAATTCCGGTGAAGGCACGGTGCTGAAGGCTCAGCGCCGCAATCGGCGCAAAGGCAAGCCCACTGGATTCTGGGACCTCGACCTGCCGCGCGAGACGCGCGAGTATGTGCCCAAACTGATCGCCCTGAAACAGCTGGTGGACGCGCCCGAAACGTACGGTGTCGAACTCGAGCCGATCGCCGCGCGGCCGCGCTTCGAAATCATCGCTACCGAAGGGCAGATCGACCTGGCAGTCGCAGCAGACCTGGCCGGCATGCCGCTGGAACTGCTGTACCGGTTTAACCCGGGCTTCAATCAGTGGGCAACCGCCCCCGAGGGTCCGCACCGGCTGGCGATCCCCAGCGAACACGCCGCAACATTTCGCCAGGCGATCGCGGATCTGCCCCCCGAAGCACGGGTACGCTGGATCCGCCACAAGATCGGCACTGGCGAGACCCTCACCCATATTGCCAAGCGCTACCAGACGACGGTAGCAGCCCTGAAACAATCGAATAATCTGCACAACAGTTCCATCCGCGCCGGTCAACACTTGCTGGTCCCGGTGGCCAGTAAGGGCAAGGAAAGCTACACACTCAGCGCCCAGCAACGTCTGGCTCGCAAGAAGAACCTGGATCGCGGCGGACAGCGCACCGAGCACGTCGTCGGTAACGGCGACACTCTGTGGGAGCTGTCGAGATCCTACCGGGTCAGTGTTCGCAGGCTGGCCTCATGGAACGGCATGGCGCCCGGCGATACGCTTCGCGTCGGGCAAAAGCTGGTGGTATGGACGGATACTGCAACCTCCCCGACGGCGCATCCCGGCACCAAGGTTCGCCCGGTTCATTACACAGTGCGTCGCGGCGACTCGCTGTCGCGCATCGCGAACCGTTTCCGGGTTACCGTCAGCCAGTTGCGCAAGTGGAATGACCTGTCCACCGGGCGCTACCTGCAGCCCGGCCAGCGCCTCAAGCTGTACGTGGATGTCACCAAACAGGCCGGCGTCTGACCGACACCGGCGCAGGCGCTTTTCGCTTGCCGATTACCTGGATCTGCGCGCAGCGGGGCGAGTGGGAAAGCAAGGACAGCGTTTCGATCGTTCGAGGAAAATAGCGGGCTCTATTTGACGACCAGGATCGAAACAGGAGACCGGTTTGCCGCCGCCGCATTAGCGACAGAATGACTCGGAAAACCCCCAGCCCATCGCCTTCAGCTTCGAAGCGCCGCTATTCCACCCCGCGCCGCAGTTCACTCCAGGCCCCGCGACGCCCGTAGAAGTTCAGTATCCGGTCACTGGTGACGACAGTCGCCGAGTAGTCCCCCACTTCCACCGACTCGGTTTCTTCCTGCGCCCGCACCCGCACACTCTGCCATCCGCCCGGCAGCACACCGTAGGCGGCGTAGCGCTGGTTAGTGACCACGACCGCAACGGCGTTGGCTACCTTGTAGTCCTCGATCCGCTCCTTGGCATGCAGTTCCAGTCGGTCGATACGGCCGGTAAGAGCGTTGGACGCGTACACTCCGGTCTTCTCCACAACCAGAAACAGGACTTTTTCAACGTCCTCGGCATACGCGGTGTCGGCATGAGCCGGTTGTGAAACACGCGATCAGCGCAACCCCAAGACACCTCACAACAGCGCTGCCTTGCCAGGCGCCGAAACGACGCCGGTCTCGCGACGTGAACGACTATCATCCATCTGACCTCACCCCCGGTTTCGCTGCCTGATTGCCGATGACCGGAAGCAAGCTAGCCCCAGTGCACATGCAATGGCGCCTGCTCGAGCTCATCGATCACCCTGGTCTACACTGTCGGTCTCGGGCAAATGCGGATACGGTTCCCAGCCACGCGTTTCGCGCCACCAGTATATACGCCACACTCCCGCGCTCAAAGCACAGGCGCAGAAGCGCGTGCACATCGGCCGGCCTGCCCTGGCGGTCCACCCCGCCGATTTCCAGCACCTCAACAACATTGCCTTCGCCAGTGCATACCAGGCGCGTGCGCCTGGTTGCGGCGCGCGCAGAATGCCTGTAACGCTTTGCGTGCCCGCTGCACTTCCAGTACGTCAATCGACACTGCGGTTATCGTCCTAGCGCTCGGCACCCAGGGACCGGGCGCGCTGCTGACACAGCTGCAGTCGCTCTGGCGTCCATGCCGAGCTGTCATCCCAGCCCTGCATGTGCCGGGCCAGCAACTGCGACAAGGCCTGCGCGTGATCCGGTCGGTCGTTCAACGCAGGTATATAGCGGAGTTCCTTGCCCCCGGCGTGCAGGAACAGTTCGCGGTTCTGCTCGGCGATTTCCTCCAGCGTCTCCAGGCAGTCGGCGCTGAAACCCGGGCACACAACATCGACTCGCTCGACGCCCTCTTTACCCCAGGCTTTCAGGGTGTGATCGGTATAGGGCTGCAACCATTCCTGGCGTCCGAAGCGGGACTGAAACGTCAATTGCCACGCGCCGTCCTGCAGCTCCAGCCGCTCGGCCAACAGGCGTCCGGTGCTCTGGCACTCGCAGAAATACGGATCTCCGGCATCCAGGTTGCGGCGCGGAATACCGTGAAATGACAGCAGCAGGCGATCCGGCGCGACCCTGCTTGTCCCAGTGCTCGCGCACGCTGGCGGCCAGTGCATCGATGTACGGTGGGTGGTCGTGATAGTGCTGGATAAGGCGCAATTCCGGCACCCAGCGCCAACCCTTCAAGACGCGGAACACCTCGTCGAATATCGACGCCGTGGTGGTGGCCGAATACTGCGGATACAGCGGCAGCACCAGCAGTCGGCGCATGCCCTTGCTGCGCAGCTCCCGCATTGCCGCTTCAATGGACGGTTTTCCGTAACGCATGCCCAGGACCACTTCGACCCTGCCATCCGTCTGTCGGGCCAGCGCCTGCCCGACTGCCTGCACCTGCCGTTTCGATATCGCCAGCAACGGCGAACCGTCTTCGGTCCACACGGTCTGGTACGCCTTGGCCACCCGGGACGGCCGCAGCCGCAGGATCACGCCGTGCAGAATCAGCCACCACAGCGGGCGCGCCATCTCCACCACACGCGGATCCCACAGAAATTCGGCCAGAAAGCGGCGTACCGCATCCGGGGTCGGCGCCTCGGGTGTGCCCAGGTTGACCAGCAGCACGCCGGTGCTGGGCGGCTGGTCGTGGCTGAACTCGGGAGTACCCTGATACTTGGCCATGTGCTGGACCCGCTGGTAGTGGTTGTCGGAGTTGAATCAGTCTGCATGATACCGAATCAATTTGGCCACGGCACGGCGCAACAGCGCCAGCGCCGCGGCACGTCCCGGAACGCCGACCAGGGCCGCGCACTCCTGCCAGGAGCGCTTCTGCAGCACGCGCGCCACCAGCAGGGCTCGTTCCGCCGCCGTCAGGTCGGACAGCGCCTCACCCTGTTCCAGCGCCAGGCAGCACAGCCGCCACAGCGCCCCGATCGCGACTTCCGGCAAGCGCTGTTGCAGTGCGAACGCCTCCACATCGCGCCGGTCGGCGTCACTGAGCGGCGCGGCGTGTGCTCCATCGCGCATCACCCTGCATACCAGTTCTGGCTCCAGGTCCTGAAGGCTGTCGGACAGCTGATGCGGAAAGTGCGCGAAAAAGCGCTCACGCGCGCGGTCGACGAGGCGCCCGCCCCGGGCGCTGAGGGCTTTCAGCACCACCACCGAATGATAACCGCTGCTGGCACCGGCCTGGATGCTGAGGCGCACCGGCAGCCAGCCCGGGCGCTCCCAGAACTCCAGCAGCTCGCTGCTCGCCCCGAAACTGCTGCCGATATAGTCGTAACCGGCTGCGGCCACGTCGCGGGTAATGCGCCGCACCAGCCGCAGCCCCAGGCCGCGGCGCTGTACCGCCGGATGCACGGCAATGCGCATGACGCGCGCGGCACGCAGGCCGGGCGCCTCGACCATGCCCTGATGGGCGGCCAGTGTTTCGGGCAGCAGATGACCATGCGGACGGGTGCGTCCGGCTGCTATCGCCTGCGCGGTCGCGGCATCGAACCCCCCCTCTGCGGCCACCAGTGCGGTTGCCGCGACGTGCTGGCCCAGGCACAGCGCATAGACGGACAGGTTCGGGCCGTCGAGCAGGTGGCGCAGATCCAACGGCCGGGTGCGATAGTGCGCCAGCACCAGCAGACCAAACACCTCCGACAGCCTTGTCTCGTCCGCGAGCAGCCGGTCACGATCGAGCCGTTCGATTGTGCAGCTGTCCACATCCACTTCCTGCAACACCCGGTCCGGCGCTGCGTTGGCATCCAGCAGCAGCATGCGAAACACCAGCCGTTCCAGTGGATCGTCGGCCGCCCAGCGGATCGGCGCCGCAAGCGTGAGCTGTTTCCAGCTGTTGCTGTAACGGTCCAGGCTGCGATTGAAGCGCACCGCAAAACCGCGCCCGGTACCCTCGTAGCCGTGCACCGTGGTGGCGAACGCAATGCGGGAATAGCGTTGCAGAAGCCCCTCCAGCAACGGCGCCGGAATCGCTGCCGCTTCATCCACCAGCAACAGATCCGCGTGGGGCCTGTCGCGCAACAGTTCGTCCGGCGCCCGAAACCTGATTGCCTGCTGAGACTCCTCGGGCAGTAGTGCCCTGGCATGCTCGAGTACTGCCTGTGCCGCCCTCATGCGTGGCCCGGTTACCAGAATGTGCTGGCGCCCGGCCTTGATCAGTTGCGCCGCGGCGATGCCAAACGCCGCGGACTTGCCACGTCCGCGATCCGAGGTCAGCACCACCGGGCGGCGTCGGTGACCGGTCACAACCCTCACCACCGCCTCCACGGCGCGCTGCTGGTCGCCGGTACGGCAGGGGGCAGCCACCACTTCCCGGCACGGCGCGGCCGGCGGCAGGGCATCGACAGGCACCCGCACCGGCCTGCCTTCTTCACACAGCAGGACGTCGGGGTCGGATTCCAGCACCCGCACCAGGCGCTGCAGGAAACGCCCGCTCAACTGCTCCGCAGTATACGGTGCCACGGTGATGCGTCGGTTCTGGGGATCGGGAAACTGCGGCCAGCGTTCGAAAGGCGGCGTCAGCAGCAGCAACAAGCCGCCGCCGCGCAGGGTCCCGGTGAGGGCACCGAACGCGTCCGGGTCGAACCCTGACCAGGCATCGAACACCAGCGCGTCCAGTTCAGAGCCGAGCAACGCCAGTGCCGCGCTGCCCTGGCTCGCAGACGCCCCTGGCGGCGCGGCGTCGCTGAACCAGTGCACGACGCCCGGCGCCAGCCGCTCAAGGACCACGCAGGCCGCTTCCCGGCCCCACTCGCGTTCACCGGCAAGCACCAGCGCGCGGCGCTGACAATGACGCCGCGCCAGCGCGGCCAGCGCTTCAGCGGCGTTGATCAGTTGGTCGGAGACAACGGTGGGCACGCTTTGCACTCCGGCGGCACAGGACGACCCGGCTGATTCCGGGCCACGCGGTACCGCACGCGGATACCTTGCCCAGCCGAGGCCACTGTTGCAAGCGGGCCGTGCCGCGCGCCAGACAAACCGCCCCGCCCGCCCCGACGACGTAAGCCGTAGCGGCAACCGCGGTGTGGCGCGCCAGCGGATGGAAGCAAAGACGCGCCTGGCGCTTGTGCGTAGCTAAGATTTGCCGGCGCCGCGCCTGGCGATATGGATCGCTCTGTCGTGCACCGCCAGCGCGGCTTCGTGAAAACTCTCCGACAATGTCGGATGGGCGAACATGGTAAGCGCAATGTCTTCGGCACTGCTGCCGAGTTCGATGGCAATCACCGCCTCGGCAATGAGTTCGGAGCAATGCGGTCCAATCATATGGACGCCGAGAATACGATCCGTCTCGGCGTGCGCGAGTATTTTGATGAAGCCGCTGCTGTCGCCCGCGGCGCGCGCCCGACCGGAGGCGGCAAATGGGAACAGTCCGGTTCGATACGGGGTGCCGCCGGCCTTCAGGGCCTGCTCGGTTTCGCCCACCCAGGCGACTTCCGGAAGCGTGTAGATAACCGACGGGATGGCGGCGTAGTTCACACTGGCCGCGTGACCGGCAAGCAGTTCGGCGACCATCACTCCTTCCTCGGAGCCCTTGTGCGCCAGCATCGGTCCGCGCACCGCGTCGCCGACGCGTAGACGCCGGGCAGGTTGGTCTTGCAGTGTTCATCGACATGCACGAAACCCCACTCGTCCAGCAGCAGCCCGGCCTCGTCGCTCGCCAGGTGGTTGGTATTGGGGCGGCGCCCTACCGCCACGATGAGTTTATCGAACTCGGCCTGCGTGGTCCCCGTCACCGTTCTGGTAGCTGATGCGAACTGCACCGTTGTTTACCTCGCAGGCGGTGACGCGACTGCCCAGCTGGATGTCCAGGCCCTGCCGGCTGAACACCCGCAGCGCCTCGCGCGCCACCATGTCATCCGCGATCGGCAGAAAACAGTCCTGCGCTTCCAGCATCGTCACGGTTTGCGCACCGAGACGCCGCCAGACACTGCCCAGCTCGAGCCCGATGACACCGGCGCCGATGATGCCGAGACGCCGCGGCACGTCACGGAATTCCAGAGCCCCGGTGGAATCGACCACAATATCCTCGTGCAGCGGCACCGTGTCGATCTGCGCCGGTGACGAACCGGGCGCGAGAATCACGTTTCCGGCCCGACACCGTACGCGAGGCGTCCGTGCCGCTTGGTCCGTAATACGCACCTCGCGGTTGGCCTGCAACTGGGCGTGTCCCTGGATCCAGTTCACCCCGTTGGACTTGAACAGCTGTTCGATGCCCTGGGTCAGGTCCGCGACCACCTTGTCCTTGCGCGCCATCATGGCGTCGAGGTCCAGCTCCACGCCCGCCACCCGGATACCGTGCGCTGCCAGCTGCGTGGCGCGTCTCGGCATAAGCGTTCGGATGACTCCAGCAGCGCTTTGGAAGGTATGCAGCCCGCATTCAGGCAGGTGCCGCCCAGCACCGGTTTTCCCTGCAAATTGACCCACTCGTCGACACACGCCGTGCTCAGCCCGAGCTGGGCGCAGCGGATCGCCGCCACATACCCGGCCGGTCCGGCCCCGATAACGACGACATCGTATTGTTCAGTCATATGCGTTCACACGCCCAGCAGCAGACGTGCTGGATCCTCCAGCATGTCCTTCACGGTCACCAGGAACTGCACGGCTTCCCTGCCATCCACCAGCCGGTGATCGTAGGACAGCGCCACGTTCATCATCGGCCGTATGACCACTGCGCCATTCTCAGCCACCGGCCGTTCCTGGATCTTGTGCATGCCGAGAATCCCGGACTGCGGCGGGTTGAGAATCGGTGTCGACAGCAGCGAACCGAACACGCCGCCGTTGGTAATGGTGAAGGTCCCGCCGGTGATATCTTCCATGCTCAGGCTGGCATCCTTCGCTTTGCGTCCGAATTCGCTGATGCGCGTTTCGATCTCGGCCACGCCCAGCTGATCGGCATCGCGCAGGATCGGCACCACCAGGCCGCGCGGCGACGACACCGCGATACCGATATCGAAAAAGCCGTGATAGACGATATCGGTGCCGTCAATCGAGGCGTTCAGTTCCGGAAAGCGCCGCAGTCCTTCGACGACCGCCTTGACGAAAAACGACATGAAGCCCAGCCGCACCCCGTATTGTTTCTCGAACTCGTCGCGATAGCGGGTGCGCAATGCCATCACCGGCTGCATGTTGATTTCGTTGAAGGTGGTAAGTATCGCCGCAGTCTGCTGCGCGTCGACGAGACGCTCCGCGATACGCGCGCGCAGGCGGGTCATGGTTACCCGTTGCTCCGGCCGTCCTTCGAGGTTGGCGGCCGGTGTCTCCGTGTCAGCCCGACTGGCGCCGCGGCGCTCGGCTGGGTCGGTTGCGCCGCGCCGCCGGCCGGAGCCTGCCGCGGCTGTTCGATGACCCGCAACACATCCTCCTTGAGCACCCGGTTGCCGCTGCCGAGGCCGGTATGGCTATCCAGGTCCAGACCATGTTCCTCGATGAGCCGCGCGCAGACGGCGTCGCAAAGGCTGTCATGCGCCCGCGGCGCCCGCCTCGGTGGCAGCTGGACACTGCTTGCGGCTCGCTGCGGGCCACGGCGATCTCGCCCTCCTTCAGGCGTCCGATCAGCTGTCCGGACACCACCACGGTGCCCTCCGGCTCGATAATTTCCTCCAGCACGCCGTCGCTGGGTGCCGGCACTTCGAAGACCACCTTGTCGGTCTCGATATCCACCACCGGATTCGTCGCGCCTCACCGCCTCGCCGGGCTTTTTGTTCCAGCTGCAGATATGGTTCCGTCGGCGACCGATTCCGGAAACCCGGGGACCTTGAGTTCAATTGCCATGCTGTTTCCTTGCCGCTCCTAATGCTGTCTGTCCGACTGGCAGTCCCAGGGCCTGCGCCACCAGTGCATGCTGCTGCTGCAGGTGCAGCCGGCATAACCTGACGCCGGTGCCGCGGAAAAACGCCGCCCGGCGTATTGCAGCAGTTCCGGGTCGCGGCAGTGCCGCGCGCAGATGATGCTGACTCGAAAACCAGGCGCCCTGATTTTGCGGCTCTTCCTGGCACCAGACGAATTCGCCGCGCGTTCGGATAGGCCGCCAGCAGGCCTTGCGCAGCTGCGCCTTGGGAAACGGATACAGCCGTTCGATGCGCATAATGGCGACGTGTTCGATCGATTCTTCCCGGCGCTTTTCCAGCAGGTCGTAATAGACCTTGCCGCTGCACATTACCACACGGGTGCACCTTGTCCGGCTCGAGCGCATCGACTTCGTCGATCACCGGCTGGAATTCGCCCTGGCTCAAGTCTTCCAGCGAACTCACCGCCAGTCGGTGCCGCAGCAGACTCTTGGGTGTCATGACGACCAGCGGCTTGCGGCACTCCAGCAGCTGTCTGGCGGCGCAACAGGTGGAATATCTGCGCCGGCGTGGTCGGCACGCACACCTGCATATTGTTCTCCGCACACAGCTGCAGATAGCGTTCCAGCCGCGCCGACGAGTGTTCCGGCCCCTGCCCTTCCATACCATGCGGCAGAAACATCACCAGGCCGCTCAAGCGGTTCCACTTCTGTTCGCCGGCACTGATGAACTGGTCGATCACCACCTGGGCATTGTTGGCGAAATCGCCAAACTGGGCTTCCCAGATCACCAGGGTACGCGGGTCGGTGGTGGCAGTAACCGTATTCGAATGCCAGCACCGCCTCTTCCGACAGCAGTGAGTTGATCACCAGGAAATTGCCCTGGCTATCCGCGCGACGTTGCGCAAGCGGCACGTACAGCTCGCCGTCATTCTGATTGTGCAGCACCGCGTGACGGTGAAAGAAGGTGCCACGACCACTGTCCTGACCCGACAGCCGTACCCCGTGGCCTTCGGCTGACCAGTGATGCGTAGGCCATGGTCTCGGCAAACCCCCAGTCGATGGGCAGAGCGCCGGCCGCCATCTTGCGGCGGTTATCCATGATCTTGGCGACGTTAGCGTGTCAGTTCGAAGCCGTCCGGCAGGTGGTCGAGGCTGCGCCACAGCTGCTTGATGCGTTCCAGTGGGATCGCGGTATCCAGAAAAGCCGTACACGCCTGCGCCAGATACGGTGCCCAGTCGACAGCGTAGGCGATAGTTGGCCTGTTCCTTGCGGCACCAGATGTCCACCACGGACACCCCGGCATCCAGGCGCGCACGGTAGTCCTCCAGATGCTGGTGCGGCAGGCTCCTGCGTCGCAGACGCCCTCCGCCACCAGTCGCTCGTGCATACAGACCCGCGGGTCGTCGGCTGGTCGCGTGATCGCCTGGTACATGAGCGGCTGCGTGGCGGTCGGTTCATCCGCCTCGCTGTGGCCGTGGCGACGGTAACAGACCAGGTCGATGACCACGTCCTTGTGGAAGTTCATGCGGTAGTCGAGCGCCAGCCGGGTCACCTGGAGACCGCTTCCGGATCATCGCCGTTGACGTGAAAAATCGGCGCATTGACCATTTTGGCAATATCGGTGCAGTACAGCGTGGAACGGGCATCGCGCTGGTGACTGGTGGTGAAGCCGATCTGGTTGTTGATGACGACATGCACGGTGCCCTTGGTGGAAAAGCCGCGCGACTGCGACATGTTGAAAGGTTTCCATCACCACGCCCTGTCCGGCGAATGCGGCATCGCCGTGGATCAGCACCGGCACCACCTGGTTACCCTCGTCGTCACCGCTGCGCTGCTGGCGCGCGCGCACCGAGCCTTCCACCACCGGGCCGACGATTTCCAGGTGCGAGGGATTGAACGCCAGCGTGACGTGCACCAGGCCCTTGCCGGTCTGCAGATCGGAGGAGAAACCCTGGTGGTACTTGACGTCACCGGAGCCGTTGTCGGAACTGCCTGGCCTTACCCTCGAATTCCTGGAACAGCTCGGCGGCTGTCTTGCCGACAATATTGATCAGCACGTTGAGACGCCCGCGGTGCGCCATACCGATGACCACCTCCTTCACACCCTGGCGCCACCACGCTGAATCAGCTCATCGAGCAGCGGAATCAGGCTGTCGCCGCCCTCCAGCGAAAAGCGCTTCTGACCGACATAGCGCGTGTGCAGGTAGCGCTCCAGGCCTTCCGCCGCAGTCAGCCGCTGCAGGATACGCAGACGTAACCGCGTCACGGAACTGCGGGCGCCCGCCGGCGCCGTTCCAGGCGCTGCTGGATCCAGCGCTTCTCGGCCGTTTCGGTGATGTGCATGTACTCGGAACCGACGCTGCCACAATAGGTTGCGCGCAAGCGCGCGAGAATCGCGACGCAGGGTGGTGGCCCATTGCTCGCCAGCGATCCGGTGTCGAAAACGGTATCCAGGTCCGCCTCGCTGAGATCGTGGTAAGCAAGACTCCAGCTCCGGCCAGGCGCGGCGCTGGCGCGCAGACCCAGCGGATCGATGTCGGCAACCTGGTGCCCGCGAAACCGGTACGCGTTGATCAGCTGCAGCACGCGCACCTGCTTTTCTTCATGTGCCGCACGGTCCGGCCGGCTGCTCGCCGGCGGGTCTGCCTGCAGCGGTTGCCGCGTCATGGCGCGGAATCGCGTGGCGTATATCGGAGTGCAGCGGTTCGGACCGTCTGGGCGTTTACCGCCGGCAGGGTGTCAAAAAAGCTCCGCCAGTGTTCCGGCGACCCGTATTCGGGTCGGCCAGAAACTGTTCGTACAGGTCTTCAAGATACGCGGCGTTGTGGCCCGCCAGCTGCGAGCTGTCCCAGAACTCGAGCAGACCTTTTTGTCTGGAAATGTCGTCCATGTGTTATTCGCTGCAGCAGAGCCGCATCCCGGGCGTATCGATATCGCCTAATCACACGCAAAACTCACGCCAACCACGCGAGTTGGGCGTATTTCCGGCGACCGGGCCGAGCGCCAGAGCAACAGAGCGCGCAACTCGTGCCGGGCCGGCGTCACAAGCTTAGCCGAACCGCCTCCGGCTTGACGCTTTTAATGAGTATAGACACCCTGACACGACGAAATTTCGTCGCCCGGGCACACAACGCTGCGCTGGCCGCCCGCGCGCTGCCTCCCGTGGTGCCCGTCCAGTCTGCCAGGTCCCGACGGTATTTTGTTGTATGCTCACCGCCATGGCCGTCGCTTACTTCAGGTTTTATGCAGAACTGAATGATTTCCTGCCGGCCGAGCGGCGCATGGCGGAGTTCAGCCACAATTTCGAGCGGCGTGCCTCCATTAAAGACATGATCGAGTCGTTCGGGGTTCCGCACCCCGAGATCGAACTGATTCTGGTGAACGGCCGCTCGGTTGATTTTTCCTATCTGGTCCAGGACGGCGACCGCGTCAGTGTGTACCCGGTGTTCGAGTGCCTGGATGTATCACCTCTGCTGCGCCTGCGACCGACCCCGCTGCGCAAACCGCGCTTTGTGGTGGACAGCAACCTGGGGCGGCTGGCGCGGTACCTGCGGCTGCTCGGACTGGACTGCGAATACCGTAACGACTTCACGGATGACGACGTCGCCACCATGAGCGCGCAGCAGCACCGTATCGTGTTGACCCGTGACCGGCGGCTGCTGCATCGCAAAATCATTTCGCATGGCTGCTTCGTGCGCGCCGTCCGTCCGCGCGACCAGGCGCGCGAAGTGCTGTCGCGTCTCGACCTGTACCGGAGCGTGCAACCCTTCACCCGCTGCACGCGCTGTAATGCGCCACTGCAGCGGGTGCAGAAGAACCGCATCGAACATCGGCTGGAACCGAAGACCCGCCGTTACTATCATGACTTCCTGCAGTGCCCCGGGTGCGGAAAGCTCTACTGGCAGGGCGGCCATCATGCGCGGGCACTGAAGCTGATAAAGGAACTGACCGCCCCACAGACGCCCAAGGAGTGCTAGACTTGCCGGTAAACAGCGAATAAGGAAACCACCATGCGGCTACTCTGGAATCTGATCGGACTGTTTGGACTGGCGGTTCTCATCGTCATTATCGTCGCTATCGTGCAGGTTGGCCCGGCGATCACGAATGTCGCCAGCTTTGACAGACAGGCGCTGACAACCTACGGCGATATCGCCAGAACCCTGATCAAGACCGGCAACGGTGCAGAGGCTACCGTATGGAAAGTGCCGGTTGAGGAGGGTCTGTCTCCCGATGACGTGGAGCAGACCATGAAGTTTGTCGCCAATGAACACAACATCAAGAACGTCGGTGAGCTGCCCCTCTACAAGGAAGTGGAAGCGATGAGCGGCGAGCCCTACCGTTTCATCAAGATCTACATGTTCTGCAACGCCATGACCGCGGCGCGCATGATCGACTACAGCGACGCCTTTTCGGCCTACCTGCCGTGCCGCATTACGCTGCTCGAGGATACCAGTGGCAAACTGTGGCTGTATACGCTCAACATGGATCTGATGATTCATGGCGGAGAAGAGCTGCCACCGGCCCTCAAGGAAGAGGCGCTGAAGGTCAAGGAAATCATCCTCGACATCATGAACCGGGGCGCCGCAGGCGCGTTCTGATGCAGGCCCCCGGCATGCCTGACGGCATCCGGCTTATTTCGCGTATGCCGAGATACGACTCGAGATACCACTGTTGTTAGCCAGCGGCTTTTGCCGACCCGGCGGTCACGGACCAACCCGGTTTCGCGCCAAGCCGGTTCATGTATGGGCCTCAGCGATCAGTCGTCGGCCAGCACCGTACAGACCACCCGCCGGTCCTTGCGCGGTCCGTCGAACTCGCAGAAAAAAATATTCTGCCAGCGCGACAGGCCGAGTTCACCATCGATCAGCGGGATGGTCTCGGCCGGACCGACCAGCCCGGATTTGAGGTGCGCGTCGCCGTTGCCATCCTGGGCATCGTGCAGCCACACTCCGTTCGGAATCAGCTTGCGCAGAAAATTCACCACGTCGGTCTGCACGCTCTGGTCCCAGTTCTCCTGAATCATGATGGCCGCCGTCGCGCCCTGGGCGTAGACCGACACCAGCCCATTGCGGACACCGGAGGCGCTGACCACCTCCCGCACCTGCCCGGTGATGTCGACCAGTATCTCACGTGCCGCGGTTTGCAGATGGATAATCTCGCGCATGTTCAGTCGGCCCGGACCACGCAATGAGGCGCATCCGCCGCCACGGCTGCCGGAAACCAGCACAGAACAGAGAAGCGCGCGGCCATCATGATGCTCTCAGCCCCCGTAAAGACCCAGCGGATCCTCCGGATTGATACCCTCCATAAACGGAATGCGCCGGTCCTTGTGGGTCACCTGGTAGATCAGCCCCATCCAGTTGCCGACCACCGCTTCGGCGGTATCGTGCCAGGTGTTGTCCAGCCGCTGCGCCACCAGCTGCTCAGGGAAGGCCGGGATTTCATCGCCGCGCAGACGTGCCGCCTCCACCCGTGCGCGGTGCTCGTTCAGCAGCGCCTTTTCCTGGATGCCGAAATAGTCGACCGGAAACGGCGGGTAATCGGTGCGCGCCCCGTCGACGTACAGGCTCACTTCGCGCTTGTACTCCTTGAGCAGCGAGATGGTGTCGTATTCCGGGTGCCCCTGGAAGAACACGACGCGCAGACCGTCGGCACTGGTCGCCAGATGCACGCCGTCGCCCTCGACTTCCACCAGCACCCGCAAGCCGGCTTCCTCGAACTGCTGGCGGGTGACCGCGTTCCAGCGCGAATGCGGCACGTCGAAGCGGGTATTGACATCGTTGACCAGCGGATGGCGCTTGTCCACCACGCGGTGCGGGAACACACCCCAGATCTTGTGCGGCTGCGGGACCCGTTTCTTGCCGTAGCGGAACTGCAGCACGGCATGGGTGGCGAGACAGGAACACAGGGTCGAGGTGACATTGTCCGAAGCCCAGTCGATCACGTCTTTGAGCGGTTCCCAGAACGGCTGATTGTCCAGATCGGGGCCCACCACGTTGGCGCCGGTCACGATCAGCGCATCCAGACCCTGCTGTTTCACGTTCTCGAACGGCTCGTAATAGCTGTCGATGTAGGCCTGCGCATCCGCACCGCGCGGCAGTTCCGGCAAGGTAAACGGGTGCACATAGAACTGCGCGATCGGATTGCTCTCGCCCACCAGGCGGAAAAACTGCCGTTCGGTCGCTGCCAGCGCGGCGTCCGGCATCATGTTCAGCAGACCGATATGCAGTTCGCGGATATCCTGCTGCAGCGCGAATCGGCCGGCAACACCCGTATGCCCTCCTCGCGCAGGCGCTCGAACGCGGGCAGGCCGTTATGTGCGACCAGCGGCATCGATTCAGGCTCCGCCGCGCGCAATCGCCGTTTCCAGCAATTCCAGAAAATCGCCCTCGTCACGCACCTGTGCCACCTCCCGCGAGGTGACCGTGTAGCCGTGCGGTCCGGCAATCGCCTCGTAACGCGGAATGCGCGAGTGGAACAGGCGCGGAAACACCCAGCGCGTGAATGCGTCCGGGTCCATCTGTGCCGCGTAGGAAAGTCCGTTCTCCCTGAGATACACCTCCAGCTGCTCGGCGAGAAATTCGGGACGATAGTACAGCGGTTTGGGATCGCTCTGGGCGCGCTCGATCAGCTTCTGTTCCTCTTCCCGGTCGGTGACCTTGATGTAGAGAATCAGGGTGTGCTCGACCAGCAGATCGATGACCGAGGGTTCGTCGAGCTCGCACAGACTGCCGCCGACATCGTTGACGAAATGCTGATAGCCGTAGATCTCGCGCGCCTTGCGGATGAACTCCGGAACGTCGCGCATGGCCGCTATCTCGGCGTCGCGGTACAGCGCCTGGTGGCGGGAGAACTCATCCAGCGGCACACCACCCAGTTCCGGGTTGCCCAGCTTGCCGACAAAGCTCAACACCGGCCCCAGGTCGTCCACCTTGATATTGTTGCGGATATAGATCCAGTCGCGCCGCAACAGGTCGCGCAGAAACGGCACCTGCATCGCCTGCTGTTTGATGAGGTCGAGAATCGGCTCGTCGAGGTAACGGGTGCCGATGCGGTAGTCGCCGGAATAGTGGAACCAGTTGTGTTCACGCAGCAGCGACGACAGGTAGGTCTTGCCCACCCCCGACATACCGAGCAGGGTGACACTCCTGTTTTTCCAGGCCCGAAAGCTTGCGACGCTGAATTTCACCGGTGACTACTCCAGGAAACAGTGAAGGCCCGGATTATGCGGCATGTGTCGCCGCGCTGAAAGCGCGGGCGCGGAAAAACCGTCCGGTTGTCGGGCGCTTGGCTCGAGCGCCGGCAGAAAACCGCACCGCTGGCACGGGTACCGGGGGTCAATTCCTTTCCCGCCCGCTTTGCTGTATGGTGCAAAATTTACTTCAAAAACCGCCTGCCAGCGGCAGGCTCTAGGATGTCTTGATGCAGATCGAAACTCACAAGGTCGTCACCTTGAACTATACCCTCACCGACAATGACGGCAACGTCATTGACCAGTCCAACGATGGCAGCTTCGTCTACCTTCACGGCGCCAACAACATCATACCGGGGCTGGAGAACGCGCTCAGCGGCAAACAGGCCGGCGACACCCTGGATGTGTCCGTGGCACCACAGGAGGCCTACGGCGAACGCGACGACGCCAAGCAGCAGGCGGTACCGCGCGATATGTTTCCTCAGGACACCGACATCGAACCGGGCATGCAGTTCCATGCGCAGGGTCCCGGTGGCGAAACGCTGGTCGTCACCGTTGCGAAAGTGGAAGACGACAATATCACCGTCGATGGCAATCACCCGCTGGCCGGCGTCCCGCTCAACTTCGCGGTCGAAGTGATCGAGGTTCGCGAAGCTTCCGAGGAGGAGATCTCCCACGGTCATGTACACGGGCCAGGCGGACATCAGCACGGCTAGCTGGAGCTCAACGACTCCGACGGGCGGAAGCGCGGGCTACGGCGGGTAGCGGTGGTGATCTGACCCCGGTGAAGCGCTCTCCCGCCCGCCGGGCGCGCATCCCGCCTGCTCCAGAGGCCCTGCTCTGCGCCTCGAGCGCAACTTTCGCTCCGCAGCCGCGCCCAGCACCCCATTCCGGCTCCGGCATCCGGACGCCGGTGAGACCAGCTGGGCTGTCAGACCCAGTCACTGCCCGCCTCTGCGTCGATTCTTTCAGTAGCTGAAAGATGGTCTATTTATTAGCTTCTATTTCAATAGCTTTAATTAAATAATTAAAGTTGTTTGTTGCGAGTCGACAGGGTGCTGCACCGGTCGAATAGCACCGCCGCGCGCAGCACCCTGCCGCCCCCTACAGGGCCTGAGTGCCCGAACTGTCGCGCCCTTCCGCCAGGGCGGCGTGTGCCGCAGCCAGACGCGCGATCGGCACCCGCGGGCCGGAGCAGGACACATAGGTCAGGCCGATATCGTGGCAGAAATGGATCGAGCGCGGGTGGCCGCCGTGCTCGCCGCAGATACCCACTTTCATGCCCGGGCGGGTCTGCCGTCCCCAGCCGACGGCGAGTTGCATGAGCTTGCCGACCCCTTTGACGTCCAACACCTCGAAGGGGTTGTCCTGCAGGATGCCGCGTTCGTTGTACATCGGCAGGAACTTGTTCTCGGCGTCTTCGCGCGAAAACGAGAAGGTCGCCTGGGTCAGGTCGTTGGTCCCGAAGGAGAAGAACTCCGCCTCCTCGGCGAGGTTTTCGGCACGCATGCACGCGCGCACCACTTCCATCATGGAGCCGAACTTGAACTTCACCTTGACGCCGTACTTGGATTCAACCACTTCGTGCACAGCATCGACATAGCTCTTGACCCGCTTCAGCTCCTGGGCGGTACAGACCTGCGGCACCATGATCTCCGGGTACACCTCGTCGCCCTCCTTGACGCACTCGGCGGCCGCTTCCAGCACGGCCGAGATCTGCATGGAATAGATCTCCGGGAATGAGAGCCCCAGGCGCACCCCGCGATGCCCCAGCATGGGGTTGACCTCGTATAGCGCGCGCACCTTCTTCAACATGGTCTGTTTCTTCTGGATCGCCTCGTCCACCAGACGCGGGTCGGCGAGCCTGTCCACCTCCGGCAGCATGCTGGCCTCGCGGTACATGACGGCGACCGCCTCGGACAGTATGTTCATGCCCAGCAGGGTGTCCTTGAGATGGCTCAGCTGCTCCAGCTCTTCCACCAGCTGGTTCTCGGTAGGCAGGAATTCGTGGATTGGCGGATCGAGGAGCCGGATGGTCACCGGGCGCGGCGCCATGACTTTGAAGATTTCCTTGAAATCGGCGCGCTGCATGGGCAACAGTTTGTCCAGCGCCGCCTGGCGGTCTTCGGTGGATTCAGCGACGATCATCTCGATCACGACCGGCAAGCGGTCGACGGCGTTGAACATACGCTCGGTGCGGCACAAACCGATCCCCATGGCCCCGTACTTGAGTGCACGGCGCGCATCGGGCGGGGTATCGGCATTGGCCATCACCTTCAGGCGCGCGATGCCGTCCGCCCACTGCAACAAGGTCTGCAGCTCGGAGGAGAAATCCGCCTCGATCATGGCGACCGCGCCGATGTAGACGTCTCCGGTGGTGCCGTCGATGGTGATCAGATCACCCTCGCTGATCGAATGCTCGCCCACAAATGCCTTGCGCATCGCAGTATCGACGTGAATTCCCTCGGCCCCGGCCACACAGGGTTTACCCATGCCGCGCGCCACCACCGCGGCGTGCGAGGTCTTGCCGCCACGCGCGGTCAGAATGCCCTGTGAGGCGAAAAAGCCGTGGATATCCTCCGGCTTGGTCTCCTCGCGCACCAGGATGACTTTCTGCCCCCCACGTCCCAGCTGTTCGGCACGATCGGCGTCGAACACCGCATGACCGGTGGCAGCACCGGGTGAGGCCGGCAGCCCGCGCGCCACCGGCACAGCGTGGCGGTTGGGGTCGAGGCGCGGGAACAACAGCTGCTCCAGCATCGTCGGGTCGATTCGCAGCAGCGCCTGCTCCCGGTCGAGCAGCCCGGCGTTGGCCATTTCCACCGAGGTGCGCACCAGGGCGATGGCGTTCATCTTGCCGTTGCGCGTCTGCAGGCAGTACAGGCGGCCCTTTTCGATGGTGAACTCGAAGTCCTGCACCTCGCGGTAGTGGGACTCCAGGCGGTCGCGCAGCTCCTGCAGCTGGCGGTACATTTCCGGCATTTCCTGCTGCAGCGCATCGATCGGTTTGGGCGTGCGGATACCGGCCACCACGTCCTCCCCCTGGGCGTTGACCAGATATTCGCCGAACAGCTTGTTCTCGCCGCTATCCGGATAGCGCGTGAAGCCCACACCGGTCGCGCAGTCGTCGCCAAGGTTGCCGAACACCATGGTGACCACATTCACCGCAGTGCCATTGGCCATCTCCTTGGTGATGTTGAACTCGCGGCGGTAGTCCACCGCGCGCTTGCCCATCCAGGAATCGAACACCGCCTTGATGGCAATTTCCAGCTGCTCGAACGGATCGTCCGGGAACGGGTGTCCGGTCACACGCTCCACGACGTCCAGGAAACGGTCCGATATCTCGCGCAGATCGCGGGCGGAGAGCGCAATGTCTTCCTTGATACCGGTCTTATCCTTGACCGCCTCGAACTCGGCGTCGAACTCCTCGTCCGGCACCCCGAGCGCCACCTTGCCGAACAGCTGAATGAAGCGCCGGTAGGCGTCATAAGCGAAGCGCTCGTTGCTGGTCTGAGCGATCAGGCCCTTGAGCGTCTCGATATTCAGCCCCAGATTGAGAATGGTATCCATCATGCCCGGCATCGACATCGCCGAGCCGGAGCGCACCGATACCAGCAGCGGATTGTCACCACCGCCGAACGTCTTGCCGGTATGCTGCTCGAGGGACTTCATGTGTTCGCGCACCTGGTCCATTACGCCTGCCGGCAGATTGTGGCTGGGGCTGTCCAGATACGACAGGCAGGCTTCCGTGGTGATGGTGAACCCGGGCGGCACATTGAGTCCGATCTGGGTCATTTCGCACAGATTGGCACCCTTGCCGCCCAGCAGCATCTTGTTCTTGCCGTCTCCCTCCTCAAATGCGAACACGTATTTCCTGGGGTCGTTCATTCTTGGTTCTCCTCGAAATGCCGAATGTGGTCAGTTGTGGGCCGCGGACTGGCGCGATGGCGGCTATTGTTCATTGCATCGGGTGTCGATTGCAATCTCGACGATAGGCCATTTGGCAGCCAGCAACGCCAGGCGTAGCCCCTGGCGGCGCCGGGCGCGCCTCGGTACCGCGACAGCGGGTTGTAACAGATTCGTAATAGTGGGACTAAGGCGTACCTTCCAGCTGGTAGAATGTCCGGTTGAGATAGTCTGTCACATCATCGATCTCTTCGGCGCTCCAGTCCAGGTGCGAGTGTACACTCCATGCCTCGGTGCGCGACCGCAGTTCACCGAGCGTGCGCACATGGCGTCCCGCGCGGGTATGCGCCCAGCTCTCGTGACAGGACATGCAGTGGTGTTCGTACAGGGCCTGGCCGCGATCGAACGGCACTTCAGCTGCAACTTGAGCCTCCGCCTGCGACAGCACCAGCACGGTGCACAGCGCCGCCAGGACTCCCGCACACCTTACCTTTCGCGGCTTGATTTTCATGCTCTTATCTCCTTTTTGAGCCCTAATCCGAGGGACGCGGGGATTGCCTGCCTGCCATCTTAAAGGAATTTGCCGCCGGCCCCCAAAGACTTCCCGCTGCCGGCGCCTCAAATGTGATTGCGCAACATCAGCTCGCGCGGGTGCGGGTTGAGGTAATACTGCTGACGGACATAGTCGTCAGGATAGTGACGCAGGTGGTGCTTGATGAGAGTGATCGGCACTATCAGGGGTACCTGGTTGTGCCGGTAGGCATCGATCAGGTCCAGCAGCTCCGCCTTGTCCGCGGTGGCCAGTTCGCGTTTGAAAAATCCCAGTATGTGCATCAGCACATTGGCGTGCTGTTTCGGCGTCGCCGGCTTCTTCAGCGCGCGCATCAGCAGGCGGATATAGCGCTGCAGAATATCACCCACGTCACCGTTGCCGGCTTCCGCCACCAGCCTGCCCAGTTCCCGGTAAGCCGGTTCATCGTGCGCCAGTACAATGAATTTGTGACGGGTATGGAAGTCCACCAGCTCTCCCGCGCCGGGCCGGCCGCGGCACAGGCTCTGCCAGCGGTGATAGACAAACACGCGCTCGACAAAATTTTCCCGCAGCACAGCGTCCATCAGCCGCCCTTCTTCCTCGACCGGCAGCTCGGGGCGCTCGCGCATGATGGTGGCAGCGAACATACCGGCGCCGACACCGGCCGGTTCACCTCCGGGCCGGTAGATCTTGACCCGTTCCATACCACAGCTGGGCGACCCCTTCTTGAACAGGTAACCGCTGACGCCCTCCAGGCGCTGCGACACCTGTTCGCCGTAAGCCACCAGCTCTCCGGTTACGTCCTGCTCCGGATCCCTGATACCCCGCACATGAACACCGTCATCGCATTGCACCAGGCGGATCGGCCGGCGCGGCACCCCCAACCCGATCGCGACCTCGGGGCAGAACGGCGCGAATTCGAAAAACCGTCCCAGAGTCTGGGTGATGTAGGCGTTGTGCTTGTGGCCGCTGTCGTAGCGTACCTCGTGACCGAGCAGGCAGCTGCTGATACCGATACGGATGGGCTCGGGCGCCTGTTCGGGATTAGTTTCGTTCATGTCAGGCCGGCGTCGCCAGAGTGCGATCTGGCGGTCGAGGACGCCGTGGCATCCTCTGCCGGGGCCGCCGATCGTCTGGCATTTGGCGTGCCGGCGGACTCCTCGCTGCGTTTCTGTTCCGGCTCCACCAGGCTCACCAGGGTCCATTCAGGCCCCGGCTTGATGCGGGTTTCAGCGGTGAATACGTGCAACTGGCGCTTCGGATCGATGGCGAACAGCGGAATCGCCCGCTTGTAGTACTTGCGGTAGTAATCGTCGGCATCGAAGCTTTCGGTCAGCGAAGTCTCGCGGATTTCCGCCCCCGCGGCGAGCGCTTCGGACAGGCGCGTATAGGTGATATCCGGGCCGAAGGCGACGTAGCCGGCCGGCAACGCAGCGGCCTGTTTGCTGCCCGTGCCAGCGGCTTCGGCCGGCAGCGCATACAGGTGCTTTTCGTCGAACTCGCGCCGGTAGCGATGCACGGCGAGCACATTGGCCTCCTGTTGCGGCGATAGCGCCAGCAGCCTCCCCAGGCCCACCAGATCCAGGCGCCGGTCGGCGTACTCCGAAACGGCGCTGCCGTAGAATGCCGACAGACCGTGCATACGCGCCGCACTCACGTTGGCCCAGGTAGTATCGCACAGCAGGCTGGCATAGCCGCGCTTCTGCAGCGCTTTGGCGATGACCCGCGCCACCGGGTTGGCCCCCACGATCAAAAAGCCGCTCGCTTCCGGTTCCGCCACGCCGAGCGCTCGCGCCAGGATGCCCGCGGTGGCGCTCTGCAGCACCACGGTGCCGATGATGATCAGAAACGTAAGCGGCACCAGCAACTCCGCCTGACTGTAGCCGGCGGCCTGCAGTTTGAGTGCGAACAAGGCCGCCACCGCGGCGGCAACGATGCCGCGCGGCGCTATCCAGCCGAGCAGCAGGCGTTCACGCCAGCTCAGGCTGGAGCCGCGCGTGGCCAGGGCGATTTTGAGCGGGCGCGCAACGAATTGAATCGCCGCCAGCACGCCCAGCGCCGCCCAGCCCAGCTGCTGCAGCTGGGCGAAATCAATGCGCGCCGCCAGCACCACGAACAGTGTCGATATCAGCATCAACGAGAGACTTTCCTTGAAATCAAGAATATGCGTCACCGACACCCTGGGCATGTTGGCCAGCCACATGCCCATGACCGTTACCGCCAGCAGCCCGGCCTCGGCTTCCACCGCGTTGGACAGAGCAAACACTGCGAACACCAGCGCCAGTACCGCGACATTGTGCAGGTACTGCGGTACCCAGTGGTGCCGCAGGGCAAGCCCCATCAGCTGGCCGCTGGCGATGCCGAACAGCAGCCCGACAGCAAGAATGCGGGCAAAACTCCACAGCGTATGACCCAGCGCCTCGCCGCCCTGGCCGGAGATGATGAATTCGAATACCAGCACCGCCAGCAGGGCACCAATAGGATCGATCACAATCCCTTCCCAGCGCAGGATGCTCGAGAGATGGGCACTGGGCCGCACCGTGCGCAGCATGGGAACGATCACCGTTGGACCGGTGACCACGATAAAGGCGCCGAACAGGACCGCGAGCTCCACGGCGAAACCGAGCAGCCAGTAGCTTGCGTAGGCTCCGACCGCCCAGGTCACCAGCAGCCCGGAAGTCACCATGCGCCGCACCACGCGCTCCAGCCCGCGGATGTCGGCGAACCTGAGCGTCAGACTGCCTTCAAACAGCACCACGGCGACCGAAAGCGACACAAAGGGAAACAGCAGGTGGCCGAACAGCTCATCCGGCCGCAGCCAGCCCGTGACCGGGCCCGCCACGATACCGGCCAGCAGCAGGAACAGGATGGCGGGCAGCTTCACCCACCAGGCGAACCACTGGCAGGCGATGGTGACAACGCCGATGCCTGCAATAGTCAGGATGATGCTCTCTTCCATCGCTGCTCGGCGTCAGCCGGACACGGCCAGTCGCGATGCCAGCGCGAAAAACACCCGGATACGGCGGTTTGAAGGACCTGTCATGCAGGGCATTATGACAACTCATGAACACGGCGTCTCGGGCAAACGTCCCTGCCAGACTCCGCAAGTCCGGCGCTGGCTGCCGCCCCGCGCCTCTGGTATGGCCGGCGAACAAGCCGGGCGGATTCAGCGCCCGCTGCGGCTCGACGCGTGTCGGCCGCGGGGGTGGCGACCCTCAGGGTTACCGGGACAGTCTCACCGCGTCACGCTGAGACACGAAGCTGGGTTGATACGAAACCGGATCCCCCGACGCCGGCAAGGGGAATGCAACCGGTTCGGCCGAGATCTCGAAGGGGGAGGAAAAAAAGCGGCGTCCTGAGACGCCGCAGCACGACCGTCAGCGCATCGAGGGGGGGAGGCATTACGCGCCAACGTATTACAAAACGATCGACAAGAAATAGCTCTTGCATCAAACCTGTGCCCCGCTTGAAGTGGTGCCGGTCAGTCGCCCGGAGCAGTCGTAACCTGTAACTTCAGGTGTGAAGCCTACGGATCAAGCGCTCAGCAACCAATGGGAGCACCGTCAACGGTCCATCAAATTGAGGTCAAGCTCAGGTAAAAGCGCGCGTCTCCGGGCGCCCGCCAGGGGGCAAAGTCGTCACACAACGAGCTTGTACCCGAACCCCTTGACGTTCTGAATCCACTGCGGCGCATGCGGATCGAGCTCGATCTTGCTGCGCAGTTGATAGACATACTGCTTGACATCCGCGCTGGTCGCGCGACTGTCGCCACCCCATAATTCGGCAATAATTTCCTCGTTGGTGAACACCCGGCCGAAATCGCGCGCCAGTAGCGCCAGAAGATAGAACTCCTTGGGTGACAGCGAGATCGGCTTACCGTGGATGGTGACAGATTTGGCCCGCTCGTCGATCTCGATGGCCGATCCCCCGGCAGCAAAGGGGTCGCCAACCGGTTCCAGGCGCCGAATGATCGTTTGTATCCGTGCCTCAAGCTCGCGTATCTCGAAGGGTTTGCGCAGATAATCGTCAGCCCCCAGGGACAGCCCCTTGATAACGTCGTCAGTGTCATCCAGCGAGGTCAGGAGGATCACCGGCATGGCGCTCTGAGCGCGCACTGCCGTAAGGACACTCCAACCATCCAGCTTCGGCAGCAGCACATCCAGCAGCATCAGGTCCGGCTGCACGGTCTGCAGCCGAGCGAGCGCCTCCTGGCCATCACAGGCGATCTCGACAGTATGCCCCTTGGCCGCGAAATACAGCGTCAGCAATTCCCTGATATCAGGATCGTCTTCCACCACCAGAACTTTCATGTCGCCACCCGGAATCTCCGGCCCTGACCTGCCATCGCAGCACACAGACTGGCCGGCCCCAGTGTTCGCAACCTCGGGTCAGGATCCGGCAACACAACGCCGGAACCTGGCTTATAATTCCCCGCAAGCCGCGTTGCGGCCCGCAATGCGTGCCGGCAAGGCGCAGCGCCAAGCACAGTGCTCGGCCTGCGGGCAAACCCTGCAGGCGCGCATTTGCGGCGCAACCCTATGGCGATCCGGCGATTTTGACCGTAGGGCATGATGAGATAGATTCTAGTCGGTCGCTGCATGGATGAGTTCCGGTTTCCGGTTGATCGAAGCCGCCTCCAGCCGCGGCAGATCGATGCGGAACGTCGTGGACTCGCCGGGTGTTGAGCGGAAATCGATCAAGCCCCCGTGGCGTTGCACGATCAGCTTAGCGATGCTGAGTCCCAGACCGGTACCGGCCTTCTGATTCTTGCTCCCGTCGGCCTGGGCAAATTTATTGAACACCCGGTCGCGAAACTCCGCGGGTATTCCAGGACCGTGATCCGTAACCTCGATCCGGATCATGGCACCACAATCAGTGACGGCAAGCTCCACGGGCTTGCCCGAGGGAGAAAACTTGATGGCATTGGCAAGCAGGTTGGTCACAGCCTGCATCAGCCGATCCGCATCACCGTTTACCCAGGCAGGGTCGCCACTCGCCCGAAACACGAGCGTGATCTGTGACTGCTCGGCCAGCGGCTTGCTGTCCTCCACAACGCGATAGACCAGCTCTGCCACGTTCAGCGGCTCAAACCTGAACGTCATTTTACCGGCCTCGATCTTTTCGATGTCCAGAATGTCGCTGATCAATCGCACCAGGCGCCTGCTGTTGCTGTGCGCCAGCGCAACCAGTCTTTGCGCCTGCTCCGGTAAACTCCGCATGGAAGTTTCCATGATCATTCCCAGGGAGCCGAGCACAGAGGTCAGCGGTGTGCGCAGCTCATGACTGACGGTAGCGATAAACTCCTCCTTCATGCGCTGTGAAGCCTTCAACTCGGAAATGTCCGATGCGACCCCAACATAATTCGTGGTATGTCCCCGACTGTCTTTAATAGCATTGATGGTCAGCCACTGGGGAAAAATCTCGCCGCCCTTGCGCCGGTTCCAGATCTCGCCCTGCCAGTGACCCGACTCGCGAATCGATGACCACATCCGCTGGTAGAATTCAGCATCCTGCCTGCCGGACTGTAAAAGCCTGGGGTTTTCCCCGATCAGCTCCTCCATTTCATACTGGGTGATAGCCAGGAACGCCGGATTCACCGACTGGATGGTACCGTCCACGTCGGTCACCACGATACCTTCCGTCGCATTCTGGAAGACGCTCGCTGCGAGACGCTGTTTCTGGTCAGCCTGCCTGCGCTCCGTGATATCGCTTACGATGTGGATCAGCAGCTGGCGTCCTTGCACCATCACCCGATTGATTGCGAGGTCGACAGGAAAAGTCGATCCATCCCGGCGTTGCGCTAATCCCCCTTCGCACGCATCGCAGAAAAAGTTGTGAATGAGATGATCAGACCAACCGGCGGCCATCTGGCGCCGATAAGTGGTGCGGCAGCGTTCCTCGAGCAGCATGTCAAAACTGTGCCCCAGCACCTCACTTTCGTCGCGGCCAAACATACGCTCTGCCGACTGATTGATCGATTCTATGGCACCGTCCTCGTCGACGACGATGATGCCATCCACCACATTGTTCACAATGGCGTTGATTCGCGCCGCGCTGCCGCGCAGCGCTTCCCGCTGTCGGCCGATATAGCGTAGCGACTCGAGACTGACCGCGGACGCCAGAAGCGTCACCAGCAGCATAATGTAGAGACTCCTGAAATTATGCTCTTGCAGCTGCTCCAGTCTGCGTTCGCGGCTGACCACGGCATTACTCGCTTCGAGGATCAGATCCAGCCCGCTCTGGGCCGTATGATCCATGCGCGCCATTGCGCTGGCCGCTGCCGTTTCTTTCTCCGAGATCAACTCGACCTGCGCCTGCGCCAGGCGCAGCGCCTCACGCTGTTCGGCAAGCTTGAGAATGATATCGCCGAGGCCGGTGACGACCTCGCCGATGGGTTCCAGCTCGGCAATGAGCGGTCCCAGCGTAGTGTCACCCTGCACCCGCTGTTGCACGGCAGCATGGATGACCGCATAGTTGCGCTTGTAAACAGCAAGCGCCGCCCGCTGTTTCTCTACCCGATAGTTTTCCAACACATCGTTGCCGGGACGATTCAGATCGCGCCACGCGCTGGCCAGATGCCCGAACTCCAGTATTAACTCATGCAGCTCACCGGTTTCGTGTCCGATCGTCTGGATCCGGAGCACCAGCTTTCCGCTCCACACCAGGAAGCCGATGATCAATACCCAGGCGGCAACATAGAGAAGTTTCATTGGCAACTCCCCCTAGTCCGGTCAGGATTGCGTTCGGCACACGGTGCTGGCGCGATCCGAGCGTTTTGCGCCCGGCAGAAGATACCTGGAGCCGGCTTGAATATTCTTGTGAGGTCACTTCTACCACAGGTGCAGCCGCCAGAACAACTTCCTGCGTCGGAATTCCGACGTCCGGCAACCATGGTAGCCGCTCCCTCTGGGTCGCCGGCAGGCAATACCCCTTGCAGGTCTGATTATCGGGGCTGGCCTGACCCGTCCCCGGCCGCGCCTCCCACCTCGTTGCGGATCGATGCGATCAGGCCTTCCTTTTCGGGCCGTTTCAGCCGCTTGATCAGTGCCTCCCGCCGGCTAGCCGAACTGCGGCTGTGCCCGCTTTCCAGGTACACGATTGCGCGTGGGCGGCGGGCGCGGAAATAGCGCGCGCCGCGCCGGGTCGCGTGCTGTTCCAGGCGCCGGGCCACATCGGTGGTGATACCCGTATACAGCGAGTCGTCGCTGCACAGGATCATATAGACCTGCCAGTTCATCGCCGCGCACCCTCTGGCTCAATCCGCATACATGATCGCCTGCCGGCACCGCCGGCACAGATACACGGCCTCGCCGCGCTGCACGCGGTTGTGCCGCACCGTGCTCAGCTGATGACTGCTGCAGGCACACCGGTAAACGAAACGCCGCTGGCGGCGCAGCGGCAGACCGCTGAGATCGTAGCGCCCCGTGACCCGCGCACTGGCACCGAGCGCGCGCATGACCCCCCGCCACTCGGCACCGTGCGGTCGCACCCGCGACAGACCGTACAGGCAATCGGTGACATAATGAGCCACTTCGTGGGGCACCGTGACGGCCAGGCTGTCATCGAAGTAGCGGGCGAAAATCCAGGGATTGTAGCGAATGTGCCGCGCGCCGCGGCGTACCCGGTACATCCCGGCCGCGGTACCACGCAGATCGAAGCACACCTCGATGGGCGCAAACGCGCGTCCGTACAGCTCGGCAGCCCTGTGCACACAGGACTCGGTGGCGGCCAGCACCTGCTGTCGTTGTCGCGCGTCAATCGGCGATGCCGTCATCGGGTTTCCCTCCTTCCGTTCAGCCCGGTCAGTTCCTCTGCCTGCCGCACGCCGGCGCGGCCCAGCGCCACCACCTGGCAACCCTGCCCGGCCGCTGCAGCGTCAGCGTGTTCGTGCTGCCCCAGGTCCCGGCCCCGATCACTGCATTGATCAGGCGGTGCATGTCGCCGGTCGTAACCGTCATTATGACAATCGTTGCCGGCGGCGTCCTGTGCCCCACGACCGGGCGGTGGCAACGCGCGCGATCAGGATAGCAGTGGCGCTGCCGCAAGTCATGACGGCGCGCACCGTCTCGGCACCGTGACTAGTCAGCCTCGCGCTCGATATCGCAGCAGTGCGCGCGCGCCGCCCGCGGTATCTGCGGTGACAGTACGCTGCCGGTCACCGGGTTGGGTCGAAACGTGGTGCATCCCTTGAGCCCCAGGGCATAGGCCTGTTCGAATACCGACCGGTAGGCCGCAAAATCCAGACGTTCGGGAATGTTAATGGTCTTGGAAATGGCGTTGTCCACGTAGGGCTGGATGGCGGCCTGCATGCGCAGGTGCATGTCGGGGCTCAGGGCACGCGCGTCCACGAACGCGGGCGGCAGGCTGTCGCCGCCGTGCCGGCTCTGCCACTGCTGGCACGCATAGTCGAGCACCTCGTGTTCCAGCAGGGTGCCGTCGAGTTGCCGGATGCGGCGCTGATAGCGCGCTTCGAACACCGGCTCCAGCCCGCTGGACACATTGTTGGCGAGCAGACTGATGGTCCCGGTGGGCGCGATGGCTAACAGGTGACTGTTGCGCAGGCCGGCAGTGGCGATGTCGGCGCGAATATCGTCCGGCAGGGCCTGCGCAAACGGGCCCTGCAGATAGCTGTCGACCTCCAGCGCCGGGAAGCCGCCCTTCTCCCGGGCGAGCTGCACCGAACTGCGGTAGGCGGCGTGACACAGGGTCTGCATGATTTCGGCAGCGGCGGCAAAGGACTGCGCCGTTCCGTAGCGGATCCCGAGCATGATCAGGGCATCGCCGAGACCGGTGATGCCCAGACCGATGCGGCGCGTCTGCTGCGCCTGAAGACGCTGCGCCTCGAGCGGAAAGTGCGAGGCGTCGGTGACGTTGTCCAGCATGCGCACTGCCACACCGGCAGCCTCCTGCAGTGCGCGCAGGTCCAGGCGCGCCTGGGGCGCAAACGGCTGCTGTACGAATGCGGTCAGGTTCAGGGAACCGAGGTCACAGGCCCCGTAAGGCGGCAACGGGATCTCGCCGCACGGGTTGGTCGCATCGATATGCTCGCGGTACCAGAGATTGTTCCAGTGGTTGATGCGGTCGATGAACAGCACGCCCGGTTCCGCGCAGTCATAACTGGCGCGCAGCAGCCGTTCCCAAAGCTCGCGGGCGCGCAGCACCGCAACCACCCGGCACGGCACCGCCGCCGGCTGGCCCGGCCAGTCGCGCTCGATCACCGTCGCACCGGCGTGGCCATCCTCCAGCTGCGCGAGCGGAAACACCAGCGGCCAGTCGCCGTCCTGCCTGACCGCCTCCATGAACGCATCCGTGACCAGTACCGAAAGATTGAAGTGGCGCAGCTCGCGCGGCTCCCGCTTGGCATCGATGAAGGTCAGTATGTCGGGGTGATCACAGCGCAGGGTCGCCATCATGGCGCCGCGACGCGCTCCGGTTGACAGCAGGGTGGCGCAGACGCTGTCCCAGATACGCATGAAGGAGACCGGACCGGAGGCGATGCCGCCCACGCTCCAGGCGCGGCTCCCGCTGGGACGCAGCGTGGAAAAATCATAGCCGACGCCCCCGCCCTGCTGCATGGTCAGAGCACCCTCCTTGAGCGCCGTGAAAATGCCCTCCATGGAATCTTCAATGGTGCCCATGACAAAACAGTTGAACAGGGTTACCCGGCGGCCGGTACCGGCCCCGGCCAGAATTCGCCCCCCGGGCAGAAAGCGGAACCCTTCGAGCAGGCGGTAAAACGCCGCTTCCCAGTGTGGCCGGTCGCGCGTCTCGATACTGGCGAGCGCCCGCGCAACGCGTCGCCAGCTATCGGCGATATTCCGGTCGTAGACCTTTGTGCCGTCGCGGTAGCGGTACTTGCTGTCCCAGATGAGCCGCCCGATTGGTGTAAAGAAATGATCCATTGTCGTCGCCCCCGGCGCGCCGAATGCACACACAGGCGCCGCCCGTCACGCTGGCCGGCCGCCCGGAGTCTGGTCACACCTTAAGGATAGTGCCTGTAGGTTGCGCCACTGTCGCGACGGGAAGAGGCGGCGGCGCAGCGTTCTGACTCGAGTCGCGGCCGATGGCCTGCACCCGGCCGCCCGGGCCCGCAGTTGCGCACCGCCTGGTTAGAACCTATCTCATAATCCCCCGCGGCCGCGACCGTGGCGCTTTTGGCCCATGGCGCGACGCGGCGAGCGCGGTGTAGCCCATGCTACATGAGCGAGCCGCAACAAAGCCATGGGCCAAAAGCGCCCGGTCCCTATAGGGTTGCGCCCGAAAGCCCGGCCTGCGGTGTTGCAGCGCTTGCCCGTAGGTTCACTACTGTGCGGCGCGCTGCGCCTTGCAGGCCGGGCTTTCGGGCAGCAACGCGGCTCGCGCGGGACTATGAGATAGGTTCTAGTTCATTGGACTGGCGGTGACCGCTATCTGTGCTAAATAAACTATATAGAGGCTGCCGCACAAGCGCCCTGTCCGGCACTGGCAGCCGAGGATAGAGCGATGCCTACTGAAGCCGATCCCATCCTGGGAAACTGGTACCAGCACCTGGACAAAGGCCAGAAATTCTGCGTCGTTGCCCTCAACGAGGACGACGGGCTGATCGAAATGCAGCACTTTGACGGCGACCTGGAGGAAATCGACTCCGATACCTGGTATCAACTCGATCTGGAACCTATCGAGGAGCCGGAAAACTGGAGTGGGCCGATTGATGTCGGCGAGATCGACGACCTGGGGACCGAAATCACGGACACCACCGGTGATGACTGGAACGCACCCTTGCAGGAGCTGCGGGCGACCGAGCCGGATGCCGACGAGGAAGAAGGCGAAGCATCGACAGACGAATGGAGCGAGCGTCCGGCGGGCGAGGAACCCTGGACGGAGCAGCCCTGACGCTATCCGGGCGGAACGCTGGCGGCGCGGCGCACCCTGCAGCGACTGGACACCGCGCCGCGGGCCACATCCAGGTTCGGGAGTCAGCTGGCATGAACAACGACGTGCTGGCCGACAATCTGCGACAACACGTCTATCACCTTGCTCAGGACATTGGCGAACGCAACGTGCATCATCCGCGGCGCTTACAGGCCAGCGCGGATTACATTCGCAGTGTCTGGCAGCAGCAGGGGTACGCGGTGCGCACCCAGGAATACCCGATTGACGGTATCCGCTGCGCGAATCTGGAAGTCAGCCGACGCGGCACACTGTACCCGGACGCGATCATCCTGCTCGGCGCACACTATGACACAGTGCGCGGCTCACCGGGTGCCAACGACAACGGTAGTGGCGTGGCGGTGCTGCTGGAACTGTCACGTGCGTTCCGAGCCGACCACCCCGGCCACACACTGCGGCTGGTTGCTTTCGTCAACGAGGAGATGCCTTTCTTCTATACCGCCCGGCAGGGCAGCCGGGTTTATGCAAGCGCCGCACGCCGCCACGGTGACGATATCCGCCTGATGCTGGCCCTGGAGACCATGGGCTATTACCGGGATGACCCGAATACGCAGAGCTATCCGCCACTGTTTCGCTTTTTCTATCCTGACCGCGGCGACTTCATCAGTTTCGTGTCCAACTTTCGCTCCCGCCGGGCCATGCGCCGGCTGGCAAGAGAGTTTCGCCTCGTCAGTCGGTTCCCGCTGGAGCATGTGGCCACGTTCGCGTTCGTACCGGGCGTTGCCTGGAGCGATCACCTGTCGTTCTGGCGCGAAGGCTACCGGGCCATCATGGTCACCGATACGGCATTCTATCGTTATCCCTTCTATCACAGCCCCGAGGACAGTGCGGATAAGCTCGACTATGCTCGCCTGGCCGAGGTCACGCGGGCGCTCGGCCAGGCCCTGTCCAACATGAGCGCGCGACCGATCTGAAACCGCAGTGCGAAATGAAAGCCGCATAAAGAAGCACCGGACCGGGTGTCCCTTTGTGACCCTGGCGCCCATGTGATGAGAAATGCGGGCTAGTCTTCCTGCGTCAGGCTCCTGATAATGTAACCACCGGATTTCTCATCGTGCTCGAGTTGCAGCAGCTTGCGTGCCTGCGCTTCTTCCAGCAGCTGGCTGAAGGTGCGAAATCCGTGATAGGTCTCGTTGAAGCCGGGCTTGCGCCGCTTCAGGGTCTGCTTGACCATCGAGCCCCACACTTTTTCCTCTTCGCCGCGTTCCTCGAACAGGTCCTCTACCGTTTCCAGCACCAGGTCCAGCGCTTCCTGCTTGCGCTCATCCTCCGATTGAGCGGGCGCTTCTTTCTTGGCGCTCTTTTTGCTCGCCGCCTTGCGCCGTGTGCGGCGCGGTTTGTCGGCTTCGCGGACCAGGTCATCGTAGAAGATGAACTCGTCGCAATTCGAAATCAGCAGATCGGAAGTGGAGTTCTTTACCCCCACGCCCACCACCAGCTTGTTGTTCTCACGCAGCTTGCTGACCAGCGGGGAGAAGTCGGAATCGCCACTGATGATCACGAAGGTATCGACGTGTGACTTGGTGTAGCACAGGTCGAGCGCGTCGACCACCATGCGGATATCGGCCGAATTCTTGCCCGACATGCGCACATGGGGAATCTCGATCAGCTCGAAGGCCGCTTCGTGCATGGCGGCCTTGAACTCCTTGTAACGCTCCCAGTCGCAGTAGGCTTTCTTGACCACGATACTGCCCTTCAGCAGCAGTCGTTCCAGCACTTTCTGGATATCGAACGCCGCGTAGCGGGCGTCGCGAACCCCCAGTGCGATGTTCTCGAAATCACAGAACAGAGCCATGTTCTGGGTTTTGGTTTTTACGCTCATGGTGCTCCCTGTTGTTGTGTTGTTGCCGCAGTCGCCGGCCCCACGGTCCGCGCCATCCGCGCACGCGGCGCAGACAACCGGTCCGGGTATTCCGGCAATGACCGCCGCGCCGTATCCAGGCTAGACTTCAGGCATTATGCACGGCTACCCCGACACAACGCCAACCGCAGCGATCACGCGCCGCACTTTCCTGGCACTGGCGGCGGGCGCTGCGCTGCTGGCAGCGGGCTGCGACGGCCGCCGCGCACCCGCCCGCATCGGCCTGGCACTGGGCGCCGGCGGCGCCAAAGGCCTGGCTCATATCCCGATGCTCGAAGCCCTGGACGAAGTGGGCATCAGACCGCACCTGATTGCCGGCACCAGCATCGGCGCCGTCATCGGCGCGCTGTACGCGGCCGGGCAGTCCGGGGCGGCGATCCGCGCGCTGGTCGAGCAGTTCCTGATCAGCCAGGACCGGGCAAGACCCGCTTTGATCCCGCTGCCGCACTCGCTGCGTTGGCTGGACTTTATCGACCCGGATTTCGGCGCCGGCGGCTTGCTCGATAGCGCCGACTTCGTCGCCTATCTGGGTGAGGTCATGAGCGCGCGCCGCTTTCGCGACCTCGACATCGCCCTCAAGGTGGTGGCCGCCGATCTATGGAGCGGCGCAGCGGTGGTGCTGGACTCGGGCGAGCTGCTGCCGGCGATACAGGCGAGCATGGCCTTGCCGGGGGTCTTCAGGCCGGTTGCGCACGGCACACGCCAGCTGGTCGACGGGGGGGTTGCCAACCCCCTGCCCTACGATCTGCTGTTCGAGACATGCGACCTGGTGATTGCCATCGATGTCAGCGGCGACCGCAAGAACGACAACGACACCGAGCTGTCCTTTCTAGGCGTGCTGTTTCACAGCTTCCATACCATGAGCCACAACCTGCTGGCAGAGAAGCTCAAACAACGCCGACCGGACGTCTACATTCGCCCGGAAATCGAGGACGTGCGGGTACTGGAATTCTACAAGGCCGAGCAGGTCTTCCGCCAAGCGCGGCCCGCCCAGAAGGAGCTGATCAGGACCTTGCGCAAAACGGTGTGACTAAAACCTATCGCATAATCCCGCGGGAGCCGCGGGGATGATGAGATAGGTTCCAGCCTGGCGTTCCAGTACCGGCGCTGCGTCCGCAGATGCGCCGCTCAACGGCCACAGGGTTTGAAGAACGCCTCGTCACCGAGCGCCTCTCGGCACTGGTGGTCCGTGGTGCCGCCGGTCGGTTCGTCCTGTGCCAGGCCCAACAGCTGCTGTGCCGCGTCACAGGCGGTCTCGCGGCCGCACGCGGAATCGCCGCCGCACACCTTCTCCACCAGCAGCTGGCAGGACGACGGCGGTACGTAGCGCGCCGTCTCCGCGTCGCTCGCCCACGGCGCCGCCTGCGCGCCGCAGGTGGCAAACAGATTCCGGTCGCGGTCCGCTTCCTGGCACTGGCCGCTGGAATAGGTCATGCGATTTGGCGTCGCCTCGGCGGCGCGCTCCTGCTGCTCCATCTCCAGCAGCTGCCCGGCGAGGGTGCAGCCGTCCTGGTCGGCGCATTGCCGGCCGTCGCCGCACACCCGCCGCGCCAGCTTTTCGCACGGCGAATCGCCGACAATCGGGGCACCGATCCATATTTCGGCACCGGGGCCTTCGGTGTCTTCCGGCATGTCGGGCTGGCGCCGCGCGCGCAGGATCTCCTCGTTGGGAACCACCTGCCCGGATCGGACCGTGATGCTGGAGCCGTCTTCGAGACGATGCACCCCGTCCCACAGCTGGGTCTGGACGCCGTGTTTCTGCACCGTGATGCGGTTGGTGCGCGGGTCCACGGTAACCTGGCCGCCGCCCTTGAGGGTGCTGGACCATTCGGCGGCCCGCGTGGCTGGCGGGGCCACCGCCAGGATAAGCAGGCCGGCCAGGGCCACGCAGGCGCCCGTCACCCGCGCCCGCCAGCGACGCTTGCCCGCTGCGCCAATCTTTAACAGAACGCCCTGCGGCACCGGAACATTGATCGAAACCATGGCCAACCACCCTCGCAGCTGTCTCATACAGTCTTAGTTTAACAGCCTCCTGCGTGTAACATAGGGGCGAAGCCCGATTTTGCCGGCAGCCACACCGCCTCACAGCCAGCCGAGATTTCTGCGTGTCGACATCCATCCCCCGCCATGTCCAGCGATTCCGGCACAACCGGCCGCTGCAGGCCATGGTTCTCTGGCTGCTGGTGCTGTGGACCATCACCGCGATCGAGCCCTTCAACCGCCGCGACTGGCTGCTCGAAAACCTGCTGGTGTTCCTCTACAGCGGTCTGCTGGTGTTCAGTTACCGGCGTTTCACATTCTCGAACCTGTCCTATGCTTTGTTCACCATATTTCTCAGCCTGCACCTGGTCGGGGCGCACTACACCTATGAACATGCGCCGCCCGGCGACTGGCTACAGGCGGTGTTCGAGCTCCAACGCAACCACTACGATCGCATCGTGCACTTTTGCTTCGGCCTGCTCATTGCCCCGCCGTTTCGCGAAATCCTGTTGCGCGCTGCGGGCGTGCGGCCGGCCTGGTCCCACTTCCTCGCCGTCAGCTGCATTCTTGCCTTCAGCGCCTGTTACGAACTGCTGGAGGGCGCCGTCGCCACCCTGGTCAGCCCGGAACTGGGCGCTGCCTATCTCGGCACCCAGGGCGACACCTGGGATGCGCAGAAAGATACCTTTCTGGCCTTCAGCGGCGCGCTGCTGACCATGACTCTGAGCTGGTTGTGGAACAGGACCGCTGACCTGTCCACGCCAGAGGACACACGCCCATGACACCCCTGTTACGCACGCTCCTGAAACTGCTGGCCGCACTGCTGCTGACGGCCTGCCATGCCCCCGGTGACACGGCAGCGCCGCCGCAACCGGTGACGCACGTCGATCTGCACCGCTACCAGGGCCTGTGGTACGAGGTCGCCAGCATACCCAACCGGTTTCAGAAACAATGCGCAGGAAACACCACTGCGGAATACAAGCTGCGCGAAGACGGACGGCTCGAGGTCACGAACCGCTGCCGCACGCACGCAGGCAGCTGGGATGAGGCGCGCGGGCTGGCCCGCATTGTCGACAGCGCTTCCAATGCGCGGCTGCAAGTGAGTTTTGTCGACCTGTTCGGCTGGCAGCTGTTCTGGGGCGACTACTGGATATTGGACCTGGCAGCTGACTACAGCCACGTGGTTATCGGCACGCCCGACCGGCGCTACGGCTGGGTCCTGAGCCGCACCCCGACGCTGCCCCCAGTCACCCGCCAGGCGATCGACCAGCAGCTGCGCCATCAGGGTTACGACCCGGACGCCTTCCTGGACACACCCCAGGGTCAATGAACGCCACCAACAGAGCCCACCTGGCCGTCTGCAACGCTCTGCTCACACTCAGGATCGGCACGCCTTTCCTTATAAATATGATTAGGTTTGTTATTTAACTATATAGTTTTATTATATTTTTATAATGCGTGATATTGGAAGCCGCCCGGGTTGGCTAGTCGCCCTGCGCAGCGTCCAGGAAGTCGCTGATGAAGCGACCGAGCTGGCGCTGGTAGCCGGGCTGACTCTGCATAAAGCCGCTGTTGTGGTCGCCCTGCAACGTCACCAGTCGCTTCGGTTCGCGCGCGGCGGTATAGACTTTCTCACCCAGCGCGTACGGCATGATCTCGTCATCGGGGCTGTGTAAGACCAGCACCGGACAGTGCACTTGCGAGAGGCTGCTGACGGTATCGAAGTCGTAACGCACCACCACCAGCCGCGACAGCAGCGGGAACACCGAGCGGGCGAAATCACGCGCCGAACTCAGGGTCGACTCGAGGATCAGGGCGCCGGGCTGTTCCGTGGCGGCCAGTTGCGCGGCGACTGCGCCGCCCAGGGAACGACCGAACAGCACAATCTGCCCCGGATCGAATCCGCGCGTCTCCGTCAGGTAACGCCAGCTGGCCGCCGCGTCGCGATACAGGCCCTGTTCGCTGGGTGAACCCTCGCTGCGGCCGTAGCCACGGTAGTCGAAGATGAAGACGTTCAGCCCCAGGCGGTGGAAGATGGCGATGGAATCGCCGCGGTAGGCGATGTTGCCGGCGTTGCCGTGAAAAAACAGCACCACCCGTTGTGCCTGCGGGTGCGGAATATACCAGCCGTGCAGAAGCACCCGGTCTTCGGTGGTAACAAACACGTCCTCGTACGCGTAACCCCAGTCGGACGGCGCCGCATCCAGATCACGATAGGGGAAGAAAATCATGCCCGGCTGCTGCAGCAACATCCAGCCGTTCAACAGACCCAGGGCGACAAGCACGACGACAAGGCTGCTGATCATGTTCTGTTTCACGTCGTCCGGCGGTGCCCGATGTAACGCGGACAGGCTGCTAGCGGTTGAGATCGACGTACTCGCCGGTCGCCATGAACACCACCCGCTCGGCGATATTGGTGACCCGATCGCCAATGCGCTCAATGTTGTGCGCTACCCACAGGGTGTGAGTACAGGATCGGATCTGGTCCGGATTTTCCGCCAGATGCGCAAGGATATCGGCACCGATCTGCTGCTCCAGGCGGTCCACGCCGTCGTCGTCGGCAGCCACTGCCCGCGCGCGCGTCTCGTCGCGCTCCCGATAGGCCTGCATGACAGCGGCGAGCATACGCCGGCATTCCTGCCCCAGCCGCTCGATGGCGCCCGAAAAGACCGCCGGGGGAGCGGCATCCATGTGCAGGACGATTTTGGCGACCGCGGCGGCGTGATCGGCAATCCGTTCCAGTTCACTGGCAATGTTCATGTCGGAGACCAGATCGCGCAGATCGCTGGCCACCGGCTGCTGCAGCGCGATGGCCCTGAAACAGCCTTCTTCCACCTTGCGCTGCAGCTGGTTGATATCGACATCGCGATCCACCACCTGTTGCGCCAGCACGCGGTCGTGGGCACGGAAACAGTCGAGCGCCTGTGCAAGCGCTCGATCGGCCGCTTCGCTCAGACCGGCAATACGCTCACGCGCCTGCGCTTCGTCATTGGTGAGAACCCGCCGCATGGCCGCCATACTTATTGTCTCCTGGAAAGTTCTGTGGGTCTGATGTCAGCGCTCTGATCAATCCGTCATGCCGGGCATGCGGCGTTACGCTGCCTGAGTTCCCCGGATTGCGGCACGCGCCGGGATGATGGTACAGGATTGGGTCGGAACGTTCTTAGTTTAGCAAGGCGGATGCCGGGCTGCCGCGCAAACCGCGCAGCAGCTGTAGCGATATGATACGGCTGACGCTTCAGGCCGCGATCGGCGCTATAGTTAGGTGATGTCTAGACCCGCAGCGATTCTGTTCGGTGCTTTGCTCGCCGCCCTGCTGACCGCCTCGCTGGCGGGGCCCGGGTATGCGCTGGAGTCCGCCCGTCAGACCATTAACAGCAACGCAGAAACCTACTCGGTCTGGGTTCCGCTCGGTTACCGGCTGGAACTGCTGACCCGCGGACTGGATGGCCCGCGGCTGTTCACCTTCGCCGCCAACGGCGATCTGCTGCTCGGCTCCAAATCGGGCCATGTGTACCGGCTGGCGCCGCCATACTCCCGCCCCGACGTGCTGGTGAGCCTGCCTGACTACCCGCACAGCGTGGCGCTGCGCGACGGCGAGATTTTCATCGCGCAGAGCAGCGGTCTGTACCGGGCGCCCTACCGGACCGGCCAGGCACGCCTCGATCCCGACGCGCTTTCCCTGCTGGCGGCATTGCCGGCCGGCGGCGGCCACAGCAGCCGCACCGTGCGGGTCGGACCGGACCGGCGCGTATATGTCAGCCTCGGTATCAGTGGCAACTGCAGTGATGAATACCTCGACGCCAGTTACCCGTTCAACCAGCGGCGCGGCGGCGTGCTGGTGCTCGACGAGCGCGGTGCACGACCACGCCTGCAGCCGTTCGCAACCGGGCTGCGCAACCCGGTCGGTTTCGACTGGCACCCCGACAGCGGGGTGCTGTACGCCAGCAACAACGGCCCCGACCACCTCGGCTTCGAGCAGCCGCCGGAGTATTTCAGCCGCCTGTTGTCGGGCTCCTTCCACGGCATGCCCTGGTTCCAGTACGACGGGCAACGCCTGCAGCGCGACCGCTGTATCGAGCGCGCACCGCCCCGCCCGATCGGCGAGGTGAGCCCGCCGGTGGCAACCTTCCCAGCCCGCAATGCACCCATGGGTGTCGCCTTTGTGCCGGAAGGCGCACTCGAAGCGCAGCTGGAAAGCGACGCCATTGTCGCCCTGCGCGGCTCGTGGGGCACCCAGCCGTCCGGCAGCGCGCGAGGAGACCCCGCCACGCGACGGGAGCCGAAACTGGTGCGGGTGCGGTTTTCACAGGGCGAGGCCCAGGGCGTGGAAGATTTCGTCACCGGTTTCCAGCTGCCCGACGGACGGCGCTGGGCGCGCCCGGTCGGCGTCGGCTTCGGCCCCGACGGGGCGCTGTATTTCACCAGCGACAGCGGTATCGAGGGGCTGTTTCGTCTCAGCCGGTCAGCCAGCGATACCACAGCGGCAGAGTAACCAGGCTCAGCGCTGTGGTGACGGTGACCGCAGCCGCATACAGACTCACGTCCAGATTGTAGCGGTCACAGAATACGATGCCGAGCACCATGCTGGGCATGGCGGATTCCAGCACCACTGCGGCGCGCCAGTCGCCCGACAGACCGATCAGGCCGGTGAACACCACCGTCAGGGCCGGCACCAGCAACAGGCGCAGGACGATAACCGGAATAAGGCTTGCCAGATTGCGCCGCTGCGCCGGGTTCCATTCCAGACTCAGTCCCAGTGAAAACAGCATCAGCGGCACCACGCCCCGCTCGAGCAGGCTCAACAGGCCGTCCAGCACCGACGGAATGGGCACATTGCCCAGATTGAGCAGGGTCGCCGCCAGCGCCGCCCACAGCGCCGGAATCCGCAGCAGTTCGGCCGTGGTGCTGTGCACCGGCGCAGCCGCGGTTCCGTAGCGCGCAGCGATCATGACGCCGAGCGTGAACAGCAGTGGCGTGCAGGCGAACAGGTCGAACTGGATCGCGACACTGCGCGCCCAGGGACCGAAAGTTGCTTCCAGGACCGGCAGGCCGAGATAGGTTACATTGGGGAAGGCAGCCGCCAGTATCACCGCCCCCGTCACCGCCGGCGTCGACTTGCAGGCTCGACAGGACAGCATGCTCAGCAGCAGGCCGGCCAGCGTGGCAAAGGCCGCCGAGGCCGCAATCAGCAGCGTGGTGCCGCCGAGTTCCGCTTTCCACAGCACCGACAGCACCAGCGCCGGCAGCAGCAGGTAGTAGACCAGCGAGGTCAGGACCTTGCGGGTCGGCACCGGGTCCAGACCCGCCGGCCTGAACAACCGCCAGCCGACTCCGCACAGTATCAAACCGGCCATTTGCAGGAGCACTTCGAACATGGGGCAAGGTTATCAGGAATGCGGCGTAGCGGGACATCTGGCGGCAAAAACTCCGCTCGCGCCGCACACAGCTTTTCGTGTCAAGAGTAAAAAGGCGTTGCGGACAACAAGACGCGCTGCGCGCATCGCGGCGACCTGAACACCAGCTTTGAACCCGTTACTGATCGCGCCGGCCAGGCGAGTACCGCCGCGTCAGCGCCGCGATCAGCCAGGCAGCTGCCAGCGCTCCAACGAGCAGCAGTCCTGCCGTCCCCAGACTGCTGAGCCGTTGGGGCGCTACCACCAGCAGCAGACCCAGTGCCAGCATCATCAGCCCCGACAGCAGCTTGAGAAAGCGGCCTTCCGACTCCTTGAGCTTGCGCGATCCCAGTGTGACCGCGAACAGCACCACGATCAGCAGCAGCGGTATGACATAGACGACGTTGTACAACAGCAGGTAGAGGTAATGACCGGCCGCGGGCAATTCTCTGAGCGTCAGAATGCGCGTATAAACCATCGGAAAGCCGGCCGTGCACAGCAGCTCATACATATTCGCGACCAGCGCCAGCAGCACAGTGCTCGCCAGCAGGGCCGGCATGCTGCGCGCACCCAGCAGCGCACGGCTGCGGTGGAACAGACCGTGCTTCTGCCCGTCGCTGAGTGTGAGCGATACGCCCTCCCGGAACCGGAAATAGTCCTTGATATTGATCAGCCCGATCAGAACAGCAATGACACCCGCGCCCAGCGTTACAGTCTGCAACTCGCCGAACACCAGAAACACGTTCAACCAGGCAGCCATAAAGGCGAAGTAAACCAGGCCGGAAATCGTGACGAACAACCCGCCCACCAGCAGCATGAAACGGCGGCTGCGGGTATGCACCAGCATGCTCAACAGAAACAGCAGCACGAAAAACGCGCAGGGATTGAAGGCATCCATGCCGGCCAGCACCAGCGTCAGGACCGGCAGCGACAGATCTGCCGCCTCCAGCTCGCCGAACAGCGGTACTTCCAGTGGCGCCGTGGCGCTTTGCTCAGCCAGTGCCTGTGTCGAGCCGGGTGCGCTTTCGCCATACACCGACGCATAGCAATCGAGCAGTTTGTGCTCCAGGAAAGGCCCGGTGTGCTGCTCCCCGCCCCAGCCGACGTACATCCTGCCACACAACATGAAAGTCGGCACCGACGTGGGCTGCTGGCCGAGCAGAGCTGCCATGTCGACAAAACGCGAACGGCTTTCCAGATTGTCGTTCAACTCGTAGGAGGCAACGTCCAGCCACGGGTAACGCGCCTGCAGCGACTTGATGAACGGTCTCGCCTCCAGGCAGTGCGGGCAACGATTAGACCAGAAGAAATGCAGAGTAACGCGCGGTGCTCCCTGTTCGGGGGGATTGAACCACAGCGCATTACCGCCCGGCATGCCGCTTTGTGCCGCGCCCACCTGTGCGCCGACCAGCAGCAGTGCGACAGCGAGCAGTGAGGTGATACGTCGGGCCCGTTTCATGGTGTTGCGGCTGTTGCTGAGTCAGCTCCGCCTGAAGCATAGCAGAGTCTCTGCTGCCCGATCCGAGCCGGAATAACCACAGCCTTTATACCTTGTTTCGGCCGCTTCAGCCTCTATATTTTCTGCTGTCCCACCCGACGCCACACAGCGGGCCCGGGAGGACATCAGGCATTGGATTTGGATTGGCTGCATAGCTGCATAAAGGAGAACACCATGTACAGCAGTATGAATCCGAAGCAAGACAGCGATACCGGTTATATCGTTGCCTGGCGGCACATGCGCAGATTCGAGGCCGGCAAACTGGACGGTGAGATGACCTACGGGGAGGCCAGGAAGAAGGCAGAGGAGCTGTCGGCAAAAGAGCCGGATAAGACCTACTGGGCAGAAAAACATATCACTGCCGGCCAGGCGGCTGGCTGATCCGGCAGCGCGTCAGAGCTGCTGTAGTGAGCGGCCGGGCGCTGTTGCCCGGCGGCTCGCTCAGAGCGACAGCAGGCGTTCGAGCGCGGCGTTGAAACCGGCCCGATCCAGGTACTGGATGGCGCACCAGCCGGCGGCGCGCGCCCGCTCGACGTTGCCGGCGTCGTCATCGACGAACAGCACCGCCGCGGGCTCCAAGCCGAGATCATCGGCCACCTGCCGGAAGGTGGCGGGATCGCGTTTCCCCCTGCCTATGTAGTAGCTGTTGTAGATACGGTCGAAGGCCTCGAAGAAGTGATAGCGCGCGTCCAGGACGTCCAGCCAGTCGGTCTGGTCGCTGAGAATTCCCGTGGTGAAACCGGCGCGCCGCAGCCTGTGCACCAGTTCCAGCATCCAGGGCCGCAGCACGAAACCGTCCAGCAGGCGCCGACTGAGTGCGTCGTTGTCCCCGACCAAGCCGGTGCGGGCTTTCAGCAACTTCCAGAAATCGTCCGCGGTGCCGCGACCCAGCACGAAGCCCGAGTCGTAGACAGCGCGCATACCCCGCTCCGGCAGCTCTTCCGACAGTCCCTGCTCGACCGCCAGCTGCAACAGGCCATTGCGAAACCCCTCTTCGGCCAGCACGCCGCCGAAATCAAACAGCACAGCGCGGATTTTCGAGCTGCTCATGATAGCCGGAAACCGCCGGCGCCTGACTGCGCCGGGCCTGGCTGAATGCGCACCAGGGCGGCTTGCCCCGGCGTACCCTCCACCACAATCCGTACCGGCAGGAAGGCGCGGATTACGGCGGCGTTGGTCAACAGGTGAGTGGACACTTCCGCGGTGCGCAACGCTGACGCTCCTGCGGCCAGTGCCAGCGGCAGCAGGAGCTGGTCCGCCATCCAGCGATCCACCGCACCATCACCATCCAGGAACGCGAACAGCTCATCCACGGCTTCGTCGGCGACCCGCTCGGCGCGCTTGCCGCGCGCACCCAGCGAAAAGAAACACGCCTGGCTGTGCTCGAATTCGGCCAGCAACAGCAGCAGCGTGCCCGGCGAGCGCGCCGGCAACGGCTCGACATCGATGTGAAGATCCAGCTCCGGGTTACGCCTGACGAGGCGGCGCAGCACCTGGCTGCGCTGCCGCTCGGCGATCTCCAGCGGAAGGTTGGCCACCGCCGACAGGCCGCGCAGGCAGTGCAGGCGGCCCCGTTCAAGCAGACTGAGAGTCGTCGGCCGGGCACCGCCCGGAATCTCGGCACGCAGTTCCCCGCCGCCCTGCGGGTAAAAGCCGGCCATGGCCATCTCGAGCTGGAACGCGATCCCGAGTCGCGCCAGCAATGGGCGCCAGTGCCAGTCCAGATAATGAAAACACGGGCTCCAGGGCACATGGGTACCACCCGAAATCGACAGGCTGGAACGCGCCTGTGCCAGCGCCAGCGGCAACAGCAGGGTCTGCAGAACCAGCGCGGTAGCGCCGGCGGTGCCGATATCGAAATGATAGCGACCCGGCCGCAGCTGGCCGGGGACGAAGTGCAGTTCGTGGGAGCCGATGCGGTCGCCGCTCACTCCGGCACCGCTGATCTGCGCCGCCGCACGCACCGCCGCCAGGTGCTGCGGATACAGACCGGGGCGAGACCGTGACTTGCGGATACGCACCATATGGAACGCCTGCCCGGTGAGCAGCGACAGCGTAAGTGCGCTGCGCAGCACCTGGCCGCCGCCTTCCCCGATCGCGCCGTCGATCTCGATCACTGCTGTGGGGTCCGGTTACGCCTGCACGCTTTCATAATACGCCCGGCACTCCGCTTCCAGGCCACGCACCACGCGCCGGCCGATCAGCGCGCCGCGCGTTTCGGTCACCACGGTATGCTGACCTTCGCGGTGATGATCGTCGTAGAAGTAGACCACCACCCAGTCGCGGGTCCGACCCAGCTCGTGGGCCCGCGCAGTGTTGGAATATAAAGCGGTGAAGTGCCAGCCGTCGGCCATGCTGTGCAGAATCGGCAGCCACGACCTGCCCTCGGGGTTGAAGCGCTTGGGCGCAATGGTGGGCAACTCGCCGGCCTCGGCCTTGCGGCGGTATTCCGCGTCCACCGTCAGCAGCTGTTCCACCGAAGGTCCGTCAGTTTGCGGGGCATAGTGCACGCGGCGCCGCGACAGCATGCTGCCGAGCGCCGCGCGGATACTCGCCGCGCGCCGCGCCCCCACCCCGGGCACCGACTCCAGGCGACCGTCATGGGCAGCCATTTCGAGCGCTTCCAGGGTATCAACGTGCAGGCTGTCGTGAATGCGTTGCGCCAGCTCCGGACCAATACCAGGCACGGTCTGGAACAGGTGCTCGGCGTCCAGCACGCCGCGCAGCCGGTCCACCTGGGTCCAGCGCCCGGTATGCAGGATCTCGATAATGGCCGCGGCGATGCCCTTGCCGACCTGCGGAAGCGCCACCAGCGCCTCCACCCCGCCCTGTTCGGCCAGCTGTTCGATATCCTCGTTCAGAGTGGCAATGGTATCGGCGGCGCCGCGATAGGCGCGCACCCGGAATGGATTGGCGTTCTGCTGCTCCAGCAGGTCCGCCGCTTCGCGCAGCCGGTCGGCAACCAGGGCGTTGGCACGCTGCGCCATTCAGCGCGGCACCACTTCGATGCTGGCCTTGCGGGCAGCCGGTCCCAGGCACTGATCGATCTGTTCGCGGTGCAGGGTCTCGTGCTGCTCCAGCAGCGTGATCAGGCGTTCCAGTGCCGGGCGGTGAGCGCGTATGACCGCCAGCGCCTGTTCCTCGGCCTCGTGCAACAGGGCGCGCACGGCCTGGTCGACCGCCTGGGCCGAGGCTTCGGAGAAACGCCGCGGCTGGGCGATTTCCCGGCCCAGAAACGGATGTTCCTCGCTGTCGCGCAGATCTACCGGGCCGATGTCGCCGGACATCCCCCAGCGGCTCACCATAGCGCGCGCCAGGCTGGTTGCCTGGCGGATATCATCATCGGCGCCGGAGCTCACACTTCCGAGCAGCTCCTTTTCCGCGCTGCGCCCGCCCAGCGACACCGCCAGACGGTCGCGCAGGTATTCCTCGGGCAGCGTGTGGCGCTCCTCCAGCGGCAGCTGGTGGGTGCCGCCCAGGGCGTGACCGCGCGGGATGATGGTGACCTTGTAGAGGGGGTCGGCATGCGGCAGCAAATAGGCCACCAGGGTGTGCCCCGCTTCATGCACCGCCAGGCGGTGACGTTCCTGCGGCTGGATGGCCAGGGTACGCACCGTACCCAGCAGCAGCTTGTCGCGCGCTTCATCGAAATGCACCATGCTGACTTGCGCGCTTCGCATGCGCGCGGCCAGCATCGCCGCCTCATTGACCAGGTTCTTGATGTCGGCACCGGAGAAGCCCGGCGTCCCCGAGGCGATCTGCTCGAAGTCCACGTCTTCGGCCAGCGGCACCTTGCGGGTATGCACTTTGAGGATCGCCACGCGGTCCTTGCGGTCGGGTAGATCGAGGGTGACATGGCGGTCGAAACGGCCCGGACGCAGCAGCGCTGGATCGAGTACGTCCGGCCGGTTGGTTGCGGCCAGCACGATCACCGCCTCGTGCCCTTCGAAACCATCCATTTCAGCCAGGATCTGGTTCAGGGTCTGTTCGCGCTCGTCGTGACCTCCACCCAGACCGGTGCCGCGCGTGCGTCCGACGCTGTCCAGCTCGTCGATGAAAATAATGGCGGGTGCGTTCTTCTTGGCTTCATCGAACAGGTTCCGCACCCGCGCCGCGCCCACGCCGACGAACACCTCGATGAATTCCGACGCCGAAATGGTGTAGAAAGGCACCCCCGCCTCGCCGGCCAGCGCGCGCGCCATCAGGGTCTTGCCGGTGCCGGGCGGTCCCATGAGCAGCACACCACGCGGCACCTCGGCGCCGAGCTTCAGATAGTCCTGCGGGTTGCGCAGAAAATCGACCAGCTCCGACACCTCGCGCTTGACGTTCTCCTGGCCGGCGACGTCGTTGAAAGTGACGTCCGGAATAGTCACCTTGCGGGTGGCCGGGCGCAGAAAATCTTGCAGCGCGCCACCGCGCCCAAGACCGCCACCGAGATTGCGCGAGGCGCGGCTCAGCAGCCACCACCACAGCGCGATGAACAACACCCAGGGCAACAGCGACAGCAGCGCCGGGCCCAGCACACCCTTGTGCTCTTCGCCTACTTCGATCTCGACATTTTTTGCTTCCAGCGCCGGCAACAGCGCATTGTCGCCCAGCGCCGGGATGCGGGTGGTGAAACGGGTACCGTTCTGCCCCTCGGGCCCGAGCGGCACGGCATCGAACAGCTGACCGCTAGCCGTGTCGGCAACCAGCAGCACTTTCTCCACACGCCCCTGATCGAGCAGCGACTTGAACTCGCTGTAGCTGATCGGGTAACTGTGTTCCGCCACCGGCTGCGGTTCGACAAAGACCAGGTACAGTACGGCCAGCAGCGTCGCCATGAGCAGCATGCGCGCCCACAGCTGAATATTCATGTCCGGACCGCTGTCGTTGTTCTTCGCCATCGGGGTACCGCAGCCCTCTCTTGGATCGGCTCTCCTACTGGCAAGCCTACAACCCCCGGTGGCCCGGTGCCAGTCGCTGTCGGGGTGTTGCGACGCCGGCGTCGCACCCGGTGGGTGGCAAGGGCAGTCGGCGTGCCGCTCACAATCACCCGCTGGGATCTGGTATGTTAGGCACCCGGCCTGTCAGGCTGATCGGAGTGGCATGAATGGGGCGTTATCGGGCACCCGCACCGAAGTCTTCGCTGTATATTACCCGCCAGGGCTTCCTGGCGCTGCAGGACGAGCTGAACGGCTTGTGGAAACGGCGCGCCGAAGTAACCCGGGCTTTGAGCGCCGCTGCGGCCGAGGGCGACCGCTCCGAAAACGCCGAGTACATCTATCGCAAGAAAGAGCTGCGTGAAATCGACCGTCGGGTGCGTTACCTGCAGAAAAGACTGCCGGCACTGAAAGTCGTTGCTGCGCCGCCCACGGATACCCGCCGGGTGTTTTTCGGCGCCCGTGTCACGCTGGAAGACGAAGACGGCGCCGAGGCGAGCTATCGCATCGTCGGACCGGATGAGTTCGACACCGCCCGCGGCTGGATCAGCATGGACTCGCCGATGGCCAGAGCACTGATGCAAAAGTGCCTGGACGACGAAGTGGTGGTGCACACGCCCAATGGCAACATCTGCTATTACATCACCGATGTGCACTACGACGAGGAGCCGCCGGCCTGACTACCAGTCGCGCTGCAGGCTGAGCACCGCTCCGTAGTTGCGGCTCTCGCTGCGAGGCTGAAATACGCTGCCCGCAGCGACACCGTTGCTGGTCAGGGTCTCCACTCCGCTCTGCCCCAGATCCCAGCTGGCATAGAAGACATTGACGCCCGCCGTCAGCAGCGGCGCAACCTGCTGCGACCAGCCTGCCGTGGTTCTCCAGCCCCAGCGCTCGCCCAGATCCAGGGTCACTGCGTCGAAGGTTGCGCCGAAGTCGACTTCGACCTGCGGGTTCAGGATGCGCGTCAGCCCCGCCTCCAGTTCCCACGCATTCGCTCCACGTGCGAACTGCAGTTTCACGCCGGTCTCGCCGCGCCACCACCGGTAGGTTTCATCCAGGCCCGAGACCACGCCGACCGACTGGATGTTGCGATCCCAGTGACGATAGCCGCCACCGGCATAGATGAACACTCGCGGCGGCAGTCCGAGCGGCAGCCGGTAGGCGGCCTCGAGTGAGATATCCAGAATATCCGCGTCGCTGGTGCTGTCGATGGGAACACCGCCGGACGTCTGACCGGCGTAATCGACGTCACCGCTGTAATAACCAAGATCGATACCGAGGATGGCGCGCTCCCCGGTGATGTCGAAATGTCCCGCGAGGCCCGGCAGCCAGCCGGTCTCCTTCACCAGCCGCCGATCCTGTGAGTCGAATTCCTCGAACTCGAACTGCATGAGGCCGACGCCGAGGCTGGCGGCGATGACCCGGTGCGGCTTGCCGCAGTGCACGCCGCCGGCAGACAGCATCAGTCCCAATGCTGCCGCCGTGATAACTGTCAGCCTGCTGGAGTCCGGCATCCGATGCTGCCCTCTAAGCGAAACTGGCGGCGCAAAAAAGGGGGCGCGAGGCCCCCTTGTCAGGTGCCAAGCCAGGTTTACAGCGCATCCCAAGTGGTCGCAATGATGTCCTCGGCTACACCGTCGCCGTCCGCATCGACCTCAAGCGTCACGTTGACCTCATCCATGGCAATCAATGTCACGCTGCTGTTGTTGGCGCCAGTAATCGTTGCCTGCCCAGTGAAGGGATCATTCGGCTCCACACCCTGGAATGTGGCGTCGGTGACGATGGTGACCGCCCCGCCGATTTCGCTGCTGCTGACCGTGGCATTCATATCGAGCGCGTAGGCAGAGCCATTTTCTGTGGAACTCAGCTGGAAGGCGCTCAAGGTGGCACTCCCGCCGGTTTCATTCAACGCAATGCTGGTGCCGCTGATGGTGTTGGTGAATAACGCGCCGTCGCCGGTCGCCTGGCTGAGCGTCATGGCTCCATTGAGGCTGGCCGTCTCGCTGTTCTCGGTGACGCTGAAGTTATTCGCCTGGATGGTGAGCTGCAGGCTGTACGGGAAAGACAGCGGATCACCCTCAATGACGACGTTGTTGATACTGATGCTGCCGTTCATCACTGTGCCTGCTTCGCTGCAGTTGCTGAAGCTGGCACTCAAACTGTCGCCCGTGGACAGATCCTGGTTGCCGTCGGCGTCGTTCAGAGTGAAGCTGAAGCTGCCGCCATCGGTGCAGTTTTCCGTGGCGGTAACCACGGCACCGGTGACGAAAGCCGCCGCATGATTCGCAAACCACCGTTGGCTGGCCTTCAGCTGCGCGACAATGACCTCGACCATATCCACGCCGCCCGCTGTGGTTTCGGTGACCGCGCCGGTCAGGAACCCGGCCCCCCCCACACCGGCGCCTTCCAGCGATCCGGATGCATTGTAGGCTGCGCCTGCGACCTGCGGCGCATTGGCGGAACTGATCGCCACCGGATCAGCGGTCGCGGCCGAATCGCTGCCGCCTCCGCTGCCGCCGCCACAGGCGGCAAGACCCGCCGCGGCAGACAGCAGCAGCACAGAATTCACACTCGTCGTCAATTTGGACATGGTTCCCCCAGTTGCCTGTTCAGATGGCGCGCCGGGCCGCGTTGGCCAGGTCTGTGGTCGACCATTATGCAAGGCTGGTGCCAACGATTTTTTGAACCGTTTCACACAAATAAAGCATTCACCGGGTCTGGATAGCAGCGGAATCGCCGGAATAATGGCCCCCGCCCCGCTGGGTGGACATGTTGTTGACGCTGAGCCAGGCGACGCAACCGCTGCGGGATGGATCAGCCGGCCGTTGCTGCCGGGGCTAGGGTCGGACCGGGCGCGATCGGCGGCTACGCTGTTTCGGACCGGACGTGTTGCGGGCACGGCCACCCGGCGCTGCGGGATCGACAGGCAGACCCGTGTGCTGGGTGCGAAAGCGCCCCGCCCCCGCGGCTGGCGCCGGGGCGCCCCTGGGCTGCCAGGCCGGCACCAGGTGGCGCTTGCCGTTGCCGATCAGGTCGGCCCTGCCCATGCGCTTGAGCGCGTCGCGCAGCAGCGGCCAGTTGTCGGGGTCGTGGTAGCGCAGGAATGCCTTGTGCAGGCGTCGCACCCGCAGCCCCTTGGGGATAGCGACCGTTTCGCTGTTGCGACGGACGCTGCGCAACGGATTCCTGCCCGAGTGGTACATGGCAGTCGCGCTCGCCATCGGCGACGGCAGGAACGTCTGCACCTGGTCGGCGCGGAAACCGTTACGCTTCAACCACAGCGCCAGCTGCAGCATGTCCTGGTCGGTCGTGCCGGGGTGGGCCGCAATGAAATAGGGAATCAGGTATTGCTCCTTGCCGGCAGCAGCGGAATACTTGTCAAACAATTCCTTGAACCGGTAGTAAGCGTCCATGCCCGGTTTCATCATCTTGGTCAGCGGTCCGCTCTCGGTGTGTTCGGGGGCGATTTTGAGGTAGCCGCCGACGTGGTGGCTGACCAGCTCTTTCACGTACTCGGGCGATTGCACCGCCAGATCGTAGCGCAGGCCCGAAGCGACCAGCACCTTCTTGATGCCCGGCAGCGCGCGCAACCGCCGGTACAGCTGAATCAGCGGCGCATGGCTGGTGTTGAGGTTGGAACAGATGCCCGGATACACGCATGACGGCCGCCGGCAGGCGGCCTCGATGTCGGGGCTTTTGCAGGCCAGCCGGTACATATTGGCGGTGGGTCCGCCCACATCCGAGATGACACCGGTGAAGCCCGGTACCGTATCGCGGATGGTCTCGATTTCGCGCACGATGGAATCTTCTGAGCGGTTCTGGATGATCCGCCCTTCGTGTTCGGTGATGGAACAGAAGGTGCAGCCACCGAAACAGCCGCGCATGATGTTCACCGAGAAGCGGATCATTTCGTAGGCCGGGATGCGCGCACCCCGATAGAGCGGATGCGGCTGGCGCGTATAGGGCAACTCGAACACCCGGTCGAGTTCCGCGCTGGTGAGCGGAATGGCAGGCGGATTCAGCCACACATCGCGCGCGCCGTGGCGCTGCACCAGCGCGCGGGCGTTGCCGGGGTTGGTTTCCAGATGCAGCACCCGCGAAGCGTGTGCATACAGCAGCGGATCATCCCGCACCGCCTCGTAGGACGGCATACGGATCACACTGCGCGCCCGGTCGATACGCGGGCGACGCTGAAACTGCAGCGGCCGTTCCGCGTCGCCGGCTTCGGCGCAGGGCGCCGCCGGCACCTCGGCATAGGGATCGGGTCGCGCGTCGACACGCCCCGGCGTGTCGACGCTGGTGGAATCGATCTCGGTCCAGCCCTCGGGCATGCCCTTGCGCAGCAGCGCGGTACCGCGGATATCGTCGAGGCTGGCGACCGGCTCGCCGGTCGCCAGCCGGTGGGCAATCTCAACCACCTGGCGTTCGCCGTTGCCGTACACCAGCAGGTCGGCCTTGGCATCCAGCAGCAACGAACGGCGCACCTTATCCGACCAGTAATCGTAATGCGCGACGCGGCGCAGACTGGCTTCGATGCCGCCGATCACGATCGGCACATGGGCACAGGCCTGGCGGCAGCGCTGCGCGTAGACCAGCACCGAACGGTCGGGACGACTGCCGCCGGTTCCGCCCGGTGTATAGGCATCGTCGGAACGCCGCTTGCGGTCTGCCGTATAGCGGTTGACCATCGAATCCATGTTGCCCGCGGTGACGCCGAAAAACAGATTGGGTCTGCCCAGCGCCAGGAAGTCACCGACCCGGGTCCAGTCCGGCTGGGCGATGATACCGACGCGAAAACCCTGCGCTTCCAGCACCCGCCCTATCACCGCCATGCCGAAGCTGGGGTGATCGACGTAGGCATCCCCGGTCACCAGGATGATGTCACAGGAATCCCAGCCCAGCTGGTCCATTTCCGCGCGCGACATCGGCAGCACCGGCGCCACGCCGAAGCGGCGGGCCCAGTACGGACGATAGGAAAAGATCGGCTTGGCAGTGAACATCGTTCGGTACGCGGCGCTCGCGCCGGGCGCAAGCATGATGATAAAGACGAAACAGTATAGCATCGCGGCGCCCTGCTGGCGCCCCTCAACCGCTGCCCAGCAACACCCTGAGCGCCGCATTGATTACCTGCAACCGGGCCGTCTCGCCACCGCGATCAGGGTGATGCCGCATAACCAGTTGCCGGTAGGTTCGCTTGATGGTCGCATCGTCCACCGGATCGCTCAGCCCCAGTTCGAGCAGCGCCTCGGCACGCTGGTCATGGCGCTGAAAGCGCCCCCAGAATGCGGCCAGCAACGCATCGACATCACGCGCCGAGGTCTGTTCCAGATTGGCCAGGTCGAGGTAATACTCGCGCAGGGTATCGGGTCGTGCCAGCCCCCCCTGGCCGTCCTGATACGGCTGCCAGCGAATGTTCAGGGGACGTATTTCGAGGTGCGCCTGCTGCGCCTTCCAGCTGCGGTCACGCAGACGGTAGAGCGCATGAAACAGCAGGAAATGTGCGCAAAACAGCGCGTGCGGCTCCCATGGCGACGCACCGAGAAACGGCAGATAGCCGGCATCGTGGAGCAGACGCAGCAACTGGTGCTCACTCAGTCCTGCCGGGTGCCGGTGCAGCAACCCTTCGACCGCGGCGAGAAATTCCTCACTCAGGGCACGATCGGTGTCAGTTTTGCGCATGGCGAAATCGGTGTGCAGAGCTCCGCAGCAGAGCATGTGGCCCATCATAGTGCATACGCCGGGACGGCGCCCGCCGGCGCAGGAACGCAGCGTCATCGTGGTCATAAAAAAGTAATGCGGCACTGTGCAGAATTTGATATATACTCAAAACGTGTGTCGCTCGCGGTTGGCTGCACGGCTTTGTCACCCGGCCGGTCACAGTGAATATCGGTTGCACGTTCGTTAGGTCTAAATCAGAAGTTACGTCTTTGCTACTTCCTGTATACCGCCCTTTATGATCTGCAATTGAGTATCCGTTTATTTGTTCTACCAGAGGTAATATGCATGGTTACAGGTACCGTTAAATGGTTCAACGAATCCAAAGGATTCGGTTTTATCGCACCTTCTGACGGCAGCGCCGACGTGTTCGTTCATTTCTCCGCGATTCAGGGGGATGGCTTCAGAACCCTGGTTGAGGGCCAGAAGGTCAACTTCGAAGTGGAGAAAGGACCGAAAGGGCTGCAGGCTGCCAGGGTCGAAGTGGCAAGCTGAAGCAGCGCTTTCAGGCAGGCCAACCTGCGAGAACCCCGCCCGCCGGCGGGGTTCTTTTTTTGCGGCTCCGAAAACCAACACGGTTGCCGCCCGAAAGTACGTATTTCGCGCTGCTGCAACCACAAATACCCGCGGAGCATAAAGGACACTAAGGCCACAAAGTAAACACAATCAAGCAGGGTTTGCAGGGTTAGGGTTCCCCCTGATCGCGCGGATCACCGAATTGCACCTGACGCGCTACTCACAGAAGGAGTTTAATCGTTTGTACCTTTGTGTCCTTCGTGTCCTTCGTGGTTCGAAATTGGGTCATCAGCCGTGCGACGCGCAAAACTTGCTATGCTCCAACTATCTGAGTGCAAAACCTTGCCAGGAGTACCAGCAATGACCCAGACCCATCAACAGGTTGCCGACAGCATCGTTGATCATTTCCGCGCCGGTCTCAGCGAATCGGCGCGTCAGCATATCGACAGCGAGCATTTTGCGCGGCTCGCCATGCTGATCTGCGGCGCGCTGTCCTCCGAACAAACGGTGGCGGTGGATCTGGTGGAGGAACTGCTGGGCAAGCTGCGCGCCCGGGTGGAGGCACCGCAACTGGAGCTGTGATTCAGTTGCCTGTGCCCGCCCGCAGTTTTTCCATGGCGATCTCACGCATGCGGAATTTCTGCAGCTTTCCGGTAACGGTCATCGGGAACTCGTCCACGAACCAGATGTAGCGGGGAATCTTGAAGTGGGCGATGCTGCCTTTGCAGAACTCGCGCAGCTCCTCTTCGGTGGCACTTTCGCCGGCGTGCAGCTGCACCCAGGCCATTACCTCCTCGCCGTAATAGTCATCGGGCACGCCGAATACCGCCACCGCCGCCACCTTCGGATGGGTAAACACGAAATCCTCGATTTCACGCGGATAGATATTTTCCCCTCCCCGAATGATCATCTCTTTCAGGCGCCCGGTGATGCGTACATAGCCATCGCCATCCATGCTGCCGAGGTCACCCGACGCCAGCCAGCCGGCGGAATCCAGGGTTTTGGCGGTGGCTTCCGCATCGCCGTAGTACCCTTTCATGATGTGGTAACCGCGAAAGCAGATCTCGCCCACTGCGCCGATTGGCAGCGTATGGCGGCTGGAAACATCGACCACCTTGACTTCCTGGTGTGGCAGGTTGGTGCCCACGGTTTCGACGCGCCGCTCCAGGCTGTCGTCGCGCGAGGTCAGATGCGTCAGCGGCGAGGCCTCGGTCTCGCCATAGCCGATCAGGATTTCGCTACAGTGCATATCCTGCATGACACGCTGCATGAGCGCCGGTGGACAGGGGGCACCCGCCATAATGCCGGTGCGCAGACTGGTCAGATCGAAGCTGGCAAAGTCAGGGTGTTCCAGCATGGCGATGAACATGGTGGGCACACCGTGCACGGCGCTGCACCGCTCCTGGGCGATGGCGTTCAGCACCGCAGCGGCGTCGAAATGCTCACAAGGCAGCACCAGGCAGGCCCCCGTGCTGAGGCACAGCAGGTTCGCCAGCACCATGCCGAAGCAGTGGTAGAACGGCACCGGTACGGCCAGGCGGTCGCGCTCGCTGAAATGCATGGCGCGCGCGGAGAACCAGGCATTGTTGAGGATGTTGTGGTGCGAAAGCACCACGGCCTTGGGAAAGCCGGTGGTGCCGGAGGTGTACTGGATATTGACGGCGTCGTCCGTGTCGAGCTCGGCAGTGGCCGCGTCGAGTTGTTCAGGCGACACGCCCTCGCCCGCCGCCAGCACCGCCTGCCAGGTGGTAAATCCCGGCTGGGGCGCCACGCTGTGGGTCGGGTCGGCCGGGTCATAGACCACCACCCGGCGCAACAGCGGGAAATCCTCACTGGCGAAGCGCTCTGCCTGCGACCGGCCCAACTCCGGCATGAGTTCCAGCAGCATTTGCACATAATCGCTGCTGCGAAAACGCGGGATGATGAACAGACCCTGCACCTCGGAGCGTTGCAGCGCGTAGGCCAGCTCGCGGGCTCGGTAGGCCGGATTGATGTTGACCAGCAGCGCCCCGATGCGCGCCGTGGCCATCTGCAGCAGCAGCCATTCGATGTTATTGGTTGACCAGATACCGATACGGTCATCGCGCCGAAAACCGATTCCGAGCAAGCCGGCGGCGAGTTCGTCGACGCCTGTGGCCAGTTCGAGGTAGCTCAGACGCCGCTCCTGCGGCAGCGATACGACGGCGTCCTGATCGGGGAAACGCTGTACCACGGTGGCGAAGTGCTCCGGGATGGTCGCGCCGAGCAGCGGTTCGGTACCGCCGCGATGCCGGTAGCTTTTTTGCTCACCCGTTTGCATCACCCCACCTCCGACGCCTCGGCACCTGCGCCCGGCACGCCCGCCCAGTAGGCGTCCACACTGCGCTGCAGGTCCGCAAGCAAGGCTTCATTGCGCGCCGGGGCGAACAGGTGCGCGAAACGCCCCTGCAACTTCAGATATTCCTCGACCGGCACGCGCGGATGCGGCACCCTGGTGTGCACCACCCTGCCGTCGACATACTCCTTCAACGGCCAGACGCCGGTCTTCACCGCCAGCTTGCCGATATCGGTGCTATGCTGAGGATCGAAATCCCAGCCCGTGGGGCAAGGCGCCAGTGCCAGGATGAGGCGCGGTCCGTGCATCGATTTGGCCTTCTCGATCTTGCGCGCCAGGTCGAGCGGCTCGGCACCGATCACCGTCGCGACATAGCTCGGCCGGTGCGCGGCCCAGATAGCGAACAGGTCCTTTTTGTAACCCGGATAACCGCGCGGGCCCACGCTGGTGGACGTGAGGGCCGCATGCGGTGTGGCGCCGGAGAACTGCTGACCGGTATTGCCATAGCCTTCGTTGTCATAACAGATGTAGATGAAATCCAGACCGCGCTCGATGGCCCCGGAGGTCGCCGACAGGCCCATGCCGTAGGCCGCGCCGTCGCCGGTGAGCACCACCACGTCGAGGTCCTCCTCGGCAGGCATGCGTTGCTGCTCGAGCAGGATATCCAAAGCATCGCGGATACCCTGGCCACCGGCCGGCGCCGAAGCCATGGCGGTGTACAGCCAGGAGCCGCGAAACGGCGTGAACGGGTATACCGACAGCAGGGTCATGCAACCGGCAGCATTCACGAACACGGTACGGGCTCCGAGTATGTCGTAGATCGCATGCAGAGCCTGCAAGCCACCGCAGCCGGCACACATGGGTGTGCCGGTACCCAGCAGGTGGGTCGAGGGCAGGTCTTTCATACGACGGAAATGCGTTTCGCTCATGGCTCTGACCCCAGCCGCTCGCGCTCGGCGTGCGCAATGGCCTGCAGCTTGCGCACCTCACGCAGTTCGTCTTCGGTATACAACAGTCGCGGTGGCGGCGCACGGCCGCGGTCTGCGGCCGCGCGCGTCTGCGCGGCGATTTCGTAGAATTCCTCGGCGCTGATATCGCGCCCGCCCAGTCCACCGATGAAGCTCGCCAGCACCGGCGGCGCATCCGGCTGACCGTAGAGTACTGAAGCCAGTTCGCCGTGCAGCACCCCGCCCTTGCCCGGCGCCAGGTTCTGGTCAATGACGGCCACCGCGCGCTTGCCGCGCAGCGCCCCGTAAAGCGCCTGCCCCGGCCAGGGCCGCACCAGACGCGGTCGCAGCAGGCCGACCGGGACGCCGCTGTCGCGCAGCCGGTCCACGGCCTCACGCGCCTTGGTGGCGAAGCAGCCGATCATCACCAGGACGATCTCCGCATCCGCGCAGCGATAGGCGTCCACCGCCGGGTGATTGCGGCCGAACCGCTCAGCGAAAGCCTCGGCCACTTCGTCATACACGCTGAGCGCATTCTGTGCCGCCAGGTGTGACTCGTAGCGGAAATAGGAATACGGTCCGCTGCCCAGCACCGCCATCGCCTGGCTGGCCGGGGCGCTGGCGCGAAAGCGGACGTTCTCCGCCTCATAGGGCGGCAGAAACCCGGCCGCCACTGCCGCGTCGGGAATATCCACCGGCTCGCGCGTGAACGACAGGTAGAAACCGTCCAGGTTGACGATCACCGGCAGGCGCACGCGCGTGTCCTCGCCGAGGCGGAACGCCATCAGCGTGCTGTCCAGCACTTCCTGGCAGGTCGAGCAGTGAATCTGCAGGAAGCCGCTGTCACGCGCCGCGAAAATGTCGTTGTGATCCGGCTCCAGGGTGATCGGCGAAGCCAGACCGCGCGACACGTTGACCAGCACGAAGGGCGCGCGCCAGCCCGCCACCGTGTACAGCATCTCCATGCCGTACAACAGCCCCTGGCTGGAGGTGGCGCTGAACACCCGCACCCCGGTGGCGGCCGCGGCACCGGCGGCGGTGATCATGGAGTGTTCCGATTCCAACGTCACCATGCGCCCCGGCATGTCGCCGGCATCGAGCCAGCCGGCCAGCGTCTCTATGATCTCGGTCTGCGGCGTGATCGGAAATGCCGGCACGTAGTCGACACGGGCCAGGCGCGCGCCCCAGGCGGCCGCGGCGTTACCGGTGAGCAGCGCGCGAGTCACGGCACGGCCTCCTGTTCCTGCGCCTGGTGTTCCGGGATGGCCTCGATGGCATGCGGCGGACACTTGGCCACGCACACCAGGCACCCTTTGCAGTGATCATAGTCGATCACCGGGGTCCCTTCGGGCTCAACACTGATGGCCCCGTCGGGGCAGAAGGTGCTGCACACCCACCAGCAGCGGTTGCAGCGCGCGTAGTCGATTACCGGCCGCATAGTGCGCCACAGGCCGGTACGCACCTCGACACTGGTCGCCGCGGCGTGAATCGCCGGTACCGCCCGACGGGCGCTGTCAACGGGCAGATCCACCCAGGCGGGCGGCGTATAGTCGCGCGCACCCGGTTCGTCGCGCTCCGTTACCAGGCCGCGATGCGGCGCCATGGCGTCCCAGGCGCGTTGCGCCTCGGTCAGGTTGTCTTCCATTACCGGCGCCGGGAGCGCCGCCAGCTCCGCGCGCAGCGCCGTGATCAGGCAGTCGCGTTCGATGACGCCGCTCAGGCACGCCGCCGCCGCGGCACAGGCGGTTCCGATATAGGGCAAGGCGGCGCGATCCACGCTCGCGGCCGGCGCCGGCAGCACCAGCAGGGGGCCGGACAGATTCAGGCGCTCGCGCCACAGCTGTGCGTCCTGGTGCGTATTGATCAGCAGCACGCTGTGCTCATCCATGCCCGCCAGCACGCCGGCAGCGGGCACGCCGGGCAGCGAATCGTCGGCGACAATGACCAGATCGGGACAACGGATAATGCCGCGCTCGTTGATCGGCTCGCGCGCGGCGCGCACAAAGGCGAAGATCGGCGCACCGCGTCGCTCGGCGCCGTAACGCGGCGCGTCCTGCACCTCGAAACCGGCGCAGAAAAACGCGCTGCCCAGCACCCGGCTGGCCGTCTTCATGCCCTGCCCGCCACGGCCGTGAAAGCGGATGCGATACATGCTGCCTCCTTCACCCGGTGCGGGTGGCACCGCCACCCGACCGTCTAGACGAAACCCGGCGCCGACGAAAACAGCGAATAGCGCCGGTAGCTCATCGCCTTGTGGACCCGTTCCAGAGCCAGATCCACCGCCGCCTGGCGTGGCAGGATGTTGCGCCTGCCGGCCTGTTCCAGGGTCTGACGTGTATTGCGGCGCAGTTTTTCCTCGATGCTGTCAAGGGCGGCACTCTCGCTGGCGCCGTGGTATTCCATTGCCGCACAGATGACGCCGCCGGCATTGGCGATGAAATCCGGCACGCACAGTACGCCCTTGCCGGCCAGAATGCGTTCCGCCTCGTGGGTAATGGGGATGTTGGCGCCCTCGATCACCAGCCGCGCGCGCAGCCGTTCGACGTTGTGCGCGTCGATGACATCGGGGCGCGCGGCCGGTATCCAGATGTCGCACTTGATATCCACGACTGCATCGCGATCCAGTTTCCTGGCGTCGGCATAATCTCCCACACTGCCGCCCGCCTGCTTGATCTCCGTCAGCCGTGCGACGTCCAGACCCTGCGGGTCATGGATGGCGCCGGTGGAATCGGCGGCACCCACCAGCACCGCGCCCTTCTCGGCGAGAAAGCGCGCCGCGTGCCTGCCGACCGCGCCGAACCCCTGCACCACCACACGCGCGCCCTTGAGCTCGAAGTCGCAATACTCGAGCGCCACCTCAGCAACCTGGCTGAGACCGAAACCGGTGGCGCCAATCTCATCCAGCGGTATGCCGCCGATTTCGCGCGGCAGGGCCACCACGCGCGCGATCTCATCGCGCACCCAGGCCATGCACTCTTCATCGGTACCCATGTCGGGCGCGAAAATGTAGGTATCCTCGTTGCGCAACGCCTTGGCGAGCGCGCGGATCAGCAGTTGCTTGCGCTCCTTAGGCATCTTGGGATCGCCGTAAAGTACCGCCTTACCACCGCCGTGCGGCAGCCCCGCCGCGGCGTTCTTGAGCGTCATGGCCCGCGCCAGCCGGCAGCACTCCTCGGTGCTCACGTCGGGAGCCATGCGCACGCCGCCGATGGATGGCCCGGTGGCGACGTTGTCGACCACCAGCACCGCGCGCAGGCCGACCGCAGGCTCGTGTACGTGGATCACCTTCAGTGGTCCCAGCTCGTCTGCAAACTCGAACACGTCGCTCATGCGTAGCCCCTATTCGACCGGTTGTGCCGGTTACATCAAAACCCAGTTACGGCACCCGGGGAATTGATCCAGATCAACTGTTCGACGGGCCGAGCCGTGATCATGACTGGCGACGCTCAGCCAGCACCAGCACATTGTCGTCGCGCCGTTGTACCGGCGTGTTCAGCGAGGCGCTTTCCCGCTGCAGCGTATCCGCCAGCCAGCGCGCATCCTGGTCCGAGGCGTGATGCAGGCTGAACTGCCGCATCTGCAGGGGCACCATTTCCAGGCCTGTCAGGTGACCCGTGCGCGCATCCACCTCAAGCAGGTACACCAGCGCCAGGTCGCCGCGGAACTCGTCATAGCCGTGAATGCCCTCGTAGTCGTTCACAAAATCGCCGCAGCCGTAAATAATGAGCTTGTCCCGGTAGACCTCGACGCCCTTCGGGTGGTGCGAGGAGTGGCCGTGAATCACGTCGATGCCTGCGACGTCGATGAGCCGGCGGGCAAAACTGCGGTGCTCTCCGGGAATCGCATAGCCCCAGTTGCCGCCCCAGTGAATCGATGCCACGGCAATATCGCCCGGCCGTTTCACGGTCGCAACCTGCGCCGCGATGCGCCGCAGCGTCGCGGGAGAAAAATCGGCCAGCAGATTGACGCCAGGGCGCGTGCCTGTAGCCGCCCAGGCGGGCGGTATGCCGCTCGAGGTGGCGCCGAACGCGAGCACGATCACCCGGCCCGCGCCGGGCAGTTCGATGCTGGCCGGCGCCTCGGCCTGCTGTTGGTTGCGCCCTGCGCCCGCCGTCCTGAGCCCGGCCTGGTGCAGGCTGTGCAGAGTATCGGCAAGCCCGCTGTAGCCCCAGTCCAGCACGTGGTTGTTGGCGAGCACACAGCAATCGATGTGCGCGGCACTGAGGCAGGCGATGTTATCCGGGTTCATGCGGTAGTTGATGCCCTTGCCCGGCCAGTACTCGTCGCTGCGAGTCACCGCCGTTTCCAGGTTGATGACGCGCGCATCCGGCGCCGCACGCCTCAACACCTCGAGTGCGTCCCCCCAGATATAGGTGAAGTCCACCGGCCGGGCGATCGGTCCATTGGCACGCTCGGCCAGCTGCACATAACCGCGCGCATCGCCGATGTAGGGCTCGTAGATTCGCGGATCACCGGGGTGCCGCAGAACCTGATCGATGCCGCGCCCGGTCATGACGTCACCGCACAGGAACAGTTTGTACACCTGTGACGCCGCGCGCCGGCCGGGTTTGGGACCGGGCCGGGCTTCGCCGCCCGGCTGCCTGGCATCGGTTCCGGCCTGCATCAGGCTAAGCGTGGCAGCGGCCGAAAAGCGCAGGAATCCTCGGCGATCCAGCCTGTCGTCGCCACCGTCCATCAGTCTGCCCCGCGTTCCACCTCGCTGGCGCAGCGGATACACAGGGGCGCGGCCGGGTCAAACTCGAGACGTTTGAGCGCAATTTCCTCGCCGCAGCGCACACAGTATCCATAGTCGCCCGCCTCGATGCGCTGCAGCGCAGCGTTGATGCGCTGCAGCTCGAGATGCCGCCGCCGCTCACTCTCCTGTGACATCGCCTGCGCGCGCAGATCATCCATTCTGGACAGGCGCCCCACGGTGGTCTGGTCGAGTTCCACGGTGCTGGCGGCCTCCGCCCCGGTCTCCTCCAGACCCAGCAGCGCCTCCTGTTGCTGCACCAGGCGTTTTCTGAGCTCTGCGATGCGGTCATTGTCGAGGTCGTTCATTGCGACTCCGGTTCAGGTCAGCGCAGCATCACCCTACCCAAGCCATGGCCAGATCAGGTTCTGCTGTGGATAGGCACGCAGGCGGAACGCTGCCGGTGCTAGACTGTAGATAAAGACTAGCAGCAATCAGGCGGTCTCTCCATCGACAGGAGACGCCCGGCCACGGCGCCGGAGCGCTGACGCACCGGAATGATGAAGCAACGGGGGTTCGACATCAGGGATGCGGCCCTGGCCGAACAGGGTGAAAAACGCATTGAGTGGGCACGCCGCGAAATGCCGGTGCTGCGGGAACTGGCTGCGTCTTTTGCCAAGACCCGGCCGCTGCAGGGCGTGCGCATCAGTGGCTGCCTGCACATCACCACCGAGACGGCCAACCTGGCGCGCACCCTCAAGAGCGCCGGCGCGGATGTCGTGTTGTGCGCCAGTAATCCGCTCAGCACCCAGGACGACGTCGCCGCCGCGCTGGTGGAACGCTACGACATCCCGGTGCACGCCATTCGCGCCGAGTCGACCGAGACCTATTACCGCCACATCAATGCGGCGCTGGATCATCGCCCGTCCATTACCATGGACGATGGCGCCGATCTGGTGAGCGAAATCCACAAGCGCCGTCGCGAGCTGCTGCCCGGCATGCTCGGCGGCACCGAGGAAACCACCACCGGGGTGATCCGGCTGCGCGCCATGGCGCGCGAAGGCGCATTGCAGTTCCCGCTGATCGCGGTCAACGACGCCATGACCAAGCACCTGTTCGACAACCGCTACGGCACCGGGCAGAGCACTCTGGATGGTGTCATCCGCGCCACCAACAGACTGCTGGCGGGCAAGACTTTCACCGTAGTCGGTTACGGCTGGTGCGGGCGCGGCATCGCGCTGCGCGCGCACGGCCACGGCGCGCACGTAATCGTCACCGAGGTCGACCCGCTGCGCGCCCTGGAGGCGGCCATGGACGGCTACCGCGTCATGCCGCTGATCGACGCCGCCCGGGAGGCCGATTTCATCGTCACCGCCACCGGCGACAAGCACGTGGTGGACCGTGCGCACATGGAGGTCATGAAGGACGGCTGCGTGCTGGCCAACTCGGGGCATTTCAACGTGGAAATCAACATACCCGCGCTGGAAAGCATGGCGGTCGAACGGCAACGGCCGCGCCCCTCGGTCGACCAGTACACCCTGGGCGACGGGCGGCAGCTGTGCCTGCTCGCCGAGGGCCGACTGGTCAACCTGGCCGCCGCCGAGGGGCACCCCTCCGCGGTGATGGACATGAGTTTCGCCAACCAGGTGTTGTGCGCCGTGTACCTGGCCAGCGGTCAGCACAGTCTGGACAATGCTGTGCACCAGGTGCCGGCGGAAATCGACCATGAAGTGGCGCGCCTGAAACTCGCCGCCATGCATATCGCGATTGACCAGCTGACCGAGGAACAGAACCGCTATCTGTCATCCTGGCACGAAGGCACCTGAGGAGCGCAGCATGGACAGAAATCTGAAGCGTATGATGGCCGACATCGAAAGCGAGGTGCATTATACCCGCAGTATGATCGGCAAGGACGCGCTGGATCCGCGCGTTATGCAGGTCATGTCCAGGGTGCCGCGCGACAAATTCGTGCCACCGGAGATGCAAGCCGCAGCCTTCGACAATGGCCCGCTGCCAATCGGCCACGGGCAGACGATATCGCAGCCCTATATCGTGGCGCTGATGACCGACCTGGTGCAGCCGCAGCCTGAGCATGTGATTCTGGAAGTCGGCACCGGCTCCGGTTACCAGACGGCGATTCTGTCCGAACTGTGCCGGAAGGTGTACAGCGTAGAGGTAGTACCCGCGCTGAGCGAAACCGCGGCAACGCTCCTGAAACGCCTCGGCTACACTAACATCGAGACCCGCATTGGCAACGGCTACCAGGGCTGGCCCGAGCACGCGCCCTACGACGGCATCATCGTAACCGCGGCGGCCAGTCACATTCCCCAACCGCTCATCGAACAGCTCAAGCCCGGCGGCCGCCTGGTGATTCCAGTCGGCCTCCCCTACAGCTACCAGGAACTGATGCTGGTGAGCAAAGACCCACAGGGCGACATCCACAGCCGGAGCGTGCTCGGTGTCGCCTTCGTTCCATTGATCGAGGCAAAGCCGTTAACCGGAGAAGATGAGACGCGGCACTGAGCGGAGCCGGGCTCGACTTTCTGAACCGTCCTCGCCTGACAGTAGCCCGGTTTTCTCGCCCTCCCGAAACGGCCCTATTCAGGCACGCTTCACGTTAGCGGGCTGAGTGGGTCATCGCCCGACACGCGACAATCCACCACGATGATACGGATGGCGCACAGCAGTGTAGCTGCCCTTTCCTCCATCAAGTTATCGCAAGAATCAGGGAGTCCCCGATACAGCGAGACTCACTTGCCACAGTATACTCCCGGTTGGCCACAGTCGAGACCCTGGGCACGGGTGAACATGTTGGTGTCCACAGCGCAGAAGAAAAAGTGCACCAGGGATCGAATTATTCCGCTTGGCCGCTCGCTGCGGGTACCACGATGCAGACCCGCCAATGATTGGCTTTGAGCCACACAGCACTGTAGGGAAACGGTGGTTAAAAGGCGGTTGCGCCACCGAGGGATGAATCGCCATTGCTGGCCGCACCCGCTGGCCGATACGCGCACCATCCTTGAACGGCGTTTTTCCGCCGCACGCACTGATATTGCCGGGACGGCATTCATCGGGCATTGCTTAGTTGAACGAGGAGGCATTTATGTGTAAGGAAACAATACAATCTCGAATTATAAAATCGATACCCTCGGTGGCACTTCTTTCCCTGTTGGCAGTTGGCAATGCTACAGCGCTGGATAGAACGGAAGATGACTACGAGCTCAAGCTACTGGGCAAGTACGTATTCTTCGATAAGATCTCATCACCCCAGCGCATGGCGTGCGTCACCTGCCACGATCCAGCCACTGGCGGCACCGGAAGCGTGGCCGGTGTCAACCTGCATCAAGTGGCGATTACCGGTGCCGACCCGCACACGGTAGGCAGCCTGAAGCCGCCCACCAACGCCTATGCAAGTTTCATCGAACCGTTCCATTTCTGCGGCACTGGCGGCCCTGGAGCCGGTGGTTTCTGTGGTGGCAACTTCTGGAACGGTCGTGCTGAAGGCCGCGCTAACGGCGCACTGTTTCCCGACGGGGCGACCAAGCATATCGGTGACGAGGTATTCCAGGACCTGGATAACCCACCGTTGGGATACGCCAAGTACTTCGGCCCGACCTCCGATCAGGCGTTGAACCCCATGCCCAACCCTGTCGAGCAGAATATTGACCGTCAATCCGTTTGTCGCCATGTCGCAGCAGCGAAATATGCTCAACTCTATGCGCTGGCCTGGGGAACGGCAGTCGACTGCAGAGACGTCCTGGTCGCTGTCAATGCCACGGATGTAGACACCCAGGAGAAGGCGTTCGATATCAGTTTCAAGCGAATCATGCTCGCAGTGGGCGCATGGCAGCACTCCGCCGAACTCAACTCGTTCAGTTCCCGGCGCGATATCGCGCTGCGTGAAGAACTTGCCTGCCTGCAGGGAGCGGCCGATGCCGATCCGGAGGTCTGCAGCGATCCCGATTACCTCGATAGCCCGGGAAAGTTCCCGCTCGTGGGTTTAACAGACCAGGAAAATTATGGTCATGACCTGTTTTACGCTAGCCGGAGACCTCTGGGCACTCCATTGCCGAACGGCAAGTTTTCCAACTGTTCGTTCTGCCATAGCGACAATCCCGGGTCTGACGACGGTTCGGAGCTGCAGCAGCTCTATTCCGCGGACGATTATCACAATATCGGCACACCTCCGAACCCGGAACTGCCTGCAGAACCGGATCCCGGGATAGGCGGCCATACCGGCGCCCCCGCGGGTTTTTTCAAGACACCAACGCTGCGCAACGTGGACAAGCGCAAGGGTACAGGCTTTACCAAGGCATACGCGCACAACGGCTGGTTCAAGAGCATGGAGAGCATCGTTCACTTCTATAACACCGCTGACGTAACCAACCCTGCCAACGGCAAGACACGCTGTCCGGAACATATCACCACCGAAAAGGACGCCTTGGCGAACGACTGCTGGCCGGAACCGGAGTGGCCGGACACTGCGGCTATACCCTTCCTCGTTGGCGCCCTTGGCCTGACTCCCGAAGATGAGGCTGCCCTTGTTGCCTACCTGAAAACGCTCACAGATACGGTCACACCCAAGGCACCCAAGCCCTACCGGCCGGCTAATAGCAAGGCTAAGGGGAAAAAGTAACCTCAGTTCGAACGTGAGTCTTCATTGAGCCATCGTAAACCCCGCTTCGGCGGGGTTCGGTGGAATCAGCGCAAATCCGCTCAGACGTTAAACGCTATCGCCAGCAAGACAAACAGGATAATCAGGCCAATAGCTGGAACTATCGATTTGCCTGCGATGTCATCCTCGTTCTGGTGATTTGGGGGTTGTCGCTTCTTTCCCTCGTACTCCCCGATTATTGACCGGGCCAATGGAACATCGGCGTCGCCTACATGGACGTTGGCGAAACCCGACACGCCAATCTCGCCAAGTGCTCCCTGTAAATAGTAGCCGCCGACGTGCGCTTCAATCCCGTTCGATTGCAGCATCCCTGCGATGATATGGGCTTCCGAAATGTCCTGGGCTTTATAGACAATCTGCATGGGTCAAATCATATATCGAGGCTGGCGCCTGGCCGCCACCCCCGGCTGAGCGAGAATCCCCCCGACAGCCGGCTGCAGATTCATTTGTGCGGCAGCCGGGTTTTCGCACTCTGAGCGCGCCGCACCAGGGGCCCGATGGTCAGACCCTGCACCAGTATCGAAAACGCAACCACAATGTAGGTCACCGTGACCAGGGTGTCGCGAACCTCCCCTTGGGGCAGCGAGAGTGCCAGCGCTATCGAAATCCCGCCGCGCAGACCACCCCAGGTGAGAATCGTCACCACCATCGGACTGAAACTGCGATAACGGCGCATGATTCCGACCGGCACTCCGACCGAAATCAGCCGCGCCAGCAACGTGATCGGGATGGCCAGCAACCCCGCCAGCAGGTACTCATCACGGTACGCCAACACCAGGACTTCCATACCGATCAGTACGAACAATACCGCGTTCAGGATCTCGTCGACCAGTTCCCAGAAGGCATCCAGATGTCCGCGGGTCTTGTCGGACATGGCAAAGCTGCGGCCGTGGTTGCCGATCAACAGGCCCGCCACCACAATGGCGATGGGCGCAGAAAGGTGCAGCAGCTCGGCGAGCGCGTAGCCCCCAGTGGTCAGTGCCAGTGTAATCAGCACTTCGACAGAATAGTCGTCGACCCGCTTCAGCATCCAGTAGGCCAGCGTGCCAATCCCGAGACCATATAGCACACCGCCCAGCACCTCCTGAAGGAACAGCCCTGCCACCGCCGGCAGGGAAAGCTCCTCGCCACCGGTCGCAATCCCGAGCAGCACCAGGAACACTACAACGGCCATGCCATCGTTGAACAGCGATTCGCCGGTTATTTTGGTTTCCAGAGTCTTGGGTGCGGCCGCGCTCTTGAGAATGCCGAGCACAGCGATGGGATCGGTCGGCGAAATCAACGCACCGAACAGCAGACAGTAGATGAATGGAACATCAAGTCCCAGAAGACCGAACCCCGAATACGCGAGGTACCCGATGATGACCGTTGCGCCGAGCACGCTGGCGGTGGCCAGGGTGGCGATTACCCAGCGTTGTTTGACCAGATCCGCCAGGTTCACGTGCAGGGCACCGGCAAACAGCAGGAAACTCAACATGCCGTGCAACAGCGTTTCGTCAAAATCGACGGTTCGCAGCAACGCCCTTGTATACTCCTCGAGGTCCTGCGCGAGCGGCCCCAGCATCAGCAGCGTCAGAGACGCGAGCAAAGCGATCAGCATCAGACCGATGGCGGTCGGCAGCTTGAGATAGCGGTAGTTGAGGTAACTGAACACCGCCGAGAGCGAGATCAGTATGGCAAGTACATGAAACAGCTTCATTTCGACCGGGTTCCCGTAGCGGGTAGGCAACGCGCATCAGTTTGAGGCGCAGCGCCAAGAGGATCAACCGTTAGTGGAAGCCGGGCGGCGCCAAGGTCCGCACCCGGCGTCGACCGGGTCACGGACCGCCCGGGGCTTGGGTGCGCCCCGGTTTGGTTCGCCCGGCGTCGGCCATTTCAGGTCGCGAGGACGGGAGCACGAGCCGAGCATCCCTGTCGGCGCGCAGTTGCCGTAGGTCAGACACTTCGCCCGGGCATGGTGCTAGAATCCGCCTGCGCAAGCGCGCGACGTTTGTTGTCCGATTCTGAGCCCTGATAGTGCAGACGACGCACATTTGGTGAACCCATGACCCGCAACCTTCGCGGTCTCCGACGCGCATCGGGGATGAATGCTGTCAACGCCGAATACATCGATCAGCTCTATGAAGCGTTCAAAGCGTCACCCGACAATGTATCAGCCGAGTGGCGCCACTATTTCTACGGCTTCGAGCACGGGGCCGACGGCCAGGCACCGAGCCTGACCGGGCCGCTGCCGGACCCGCACAGCGGCGCCGAGCGGCTGATCATGGCCTACCGCATGCTGGGCCACCTGATGGCAGACACCGACCCGCTGCAGATCCAGACGCGCGAGCGCCCGCCCGAACTCACCCCTCAATACTACGGACTGGACGCGGCAGGCCTTGATCAGCCGGTCTCAGTGGTGTCGATCGATCCGGCCAACGCCCGGCCGGCGCGCGAGGTTATCGCCATCCTGGAGCGCGTCTACTGCGGCACCGTGGCCAGCGAGCACATGCACATCTCGGCCTCGGACGAACGCCGCTGGATCGAGCAGCGCCTGGAATCGAGTCACGGCGACTGGGCTGCGCAGCACACCGCGCAGGTACGCCGCGAACTGCTCGGCGACCTCACGGCCGCCGAAGGACTGGAGCGTTACCTGCACAGCCGCTACACGGGTCAGAAACGCTTCTCGCTGGAGGGCGGAGATGCCCTCATTCCGTTGCTCGATGAGCTGGTGCAGGGCGCCGGCGCACGCGGTGTCACCGACGTCGTGCTCGGCATGGCGCACCGCGGCCGCCTGAATGTGCTGGTCGAATCTGCTCGGTAAAGCGCCCGGGGAGCTGTTCTCGGAGTTCGAGCACCAGGGCGAGCTCGACGAACGCATCGGCTCGGGCGACGTGAAATATCACCAGGGTTTCTACTCCAACATCCAGACACCGGGCGGACCGGTACACCTGGCGCTGGCCTTCAACCCCTCGCATCTGGAGATCGTCGGACCGGTGGTGGAAGGCGGTGTGCGCGCGCGCCAGGACCGCCACGGCGACAACGGGACGGACCTGGTGCTGCCGGTGCTGGTACACGGCGACGCGGCATTCGTCGGCCAGGGGGTGGTGACCGAGACGCTCAACCTGTCCAAGCTCCCGGCCTACAGCACCGGGGGAACGATTCACGTAGTGGTCAACAACCAGATCGGCTTTACGACCAGCCATCCCTACGAAGCCCGTTCCACGCTGTACTGTACCGAGGTGGCCAAGCCCGTCCAGGCGCCGATCTTCCATGTCAACGGCGATGATCCGGACGCCGTGCTGTTCGTCACCCGAATGGCCCTGGATTACCGCATGACCTTCGGCAACGACGTGGTCATCGATCTGGTCTGCTACCGGCGCCACGGCCACAACGAGGCCGACGAACCGATGATGACCCAGCCGTTCATGTACCGACGCATCCGCTCCATGGAAACCAGCCGCGCTCTCTATGCAACCCGCCTGGAGCGCGACGGGGTGATCCAGCCGGGTGACGCGGAGGCCATGGTGGAGCGCTACCGCGCGGCCCTGGAGGAAGGCAAAGTGGTGGTGCGCGAGTTCCTGCACGGCTCGGCGACCGGCTACGCGGCGCACTGGGAGAACTATCTGAACGCCAAACCCGGCGAGAGCGTCGTTACCCGGGTACCGCTCGCAACGCTCACGCGGCTGGGTGCCAGAACGCTCGAACTGCCCGCCGGCTTCGTGCTGCACCGCGGCGTGGCGCGGGTGCTGGACGCACGCCGGCAAATGCTGGCCGGCGAGTTGCCGCTCGACTGGGGTATGGCGGAATCGCTGGCCTACGCCACCCTGCTGGACGAGGGCTATGCCATCCGCCTGTCGGGGCAGGACTCGGGGCGCGGCACTTTCGCGCACCGCCACGCGGTGCTTCACCACCAGGACGAACGCCGCAGTTATGTACCGCTCGCCGAGCTGTTCGAAGGCCAGCCGCGTTTCGAAGTCATCAACTCGCTGCTCTCCGAGCTGGCGGTACTGGCCTTCGAATACGGTTACGCCACCTCCAGCCCGGAAACGCTGGTGATCTGGGAGGCCCAGTTCGGCGACTTCGCCAACTGCGCACAGGTGGTCATCGACCAGTTCATCGCCAGCGGCTACTTGAAATGGGGCCGCCTGTGTCAGCTCACGCTGTTGCTGCCGCACGGTTTCGAAGGCCTCGGCCCGGAGCACTCCTCGGCGCGTCTGGAGCGCTTCCTGCAATTGTGCGCGGAACTCAACATGCGCGTCTGGGTGCCGACCACACCTGCGCAGTTCTTCCACCTGCTGCGCGATCAGGTTAAGCGCCGCTTCCGGCGTCCCCTGATCGTGATGACACCGAAGAGCCTGCTGCGCCACCGGCTGTCCAACTCCAGTCTCGAGGCACTCACTGACGGCGCGCTGGCTGCGGTGCTGCCCGAGATCGACGCCCTGGAAGCAGCGCAGGTGCGGCGTGTGGTGCTGTGCTCCGGCAAAGTGTTTTTCGACCTGCTGGCGGCACGGCGGGAGCGCGGCGTCACGGATATCGCCATCCTGCGCGTGGAACAGCTGTACCCGTTTCCGCGCCGCCGTCTGCGGGAGCTGCTGGACCAATACGCCAGTGCACAGGAGATCGTCTGGTGTCAGGAAGACCCGCGTAACCAGGGTGCCTGGTACCAGATCCAGCACCACCTGCGCGCTCTGAAGCACGGCGACCAGTCGTTGGGTTATGCCGGCCGCCCGCCGTCCGCCTCTCCGGCCTGCGGCTATCCGCGCCTGCACCAGGCTCAGCAACAGGCCCTGATAAACACCGCACTGGCGGACCAGCCGGTCGACGACCCGGGCGAGCGCCTCGACGACACCGATACTCACTAGGGCCTGTTAACACTAACCCAATAGGCTCTGTTGCGCCTGAAAATGCGCCGATCAAGGAACGAGGTTGGGTGGTTGCGAATGAACGACGAGCAACGCGGAGTGGCGCTTTTTCAGGCGCAACCCGAAGGGCTGGGGCTCTTTTCCCGCCCAGCGGGGTTATCATTCGCACCTGTAGAGCGACTACACATCGCTCACTCTGCCTTGCTGGACGAAAAATGAGCCCCAGCAGAGCCTATTGGGTTAGTGTTAACAGGCCCTAGTTCGGCTGAGGCAGCAACCAGGATTCGGCCAAGCAGTTTGCCCCGCACCATTAGTGGGACTGGTTCGCTGAACTCCTTTTCAATGCCGCTTGGCGAACCCCCGCAATATGCGCTGGACTGGTGCTGATGGCCGTAATGCCGGACTGCATGATGCGACAGGTAAAACCCGGGTTGCCGGCAAGTTCACCACAAATGCTCATGGGTTTACCCGCTTGCGCCGCAGTCCGGGACAGTGTGCGTATGAGATCCCACAGCACAGCGTCGGTTTCGAAACGCGCATGACCGGCCGCATCCCCCTCGCTTCGATCGGCGGCAAACAGGTACTGAATCAGGTCATTGGTCCCGATACAACCGAAATCCGCCGCCTGCATTAGCTCGCGCGCCGCGAGACAGGCCGCAGGCACCTCGAACAGTACGCCGTGCTGCAATCCGGCCGGCTGCAGGTCGGCGACAGCCTGATCGAACAACGCGCGCAGCTCAACAAACTGCTCGGCGTGGCTGATCATGGGATAGAGCACCTGGATCGGTCCATGCACAGTGGCGCGGGCCAACGCCCGCGCCTGGGCGCGCAGGAGTTCCGGATCCGCCAGCAGCAAACCAGCACCGCGCTGCCCCACCGCCCCGCCACCTTGCACCCTTGCCGCTAGCCAGTTTGCGGTCTTGTCGCTGCCGAGATCCAGAAGCCGGATACAGACCGGCCTGCCCACCATGGCCCTGCGCACCTCACTGTAGCGTGCGCACTGCTCCACCTCGCTCAGCAATCGGCCTGCCACCAGCACTTCCACCTCAGTCCGGTAGAGACCAACCCCCTCGGCCCCAGCCGCGAGCGCGTTGTCAACGTCCGCGGACTGTCCGATGTTGGCCATAACCTTCAGGCCGGGCACCGGCGCGGACAGCTGCAAGCCCTGCCCGCGGCGTGCCTGTATGGCCTGATAGCGTGCCCGGGTCTCATCGCTGGGATTGACAATAACTTCGCCGCTGCCCCCGTCGATGAGAATCTGTGCATCCGCAGGGATAGACGTCAGAGGGTTGCGGATGTTGCCGACCACCGGACAGCGCGAGGCGCGCGCCAGGATCACGGCATGACTGTTCGCTCCGCCCTTTTCCACGATGAAGCCAAGCGTATGGCGGTCCGTTTCAATAGGCAGGCTGGCGCTCAGCTCCTCGCCAATCAGAATGTGATCATTACCCAGTCGGCACCGCTTCATGCCGCAAGCGGCAGCATCGGCGCAACGGCGACAGCCAACCTCGCGGTTGAAGTAACCCACCAGTTCCCGCTGAATTTCACTGATATCGGCAACGCGCTGGCGCAGGTATTCCGAATCGGCGGCAGCGAATTGCCGCTTGTAGAGATCGAGCACCGTCTCGACAGCATGCTCCGCACTGCAACCATCTGTTTGGATACGTTGTACAAGCGCTGACTGCAAGGACTCATCAGCCAGCATCAGTCGATGCGCTTCAAAAATTTCCGCGTGTTGGTGACCGAGCGCCGCTCTTGCTTTACGTGCCAGCACCGAGCGCTGGCGGGCGAGCCACCTCAAGCCGTTGTGGAGACGTTGGATTTCCCGCTGACAATCGGGTGGGGATGGTACCTCTGCTGCGCTCTGGCGGCGGCGGTAGAAACACGCCCGCCCTACTGCGATGCCCGGCGCCAGCGGGACGCCTTGCAGGCGCGTCTCGACAGGCATGGAACGCTTCGCCGCTACCATGGAGCACCACCGATCCGGCTCCCCTGCCGGCGACTCATGACAGGCGCTGCTGATACAGACACCGCGTCGTTCCTCCGTGCCAGAGGAAAAGAGTTATACCTTTCTTATCTCCCTACCGTGCCCGGCCGCGAAGACAACGCTGGAACAATGGCTGATAACGCTGCCGGCGCTCCCCACCGCGCAAAAAACGGTCCCTTCCAACCGGGTTAGCGGCCGATCGCTCGAATCCTTTAAGCGACGACGCGCGGCAGCAGTCAGGCGCGCGACATGAATTCGCGGGTTTCGGTATTGATCTTGATTTTTTCACCCGGCGTCAGGTATTCCGGCACTTGCACCACCAGCCCGGTGGTCAGGGTGGCGGGCTTGGTGCGCGCCGACGAAGACGCCGCCTTCATCCCGGGCGCGGTGTCGACGATTTCCAGCACCACAGTGGCAGGCAGCTCGATGCCGAGCAGCACGCCATCGGAGACCAGCGCCGTCACGCCCTCGATGCCTTCACTGAGAAACGGCAGATCGTCCGCAATGCTTTGTTCGCCCTGGGTGTACTGTTCGTAATTCTCGCTGTCCATGAACGTGCAGCCGTCCGCGTCGCGGTACAGAAACTGCACGGGGCGCCGGGCGATGTCTACCGGAGTCAGCACTTCATCGCCCTTGAAGTTCTTCTCGAACTTCTGTCCGTTAGCGACATCCTGCCCCCTGACCTTGTACAGGGTGCTGCCGCTGCGCGACGAGGGCGCCTGCACCTGCATCTGTCTGACCACGATATTGCGCCCGTCCAACTGAAACACCGCGCCTTTCTTAAGCTCATTCGCTTTCATGCAAGACCGCTCGCCCACCGACGCAAATAAAGCGTGCGAGTTTATCAGGAAACATTTCATGATCACATGCTTTCCACTACCATAGCGCCCCGTCGCCACAGGGGCCGGACCACGGTTTCGGTGCCAGTGCTGCACCCGTGGTCTGCCCCTGCGGTCCAGCGGCAATGGCGCCCGGTAAAGGATAAAACCGATGAAAGCACTGCCTACCCGGCAACAGACTAGCAGTCCCGCGGCCATGGCGGCGGCAACGCCAGGCTAGCGCGTGACGGAATTTGTTCCAGGTCAGCGCTGGATCTGCGCAAGCGAACTCCACATGGGCCTGGGTACCGTGCTGGCGGTGGAGCCGCGCACCGTCACTATTGTGTTTCTGGCCAGCGGCGAGACGCGTATCTACGCCAAGCAGAGCGCGCCGCTGAACCGCGTGGTTTTTGCCCGCGGCGACCGGGTGCGCAGTCATGACGGGCGCACGCTCACCATCGCTTCGGTCAGCGAACAGGCAGGACTGCTGACGTATTCCGGCAGCGACGAGCACGGCAATCCAGTCGAGCTGCAGGAGGGACAGCTGGACAACTTCCTGCAATTGAACCGCCCCGGCTGAACGCCTGTTCAGCGGTCAGATCGACGCGGACAAGTGGTTCGAACTGCGCTACCAGACGCTGCAGAAGCGCAATCTGCCTGTTCGCATTCCGACCTCTACGGCCTGATCGGGCTGCCGCACCAGCCTGATCCCGCACCAGCTCTACATTGCCCACGAGGTGGCCAATCGCTACGCGCCGCGCGTGCTGCTGGCCGATGAAGTCGGCCTGGGCAAGACCATCGAGGCCGGACTGATCCTGCACCAGCAGTTGCTGACCGAGCGCGCCCGACGGGTGCTGATCGTGGTGCCGGAAAGCCTGCTGCACCAGTGGCTGGTGGAAATGCTGCGCCGCTTCAACCTGTTTTTCAGCATCTTCGATCAGGAACGCTGCCGGGCCGTGGAAACCGGGACGCCGGCCGACAATCCGTTCCACAGCGAGCAACTGGTGCTTTGCAGCCTCGGCTTCCTGGCGGCGCACCCCGAGCGTTTACACCAGGCAGCCGCCGGCGAGTGGGACCTGCTGGTGGTGGACGAGGCGCACCACCTGCAGTGGTCGCCGCAGCAGGCCAGCCCGGAATACGAAACTATTGCCATGCTGGCGGCACAAACCCCGGGCGTGCTGCTGCTCACCGCCACACCGGAACAGCTCGGCAAGGCCGGCCACTTCGCGCGCCTGTGTCTGCTCGACCCGGACCGCTTTCCCGCCCTGAACGGCTTTATCGAGGAAGAGCAACGCTACGCCCCGGTGGCACGCGCCGTAGAGGCGCTGCTTGGCAGCGCGGCGCTGGATGAAGCCACCTGCCGAACCCTGGCGGCGACGGTCGGCGAAGGTGACAACCAGCAGTTGCTCGATATCCTCAGGCTGAGCGCGCCCGGCGCAGCCGCCAGCCAGTCGGCCCGGCAGGAACTGGTCGAACACCTGCTGGACCGTCACGGTACCGGCCGGGTGCTGTTCCGCAACACCCGGGCCGCGGTAAAAGGCTTTCCCGCGCGGCGCGTCGAGGGCTGCGCCCTGCCCTTGCCGGCGCCCTACGCCGAATGCCTGGCGGCGGCGCGCGCCGGGGGCGTGACCGCGGTACCGCGCCTGCTGTGCCCGGAACAGCTCTATCGGAGCATGGCGAACGGCCCGCACTGGACGCAGATCGACCCACGCGTGGACTGGCTGAGCAAACGACTCGCAGACCTCAAGCCTGCCAAGGTGCTGGTGATCACGGCCAGCGCACGCACCGCGCTGGAGCTGTCCGAAGCGCTGCGGGTGCGTGCCGGCATTCAGGCCGCGGTGTTCCACGAAGACCTGAGCATCGTGGAACGCGACCGGGCCGCGGCGTTTTTCGCCAACCGGAACGGCGGCAGCCAGGTGCTGCTGTGTTCGGAAATCGGCAGCGAGGGACGTAACTTCCAGTTCGCCCATCACCTGATCCTGTTCGACCTGCCGCTCGACCCCGATCTCCTGGAACAGCGCATCGGTCGGCTCGACCGCATCGGCCAGACCGAGACCATCAACATCCATGTGCCCTACCTGGCCGACAGTGCGCAGGCGCTTCTGTTCCGCTGGTACCACGAAGGGCTGGCCGCGTTCGAACACACCTGCCCGGCCGGTCAAAACGTCTTCGAGCAGGTGCAGGATGCACTGCTGGAAGCCGTGCAACAGGCCGGTACAGCATTCGCTGACATCGACACGCTGATCAGCACCACGCGCACGCTGCATCGGCAGCTGCAAGAGGCTTTGCAGGCGGGCCGCGACCGGCTGCTCGAATACAATTCCTGTCGCCCGCGCGTGGCACAGGCCTTGACGCAGCGCGCGGCCGCCCAGGAGCAGCAGTCAACTCTTTCCGCCTACATGGACGCGGTGTTCGACTGCTTCAACATCGATTGCGAAGAGCACAGCGAGTCGCGCTACATCGTCCGGCCCGGCAGCAACATGATGGGTAGTTTCCCGGAGCTGCGCGAAGACGGCATGACGGTCACCTACAGCAGGGAGACCGCGCTGGCCCACGAAGACGTGCAGTACCTGACCTGGGAACACCCCATGGTCACCGGCGCCATGGACCTGGTACTGAGCAGCGAGCCTGGTAATACCGCGGTGACCGCGCTTCGATACCCGGCGGTCGCGCGCGGTACGCTGTTGCTGGAGTGTTTGTACCTGCTCGAGACCGCCTCCAGCGAGCGGCTGCACAGTAACCGTTACCTGCCCCCGACCACCATCCGCGTGGTCGTCGACGAACAGGGTCGCAACCACGAAACCGAGCTCAGCCACACCTTTATCAACCACACCCGCATGCCCGTCGACGCGGCCACGGCGGGCAAGATCGTGGCGGCGCGCGAAGCGGTGATCCGGAGGCTGCTGGACGCCGGTGAACGGCTGGCTCAGGCACAGGTCCCGGAGATCCGTGCCGCGGCGCACAGTCACAGCGAACATACGCTGCTGACCGAGATCAACCGTCTCAAGGCATTGCGCCGAGTGAACCCCAATGTGCGCGATGCGGAAATCCGTTTCTTCGCGCAACAGCTGGAAGCGCTGGGCGTGGCCGTGGATCAGGCCAGCCTGCGTCTCGATGCACTGCGGGTAATTGTCGCCACCTGAACCGGCAGCACGCTCAGCGATGGGTCGCTCCGAGCGCCATGACCCGCGCCCAGTTTGCCGCCGTTGCGCGCTGCGGCTCCGGGCTAGGCGGGTTCCAGGGGTGTCGGCGCCGGGTTGTGACGGGCACCCGCAACCGGGTGGGCAGCGCGCAGCAAAGACTCGATGCTCGCGGCGTCCAGTGGCCGGCTGATAAGAAATCCCTGCAGTTCATCACAGCCCTGTGCGCGCAGAAACTCCAGCTGCTGCTCGGTTTCGACGCCTTCCGCGACCACACGCAGATTGAGATTATGTGCCATCGATATCATCGCCGCCAGAATGGCGACGTCATCGCTGTCATCAGGAACATCGTGCACGAAAGACCGGTCCGCTTTCAGGGCCCAAACCGGCAGGCGTTTCAGATAACTCAGTGACGAATAGCCGGTACCGAAATCATCGATCGAGAAGCGGATGCCGAGCGCGCGCAGCGCATGCATGTCCTGCAGCAGACGTGCATCGCCGCGCACCAGCAGACTCTCGGTGATTTCGAGTTCCAGGCAGCGTGGATCCATGCCGGTGTGTTTGAGCACACGCTCCACAGTGTGGACAAATCTGCCACTCTTGAACTGTCGTGCCGAAACGTTCACCGAAATCCTGACCGGGTTCAGGTGCCGCTGGTGCCAGGCGCGATACTGCCGGCACGCTTCGGCCAGTACCCATTCACCGACCTCCTCGATGAGGCCGGTGTCCTCTGCCAGCGGAATAAACTCGACCGGACTGACCACACCCAGTTCCGGGTGCTGCCAGCGTATCAGTGCCTCGATGCCGCTGATCCGGCCTGTTTTCAGATCAATCTGGGGCTGATAGAGGAGCACGAACTGCTGCTGGTCCACGCCCTGACGCAGGCCCGCGCTCAGCTGCAGGCGCCTGCGGGTCTGGCGGTTCATGTCAGTCGAGTAAAAGCTCCAGCCGTCGCGGCCTTCGTTCTTGGCGTGATACATGGCCGCATCGGCATTGCGCAGCAACAGTTCCCGGTCGCCGCCGTCGGTCGGGTAGACACTGACCCCCATGCTGGCAGTCACCGACAGCTCGTAGCTCTCCAGCAGGAAGGGCTGCGCCAGCACCAGGCGGATTTTCTCCAGCACTACGGCTACCGGTGCCGTGTTCGAGATTTTCGACAGGATGATGACAAACTCGTCGCCGCCCAGCCTGGCGATGAGATCGCTTTCACGGATCTGCTCGCGCAGCCGGGCGGCGACGGCGCTGAGCAGCCGGTCACCGGCGCTGTGGCCGAGACTGTCATTGATTTCCTTGAAGTGATCCAGGTCGAGGAACACCACTGCCAGCTGCCAGGCATTGCGGTGCGCCAGGTGAATCGCCTGTTCGAGATGAGCATTGAGAAACGTGCGATTGGCCAGACCGGTCAGAGAATCGTAGTGCGCCAGTCGTTGCAGCTGCTGTTCGGTCTTTTTGAATTGCGAAATATCGCGGAAAATGGCGACGAAACTGGAGACCCGGTCGTCGTGCTGCACCGCAACAAGGCTCATCCACTTGGGATACAGCGAGCCATCCTTGCGCCGGTCCCAGATCTCACCCGCCCAGTAGCCACGATCGAGCAACTCCCTCCACATGGCCTGGTAAAACGGCGCATCGTGTTTGCCCGACTTCAGAAAGCGCGGGTTGCGACCCAACACTTCGGCTTTTGAATAGCCGGTGATCTGCTCGAAGGCGGGATTGACGTCGAGGATGTGATTTCCGCTGTCAGTAACCAGAATCGCGTCCGCGGCACTTTCAAACACCGTAGCGGCAAGGCGCAGACGCGCCTGGTCATGGCTACGCCGGTTGACCAGTACCTGCACCACAAGTCCGAACCCCAGCAGTGCGGTCACCAGCAGCAGCCGCATCCACAGTTCTTTCGGGTCGTCCGGGATCAGTTCCGCGTAATAACCGTTACCTTCGAAGAAGATACCGTCCAGCAGGCTGTCGCCGAGCCAGAACAGCACCGCCATGAGCACGGCAAACCACACCAGACTGGTGCGGTTACGGAACTCGGAATACTGCACGCTGGACCTCTCAGGTATTGTTATCAGTGCTGACGCCGTTTTGCTCCATGCAGCGATACAGCGCCCTCTGGCCCCGTATCGACCCAAACGGTTATATACTTGAAACTATGGAAACTGTTGCACAGACAGTGCGCCCGCCCCGGGGCGGGCGCGGCGGGTACCCGGCCGCGGAGCTGGCGCAGAATCCGTGCGGGAGACCGCCGGTCGCAGAGCTGATATGAAACTGCACCTGAAAATGTTCGGCATCCCGGATGTCATCCTCGGACACCGGGAGACCGCGCGGCTAACTGCCGAGCAGCGCGCGCTGCTCGAGGAAGCGGTGGAAGGCGTGGTCGACGGCATCGAGCCGAAGATGCGCCTGGTGCGGGGCTACCGGAAGAAACTGCAGCCGGCGGTGGCAACGGCGCGCGCTTATATCGACGCACTGGTCGAGCAGATCCCGGGACCGCTGTTCATGACGCCGAAAACCTTCGTCAAGGATCCTTACGTCAATGCCTTTTTCGCCACCCCCGGGGAGGTGAGCAACGTATTCAGCGGCAGTCCCGAACTGAGGGATTTTTTCGCACGACCCGAAAACGCCGATATTGACGTAGCCTGCGGTCTGCTGTGCATGGTCGAGCAAGAGAAAAGCGTGCTCGGCATGGAGCTGGCGCAGGGCATCGTTCGCCGCGACGTCAGGCAAACGGCGGTCAATTTCTCCGACCACAAGGTGCTGACCCCCGGCGCCACCGAGGCGGACGCCAGGCTGGGGCTGAAGAACTGCATTTTCAATGCCCTGGTGTCGCATGCCCTGCAGCATATCGCCGACCTCAAGGCACAGCGGCGCGAGCTGCAGGATCAGCGCCGCATACTGTATGCCCGGCTGCGGGCGCGGCAGGCCTACAATGGCGGCCTGGACACACTGCTGGCCACGGCGTCTGCCGGCGAGCTTGAGAGCGGAAATATCGAAGGAAAACTGGCCGAGACCCAAGCACAGCTCGACCAGGCGCCGGCCACCTACGATGCGCCGCGCGATTATCTGCGCCAGGTAATAGCCATACTCGAACAGCCTCAGGAGTTCCTACGCCTGCGGCGAGTGTCTTTCCAGCTGACCCGCATGGGCATCAAGGTCGAGGAGAATTCCGACCAGCCGGCGCACAGCATCGAGCTGGCGGAAATCGAGGTCACGAATGTTCTGAAACGCGTAGTGGCCATCGTCTGCTACCCGCGCGACGCTATGCTGCCGGAGCCGGACGACCCGTCCACCCGGCTGCCGCTCATGCCGTAACCCGGGGTCGGCGACGCCGCGCAACAGGTCTACTCGCGCTCGGTCACCTTGCGCCTGAGCGCCTTGGCTGCGCCTCGCTTGCTCTTCTGGTCCAGGCGCTTTGCCCGTGCCGCACCGCCGGGTCTGGTGGCAATACGCTTTTTTCGCACCACGCCGACGCTGCGCACCAGATCGGCGAGACGCTGCAGCGCCTCATCGCGATTCTTCTCCTGGCTGCGGTAGCGCTGCGCCTTGATGACGATGACACCGTCGCTGCTGATGCGCCGGTCGCTGAGTTTCAACAGACGCTGCTTGTAGAAATCCGGCAGGGACGACGCCTGGATATCGAAGCGCAGGTGTACGGCGCTCGACACCTTATTGACGTTCTGCCCGCCGGCGCCCTGGGCGCGGATGGCACTGAGCTCGATTTCGCTGGCGGGTATGGTGACGGTGTGAGATATCTTCAACATGGATCTGGCTGCCACCTGATTTCGTCCAGGGACAAGTCCCGCTGCCCACCCGGACAGGGTACCTGCAACTATACCGGATTTTCATTTGCGACCGGGACTCTTAACATAGCAGCGAATCCAAACGAGCCGGACGCCATTGACTGCCCCGACCCACAATCCGACCCTCAGCGACGGTGCCCGGATGTTCGCCAATCGTCTGCACAAGAACCTGCGTCATCTGGGGCGCTGGCTGAAGCGCGAACACATCCGCTGCTACCGCCTCTACGACGCAGACATCCCCGAGTATGCCGTCGCCGTGGATGTATACCAGGGCGAGCAGCGCTGGGTGCACATCCAGGAATACGAAGCACCGCGGCACGTGGACGCCGGCAAGGCGCAGGCACGCCTGCGCGAAGCGGTCGCTGTGATACGAGAAACGCTCGAGATACCCGAGCAGCAGCTGTTCCTGAAGGTGCGTCGCCAGCAGAAAGGCAAGGCGCAGTACCGTAAACTGGGGACCCACGGCCAGTTCCATTGCGTGCAGGAAGGCGGCAACCGGTTCCTGGTGAACTTCAGCGATTACCTCGATACCGGGCTGTTTCTCGACCATCGCATCACGCGCGGCATGTTGAGTCACATGGCTGCCGGCCGCGACTTCCTCAATCTGTTCGCCTATACCGGCAGCGCGACGGTTTACGCGGCGCGCGGCGGCGCCAGCTCGACCACCAGTGTCGACATGTCGAAAACCTATCTCGACTGGGCAGCTCGCAACATGGAGCTGAATGGGTTCAGCGGCCGCGAGCACCGTCTGGTGCAGGCCAACTGCCTCGAATGGCTGGAGCGGCATGCCGGGCAGCATCGCTTCGGACTCGTATTTCTTGATCCGCCCAGCTTCTCCAGTTCCAAACGCATGCAGGGTACGTTCGATGTGCAGCGCGATCACGTGCGACTGATCAACAGTACAGCGCGCCTGCTGGCGCCGGACGGCGTGTTGATCTTTTCCAACAACCGGCGCCGTTTCAGCATGGATCGTGCCGCGCTGGACGGGCTTGACATTGAAGACATCAGCCGCGCCACACTGCCCAAAGACTTCGAGCGCAACCCGCGCATTCACAACTGCTGGCGCATCACCCGGCCCGGCGCACCCGCCGGGCGCTTGGTGACCACGGCCAAATAGGCTAGTGTCCCTCGTCACTGATATTGACCCATTCAGCGGGCCAGGAAGCGCTTAGCCGCACCAAGAGTAGGCGCTTTAGGCGAGGCTTGCCTCGCGGGGAATGCCCAAAACGCTTCGCGGGGCAGGCTCTGGTCATTCCCTTTCCAAGAGGCGTAACGCAGCGGATGAGTGCTTCCTGGCCCGCCCGCAGGGAGCGCCCCCACGAGCCCATTGCGGTGTTGCGATCCTTGGAAAGGGCGCGCCATTCCCTGCGGACCGCGCCTCGCCTAAAGCGCCTACTGTTGGTGCACTGTCCTCGTGGGGGCGCTCTGAATGGGTTAATATCAGTGACGAGGGACACTAGTTTGTGAGCGGCCGTGCGCCGGCCGACCTGGCTGCAGACCGACTCTGTCCGCCACACCGATTTTCAGCGATACCGATACAGGGGGAAGCAATGAACAAGAAACTCATGATCCTGCCGGCCAGCGAATTCACCAGCATTCGCCTGGTGACCGTCCCGGACGATATCGAGGAACACGAGGTGTATCGGTACGTGACCGGACTGGTCGCGAGTGTGGAGGAAAAAGATCCGGACTACACTTGGGGGGATATCGCCGCGTTGCTGGAAGACCGCGGTTTTACGCCGGTTGACTTCATACTGGGACCGGCGCTGGACTGAAGTATCGCGCCGCTGGTCCGGGCAGGCGTCAGCGTTTTCCGCCCGGCGCTTGATTTTGCCGCACCGATCGTTTGACAATGGCTCCGAACCCCGGCAGCGATTATATAACTCTCTGCTTATAAAGGGAGTCGGAGCGACAGCACAGCCATGGACATTCTGTATTGCAGCAGCGAGGCTTATCCCCTCATCAAAACCGGTGGACTCGCCGATGTCTCCGGCAGCCTGCCGGGCGCGTTGCAGGAACTGGGCAACAACGTGCGCCTGGTACTGCCCGCTTACCCGGAGGTCCATGCGCACCTCGGACCGCTCAGCTCCATCGCCAGCCTGAGGCTTAGCGGTGTCCCCCAGCCGGTGGAAATACTCCAGGGCAGGTTTCCGCACAGCGGCGTGGGGCTCTACCTGGTCGACTCCCCGGTGCATTTCCGGCGGCCGGGCAATCCGTACGTGCGGGAGGACGGCAGCGACTGGCCCGACAATGCGGCGCGCTTCGCCACCTTCGCTCGCGCCATCGTGGCGCTGGCGCTGGGGGATGCGGACCCGCACTGGACACCGGAGCTGGTGCACTGCAATGACTGGCAGACAGGTCTGGTGCCGGCGCTGCTGTCGCAACATGACACCCGGCCCGCCACCCTGTTCACCATTCACAACCTGTCCTACCAGGGGCTGTTCCCGAAAGCGGCTTTCGAGGCGCTGGAACTCCCGGATGCGCTGTGGTCAATCGATGGCGTGGAATTTCACGACAAGCTGTCGTTCCTCAAGGGCGGGATCGCCTGCTCGGACTGGGTAACCACGGTCAGTCCGACCTATGCCCAGGAGATCCGCACCGCCGAGTTCGGCTACGGACTGGAAGGATTGCTGCAATACCGCGCCGCAAACCTGACCGGCATCCTCAACGGTATGGACTGCGCGGTATGGAATCCCGCCACCGACACCCAGCTGCAGCATACCTACGACGTACACACCCTGCAGCACAAGGCACTCAACAAGGCCGCCCTGCAGGAGGAACTCGGTCTACCGGTGGACAGCGGGGCACTGCTGCTCGGACATATCGGCCGACTGGTGGAGCAGAAAGGCGTCGACCTCATCCTCGATATCCTCGATGCATTGTTCACCCAGCCGGTACAGCTGGTGATTCTCGGCGACGGCGAAGAACTGCTCGAGAGCCGCCTGAGAGAAGCGGTCGCGCGTTACCCGCATCAGCTGGCCATCTACATCGGTTACGACGAGCCGCTCGCACACCGCATCGAAGCCGGCTGCGACTGCTTCCTGATGCCGTCGCGCTACGAGCCGTGCGGACTCAACCAGATGTACAGCCTGCGCTACGGAACCGTGCCTATCGTGCACAGCACCGGCGGCCTGGCCGATACCGTCATCGACCTGAACGACACCACGGCGCGCGACTACACCGCCACCGGCTTCACTTTCCACCCGGACACCCCGGCGGCACTGCTCGAGGCCTGCCAGCGCGCGCTGGCCTACTACCAGGGCGCGCGCGTGGACTGGTGGAAGCTGGTGATCACCGGGATGAAAAAGGATTTCAGCTGGTCGAACAGCGCGCAGCAGTATCTGTCGCTGTACCAGCGGATCTGTGCTATCACGCCGCAGGGCGACGCCGGATCGGGTAATGTCGAGTACCCGCGGATTCCACCCGCGCCGCTGAGTGGCAAGAGTCCGCCGCAGCAAAGCATGATGCGTTAACGCCGTGTCCCCGCCGCGGCCCGCGGATCACCGGGATGATGCACTGCAGCCGACGAGCACCCCGAGCGCGCCGTTCAGAGTCGTGCTCGACAACCCCTGGCGCTTTGCCTGGCAGGTGCTGACCGGGTTTCGCGCCAATCAGGGCCTGCTGCTGGCGGGCGCGGTCGCCTATTATACCCTGCTATCGATTGTACCGATGCTGGCGCTGATACTGGTGCTGCTGTCGCACGTGCAGGAACAACAGGCGCTGCTGGAGGCGCTGCGCGATTACCTGGTGCTGATCGCCCCGGGACAGGCCGAGGCGCTGATCGCACAAGTCAGTGTGTTCATGGAAAACCGCAAGGTGATCGGCTGGGTTGGGCTGTTGATACTGCTGTTTTTCAGCTCGCTGGCTTTCACCGTGCTGGAAAACGCCATGTCGGTGATCTTCTTTCACCGCGTTGCCATCAGACGCCGCCATTTCCTGGTTTCCGCCATCATCCCCTACGCCTACATTGTGCTGCTGGGTGGCGGGCTGCTGCTGGTCAGCATCGTGAGCGGCAGCCTGCACGCGCTGGCCCCCAAGACGTTCACGCTGCTGGGTTATGACTGGTCGTTCAGCAGCGCCGAAACGGTGCTGATCTACCTGCTCGGCGTGCTGGGCGAAACCCTGCTGCTCACTTCCCTGTACCTGGTGATGCCGGTCGGGCGGCTGGCTTTGCGCCACGCCCTGATGGGCGGCGTCACCGCGGTGCTGCTGTGGGAGATCAGCCGCCACCTGCTGGTCTGGTATTTCTCCACCCTCTCATTGGTCAATCTGGTTTACGGGACATTCGCGACCGCTGTCATCATCCTGCTCAGTCTGGAAATCGCCGCCACCATCCTGCTGCTGGGCGCGCAGGTGATCGCGGAATATGAACGCATCGGCAGCGCAGCCCCGGGCCGGCACGGACTCCAGACCTGACGCATATTCAACCGACACCCGGTAGCGATGCCCGAGCAATCACCCCCACCGCCGCTTTGGCACCAGCAATCCGTTGACGACACCCTCAGTCGACTCGGGGTGAGTGCGCGCGACGGGCTGTCCGGGCACGGCGTCAGGGAACGCCGCAAACGCCACGGCCCGAATCGGATCGAAGAGACCGCGAGGCGCGGGCCGCTGCGCATGCTGGCCGGGCAGTTCGCCGATTTCATGATCTTTGTGCTGATTGTCGCTGCGATCATTTCCGGCCTGGTCGGCGACCCTCAGGACACCGCCGCCATCGTCGTCATCGTGCTGCTCAACGCCATTATCGGTACGGTCCAGGAGTATCGCGCCGAACGGGCGGTCAAGGCGCTGCGCGCCCTGGCAGCACCCGTGGCACGGGTGCGGCGCGACGGCGAAGTGCGCGAGGTTCCCGCCAGCCAGCTGGTCCCCGGCGACATCGTGCTGCTGGAGGCGGGCAACGTAGTGCCGGCCGACCTGCGTCTCATCGAGGCGGCCGAATTGCGCGTCGACGAAGCGGCGCTGACAGGTGAATCGCAGGCGGTGGAAAAACACACCGAGGCGCTGCAGGCGGGCGATGTGGCACTCGGTGACCGGCTCAACATGGGCTTCAAGGGCACCCTGGTCAGCGGCGGGCGCGCCACCGGGGTAGTCGTCGCCACCGGTATGAACACCCAGCTCGGTGAAGTGGCAAGACTGCTCGCCAAGAGCGGCATCCAGCGCACACCGCTGCAACGGCGCCTGGCCAAGTTCGGCAAACGCCTCAGTATTGCGGTGCTGCTGGTGTGCGCCATGATTTTCGCCATCGGTCTGCTGCGCGGCGAACCCGTTGCCCTGATGTTCCTCACCGCCGTTACCCTCGCGGTGGCTGCCATTCCCGAGGCCCTGCCCGCCGTGGTGACCGTATCGCTGGCCCTGGGGGCAGGCAAAATGAGCCGCCGCAATGCGCTCATCCGGCGCCTGCCCGCGGTGGAAACCCTCGGTTCCGTTACCTACATCTGCGCCGACAAGACCGGCACCCTGACCGAGAACAAAATGCAACTGGACGCCGTGCTGCTGCCCTCCGGGAGGCAAGCGCAGCTGCCCGCCAGCGAGACAGCGGACCCGCACTGGCAACGCCTGGGGCAGGCGCTGGCGCTCAACAACGACGCCCACGAAGACGCCGACGGCAAAGTCAGCGGCGACCCCACCGAGATCGCCCTGTACAGCGCCGCGCGTGACGCCGGCTTCGTGCGCAGCACACTCGAGGAGACCCTGCCGCGCATCGCCGAACTGCCGTTCGACGCGGAACGCAAACGCATGACCACTCTGCACCGCAACCAGGACGGCATTACCGCCTTGATGAAAGGCGCACCGGAACGCGTGCTCGCCCTGTGCGTCGATCAGTTCGGCGTAGACAGCCCGGGCGCGCTGGATACCGACGCCGTGCTGGAAGCTGCCGAGACCCTGGCGGCGCAGGGGTACCGGGTGCTGGCATTTGCCAGCCGGCACCTGGGCACGCTCCCTGACCCGCTGCAGCCCGACAGCGTCGAACAGGGCTTCAGCTTCCTCGGTCTGGCGGGGCTCATCGATCCGCCGCGGCCGGAAGCCGGTGAATCAGTCGCCCTGTGCCGTTCCGCCGGGATTACCCCGGTGATGATCACCGGCGACCATGCCGCCACGGCGCGCGCCATTGCCATACGTCTGGGCATCGCGCAATCGGACGATACGGTGCTGACCGGAAGCGACCTGACCGAATTGTCGCCGCGGCAACTGCAGGCGCGGGTCGCGGAGGTCCCGGTCTATGCGCGCGTCAACCCGGAACAGAAGATCAAGATCGTTGAGGCGCTGCAGGCGCGCGGCGAGTTCGTCGCCATGACCGGTGACGGCGTCAACGATGCGCCGGCGCTCAAACGCGCCGAAATCGGCGTGGCCATGGGCCTGAAGGGCACCGACGTGGCGCGCGAGGCCGCCGACATGGTGCTGTTGGATGACAATTTCGCCACCATTGTCGCGGCGGTCAAGGAAGGCCGGCGCATCTTCGACAACGTCCGCAAGTTCATCAAGGACACCATGAGCTCCAACTCCGGCGAGATCTGGACGCTGTTGCTGGCGCCCTTTTTCGGCCTGCCGATTCCCCTGTTGCCGATCCACATCCTGTGGATCAACCTGGTTACCGACGGTCTGCCCGGCCTGGCGTTTTCGGCCGAGCCCGCCGAACGCGGCCTCATGCAGCGGCCGCCACGGCCGCCGGACGAGAGCATTTTTGCCCACGGCATGTGGCAGCACATTCTGTGGGTGGGGTTATTCGTCGGCGCGCTGTCCATCGGCACCCAGGCCTGGGCCTGGACGCGTGGCGTGGAATACTGGCAGACCATGGTATTCACGGTACTGACCGTGTCACAGCTGTTCCACTCCCTGGCGGTACGCAGCGAGCGCGAGTCGCTGTTCAGCATCGGCCTGACCAGCAACCCGGCGATGCTCGGCGCGGTACTGCTGACCCTGGCACTGCAGCTGATGGTGATCTATGTGCCGGCGTTCAATCCCCTCTTCCACACCCGGCCGCTGCCGCTCCCCGAGTTGCTGGCCTGCCTGGCACTGGCGTCGCTGGTGCTGGTGGCGGTGGAAATCGAAAAATGGCTGGTGCGACGCGGCCGCCTGTACGTACCCTGAGGCGCTCAGTTCTCCAGCCACAGGATCAGGCCCGCGGTCAGCAGGGCAATCGCCAGCATGCGCAGCCCGCTCCACAACCAGAACCGGCCGCTGACGGTGCCGAGAAACGCGCCGAGCAGAAACAGCACCAGGAAAGCGACCCCGATGGAGGACGCCAACGGCGCCAGCGGCAGCGGCACGCCGGCTTCCGACAGCCACAGCGGCAGCATGATCAGCAGGGCGAAAAACAGGGGCGCGCAGCCGTTGACGGCGGCGATAATCAGCGGGATCAGTCGCGCAGCGCGCGCGTGGGCGCTAGCCTCCAGATCACCCACCAGAGCCTGTTCCAGTTCGCGCAGTTCCTTCTCGCGTTCGGCTGCCTCGCTCATATAGGCACTGGCCAGACCGCTCACCCCAAGCGCCACGGCGGCGCCCAGGCAGGCACTGATGGCGACCGGCGTTGCCACCCCGCCGCCGGCATAGAATCCCATCGTGAGCCCCAGCATGGTCAGGGCGCCATCGAAACCGTTGGTGACGAAATAGCGCCGCGCGATATGCTCGGCACGCCCGAGCTGGACCAGAAACCGCAGTTGCGAGAACATGCTGCCGCTGTCCGCCAGGCGCCGCTAGCGCTCGGGCTGGTCCGCGCTGCTGACCTCCACGGCGTCGATACTGTGCACCGAGGCACCCAGGCTGCCGATGGTGGCGGCGAGGTCATCATAGACAATCGCATCGCCTTCGACGGTGACCAGCGTGGTTTCGGTCTTGGCATCGACCTCCGAGACCGTGACCGTGACGCGGCAACCCGGGAGCTGGTCGGCAATAGCGCTGGCAAAGGTCAGCGCATCGGGGTCCAGCGGCTTGAGTACGTCGAGCACAATGCGTTTCACTGCGGACATGGTGTGGGCTCACTTGCTCGGGGTAATAACGCTATCAGGGGGACGCTGTGGCAGGGCGACGACCACGTCGTGGGCGGGATTCCCGGCAGGCCGGCCGACCCTCCTGCGCCTGCCAGGTGTTCTCAGCTGCCGCCCAGGCTCTTGGCGATCAGCATCCCCAGGATGGCTAACAGCAACACGATCACCCACTTCAGGTGATGGGCGATGTTGCGCAATAAAGCCTTGGTTTCGTCGTCCATCTATTCACAGACCTCCTGCCTGATCGAGCGGCTGCCGCCGGCTCCCTGCGGCAGCGCGACGCGCAGCCATGGGACCCGTCCGTATTCTAATACTTTAGATTAATAAAATCCTATATCTGTTTGTATACATTGTTTTTATGAAACACACTTTTTGACATCACTGCCAATCCACAGGGCTGCTCGCGGACTGGGGACAGGCACCGGCGATGCCCTGCGTGAGGATACAGGTTGCGGGTCGCCAAAACCCTGTCATCCCCCCGCATCAGGTACCGTCCAGTTCGTCGGTGTCCACCTGACCGGTGATGCGGCGGCGGATATGCGACCAGGACACGCCGGTCGCCAGCACCCCGCACATCACCACCAGCACGATGTAGGTAAGCGCCTTGGTACTGTCGGCGGGCACCAGCCCGTAGTAGACGATCAGCCAGATCAGCGTGCCGAAAAAAGCAAAAGCGAGCAGCAGTCCGAATGCGCCCAGCGAACGCAAGGTGGCGCGGATAAAGACCGTCCAACCGATCAGCAGCACCACACCCGCAAATGCCTTGAGCGGCAACCCCTGCTCCAGGTCGCTGCTCACCCAGTGAAAGTATGAATACCCGTCAGGGTTATAGGTCGTGAACACCAGTACCATAGCCGTCAGGAAGCGCAGGAGGAATCCGCCCCAGCCTATACCCGCGTTGTACACCATATCCTGTCATCCTCTAGGTTTGCTCGGCGCATTGTAATACCTTTTCGCCCGGACTGCGGCACAGCCGCCAACCAGAGACACCCGCACATGGCCCTCAAGGCAACGATATTCAAAGCTGCGCTCCAGATCGCTGATCTGGATCGACACTACTACCGCGACCACGCACTCACCCTCGCCCGGCATCCCTCCGAAACCGATGAGCGCATGATGGTACGGCTGCTGGCCTTTGCCCTGCACGCCGACGAAGCGCTGGCATTCACGCGCGGCCTAAGCACCGGGGACGAACCCGATCTGTGGCAGAAGGACCTCAGCGGCACCATCCAGACCTGGATCGAGATTGGCCAGCCCGACGCCCGACGCCTGCGCAGTGCCGCCGGACGCGCTGAACGGGTGCTGGTGTACAGCTACAGCGGGCGCAGCGCCGACATCTGGTGGCAACAGGTGCGTACCGCAGTCGCAGGCATCGACCACCTGAGCGCTCGAAACCTGCCAGCCGAGGCGGTGCGCGACCTGGGCGGCCTGGCAAAGCGCAACATGCAGCTGCACTGCACCATCCAGGACGGCCAGGTGTGGGTCGCCGACGACCGTCATACCGTCGAGGTGCCGGTGGTCGACTGGCAGGCATGACCCCCGGGAGCGGCATCAGCGTTCAGCTTTTTCATATTCCCCCGCCTGGAGTCATGGCAACGCGAAACTTCTTTGCCGATTCGCGCAACCCCGGACTAGTCCGACGCTTGTAGCGGAGGGGTGTGGCACCCCGCCCGACCCGGCGTCAGCGGCCCGGCTGGCAGTCGCGCATAACGCAGCAGGCAGCGCACCGCTCCGCCACGCGGACACTAGACCGACGCCGTACCGATACCGGCGGCACGCAGGTATTCGCGCAAATGACGGATATCATGCTTGCTGCACACGCCGCTGTGGTGGGGGCGGTGCAGTGTCCCTTCGACACCGTTGAGCTGAAAACGCAGGCGCGCACCGTGCCCGGGTTCGATACTGGCACCCAGGTGCTGCAGCAACGCTTCCACATCGCGCCAGTGAATGTTTCCGCTCACCGGATCCTGAAGAATAGCGCTCAGGACGCGCTCGTGCTTGTGACTCATAACATGCTCGGATTAGATTACCGCGGATTCCCTGACCGGATTCGCTGTTCACATTGTCGCGCCAGCGCCATCCGGGCACAAGAACGGCTGCCCGGCCTGCGCCGGCACACCCAGCAAGTCCGTGACCTCGCGCGATGTACGCGCCGCACACACTCGTTGCGCCAGCGCCCTTGCCGCCTTAATCGAAGTGGTCTGGACGCTGCGGGCCAGATATGGGATCAGGGACACATCCACCGAGAAGGCACGGTACCCCAGACCCAGCAGCACCGGTAACACGCCCGGCAACTGGGACAGCAGGCCGCACAGCTGCACGCGCTCGAGTCGAGTCGGCGCGGCCTCCGCCACCTGGCGGAAAAACCGGAACAGCAAGGGTGCATAGGGATCGAGATAATGGCGCAACTCGGCCCGATCACGGTCGGCGGCAAACAGGCACTGCATCAGATCGTTGCAGCCCAGCGCCACGAAGTCCACGCTGTCGAACCAGTTGACCAGATCCAGCGCACCGGCCGGCGTTTCCACCATGGCCCCCAGGCTCAGTGGCCGGGACAGCCGTCGGCGCAGGTAGGCGCTCCAGTACTGCAGTTCCTCCAGCCGCACCAGGTAGGGGATCAGCAAGCGAATGTCGCAGGAAGGATCCAGACTGTCGAGCGCTGCCAGTTGGGCGTGCACCACGCTGCGCACCGGCTCGCGCCCGAACAGGCGTACCCCCTGCAAACCCAGCACACCGCCGGCGCCGGGGATGGAACGCAGCCAGGCGGGCATTTTGTCGGCGGCCACGTCGAGCAGCCGGACGGTAACCGCGAGCGGCGTCGCCGCTGCGCACAATTGCCCGAACACCGCGCGGTAGAAGGCGGTGTCGGGAATCACGTCGGCCTCCGGAAGCAGAAACTCCGAGCGCACCAGCCCGATGGCCGCAGCCCCGGCGACACGTGCCCGGTGCGCTGCGGCGACGCTGCGCACGCTGGCACGCAGGTACACCGCCGCCCCGTCAGCACTGCGCACCGGCTGCCCGGCCTCGAGTGCCGGGGCCGCGGCTGGTGGCACTGCACACGCGCCGGCGTGATCAGTGATCAGGCCGGTGGCCCCGTCCAGCCACACCGTGCGCCCCGCTGGCAGTGTCGCGGCCTGTTGTGCGGTGACGATCACCGTAGGGATACCGGCACCGAGCACAGCCAGCAGGGTGTGCGACAGGGGCGCCCCGTCGACCACCACCAGGCCCGCCGGGCGACCGCTCAGGCCGGCGACGTCGCCTTGTGCCAGGATCAGGATGTCATCCGCGCCCGCCGGCTGCGCTGCGCGCCGCAGCCTGCCGTGTGCGCAACCGGACACATAGGGAGTGGCAAACAGATGCAGCTCAGTGGCGCTCATAACCTGGGTTCGCAGCAGCGGGACACTAGTCAAGCGACATCATCGTCGCCTTCGACACGCGGAAAGTGTTCGCGTAGAAAATTGCCGAAGCAGCGGCAGGCATCGACCACGGTGAACATACCGACCAGCTTGCCCGATCTGGTCACAATCGCCGAACCGATATGGCGTTCCGCCATGGTGATCAGCACGTTGTCCAGCGGCTCGTGCAGATCGACAATATAGGGATCCGCCACGTAGGCATCGTTGACAGTCAGTTCGCGTTTGGCGTTGAGCCCCGAATGCAGGTGCTCCACCGAGCGCATATCGCGCTCTGTGAGCAGGCCGACCAACCCCTGCTCCTCGGTGACCGGCAGGTGACGCACCTTGTGCTGTGCCATCAGCTGTTGGGCGAATTCCAACGATGCATTGTGGTCCACCGAATAGGGAAACGGCGTCATGGCGGTGGCAAGGCTTGGCGGTTTTTTCATGCTTCGATATCCCTCACAACTCACGCCGGCCGACACGGCGACCTGCGCTCATCATACCTTTGTTGCGCAAGTACTGGAACGTGTTGCGAAAACGGCCGTGCGGGCTAGTACTCCTTCAACATGATATTGACGGGTTCAGCAGGACGAGAAGCGGTCAGCTGCAAGGCGCTTACCCGCCGGGGTAGCCATTCTACCTCAAGGGTAAGCAACACCGCAGATGGCCGCTTCTCGTCTTGCCCTGCGGGAGCCGCACAGCAACGCCATTGCCGCGTTGCGCCTCTTGGCAAGGGGGGCTGCCATTGCCGGCGAGCCGCGCCTCGCACTGACGTTGCTGTGTGGCTCTGAACCCGTCAATATCATGTTGAAGGAGTACTAGGCGCGCCCATAGAGTTTGCGCAGCTCGATCTTGGCGGCCTCCAGAACCGCCCGCTGCTGCGGGTCCAGGCTCTTGCCGGCCCGGTTGATATAGAACACCAGCATGGACATGGCGGAGCGAAACGGCGGCGACTTGCGACGCCGGCTCGCCTCCGCGGAGCGCTTCAGCGACTCGGCGATACGGCGCGGGTCCTTCCAGGTGAATACCCCGGCCTCGAGGTCCAGCGCATTGGACTCACGGGTGACCCTGCCCGACCACTTGTCGTTCGGCTCGGCCACGGGGTCCGACACCCGGTGTCAGGATGCGGCGCTGAAATCGACCGCGGTGCGGCTGTCCGCCACGTGTTTGAGATTGATCGACACCGGGCAGCGCTGCATGCGCTCGACAATGTAGTCGACGTCGCCCGGCGCCGGCGTGCCGGACTGCAGCCGCGCCTCGAAGCGCACGTGCAGTTTCTGCACCACCCAGTCCTGGTCGGCCACTACCTCGATCGAGCCCTGCGCCGAGTCCAGCAACAGGCCGCGCTCGGCGGCGTTGGTGCGCATGTACAGGTGCTGGCAGTTCAGGATCGCGTAGACGAACATCAGGAAGCCGGGCTGCGCGAACCCCAGCTCGAAGTCGGTCCAGGCACCCTTCTCCAGATTCTGCACGCGCAACTCCGCGACGCTGTTGTGCGGCTGCTGATAGCGGCACTCGAGCCGCATCTGGAAGGCATGTTGTTTCATGGTCGAGCTCACTCCCGTTGCTGCGCGGCGCGCCGCGTTCAATCACCCAGGCTGGTGCCCACCCGGCGTGCCGCGGTGATCCACTGGTGATCCAGCGGCACCTGCTTGCGCCTGCCCGCCACTTTGTCGAGCGCAACCGGCACTGCCTGGCCGGCCCGCTCGGCGACCATCACACCGTACTTCTTGTTAGCGATCAGATCGGCGCAGGCGGTGCCCAGGCGGGTTGCCAGCAGACGATCGCCAGCCGAGGGCGTACCACCGCGCTGCAGGTAGCCCAGAATGGTGACACGGGCCTCCAGACCGGTAAGCGCTTCCAGCTCGTGGGCCAGGTGGATGGTGTTGTCCTGATGTTTTTCCTCCAGCGCCGTCAGTTCCGCCTTGATCCGCTTCTTCTCCTGCTTGCTGCCGGCCTTCTCCAGACGCGTCATAATGTCCGTCCATGCCTGGTGGTAGACCTGTGATATGGCGCCCTCGGCCACCGCGACGATGCTGAAGCCCCGGCCCTTGCGCACCCGTTTGCGTATCGCATCGGCGATGCTCTGCACGTCGTAGGGAATCTCGGGAATCAGAATAACGTCGGCGCCACCGGCGATACCGGCACCCAGCGCCAGCCAGCCGGTGCGGTGCCCCATAATTTCCACCACGATAATGCGGTGGTGACTGTGGGCGGTACTGTGCAGCCGGTCGATGGCATCGGTGGCGATGCCCATGGCGGTATCGAAACCGAACGTAACATCGGTCATCGCCACATCGTTATCGATGGTCTTGGGCAGGGTGATGATGTTCAAGCCACGCTGCGCCAGCCGCAGCGCGTTTTTCTGGGTGCCGCCGCCGCCCAGGCATACCAGAGCATCGAGCTTGTTGGCACGGTAGTTCTCGACCACGGCGTCGGTCATGTCGTGCACCTCGCCATCCACCACCATCTTGTGCGGCTTGTCACGGCTGGTGCCCAGGATAGTGCCACCCACGGTAAGGATTCCGGACAGCGCCACGCCCGACAGTCGCACCGTGCGGTTCTCGGCGAGACCGCGAAAGCCGTCCCGAAACCCGATGACCTGCATCTTGTAACAGCCCTCGGCGGCCTTGCCCACGCCGCGGATCGCCGCATTCAGTCCCGGGCTGTCGCCGCCGGCGGTGAGAATACCGATGTGTTTTGTCATCTGTGTTGCTTCCCGAACTCCGGCCGCGCCAGGAGTCCACCCGCAGGCCGGTTCATGTCTTGTTCGTCACCCGGCAGCCAGGGCACAGCGGCCGCACCCCGAGCGGCGCCCAGGCCAGCAAACAACCGCGGACAGCGCTGCACCGTGCCAGCCAACATACCACGAATCGGTCACAGCGACATCCGTGACCCCGGGTGTACACTCGGGGTATGCGCAGCATGCGCTATGTTAGCGCAACGGCACACACGGCGTGGATGACAGACATGGAACCGGCCCGGGCTGACAACGAATCGCAACACACGCGCAGGGCGCTGCTCGAGCTCACGCAGCAGCTGTTGCGCGAGGTACATCCGCAGCGGCGCGCGGATCAGATCGTCGCCCTCGACAGCAGCTTCGAAAGGGACATCGGCCTCGACAGCCTGGCGCGCGTCGAACTGATTGCGCGGGTGGAGAAACAGTTCGGTCTGGCGCTGCCGGAACGCACCTTCGCCGAGGCCGAAACGCCGCGCGATCTGCTGCGTGCCCTGCGCGGTGCAAAGGCGCTGCCGCTGAGTGACGCTTCCGCCACGCAGCAGGCCGCGCACCTCGCGCCAGACGCACCCCTGGCACCGCAGACCCTCATCGAGGCGTTGGACTGGCATGTCGTCGATCATCCCGACCGTCCGCATATCCAGCTGTACCAGGACCAGCGGCAACGGTGCTGCATCAGCTACCGGCAGCCGACAGTGCGCGGCGGCTGGCGATCGCCCCGGCCTGCAGCAGCGCGGCCTGCAGGCCGGCGAGCCGGTGGCGCATCATGCTGCCCACCGGCGCCGATTACTTCTACAGTTTCTTCGGCATCCTGATGGCCGGCGGCATCCCGGTGCCGATCTATCCGCCGGCGCGCGCCGCCCAGCTCGAGGACCACATGCGGCGCCACGCGCGCATCCTGGACAACTGCGCAACGCACTGCCTGATCACGGTCGCCGAGGCGCAACGGGTGGCGCGCCTGCTGCGTGCGCAGGTGCCGCAGCCTGCGCCATATCGTGCTGACTGCCGAGTTGACTTGCCGCCAAGCGCAGATTCCGCGCGGCGTCACCGACGCGCGGTGCCGGACGACATCGCGTTCATCCAGTACACCTCCGGCAGTACCGGCAACCCCAAGGGCGTGATGCTGACCCACGCCAACCTGCTGGCCAACATCCGCGCCATGGGCGAGGCGGTACAGGCCGAGCTCGCACGGACGTGTTCGTGAGCTGGCTGCCGCTGTACCACGACATGGGCCTGATCGGCGCCTGGCTGGGCAGCCTGTACTTCGCGCTTTCCCGCTGGTGCGTGATGTCGCCGCTGGCGTTTCCTGGCCCGGCCGAAGCGCTGGCTGTGGGCCATCCACCAGCACCGCGGCACCCTGTCGGCGGCGCCCAACTTCGCCTACGAGCTCTGCCTGCGCAAGATCGCAGCGACGAGCGACCTCGAGGGCCTGGATCTCAGTTCCTGGCGGCTGGCCTTCAACGGCGCCGAGCCGGTGAGCCCGGATACCCTCCGGCGTTCGGCGAGCGTTTCGCTCGCTTACGGCTTCCGTGCCGAGGCGATGACGCCGGTGTACGGTCTGGCCGAATGCTCGGTCGGGCTCGCCTTTCCGCCGCTCGGCGCGGGGCGCTGCATCGACCGGGTTGACGCGAGCCCTTCAAGCGTTCCGGCCAGGCGGTTCCGGCGGCCCGCTGACGACGACATGCGCTGCGTTTCGTGTCCTGCGGCGCGCCGCTGCCGGGGCACGAGGTGCGGGTGGTCGATGCGGCCGGTCACGAGCTGCCGGAGCGCCGGGAGGGTCGGCTGCAGTTCCGCGGGCCGTCAGCCACCAGCGGCTACTACCGCAATCCCGGAGCAAACGCGGCAGCCTGTTCCCCGGCGACTGGCTGGATTCCGGCGATCTCGCCTACCTCGCCGACGGCGAGATCTACCTCACCGGCCGGGTCAAGGACCTGATCATCCGCGCCGGGCGCAATATCTATCCGTACGAACTGGAACACGGCGGTGGGCGATATCGCCGGGAGTCCGCAAGGGCTGCGTGGCGGTGTTCGGCAGCCACGACCCCGGGACCGGCACCGAGCGGCTGATCGTGCTGGCGGAGACACGCAGCGACGGACGCTGCGCAACGGGAACGGTTGCGCGCCGAAATCAACACCCTGGCCAGCGACCTGGTCGGCGCACCGCCGGACGAAGTGGTGCTGGCGCCGCCGGGCACCGTGCTCAAGACCTCCAGCGGCAAGATCCGCCGCGCCGCCAGCCGCGAACGGTTTGAACAGGGTGACATCGGTAAACGGCCGCGCAGCGTGCCCTGGCAGGTCGCGCGCGTCGCACTGGCCGGGGCCCTGCCACAGCTGCGGCGCTCGCTGCGCTATGCCGGCGCGCTGCTGTACGCCGGCTATTGCTGGTCACTGTATGCGCTGCTGGCGCCGGTGGTCTGGTTCGGGGTCACCCTGCTGCCGCGTATTGAGCAGCGCTGGGCATTGATGCGCGCCTGCGTGCGGATACTGGAAAAGGCAACCGCGACACCGGTCAGGGTGAATGGGCTGCAGCACATTCCTGCCCCCGGACAGCCCTGCGTGCTGGCAGCGAACCACGCCAGCTATCTGGACGCTTACACCCTGGTGTCCAGGCTGCCCGGTCACTCGCGCTTCATCGCCAAGGCTGAGCTGGCAGACAAGTTCCTCATTCGGCTGCCGCTGCAGCGCATTCACACCGAGTTCGTGGAACGCTTCGAAACCGGCAAAGGGGTGCGCGATACACAACATTTCGCGGAGGTGCTCAAAGCGGGACACCGGTTGCTGTTTTTTCCCGAAGGCACGTTCACCCGGGTGCCCGGGTTGCGGCCGTTTCACCTCGGCGCCTTCACGGCCGCTGCCCAGGCGGCAGTGCCGGTGATACCGGTAGCCATCCGCGGCACCCGTTCCATACTGCGCTCCGGTTCCTGGTTCCCGCACCACGGCACCATCAGCATCGAAATCGGTGCACCGCTCGACCCGCGCGAACTTGCAGAGCAAGCCGGCGCGGACCACTGGCGTGTCGCCATTGCGCTGCGCGACCGGTGCCGCGCCTTCGTCCTGCGCCACTGCGGCGAGCCGGATCTGGCCGGGGCGGGATTAACGGATAACCGCGAAGGAACACGAGGGAACAGAAAGGAAAACCAAGGGGAAAAAGCAACCGAGGCCACGCCGAAAGGCAATCGTCACGGCGACAGTCGCAGCTCTGACTGACCGCAGCCGATTAGCACCAGCTCGGCGCGCGCCGGCGTTCCGAAACGGTGCACCGGCAAGTGCGTATGCCAGTCGTCGCGCGCGCGTGGGCGTTATATCAGGGAGTTACAGCCACGTGGCCCCTGGCCTGGTTGATGCATGGCACAGTAGACCTGGTTTCTGCTGTGAGGTATGCCATGTCGCAACAACCACCGTCACGCGAAGAGCTCGCCCGGCTGGAAGCCCTGGCCGCGAGCCTCGCCTGCGACCCGTCGGAGAGCACAGCCGACCTGCTCCGGGTTCTGCGCGATGCCATTGAGTGGTATCGAAGCTGCCTGTCGCGCCGCGAGCGTCTTCTGACCCCCTAGGGCAGCCCGCCACTCATCCTGACCCGCCCGACGACGAGGTTCGGTGCCGCCGCTTGCGCGGCACAACATGCCACGTCAGCCTGAATGCCCCCCACCCTGCGCTACCCGACGGGAGCGGATCTGCGAGTGGTCCGTCCGCGAGGAAGAAGGTACGATAGCCGTTTCACCACATTTTCGTTAAGTGATTCGCCCAAGGATCGGCACAGTCGATTCGCGAGCGCGAACCAAGGAGGTCGAAATGGCAGATGACGTCAGCAAGATCAAGGAATTACTTACCACGAGTCGCGATCCAGCCGAAGTGCACGACTGGCTGTTCTCACTGATTCCTCTGGGCGTCGCGTTCGTGTTCTTCTTTATCTTTCTGCTACCCATGGAAATATCCAATAAAACGCTGATACTGATCACCGGCTTTGCAGCGGGGTTTGCAGGTCTGGAGAGTTACTGGGTATTGAGAGGCTGGAAAAAGAACCACGGCAGTACGGTGGTGATGGGTCTCATGGGCATAGCCGTGACCTTTGGCGTGCTCGGCCTGTATATCAAATTGACCTGATTCCGGGGCTTTTCGCGACCACCCGGTTCACCGGTCGCCGCGTCACCCGGCTACCCGCGGTGGGAGGACCATCGGCGTGAGACGCGAGTGGGAAACCGCCGTACTGCGCGGCTCCATCGCCGAGCTCGAACACTTGTGGGCACGCGGGGCCGATATCGACGCACGCAATGCGAACGGCCAGACGTCGCTGATGCTGGCCGCCGCGGCGGGCCACGTCCGGCTGGTTGGATGGCTGATCGAACGCGGCGCGGGGCTGGATCACACGGCAAAGTACGGCCTGAGCGCCCTGATGCTCGCCGTTGTCCGCGGCCATGTCGAGGTGGTGCGGAAACTGACAGGTGCCGGCGCCGGCGTCGCCCTGCGCGGCACGGGCGCGCCGGGGCTCGCGGAAAAAACCGCACTTGATCTTGCCATCGCTCGCGGCGACCTGGAGATGGTCGAGATTCTGCGCAGTGCTGCCCAGCGTCGGCGCAGCTGACGGCCAGCCCTGGTTTCACAGCGCCGGCATAACCGTCCTGTGACATTCGTCACAATTTTCGCAATCCGGGCACAATTTCGGCGGATCCGCCGAAATTGTGCGGCTAACCCCCTGCGCAATTTTCGGCAAACGTCCAGACCAGTTGCGCACCCCGCCTGCTTGCACTCTTAGCAAATAAACAATAACTGCCTGAATTAAAACGTCTTCCTCGAACACGGCGCGAGACGTATCGTCAAATCTGTGACGCAGTTGGCATGCGCATTGCGATTGGAAAGTCAGCGTCCGGGCATGTTCTCGCGCAACCCGGCAAGCCGTTCAAGCTAAGGAGATCACGATGGTATCGTTCATCAGCCGCAAACAAACCGGTCTGGCCCTGGTACTGGCCTTCGGGGTAATCGCCTATGCCGCAGTGGCCCTGAGCCCGGGAAGATCCGCGACCCACGCCTATATTGTCCAGGGGCATGACCTGGTCAGCCTCCAGAAGGCAGTAGAGGCGGTCGGCGGCGAACTCACCCATAAACTCGGAATCATCAACGCCGTCGGGGCCAGGCTCAGCGATGCACAGCTGCGCGCCCTGCAGGGGCATGACGCGGTCCGCCGGGTCTATGCCGACGCGAAGCTCGAGGTCAGCGGCAAAGGCGGCAGCGGTGGCGGCTACAGCGGCAACATCGACAGCACCTACGTGCCGAAAATGACCCGGGCGACAGCGCTGCACGCCGAGGGCATCGACGGCCGCGGCGTGACTGTCGCGGTGATCGACACCGGTGTCTACGGCGGCGACGGTGGCATCGCCAAAGATCCGAACAACAGCGGGCGGCTCATCGCCCAGTACGACGTCATCCAGGACAAAACCTCGGTCAGCGACGGCTACGGCCACGGCACCCACGTGACCAGTATCGCCGTCAGCAGCAGTATCACCGAGAACGGCAACTACGCCGGCATCGCTCCTGGGGTGAAGCTGGTCAGCGTGCGGGCCTTCGACGACCTGGGCCGCGGTACCTATGTCGATGTGATCCGGGCGCTGGACTGGGTGGTCAGCAACAAGGACACCTACGGCATCCGGGTGCTGAACCTCTCCTTCAGTGCCGAGCCGCGCTCCTACTACTGGGACGATCCCCTGAACCAGGCGGTGATGGCGGCCTGGCGGTCCGGGATCGTGGTGGTGGCCTCGGCCGGCAACACCGGTCCCGACGCCATGACCATCGGGGCGCCGGGTAACGTGCCCTATGTGATCACCGTCGGCGCCATGACCGATAACTACACCCCGGACAACTTCTACGACGACATCCTGGCCTCGTTCTCCGCCGCCGGCCCGACGGTGGAGGGCTTCGTCAAGCCGGATATGGTCGCACCGGGCGGCCACGTGCGCGGCATCATGCAGACCAGCGCCTACCTCGCTGCCACCTACCCCGAGTTCCATGACGGCAGCAAGTACTTCATCATGTCCGGCACCTCGCAGGCCACTGCCGTGGTCTCCGGCATCGCCGCCCTGCTGCTGCAGGACGAGCCCTGGCTGACCCCCGACGAGGTCAAGTACCGCCTGATGAGCTCGGCACGACCGGCCGCCTACGACGGCGGCAGCCTGGCCTACTCGGTGCTGCAACAGGGCGCCGGTCTGGTCAACGCCTACGACGCCGTGCACAGCAACACCGCCGGCACGGCCAACCGCGGCCTCGACATCGACGCCGACCTGGCCGGCAGCGCTCACTACGGTGGTCCGGTAAGCGCGTGGGAAAAGAAGACGAAAAACAGGGTCAGTTACGTCTACTACGTGCGCGATGCCCAGGGCAATCCGCTGCCGAATGGCGGCTATGAATGGGACGGCGCCTACAACTATGCAGACGGCTATCTCTGGTCGGATGGGTACCTCTGGAGTGACGGCTACCTGTGGTCCGACGGTTATCTATGGAGCGACGGTTACCTGTGGTCCGACGGCTATTTGTGGAGCGACGGTTACCTGTGGTCCGACGGCTACCTCTGGAGCGACGGTTATCTCTGGTCCGACACCTTGATTGAATCTGCCAAAGTCAATGTCTGGGTGCCGCAGCAATAACAGCTGTAAAACGGTCGGGGATGTTCGGGAACGCCCTGCATCCCCCGTCTCCCACGACATCCAAGGTCAACAGGATAACGAACGCGACATGAAAGCAACCGACAGCAATTCGCAGACCAGGGCCGGCCGCGGCCAGCCTAACGAATCGCCCTGTGGCGATGCTCCCAATGTCATCCCCTTTCCCGGCACGCGGACCTTACGCCGCCAGCGCAGGCAAACAGTACCGCGCAGCTTCAAGCTGATTCTGGGCCAGGCCCTGCGCCGGGTCAGCGACAGGCTAAGGCGACTTGTCCTAAGCCCGGAACCGGTCCTCGTACAGCCGAAGCCTGGGGCTGACACCGCTCCGGCGGCCCCCTGCCCGGGGTCCCCTCAGGCGAAACTGCCGGGACATGGCGGGGAACCGGTACGCAAGCGGATGTCTGCCTGATGCCGGAAACGCAGTCAGTGACCTGCTCGGGCTGTTCTTGACCAGAACTACCGAATGCGACACGTGTTGAGCCAGACGAACTTCAGGCGGTTAAACAGCGATGACTAGAGACAAAGCATATGCCCTTCACGCCAGCACCAGGCGTTTCGTTGCGGGGCTGGTCTGTGTGTTGATGGTAATGGCCTGCGCCGGCAACGCCACGGCCTCGCCCACGCCGCCGCAGACGCCCGCCAGCGCGGGCGGAGATGCCCTGACCCCACGCAATCTCCAGTTCACGCGCATCACCCCACGGGACGGGCTGTCGCAGGCAGGTGTCAATGCCATCACGCAGGATCAGTACGGCATGATCTGGTTGGGCACCCAGGAAGGCCTGAATCGCTATGACGGCTATAACATGGTGGTCTACGCGCACCAACCCGGGGATCCGGACACCTTATCCCACGACTGGGTATGGACCGTGCACCTGGACAAACGCGGCACGCTTTGGGTCGGCACCGACGGCGGCGGGTTGAATCGTTACAATCGAACCGAAGACAGCTTCACGCATTACCGGCACGATCCGGACAACCCGCTGAGCCTCAGCAACGATCGGGTACGGGTCATCTATCAGGACGCGCAGGGTGTGTTGTGGATCGGGACCGACGGCGGCGGACTGAACCGCTTCGACCAGGACAGCGGCGAGTTCACCCGTTTCCGGCATGCCGACTCGGACCCGGACAGTCTTCCTGGCGACACGGTGCTGGCCATCTTTGAGGACAGCAAGGGCAAGCTGTGGGTGGGAACCGACAACGGCCTGGCGCGCATGGATCATGCGCGCAGGAAGTTTTTCAGCTACCGCCATGACCCGGCGCTGCCCGCCAGCCTGAGCAATAACCAGGTGCGCTGCATCTATGAGGACCGCCGAGGCCAGCTCTGGATCGGGACTTACAAGGGCGGACTCAACGTCCTCGACCGACCCACCGACAGCTTCCGGCATTTTCAACACGATCCGGCAAATCCGCACAGCCTGAGTCACAACCGGGTACGGGATATCTATCAGGACCAGCGCGGCACATTGTGGGTCGCCACCGACGGCGGTCTGAACGAATGGCGCCCCGAGCACGACGGTTTCATCCACTACCAGCACGATCCCGTCGACCCGAGCAGTCTCAGCGACAACCGGCTGACCACGCTGTTCCAGGACCAGGGCGGTGTCCTGTGGGTGGGCAGCTACAACGGTGTCAACAAATGGAACTACGTCAGCGACGCGTTCAGCTACCTGCAGCTGGAACCCGGCGGTACCCCGCAACCGGGCAGCAGGATCGTCACCGCCATCGAGCAGTCGACCGACGGCCTGGTCTGGGTCGGCACCTACGGTGGAGGCCTCAACCGTATCGACACGGAGAGCGGCCGCACGACGCGGTATCGACACAGGCCGGCCGACGCCGGCAGCCTGAGCGATGATCGCGTCATGGCCGTCCACGCCGACCGCGACAACAACATCTGGGTGGGCACCCGCAACGGTGGCCTGGGGCGCCTGGACCCGACGACCGGACACTTCACGCACTACCGGCACGACCCGGAGATCCCGGACAGCCTGAGTTCCAACTCCGTCACCAGCATCCTGAGCGATGACAATGGCGCGCTCTGGGTGGGCACCTATGGCGACGGTCTGAACCGCTTCGACCCTGCAAGCGGCAAATTCAGGGTCTACCGTCACGACCCTGCCGACACCCGCACGCTCAGCAGCGACCGCATACTCGACCTCTACCGGGATCGCGCCGGGGTGCTCTGGGTCGGTACCGAGGACGGCGGTCTGAACCGCTTCAATGCGGCAGACGGCAGCTTTTCCCATTATCGACACGACGCCGACGACGCGACCAGCCTGGGCAGCGATGCGGCCTGGAACATCCTGGAGAGCAGCGACGGTTCACTCTGGGTGGCCACCCTGGGCGGCGGCCTCAACTATTGGGCTGTCAGTGATCGCCAGGCCGGCCGGCCCGTGTTCCGCAAACATCTGAAAACCAGCGGTCTGCGCAGCGATACGGTGTTCGGAGTCGTGGAAGACGCGGACGGTTTTCTCTGGGTCAGCAGCAATCGCGGCCTGGTCCGTTTCAACCCCGTGGATGGCAGCGTCCGGAACTTCGACCGCTTCAACGGACTGCGCGGGGATGAATTCAACTTCGGCGCCCACCTGCTGACCCGCAACGGACGCCTGCTGTTCGGCGGCAGCGACGGTATCGTGAGTTTTCATCCCGATGAACTGCTGGTCAATATGCATACGCCCGACATCGTGCTGACTGCCCATTCGAGGCGCCAGCACCTCGCCACGGCTTACAGCGCCGAACAGCGGCAACCCGAGACTGTTACCCTGGACTACGGCGAGAACTATATCCAGTTCCAGTTCTCGGCGCTGGACTACGCTTCCTCGGACAAGAACCAGTACCGCTACAAACTGGAAGGCTCTGATGACGAATGGCTGGATCCGGGTGAATTCAGGCACGTAACCTACGCCAGCCTGCCGGCCGGCGACTACACCTTCACGGTGAAAGCCTCCAACAACGACGGCATCTGGAACGATCGGGGCACATCGATCCGGCTGCATGTCGAGCCCCCGCCCTGGCAAACCGCCTGGGCCTACTCCCTGTACAGCCTGTTCTTCGGCGGCACCGTAGTCGGTTACCGCAGAAGGCAGAACAAAAAGCTCACTCAAGTCTCGGCACAGAAACAGCTGCTGGAATCCGAGGTGGAGGCCAGGACCCGTGAGCTGAGCGAGCGCAACGATGAACTCAAGACCCTGAATCAGCAGCTGATGCAGGCGAGCGTGACGGACTCGCTCACCGGGCTCAAGAACCGGCGTTTTCTCGATGAATTCATCGCTACCGAGATCGCGCGCGTCGACCGTCGGCAGCACGGGTTGATCCAGAGGAGGTCCGGCTCCAAGACCATCAACATTTCGCCCAGTCTGTTTTTCATGATGATCGATCTGGACGGCTTCAAAGGCATCAACGATGCGCATGGACATCTGGCCGGTGACCGGGCCCTGGTGCAGGTCCGCGACATTCTGCACAGCTCCTGCCGCCAGTCCGACACCATCATCCGCTGGGGTGGTGACGAGTTCATGATCATCGGCAACACGGCCTCCCCCCATACGGTGGAACAGCTGGCCGAGCGAATCCGCGCCAACCTGGCCGATCACCAGTTCGCGCTCGGTAATGGGCATATGGGCCGGCTCAGTGGTTCGATCGGCTTTGCCATGTATCCCTTCGCACCGAGCAACCCCCGGTCGCTGCACTGGGAGCAGGTCGTTGCCGTTGCCGACCACGCCGCCTATACAGCCAAGAACAACGGGCGCAACGCCTGGATCGGCGTCTACGGCACCAAAAAGAGCAGCTGGGAAGAACTCGCCCGGACCAACATCAATTTGCCCGCGCTGGCCCGGCAGCGTGTCGTCAATCTTCGCTCGTCACTGCGGAAACTCGAGGAGCATGTTGAAAAAGCCGTGCAGGAGCAGGCCTAGGCCGCGCGAACACCTTAATATCGCTGGTCAAGGCTCAGACATGCTTTTATTATCGCGCTGTTCCAGCGCGCCCATTGTGCATCTGAATGAGGTTCGGGCCTGTTGGCCCGCTGTTTTTCGCGCTTAACAGAGTATTTATAAAGACAATTTTGCAAAAGACTGGTCGCAAGAGCATGCTCTGAAGCGGACTGGCTGTTGACGATCGACGCCTGGTCTGCATCAACAGATCAGAGGTTTTACCAGGCTTTGTTGCTCCATGCCGGCTGAAACTCATGAATTACGCAATGTCCTCATACTCGCGGGAGATGCGGACGGCAATCTTGGCGACGCAGCAATTGCTCACGCCACCTGCGACGCGATCCGACGCGTCAACCGAAACGTCACCATACATGCCGTGTCGAACTTGCCGAGATCGGACCCGCGGACCGTCGCCGACGTTAGCATTGCCAAGGGTATAAGGGGATTACCTGCCCTCATCAGGGCGGCACGCAAGAGCGATCTGGTACTGTGCGGAGGCGGCGGTTTATTTCAGGATGACGATAGCCTGATCAAGATGCCTTACTGGGCCGCACGGCTGTTGCTGGTGCGCCTGTTCTCAGCTCGTATTGCGGGTTACGCCATTGGCGCCGGACCTTTGCAGGCCTGGACCAGTCAGTTGTCAGCACGAATCGCGTTGTCATGCCTGGATCCGATCTCGGTTCGAGACCACGCGGCGCGAGAAACGCTGCAGCCGCTTACCGCCAAGCCGGTTCGCGTCATCCCTGATCCTGCCTTGCTTCTGAACCCCGGCAGCGACGCGCAGGCCAGATCCGTGCTGGAAACGAGCGGAGTGCCGATGGATGATCGACCACTGATCGGCGTCGCCTTGCGGCAATGGTTCCCTCGGCGACGCACCTGGATCCCCCACAAGTATGCCTATAAGTTGGGCTTGAACAGAACCCGCGGGCAGGAGCAGTGCGACCGGATGATCGACCTGGTGGCAGAAGCCCTGAATACCATCTCCGCCCAGACGGGCGCCTTTTTCGTCTTTCTTCCCACTTACAATGTGGAACACGAGAACGACGCGGCCATTTGCCAGCGTACCATGCAAAACATGCCCGCCGGCAACGCCGCTATGATCCATATCGAAGATCCACGCCTGTATCAAGCGGTGCTTGGCAGAATGCGACTGGTGCTGACAGCGCGCATGCACGCGGCAATCCTCGCGACCGGCATGGGCGTACCCGCTATCGGATTGGCCTACAATCAGAAGTTCAAGGGGTTTTTCTCGCTGCTGGAGCGCACAGATGCGGTTATTCCGCTTGATGATCTGGTCGCCCGCAACGCCGTGGAATCGCTCGTTTCACGTATGTTGCAGATGCTGCAGACGCGAGACGACCTGATGTCAGCAGTAGCTGAGCTGCGCAATGTGCTGATTCAATTCAACGCGACATTGTTTAATGGCGATCGCTCAGTCACATAATAAGCCCACTGACTGGTAGCGAGCCCGACCGTCACAGATGTATTCAATACTGGACAATTACCGCGCGGTGTTCTCGGGGCAGTGGTGGCATCGCGAGCGCATCAGACGCATGCAGGAACTCAAACTGGCACGTCTGGTCCGGCATGCCTATGCGTCCGTGCCCTATTATCGGAATCTTTTCGATACAGCCGGAGTTTCGCCGGCTGCGATCAGGACGCTCGACGACCTCCGACGCGTGCCTCTGACCACAAAGCGGCTCTTGAACCAGCATGACCCTGAAGACCTGATCAGCTCGAATTTCAAGCGCACGGAGCTGGAGCACGATGCGAGCAGCGGCTCGTCCGGAACACCTTTTTCCGTGTATCTGGACAGACGCTATGTGCTGAACCGGAACATGCGGTTCCTGCGCGGCCTCATTGCCGCCGGTTACCGCCCCGGCGACCGTCTGCTGTTGATCACGGATCGGCACGGCGGCCATGGCAAGTCGTGGATGCGATGGGAAAAGGCTTCTCCCGAAGAGCCACCAGATCGACTGCTGCAGCGCATCGAGGCGTTGCGACCCGCAGTGCTATATGGCAGCGGCACACCGCTGCGCCAGCTGGCGGAAGTGATGCTGCATACGGGCTACCGTGCAGCCTTCCTGAAGTCGGTGATCTGGACAGCAGAAACACTGGATGAGCAGACACGCCGGCTTCTGGAGCGCGCCTTCACCGCCGACGTGTTTGACTTCTACGGACTGACCGAGATGGGGCTGGTTGCCTGGGAGTGTCCAGCGCATGCCGGATATCACGTCTCTGATGACTCAGTTATCGTCGAGTATCTGCCGCTAACCGACTCAGGAGGAGCATGCAAAATGGTCATGACCAATCTCAACCTCTATTCAATGCCCCTGATCAGATACGACACCGGAGACCTTGGAATCAGGCAGCCCGCTGCAGACTGTCAATGCGGGCGCGGCTTGTCCCGGCTGGAGCGAGTGGAAGGACGCGTCGTAGATATGATCAAGTTGTCCAACGGCGAGACGTTTTCTCCCTATTCGTTCATATGCAGACTCGAAACGCTGCAGGGTCTGCAGCGCTTTCACATCCTGCAGGATACCTACGACCACATTACGGTGTCCTTTCAATCCGCACCCGGCGAGCGCGCGCGTCTCGATCAAGACATTCGCCGTATCGTAACCGGCATCGTTGGTGAGCGCCTCGACGTAACGGTGAGCAGTCTGGACACGCTGGACGCCCACGGGAATGGCAAATTCCGGGCTGTCAGGTCGCTCGTCGATCAGCCCACATGAAGCTGCTGTGCCTGAATTACGAATATCCACCGCTGGGCGGCGGCGGCGCCGTTGTTTCCAAGGGGCTGGCGGAAGAACTGGTCAAAGCGGGACATGAAATCGACCTGGTCACCTCCGGCATGAAAGGTCTACCGGCAAGGGAGATTATCGGCGGCGTCGACATCCGGCGCGTGTGGTGTGTGCGGCGTCATCGGCACTACACGACCACGGCCGAGCTCCTGACCCAGGTTTACCCATCCTTTCGCAAGGCCTTGGCACTGATTCGCAGCAATCGCTACGACCTGATCCATACGCATTTCATTTATCCAACCGGACTGGTGTCGTATCTTCTGCACAAAATCACCGGACTGCCTTACGTAATTACTGTGCACGGGTCCGATGTTCCCGGCTACAATCCAGACCGCTTCCAGCTGGCACACAAACTGTCCCACCACCTATGGGTCGCGATTGTGAGCAATAGCGCTGGCCTGATCTGCCCGTCGAATCATATCAAGACGCTGGTCCGATTGTATTCCGACCACCCGGCAACGATCATTCCCAATGGCATTACGGTCAAGACAGCTCCCGATGTCGAAAAGCGGAACCAGATCCTGGTCGTGTCAAGACTGTTCAAAAGAAAGGGCGTGCAGTTTCTGCTCAAGGCACTCCGGGATATGGACACCGACTGGAAGGTGCTGATAGCTGGAGATGGCCCCTACCTGACCAAATTGAAATCGCTCGCCAGGGCTGCCCGGCCCAAGATCGAGTTCCTCGGCCACGTGCAGGGAACACGGTTGCAGGAGTTGTACGACGCGTCAAAAATATTTGTCTTCCCATCTCTGCGTGAGAATTTCCCGGTTGTTTTATTGGAAGCGATGGAAGCCGGATGCGCGATTATCGCAAGCGACATAGACAGCTGCAGAGAGGTGCTTAACGGTGCGGGGCTGACTACCCCGGCGGGCAATGCGCGGAAATTAAAAGTTGCACTTAAGGCGCTCATGCACAATGAAGCGGAGATTCGCCGGCTCCGAACGCTCTCGTTGAACCGGGTCCGCGAGTTCGACTGGCCCAGTGTTAGTGAAAAGTATGCGGCCGAATTCAGCCGCATCCTGACTTCCAGGTCAAATGCTTCCTCCGCACCATGAACACCCGCCTGATCAAACGACGGGACCTTCCTCGTGCCCGTGTAAGCAGTCGCGGCAGTGCGACCCCCGAGACCGCCTGGACCCGCCTGCAATCCGCAACAGGGGCAGCGGATCGAGACGGCTGAGGCGCGGCGCATGAATGATATTATTTATATCGATGCTCTGACCGCCACCGATGCCGGTGCGCTGGCCCGTCTCGAACGCAGCTGCAAGGCACGCGGGCACAGACACGGAAAGAAACATTTCCATGACCTGCTGAAATTCGTCGACAAGACCGGTTGGGGTCTCAACCTCGGGCTTTATGCAGGGACAAGACTGATTGGATATATCCTTTCCCACGACCCGGATTTCGTGTCGACGAACAGGGTGGCCGACGATCCGGTCATGCATACCGATGCAGTCGCAGTGCACCCGAAATACAGACAGCACTTTGCATACCTGGCAACCCGCTACCTGCGCTACCTGCAGACGCTCTACCCGGTCCACACGATTGAAGCTGCCGGTGCGGACTCCGTCGTGCGGTTTGCGACCCGCCACAGGAAGTTCTTTCTGCGCACCGGATACCAACTGGTCGCGACTGACCCGATCGCCCACCAGGCTCCCGGACCCGCGCAATTTACCGTGCGCTGGCGCCCTGTGCCGACCAGCGCCGCGCGTTCCGCACACAAATGGCACACTACGCACCGCCAGCGGTTCAGCTATCGTCTGCACGGACAGGCATACTCGGTAGAGACATTGACAGACGAGAGCGCCTGGAGCGGGTTGGTCCCGTACTGGAACCAGCTGTTGCTCAAGACCCCCGAATCCACCATGTTCCAGACCTACGAGTATCAGCGAATCTGGTGGCGTCACTTCGGTCTGTCACGCCGCCTGCTGATCCTGGTTATGCGCCACGACGACGCGATCATCGGCATTGCACCGTTACAAATCAGTCCGGCAGTGTACTACGGCAAGTGTTTCAGAGAACTTGGGTTTATTGGCGTCAACTGGGAGGTGGATCGACCGAAATTCCTGTTTGGCGACCAGGCGGCGATCTGTTCCACACTCACCGCCCGGTTCCTCACCCAGAATGCTCAGCTCTGGGATCTGATTCGTCTCTATGAGCAACGCGAAGACAGCTTTGTTCTTTCCAGCTTCTGCGATGAAATGCATGGCTACGGATACCTTACGGCGGTCACCAAGGATGCCGTAGCGCCGTATCTGCGCACCGATACAGACTGGGACACATTCAGTCAAATCCCTGTCAGCGCGCATGCGCAAAAACCTCAAAAGCGCACGCAAGAAGCTGGGAGCAATGGGCAAATTCGAATACGTCGAATACAGAACCTACCCCGAGGTTTTGCAGAAACTCGAATGGTACAAACAGATCGAACAGAAAAGCTGGAAGGCTGCGGCCCATGTAGGTCCCAGCAGGCATAGCCACTACTATCGATTCTTTGCAGCGCTTGCCGGGGAGTTTGGTAGAACCGGTCAGTTCCATATCCGGTTCCTGACATTGGACAAGCAGCCAATTGCAGGCACCTTCGGTCTGCAATTCTGCAACAACTTCTATTCCTTGCACATCGCCCATGACCAGGACTACAGCAAGTATTCGCTCGGCACTCTACTCGAATTCATGGAGCTCGAATCCTGTTTCAAAGGAGACTGTCTTGAATACGATTTCCTGGGAAGCTTTCTCAACAACAAGCTTCGTTGGACTTCGACCGTGCGCACCAGTAAAGAACTGCACGTTTACCAGAAACGATGGCAACTGGTTGTGCTGTTCCTGGTTTACCATCGTATAAAACCGTGGATCAAGAAAATCGTGATGGCAATACTCAAAGACAAAGTCCAGGTGCTGGTCAAGTACAAGGAAAAGCTGGAACGCGCCGCCAACCGGCGACCTTCCGCAGAGTAAACCACGCGCATCAGGCCGCCCCCAGCGCTACGGCAGACTGCGATTGTCAATGACACATAAGATGGTAAGCTATCGCCACCCTGGTTGCCGGGCCATTCCCGATGTTCCGTGCTGAGCTCAGTGTCATAAGGAAGCTGGGATCCCTGTTGCGCCCCTATTCCGGGCGCATGGGTATCCTGGCGGTGCTCGGCGTGCTCGAGTCGGTCGCGGAGGCAATCGGCATCAGCCTGTTCATCCCGTTCCTCACGAGTCTTGATCAGGAGTCTTTCGCCCCGGAAGATGACAGTTGGCTTGGAAGTCAGCTCGCCCGGCTGTTTTCGGCGATTCCGCCATCGGATCGCCTCGCCGTCATCTCGCTCTCGATCTTCGGCCTGATTTTCCTGCGCAGTGCGCTCAGTTATGTGGGATCCGTGCGCGCAGCGACCATCGATCTGGAACTGGAGCAATCCCTGCGCGATCGCGTCATGGCACAACTCCTCGAAGCGGATATGAGCTACCTTGAACGTACGCGCCCCGGAGAAATGCTCAACACGCTGGACAGCGTCATCAGCACCGTCAATGCCACGATCTGGACACTGCTCGGCCTCATTGTCAACTTCTCCATGGTGCTCGTGTTTGCGACGTTCCTGATGTTGTTGTCGTGGAAAATGACTCTGTTTGTCGGCGTCGCCTTAGCCGTGATCTCGCTCATCGTCAAGCTGTTGACCCTGCGCGTCGAAGCGCTCTCCAATGAACAGCTGGCTGCAGAGCAGGATATGGCACAACGTGCACTCGAGATCCTTAATGGAATGCGGACCATCCGCTCGTATACCGGTGAGAAACTCGAGCGCGGCCGTTTTGCGAAGATTTCGCAGCGGGTAAGCGGCATAGAATTTGAGTTGCACAAGATCGCAAGCCTTATCACGCCCATCGCACAGCTGCTGGCCGGCACTTTGCTGATCGTTGTCCTGTATACGGCCCTACGCGACCCGGGCAACCTGTCCATGGTTCTGGTGTTCATCTTCATTCTCTATAGATTGCACCCGCAAGTACTCGAACTCGATGAAGGTCGGAATACGCTGGTCGCCGCCACCCCGGAGGTGGAACAACTTGTTCAGCACCTGCATGATAGCGGCAAGCGCTCGATACATACGGGACGGATAGTGTTCGAAGCACTGGCCGATGTCATCCGCCTGGACCATGTATCGTTCCGCTACAGCCCCGAAGGCCCCTGGGCGCTCACCGACGTAACACTGGACATACGGCGCGGGCAGCGCATCGCTTTCGTCGGTCCATCCGGGGCGGGCAAATCCACATTGGTCGCCTTGCTGCTGCGTTTCTACGATCCACAGCGTGGCAGCATCAATGTGGACGGCATACCCCTGACCGACCTTGATCTGCGAAGCTGGCGCCAGCATCTGGCTGTGGTGAGCCAGGACACGTTTATCTTCAACGCCAGCGTTCGCCAGAACATCGGCTACGGAAGACCTGATGCAGGGGAAGAGGATATTGTCTCTGCTGCCCGACTCGCCGACGCGCACGGTTTCATCTCCAGCCTGCCGCAAGGTTACGACACTTGCGTCGGAGATCATGGCGTGGGACTCTCCGGGGGCCAGAAGCAGCGCATCGCCCTGGCACGTGCCATCATCCGGAAAGCAAGCATCCTTATCCTGGACGAGGCAACCAATGCGCTGGACAGCATATCGGAGGGCGTCGTGATGGATTCGATCCGCGCACTCGGTAGCCAATGTACTGTAATCGCGATTGCCCACCGCTTATCCACTGTGATGCACTCGGACAGAATCGTCGTGCTCGAGGGTGGATGCATCAAGGAACAGGGACCGCCCGCGGAGCTCCTGCGCAACCAGGCCCTGTTCGCACAACTCTATCAACTGCAGCAGGAGTCCGCGGCTAAATCCTGAACCGTGGATGCGCGACGCACCTGAGTTCATGCACGGCAGTAATCCTGCAAGGGATTTTCTGCCCCGCGCAGGTCGCATAACTGCACCGGCAGATTCCGCTCACCCACCGCGTCGGCGACCCCGTCCGCGAATCCATGCAGGGAATACAATCGCAGGGAGCTGAGACCGTCAGTGTAGTAGGCATCGAGCGTCTCGAGCACTCGCGCGGCCGAAACCTCGAACTCCTCGAATAACAGCCGTGCGACAAAATCCCTGCCCACCAGTGTTATGAGCGGGGTGTGTTGCAGAAACGCCAGCACCGCCCGAGCGTCGCGTACCGGCTGCAACAATATCTGTCCGTTCAGGCCTTCGCAGCCCGACAGCATTCCGCCCCATTTACGCTTGTAGCGCAACACGCCGTCCGTGAGGGTCGGGCGACTGGTGAAACAATCGACCTCAGCACAACCACGTTCATAGGCAAGCCGAATGATGAAATAATACAGTGCGGCGAAGGCACCATCGAGCATCGCCGGGTCAACGTCGAGCGGCACGCCGGTCCAATGGAAACCGAGACTACCGTGGTCCTCGATCAGAACCCCCGCCGCGATAACGGTATCCTCGCGCAGAATCTCAATGATCTCACCGAACTCGTGTACCGCGACGATCTTTGCTTCCGGTTCGACGAACACCGCGTCCCCGAACCGCATCGTGACATAGGGAACATAAAAATCGTGATAGAAATTCCGGAACGCCTGTTCGGAATCGAGCGTGCGGAAATTCAGCTGATGTTTCCGTATACGCCTCAGATCCTCGCCTCTGACATTCTTGGCCCACCGAGCCACCACCGATTCCCACGTCGCGCCGATCGGAATGACCATGTTGACCCACGGGGCCAGGGCCAGGAAGCCGACTCTGCGCACCATCCTGCTCACCGGCCACGGGAGATCGAGAATCACCAAATCGACTCCCGGCTGGAATTTCCCGCACCAGGCGCGCGCACGCCAGGGGTTTACATCCGCCGCCTGTACGGCGGTTTCGTGCTCGTGAAATAAGAGCTCGGCCAGATAGGCGAGGTTTTCACCCACACCGAAATAAAACACCCGTAGCGGCTCCCCACTGTGCTTTTCCTTGCCCGTGAGCAGCACGGCGTCCGCTCTGTAGCTTGCCAGCGACTTGACGACCTCGACCCCGTGCTCAAGCAGTCGTTCCCAAGCGCCTTTGATTTTGTCTGCGGGGGTCTTATGGTGATGCCGTACGGTCTTGGTCGGACTTATCGGGCCGACGTGCGGAATGTATCCGGGTTGATTTTCGCGTTTCATGGGTCTGGCAGCCCGACAGGGTAGCCAGATTCTAGGTGAGAATCACAGACGCGACAAGCCGGAAGCCGGAGCCCGATTGACTGTCCCAGTGCGGCACCCCATGGAACCTCTGCCCAGCTCGGCCGAGCCGCAGATGACCAGCCGCAGCGCCGCCTCGACGGACAGTCCACGGCCAGTGGATGAGCATTGCGAGCGTCTGTGCAACGTTGTAATGCCCAGTTCAGCGCCCCGTGCAGAAATCCCGCGCGAGCCGCGTCGCGCCATGGGGCAAAATCGCCACCGTCGCGGCCGCGAGGGATGGTGAGCTGGGGTCTAGCGAGTCAAGATCGAAATTCGCAACGGCTCGCCCGCCAGCTGGTCACGCAGGAAGTCCAACAAAGCGTAAATGAACAGTATGACCCCGGACATCTCGAGCGATTCCTCGACCGCGACGAGCAGTGAGTACGCCAGGTCCTCCTCTTCTCCGTGCTGCGAAAAGTACCACCCGCCGACCGACTCGACACCCAGGGCGCCGCCAAGATAGAGGCTGCCGGCAGCGATGAAAAGCCTGCGTGTCTGCACGGGCAATGACCAGACAAACCTTACGTACAGCAGGCCGATGATCAGCACTGCCAGCCCGTATGGGATGATCCAGGCGAAGTACAGCAGCCCGGTCACCTGCAGAGTGTCGCCAACCGGGCCGATCAGCAGTTCATGCAGCGATGCGTCTTCGTCGACAGCCAGGAAGACAAAAATGATGGCCAGCCATTTCCAGTAACCAGCCTTGGGAGTAACGCGGGGTTGACTGGCGATTACGGAGAGCAGGACCGCGCACGCCACCAGAATAAACGTGGAAAAGAAGGTCGGCACATTGTTCTCGACGTTAAGGTCGAAGGTAGCGATCAAACCGTACACTCGCGGGTGATGGAACACGTGGCTCATGATCGCACCGCCCACATGGGCAATAACGAGCAGGACCGCGCAAACCATCAGTGACAGGGCCAACTTTCCGGGGCGTATTTGGAACTCCATTGAGCACTACCTCCGTGGCGATCAGCTGTCGGGCGAATCAAGGCCGGTTTCAGGTACAGCCAGTAAAACAGTGTTCGCATCAAGTTGCACCCTGCTCACCTTCGAATCCTGCCCGAATCCGCCAGCGGCACCTGACGCATGCCCACTTTTACACGTCGACCAAACACCCCTTGCACAGGGGCGCTAAAGCGCTGCGCCGGCGCGGCGCAACGGCTGCATCTGCCAGCGGGTCAGCGAGCGCCATAGCCACTCGAGAGGCCCGAAGCGATAGCGCTCAAGCCACCACCAGCTCCAGGCGATCTGCAGCGCCCAGATCACCGTGACAACGTAGTATAACTGGTGGCGTTCGAGCTGACCGTAGAGCGCGAGTCCCGCCCCTGTGAAAACCAGCATGCAGATGACGCTCTGGGTGATGTAGTTGGTCAGCGCCATCTGCCCAACGCGGGCGAAAACCCGCAATGAGCGACGCAGCACACCGCCCTTGACGAGCAACATGACGATCGCGACATGCCCGAGTGTCAGCGGGATGCGCCCGGCGTCGTACGTGACGCTGGAGGCACTCATCACGGAAAGCACACTGAAGCCCTCACGCAGCTGATGGACAACCTCCAGCGCGTTAATGGACAGGCCGATGCCCCACCCCAAAGCCAGCATGGTCCAGTACCTGCCTGCCGACCACTCGGCGGTGAATGCACCGGCCTTCAACAGCGCCATGCCGAGCAGCATCATGCCGAGACATTCCCACAAGCCGCGCGCATAAAGGTATTCGGTTTGCAGGTACCAGGCAGTGTCGTTATGCGCATCGAAGGCGGAAGCATAGCCGGCGCGCACCGCCGCGACCTCCTCGGCCTGGTCCTGCGGCGAGGGCTTTTCCTGGTCAAGCCAGGCCGCGAAATCACTGAGCACCTCGAGTTGCACCTCCGACAGCACCTTGCCCGTCGCTCGCAGCTGGCGGACCTGCTCTGCCTCGGCCTGCAAGACCTGAAAATCCATGTAGTCCCGGATGCCGTTTACCGTCTGGATGCAAAGCAGCGGCACTGCAAAAAGGACGAGCTTGCGCGCCGGCAAGCTGCGGAATGCGAACAGGAACAACCCGGCGACTCCGTACATGAACAGGATATCGCCGTACCAAAGGAACAGGTAGGCATTGATGAGCCCGAAAACCATCAACCAGATGGTGCGGCGGTAGTACAGATCCGCCACACCCAGGCCAAGGCCTGCGCGTTCGAGCCTGCTGGTGTACAGAACGACGCCCGCCCCGAACAACAGCGTAAACACCCCGCGGAAGGCACCCTCGACGAACATCGAAGTCGCGATCCAGGCGTACAGGTTGGGTCCCTCGGTGCCGCCTGCGTTGGCGGGGTCGTAATAGGCGTTGGGCAGACCGAAATCCACTATGTTCATCAACAGGATTCCCAGCACGCCAATTCCGCGCAGACTATCGAGGGCCAGGATCCTTTCGCTCTGGCCAGTCGGGGGGATTACCGGACCCTCCCCGGAATACCGCGTTTCAGGGTTTTTCACGAGGCTCCGGACCGCACCGTGAGCCGCACGACGTGCGCCACGGCAGCCTTGTTCCCGCGCTTCAGCGCGCCTGCAAGCACGTCCGGCCCGACAAACGGTCGCCCAACCCGTACGGGCCGCGAGCTGTACACGTCCATAGTGAAATGACTCCTTTGCTGGCGCGGTGCGCCGCGTAGAACGGGGGTGAGAGTAACAATTCTCCCCCGGCGGCGGAACACTGTCCGCCTGTTCCGCTTGCAGCGTTGCAGCCTCTTGCCTCGACACCGGATACCCAGCGAGGTCTGAGTGGCCTCCAGAACCGTGTCCATCGACCCGCATCACCGGTACGTTGAAATAGTCCGTGTAGCCGCCGCTCCGATCTGCCAGCAAGCGGCCGGAAGTCCGGGACCCGCGCCGCAGCTCCGGCTGAGGCAGGGTCGGTTCGGGCAAAAAAAACCCACTCGCTGAGTGGGTCCACGCCAGAGCTAACCTGTTCGACTGTGCTACGAGTTTTCGGAAGTCGTTTCCGGCGCTGAACTTAGGGCCTGTTAACACTAACCCAATAGGCTCTGCTGGGGCTCATTTTTCGTCCAGCAAGGCAGAGTGAGCGATGTGTAGTCGCTCTACATGAGCGAAGGATAACGCCGCTGGGCGGGAAATGAGTCCCAGCCCTTCGGGTTGCGCCTGAAAAAGGGCCACTGCGCGTTGCTCGTCGTTCATTTGGAACCACCAAACCTCGCTCCTCGCGCCTCCATTGGCGCTTTTTCAGGCGCAACAGAGCCTGTTGGGTTAGTGTTAACAGGCCCTAGGAGTCCTGCCCTCCACGATTGATTTGCGGACGCGCTCAATCATAGCCGATCGACGCGAGTGGTACGTTACCAACCGGTTACGGTTTATTGAACAAACAGTGAAACCGGCGCCGTGGTTCGCCTCCTGAGCCGACCGCGCCAGGACAGACTTCGATTCATCTGCTCAACGCAGCCCGCGACAAAACCAGCCGCCGCCCGGTGACAGCAGACCCCGTGGTTCGAAGCCGGAAGAAGACCGATACCGGGTACGACTGCCGCATCCGGGTGGGCTGCTGTCGCATCGCGACACGCGCGAACAGCGTTATCGGCCAGCCGCGCTGCGTATGTCACGAAACGGTAGCGGGTCGTTAATACGTTGTTAACAAAGCTTCGCCAACATACCCGCCCGTATTCCAGACGCAACGATTTGGTTGTACGAAAACAACACGGAAGGCCAGGCGTTGTCCACGTTCGAGTCAGCAGCACGTTATGAGTCAGAGGAGTTGTAATCATGAAAGCCAGCAACACCAAGTTGATATGTACCGCCGTGGGACTCGCCCTTTACGGTGGATCTGCAGCCGTGGCGCAGGTCAAGGTCAGCAGTGACGACGGCAAGTTCGAGACCACCCTGGGCGGGCGCCTGCAGGTGGATGCGGCCTGGTTTCAGAAGGACAACGTCGACCTCGATGGTCAGAACGGTACCGAATTCCGCCGTGCGCGCCTGTTTGTCGAAGGCACCATGTACGACGTCTGGGGATATAAGGCGCAGTACGATTTTGCCGGAAACGAGACGACGATGAAGGACGCCTACATCAGCTACAGCGGTTACCCGGCGAAGCTAAAGATCGGCCAGTTCAAGCAGCCCTTCGGTCTGGAAGAGTTGACCAGCTCGAAGTACATCACTTTCATGGAACGCTCCCTGCCCACGGAGGCTTTCGCGACCAGCCGTCGCATTGGCGCAGGCGCAAGCTATGCGGCTGATCATTATACCTGGGCCGCATCTTTGTACGGTCGCGAGGAAGGTGACGATACCAGCGGCGATCAGGGTTACGGCGTCGGGGCGCGCCTGACCTGGGCGCCCTGGAACGAAGAAACCAAAGTGCTGCACTTCGGTGCCGCCGGCGCCTGGGAAGATCCCAACGACAACAACATGCGCTTCCGCTCGCGCCCCGAGGCGCACAAGACCAACACACGCCTGGTGGACACCGGTAACATCCCCGAGCCGGACACCTTTACCCGCTACGGCCTGGAAGCTGCCACCGTGCTGGGCCCCTTCTCCCTGCAGGGCGAGTACATGGGTGTGAACACCTCGAGTGATTCCGTAAGCGACGCCGATTTCACCGGCTGGTATGCCTATGGCAGCTGGTTCCTGACCGGCGAGTCGCGCAAGTACAAGAAGGGCGCATTCAGCCGCGTCACCCCCAAGAGTACGGTTGGCAAGGGCGGTATGGGCGCCTGGGAGCTCGCGGTCCGCTACAGCACGCTCGATCTGCAGGATGGGGACACCAGCGGAGGCAGAGAGGAAAACTACACCCTCGGTGTCAACTGGTATGCAACCAAGTACGTACGCTTCATGGCCAACTACGTCCACGCCGACGCGGAACGCTTGCAGCAGGGTCTGATCACGCCCGCCTATGACGACGACAGCCCGGATATCTTCGAGATGCGCGCGCAGATCGACTTCTAGCTCTTGACACCAGGCTGACGTTATCTTTTCGCTACAGGGGCGCCGCTGCACTGCAGTGGCGTCCCGCCTTTTTGCGCTATTGCCCGACCAGCGGATGCCGTCGCTGCAAGGCCTGACCGGCCGACAGCACAGGCGCCGAACGCGTTACGGTCCCCGCAGTCGGGCTGCATCATCTACTGCAGTTCGCGCCTTTCTCTCTGATAGGCATCAAAACTCTCGCGTTGCGGACATTCCGCGGACAGCTCCTCCTGGCAACGCTGTTGCTGGATATTCTGCAGCGTTTCGTAACCGGTCCTTTGCAGCGCTTGCGCACTGCAGCCCGCCGCGCCCAGCACCAGCACGGTCAACAGATACCCAGGGCTGTTGTTCAATCCTGCCTCCCGGCCATCACCCACCCGGGCAGTGCGCGCACACCCTTTGGCCGGCTGCGCCTAGGGCTTGACACCCTGCACCTGAACCACGGCGCCCTTGCCGGTGTGGTACTTACCTTCGTTTACATCCCTGTCGATTTCGACCGCGTGCTCGAATTCGAGCCCCTGCAGTTCTTCCCTCAGCTCAGCCAGCGACGGCATCATGTCGGCCGACCCGGGCCCGCCGGTGCCATAATGGATCTGCTCCGGCCGGTAGGCTTCCAGCACCAGCACACCGCCGCGGCGCAGGCCGGCCACCACCCTGCGATGCAGGCACTTGCGCAGCTCTGGCTTAAGGTGGCAGAAGATCGACACCACGGCATCCCAGCTGTCCGGCTGAATGGCGAAGTCGGCCAGGTCAGCCACCAGGGTGTCGATACGCACAGCCCGCTGGCGCGCCAGACGCCTGGCCTTCTCCAGCCCGACCCGCGACGCGTCGACCGCGAGCACCTGGCAGCCCGCCTGCGCCAGATACACCGCGTTGCGGCCCTCGCCTTCCGCCACGCACAGCACCCGCCCCTTGGGCAGGCGATCGATCGCGCTGACCAGGAATGCGTTCGGGGTGGTCCCGTATACGAATTCCTCCGTACTGTATCGTTCATCCCACATGGGTGAGTTCCCGCCTCGCCTTGCACGCCACCCCGGTCTTGCAGGTCACTGCCTGGCTCGCCCCGAGACCCCGGCAACCGCAAAAACGGTTGCGGGGCGAGGATGCGGCAGGATTTACTGCGGCGCGTGGGGCTGGCAAACCGCCTTGAGCGTGTTCATGGCATCGTCATAGGACAGCGCCGGCACCCCGTGACCGCGCTTGCCACGCTCGGCGCAGACGATAATGTCATCAACCGAAAGTATGCCTTGCAGGCGGCCGTCGCCGTTGATCACCGGCAGGCGCCGCACGTGCTCCGCCCACATGGTCTTCAAAGCCGACTGCACGGGATCCTCGCTGTGGCAATAGTGCAGCGTGTGGCCCTTGATCACATCGCTGATCCTGATATCGCGCAACGCCTGGCCCTTCAGCGCGCCGGCCATGGCGATATCACGATCGGTTATAATGCCGACCGGCTTGCCGTTCTCGTCTACCACCGGAATGCAACCACAGTCGTGGTTCCACATATCCATGGCTACGCTTTCCAGGTCGCTGTCCGGGCCGCAAAACTTAACCGCCTGGGTCATGATTTCACCAACATTCATGTATACCGTCTCCTTTGGTCCGATGCACAAGCGGTTTCGTTGACCGCGCGGCAAGCATACTCCTGGCACGCCTGCCGTCAATCGAGAAAAGGGGTCAGAACCCTTTTCCCTATCGAGTCTTTGTGCATGGCACACAGGTGGCGGAAAAGGGCTCTGACCCCTTTTCTGCTTAGAACTGCGCGGTGCGCAGCATCACCAGGGTACAGCCCTCGATGCATTCGATGCGGTGCGCCTTGAGTCGGTCCTGCAGCAGCGGGGACTCGGTGCCCGGATTGAAAATCACCCGGGCCGGGTTCAGCTCCAGGATATCGGCAATCATCGGCTCGCTGCGCTGCGGACCTACATACAGCGTCAGCGTATGCACCGGGTGTTCGATCTCGCGCAGGTGGTGGGCGACCGGAAGATTTTCAATGGCGGCGATTCTGGGGTGCACCGGAATGACCTGGTAGCCCTTGTCCTTGAGCAACCGCAGGGCCTGGTTGGCATAACGCGCCGGTTTGGGGCTCGCGCCCAGCACCACGACGCGGTGCTCAGCGGGCGTGGCGGGCCAGTGATGTTTGAATTGTTCGCGATGCATGAGGCTCAAATACCGATAGCGGTAACAACGCAGGCCAGGAAGGCGCGTCGAACGCGCCTATTCTAAGCGATTCGAAGCCAGGATTTATCAAGAAAGTTACTGCAGCGCCGCCAGGCTGCCTACTCCCATTTCGGCAGTTCGAACTCGACACCGCACATCTTCATTCCGGTGATAATGGCGGCCGGGTCGTACAGGACACTGTCGGAGATGCGCTTGCAGCCCTCGCAGACGAAACTCCACTGACCAGAGGCTTCGCAAGCCGCCATGCGCTCGTCGAACGAATCCTGCAGATTCTGTTCCACGCAGTTCCTGTCGGGGTCCGGCAGCGAGCCCAGCCGGGCCTTGAGATAGTCGGCCTGCTTTTCGGAAAAATCGTGATTGGCAAAAAACACCTGGTCGCGTTTCACCGGGTTAACGATCAGCTGCTCCAGTGCCGGCCCCTGCTCGTCCGATTCCGGCAGGTACTCGACTGCGTTCAGGGCAAAGGCCTGCGGTTCCTCAGAGCAGGACGCGAGCGCGAATACCGCGCAACCGGCAATCAACACAATGGCGGTCTTCTCCATGATTCAATCCCCCAACCGTTGTTAATCAAAGAGACTCAGCTTTATAAGTTTAGCTCTCCACGCCGCCACCGGCGCTAGGCGGTTGTCCATTCCGCGCCCGTCGCGCAACCGAACCCGGCTGTCACACGGATGCCCGCTCCAGCTCAGCAACATACATTTTAATTTTATATATTAATATCTTATCTTATTTTATTAATCTTTTTTATAATCTGTATGCAGTCCCGCAAAACCGGGCAGAGAGCTGAAGCACAGCGCGGCGCTGAACAAACTCACCCGCAGGGGTTACCATCGTCGGCATGGGCGACCTGACCACTGACGCCAAGGATGATGCCCGGCGGCTGCGCCGCTGCTTCCAGGCGGCACTCGCATTTGCGGCCCTGCTGTGGGTCATCAAACTGCTCGAGCTGGCCCTGCACCTGAACCTGGCCCGCTTCGGCGTCTACCCCGGCACGCTGCCCGGGCTCGCCGGGATCGTCTTTGCTCCCTTGATCCACGGTTCGCTGACGCACCTGTTCTCCAATACCCTGCCCATCGTTATCCTCGGCACTGCAGTGCTGTACGGCTACCCCCGCTCGGCGAAGCTGGTGATCCCGGCGGTGTATTTCGGTACCGGCATCGGCGTGTGGCTGTTTGGGCGCAGCGCCTGGCACATCGGCGCCAGCGGCCTGACCTTCGGCATGATGTTCTTCGTCTTCACCATCGGCGTGTTGCGCTGGGACACCCGCTCCATCGCGCTGGCGCTGGTGGTATTTCTGCTCTACGGCGGCATGGTCTGGGGCGTATTCCCGGGCGACCCGTCGGTGTCCTTCGAATCGCACCTGGCCGGCGCCCTGATCGGTATTACGCTGGCCGTGCTGCTGAGAAACCGCGACCCCGTCCCGCCGCGCAAACGCTACAGCTGGGAAGACGAAGAAGATGTCGGCGACCCCCCACCGTGGCCCCCAAAGGACTGGACCGAACCCGGCCGGGCGTCGCCACCGCGTGGCGACGAACCGCCCCGCTCGCCTTGACACAGCGTCCCGGACGCCACCCCGGGCACAACGCCAACTGCGCAGAAAATCCATTGACGCCGGCCGCAGCGCCCGACAGACTGCTCGCCGGGTCGCGGCACGCGATCTCAAGCCGACGGCTGGCAGGCGGCCGCGGGAGGACAAAGGTGTTAACGGCATTCATGTTGCTGGGGGCCGGACTGGCGGTTCTGGTGTTGGGTGCAGAACTGCTGGTGCGCGGCGCAACGCGGCTCGCCGCCGCCCTGGGTATTGCGCCGCTGATCATCGGCCTGACAGTGGTGGCATTCGGCACCAGCGCCCCGGAACTCGCCGTGAGCATCAAGTCTGCGTTTGCCGGGCAGGCCGACATCGCGCTCGGCAATGTCGTCGGCAGCAACATTTTCAATGTGCTGTTCATTCTCGGTGTGTCAGCGCTGATTACACCGCTGGTGGTAGCCCAGCAGCTGGTGCGAATCGACGTGCCGCTGATGATCGCCGTCTCGGTCCTGGTGCTGCTGCTGGGCCTGGACGGACACATCGGTCGCCTGGACGGCGGCCTGCTGTTTGCCGGTCTGATTGGCTACACTGTATTCCTGATCCGCCAGAGCCGGCGCGAAAACGCGGCCGTGCAGGCCGAATATGCGCAGCAATACCCGAGTCCGGGCCGCCTGAACGGCGCCCAGTGGCTGTTGAACCTGACCCTGCTGCTGGCCGGCCTCGGCCTGCTGGTGGTGGGCTCACGCTGGCTGGTGGACGGCGCGGTGACCCTGGCCCGACAGTTCGGTGTCAGCGAGCTGATTATCGGGCTGACCATCGTGGCGGCCGGCACCTCGCTGCCCGAGGTGGCCACCTCAGTGGTCGCCAGTCTGCGCGGCGAACGCGACATCGCGGTCGGCAACGTGGTGGGCAGCAACCTGTTCAACCTGATGAGCGTGCTCGGACTCACCGGCCTCGTCGCACCGCACGGCATCGGCGTGCCGGCGGCGGCGCTGCAGTTCGATATCCCGGTGATGATTGCCGTGGCGGTCGCCTGCCTGCCGGTGTTCTTCACCGGTCACCTGATTGCGCGCTGGGAAGGCGCACTGTTTGTCGGCTACTATCTGGCCTACACCTTGTATCTGGTGCTGGCCGTGACCGGGAATGGCGCCCTGCCCCTGTTTGCCGCGGCGATGCGCTGGTTCGTCATACCGCTGACCCTGCTGACGCTGCTGGTGGTGACCCTGCGCGCCCTGGCGCAGCGCCGTGCCAGCGCGGCGTCGGGCACAGATACCTGACCGGAGAACGCCCATGAATCAAAATTACCGCATCGGGCCAGCCCTGGTACTCGGCCTGCTCCTGTGCACCGGCCTGCTCGGGCTCGGCTACTGGGTCACCAGCGGCTTCATGCAGGTCAAGGCGCTGGAGCGCAGCGTCACGGTGAAGGGACTGGCGGAACGCGAAGTGCCGGCCGACGTGGCGATCTGGCCGATCCGCTTCAACGAGGCCGGCAACGACCTGGTGGAGCTGTACCAGACCGTACAGGCGCACAACGCTCTGGTGGTCGAGTTTCTCCGCCAACAGGGCTTCGGTGATACCGAGATCAGCGTGTCGGCGCCGGCGATGGTCGACCGCCAGGCGCAGGCCTACGCCAACGCGGCCAACAGCAAGTTTCGTTACGCGGCCACCTCGACAATCACCGTCTACAGCACCAGGGTCGACGAGGTCCGCAGCGCCATGACCCGGCTGGTGGAACTGGGCAAACAGGGACTGGCGATCGCCGGCGCCGATTACGAGGCGCGTACCCAGTTCCTGTTCACGCACCTCAATGACATCAAACCCGACATGATAGAGGCGGCGACGCGCAACGCCCGCGAAGTCGCTACCCGATTCGCGCAGGATTCCGACAGCCGCCTGGGCAAGATCCGCCGCGCCAGCCAGGGTCAGTTCTCCATCGACGACCGCGACAGCAACACCCCGCACATCAAGAAAGTGCGCGTGGTATCGACCGTCGAGTATTACCTCTCCGACTGAACACGGCGTATTGTGGCGCGGCTGAACTGTTTCTTTAACCGCGAAGGACCGCGAAGGACGCGAAGGAAAAGATGCTTAAGGTCGTATCAGGCATCGACCCGCCCAGTTGTCTATCACGAAACCAGCTGCCAGTCGTCGTTGCGGCACTTCAAGAGAAATTTTTTCCTTCGCGCCCTTCGCGTCCTTAGCGGTTAAACCTTCCGCCGCTCAAGGCTAGGCCGTGTTGCCCGGTGACCAGGCGCAGCCGACGCTCGGCACGCCGGCGACGGCGTCCTCCTGCGCCAGCTTGCGCGCCAGGATGTCCATGGTGACGCGCCCGATGTACTCTCCGTTGCCCTTGCCCTGCAGCTGCTCCACGGCCTCCAGGTAGGCGCGACCGATCAGCGGTCCGAGCGGCGCCGGATTGTACAACAGCCGCTTGATGACGAACGGATTGAGGCTCAGAGGGTCGTAGTCGGACGGCAGATAGCCCTGTTCGATCAGCAGCCGTTCCACCGGCGTGCCGGGCTGGATGCCGATGAAAAAAATGAACGGCAGCACGTTGTCCTTGCCGAACATGGTGTACAGCTGTTCGATCTTGGCAATGGTGTCGCGCAGCGTCAGGCAGTTCTCGCCCGGCGCGTTGAGCGGCATGTACAGCTTCACCTTCTGGTCGGTGTAGCCGGCTGCGCGAAACATTGCCAGTGCATCCATCTGCTGCTCCAGCGAATAGCCCAGGGTCAGACTGTCGATGATTTCCTGGGAGCCGGTGAACGACAGGTCGATACTGCACAGGCCGCTGCGCACCATCTTGTCGGCCAGTTCGGGCGTCAGGTAGTTGAGCCGCAGGTAGCCGGACCACTGCACGTCCAGAGCACGCGCCAGCATCGCGTCCAGCACCGCCTCGGCGTGGCGGGCGCTGCGCTTGGAGGAGCAGAACTGCGCGTCGGTAAACCAGATCCTGCGCACGCCGTAACGCCGGCTCAGCGTCTCGATCTCGCGCGCAACCTCGACCGGGTCGCGGTTACGCTGGCGTGGACCCTCGATGCGGTTATACAGACAGAAATGGCACTGGTACGGACAACCGCGCTTGGTCTGCACGCCGATCTCGGCGTCCAGATGCTGGTGGAAGTCCGGGAAGATCGACTCGATATAGGGGAAGTCGACCGCGGTCAGCTGTTGCAGGTCGAACAAGGCGTCGCGCGTCTGATGACTGACCCTGCCCTCACCATCCTTGTAGTAGATTTCCCCGACCGGTTGTTGGAAACCATCGACAATGGACAGCATCGCGTCCTCACCTTCGCCCACCACAACGATGCTGTCGACCGGACACTTCTCGGCCACATAGCGGCCGAAGATGGACACCGCAGTGCCGCCCAGCACAATCCGCGAACGCGGCAGCAGCCGGCGCACCATTTTCATGTAGCCGAAGTTGTGCAGCCGGGTGCGCGCGTAGTCGATGATGATCGACAGCGCATCCCAGGCCGCACGCAGCCGCCTGAGCGGGTTGGGCGAGAACTCATACTGCATCACCACATCCAGGGCGTCGTCTTCCGGATGCGGACCGAACGACTGCATATTGCGCCAGGAGAACGCCACAATGTCCGGTCTGAGCGTGCGCAACCGCTCGCGCAACACCGCCTTGCGCCGGCGCGGTGCAATCAGCGCCAGGTCGAGGATGTGCTGGTCGATGTCGGGGCGTTGTTTATGGATATAGTCGGCGACGTATATCACACCGCCCGGATAGATCTTCCAGCACGGCAAGCGCACATAGAGCACCGACTCGGCTCGCTCAGTCATGTCATTCAGTCTCGTCGCAAATGTTGTTTTTCGGCAGGGCCGGTCGATTATGCGAGCTCGCCCCGGCATCCTGCCCGGAAGTATAAGGGTTGAACGCCGGTATGCGATTGATGACGATCAACTAACCGACCTGCCCCGGTCGGGGCGGCACGCGCTCCCGACAACCCGCATTAGCGGCACCTACCCTGAGTTTCCGTGAGACTTCGGCAGCATTTTTCTTGATCTGCATCAAACAAACCGATCGTGCTTCGGACGCGGCGGCAGGCAATTGATATCCGTTGCGGAACGGTTTCCGGTGCAAGCCCGCTTCGACGCCGGGTCGAGGCCATTGGCCGACCGCCGGCGCCGTGACTTTCGGCGCCGCCTGATCGCGCCGGTGACCGAGCCACGCGAGCGCTGAGCCGAGCGCGCTCCGGTGGGCGAACACGGCCACCGGAGCGTCGGCCGAGCGCGGCAAAGGTCACGCCGGGGCGCGTGACCGGCAGCACTCCGCAGTTCAGAGACTCAGACCCGTCCTATCGGCGGGCACTGCGGATCGGAGGACCAGACCAGCAACGGCCGGTTGGCGTGACGCATGACATTGGCCGTCACCGAATCCTCCAGGGCACGGCGTTCGCCGCCGTTGCCGTGGGTAGCCATGGCGACGATGTCGATATCCAGCTCGTCGGTACGCCTGAGGATTTCGCGGATGGGTCGACGGTGGGTCGAGCAATCCAGCTTCACCGAAACGCCCGCGTTCGCCAGTTCGACGCCGTGATGACCCAGCACCTCTCTGCGCTTGCGCGAGTCATTCACTTCGTCACAGTCCGGGTCGTCGTGGAACAGCACCACTTCGGTGTGATAGCGTTTGGCGAACTTCTCCACGCAGGGAAGAATGGCCGCGGACACCTCGCTGCCATCGAGCGGCACAAGCATACGTCGAAACAGGTGCTCATGGTGATCGTCTCTGCTGTCGGAGCGCATGGAATGGAGGATGAACACCGGGCACGGCGAGCGACGCACCACCTGCTCGGTAACGCTGCCGTCGCGGATGTTCTCCAGCCCCGAGCGCCCGTGCGTCGACATCACCAGCAGCGATGCGGGCAGCTGCATGGCACAGCGGGTGATTTCCTCGACCGGGTCGCCGCTGCACAGCTCGGCGCTGACCTGCCAGTTCTGGCTGCTCAAGGCGTCGAAGTACTTTTTCAGCAACGGATGAGTCGAGGCATCCCCGACCGGTTGTGCCGTCCCGCTCTCCTGCACGTGCAGAAACCGCACCTCCGGGCTTGTCTCCTGACCCAGCTCCTTCAGATAGCCGAGTGTCTCGGAAAATATTTCTGTGCCATCGACAGGCACAAGAATCCGCTCCAACATGACGCACCTCCTCTGGTTACAGTGCATAAGCAGCTTTTGGTGGTTGCCCCGGAAGCCCCCGATGACCGCTTGCGGCCAGTACCCTCCGGACTCACCAGTTATTCAGCTGTCTTTCCCTCTCCCTTAGCATAGACCCGGTTTGACCCGCATTGATTCCGGTCAGTGACTGAAATGTACAACCGGCCAGCTGCAGGGGGACGAGCCGCACGGCGACGGCGGGCGAAAAAATAACAGCGCTCCGGCCGGGCACCCCCGGCGCGGGCCGTCGCGAGCCGTTGAAACGGAGCTGCAACGCTCCAGGCACCGGGCGTCGCCTGATCGCGACACATAATCTCTATTTAGAACAATATGATAGTAGATACCCGGCAGTGCATCGTCTCTGCCAGGCGACAAGCGCACCACAACAGGTCAGATGAAAGAATCACAATCTACAGGAAATACAACGACTAACAAGATATTCGCAAAGTGGCATAGCAATTGCGCTGCTAATTGCGAGCGAATCACAAAAAAGGGATCACCATGTTTATGGACGGGTTTACGATGGCCGGGCTGATTGCCGTAATCAGCATCGTCGCAGTGCTGGCCTACATGTGCAAAACCGAGGGCTGCGGAAGCTAGTGCGGTCGCAAATCCTCCCCCCGCAGCTGCGGGTGGGGGTCAGGCCGCCGCCGGGTGGCGTCTCTCGAGCACCCTTGCGAGTCTTTCCTCAGACTCGGGGCCGCGCCGCAGGGCGCGCAGGAACACGCCCGTGTAGCTCTTCTCTACAATGGCGCCCTCGGCTTCAATAGCCGGCTTCATCAGCCTATGCAGCTCGATCAGATTGTACCAGGGCACGGTCGGGTAAATATGGTGACCGATGTGCCAGTTGATGTTGTTCCAGAAGAAACTGTGCAGCGGGTTCGAAGTGACCGTGCGTGAGCCGACCAGCTGGCCCTGATTCCAGGGCGTCTCATAGTGCTCGGCGATGAAACGGATCGAATTGAACACCGCGAAGATATACACCGGCACCAGCCACACTTCCAGCGTCTTGCCGAGCACTCCGTGTTGGTGCGCCCAGGCCAGCAGCGCCCAGTAACAGGCGATCTTGAGCGCGGTTTCGAACAGGTGAATCGCCCACTTCCTGGCGTTGAAGCGCTGGATCGGGTAGATGAAATTGAAGTGAATGAAACTCAGCAGGGCGCCCGCCACGATGTAGCCATAGAAGGCCGCAAAGTCGAGCACACCGCGCTTGCCCATGGTGAAGGCATCGGGGTCCTTGGGTGAGCGGTTGTAGCGGTGGTGCTCCATGTGGTCCTCCTTGAACGCAATGAAGGACGCCATCAGCGGAATCATGGAGACAATGCCGAACACCCAGTTCTTCCAGGGCTTTCTCGAACAGCGTGTTATGGGTGGCATCGTGCATGAAGGTCACCATGCTCATCCACAGGTAGCCCAGAGCCAGGTAGGCCGACCACTTGACCAGGGTCGAACCGGTGGTCCAGGCCAGCCAGGTGAGTCATACCATGATGCCGAAAAACAGCGGGATCTTGACCAGGTTGGGCAGTATCCTGAAGGTCCTGAGGCGGTTCAGGTCTTCGCGCGAAATATAGTCGCGGCGCGGCGCGGCGGCTTGCGGTGTAGCTGTCACAGTCGGGGGTTGCCGTGTTGCAATTGGGGAGGCGCGACTATACCGGAAAACCGGGGGCGCCGAAACCGAGTGACGCCCCGGCGGGCCGCCCGACTTGCTGATTTTTCCCGGGCACACCGGAGCACCGGCAATAACGGCGCACGTTCTCACAGCAGCGGCAGAAGATGTAATCAATGTGCCAAACCGATATGCTTCCGACTTCAGCGAGCGCGGAGTATTGCCATGATTACCTATCTCTACTGGGCCCTGATCATCGGGCTGGCCATCGGTATTATTGTCGCGATCGGAGTCAAAATGGACAATCTGAAAGCTGCCCTGCTGGGCGCTGCGATCGTGCTCCTGATCGGCTGGGCCCTTTACTACTTCTACCTGCAGCAGATCTTCGTGAAACGCTGGGGCGGAGTCATGACTATCAAGGTGCCCGAGGGGCAGTACCACATCGCCACCACCTGGAAAGAGGACAACCTCTGGATCGAAAACTACGACCCCAAAACCAACAGCTGCGTTTTCAGCGAATACTCCAAGGGAAACCTGCTCCAGGGCCGGGTCACGATCAAGAACTGTAATCCACTCGCGCTGCGGTCCGGCAACAACCCCCAGCACTCCTCCGGCGCCGGCATCCCGACGCACTCACAGGGCGACGGCCAGCCCCGGCCAGAAGACCCTTAGAGATAAATCCCGAACCGCGGGTCCCGCCTCCGCTCCAGTGCGCGGGCACGATCACGGTTTTGAATCATCAACATCAAAAACCATCGTTGGCCAGGCGCTGACCCGGACCAGTATAAAGTGCATTCAGTGCCTGATTCACCTGCGTCAAAGGCACTCGCGCCAGGTTTCAGTTGACGCAAACGAAGCACAACGACAACAACGGGCCTGCCGGTCCAGGCGGCAAGCGGCTCGAGGAGGGGGAAGCACGTGAATTTCAAACGCTTTGCTGTAGCGCTGGCGCTGCTGGTCTGTGGTTCAGCCAACGCCGCGACCATATTTGCGCGAACCGACGGCAACATCAATTTTCTCAACTTCGGCCCGGGTTCGATAGACTTCACTCAGCCGGGCACCCTGCTTGGCATGTTCAATGTTGGCGACCTGGGCAACGGCACCAACTCGGCTGTGGTACTGAACGGCAGCCGCCCCTCCTCCGCGCTGGCCGAATTCACTCCCCTGTCCCCGAACTGGCGCGTGGACATCAGGCCCAAGGCGGGCAGTAGCACCAGTTTCGACAACCTGACCCTGTTGGGCAGCAACCGTTTCATCCTGGGGCTTTCGCTCGACGGCGGTTCCAACTGGACACCGGATGACGGCGTCAGCGCGCTGGGAGGAGACATGTATTACGTGAACTTTACCGGTCGCAAGGTTCTCGCGGTTGACGTGCAAGTGGTCCCCTTGCCCGCCGCGCTATGGCTGTTCGGCTCCGGTCTGCTCGGGATGATCGCTATTGCCCGGCGTCGATCTGCGTAACTGCAGCGCAGCGCCAGACGGGAAGGAAGGGCAGCCCCGCTTGCCGGCCAGCTCAGCGCGCGCCGCGGTTTTGCAGGCTTTCCAGCTCTTCGCAGTCCTGCAGCCATTGCATTTCCAGCGCTTCACAGCGCATGTCAAGCCCGGCTTTCTCCAGCAGTAGCGCCTTGAGCTGAGCCTTGTTGGCATCGGCGTAGATATCCGGATCGGCGAGATTCTGCTGCAGCTGTTCCTGGCGCGAGTGTAGCTGCGCCAGCGTCGCCTCCGCCGCACTTATTTTTTTTCGCAGCGGTTGCAGCTGGCGGCGCTGTTCGGCCTCCTGGCGTCTCTGCTCCTTGCGTGCCGTGGCACCGGTCATGCTCGCGGTGTCTTTGGGCGTAGAGCGCGCCTGCCGGTTCTGTTCCGCCAGCCAGTCGGGGTAGTCGTCCAGGCTGCCGGCAAAATCGTCCACCCGCCCGTCGTGCACCAGCACCAACCGGTCAGCCGTCACGCGCAGCAGGTGACGGTCGTGGGACACCAGCACCACCGCGCCCGCGAAGTCCTGTAACGCCACCGCCAGCGCCTGGCGCATTTCCAGGTCCAGGTGGTTGGTGGGCTCGTCGAGCAAAAGCAGATTGGGACGCTGGTAGACCAGCAGTGCCAGCACCAGGCGCGACTTCTCGCCGCCCGAAAACGGCCCGCTCGGCATCAGTGCCTGGTCACCGGCAAAGCCGAAGCCGCCCAGATGGTCACGCAGGTCCTGCTCGCGCGCCTGACGGGTCGAGGCGCAGCAGGTGCTCGAGCGGCGACTGGTCGGCACGCAGCTGTTCGAGCTGGTGCTGCGCGAAATAGCCCAGCTTCAGGTCGCGCGCCGCGGCCCGATCGCCGGCCTGCGGTTGCAGGGTTCCGGCCAGCAGCTTGATGAAGGTGGACTTGCCAGCGCCATTGCGACCCAGCAGGCCGAGACGGTCGCCAGGTGACAGGCTGAGATTCACGCCGGACAGGATCGGGGTGCCGCCATAACCGGCCGCAACCTTGTCCAGCCGCAACAGCGGGTCCGGGGCCCTGTCGGGACTGCGGAAGGTGAAATGAAACGGTGAATCGACGTGTGCCGGGGCGATCTGCTCCATGCGCTGCAGGGCCTTGAGGCGGCTCTGCGCCTGGCGTGCCTTGGTGGCCTTGGCGCCGAAGCGCTCGACGAAGCTGTGCATGTGGGCGATCTCGCGCTGCTGTTTCTGATACTCGGACTGCTGGCTGGCCAGCCGCTCGGCGCGCACCCGTTCGAAGGCCGAGTAGTTACCGTTGTAGAGCGTGACGCGCTGCTGCTCCAGATGCAGAATGTGGGTGGTGACGCTGTCGAGGAAGTCCCGGTCGTGGGAAATCAGCAGCAGCGTGCCGGGGTAGGCGCGCAGCCAGCCCTCCAGCCAGAGCACGGCGTCCAGGTCCAGGTGGTTGGTGGGTTCGTCCAGCAGCAGCAGGTCCGAGCGGCACATCAACGCCTGGGCCAGGTTGAGGCGCATACGCCAGCCACCGGAGAATGCGCTCACCGGGCGCTCCTCTTCGGCGCTGCTGAAACCCAGCCCGTGCAGCAACTGTCCCGCCCGGCTGCGCGCCGCGTAGCCGTCGATGGCGTCGAAGCGGCCGTGCAGAACGGCCAGCCGCTCGCCCGCGTCCTGCCGTTCCGCCTCGGCCAGTGCACCCTGTACCTCGCGCAGTTCGGCATCGCCGTCCAGCACGTATTCGATTGCCGCGCGCTCATCGGTCGGGGTTTCCTGCGCTACGTGCGCGATCACCCAGTCGGCCGGGTAACGGCAGTCGCCGCTATCGGCGTGCAGCTCACCCAGCACCAGCGCGAACAGACTGGACTTGCCGGTGCCGTTGGCGCCGGTGATACCGACCTTCTGTCCCGGATGCACCTGGAAGCCGGCCTGCTCGAACAGCAACCGTGGACCTCTTCTGAGGCTGACATCATCGAATTGCAGCATGGGGCGTATTGTAGCCGGTCGGCACCGGATGTGCTGACATCAGGGACAGGTCAGCGCCGCCAAATAATTCCAAATTAACCGGTAGGTTGGGCTGAACGAAGCTGAAGCCCAACGGGTGGACACCCATAGGATTGGGCACGCATCGAAAACGTTGGGCTTCGCAGGCTCAGCCCAAGCTACAGGAACCGCTCGCAACCCGGCTTCAGGATATCTCTCCGTCCTCCGCGGACTCGATGTGAAGCAATCCAAGCCGCCTATTACGGCTTCTTATCGACCCAGTCGGCGATGAACACGTTGGTTTCTCCCCTCACCTTGCCGAAGCGGTTGGAGGCGAATACCAGCTTGCGGCCGTCGTGGGAAAACATGGGAAAACCATCAAAGCCGTCATAATGGGTGATCCGCTCGATGTCACGACTGTCGATATCGATCAGGAACAGGTCGAAGTTGCGTCCGTCCGGATTGTGCAGGTTGGAGGAAAAGATGATGTGCTTACCGTCCGGGTGCCAGTAGGGGCCGAAATTGGCCGCACCGTTGTCGGTGAGCTGGATGGGCTTGCGCTCTTTCAGATTCATGATGTAGAGGTCCAGCTGGCCGGGCCGGATCAACCCCTCGGCCAGCAGGCTCCGGTACTCCTCCAGGGCGGCGCCGCTCGGGCGCGAGGCGCGCCACACGATCCATTCACCGTCCAGGGAAAAGAACGCGCCACCGTCGTAGCCGGGCGCATCGGTCAGCTGTTGCACCTCACTGCCGTCGGGTTTCATCAGGAACACCTCCAGGTCGCCAGTGCGCAGTGAGGTGAACACGATGCGGTCACCCCTGGGTGAGTACACCGCCTCGGCGTCGTAACCGGGACTATCGGTCAGCGCCACCGGGTTCTCGCCCTCCGGTCCGGCCGTGTAGATGTCGTATTCGGGGTACAGTGGCCACACGTAGCCGTGCGAGTAATCCGGCTTGGGCGGACAGGCTTCATGTGCACGATGGGTGGAGGCGTAAATGATTGACCGGTTATCGGGCGCGATAAAAGCGCAGGTGGTGACCCCCTGGCCGGATGACAGCTGGCGCACCCCGCTGCCATCGGCACGCATGCGAAAGATGGCGTCGCATTGCAGCGGGTCACGCGTGGACTGAAAAATCAGCTCGCTGCCATCGTGGGAAAAGTAGGCCTCGGCGTTCTCGCCGCCGAAGGTGATCTGGCGCACATTGGCCAGGCGCGTCTCGCCGGCAAAAGTCAATGCGTCGGATGCGACGCTGCGGCTGCTTTCCGCCCCCGCTCCCTGCCCCAGCACCACCAGCGCCACGCCCAGCGCGCGCCACCCGTTCCTGCAACCCGCCTTCAGCTCATGCATTTGCCTCACCATCCCTTAACGCTCAACCACTCGCGTGGTCACTGTCTGCTCGGCCCCGGCACGGCGGAAACGCACGCGGATCGCGTCGCCCGGGCGCAGCCCGTTCAGGGCCGCGGCATAGTCGCGCATATCGCCCACCGCGCCCTCGTTGACGGCGATAATAACATCGCCGGCCTGCAGACCGGCCTGCGCCGCCGGCGACCCTGCCCGCACATCCTCGAGTCGCACACCGGGACCGCTGAAGCCGAAATCCGGCACCGTACCCAGGCTGACGCGCCGCTTGCCGGGCACCGCGGCCTGCCCGGACTGAGGTTCGCCGGCAAGATTCGAGGTCAGCCGCTGCGGCCGGGCGGCCAGGTATAGCGCCGCTTCGTTGAGCACCTCCGTGACCTTCACCAGGCCGGAAACATCGATCTTGTCCAGAGTATCGCCCGGCCGGTGAATGTCGGCGTGCAGGCTGCCGAACAGCTGCACCGCCGGCACCCCGGCAGCGATAAAGCTGCTCTGGTCGCTGGAACCGAAATCGTCACCGACCGGTTGCACGCCCACCCCGGTGACGTGCGAGGCACCGCGGAAAATGTGCACCCATTCCTCCGCCGAGCCAGTGCCGAAGACGGTTATCGGATTGTCGGCTAACCGCCCGACGGTATCGAGATTCAGCATGGCGATGATCTTGCCGGCTGGATAGGCACCGGCGTTCTGCACATAGTGGCGCGAACCGAGCCGTCCGGTCTCTTCGCCGCTGAAGGCCACAAATACCACGCTGCGCGGCTGCGGCTGGCGCGCCAGTACCCGCGCCAGTTCCAGCATCACCGCCACGCCGCTGGCATTGTCGTCGGCGCCCGGGTGCAGCTTGCCGCGCGCTGCGGCGTGGTCGGCGTAGGCGCCGCGCCCGAAGTGATCATAGTGCGCGCCGACCACCAGGCTCTCGCCGGCAAACCTGGGGTCGCTGCCGGGCAGGATGCCGATGACGTTCTTCAGCGTCACGCTGGCGTCGAGCACGTCGACGCGCTGCTGCCAGGTCTGGAACCAGGACCGCGCATCGTCACCGCCGGGCTGCAGGCCGGCGTTGCGAAACTGAGCCGCGATATAGTCGGCGGCCCGATCCAGTTCGGGGCTGCCCAGACCGCGCCCCGCCATGGCCTCGGAACCCAGAGTTTCTACATCACGCTGCAGGCGGGCCCGCGAGAAGCGCTCCGCCGCGGCCACCAGCGGCTGGCGCGGTGCCAGCCGCAGCGGCGCCTGCTCGCCGCCTGCGCCGGCATTCTGCACCAGCTGCACCGACATCGGAGAGTCCACCACCGGCCACTGCCCCTTGAGAACGTTGTCCGGGGCCGCGCCGGCGAAGCCGAGGTAGCTGTAGCGTCCATAGTGCGGCAGCTTGCGCCCCAGTCCGGCCAAGGCAGCCGGTTGTTCGCTTGCCAGCCAGCCCAGCGCCTGGTCCGGACTGGCGGGCTGGCGTGCCATCACCACCACGGCATTCGCCTGTTGCGTCAGGCGGGTCTGTTCGATGCGCACACTGTCACCCTGGGCGACAAACGGATAGCCATCCAGGGCCCGGTCCAGCTGCGCACGAAACCGGTTGCGCCAGCCGAACAGCCACACCGCGCGATCCGTGGGCAGATGTTCCAGCTCAGCATCCGAGGCGATGTCGACCGCGCGCGGATTGCCCGCGCGCCAGGACTCGGCAAGCTCACGGTAGGCATCCTGCAGCGCCGCCGGCGCCTGCGACGGCAGCACAATAAGCACCTGTTGGGCGCCCATCGCCTGACTGACGGCCGGCGGAATTTCCTCGCGGTGCAGACGCCGGAATACATCGAACTCGGGATCCACAGCCAGGGCCAGTGGCGGCGCCGGCAACGTCAGTTCGATCCGGGTGCGCTTCTGTTGCAGCCGTACCTCGCTTTGCCAGGCATCGGACTGACCCTGCAACTTTACCGCCACCGGTACCCGCAAGTCGTAAACCGGGCCGCTCTGGGTCTGTTCGATCAGCGCCGACAACACATAGTCATCGCCACGCCCGGTCACGCGCGGCTCCGACAGCTGCAGCCCCGGTGCTCCCTGGCGCTGCACCCACTGCGAAAAAAAACCAGCCAGCGGCTGTTCAGCCGCCTCATTGAACACCCTTTCCACGGCGGCAAAATCCGCCACCCGGAACCGGTACTGGTCGTAGAGGCTGCGCAGGCCTTCGATGAAGCGCGCATCGCCCAGCTGACGACGCAGCATGTGAAACAGCATCAGCGTCTTGCCGTAACCGACCGCCTCGCTGCTGGCACTGTGGCGGCCGCGGAACGCAGTGAGCGGAAAGTCCTTCTCGCTGCGCACATAGTCGGTGTATTTCTGCAGCGTGGTGCGCCGGTACTCGACACCCTGGCCGCGCTGTTCCTTGATCATGTGATCGGCCAGGTAGCTGGTCAGGCCCTCGGCCCAGTTGCCCGAGCCATAGTCGACATACACGCCGTTGCCCCACCAGTTGTGCAGTATCTCGTGCGGATAGGAGGAATGCAGGATAAAGGGAAAGCGGATGACCCTCGGCCCCAGCAGCGTGAATGACGGCATGCCGTAACCGGTCTCCCAGAAATTCTCCACCAGAGCGAACTTGCTGTAGGGGTATGGGCCGATCAGTTTGCTGTAGAGTTCGACGTAGGTATGGGTGGCATCCAGGTATTGCTGCGCCAGCGCCGCGTCCGGCTCACGCAACAGGACCAGTGCCTCGACGCGGTCGCCGTCCTTGCGGTACTCGCTGAAGCGCCCCGCCAGCAGGTAGATCTCTTCCTGCGGATCGGCGCAGCGCCAGCGCTCCTCGACACCGGCGGCAACGGTCGTGGCTGCCAGGCGCTCGCCCTGACTCATGCCGCGCCAGCCGGCCGGCAACTGCAGACGCATGTCGAAACTGACCAGCTGGCCGGGAAACTGCGGATACCAGACACTGCTCGCGGACAGAAACACACCCTGCGGCGCGATCATACCGGGCGTCTCGCTGAAGCTGCGCGCATACTCCTCGCCCTGCTGCTGCAAGGCGTGCAGGATGCGGCCACCGTAGCGCAACGTGAGTTGCTGCTGCCCGGGTGCCGGTTCGACCCGGTAACGCCGCGGCACCAGCACCTCGCTCCCGGCGATGCCGGGGTCCCTCGCCGCTGGCGAAAGCTCGACCAGGCGCGCGCCCGCGTCCGTTACCTCGACCTCCAGCGCCGGATGCAGAGCGAATTGCACGCGCCCGATTGCCGCACCGCCGGCGCTGATGGTGTCCTGCACCTCGATGCGGTGTTGATCAGGATCGACGCTCACCACCAGGTCATGGTGCAGCGCAGCCGCGGCCAGTGCCGGCAACCACAGCAGCCACCCGATGGCTAACGTCCAGGTGTGCTCCGGCCTCACTGAACGTCCTGCAACTCGATGTCCAGCTGCATGGCTTTGGCCGGGAAGATCCAGCGCTTGCGGCTGATCTCCAGGCTGACCCGGTCGCCCGGGCTCTTGTCCCACATCGCCAGCCGCAGATCCGCCATGCCTGCGATCGGCCGGTCGTCGATGGACACCAAGCGGTCGCCGGGCTTCAGGCCGGCGCCTGCACAGGGGCTGTCGGGCTGGCACCCCGATACCCTGACCTCACTGCCCCGGTCGTCCAGCAGTGCACCCAGCCTGCCGGCCGGCGGCAGCGCGCGTTGTTCGGGAAACAGCAGATAATCCGCCAGGCCGACCTCGATGCTGCCCTGCCAGCCGTTCAGCACGATGGCGCTCTTGACCGGCAGCCGGCGCAGCAGACGCTGCGGTATGCCGCTGCCATGGGCGAGGTGGCCGCTGCCCGCCAGCACCACCATGCGCTGTTGCGGATTTGATTGCAGATAATCGGCGGCACGCTGCGCCATGCCTTCGTCCCACAACAACTGCACCTCGAGAAAATGCTCGAAACTCTGCCCGTCACGACGCGGGTGACTGTCGAACACCGCTGACAGTCGTTGCTCGTATTCGGTGTCCGAGCGATCGATGTCGGCGGGAATCTGCGCCCGATCCTGTTCAGACAGGGACTGGATGCCGCCGCGCCCAACCTGGCGGGTGATTTCCTCGGGAAGATTGAGCGCCACCACCGGCAGACGGTGCTCGCGCGCGTAGCGCAGGATCGGCGCATACAGGCGAAAATCGAAGCGCCAGCGGGCATAGTATTCGCTGTCGCGCAGCAGCTCCTGCTCGCTCAGTTCACCGGCGATATAGGCGTCCAGATAGCGCTGGAACGGCTGCTGAAACGCCTCCATGCCGATCGCCAGCTGCGGGTTAAGCTGGTGCAGGCGACGAATGATTTCGAGCTGGGTAAGGTGATGTTCGTAACGGTCGTGCTGTTCGCCCACGAATACCACGCGGTGTTCGGCCAGCCCGGCAACGACGCTATCGAGATCCGACAGCGCGTTGAGCGCCAGCGCCGGTGTCAACTGCATGTCCTCTGCGTCCAGGTGCGGTTCTGCGCCGGCGCCGGCGGCCACCAGCAGCAGCGCCGCCAGCAGGCTCGCGAAGCGCCCCGCAGCGTGTCTCGCCAGGGTTTGTCCGGATTCATCTGACACCTTGGTGTTCTCCCTCCGCGCTCACCGTGTGGCCGGCACACCACCGCAGCCGCGCGTCATTCCGCCGTGAAAAAGATATCGCCATAATAGGAAACCGCGTGCCCGTTACCATTATCGGTGTCGGTCATCAGCGCCACGGCATCGACGTAGCGAATGTCGGTGCCGTGCAGAGCCCTGAAGTCGTCGCGCACATTGCGCTTTTCACTGTACCAGGTAGCGGTGCTGTCGGCGCCGGAGCGCAGCGCCAGCATCATGGCCTTATCGCCCGCGAAAGCATTGGGCCAGGTTTCTCCCCTGTCTGACTGTGCGGACCACACGTAGTTCACCGCACGGGTGTTCCAGAACAGCAGCCCGCCGCTGGCGATGACGTAGAGCCGCGCCGCATAGTCATCGCCGGATCGGGTCTTTTCGTCGCCGCCGTGGAGCCGCTTCTCAATGCGCCAGCGCCAGTTCAGCCAGGGATAGCGGTGCAGATCGACGCGTATCCTGCGCACCAGACCCGAGGCGCTGCGCTCACTCTCGGCGCCCAACACCGTCGTGCCAGCGAGGCGCACCAGCCGGTAGCGCGTGGCAGCGCTGAACTTCCGCTCCTCCCAGTCACTCAGATTCTGCGCGGAGAAGCGTCCAACAAACAGCGGTTCTGCGGCGCGCACGGCGGCGCCCGCAGCCACCAGAATCACTGCGAACAGAACCGCGCCCGCCACGGGCACGCGCCCCGGCCCGGCATGCCAAAGTGAGAACCAGTTCAAAAATTCACCCCTCGCCTGTAGCACTTCTTCCGCACCCCCCTTGCCCGTCGGGCAGCGCCTGCCCGGGTGCGTAAAGCCCTTGCCAACCATACCGATACTTCAATTTGAACGCGACCGTGCGCCGGGTGTCGCCAGCATACCCGGCACGCGGCGCGCCCTATCACGCAGGCCGGGTACCGGCCCTGGGAGAGGCCCGACTTGAAGGTGAACGCACCCGCCTGGAACACCTACCGCCTCATGGTTGCCGCAGCCGCTGTGGCCACCCTGGCCGCCAGCTTCACGCCCCCTGCCGGCCACCTGGAAACGTTGCTACTGGCGTGGGGAAGCCGGTTCCTGCCGACGGCGCAGGCGCCCGCCTCGGTTGCGGTGGTGGCCATTGACCAGGCGACACTGGACCGCCAGGGCAGCTGGCCCTGGCCACGCGAGCGCATCGTCGCGGCGCTGGAGCGACTGCAGCGCTTTCGGCCGGCCGCGATCGGCGTGATGCTGCCGCTGAGCGGTGCCGAAACGCCGCTGGCCCTGGAATCCCTGCGCAGCGAGTTGGACTCACTGGAGCGGCCACTGCGTAACAAGGCCACTGGCTGGCTGGCGCGACTGGATGTCGACCGCCGGCTGGCGCGGTCAATCGCGACGGCCGGCAACCTGGTACTCAGTGCCCAAGCCGCGACCCAGCCAGCGCCGGCCACGGCGCCCCGGCAGCTGGAGCGGTTCGCGCTTGCCACCCCCCTGGACGCACTGTCCTGGCGGCATTTTCTGCTGCAAGGCCTCGTTTCCGCGCCGGCGCCCGCGGAAAACCGCGTGGAGGCTCCACTACCGCTGCTGCTCGACGGCGCGGCCGGGCTCGGCATCACTCGGCGCTACCGGGACGGTCAGAGAGTGCACGGCGCACCCAGCCTGGCCCGGGTGTCCGGGCGCTATGTTCCGGGTCTGGAGCTGGCGCTGCTGGCGGCCATACGCGGTGTGGACGCCACGCGGCTGAGCTACACGCCGGGGGGGCCATTGCATATCGGCGCCTCCCGGGATATGGCCGGAACCGATCTCACCTACTATCCCCGCCCCGCCGCCGCGCCGCCCCTGTACTCGCTCGGCGACGTGCTTGAGGACGATGCGCTGGCCGGCCGCCTGACCGGCAAAGCGATATTGCTGGGACTCACGGCACCCGCCCTGGTACCGAGGCTGCACGGCCCGTCGGGCCGGCTACACACTCCGGTCAGCTGGTCGGCGCAGGTACTTGGCAGCATGCTGGAGGGCGACAACATCGCGCTTCCGGCCTGGGCTTACGGCGCCCAGCGCGCCTTGGTGGTGCTGTTTGCACTCTACCTCGTGCTGCTGCCGGTGACCTGGCACCGCATGCGTGCACCCGTGATTTCGGGGTTGGCCGCCGCCGTGCTGCTGAATGTCGCACTGGTGAGCTTGATCGTGCACGCAGTCTGGCTGCCGCTGATCCTGCCGGCGCTTTTTGTGGTCAGCGTCCAGGTCGTGCTGACCCTTGCCGCACGCCAGGCCGTGCTGCTCGCCAGCCTGCAGCAGCAGGCGACCCAGGCACGCCTGGAACTGGGCAGGAACCTGCAGTCCCAGGGCCAGCTCGACCCCGCCATGGAGCAGTTCGTGGGCTGCCTGCCGGCGCCCGCAGCCCTGGAGCCGTTGTACGAACTGGGCCTGGAGTACGAACGCCGCCGCCAGGTTGCCAGGGCGCAAACGATCTACGCACACCTGGAGGCCACTGCCGGAGACTTTCGCGACGCCAGCCACCGCCGCGAGCGCCTGGTGTCGTTGTCAGACCGGTTTCCCAATGCCAACAGCGCGAGCGTCAACCGTACCCTGATACTGGACAATCCGGTCATGGAACTGCCGGTGCTCGGCCGCTATCAGCTGCAGCGCGAACTCGGCAGCGGCGCCATGGGTACCGTGTACCTGGCGCTGGATCCGAAAATCGGCCGCGAGGTGGCGGTAAAGGCCCTGCCCCTCCTGGACACCCCCGTCGGCGCCGAGCAGGAAGCCGCCACGGCCCGCTTCTTCCGTGAGGCCGAGGCAGTGGGGCGCCTGGATCATCCCAATATCGTTACCGTCCACGACGTCGGCAAGGAGCACGATCTTGCCTATATGGCGATGGACTATGTGCCCGGGGAAAGCCTGGACGCCTGGACTCACCGCTCCACGCTGTTGCCGGTATGGGAGGTGCTGGAGGCCGCTGCGCAAGTCGCCGACGCCCTGGCGTACGCCCACGGCCGCAAGGTAGTACACCGGGACATCAAGCCGTCCAACATAATCTACGACCGGGCCAGTGGGCTGGCCAAAATCACCGACTTCGGCGTCGCCCGCATGCTGGACAGCAACCGCACCCGCACCGGCACCATACTCGGTAGCCCCTCCTACATGTCGCCCGAGCAGGTCGCTGGCAACAAGGTGGACGGCCGCTCGGACCTGTTTTCCCTCGGCACCACTCTGTATCAGCTGCTGAGCGGAAGCCTGCCGTTTCGCGGCGACTCGGTCGCTAACGTGATGTACCAGATAGCGAACGCAAAAACACCACCGTTGCGCAAGGCGCGTCAGGGGCTTCCGGCGTCCGTGACCCGGCTGGTCATGCGCGCGCTGCAGAAGGACCCCGGCAAACGCTTTGTCAGCGGCGCAGACATGGCGGCGGCGATCCGCAAATGCCGGGCACAGCTTCGTGGCGGCCGTCGCAGGACGGCCTGACACAACACCCAGAGAGGTTGGAAATCATGTACAAAGTACTGCAAATCGTCGAAGGTAACCTGGTCAGCGAGCACCCTCTGACGGGTGAATGCTTCAGCATCGGTCGCAACCCCGGTAACGACCTGCAACCTGACGACGCCAGTGTCAGTGGCAATCATGCCGTGATCAGGCTCACGCCCAGCGCCTACCTGGAAGATATGCTGGACGTCAGCGTCGAGGACCTCGGCAGCACCAACGGCACCCGGGTCAACGGAAGACCGATCAGCCGGCAACTGCTCAAGCACGGCGACATGCTGAGTATGGGTACGCTGGTGCTGAAATTCATCGACGAGCAGGCACTCGCCCTGGAAGGAACGCGCATCCTGCTGCAGGAAGACATGGATTGACGACCGGAACCGGTCGCCCGGCGCAGGGCGGCGAAATAACCGCAGCTGCATTGCCAGGGAACGACGGCGGCCCCTGACAACGCGGCTGGGTGCAAACCGACAGCCCGGCCGCGGCACAGTGCGTACCGGACCGAGCGGGCTGCCGAGATTACAGGGGACTTTGGGAGATGGTCAGGGTGACGCTGCCGTTGTCGACAAAGTCGATGGCCACATCCACGTCGCCATCCAGCATGGACGCATACTCCAGCACACCGTCATCGATGAGATTCTCGAGGGTACGCAGGTCACGGCTGCTGACGGTAATCTCGGTCAGGCCACCACCCATGTCCGTGAACACCAGGTCGGCGTGCGGAGTATCCGCCACCATGCTGTCGATCATTGCATAGATTTCCGGGTCGACGATATCCGCCGCCGGGTGATGCGCAAACGCCGCCGGCGCGCTGAGCAGGGTGGCCAGTGCTGTAACCTGTAACAGTTTCCTCATCGTATCACTCCTTAATCGGTTCCGAATATTGAACTGGCGTGTTGACCTGCCGCAAACGCGCCGACCGCTACGCCTGCAAACAAGACTAAGGGGAAAATTTTGCACGCTTATGTCGCGGCTGTAAGGAAGTGTAACGAAGTGTTTCAGTGCCCCGTCAGGTCTGCTCCAGCTGGTGAGCAATGCGCGCACCGCGGCGTTCATCGACGCGATACAACAGCAGGCCGCCGGCCGCGAACAGGATGATGATGGTGAGCAGCGAGACACGCGGACTGCCGGTGGCCAGGCTCGCGAACCCGACCATCAGCGGCCCGAGGATGGCGGCGAATTTGCCGAGCATGTTATAGAAGCCGAAAAACTCGGCGGACTTGTCGGCCGGGATCAGACGCGCATACATGGAGCGGCTGAGCGACTGCACACCACCCTGTACCAGCCCGATCACGACTGCGAGAGCGTAGAAATGGCTGACCGAGTCCATGAACACCGCGCCGATGGTTGCCACACTGTACACCGCGACTCCGATCAGAATGCCGGCCTTGGCGCCGATGTAGCCGGCCACAAACCCGAATGCCAGTGCGGCGGGGAAGGCCACGAACTGGGTGATCAGCAGAGCCGTGAGCAGGTGTTGCATTTCGAAGCCCAGCGCCATGCCGTAATCGACCGCCATGCGCACAATGGTGTGCACGCCGTCGATGTACAGCCAGTAGGCGACCAGGAACGTCAATACCACGCGCAGCTTGCGCAACTCGTGCAGGGTTTCCGCCAGTTGCCGGAAGCCGGCCCGTATCGCCCCCACCGCACCGACACGCACCGCGCGACGCGGCTCGGGCACGTTGAGCAGCAGGGGTATGGTGAACAGCAGCCACCACAGCGCTACGCTCAGAAACGACAGCCGCACCGCCTCAGACGCATCGGCAAGGCCGAACCACGACGGCCAGATGACGGTGGTGAGATTGAAGGCGAACAGCAGCCCGCCACCCACATAGCCCAGCGCGTAACCATAGGCCGAAATCACGTCGAGCTGTTCGGGTTCGGCAACATTGACGATGAGCGAATCGTAGAACGCGTTGGCGGCGGAAAAACCGACATTGGCGAGCACGAAGACGCCAATGGCCAGCAGCCAGTCGCCCTGCGCCACTGCATACAGGGCGGCGGTCATGCCCACGCCCAACAGGGCGAAGAAAGCGAGAAAGCGTTTCTTGGCGCCACCGCTGTCGGCGATCGCGCCCAGTACCGGCGCCAGGATCACGATCACTGCGCTGGCCAGCGCGTGGCCAAGCCCGAGCTGGAAGGTACTGGTGCTGGCCGCGACCCCGGCGCTCCAGTAATCCTTGTAAAACGCCGGAAAAAACGCCGCCAGCACGGTGGTGGAGAAAGCCGAGTTAGCCCAGTCGTACAGCGCCCAGGAGAGCACCTTGCGGTCGGCAAAAATCGCTCGCACTGCTTACTCCTCCCCCACCGCCGCCACGGACGCCGGTGGCGATTCAGCCCGCGCCGCTAACAGCCTGGATTATGGCTGATTTTTGCCGATGCCGCGCGGAAAAGTTGTGTCAGGGACAGTGGCGAACGTACCATAGGCCTATAATTCAACAACAACAGTTTCTCGACGCAGGGGGGAGAGCGTCATGGGCCGCACGCCGTTTTCGCATTCCATTCTCATCGCATCCATGCTGGCTTTAAGCGGCGCCCAGAGCTGGGCCGAGCAGCCCGGCGGCTACCCGCAGGCTGGCCCCTACCCGAACTGGCAAGGCGACCCGCGCGGCCGGGTCGGCGGCTATGGGTCGCCCCAGGGCTACCCGCCACCGGAGATCTACGGCGCTCCGCAGGGCTATACACTGCCGCAAGGCGGCTACGCTGCGCCACGTGGCTACAGGCAACCCCAGTACCGCTACCCTGCACCCTCACAGCCACCCCCCGCTGGTGGGCCGTCGCAGGCGGATGGCGCCGCCGCACTGGCATCGGAACGCGAGCAGCTGCAGGCCGAGCTGAATGCCAAGGCAACGCAACTGGACAAGGCAAATCAGGAACTGGAATACACGCGCGCCACCCTGGAAGAGGCGCGCGCGGCACTGCAGCGGGCCGACAGCGAGTACCAGCAGGGGCTCGTCGAGCAGCGCCGACTGAGCGGGCAACTGGCCAGCGCGGAGAGTGCACACGATGCCTCCCGCGAGCAGTCCGCCGCCCTGGCGACAGAACTCGAAACCGCCCGCGGTCAGCTGGACGGGTACCGGCAGCAGATCGCGGAACTGCAAACCCGCGGCGAGAATCTGAGCGCCGAGCGCGACCAGCTGCAGGAACAGCTCGCGACCGCCAGCAGCGCGCTGAGTGAAAAACAACAGGAAATCGAGAAGCTCGAATCACTGCGCCTGGCGTTGCGCAAAGAGCGCGACCGCCTCGGTGCACAGCTGCAGACGGCAAACGGCAATCTGAGCGCGTCGCAGCAGCAGATTACCGAGTTGCAGACCCGCAGCGCAACGCTGGGCGACGAGCGGCTACGCTTGCAGGAGGAACTGGAAGCCGCCAACAACGCCCTCGAGCAGACCCGCCAGCAGCTTGCCGAGTCCGACACCGAACAGCAGACCCTGGCCGGGGAACGCGACCGTCTGCACAGAGAACTGGAAAGCGCCCGCGCAGCACGCGCCGAGCAGCAGACACAGCTGGCGCAGCTGGAGGCCCTTAGTGACCAGTCCAAGCGCCTGCAGACCGAGCTGGACGACGCCAACCAGGCCCTGGCCGAGCTGCGGCAACACAGCGATGCCGCCGCCGCCGAGCACCAGCGGCTGAAGGCAGAACGCGACCGGCTGCTGAGTGAACTGGCCGCGGCCCAGGCGGCAATCGACGACAGCCGGCGGCAGCTGGCCGCGGCCGAGCAGCTGAGCGCAGAACGCGACCGGCTGCAGGCAGCGCTGGACGCTTCGAATACTGCACTCGAGGACCTGCAACAGCGCTACACAGCCCTGGAAACGCAGCAACAGAGTCTCGCGGCGGAGCGCGAACGTCTCGACAGCGCGCTGGCGGCCGCCAACACAGCACTCGGAGAAACGCACCAGCAACTCGATCAGGCCCGGGAACTCGCGCAGCAACGCGACCGGCTGGCCGGCGAGCTGGACAGCGCCAACACAACATCTGCCGAACTGCAGCAACGCGTCGCCGGGCTGCAAAGCGAGCAGCAGACGTTGCGCACCGAGCGCGAGCAACTGCACAGTGAACTGGAAGAGGCCCGTGCCGCGCTCGGCCAGAGTGAGCAACAGCTGGTGCAAAGCCAGGCACTGAGCGCAGAACGCGACCGCCTGCAGGCGGCGCTGGACGACGCCGGCCGGGCGGTGGACGAACTGCAGCAGCGCGTAGCCGCACTGCAAGCACAGCAAGACAGCCTGGAGGCGGAGCGCGACCGCCTGCAGGCCGAGGTAGGCCGCGCCACTGCGGCGCTTGAGGAACGCGATCAGCAGATCGATGCCCTCACCGAGCAGCAGCAGACCCTGAACCGGGAGCGCGCCCGGCTGCAAGCGGAGCTGGAGAACGCCAACCGCACCTTGCGCGACAACCAGGAGCAGCTTGCCCAGCTGCCGGCGCTGACCGAACAGCGCGACCGCCTGCAAGGCGAACTGGAAGCGGCCAACGCTGCGCTCGGCGAGCGCGCACAACAAATCGCTGCACTGCAAAATGACGCACAGCAGCTGAGCGAACAAGGCGAGCGGCTGCAGGCCGAACTCGAGCGCGCCCGTGCGGCGCATTCCGACCAGCAGGCACAGCTGGCGCAGTTACAGACGCTGAACAACGAAACCACGCGCCTGCAGGGCGAGCTGCAGGACGCAAACCAGGCCCTGGCGGTGCTGCGGCAACACAGCGACGCCGCCACGGGCAAACAACAGCAGCTCAGCGCAGAACGCGAACGACTGGCCGGCGAGCTGAAGGCGATCCAGACGAACCTGGCCGAAAGGGAGCAGCGTATCGCTGCACTCGAGGCCAGTCAGCAGCAGCTGCAGCAGGAGCGCGAGCGACTGCGCAGTGAGTTCGAAACCGCGACCGCTGCGCTCGCCCCGCTGCAGCAGCAGGTGCAGCAAAACCAGGCGCTGGCGGAACAACGCGATCGGCTGCAGAGCGAGCTTGCCGTGCTGCAACAGCAGGCCGCCGGATTCGACGCGCAGCTACAGGCGCAGCAGGAAAAATACCGGGACGTCCAGCAGCAGCTGGAGTCCAGCACCACGGCACTGGATGAAACCCGGGGCCGGGTCACCGGCCTCGAGGCGGAGAAGCAGGCGCTGCAGGAGCGCCACAAGCAGCTGCGGACCGAACTGGAAACCGCCAGGAGCACGCTGCAGACGCAGCAGCAACAAATGACCCGGCAGCAGGCGCTGGTGGAGGAGCGCGACCGTCTTTACGCCGAGCTGCAGGCCGCCAACGCGGCGCGCGACACCCTGCAGCAGCAGGTCGACGGATTCGCGGCTGAAAAGCAGGCGCTGAGCGCCGAGCAGCAGCGGCTGAGTGGCGCGCTCGAGACGGCTGACGCGGCGCTGCAGCAGGCGCAGCAGCGCGTCGCCGAACTGGAAACCCGCCAGCAGACGCTGAGCCGCGAGCGCGACCGGCTGGATGCCGAACTCGCCGAGGCCAGCGCGGCGCTCGACGCGAACCGAGAGCAGGCAACGCAGAGCGCAAACCTGGCACAGCAACGCGAGCGCCTGCGCAGCGAGCTCGAGCAGGCCAATGGGGCGCTCGCGGGCCAGCGCGAGCAGATTGCCATGCTGGAAACGGAGCGCCGCACCCTGCGCGAAGACCGTGAGCAGCTGCGCGGCAAACTGCAGAAGATCAACAGCGCGCTTGGTGAAACGCGCCAGCAGCTGGCTTTGTTTCAGGACCATCAGCGGACGCTGAGCGAGGAAACCGAACGTCTGCGCACCGAGCTCGCCGAACGCGACCAGGAACTGGCTGAAATGAAAAACGAGCTGGAAGGCGTCTCGGTGGCACTGCAAAAGGCACAGTCCGCGCGCCCCGCCGCCGCTGGCCCGGCGCAAACCGCAGACAGTGAGCTCGCCGGTCTGGAGACACCTGCCGGCGCTGCGCCGCTGCAGCCGGCCACCAGCACCCTGCCACCCGGCCTCAGCCGCGGGGACGACAGCGACGCGGATGGAATCAGCGATGCGCTCGACCTGTGTCTGGAAACTCCCGCCGGCGCCAAGGTCGACGACATGGGCTGCGCCCCGGATGCGTCGATTTCCCTGCAGGGGGTCAACTTCCGCTACGACTCAAGGGAGCTGACCGGCGCAGCGCGCGCCATCCTGGACCGGGTTGCCGGTATCCTGGTGCAGTACCCCCGCCTGCAACTGGAGGTCGCCGGTCACACCGATGCCCAGGGCGACCGCGCTTACAACCGCTGGTTGTCCGAGCAGCGCGCCAAGGCGGTGCGCGAATACCTGACGGCGCATGGCGTGAATCCCGCCAATATCACGGCCCGCGGCTATGGCTCGGAACAGCCGATCGCCGACAACAGCTCCCGCGAAGGACTACTGAAAAACCGCCGTGTCGAGTTGCGCCGGCTGCGCTGAGTGCGGTGATGGCATGCTGGCCGCGTCGCACCACGGGGCAAGATCGCCACGCTCGCGGCCGCGGGGGATTATGAGATAGGCTCTGATGAACACACGCTTGAACGAGGATACTGCAGATGGCGACCAAGCTGGAGCTGGAAGAATTTTTGTACCGGCGTGCGATCGATATCATCGAATCGGCTGACACGGATTACGACAAAGAAAATTTGCTGTTCCAGGAAGTCTGGCTTCCCCTGGCCGAACTATATGAAGACAGGCTTACCGCACCTAAGCCCAAGGACTAACGCGCGTTTCTCAGGCGGCGGTACGCGAGTGAGAAACGCGGGTTGGGAACAGGCACTCCGACCAGGCGGCGGGCGGTTCAGCTGTGCGGTCCACAGACTGGGCCGCAACTGAACGGCCCCCCCGTTGCGGCGGCAACCCGCCGCAAGCCCTGTGAGCGGTGGCTACCGTCCTCCTGAACTGGAGGACGGCGGACTCGCCGCGCCGGCTACCTGCTGTCAAGCGGCGTGGCGCGAATCCCCTGTGATCTCGCGCACCAAGGGGTAAAGACGCTCGGTCTCGCGCTGGATGCGATCCAGAACCAGGGCAAACATTTCGTTGGTTTCCTTCAGAAACTGCTCGTGTTTGGCACCAACCAGGATCTGCTGTTTCATCCTCCGGCACCACTGCTTTTCGTACCGGTTGAGAATGTGCTTGATTTCCTGCCCACCGCTCATGAAATTGCGTGCCGTATTCTTGATGTCGTTTTCCGGGTGCGCGAGCAGATCCTTGTACAGGTTGTTATCCACCAGCTCCATATGTTCGTTGACCTTTTCGATATAGCGGTAGAAAAGGCTGCAGCAGGTTTCGGTATCGCACATGGACCGATCCTGGAACAGATAGGACAAAATATTCGACAGCTCGACGATCTGATGGTTTTGTTCATAGAGTTGCTGATAGTTGATCATTTCCACTTCCTCCCGGCCGGGCATTCCGTGCCATAAGATGGTTGCCTACAACAGGCGTCGCTTTCTTTCGAAGCGATAGGTTGTTCGCCAAGTGAAAACAGACTAGAGCACATCACTGGCGGCTGTCAATGTACCAAACAGCCACAATCAAGCAGGGTAACCATCGACATCGAGCGTGTTGTCGGGTGTGTCCGGCGCACCAACGCGTGGCGTGCGCACAAACCCGGTGCAGAGACAGAAACACCTTGCACTAGGTGCTGCAGTCGGCGCCGTCCGCGCCCGGTCCGCGAACGGGTCCGGCGAGTCGCGACACCAGCATCTGCAGCGCAGCGTCCAGATTTGCCGCGGCCGCGACACTGAGGGGGGCACCCAGCTCAAACCGATAGCCGCGCACTGCCAGTATGAACGCCACCGGCAGCGGCGCGCCGGTGACACGTTGATAGGCCTCGAGCACGGCTGCCGGGGAAAGCGCGTGGCTGGTGGCGCTGGCATCGGCCACCGGGGTCGCCGGGTGGAAGCTGAAAGGCGCCGGACCGGATGCCGCCGCGTCGATGAACACCACTTCGCGGCGGCCCACCAGATCGAGCGCATACTCGACCTGCAGCTGGAAATCGGTCAGCAGTTCGGTGTCAGGCAGCGCCAGCGCGTCCAGGCGCTCGATCGCGAGTGGTCCGATAGCGTCGTCGCCGCGACTGGGATTGCCGATGCCGATGACCAGCAGCGGCGCCGGGGTTGCCGCCGGTGCGGGATTCAGGGACACCGCTCGCGCGAATTCTTGACCAGGGTGTCGATGCACTGACCCTCGGCATCGAACAGCTCGAGGTGCAGCGGCATCCTGCCGAGCGCATGGGTCGCGCACGACAGGCAAGGATCGAACGCGCGGATAGCCACCTCGACGTGGTTGAGGAGGCCCTCGGTGAGCTTGCGGCCGTCCAGATAGCGCCTGGCAACATGACGGATCGCTTCGTTCATGGCCTGGTTGTTGTGGGTCGTCGAGACGATGAGGTTGGCGCGCACCACCTGGTCGTCCTCGTTCACCCGGTAATGGTGAATCAGGGTACCGCGTGGCGCCTCGATGACCCCCACCCCGCGTTCGCAACGCTCACCGGCAGTTACCAGGTCGTCGCTCAGAATGTCGTCATCGTGCAGCAGGTCTTTTATCGATTCGGCCGCGAACAGCATCTCGATCATACGCGCCCAGTGATAGGCGAGCGTTGCGTGCACCGGCTGCCCACCGCCGAAGTCGACGAACTCGCGCCGCTCCGCCTCCGCAAACGGCGTGGGAATGTGGTCGCAGTTCTGTACCCGGGCGAGCGGCCCGACCTTGTACCAGCCCTGCTCCGCACCGAGAGTTCGGATGTAGGGGAACTTCATGTACGACCACGGCTTGACCTCCTCGGTGAGGTAGTCCCAGTAGCGGCTGTAGTCGACTTTATCGAAAAGGATTGCGCCATTGCTGTCGCGCGCCCGCAGCGCACCGTGGTAGAGATCCATGGCCCCGTCCGGCGCCACCAGGCTCATCAGGTTGGAGCGAAACGCACCGAAGCTGTTGTACAGGCCGATATTGGACAGGTGCAGGCGTTTCGCCAGCTGCACCGCCGCGCGGCACCAGGCGACGACCTGGTAGACGTCCTTGCGCAGTTCGTCGCGCTCCTGCGCGGTTACCGGCTTGTTGACGCCGCCCGGGATCGCGCCGGTGCCGTGCACCCGCTTGCCGGCGGTGACACGGATTACCTCCTGCCCGAACCGGCGCAGCAGCACGCCCTGCCTGGCGATATCCGGGTGCTCGGCTGCCACGCCGACGATATTGCGCCGCGCCAGGTCCGAGTCAAACCCGAACAACAGGTCGGGCGACGACAAGTGAAAGAAGTGCAGCGCGTGTGACTGCAGGATCTGGCCATAATGCATCAGGCGGCGGATCTTGTCGGCGGTCGGGGTCAGTCGCCCGGCCCCGACCACCTGGTCCAGCGCCTTGGCCGCCGCCAGGTGGTGGCTGACCGGGCAGATACCGCACAGCCGCTGCACCATGACCGGGATCTCCCAGTAGGGCCGCCCCTGGATGAACTTCTCGAAACCGCGAAACTCGACAATGTGCAGCCGCACCTGCTGCACGTGATCGTCGCTATCGAGCAGGATGGAGACCTTGCCGTGCCCTTCCACCCGGGACACCGGTTCGATGACCACCCGCTCCAGGCCGGCGGGATTGGCGGCGGTTTCGAGTTCGGAACTCATGGGACAATACTCCGGGTAGCTAATCGTACTGTATCAGGCCATGGCCGAGATGCGGCGTACGCCCTGCCAGCAGATCGGTGAGGAACTTCCAGATCGCGTCCGCACTCGGCGGACAACCGGGCAGGAAATAATCGATTTTCACCACCTCGTGCACCGGATGCACCTTATCTAGCAGCAGCGGCAGTTCGGGGTCATTGGGTATACAGCCATTGGCCAGACTGGGCTCGGTAACGTAGACCTCCTGCAGGCAGGCACCGAGGTCGAGGTGATTGCGCTGCGCCGGCAGGCCGCCGTTGACCGCGCAGGCACCGACCGCCACCAGGATCTTGCAGTTGCTGCGAAACTCATGCAGCACGTCGACATTCTCCGCGTTGCAGATGCCGCCTTCGATGAGCCCGACATCACAGGGACCACAGTGCTTGATGTCGGTGAGCGGCGTGCGGTCGAATTCGATATGCTTTAGCAACTCGAACAGCCGCTCGTCAATGTCGAGCAGCGACATGTGGCAGCCGAAACAACCGGCCAGCGATGTCGTGGCGACGCGCAGCCGCGGATTCGCAACGTCGCTCATGTCGCGCCCTCGCTCTTGGCCGCGGGACTGCGCGGCGCATCCTCCAGGGCCTGGTCGCTGACCGGGCTCTTGTCAAAGCGCCGCGCGCCGATGGGCACCTGGAAACCGACGCCCTTGCGCAGAATGACGCCGACCGGGCACACCTCCAGGGCCTTGTCGGTGACCGCGATCTCGGTGTCGGCCAGGCGCCCGGATTCGGCATTGACAATCAGATGCTTGGTGATGCCGCGCCCGGACAGGGCGAACACGCACTTGCGGTCCACCTCCGCCGAGGCGCGTACACACAGCTCGCACAGGATGCAGCGGTTGAAATCCAGCAGGATTTCCGGGTGCGAGGCATCAACCGGCCGGTTCGGGAACAGGTAGTCGAGTTCCGCCGACATGATTTCCAGGTCATAGGCCACCGCCTGCAACAGGCAGTTGCCGCTCTTTTCGCACGAGGGACAGAAATGGTTGCCCTCGACAAACAGCATCTGCACCAGCGTCTTACGTTGTTCGTTCAGCGCCGCCGTCTCGCTGGCTACCTCCATGCCGGCCGCAGCCGGCATGGTGCAGGACGCGGCGGTACGGCCGTTCACCTCCACCGTGCAGACCTTGCAGCTGCCGTGCGGCTGGAACTCCGGGTGATAACAGAGGTGCGGGATATAGTGGCCGGCGGCGAGTGCGGCCTGTATCACCGTCTGGCCGGGCTCGAACGGCACTTCCTCGCCGTCGAGCAGGAACGTTGCAGGGATCTTCCCGGAATTCATTCGTCTACCCTCGAGTGCGCACCGGGGTCGTCGCGGCCGGTCATCGCCCGGGCCCGCTCGAGTGCCCCGTCCAGGTCGAAGGCGGGTTCGAATTCGAGCGACTCCAGGCGCCGCTCGTACGCCGGACGGAACCGCTTGATGGTGTCCAGCAGCGGGTTGCAGGCGGTATGGCCCAATCCGCAGTGGCTGGACGACTGCAACAAGCGGCTGAGCCGGAAGATCTGGTTGAGCTCGTGCCGCGAGCCCTTGCCCCGGTGGATCTTGTCCACGACGTTGCACAGCAGGGTGGTACCGACCCTGCAGGGGGTGCAGAAGCCACAGCTCTCGTGGGCGAAAAAGTGGGTGAAGTTGCGCGCCACCTCGAACGGGTCGCGCGACGCGTCGAACACCATGAAAGCCCCGGCGGTGGGCAGATCCTCGAAAGCGATGCGCCGCTCGAACTCGGTGGCATCGATGCAGGTGCCCGACGGTCCACTGATCTGAACCGCCTGGGTCTGCTCCGCCCCGCAGTCCTGCAGCACCTCGCGGACCGTCACGCCGAACGGATATTCATAGATCCCCGGGCGCGCGCAGTCACCGGAAACCGACAGAACCTTGCTGCCCGCGGACTTGGCGGTGCCGATGTTGCGATACCACTCCCCGCCGCGCAACGCGATCAGGGCGGCTGCACAGAACGTTTCGACATTGTTGACCGTGGTCGGTTGCTGCAGATAGCCGTGGGTTACCGGATACGGCGGACGATTGCGCGGAATACCCCGCTTGCCTTCCAGGGATTCGATCAGGGCCGACTCTTCACCGCACACGTAGGCGCCCGCGCCCATGTGGATCTCGATATCGAACGCGAACCCGGCCTGCGCGCAGATCCGTTCACCGAGCAGGCCGTCGGCCCGGCGGCGCGCCAGCACGGCCTGCAGGGGCGCCAGCAGATGCCGGTATTCGCCGCGCAGATAGACGAAACCCTTGCGCGCGCCAATCACGTACGCACACACCGTCATTCCCTCGAACAGCAGGTCCGCATAGCGGGTCAGCAGCACCCGGTCCTTGAAGGTCCCCGGCTCGCCCTCGTCAGCATTACAGACCACGTAGTGCATATCTCCCGGCGCGTTGCGGCAGGCTTCCCATTTGAGCCCGGTGGCAAAACCCGCCCCGCCACGGCCGCGCAGGTTGGAGCGCTTGATCGCCTCCAGCGTTGCCAGCGGCCCCCTGGGCGAGCCTTGGTCGTCGCGCAGCCCGCGCGTGATCGCGGCGCGGATCGCCTCGCCCGGCTGGAGTGAAGCATCGAGCAGCACATCCTTACGGTGGATATTGTCCTCGATCAGAAACAGTTCGGCGGGCCAGTCCTCTACCGGTGTGGCGGACCGTATCAGCTCCACAACCTCGTCGATGCGGGCCCGCGTCAGCCGCGCTATTGCCCAGCCGTTCACCAGCAGGGCCGGACCCTGGTCGCACATACCCGTGCACGACGTGGTATCCACCAGCACCAGCCCATCCTCTGAGGTCTTACCCCGCTCCAGCCAGAGACTCTTGCACATGCCTTCCAGCAACGCCTGATTGCCCTGCATACGGTCGGTGATGTTATCGGAGAACAAAACCCGGTAGCGGCTGGGGCGTTTCAGGTGCAGGAAGCTGTAGAAGCCGGCCACGCCTTCGACACGGGCGCGCGGCAACGCGAGCAGCTGGGCCAGATAGGTCAGGGTCGCCGGCGGCAGCCAGCCCTCGAGGTCCTGGGCGTCGCGCAGAATCTGCAGCAGCGCGGTCGGCTCACGCCGGTACCGTTCCACTATGGCGTCCAGCTCTGCACGTCGTTCCATCACTCGCTTTCCCATCCCGTTGTCGACAGCCTTGGCCTGGCGCAGCGGAAAACTACCGTGCCACCATCAGGCAGACATCCCGTTCGGCTGCAACACCACCCGCGTGGTGAAGGATCCAGTGCTGTCTGCGTCTCATACGTTAGACAGTCTTGTTCCTAAAGGCAACCTCGAGCGAAACCCGGATCAGACTGTCGGTGCATCCGGCGGCCCGACAACCGGAACGCAGCGCCGTCGCAATCCTCAAGCCGCTGATTCCAGACCCTGAGGCTGCCGCGCGCAGGTGAGAAACTCACGGCCACAAGCGCCCTTCTGGTGCATGCTCAGCCCATGGTGTTCTTGAGCAGCTTGCGCAGCGCACCCAAGGGGCGGGAATTCAACACGTCGCCCTTCTCCAGCCAGCCGCGACGCGCCTGGTTGATACCGCCCTGCAGCAACGCGAAATCCCCGCTGCGATGCCCGTCGCTATTGATACTCAACAGCACGCCCCCCTCCCGGGCGAGCCGGCAGTGGCTGTCGGTGAGATCCAGGCGCTGCGGCTGGCTGTTCAGCTCCAGGTAACAGCCGCGCTCACGCGCTGCGGTTATCACCGCCGCCATGTCCAGTTCATAGGCTGGGCGGCTTCCCAGCAGCCGCCCACTGGGGTGCGCCAGCAGCGTGAAATATTGCGACTCCATGGCACGCAGTATGCGCCGCGTCTGCCTGGCGCGCGACAGGCGAAACTGGCTGTGCACGGCGCCGATCACCAGGTCCAGCTGCGAGAGAATGCTGTCGGGCAGGTCGAGGCGCCCGTCTTCGAGTATGTCCACTTCGATGCCTTTCAGGACCGTGATTCCGCTCAGCTTCTCGTTGAGACGCTCGATGTGCTCGATCTGTTCGGTGAGGCGCTTTTCGTCCAGACCGTGCACCATGGTCAGGTGCCGCGAGTGATCGGTTATGGCGATGTACTTCAGGCCGGCCTGTTTTGCCGCGCGCGCCATCTCCTCGATGGTCGCGTTGCCGTCGGTCGCCTGGCTGTGCATGTGCAGATCACCCCGGAGATCCGCGCGCGTAACGAGTCTGGGAAGCTCGCCCTGCTTCGCCGCCTCGATCTCGTCGCCGCCCTCGCGCAGCTCCGGCGGGATCATAGGCAGACCCACGGCCTTGAATACCGAGGCCTCGGTATTACCACCGACCCGCTCGTCGCCCTTGAACACGCCGTACTCGTTGATCTTCAGCCCGCGCTGCTGACCGAGGCGGCGAATCTGGATGTTGTGCGCCTTGCTGCCGGTGAAATAGTGCAGCGCCGCACCGAAACTCTGTTGCTCCACGACGCGCAGATCCACCTGCAGGCCGCTGCGCAGGAACACCGTGGCGCGGGTGTTGCCCTGGGACACCACGTCGCTGACCTCATCGTACTCGACAAAGCGCTGCATCACCGGGCTTTTCGCACTTGCCGTGACCAGGATATCCAGGTCGCCCACGGTTTCCTTGCCGCGCCGGTAACTGCCGGCGACTATCGCCTCCTTGACGCCGGACACGGACTGCAGATAGGCCAGCAGCGGTTCGGCATACTGGCGCGCCGTGGCGTGCAGAAAGCGTTTTTCGCTGCTGCGCTCGGCGGCCACTGCGTCCAGAATACGCTGTTCGGTCTTGGCGCCGAAACCCGGCAGCTCCCTGATGCGGCCGCGTTTCGCCGCGTTTTCCAGCTGTTTCACGCTCTTGATGTGAAGATCGTGGTACAGCGCCTTGACGCGTTTGGGCCCCAGCCCGGGTATCCGCAGCAGTGCCTCGAGGCCGGCCGGGACTTCCCGGTGCAGCTTGTCCAGCGCCTCGGCATGCCCGGTGGCGATGATCTCGGCGATCTTGGCCGCCAGATCCTTGCCGATGCCGGACAGTTCGGTGAGATCCCTGCCCGCGGCGAGCATCTCGCTGAGTTCGCCTCCCAGCGCACGGACGGTACGCGCCGCGGTGCGGTAGGCGCGCACCCGGAACGGGTTGGCGTCCTCGACCTCGAGCAGATCGGCCATCTCCTCGAAGATGACTGCGATGTCCTCGTTATGCACCGGCATCGGAAGCTCTGGCGGCGATCAGCCGGCTCACAGCGCCTCGAAGTAGCTGACCATCCGCTGGCGCAGTGCGGCATCCGGGAGGCGGCCGAAACCCGCGGCCATGTTGTCCTGCATGTGGTGCAGCTTGGAGGTGGCCGGGATCGCGCAGGTCACGGCCGGATGGGACACCACGAACTTGAGAAAGAACTGCGCCCAGCTCGCGCAATCGAACTCCGCGGCCCAGTCCGGCAACGGCTTGCCTTTCACCCCGGCAAACAGCTCGCCACGCTGGAAGGGACGGTTGATGAGTGTCGCCATGCCGCGCTCCGCCGCCAGCGGCAACAGCCGCTGTTCCACCGTGCGGTTGCCGATGCTGTAACTGAACTGCACGAAGTCGAACGGCTCGATGTCGAGGATGCTCTCCAGCTCGTCATGAAAGCGGCCGTGCGACGTGGTAATGCCGATGTAGCGCACCCGCCCCTGCCGCTTCCACTCCTGCAGGGTCTCGAGGTGCACCTGCCAGTCGCGCAGGTTGTGAATCTGCATCAGATCGAACTCCTCGACGCCCATGCGCTGCATGGAGCGCTGCATCTGCTCGATGCCGTCCTGTTTGCCGTAGGTCCACACTTTGGTCGCGGCAAACAGGGCGTCCTTGTTGTCGATCTGACGCAGCAGGTCGCCGGTGACCTGCTCGCTGGAGCCGTACATGGGCGAGGAATCGATCAGCGCGCCGCCCTGATCGAAAAATGCCTGCAGCACCGGCAGCAGCGCGGCCCGGGCCTCGGTGTCGTCGCCGACATCGAAGGTCCGCGAGGTACCCATACCGATCACCGGCAGCTGCTCGCCGCTGGACGGAATCGGTTTGCGGATCAACGCCTGCTGTTGCGCCGCCACCCACACCGGGCGGCAGGTCAGCGCCAGCGCCAAGCCACCGAGTGTCTTGATGAAACCCCGGCGCTGCGGCCGGTAGATCCGATTGCTCATATCGCTCTCCTGTGCGCCTGTGCCAGGCGCGTCTGGCGCCTGCCCAGCGCAAATGCCAGCCAGCCCCACAGCCCGGCCAGCGGCACCGCCAGCCAGGCGATCTCGCCGAGCCCGAGCCCCAGACCACGCAATCCGGAATACAGCCAGGCGCTCACCACGTCACCACCGCGATAGACCACTGTATCGATGAAATTCTTGGCCTTGTATTTTTCCCGTCTGCCCAGCACCACGTAGAGCATTTCGCGCCCCGGCCGCAATATGGCGTAATTGCCGGCGCGGCGGATCACCTGCACCACCACCAGCACCGCCAGCACCGGGGCGAAGCCGAGCGCAGTAAAACCGGCCGCCAGCAACAGCGGCACCAGCGCCAGGGTGGCGGGGAGCCCCAGCCAGCTGACCAGGCGGCCGGTCAGGAACACCTGCATAAGTATAGTCAGGCTGTTCACCGCCAGGTCGATGGCCGCGAACACCGCGGTGCGCTGTGCGGCGTCGGCGAAATGCTCGGAGATGATCTGCGCCTGCTGGAAATACAGAAAGGTGGCCAGGGTCGTGAACAGCAGCATCAGCACAGAGATTCCCAGCAGATAGGGCGAGCTCAGCACCAGTCGGATGCCGTCGAACAGCCCGCCGCCCAACGGCTGTTCCGCGCTCGCGGCGTCCTGCTTGGCAGGCGCCGCCGCAGATACGCGTTCACTCCAGGCGACCAGGCGCTGCACACAGAGCACCGCCCACAGCAGAAACAGGGCCGACAGCGGCAACAGGTTCGTGGCACCCAGAGGCACGGCCAGGCTGGTGGTGATCACCGGACCGGCCAGCGCGCCGCAGGTCCCGCCTGCGGCAATGAAGGCGAACAGGCGTGTGGCCTGCTCGTTGCTGAACAGATCGGCCATCAGGCTCCAGAACACCGACACCACGAACAGGTTGAACACGCTCGCCCAGATGAAAAAGGCGCGCGCGACCCAGGCGTGCGTGAGATCGGTTCTGAACAGCAGGAAAAACAGCAGCAGGTTGGCGATGAAGAAGTAATACACCAGCGGAACGAAACGCCGGCGCGTATAGCGCGAGCTTACCCAGCCGAACAACGGCACGGCAGCCAGCATGGCCAGGAAGGTGCCGGTGAACAGCCACTGCAGGTTGTCGACACCTCCGGCCACCCCCATTTCGTCGCGCATCGGTCTGACGATGTAGTAGCTGCACAACAGCGCGAAAAAATAACTGAACGCCCACAGCAGGGCGCTGACTTCACCCGGCTCGACGCGCGTGAAGCGTTGCAGGCTACGCGCGAGCAGGGACGCCACGCGCACTGCCTCCCTGGGCCAAGGTGGGTACCACAGCAGCGGGTCGCACGCTCACGGCGAGCGACCCGCTAACGCTGACTGCGCATGCGGATCAGCTTCAGCACCAGCAGCACCAGCGGCCCCCCATGCAGCACCAGGTCGAAAATATCGATCGGCCGGGTCAGGGTCCCGGCAAACAGCATTTTCAGCTTTTCCCACAAGTGCGGTTCGGGGACAAAGGGCGCCAGTGCCAGCAGCAACGCCACCGGCAGCAGCAGAGACAACGATATTCGGTCGAGCCATTGCATGGGGTACCCCGCTGACAGTTGTTTACTGGAAAGGTCCGGCGTAACGGCGCTGCAGAAAGGCGTCGATGCGCGCCGCCGCATCGCGCGGGTCCCTGACCATCTCGTGCACCAGATGAAACAGCGGGTACTGTCCCTCCTGCAGCAGCCGGTGCCTGCTCACCATGGCCAGCGTGTGCACCCCCTCGCCCTCGATGCTCTCGGTCTCGCCGCGCGCCAGCCTGCGCCCCAGCTCGTGGTGATGCGACTCCTCGCTGGTGGCGGTGGCGATCAGGTCACCGAGCCCGGCGAGGTGAAACGGGCTGCCGCTGCGCCCGCCCATGCCGCGCACGATCTGATCCAGCTCATGCAGCGAGGCCACGGCGAGATAACCGCGCATATTGTCACCCAGGCGCAGCTCGTCGGCCATGCCGAACACCATGGCGTAGACATTCTTGAGGATCACCGACCAGCTGATGCCGGCGATATCGGAGGTGTATTCGGTGAACAGGCGCGTGCCGGCGAACAACGCCCGCACCCGTGCGTACAGGTCCTCCGTACGGCACCCGACCTGGCCGAACGCATAGCGCCCGGCGCGAATCTCCTCGGAAATCATCGGACCGTACAAAAGCGCGCAAGGCTGGCGTTCATCGAGCACAGCGGCGAAGATCTGCGCCGCGGTCTGCCCCGCTTCGTCCAGCCCCTTGGCAATGCTGAGGCAGATGCAGTCCGGCTTCAGCAACGGGGCGATGGCCTCGACCACTTCGCGGTGCGGATTGACCGGCAGGCAGAACAGCACGATGTCAGCGTGCGGTGCGGCCGCTTCGAGGCGCACGGACTCGAAGCCTGGCTGCGGAAACTTCTCCCAGACGTCCAGCTGCACCCGCTGGCCCAGCAGGAATTCCATGGCGTGGCCCATCTCGCCATAGCCCAGCACCAGCACTCTGATGTTGTTCGCACCCATGCGGCCTTAATAGCAGATGGCCCCCGGGCCGCGCAATGCGGGGTGTTTCGCCAACGACAGCCGTAGCGGGTACCATCCGGGTTTCAGGGCACTCATCCCGGAGGGGAAAGCGCATGAAAAAAGTCGCGGTGGTGGGAGGCGGGATTTCGGGCCTGGCCACAGCTTACGAAATCGACAAACGCCTGCGCGCTGCGGGTGGGCGCTACGAACTGCGCCTGTTCGAGGCCGAAGCGCGGGTCGGCGGCAAGATCGGCGCCGCGCGGCGTGACGGCTTCCTGTGCGAGGCCGGGCCAAACGGCTTTCTCGACTCAAAGCCTTCTACTCTGAACCTGTGCCGCGAACTCGGTATCGAGGATCAATTGCTGCGCAGCAGCGATGCCGCCGCACGGCGCTTCATCTTTTCGCGCGGCGAACTGCATCAACTGCCGGGCTCGCCACCGGCGTTCTTCCGCTCCCGGCTGCTGTCGCTGCCGGCGCGCCTGCGCATTGTCGCCGAACTGTGGGCTCCGGTCAGCCCGGAGGGAAGCGATCCCACGGTGGCCGAGTTCGGGCGGCGGCGCCTGGGGCGTCAAGCCGCCGCGCGGCTGCTCGACCCGATGGTAGCCGGCGTGTTCGCCGGCGATCCGGAACGCCTCAGCCTGGGCAGCTGTTTCCCGCGCATCGCCGAGCTGGAACGCGACTACAGGAGTCTGATCCGTGCCCTGCTGGCACTGCAGCTGAAGCGCGGCCGCCGCTCCGGCGGCGGGCCGGCCGGGCCCGCCGGCACCCTGACGTCGTTCGCCAGCGGCCTGTCCGTGCTGCCGGATACCCTGGCGCAGACACTGGCCGACAGGGTCACTTGTGGCACACCGCTGACCGGCGTGGAACGCCATGCACAGGGTTACCGGCTGTATCTCGGTGCCGACCGGCACAGCTATGACTGCGACGTGGCGGTAGTGGCGCTGCAGGCCGCCGACGCGGTAGCGCCGCTAAAGGCACTGGACGCCGGACTTGCCGGCGTACTGGAGCAGTTCGAATACGCCCCGGTGGCCGTGGTCGGGCTGGGTTTCAAGCAGGCGGCGCTGCAGACCCGACTGGACGGGTTCGGCTTTCTGGTGCCCGGCGAGGAACGGCGCCGGATCCTCGGCAGCCTGTGGACGTCCAGCATTTTCACGCACCGGGCGCCCGATGGCTGCGTGCTGCTGCGCACCCTGATCGGCGGCGCCCGCAAGCCGGAGCTGGCGCTGCTGCCCGAGGAACAGCTGGTCGAACTGGCGCGCGCCGAGCTGCGCCAGATCCTCGGTATCGCCGCGCAACCGGTATTCGTACAGGTGTTCCAGTGGCCGCGGGCTATCTGCCAGTACACGGTCGGTCACCGCGAGCGGCTGCAGCAGGTTGAGGCTCGCCTGTCCGCCCTGCCCGGGCTGTTCCTCACCGGCAACTCGTATCGGGGTGTGGCGCTGAACGATTGCACCCAGAATGCGATCCAGGTCGCGGATGCGGTGACCAGCTACCTGGCACCACCGGCATAAAACGCGCTGCCAGCGGTTGCAGCACTTCGCACCCCGCACGTATATTTGCATCACGCCGGCAAGCCATGACCGGAGTTCTGACGGAGCGACCCGGAGCGCCGGGTCGAGCCAGCTTCCATGCAACCGGAGTGCTACGCACAACGCCTGCTGAACCCGTTTCGCGGCGTGATGAATATCATCGCCTACCAGGGTGCCGAGGCCGTCACCACCGACGGCGTGCACTGGGATATCTATGTGCGCGATACCGAGCTGGTGCAGGACCTCGCCAACAGCAACCGGGTGCAGACCAGCGATATACGCTACGGCAGCTGGTCCGCCGAACAGGGTCTGAAACGCGGCGCCCTGTATCCGTCCGACGACTTCAAAGTGCTCGAACATCGCGGCGCCATCGTCTATGAATACCTGCTCGAACAGCACCGGCAGGTACCGTTTCCGCTCCTGGACACCCTCGAGCTGTGGCTTCTGGATGGCCACGACCGGCCGCTCGCCCTGCTGCACAGCGCGGTCAGGGAGGAAGACATCGAGCTGGACTGCCACATCGACTGGCGTGCCGGCCAGGAATGCCGCAGGGAGTTCCACAGCGAGGCCATGCAGGCGCTGGAGCGGGACGCCGAGGCGCCCACCAGCGCCGGTGAATACCTCACCCGCCACATCAACGCGCGCGCTGGCTGCACGCCGCGGGCGCAATGGTTTCGCCGCACCCCCGACAGCCGGGGGGAAGGATTGCAGGGTATCAATCTGGCCCCCCAGCTGTGCGGCCGCAGCCTCGCCGCCGACGCCTTTCCGCGTTATTTTCTGCGCGAAGACGACAGCAGCGCACCGCACCGCCAGCTGATCCAGGATTTCCTCGCCTGGCAGGCGCCCTGGCTGTTGCTGCTCCAGCAGCTTAGCCGCCCCACCCGCTCACGGCTGGAGCAGCTGGCACGGGCGCGCGCAGTGGCAGTGGACAAGCACTACGCCCTGTATCCGGAGATCGTCGATGCAGATACCTTGAATGTCGCACGCGTCGAAGCCGCGCTGCGCAGGAACCAGCCCGCGGCCCAGGAACCGGACGACACCCTGGCGACCTACTACATCGAGCTGAACATCACCCGCACCAACTGAGGCGCCGCCCGGCGGCACTGCACCCCGGCCCGACCCGCTTCAGCCGGGCGAGGGCCGGGTAACAGGCCCGGCTAATAACTCAGCACGGTGACATTGTCGTCGAACAGTGCCGGCCAGGTCACGTCCGGGCCGCCCATTGTTACACCGCTGATCAGGTCGTCCTGGTCCATGCCACCGACATTCTGCATGCACATGGGACAGATGACGACGCGTCCGCCGAACTTGATGAAGGTGCGCAACTGCTCCTGCGGCACCTTGCACTGGGAGATATGTTTGTTGGCCAGGCGCACACCCTCGACGTTGAGGAATATGGTGACCGGGATTTTCTTTTCCTGCAGTACTTTGGTGCCGAATTCGATCGCCATGGCAGCACGCGGACCATCATCACTGGTGAGGTTGATAAATAACTTTTTGCCGGCCTCCGCGGCACTCGCAGGCAACACCGAGCACAGCAGCAGCAACACCGCAATGGCCTTGATCAGTCTGGAAATATTCATATCTGGTTCTCCTGGCTAAAGCGCTTCCACGGCCCCCCCTGCAAACCACCGCGGAGTCTCCGTTCGGCAACGTCGGGTGCGGGAGCGCCAGCGTGTATAATACGGGGCAAGGCCGGACTGTCCACTGGCGCCGAGCCGTGCTCGGCTCTGGCGAGCGGCGCGGCCCGGAGGTGCCTCATGTTCAGAAATGGGCTACTGCGAACGCTGCGCGAGCCTCTTGTGCCACTGCCCCGTCCGGCACGGGCGTGCGGCACCGGGGAGCGCAATGTCGAGGCGGGACAATGACCACGCCGCGGCGCTCACGCCTGGAGGTGCAAGTGGAATGCCACGGTCAGGAGACGCCGCGGCGATTTTTCATTGGCCAGCGCCCGATCACGGTGACGGATACACTCGACCGCTGGCTGGACCCGGAGCACAGCTACTTCAAACTGCGCGGCAGCGACGGCGGCATCTATATCCTGCGCCACGAAGTACGCGCCCGCCGCTGGGAACTGATCCTGTTCGACAGCGGCACCCGCGAAGAAACACGGCTATCCTCGACCTGAGGCGGGAATCAGGGATGCTGCTGTCAGTCACCCTCGTACATCAGCGCGACTCCACTCGCCTCGATCCGCACCACCCTTGCCTCGACCAGCGGCGCCTCCCCGCTGATGTCCTGGGCCTGAACCGTAACCCGCGCACCGATCTCCAACCCGGGGTTGATATCGACTAACAGAAACAGCCCCCCATCCGACATGTCGCGCGTGCGCCCGATGATGGAGCCGAAACCCGGATGCATGATTTTCACTTCAGCGGGAAACGCAATACGTTCGTGCCTGCGTTTATCGTTCATAGTCGCTGACAATCTGCACGATCTCCTCCCGATCAACAGCGGACACCATATCTGTCCCGGTGCCGGAACTTTAACACGATTCCACCGCCAGACATCGCACCGCCCGTCGGAGCGCCCGTTTTACCGGACTGCCGCTATACGACCCGCCTGTCGCGCTCCCGCTGCTGCTCACGACCGATGAGAGCAGCGATGTTGCCCAGCTGTTCGGACAGCACCTCGATCACGTCGTCCACACTCACGATGCCGACCAGGGCGCCGCCCGCATCGACCACCGGGGCCCGCCGCACGCCCTTATGGCGCATCGCCGCCAGCGCCTCGGCCTCGGTTTGGATCTCTGTCACAGTGAGCAGGTCGGAACTCATCACGTCGCTCACGCCCAGGCTGTCGAGCGGTACGTCCTTGGCAACGACTTCGATAAGGATATCGCGGTCGGTGAGGATACCGATCGGCAGCGTTTTTCCCGAACGGCTTTCGGTGATCACCACGTCGCCAACGTGATTCTCGCGCATCAGCGCGACTGCCTGGTGCAGCGACTCGCCGCGATCCATGACGGTAACTTCACGACTGCAAATCTCTCCGACATTCATGCTGGCCTCCTGTTCGATTCACCGTAGCGTCCTGTAGTTACTGTAAGTCTAGTACCGGGTGCGCCCCTTGCGCGGCGCGCCGGGCACCGGCAGCGACTATGCTTGTCACCTATGGGTGCGGAGCAGAATCACGGCTACCAGCTGGTTGCAGCACTGTTCGTGCGCCTGTTGGGCGTCTTCTACCTGATCGCCTTCGCCTCCATCGGCGTACAGATCGAGGGGCTGGCGGGTAGCGCGGGTATCCTGCCACTGACGCAGACGCTGGCCGAGATACAGTCGCACACCGGCCCGGAGCGTTATTTCCAGTTTCCCACCCTGTTCTGGCTCAATGCCAGCGACAGCGCGCTGACCGGCGCCGCGCTGGCCGGCTGCATCGCCGCCTTGCTCATCGTCTTCAACCGCCTCGCCAGGCCGGCCCTGGCGCTCGCATTTGCACTCTATCTGTCGCTGTATCACGCCGGGCAGGTGTTCCTGACCTTCCAGTGGGACGGGCTGCTGCTGGAGGCGGGCTTTCTGGCCATTTTCCTCACCCCGCGTTCGCGCCTGGTGGTACTGCTGTTTCGCTGGCTGCTGTTCCGCCTGCGCTTCCTGTCGGGGCTCTCCAAGCTCACCCTGCAGGACCCGACCTGGTCCGGCCTGACAGCGCTGAACTACTACTTCGAAGTCCAGCCGCTGCCGACGCCGCTCGCCTGGTACGCGCACCAGCTGCCTGACTGGTTATTGAAATCCGGCACCGCGGCCACCCTGGTGGTCGAGATCCTGGTGCCATTCATGATGTTTCTGCCGCGGCGCTGGCGCTTCGCGGCCGCCTGGATCACGATATTCTGGCAGCTGCTGATCATCCTCACCAGCAACCACAACTGGTTCAATTTCCTCACCATCGCCCTGTGCCTGTTCCTGTTCGATGACCGCGCCCTGCAGCGCGTTCTGCCGGAAGCGGTGCGCCGCGCCTTGCTGCCCCGCCCTGCTCCGGTGACCTTGGCGTTGCCGGCCCGCCGCCTCGCCAGCGCCGCCCTGGCCGGCGCTGTCCTGCTGATCAGCAGCGTCCAAATCTGGGAGCTGGCCACCCTGAAACGCAGTTCCGGCATTATCGGCAGCACACTCGACTATGCCGAAGCGTTCCGGGTGGTGAACAAGTACCACGTATTCGCGACCATGAAGACGGAGAGAATCGAACTCGAGTTGCTGGGTTCACGCGACGGCAGCAGCTGGCAGCCCTACGTCTTCAAATACAAACCGGGCGACCCGGCCAGACGTCCCCCGGTGGTGATACCGCATCAGCCGCGTCTTGACTGGCGCATGTGGTTCGTCACCATGCACCCGCAACACCTGCGCTGGTTCGAACCCTTCGTTCAGGCGCTGCTGCAGAACTCGCCGGCAGTAACGGCGCTGCTCGAACACAATCCTTTTGCGGACGCCCCGCCGCGCTATATCCGCATCGTCGCCTACCGTTACCGGTTCACCAGCCCCGCGCAACGCGCGCAGAGCGGCGACTGGTGGCAGCGCGAGGCCCTGGGTAGCTTCACACCGCTGCCCTGGCTTGAGCGAACGCCCGAAACGAGCCCGCCGGACGCGCCGTAAGGGAGCGGATCAACCGCGCGGGCGAACCAGACGCGCCGGGGCCGTTTTCCAGTACAGAAAGCAACGCACACACAATGATGCCTCACGAAACCGGCCCGCAGCAGTTCGCGCTTTGACGAACAGTCAGATACCGGGTCAGTCACGAAAACAAAGCGCTCACTGAGTCTATGGTTAAATACAGAAGGCGTGACGCGACTTTGCGCGCCTTCGCGGTTAACTCGATCAGCACCGGTAGCGCCTGGCATGAGAGTTTCCAGCAGATCTGACAGTCACCATCACCTGCCCCTCGAGCGGGAAGTGAAGCGCTACGCGGCGTATTTCAGGGGCTGGTGCCAGGCGTTCGGCGAACACGAGGCCCAGGCACTCGACGACGACGCCATCAACTGGCTGGTCGCCGAGCAACAGGTCGGCATCATTCTGCCGCGCCCCGTGACCCGAGCGCTGTACCGCGAGGCGCTGCGCGGCCAGCGTGCCCCGCCACTGCTGACCATCAGCTCCCGGTGCCTGCAGGTGGGCGCGTTTCACTACCCGTTCCCGAAGCCGCTGGAAGCGCGCATTCTCGACGCGTTACGGGATATCCTGCAGACGCAGCACGACCTGCACCTGTACCTGACCTACCATTTCACGTACCCGTCCGGTACCCGCATCATCACGCTGTCGCGCGTCAAACCGCTGCATATCATCTACAAGGAAATCGGTCTTATGCGTATAGGGTTGTTGCCGGACAACGGCGCCGGCCGCACCGGCAGCGCCACCGCGTGAATACAGGCTGACCGCGTTCGCCCGCCTCAATGGCGACCGTTTGCGGCGTCCGCCCCGGCCAAGGCAAGAAAACCCCCGACGACCGCGCAGCTGAACGCCTGCGCTCCCGGCCAGCCGCTCGCGCGCGGTCCTGCAACGTTGAGCACCCGGATGCCTTCGCGCGCCACAAAATCGGCGACCGTATGCGCCGCGCGCACCGGACTGACCTGGGCGGCATCGATCAACTGCAGGGGTTTATGCTCGCGTCGACACAACTCGGCGGTCAGCCGGGTGCCGCCGCTGAGCACTCGCCGGTACACAATGAGCGTGCCATCGCTGTCCCGCACGTTGCGCTGGGTGCGCTCGGGGTAGTCCGTGCGGGCGACCTCCAGCAGCGGATAGCGCGCCGCTATTACACCGTCCTCCGCCAGGCGACCGCGCGGGCACCAGCCGCCACAGGGAAACGCCGCCGCGAGCGCCGCATCCAGCGCGCCGCGGTCTACACCGGTCTGACCACCCGAGATGATCTTCTCTATCGCCACACCCTCACCGGGTGGCCGAGGTGCCCGTAGGCGGCATTCCGGGCCGGGTCAGCGGGGCCGAGGGGTCGCCGACACCGTCGCGCGCGTCGGCAAAAATTCCCAGCCTCACTATTGACAACGCCGGCGGCGTACGTTCCGCCCCCGCCCCGTTTTACACAGGCGTAACGGGATCGTAAGAAAAAAACCAGGCAATTGCGACACGGCCTCACTCCGCGTCGAAATATGTTATGTATCATTTTGTTTTTACAGTATTTTAATGGATTGGGGTAAAAATACACAATCTAGCGAAAATCCTGCCTTGGAGCGGCTTCGGGCGACCCCAAAGGTATTCTTCCACAATGTTATCCACAGGATTTGTGGATAACAACCGGGCCCTGCGGCCAGCTTTCTGCACCCGGGACAGCCGGACCCCGAAGCGCCTGCGCGCAGGCCCTGGTGTTGACCGGCCCGACCATGGACAACGGGCAGCCGGCGTGGCGGTGACCAGGAAGCAGCTGAGCCCCTCGGCGCTCAATTGAGGTATCATTCTTGCTTTACATTAGCTCATGGCGGACACCGTGAACAAAGCCAGACCGCACCGCCCTGTGCTGGTGTACCTGCTGCCCTACGCACTGCTGCTGACCGCGGGGCTGGTGCTGTACCTGTCGCTCGACCATGGGCACCAGAAGGAGCTGCTGAAGGCCCACGAACAACTGCAGATCGAGCTGGCCAGGAAGTCCCTGACGCGCGACTTCGAGCAGGTGCTGCCGGATATCAATGTTCTGGCCAATGCCAGGCATCTGCGCAACTACCTCGATAATTTCAGTGCCGACGAGCGCACCGCGCTCGGCGACGAATTCATCTCTTTCGCGCTGCAGAAGCGGATCTACAATGTTATCCGCCTGCTCGACCTGGAAGGCAACGAGCGCGTCCGGGTCAACTATACGCAGGGCAAGGCGCGCACCGTCGCCGCCGCCGAGCTGCAGAACAAGAGCGACAGCTATTATTTTCAGGACAGTCGCACACTGGGCCGTGGCGAGTTGTACATTTCACCCATCGATCTGAACGTCGATTACGGCCAGATAGAGATCCCCTACGTACCGGTGATCCGCTTTGCGACCCCCGTGTTCGACCGCCGGGGCGAGAAGCGCGGTGTGCTGCTGCTGCATCATCTGGCAGACCCCATGCTGGTGCACTTCGATGAGATGCTGGCCGGCTCGCGCGGTAACGTGGCGCTGCTCAACAGCGACGGTTACTGGATCCGCGCGCCCGACAGGCAACGCGAGTGGGGATTCATGTTCGACAACAACACGACGTTCGCCACTGCCCATCCGGGTGTCTGGACCGACATGCAGCAGCACGACGCAGGGACGGTCGCGACCGACGAAGCCCTGTATACCTACACCACCATCCGCCCCGTATCCCTGATTGGCGGCTACAGCGCGGGCGAAGTCCCGGACCAGCACCTCGGCCATCACCATATCGACCCCGACAGCTATGCCTGGCGCATCGTATCCGAGCTACCGCTCAGCCTGTTCAGGCAGCACCTCTACGACACACTGTTCGGCGTCGCCGGGCTGGTCTGGCTGACGCTGTTGCTGGGCGGCGTGGGCGCGGCCTGGGTCATCGCCGGCCACCGCATGGAACGCCGGCGCATGGCCGCGGAGATCGAGCTGCACGCCAAGCTGTACGAAACCACCACCGAGGGGGTCCTGATTACCGATGCGGACAACCACATTGTTGCGGTCAATGATGCGTTCGCGTCCATCACCGGGTATACCTGCGATGAAGCGCTGGGTAAAACGCCGCGCCTGCTGGCGTCCGGCCGCCACGACCGGGCCTTCTATCAGGGCATGTGGTCGGCGCTGGCAGGCGACGGACACTGGGAAGGCGAGGTCTACAACCGTCGTAAGGACGGCGGGCTGTACATTGCCTGGCTGCGCATATCGGCAATCAGAAACGAGCAGGGCCAGGTCAGCAACTATGTGTGTATTTTCTCCGATGTCACCCGGCGCAAGCTGAGTGAGGAGGAACTGCGCAAGCGCGCCCATCACGACCCGCTCACCGGACTCCACAACCGGCTGTCATTCGACGAGCGTTTCAGCCAGGAACTGGCGCGGGCGCGCCGCACCCAGTCGCGACTGGGGCTGCTGTATATCGATCTGGACGCGTTCAAACCGATCAACGACCGTTACGGCCACCGCACCGGCGACGCCGTGCTGCGGGAAGTGGCGGCGCGGCTGAAATCGGCGGTACGCGAAATGGACACCGTATCGCGCATCGGCGGCGATGAATTCACGGTCATACTGCCGGAGATCGGTCAGGCCGCGAATGTGGCCTCGATTGCGGACGGCATACACCGCAGACTGCAGTTGCCATTCGACTATGAGGGCAGACAGCTGCAGATCGGTGCCAGTATCGGTGCGGCGCTGTTCCCCGATGACGCGGACAGCGAACGCGAGCTGCTCACCCACGCCGACGCCGCCATGTATCGTATCAAGCAGGCCAGCGGCGGACGGGCCGCGGCGTCTGATCAAGCCCAGGCGCTGGCTGGCGGCTGACGTGCCGATGCCATTGGATACGCTGGTGCACGTCGTTGGGGCTGCGCCCGCCGGGAGGCCACGACGCCACCCCGGCGCGCGATTCAACCGGGCCGATCAATTGAGCGAGTGCCCGTTCCTCAAGCGTGCGTGAAGCTGGTCCTTGAGGCTGAGCCTCTGTTTCTTCAGTTCCTCGATACTCATGTCGGCGACACGCTGACCGAACTCTTCAATTCTGCGAATGCGCGCATCCAGCTGATCGTATTCGGTCATCAGCCTGGCAAAGTTTCCGTCTCTGCTGCGCAACGTCTCGATTGTGTCGCGGAATTCGGGAAATTCACTCATCAGGTCGTGCGATTCTCCCAGCATAGTTCCCTCCCTCTGTTCGCCCTAGGACAGACTCCGGCTGCGCTGCGTCGCCCGTCGCTTGAAACCGCTCAACGTCGAGGCGACCGGCCGCCGCAGTCCCTGTTTCCAGCATAGCGCATCGCCGCGTACGGGCGCACCATGCAGTGTCGCAAAACCGTGACGCTACTCGTCCATCACAGATTCACCGGCAGATAGAAAAACACGAAGCGACCCTGCTCGATATCCACCTTCAGGGTTGCCCCGTGGTGAATGCCGTAATCAACATAGCCCGGTACCGCACTGTCCAGGTGGCACTCGCTGGCGTGCTGCGGAGATTCGAAATTCCGGTCGCGGTCATACCACGACACCAGCATGTGATCTCCGAGGTATCTGAGCGCCTCGGCATCGGCCAGCTGCATGGCGGCACGGTAATCTGCCAGCGGCACGTCAGGCTGCAGCGCCAGCGTGCTAACACCGGATAAATCGGCTGCAGCGGCCAAACTGCAGGACTCGCTGTCGGGGCTCGGTTTGGACATGTCCGTCGATGCTAATCCACCTCGCGCAGGACCGCCCTCCGCCAACAGCTCGCGGCCCTCGCGCCTGCCGAAGTTACTGATCGTTCATTGGCGGCAGACTGGGGTCATCCCGGTAATACCACTTGTTGCTCTGCCCGGTGGGCGTAGTACTGTAGCCCTGCTGACCGCCATATCCGGGCTGAGCAGCGCCATAGCCCTCGCTGCCATAGCCCCCGGCCGGCGGTGTCACGTAGCCGCCCTGCTGAGCGCCGCCTGGCGGCGGGTAACCCTGCTGGGCGCCGGCTGGCGGCGGGTAACCCTGCTGCGCGCCGCCATAGGGGGCTGGCGTCGACATGGGTTGCTGGTAATTGTACTGTCCGGCTGCGCTCTCGGCGCTCTGGCGCTGCTGATCTTCGAGCTCCCTGATGCGTCGTTTCAGACGTTCGACTTCCAGCGCATCGGAACCGGAGCTGGTTTCGGGGGCAGCGTAGGCGGGTGTGGTGTACCCGGGCACGCCAGGGGCGACACCCGGATAACCGTAGCCTGGCGCGCCGACGCCGGGCGCACCATAGCCCGGCGCACCGCCGTAACCCGGGTAGCCAAAGCCGGGAGCGCCGTAGGCTCCGGGGGCGCCGTACGGAGGCGGATACCCCCCGAAACCCGGCCCCTCGTCGTAGTAATAATCGTCGTCATAACGGTCACGATTGCCGCCAAACCACTTGGTCGGATTCATGACATTGCCGAAATCCATGGCAAAGGCGGGATCGGCGACCAGCAGAGTCATGGCAACCAGCATTCCGCCATGTCTTATCTTATTGATTTGCATGGCATGTATTCCTCCACTACGAAAGTGCAAACAGGCACTTTAACACCTACTCTTCTAGCAGCTGGCGCAGGCAGCGTCAAATCAATCAGTTAGATGACCCGGAATCCGCGCGCCAGCGGCGGATAAACGCCACCACGCGGTCCCAGGCCAGTCCCTCGTTGGCGCGGCGGGTGAAACCGTGGCCCTCGTCGGGATAGACGAAATACTCCACGTTGAGTCCGAGCTCGCGCATGCGCCGCACCAGCCGGTCGGACTGCGCTCGAGGTACGCGGCTGTCGTTGGCGCCCTGGTGAATCTGCAGCGGAATGCGGATGCGCGCCACATGGTAGAGCGGCGACAGCATCCAGTTACGCAACGGATCGCTGCGCGGGTCGAAACCGAGTTCCACGAACAGGTTGCGCTGCAGAAAGCGCGGCCAGCTGTCGACGAAGCTGGCCAGCTCAGTGAAGCCGAACAGATCAACCGCCGCCCGGAAGGTCGTCGGGTAACGGGTGATCAGCGACATGACACTGAAGCCGCCGAAGCTCTCGCCGGCGACGAACAGATTGTCAGCGTCGACAAACTCGAGATCGCCCACGGCAGCGGCCACAGCGACGATATCGCGGATATGCCCGCCGCCCCAGTCACCGTTGTCGAGCGAGGCGTAATACTTGCCGAACCCGGTGCTGCCACGCACATTGGGCAGCACCACAATGAAACCGCGGTTAGCCAGGAACTGCGCCACGCTCTGATAGACCGGGTCGACGTGGTCTTCCGGCCCACCGTGAATCACGAACAACGCGGAGCGCGGTGCGCACGCCGAGGTGCCATTGGGAATGAACAGATGCACCGGGATCTCCAGGCCATCGAAACTCGGGATCAGCAGCGAACGCGCGGTAGCGAACAGGTCGGTGTCGATACCGGACTGATTGGCATCGTAGAGCAGTTCCGGTGCGTCGCCGCCGATCAAATAGTAGCGGCGCGGCGTGCTGGGGGTATCGGTATACACCACGCCCAGGCGCGGGTCGCTGTCACTGAACACCGCACCGGCAAGCGCATCGCGCGGCAGGCCGAAGCTGTCAGGCTCGGCGAAGCCATCGACGAACACCGCGGTGAGTCCGCCCAGCGCACTGCGATAACCGATCACCGCCACGCGCCCCTGGGCGTACATGGCAAACCGTTCGATGTCGCTGTCGAACGGCAGCTCGACCAGCGCCGCCTCGGCGGCGTCTATGGAGTAACGCCACAAGCGGAAGCGATCCGCCCCCAGCGCGCTGCGGTAATACACCAGATCGCCGGCGAAAAAGGCATCGACATTGTTCACGCCCGGCGCGCGCGCAATGTCACGCCGCGTACCGGTGGCGAGATCCAGCAGGCCGAGGTGGCGCTCATCGAACCCCACCAGTTCGCCGAACAGCAGGTAGCGCCCGTCCGCACTCGGCTGTTCGCAGTCATAGGTGTGGCCGTCGCCGGGCAGCAGCTCGCGTGACGCCCCGGTGTCGACTTCCACCTGCCACAGGCCGGCCTCGCGACGGTGATCGCGGGTCTGGGCGTAGTACAGCAAGCGGTCGTCGGGCGACAGGCCGCACAGCATGGTGGTGTCGCCGTCGCCTACCGCGGTGAGGCGGACCCGCTCCCCGCTGGCGAGATCGAACCGGTACAGGTCGAAATTTTCGTTGCCGCCGCTGTCCTGGGCAAGGATCAGGAAACGGCCGCGGTGGTCGGGCAGGAAATCGGTGACCGGTTCGTCGAAATACGTGACCTGGCGCAGTGTCCGGCTGCTGAGGTCGATGACGAATACGTTCGGTACCCGTCCGTCGTTGCGGGTGAAATACAGACTGCGGTTGTCGGGGGCAAACTGCAGCTGGTCGAGCGGACGGGTCTGCTGGAAGCGCTCGAAGGGGAACTCCGGCGCGCGCGGGCGGTGCGGGATGGCGCCGAGATCAATGTCCGGCCGAGCCGCACCGCAGGCGGCTCCCGCCCACAGCAGCGCCGCCATCAACAGGGTCCGGGCGCCTCCCTGTCGGTCCGGGATTGTGCTCACACACCCCTCCTCTACGGCCCTTCGCGCCGGCACGGCAACGTCGAATCGCGCCGCTCGTTTCACCCATGCGCCGCATGGCGCAAAGCCACGCGTGCCTCAGCGCGACAGGCGCCACAACACCCGGATATTATTGCGCTGACGCAGGGAATCGCTGTCGGCCATGGCGGCGGCCTGTTCGATGGTGCCGATATAGGATGCCGGCAGGCCGTGAAATTGCGCCCCTTCCACCACGTACGCCTTGTACCAGGAAAACGGCTGCAGGGAATCGTCGATATGGCTCGCCGCAGCCACGTAGAAAAAGATTTCACCGTGCGGCTGCACCGGCAGGCGCTGCAGCTGGTAGCCGCGTCCCAACCCCTCGGCCCGGTCGAGGGCCGGTTTTTCCCGCGCCAGAATGTCGTAGACCACCCCGTGCACCCGGTCGGCCGGATCATGGGTCTCGATAACGTTGCATTTTCCCGAACCGTCGCTGCCGCGTTTGTGAAAGTGCAGCCGCCAGCCGGGCAGCGCGACCGGCCCCAGCGGACGTGCCGAGGGCACCCGCTGCTGCAAACGCAGCGGGTGCAGGTTGGAACCGTAGGCAAAATATTTCAAAACGGTCATGATGACAGTCGCGGTCCTGCGCCACGAGCGGCTCGCGCCCCGCCCGACTCGAATACTACGCTCTCGGCGCCGCCGAACAAACAGTACCGGGCGGAGAACCCATCTTGTCCGTCAATGCGCCTCGATTTCGATCACAGCCGGCCCGGAAAGGCCCCGGCCAGCCCGACCCGCTCGCGACACGAGCTTTGGCCGAGCGTCACGGAGCACCACCGGCATCTGCTATACTGCCGTTCCGGTTCCGAGGCGAAGCATAACGTGAGCAGCGACAAGATCTACCGCATCGTGTTCTACAACCAGGGCAACGTATACGAAGTCCACGCCCACAAGGTGCGGCAGAGTGAACTCTATCCCTTCATCGAGGTGCGGGACATCATCTTCGGCGAACGCTCCAAGGTGCTCATTGATCCCTCGGAAGAAAAACTCAAGAGTGAATTCAGCGGTGTGAGCTGTACTCACATCCCCATGCAGGCGGTGATCCGTATCGATGAGGTCGCAACTGCCGGCCAGAACAAGATCGTGTCCGGCAGCGGCGCCGGCGGCAATGTCATGGCCTTTCCGGCCAGTATGCCGTCGGGTCCAAAACCGGACACCAGCTGACATGCCTGCCTTGCACATGGCGGGCGGGGCCGGGCCGCCGCAGATGAAAGCCGGCACAGCGCCTGGAACATACCGCAACATCGCTGATTGCCTGCGGACCCGCGTTTGGGGCACACTACGCCCCTCCACTGGTTCACGAACTATCCGGCGCCCCGCTGCTTCGCGGAAGCAGGGCAACTTGCCGGTCTTGAAACCCTCATCCCTGGGACGGCACCACGCATGCGCGAGCAGTTACACCCGGTTCGTTGGGCCCTGGCCCGTCTGACCTTCATCATCTACATCATCTTTTCCGTGCTGACCCTGGTGGGCGGGTTCCTCACTGCGCCGCTGATGACCTGGTACTTCTTCGGCGACTGGCGTTTCTGGCGCCACTGGCGCGCCGGCGTGCGCCTGTTGCCCCACGCGCTGCGACTCACGGCGATGATGCTGGGTCACAACCGTGCCTTCATGTTCTCGGTGCCCCTGACCAGCCCGCCACGTTCCACGCCCGATCCGTCCAGCACATTTCCCCGCTCGGACTGGCCGCACGGCGGTTCCTGCGGCGACTGTTCCAATTGCTGCAGGCCCGGTGGGCACGCCTGCCCGCTGCTCGACAGCGAACAGCGCCGCTGTCGAGGCTACGACAGCTTCTACTGGCGCTATTTCAACTGTGGGCGCTACCCGTCCGTCGAAGAAGAAATCGGCTACTACGGTTGCCGAAAATGGGGCCTGACGCCGTTGGGGCAGACCGTTGCGGTGCCGGCAGGCGCTTACCCCGTTATACCGATTGCGCTGGAAGCGCATGGCACACCGACCACGGGCCACGCGGCGGACCGACCTGCGCAGCTGGCAGCCGAAGCAGGTCTGCAAGCGCAGCGATCCTAGTGTACCCCGGCACCGCTGGCCGGGTTCCACCGACAGGCGATAGCAGCGTGCCGTTAACAGCCCGGGACGCCGGTCCGACTCAGCTGCGATTGCTGCGATTGCGCCAGTCCCCCAGCAGCCCACCGACGCAGCCCGCGGCAACCGCAAGACCCGCGGTCCTGGCGATGGCGAACCATGCCGCCTCCCGGTGCGTGCCCTCCCAGCTGAAGGTGTAGACCAGAAACAGCGCGCTGACGGCCGCGGCACACAGGCCGGTCAACAGGCCATGCACCAGACCGTTGCTGCCGGCGACGCGCGCAGCCGCATAGCCGGGAAACAGCAGCGCCAGCACACCGAGCAGCTTGAACCCCCGCTGCACCGACGCGGGATCGATGGAGTCCGGCAACAGGCTGAGCGCGAACACCAGCCCCAGTGCCAGACTGACGTACAGAACAACGAAGCTGATGACACCGGCGACAATGGCGCCGGTCACGATTCGGGGTGTCTGTGCCATCGGGCTCAACCCGGCTTCGGGCCAGGCCGGAAGTGCGCCCCTGCGAAGCAACAGTTAACCGTGACGCAACGAACGCACAACCAACCCGGCGCTGCTGGGCAGACGACCCGTCTATCTCGGACGCTGGGGCTGAGGCTGGGGCTCGCTGCTGCTGTCATCGATCCGGGGGTACACGATGATGGTCCTGCCCTCGCCGTATCCGCGGTAGCCACCCCAACCATAACCGGGATACCCACCCCAGCCGTTACCGGGATACCCACCCCAACCGTAACCGGGGTAGCCACCCCAACCGTAGCCCGGATAGCCGCCGTACCATGGCCCGTCGTACCAGCGATCGTAGTCATCGTCGTCCCACCAGGCATTTGCGTTCATCGACCCGGCGCAGGCGATACCTGCGACAAGCACGACAGCCTCGAGTTTCGTCATCGCATTCATTATCCTATCCCCATCAGTTCGAAGATTATTTGCGACATTCCCATCCGAAGCGGGATCAATATCCAGAATAGCCGATTTTTCCGCTCATGAAAGGCGCCCGCAAACCGGCTCCCAGCGCAATTTCCCTGGTATTTTCAACAATTGCGCTCTGCTCCCGGCCGGCGCGGGCGACTGTACACGGCGGAACGCCATCGAGTTGACCCGCATCAATAGGCCTGCCAGCCCCCGACCCGATAATGCCCTGAATCGATTGCCCTGCTGTTGAGACTATCCAGCGCGTGACCAAAGCCGCTTTGCATTGTTTCGTTCTTGTTGTCGTCCTGGCCCTCACCACAGGAGCGGCCGCCACGCCACTGCCCTGCGCGCCGTTCGAGGGCGGCCGGGTTGACCCGCAACTCCTGGCAGGCATGCGCCAGGCGGCGACCGAGGGCCGCCTGTACCGGGTCGACAACAGGTTATCGAGAGTGGGATTCTGCGTGCGACATTTCCCGTTTCAGGAATTCCGCGGCGAGAAGCTCCGGTCGCAGCATCCAGCTGAGACACCATCCGGACGCTGCGCTGCGCTCCAGGCACACTACCGTTCCGGGCTGATAGCAAAGCGGCTCCCGCTCGGCGTCACCCGTCAGCAGCAACGCAGCCAGGCGCGCCATGAAAGGCAGATGCCCGACCACGACCGTATCCTGCGTCCAGCCCTCTATGCGGTCGGCAAACACGCCGACATCGTCATTGGGAGCAATCCCGGGCACCGCTTGCGACCGTCCCGTTATCAATACCGCTTCGGCCAGCATAGCCGCGGTCTGTTCGGCCCGTCGCTTGCCGCTGTGCTGCACACAGCGGGCGCGGATACCAGCCTGGCTGAGAAATCCGGCCATCGCCAGCACGTCCTGTTGCCCGCGCTCGCTCAGGGGGCGCTCGGGGTCAACCTCCTTGGCCACGGCATCGCCGTGTTGCACCAGATACAGCTTCATCACACGACACTCCCTGCGCAGATGCAGTCGCTAGCGGTTGCTGAAAATTCACTCTGCCCCCCTGACTGCCGACCCAGCCCGGTCAAGGCTCCGCCAGTTTCTCGCACAAACGGTCGAAATAGGCGTGCTCGGTCTGCAGGTTGACTGGTGCGAGGCGCGTCAGGTTGAGGCGCATCATGAGGTAGCGCAGACGCCGCGAGTGACTGGCGCGTTCTTCGGCCTGTTCGGCCAGTGCCAGCAGCTGCTCGGCCTCGGCGATGTCGCGGCGCAGCTGCAGCTCGGGCGGCAGGTAACCGGCATTTTTCAGCAGCCGGTAAGCGGTACGCAGCTCCGCTGGCACGGCGGCATCGTCGTCGAGTGATAGCGGCTGTCCGGCGCCGGGCAGGTTGTCGAACGCGCCCTGCCCGGCCGCCGCCCGGATGCGTTGTTCGGCCAGTTGATCGATCAACCACATGCCGCGTGACCCGACCGCGCGCCGCGTTGCTCAGGGCAACAGGATGGCATCGAAGTCCTTCACCTGCCGGTGACTGGCAGCCGGGTCCGGTTCGGCATCGCGCACCAGCCACAGGGTGTGCATGCCGGCGCTGCGCGCCGCATTCAGTTCGCCCTCGATGTCGGACAGGAACAGGACATCGGCGGGCGCCAAACCGATGTCGGCGGCGATCGCGCGGTACGCCGAAGCCTCGCGCTTGGCACCGATGCGGGTGTCGTAGAAACCGCTGAACAGCGGCGTGAGATCACCGGCATCGCTGTGGCCGAACAACAGCCGCTGCGCCTGCACCGAGCCGGAGGAAAACACGTACAGACGAATGCCCTGCGCGTGCCAGTCCTTGAGATGACGCACCGCGTCGGCGTAGACGTGCCCCGTGAAGTCGCGGTTGCGAAAGCCTGCCTGCCAGATCATGCCCTGCAGCGCTTTCAGTGGCGTGCTTTTCCGGTCAGCATCGATCCAGGCAATAAGCTGCTGGATGACGCCATCGAGGTCCAGCGCCGCACCGGCCTCGCGGCGCACCGCGTCGAGTTCAGCTGCGACCTGCGGGTCTTCGGCATGGGCGCGCACGAACGCCGCCATGCGCTCACGGGCGTAAGGGAACAGCACGTCGTGCACAAAGCGGATCGAGGACGTGGTGCCCTCGATGTCGGTCACGATCGCCTTGATCACGCCCGCCCCGCCAGGTAGGCGTCGAAGCTGGGAAAGCGCGTCGCGATGTCGCTGCCGGTGAAGTTGCCTTGCCAGCCGTCCGGGGTGGTGAAGAAACGGATGCACTTGAAGTCCGGCGACTCGCCCATGTCGAACCAGTGAGTCGTGTTGGCGGGCACGCTGATCAGATCTCCCTGTTCGCACAGTACCAGGTAAACCTTGCCGCCGACGTGCAGGTAGAACAGGCCGCGCCCGGCGACGAAAAAGCGCACTTCGAAGTCGGCGTGGGTGTGCTCGGCAAGAAATTTCTGCCGCAGCACGGCGCGCTCAGGATGGTCCGGCCCCAGGCTCACCACGTCGATGGACTGGAAACCGTATTTGGCATTCAGGTCATCGACCGCCTGCCGGTAGGCGGCCAGCACCTCGTCCTGCGCGGCGTCGGGTGCCAGCGGCTGATTGGCCTCCCAGCGCTCGAAGTCGACGCCGATGGCCGCCAGCTCGGCGGCGATGGCCGCGAAGCCGTGTACCGCTCTCGGCTCACCCTGCAGGTTGTCCGGATAGATGGTCAATGCTGTCATGGCCGCTGCAATCCCCGCAAGCGCAGTTCGCACTCGAACAGAAATTCAAACGCCTCCACGTGACGCAGGGCGTCGTCCACCGTTTCGCCCCAGGTGTAGAAGCCGTGTCCACTGATAAGATAGCCGTGTACCGCTGCGTTGGCTTCCATGTAGGCGGCCACCTCCTGGGCCAGTCGCGCGATGTCCTGGTCGTTGGCGAAATTCGGCACCACCACGTCGCAGGCGTGGCTGTCAACCCCGGGAAACGCTTTCAGCAGTTCGTAGTCCTGCAGCAACAGGTGGCGCGAATGCAGACGCGACAGCAGAGTGGCGCTCACCGAGTGCGGGTGCAACACCACGCGCACCTCGGGGAAGTGTCGGTAGACCTGCACGTGCAGCAGCGTCTCGGCCGATGGGCGTCGCCCGTCCAGCGATTCGCCCCGCGCATCGACGCGCATGATATCGTGCTGGCCCAGCCTGCCCTTGTGGCTGCCCGACACGGTGATTGCAAGTTCCCCGCTGGACAGGCGCGCGGACAAATTACCGCTGGTTGCCGGCACCATGCCGCGCGCATAGAGCACGCGGCCCGCCTCGATCAACTCCACGGTCCTCTGGCGGAACTCCGCTTCTGCCACTCTTGCTGTCTGCATATCTGATCACCTGGCGCGCCGCTGCAGCGCACCGCGCATTAAAGCCGCAACGAAACACCGGTTACCCGCTGACGCCCGGCGGTGCACGGCTCACCCGCAAACGGCCGAAAAACCGTTGCGCTTTCCCGCGCATCCCGCTACGCGCAGATTACTCGGACCGGCGCCCGGAGAAAAGCGTGGCGAAACACCGTCCGCTGCCGCTGCGAATGACGCTCTGGCCGTATCCGGCTCAGCTACCGTCGGGTGACCAGGCCTGCACCATGGCGTACAGCCGGTCCTTGAGGTGCACGCGGCGGATTTTCAGTTCCTCGGTGTAGGCATCCGAGGGCGTTTCGATCTGAGCCTCGATGCGGCCGATCTCCTCATTGGTCTCATCGTATGCCTTGAGCAGGCGCGCGAACTCGAAATTACCGCTCTTGAGCGCCTGAATCGCCGCGCCGAATTCGGGAAACTCGCGCGCAAAACCGCAATGCTCATTCAACACTGATCACCTGCCCTGCTCTACACCTTGATTGCATCCAGACTCACCACCGGCGTATCACCGATCACCATAGCGGAATGCAGCACACCGCTTGGAACCTCGATTGCGTCACCCGCCTCCAGCACCGCCGAGTGGCCTTGCATCACCAGCCGGAAGCGGCCGGCCAGCACCGCGTCAATCTTGTCCACGCTGTGGCTGTGCGCGGGAAAACTGGTCCCGGGCGGGTAGACATAGCGCGTGACCCGGTACCCACGCCGCTCCAGCTTGCGGCGCAGCGCCGTCTCGCTGAGCTCGCCATCCGCAGCCGCGTCCCAATGCTCCACCTGCATACCGATACCCCCGGCCGGAAGCGACCGGCCGATTCACTGGAACCTGTTTCATAATCCCCCGCGGCCACGACCGTGGCGATTTTGCCCCATGCGCGCAGCTTACCGAATCGCGCCGCCGACGTCAGCCATGCGCGGCGGCAATTACCGGGTCATTGCCGCGCTCGCCTGACTCGGCTAAGGTCCCAGACAAACCTTGCGCCTGACCGCATCCTGAATGCGGCTAGAGCCAACCAGCCAGGATTCAAGTATCATCCGCTGAACCGACCGACACCGCTCGCACGCAGCGGCGAAATGATGTGACGATGACCCTATGCCGAACTACGCACCGAACGCAATCACACCGCACCCTAAACTGACCGAGCTGCCGCCCCTGGGCATGGACAGGAAGACCATCGACGAGGATTTCCTGCGCTACTACAACCGCACCCTGGGCCGCGACAAGCAGCATTGCACCGATCACTACCTGTACGAGGCGCTGGCCTACACGGTGCGCGACCGGCTCATGGAACGCTGGAAGGAAACCCGCATCGCCTACGAGGAACAGGATGCGCGGCGCACCTGCTACCTGTCGCTGGAATTCCTGATGGGCAGAGCCTTGAGCAATGCCATGCTCAACCTGGGCATCACCGACGCGGTCACCCGGGTACTGTACGACTACGGCATCGAGCTCGAGGAGGTGGAGGCTGCCGAACACGATGCCGGCCTGGGCAACGGCGGTCTGGGGCGGCTGGCGGCCTGCTTCCTGGACAGCTGCGCCACCCTGCAGCTGCCGGTGCTGGGTTATGGTATGCGCTACGAATACGGCATGTTCCGCCAGGAACTGGAGAACGGCTACCAGATCGAGGAGCCCGATCACTGGCTGCGCGACGGCAATCCCTGGGAGCTGGAACGCCCGGAATACACCCAGCGCATCCAGTTCGGCGGGCGCACAGAATTCTACAAGGGCGACAACGGCGAACTGCGGGTGCGCTGGGTGGACACCCACGACGTGCTGGCGGTGCCCTACGACATTCCGGTGCCCGGTTATCGCAACAACACGGTCAACACCCTGCGCCTGTGGAAGGCCACCGCCACCGACGAGTTCGACCTGGACGAATTCAACGCCGGCGACTATGCCGAAGCGGTGGCAGCGAAGAACAACGCCGAGCACATCACCATGGTGCTGTACCCCAACGACGCCAGCGAGAACGGCAAGGAACTGCGCCTCGGCAACAGTATTTCCTGGCCTCGGCCAGCCTCAAGGATGTGCTGCGCCGCTGGGTGCGGCTGCACGGCGGGAATTTCGACGCCATTGGCTGACAAGAACTGTTTCCAGCTCAACGACACCCACCCCAGCATCGCGGTAGCCGAACTGATGCGCCTGCTGATCGATGAGCACCGCGTCGACTGGGAGCGCGCCTGGGACATCGTTACCCGCACCATGGCCTATACCAATCACACGCTGCTGCCCGAGGCACTGGAGAAATGGCCGGTGCACATGTTCGCGAGCCTGCTGCCGCGCCTGCTGGAGATCATCTACGAGATCAACGCCCGCTTCCTCGCCGAGGTTTCACAGCGCTGGCCCGGCGATACCGAGCGCCTGCGCCGCATGTCGATCATCGAGGAAGGCCATACCCCCATGGTGCGCATGGCCTATCTGGCCATTGTCGGCAGTTTCTCGGTCAACGGCGTGGCGGAGCTGCATTCGCGGCTGCTGAAAGAAGGACTGTTCCAGGATTTCTACGAACTGTGGCCAGGCAAATTCAACAACAAGACCAACGGCGTCACCCAGCGGCGCTGGCTGAGCCTGTGCAACCCGGGCCTGTCCGGGCTGATCAGCGAACACATCGGCGACGGCTGGGTCACCGAGCTGGAGCAGCTGCACAAACTGGCGCCCTATGCCGACGACGCCGGGTTCCGGCAGCGCTGGCGCGAAGTGAAACTGGCCAACAAACAGCGCCTGGCGGACCTGGTACAGCGCGAATGCGGCGTGCTGATCGACACCGCGGCACTGTTCGACGTGCAGGTCAAGCGCATTCACGAGTACAAGCGCCAGCTGCTCAACGTCCTGCACGTCATCCATCTCTACAACCGCATCAAGCGCGGCGATACGAGTGACTGGACCCGGCGCTGCGTGCTGATCGGCGGCAAGGCGGCGCCCGGTTACGCCATTGCCAAGGACATCATCAAGCTGGTCAGCAACGTCGCCAAGGTCGTCAACAGCGATCCCGAGGTCGGTGACCTGCTCAAAGTCGTGTTTCTGCCCAATTACCGGGTATCGGCCATGGAAGTGATCTGCCCCGGCGCGGATCTGTCCGAGCAGATCTCCACCGCCGGCAAAGAGGCCTCCGGCACCGGCAACATGAAGTTCATGATGAACGGTGCCGTCACCATCGGCACCCTGGACGGCGCCAATATCGAAATCCGGGAAGAAGTCGGCGCGGACAATTTCTTCCTGTTCGGTCTGAATGCCGAACAGGTGACGAGACCCGCCGCGATTACCGTCCCTGGGACATCATCGCCGCCGACCAGGACCTCAATGCGGTGATGCAGCTGCTGAAAAGCGGGCATTTCAACCGGTTCGAGAAGGGTCTGTTCGACGGCATCATCCACTCCATCACCAGCGCCCACGACCCGTGGCTGACGGCGGCAGATTTCCGCAGTTTCGTCGACGCCCAGGAGCGCGTCTCGGCAGCCTACCGCGACCAGGAACACTGGACGCGCATGAGCATCCTCAACACGGCGAGCAGCGGCAAGTTCTCCACCGACCGGACCATGCTCGACTACAACCGGGAGATCTGGCAACTGTCACCGGTGGCGCCAGCGCCGTTGTGACACGCCCACCGCCCAAGTCAAAACGTTGACAAGAACCTGCGGCAGATACCTGCCGGGCATGCCCCGGCACCGGGCCACCGCCGCGGCCCCCCTGTGCAACCGGGCCGCAATGCTGCACAATACGCGCCCCAGTCTGGTCAACGATAGACCACGTCGTCAGTGTCGATTGACCCGGCCGCGTTGGGGCCAGTGTTAACAGGCCCTGGAAACCTGATCTGATTTTCCGTGATGCTGTCGCTGATATACCGATACCGATTTGCCGCCGTTTTCCTGATTGCCGTTCTGCTCGCGGGGCTGTCCGCCTGCTCTCTCCCGGGCGGCTCGCGGGATGCGGCCGACGAGACCCCGCCGGCACCGCGCCAGGTCGATATCTTTTTCGCCACCGATCGGGCGCCCGATCCCGAAAGCGGCCAGTATTTCGGTACCGAGCGCGGCGAGATGAGCTTTGGCGTCACCCACATCGGCATACCCCCGGGCCATCTCATGGGTCGCAAGGAGCAGCCCTCGGTGTTCAAGTTCCAGTGGTCACCCGACGAGCACAAGCACATCAAGGTGCGCGACGTCTTGCGCCTGACCCGGGGTGATTTTTTCCGCCGCCTCACCCGTGCGGTGGCCGAATCGCCGGACGGCAAGATCATGATTTTCGTGCACGGCTACAACATGGAGTTCGCGCAGGCCAGCCGGGACGTGGCGCAGTTCGCCAATGACCTGAAGTTCAGCGGTCCGGTGCTGCTGTTCAGCTGGCCGTCGCAGGGCAGCCTGACCGGCTACACGGTCGACGAAACCAACGCCGAATGGGCGCAGGCCGACTTTGTCGAACTGCTCAACACCATGCTGGAAACCGTCGCGGCACGCAACGTCTACCTGGTCGCTCACAGCATGGGCAACCGCATCCTGGGGCGCGGCATGACCACCCTGGCCGGCGACCGCCTGCCCGGCGATCTTATCGTGTTCCGGGAAATCGTCATGATCGCCCCGGATGTCGACGCCGATGTGTTCCGCCTGGATATTGCGCCGCGGCTGGCGCGCACCGGTATTCATACCACGGTTTACGCCTCGTCCAATGACCGCGCCCTGATGGCGTCCAAGGCTTTCCACGGCTATGCGCGCGCCGGAGACGCCGGCGAGGGCCTGCTGGTGGTCGACGGCGTGGAGACGATCGATGCCAGCGGTGTCTCGGGCGGCCTGCTGGGGCACTCCTACTTCGCCGAGGACCGGCGCATCATGGAAGACATCTTTTCGCTGCTGCAGACCAGCCAGCGCGCCGACCGGCGCTTCGGACTGGAAGCGGTGGACAGCCCTGCCGGGCGCTACTGGACGTTCCGCAAGTAACGGCGCGGAAACGACCGCCCTGTCAGGCTTCTCCGCCGTCGCCTCCCGCGTGGCGGCGACCCTTTCACCGCGAGGCATCCCGGTCCAGTGTCGCATCCGCCTCCCGCAACACACGCTGCCAGCGCTTGTCACCCAGGTAGGCCCAGCTGGCCGGATCCTCCAGGATGTGTTGCTCAAAAAACGCGATGTAGCGCTGCACCACGGTGTCGACGTCGGCGGCCAGGATGGGCGCACCGAACCGCACGCGGATACGCGCCCCCAGCGAGCTGAAATACGCCGGCACCACCGGTATGCCGCGCCGCACCGCGACTTTGGCGGCCCAGCGCGCAAAGCCGACCGGCTGCCCGAACAGGGTTGCACGGCAGGCGGCGGTGCTGCTGTCGACATTGTCGAGCGTCGCCGCTGCCACGCGTCCCGAGCCGAGCACCCGGAACAGCGCCCGCGACAGTTCAAATACGTTGCCGCCCCGTACCATCAGCACCTGCACCTGCATGCGCTCGAACATGTCCAGGGCAACCCGGGTGCGGGCAATGGTCGACGAGTTTTTCGCCACCACCAGCAGCGGAAAGGCATGGTTGAGCGCCAACCCGGAGAACGCGCTGGCGACGTTGTGCGGCACTGCCAGCACCACGCCACCGTGTTCGCGCACCAGGGTGTGCATCGTCTCGACCGCATCGGCGGGGACTTCGACGCGTCCCAGCACCGCTTCGACGCCGCTGTGATAGAGGCGAAAATAATTTTCCGCCACACCGGTGAAATTCGACAGATACTGGTGGTAGACCTGCTTCGGGTCATGCTCGCACCCGCGTTGCGCGGCAATCCGGCACAGCCGCTCACAGGCCAGACGCAGCGGGGTGCGCGGGCGCCGGTACAGCAGGCGCATAACCGCGACGATAAGGCGCACCTGCGCCATCGCCAGCGCCACCGGCGCGTGGCGCAGCGTCCAGTGCAGCATGGGGATAGCCACCGACTTGAGGCGCGTACCGCTCAGCCAGCCCCTGCCGCGGCTGCGCTCGCCCTCCACCACCTCCAGCTCACCGAGATAGAGCGCCGGTGAGCGGAGCGTGGCCGAGCGTGTCGTGGGGTTTGGGTTGAGGTCGCGAGCAGCCATTCCTGCGAGTCAGTTGCAACACCGGAGCCGGAGGCCTGAGACTACTGGAAACCCGGCGTGGCTGGCCAGCCGAATTTCTCACCGGGCGGCGGGCGATCGACCCGACAATATGGGGGTATAAATAACCCAGTGAGTAAAGGAGAAACGAGCTGTGGTCCGGGCGGGCCTATCCTCCGGCCCTGGCTGGTTCGCGTGCGCCCGCGGTTGGCGCAAGGGTCTCGTGACGGCGCTCTGGTTGGGGCAATATTGGGCGACCCGGTACACGACAAAACCGGGGGGTTTCTTGACCCCGCGCATTTAATTGCCTGGCCGAGGGTCTAGACTGGTTGGTGCAGTACTCCTGCTCGACGTCGATCAGCATCGGAACCCGACGAGCGCGTCGATTGTCTTAATAAGCAAGGTAACCGCATGCGAGCGGATTGATTGCACAGGCCTAACCATGACAGCACAAGCGCAATTTTCCATTGGACAGGTTGTACACCACCTCAAGTTCGACTATCGCGGCGTGATCGTCGACGTAGACGCCGAGTTCGAGGGCAGCGACAGCTGGTACGATGAAATTGCCCGCAGCCGCCCGCCCCGGGACAAACCCTGGTACCATATCCTGGTCGATGACTCGGACCGCGTCACTTATGTAGCGGAACGCCATCTGGAAGCGGACGATTCCAGCGAACCCGTCACCCACCCGGCTATTGGCGCTTTTTTCACCGCTTTCGAGCACGGCAGTTACCGGCTGCGGCAACGCGCCAATTAGATCGAGATCAGCGACGGCCGGGGGTTATCCCCGTTGCCCCGCCGCCCGCCAGCCACGAGGTTCTGCGGCCTGACCGTCAGTCATGACGGAGCAGTCTGCCGTCGTCATGCCGGCACGTACACACACCTATACTTTTGCCCGCCAAGCGGGTAAAACTGCATCCCACGAGTCACAGGGAATTCGAGGACTAACTATGCAAAACGCCCACCTTCACAGCGACTTCGAACGCATTGTTCAGGCACGGCACCACGACCCGTTTGCGGTGCTGGGCAGGCACCCGGATGACGACAAGGATCTGATCCGCGCCTACCTGCCAGGCGCCGACGAGGTGGCGATCGCCGAAGGCAACCTGCGCCTGGAACGCATCGGTGACAGCGATCTGTTCGAATGGGTAGGCAGCCGTGGCACGGTACCGGACCGCTACCGGCTGATCTGGCGCGACGACGGCCACCGCGAGCACATCGCGCACGATCCCTACAGTTTCCCGCCCCAGCTGCAGGACTTCGACCTGCACCTGTTCGGGGAAGGCAAACACCGCCACGCCTATCGTTTTCTCGGCGCCCATCCGCACGAAATCGAGGGTATCGCGGGCGTGCTGTTCGCGGTGTGGGCACCCAACGCGGAGCGCGTCAGTGTGGTCGGCGATTTCAACCAGTGGGACGGGCGCCGTCACCCGATGCGGGTGCGCGGTGGCAGCGGCGTGTGGGAGCTGTTCATCCCGGACCTGGCGCCGGGCGGGCTCTACAAGTATGAAATCCGCAATCGCGACACCGGCGAGATCGTCCTCAAGACCGACCCCTATGCCCAGGCCTACGAGGTGCGGCCGCGCACCGCGTCGCTGATTCACCAGCCCTCTGCCTATGCCTGGCAGGACGCAACCTGGATGGAGCAGCGCGCCACCAGGGACTGGCAGCACACGCCCATGTCGGTGTACGAAGTGCACCTCGGTTCCTGGCAGCGCGGCCCCGAGGGCGAGTTTCTCGGCTACCGCGAGCTGGCCGAAAAGCTGGTTGATTATGTCAAGAAATTGGGGTTCACCCATATCGAGCTGCTGCCCATTACCGAACACCCCTACGATCCGTCCTGGGGTTACCAGACCACCGGTTACTTCGCGCCGACCAGCCGCTACGGCACACCGGACGACTTCCGCTATTTCGTTGACCGCTGCCATCAGAACGACATCGGCGTACTGCTGGACTGGGTGCCGGCGCACTTTCCCAAGGATGCCTACGGTCTGGCACGCTTCGACGGCACGCCGCTCTACGAGCACGCCGACCCGCGCCGCGGCGAACACCTGGACTGGTCGACGCTGATCTACAACTTCGGCCGCAACGAGGTGAAGAACTTCCTGCTCTCCAGCGCGGTGTACTGGCTGGGGGAAATGCATCTCGACGGACTGCGCGTCGACGCCGTGGCTTCGATGCTCTACCTGGACTACTCGCGCAACGAAGGCGAATGGATACCCAACCAGTACGGCGGCCGCGAAAACCTGGAAGCGCTGGACTTTCTGCGCGAACTCAACGTAGCGGTACACGAGGAACAGCCCGGGGTGCTGATGATCGCCGAGGAGTCGACCTCCTGGCCGCAGGTCAGCCGCCCCACCTGGACCGGCGGGCTCGGCTTTGACATGAAATGGAACATGGGCTGGATGAACGACACGCTGCAGTACATGACCCACGAGCCCATCCACCGCCGTTACCACCAGGACCTGCTGACGTTCAGCATGCTGTATGCGTTCACCGAGAACTTCATGCTGCCCTTCTCCCACGACGAAGTGGTACACGGCAAACAGTCCATGCTGAACAAAATGCCGGGCGATGAGTGGCAGCGCTTCGCCAACCTGCGCGCACTGTACACCTACATGTTCACCCACCCGGGCAAGAAGCTGCTGTTCATGGGCACCGAGTTCGGACAGGGCCAGGAGTGGAACAGTACCCAGGTGCTGGACTGGTACGTGCTCGATTACCCCCTGCACCAGGGCGTACTGCGGCTGGTCCGCGATCTCAACCGTCTGTACCGCGAGACGCCCGCGCTGTACGGCTACGAGTTCGACTGGCGCGGTTTCGAATGGATCGACTGTCACGACTCGGAAAACTCGGTGCTGAGTTTCATGCGTCGCTACGAAGACCAGTTCGCGGTGGTGGTGATCAACCTGACACCGGTGCCGCGCGAAGGCTACCGTATCGGCGTACCGGCGGACGGCGAGTACGAGGAAATCTTCAACTCGGATTCGAGCTACTACGGCGGCAGCAATATGGGCAACGGCGGTCGCGCGCTGATCGCCGAACAGCTGTCCTGGATGAACCAGCCACAGTCGCTGAGCCTGACGCTTCCCCCGCTGGCCGCTATCGTTCTGAAACTGAAGTAAGCGTATGAATGGTGCGTCGACCGCGGTCTGGCCCGGCCAGCCGTTTCCGCTGGGCGCGTCCTGGGATGGCGAGGGCGTCAACTTCGCACTGTTTTCGGAGCACGCAGAAAAAGTAGAGTTGTGCCTGTTCGATGCGCGCGGCCGGCGCGAGACCGCGCGCCTGCCGATGCGCTGGCAGACCGACCAGGTGTGGCACTGCTACCTGCCCGAAGCGCGTCCCGGGCAGCTGTACGGCTACCGGGTATACGGCCCCTATGCGCCCGAACAGGGTCATCGCTTCAACCCCAACAAGCTGCTGCTCGATCCCTACGCCCGCGACATCGCCGGGTCGGTGCGCTGGAACGACGCCCTGTTTGGCTACACCATAGGGCACAAGGCCGCCGACTTGCGACCCGATCCGCGCAACAGCGCGCACGGGGTACCGAAATCCCGCGTCATCGACACCACCTTCACCTGGGGCGACGACCGCCCGCTGCGCACGCCCTGGCACGACACCGTCATCTACGAGCTGCACGTCAAGGGTTTCACCATCCAGCACCCCGAGGTGCCGCCGCCCTATCGCGGCACCTATGCCGGGCTGGCCACCGAGCCGGTGATCGAGCACTTCAAGCGCCTGGGCGTGACCGCCGTAGAGCTGATGCCGGTGCACACTTTCATCAGCGACCGCCACCTGGTCAGCAACGGCCTCAGCAACTACTGGGGCTACAACAGCATCGGTTACTTCGCGCCGCACGCGGCCTATTCCGCCGCGGGCGACGTCAGCGAATTCAAGACCATGGTCAAGCGGCTGCACTCCAACGGTATCGAGGTGATCCTGGACGTGGTCTACAACCACACCGCGGAGGGCAACCACCTGGGTCCCGACGCTGTGTTTTCGCGGCATCGACAACGCGGCCTATTACCGCCTGGTGGCCGACGATCCGCGCTACTACATGGACTACACCGGCTGCGGCAACAGCCTCAACATGATGCATCCGCGCGTGCTGCAGCTGATCATGGACAGCCTGCGCTACTGGGTGCAGGAAATGCACGTCGACGGGTTCCGCTTCGATCTGGCACCGACGCTGGCGCGCGAGGTACACGCCGTCGACCGCTTCGGCGCCTTCCTGGATATCATCCACCAGGATCCGGTGCTGTCACAGGTGAAACTGATCGCCGAACCCTGGGACCTCGGCGAGGGCGGCTACCAGGTCGGCAACTTCCCGGTCGGCTGGACCGAGTGGAACGCGCGCTACCGCGATACGGTGCGTGCCTACTGGAAGGGCGAAGACAGCCTGATCGGCGAACTCGCCTACCGTATCACCGGGTTCCAGCGATCTGTACGCCCACAGCGGCCGGCGCCCCTACGCCAGCATCAATTTCGTCACCTGTCACGACGGCTTCACGTTGCAGGATCTGGTGAGCTACAACCACAAGCACAACAGCGCCAACGGCGAGGACAACCGCGACGGCGAAAACCACAACCTGAGCTGGAACATGGGCAGCGAGGGACCGGCCACCCGCAACCTGCATCTGATCAACGCGCGCCTGCAGCAGAAGCGCAACTTCCTCACCACCCTGTTGCTGTCTCAGGGCGTGCCCATGCTGTGCGCCGGCGACGAAATGGGGCGCACCCAGAAAGGCAACAACAACGCCTACTGCCAGGACAACGAAATCAGCTGGGTCAACTGGGACATCGAGCGCCACGACCGCGAGTTCATGGATTTCGTCTGCGAACTGATCAGGCTGCGGCGGGAACACCCGGTGTTTCGCCGCCGCCATTTTTTCCAGGGCCGGCGCATCAAGGGCGCCAACGTCAAGGACATCAGCTGGCTGCGCCCGGACGGCCAGGAGATGACCGATGAGGAATGGAACTCGTTCTATGCGCGCTGCATGGGCCTGCTGCTGCACGGCGATGCCATCGAGGAACACGACGAGCGCGGCCGGCCGATCCACGGCGACACCTTCCTGCTGCTGCTGAACGCGCATTCCCAGCCCATCCCGTTCCGGCTGCCGAAGCAGCTCGGCATCGCGCGCTGGGGCGTCAGCGTTGACACCTGCTTCGCGGACGGCAAACGTCCCGACCGGCGGACCTTCAACACCGGCGAGAGCTATCCGCTGCAGGCGCGCTCCACTGCCCTGCTGCACCTGATGAAAAAACCGCTCTAGGCGGAACGGCACTTACTTGAGGTCGAATGCGCTTCTCCAACTGGCGCTTACGCAGGTTGGGCTGAGCTTGCGAAGCCCGAGTTGCAGTTCTAATCAAGCATCGATTGCTGGGCTTCGCAAGCTCAGCGCCAACCTGCGCTCAATGCGCTGTTTCAATCAAATCATGGTCAAGTAAGCGCCATTCCCTGTAGGCGACGATATACGTGTGTCTTCGAATCTGATTGCCTGGGCACCAGTGCGAAAAAATAAACATACTGTCCCCGCCTACAGCAGCAGGGCGATCATATACGCGGCGCCGGCCAGCACCATGGTCACACCCCAGAACGCCACCCAGCGCTGGCGCCCGCGCAACCCGGCAAACACGAAGGCTACACCCAGCAGCAGCGTATAGCCGGCGGTGCCCGCCATCATGCCCGGGCTGACCCCAGTGGACGGCTGTTCGTCGGGCTCACTGTGTTCCTGATAACGCATGGCGTCATTGTAGGATTAAACCCATGCGTGCTGTCCAGGTGAAATACCTTCTTTATCTGGACCAGGCTCTGGTGCTTGTGTCTCGGCAGCCGCGCCAGCGCCAAGCGCAGCGGGCGGACGGTTTTATGCTCTGCCGGCCTTACAACACAGCGAATCGATCGACATCTGCCAACGGAAATCATTCATTTCCGTGGTGACGATCACGAACCCTGCTCGACCATGTACTCCATGGCGGCGCGCAGCTCGGCCTCGCTGCAACTCATGCAGGCACCCTTCGGCGGCATGGCGTTCAGTCCGTTGTTGACCGATGAAAGCAGCGCATCTTTACCTTTGGCAATACGCGGCGCCCAGGCTTCTTTATCACCCAGTTTCGGCGCGCCCGCAACCCCGGCAGCGTGACAAGCCTGGCACGCTGTCTGATAGACTTTCTGCCCGTCAACGCTGGCAGCCGGCTCATCCGCGGCCTGGGATCCGGCGGCAGCTTGTGCTGCCTCGGGCTCGGCTGCGGGTGCGGCTGTCTCGGCGGGTGGCGGTGCCTCCGGTTCCGCGGTCTGTGGTGCGGGTGCCTGTGCCGGCGCGGCTTCCTGGGTGGATGTGGCTTCCTTTTCCGAACATCCGGCGCCCAGCAGCAGCATGAGTACCAGCGCCGGGGTCAGCACCGGTATGCCGAATCTCTTGCATGGGGCTCTATGAGTAGACATGAGTTCACCTCCGTGGTGTTGGGATTGGTAATTGCTTGATGGCAGTTTACGCGAAACCGGACAGCTGGAAAAAGGCCAGACGAACACCTCTACCGCGCGCGACACTGCCCTGACGCGCCCTGCGCTGAACTCGGAGCTTAGTGCACAGTGTACCGACAGGCCACGGATCGGCCGCTGGCCGGACTCGCTACAGATGCCGGATTGCCTTGATCTTGCGCTGCTGGGTCAGGCGATAGAATCGCCGCAAGGTGTTGACCAGGCCGCTGCGCGCCCCCGGTTTGAGAAACTCCTTTTCGATATAGGAGCAGAAGCGGCTGGCGAAATAATTGGCACTGCGGTAGCGGTGGCGCTCCGCTGCATCGAGCCGCTCGTCGAATCTGGCGGCCTCAAACAGCTGCCGGTACAGCGCCTTCGGCACCAGGCCGCGCAGCTGGCGACCGAACAGGAACGCCGCCAGGATGTATTTGTCGACCTCCGCCTGCAGCTCCATTTCCAGCAGCGTCACGCTGCGCTCGTGTCCGGCATTCCAGGTGAGATACAGGAAATGGCTGATGCCTTCCAGCGCCATCCAGAAGTCGTGCAGGTTCTCCCCGTGCAGCGACTCGGTAGGATCGTTGTCGTCCAGGCGCCGCAACAGGTCCGGGGCCAGGTACAGGGCCAGATCGAGCGATTCGCCGTCCTGCCGGATCAGCAGTTTCTCCGGGATATCGCGCGCATTGGGCGTGTTGTCCAGGCGTCTGGCCAAGGCCGGATCGTCGATCAGAAAGTCAGCGACCCGGTAGCCGCTGTGCACTTCGTAGATATTCTCCAGATGCCGCTGCAGCCGGTTCAGGAGCATGGCGCAAGCATCGCTTAATGACGGAAATCGGCGCTGGCGGCATCCAGCGGCTCGATACCGAGGCTGCGCAAACGGCTGCGGGCGCGTTTACTGCCGGTGCGAATCCAGACTTCGTAGAGCCGCAGTACGTCTGCATCGCTGGACAGGTTGGAGCGCTGGCTGACCTCGTTCAGCACATCGACGAAATCGGTGAACTTATGCGTCAGTTCCTCGAACAGGAACGCGGCCCTGCTGACGGCACGGTAACCCCGCATGGCATCGGACAGCGAGGAGTAGGCGCTGCCGCCCATGGCAATGTAATAGTCCACGTCCACCAGTTTGGTCTTGAGGCTGTCCGAGAATACCCCGGCGATGAACAGGGCCGTGTCGCCCAGCTTCTGCAACAAACGGGTGCGCTCCAGCGCACTGTTTTCGTTCAGCGCTTCGCCATAGGTCAGCGCCAGCGGTTTGATGTCCACACCGTTTTCGGTCGGTTCGAAAAGCGCTTCGCTGCGGGTGAATACCGTCAGCAGGTTAGTGAGATAGTGGATAGTCTCGTGTTCGGCGCTGATCTGCTGGTTATGCAGCGCTTCGCTGAGCTCGCTGTGGAAGTATTCGCGCAGCGATGTGTGAGTAAGAACCGGACCGGCACTGAAATCTGAGCTCATGTCGTCACCACCTTTGCTGTTCTGCCACCGGATAGGCCAGCAAACTTCGTGCCTCCAGCGGCCGTTACCCGAGCTGTTTTTCCCAGTATAGAAATCATAGCCGCGATTAAAAGATTATATTTAATGATAAATTTTGCTATGGTTTGACTTTGTGCCGCGCCCGGACACCGCCAACCCGCCGCCCGTGCTGACCGGCCTGCCGCGCAAAAAATTTTCCCCGCCCCCTTGAAAGCGTTTTCCGTATCCCCAAATTGCGCCTGAGCAGCTCCGCAAGGGGATGCAGTAGCTGGTATTTTTTCGCAAATACGTTTGACTGAATCGTCTTAATGGAGGTTAGCGCGGTGAAAATTCGACCCTTACAAGATCGCGTCCTGATCAAGCGGCTGGACCGGGAAAACACATCCCCCGGCGGCATCGTCATTCCCGACACGGCGGCAGAGAAACCCATCATGGGTGAAGTGGTCGCCGCCGGTACCGGTAAGCGCCTGGACAACGGCGAGGTCCGCAAGCTCGCGGTCAACGTCGGCGACCGGGTGCTGTTCGGCAAGTTCTCCGGCACTGAAGTCAAGCTGGACGACGTGGAATACCTCGTGATGCGCGAAGACGACATCATGGGGATCGTCGAGAAGTAATAGTTCGTTACGGTTAATCCTGTGGAGGTAAATAGAACATGACCGCCAAGCAAGTCACCTTCTCCGACCAGGCCCGGCATCGCATGATGCACGGTGTCAATATTCTCGCCGATGCGGTGAAAGTCACGCTAGGCCCCAAGGGCCGCAACGTGGTGCTGGACAAGAGCTTCGGCGCACCGGTCGTCACCAAGGACGGCGTCAGCGTCGCCAAAGAAATCGAACTCAGCGACAAGATGGAAAACATGGGGGCCCAGATGGTCAAGGAAGTCGCCTCCAAGACCGCGGACGTGGCCGGCGACGGCACCACCACCGCCACGGTGCTGGCACAGGCGATCCTGCGCGAGGGCCTGAAGGCGGTAGCCGCCGGCATGAACCCGATGGACCTCAAGCGCGGTATCGACAAAGCCGTTGCCACGGCCGTCGAGGAACTGAAAAAGATTTCCACACCCTGCAAGGACAGCAAGGCCATCGGCCAGGTGGGCACCATTTCCGCCAACGCCGACGAGGCGATTGGCAAAATTATCGCCGACGCCATGGAAAAAGTGGGCAAGGAAGGCGTGATCACTGTCGAAGAGGGCTCCGGCCTGGAGAATGAACTGGACGTGGTGGAAGGCATGCAGTTCGACCGCGGTTACCTGTCGCCCTACTTCGTCACCAACCAGCAGAACATGAGTGCGGAACTGGAAGACCCCTATATTCTGGTACACGACAAGAAGATCTCCGCCATCCGCGATCTGCTGCCGGTGCTGGAAGCGGTGGCCAAGGCCGGTCGCCCGCTGCTGATCATCGCCGAAGACGTGGAAGGCGAAGCGCTGGCCACGCTGGTGGTCAACAGCCTGCGCGGCATTGTCAAAGTGGCGGCCGTGAAGGCACCCGGCTTTGGCGACCGGCGCAAAGCCATGCTGCAGGATATCGCCATCCTCAGCGGCGCTACGGTGATCTCCGAAGAGGTCGGCCTGTCGCTGGAGAAGGCCACGCTGGATGATCTGGGGACCGCCAGAAAGGTCATCATCAGCAAGGACGAAACCACCATCATCGACGGAGCCGGCAGCAAGCAGGACATCGAGGCACGCACCGACCAGATCCGCCGCCAGATGGACGAAGCGAGCTCCGATTACGACCGGGAGAAGCTCCAGGAGCGCCTGGCCAAACTGGCCGGCGGTGTGGCCCTGATCAAGGTCGGCGCCGCAACCGAGGTGGAAATGAAAGAGAAGAAGGCGCGCGTCGAAGACGCCCTGCACGCCACCCGCGCGGCGGTGGAAGAAGGCGTGGTACCGGGCGGCGGTGTGGCCCTGCTGCGGGCGCGCAGCGCGATTGCCCAGCTCAAGGGCGACAACCACGACCAGGATGTCGGCATCGGGATCGCCCGCCGCGCCATGGAAGAACCGCTGCGCCAGATCGTTGCCAATGCCGGGGACGAGGCGTCCGTCGTCGTGTCCAAGGTACAGGACGGCGAAGGCAACTTCGGTTACAACGCCGCCAGCGGCGAGTTCGGCGACATGATCAAGATGGGTATCCTGGATCCCACCAAGGTCACGCGCACGGCATTGCAGAATGCCGGTTCCATCGCCGGCCTGATGATCACCACCGAGGCCATGGTGGCGGAACTGCCCAAGGAGGAAAAACCCGCCGCCGGCGGCATGGCTGGCATGGGCGGCATGGATGGCATGATGTAACGGCGCCTGCCGCAGGCGCGGCGGCGTCGGTCACACGACCGGCGCCGCCGTTCCCCACCCGGGCTGCTGCACCCCTCACCGGTCGCGGCCGCGAGGGATTGTGAGATAACTTCTAGCCCGCCACCCGTTTGCGCAAAAAAACCACGTCCTCGTCACGCCGGACCACGCTGCTGAACCCGCGCCGGCGAAACATGGACAACATGCGCACATTGGCCGGGTCGGTCTCGGCAATCACTTCGGAAATACCCCAGCGGGCGGCCACTTCCAGGCAGTAATCGAGCAACAGCGCACCCACGCCCTTGCCCTGCCAGGGGTCCGGTACGATGACGGCGTACTCCGCGGTTTCCTGATTGAGATCGGTCATCAGCTGCGCGACCCCGATCAGCTGGCGCTGTTCTCCGCTGCCGGTTTCCACCACCAGTGCCAGCTCGCGCGCGTAGTCGATCATGCAGTGTCTGACCGCCATCTCGTGGTTGCTGCGCTTGAAGATGGAGCGAAAGCGGAACCGGATCGATTCCGGCGAAGAACTGGCGATCAGTTGGTGCCACAGCGGCTCGTCCTCGGGCCGGATCGGCCGGAGCAGCACCTCGACGCCGTCACGCAGCTGCCGCCGGCGCGTGAACTGCTCCGGGTAGGGGCGTATCGCCATGTGCTCGTAGCGCCCGTCGGCCTGCCACTGAACCTGCCTGTCGAGCACCGCCACCGCATCGAGGGCGATGACACCCTCGCTGGACACCAGCAGCGGGTTGATATCGAACTCCTGGATCTCGGGATAATCCGCCACCAGGCAGGAAAAGCGGATCACCGTCTCGATGAGCTTGTCGACCGCCACCGGCGGCTGACCGCGATAGCCTTGCAGCATGGGCCAGCAGCCCAGCGATTCGAGCATGCGCCGCGTCAGGCGTTCGTTGAGCGGCGGCAATCCGATGGCGTGATCCCGGTAAATGTTGGTGGCGACACCGCCCAGGCCGACAATCAGCACCGGACCGAAAGTCGGATCCTTGCTGGCGCCGAGGATCATCTCCAGGCCTTGCGCACAGTCGACCATGCGCTGCAGCGTCAGCCCGTGGCAGCGAGTCTGCAGACCCTGACTGAAGACAATCTCCCGCATGCGCTCGAAGGCGGCGCGCAGGGCGTCCTCGTCCTGCAGGTCCAGCGCCACACCGCCGATGTCGATCTTGTGCATCAGCTCCGGTGAACACAGCTTCAGCACCACCGGATACCCCATCTCGGTGGCGGCTTTCACCGCCTCATCGACGCTGTGGACGACACAGGTATCGCAGACCGGTATGTCGTAGGCCTTGAGCAGCATTTTGGCCTCACTTTCGTTCAGCGCGTCGCGCTGCTGCAGCATCTTGTGGAAGCGCCGCACGAACTTCTGCCGGCTGCCGGAGAAGCGGATCGGCATTTCGCGCGGTGTCTCGTAGAGGCTTTCCAGGTTGTGCGCATAGGACACCAGGTGCATGAAGGCGCGGATCGCCTGCTCCGGGGTAGCGTGCGCCGGTACATCGGCGTGGCTCAGATAGCGGATCATCTGCCGTGCCTGGTTGCCGCCCATCCAGGCGGCGAACACCGGCTTGCGCGAGCTGTGCGCCGCCTTAACGACGGTCTCGGCCACTGCCCTGAAGTCCACCAGCGGGTGGTGGGTGAAGATCACCAGGATGGCGTCCACGTTCGGGTCCTTGCGCACGACCTCAAGCGCCGCCGCGTAACGCTCCGCCCCGGCGTCGTCGAGCAGATCCACCGGGTTACCCTGCGACCAGCCGTCCGGCAGCGCCGCGTTCAGCTGCGCCACACTGTCGGCATCGAGAGTGGCCAGTTCACCCCGGCGCGACAGCAGCGCATCGGCGGCGATGATCGCCGGCCCGCCGGCGTTGCCGACGATGGCCAGTCGCGGTCCCTCCGGGAGGCGTTGCGACGCCAGGATTTCCGCCACGTCGAAAATATCGTCCAGCTCGGTGACCCTGACGATGCCGGCGCGCTCGAACACGGCACTGTACACGGCATCCTCACCGGCGATGGTACCGGTGTGCGACAGCGCAGCCCGTGCCGAGCGCTCGAAGCGACCCGACTTGTAGGCAACAATCGGCTTGCTGCAGGCAAACGAACGCGCCGCGGACATGAAGCGCCGGGCATGCCGTATGGACTGCACGTAGAGGATAATGGCACGCGTGTTCGGGTCGGTGCCCAGGTAGTCGATCAGGTCACCGTAACCGGCGTCCATGTTGTTGCCGAGCGACGCAAACAGCGAAAACCCGATCCCGGAATCCGCCGCCCAGTCCAGTATGGCGTTGGACAGCGAATGCGACTGGGAGATGAAAGCCAGATGCCCCTTGCGCGGCAGCGCCACAGCCTGGCTGGCATTCAGCCCCAGCTCGGGCACGATAACGCCCAGCGAATTGGGACCGATGATGCGCATGTCCCGATAGCGCGCCGCCAGGCGGGCCAGTTGTTCCTCGCGCTGCGCGCCCTCCGGCCCCGCTTCGCGGAAACCGCCGGACAGAATCACGACCCCGAGGATACCGGCTTCACCGCAGTCGCTGAGCGCCTGCAGAACGTCCTGCGCCGGTGAACAGATGACCGCCAGGTCAGGCGTTCGCGGCAGACTCTGCAGACCCGGATAGGTCGGCACCCCGCTGACCGATTCGACCACGTCGCTGACCGGATAGACGATGCCACGAAAACCGCCGCCCAGCAGGTTCGCCAGCACCCGTTTGCCGAGGTCAGCCGGATCCCGGCCGATCCCGATCAGGGCGACCCGGCGTGGTTTGAAGATCTTATCGAGGTTGAATATGCTCACGACCGTTCATGGTCCGGGTGCCACGGCTGTTACGGTCTGTTCGATGTTAGTCCCGATGCCCGGGGAAGTCCATGTAGCAAGCGCGGGAATGCGCCCGCGTTGGCGCCGGCGGCGGCTTCAGCAGTGCCGGTCATGCCCTGAGCCACCCGGCGCTGCCAGCGCAGCGTGGCAATCTTGTGGTTCGCCGACAGCCACTTGCGGATTGCTGCATGGCCTGCACTCAGCGCCGCAGGCAGGCCAGGCGGCTTCGCTACGGGTATGAGAGCCGTACCAGCGGTGCGGCTCTGCCGGCCCCCTCAGTCCTCGTCTTTCTTGTCTGCCTTGCCGCCGCCCGGAACATAAGCCTTCATCAGATTGTCCTGCATGCTCTTCCAGAGCTGCAGGTTGCGCTCGGCCATGTCTCTGAACACCGACGACGGCGCCATCTCCAGCATGCTTTCCATCTGCTCCTGCAGCACCTGCTGCTGGCGGATGAAGGCATCCATGCTCTTCTCGAGATAGGTGCCGACAAACGACTGCAGCGTATCGCCGTAGTACAGAATGATCTGTTCCAGCAGCCGGGTGCTGAGCATGGGCTGGCCCTTTTCCTCCTGCTCGACGATGATCTGCAGCAGGATGCTGCGGGTAATGTCGTCACCGCTGGCGTCGACCACGCGGAAACGCGCGCCATCCATGACCAGCTGACGGATATCATCCAGGGCGATGTAGCGGCTCTCCGCCGTATCGTACAGGCGGCGGTTCGCGTACTTCTTGATGATCCGCTCTTCGGTCATGCCAGCAAATCAGCTCATGTAGTGTCCGCCGTTCACCGGGATGTTGGCGCCGGTGATGAAATCGGCGTCCTCGGCCGCCAGGAACACCACCGTGCGGGCGATATCCGCCGGCCGCCCCAACCGGTTGCGCGGGATCTGCGCAATGATCTGGTTGCGGATGTCTTCGGGCACGGCATTGACCATCGGCGATTCGATGTAACCCGGCGAAACGGTGTTGGCGGTGACGCCCTTGCGCGCGCCCTCCTGGGCCAGCGACATGGTGAAGCCGTGGATGCCGGCCTTGGATGCGGCGTAGTTGGCCTGACCGAACTGGCCTTTCTGGCCGTTGATGGAAGAGATGCTGATCACCCGTCCGAAGCCGCGCTCCAGCATGCCCTCGATCACATTGCGCGTGGCATTGAACACGCTGTCGAGATTCGACTGGATGACTTCATGCCACTGCTGGGGGCTCATTTTGCGCAGCGCCGCGTCGCGGGTTATGCCGGCCACATTGACCAGGATGTCGATGGGCCCGGCCAGTTCCGTGGCCTTGGCGACCGCCGACTTGGTGGCCTCGAAATCGGCCAGATCACAGGGCACCACGGCGATTTCGTAACCGTCTTTTTTCTGTTTGGCCTGCCACTCCGGCGCCATTTCGGCTTCGGCCGGCAGGCAGGTCGCCACCACCTGGCATCCCGCCTGGGCCAGTTGCCGGCAGATTTCCGATCCGATGGTGCCGGTTCCGCCCGTTACCAATGCTGTCTTCTGTGTCATTGTTGTTCCTCCTTGCTTGATCCCTTGAATTAAGTTCCGTTCAAAGCAGCCCGAGCGGTAAGGCCCGCTGGCGGCCTGCCAGACGCGGCGTCACGGTTGCGGACAGAGGCGGTCGAGCCCGCCGCCCGCCCCGATCCTCAACGCTCCACCGCGGTGGCAACACCCTGCCCGCCACCGATGCACAGGGTCGCCAGACCCTTGTGCACATCGCGTTTGCGCATTTCATGCAGCAACGTCACCAGGATGCGCGCACCCGAGGCGCCGATCGGATGACCGAGGGCAATAGCGCCACCGTTGACGTTCACCTTGTCGGTGTCCCAGCCGAGCTCGCGATTGACGGCGATCGCCTGGGCGGCAAACGCTTCATTGGCTTCGATCAGGTCCAGGTCAGCGATCTGCCAGCCGGCTTTTTCCAGGCAGCGCCGGGTGGCCGGAATCGGCCCGGTGCCCATGATAGCGGGATCGACGCCGGCGTTACCGTAGGCGACCAGACGCGCCATCGGTTCCAGGCCCAGTTCCCGCGCGCGTCGCGCCGAGGCGACAATGAGCGCCGCCGCGCCGTCATTGATGCCGGAGGCATTACCGGCGGTCACGGTACCGTTATCCGTCTTGAAGGCAGCACGCAGGCTGGAAAGCCCTGCCGCAGTGGTGCCGTGGCGCGGAAACTCATCGCGATCGAAAATCAGCGGCTCCTGTTTGCGGCGCGGTATTTCGACCGGCACGATTTCGTCGGCAAACCGGTCGGCTTTCTGTGCAGCCTCGGCCTTCTGCTGGGACGCCGCGGCGAAGGCGTCCTGTTCCTCGCGGCTGATGCCGAAGCGCTCCACCAGATTCTCTGCGGTACAGCCCATGTGATAGTCATTGAAGATGTCCCACAGACCGTCGCGAATCATGGTATCCACCAGCGTCCAATCGCCCATGCGCATGCCGTTACGCGAGCCGGGCAGCACGTGCGGCGCCTGGTTCATGTTCTCCTGGCCACCCGCGATGATCAGCTCGGCGTCGCCGCAGCGTATCGCCTGCACTGCCAGGTGCACCGCTTTCATGCCACTGCCACACACCTTGTTGATCGTCATGGCCGGGACCTGGACCGGTAGACCGGCCTCGATGGCGGCCTGGCGGGCCGCGTTCTGGCCGACGCCGGCGGTGAGCACCTGCCCCATCATGACTTCGTCCACCTGGTCGGGCTCGCAGACCGTTGCGCGCCAGCAGTGCGGCGATCACCCTGGCGCCAAGTGAGCTGGCCGGAATCGCCGCCAGGCTACCCTCGAATTTGCCGATAGCGGTACGCGCCGCATCGATAATGACTACGTCTTCCATATGAGCTGGCCTCCTCCAACATCGAACACCGCGCCCTGCGCCTCGCAGCGACCGGCACGGTAAAATGGGTCGATCCCCTGCCCGCGCCCCTTGCCAGCCGTTGGTGCGGGCTGCGGGCGCGCAGGCAGAAAGGCCGGCAATATAACATGCCGGCCCTGCGAGTCGCCGGCAAACGCCGGACCCTGGACTAACGTCTAGTCCGCGGCGGCGCCCGCGGCAGTCTTCTTCGCTGCCTCTTCCGCCCAGCTGGCAACCGCCTGCTGCGTCTCGGTGGCGATGCGGGCAAACTCCTGGGCCCGGTTGATCAGGCGTTCGCCGAATTCCGAAACCAGCTGGCCCTGTTCGGTCAGCATGTCCTCGGGTCTTTCGGCCTTGCTCGAGAATCGACGTCTGTCGGGTACCCAGGTCAAGGTAGTCGCGAGCCACGTCCAGTTGCTGACGGGCGACGCGCTCCATGGCGGTGACGGTGATTTCATTCAGTTTCATCATGGGCTCAACGGCGCTCTTGCTGAGTTTCACCCATTCGTTGAAAAGTTCGGTGTTCATAGTTGCTGTCTCCCTTGTTTGTGGCACCGCTGCGTCGGGCCGATGCACCCGAAACCAGCTTTGCTGCAATGCAGCATAGTAAGCCTTGCAGCGGTTGTCAAGCCAATTTGGTCCGAATTCGCTATCGAACCATTATCTTTATGTATCTACAGTTTTTTAATTTACTTTAGCGGGGCTCAGCCGGGTCGCTCAGCCCCCCTCTAAGGGCCCGGCCCGTCGCATGTTGCATTGCAATATACTGGTGCTATACTTCGGTTTGAACCCGATCGACTCGCGAGGACACTGAGATGGCAGGATTTGCGCAATCATCCGACGCCTGGAGCCAGGCGTGGCTGGACATGCAGAAGCAGTACATGGACGCGTGGCTGAAACTCGGCCGTCAGCAGCAAGCGATGCCCTGGGAGCCCGGCAACTCCCCGTTCGCGGCGACCGGCGGCAACCCCTGGGCGAACTCCTTCGAACAGTGGTCAAAGCTGTTTGGCCAGAACCTGCCCAAAAGCGCCAGCGAGGTCAGCACCCGGCTGTTCGAACTCGGCAAGAGCTACCTGGGCATGAGCGAGAGCTTCTGGAAACTCCTCCAACAGGGTAAAGACGCGTCCGACTGGGCCGGGGACTGGCAGCGGACGCTGCAGGAAAACTTCAAGCAGCTCTGCGAGGGCCAGCTGTTTTCAGCCGGCGCCGCTGATCCCTGGTCGGGTTTCGCCGGCCTCTGGGGCCTGCCGCTGAGCAACTGGCAGCGCATGGCGTGCGCGTTCTCACCGTTCCCTGGCGAAATGGAAAAGGCCCTGCGCGAGGATCGGGTGCCGGAAACGAGCGCGATGACCCGGGCCTCACGCCACTTCCCGGCCGTGCCGGCGGTCGGCTACACACGCGAGTGGCAGGAACAGCTGCAGGACTGGAGTCGGCTGTCCGTCGAATATATGCATACCGTGCGGGACTTCGCTGCGCTGCTCAATAAGGTGCTGCAGCGCGCACTGGAACTGTTTGGTCAGCGCGTGAAGGAAAAGACCCTGGGGGGCGAGTCTTTCGAAGGGCTGCGCCCGCTGTACGACCTGTGGATCGACTGTGGCGAGGAGGCCTATGCCGAGCAGGTCGCAACCCCGGAGTTTCCGCACCTGCAGGCCGAGATGATCAATGCACTCATGCGCATGAAACGTCATGAACAGATGGTGGTGGAGGAAATCATGACGGCCCTGAACATGCCGACCCGACGCGAAATGGACACCACACATAAGCGCATCCACGAACTGCAGCGGCAGGTTCGCCAGCTGCAGGATGCGCTCGAGGAGCGCACCGAAACACGGTCTGAAGCTGCCCCGGCGACGCCCGCGACACGAGGGCAAGCGACTGTGGGGCACACGGCTGCGGCGAAAACAGCCGCGCCCGGGAAAACCGCCAGCACCGCAAAACACCGTGCCAAACCCAAGACCAGGAAGGGATGAGCCATGATAAACCTGCCCCTGCACCCGGATCAGCTGCTCAAGGAAGCGGTTGACTTCAACAGCAAGATCACCGCCGGCTTGACGACCCTCAAGGAGATCGGCGACATCGATGTCGGCACGGCGCCCAAGGAAGCCGTCTACAGCGAGGACAAACTGGTCCTGTACCATTACAAACCGAGTGTCGACAAGCCGGCCAAAACGCCACTGCTGATCGTTTACGCCCTGGTCAATCGTCCCTACATGACAGACCTGCAGGAGGACCGTTCCATCATCCGCAACCTGCTGGAACACGGCGAGGACGTGTACCTGATCGACTGGGGCTATCCGGACGGCGCCGACCGTTTCCTGCAGCTGGATGACTACATCAACCGCTACATCCATCACTGCGTGCGCCATATCTGCAAGGCGCACGGGCTGCACAAGATCAATCTGCTCGGGATCTGCCAGGGCGGCACCTTCAGCCTGTGCTATACGGCGATACACCCGGAGCGCGTCGCCAACCTGGTCACCATGGTGACGCCGGTGGATTTCCATACCCCGAACAACATGCTCAGTGAATGGGCCCGCGGCCTGGACGTCGACCTGCTGGTCGATACCGTCGGCAACATGCCGGGCGAGCTGCTGAACTGGACCTTCCTGTCGATGAAACCGTTCCGGCTCACCAGCCAGAAGTATGCCGATCTCGCCGACATTCTGGACGATCAGCAAAAAGCTGAAGAACTTCATGCGCATGGAGAAATGGATTTTCGACAGCCCGGACCAGGCCGGCGAGGCGTTCCGCCAGTTCGTGCACCTGTTCTACCAGCAGAACCGGCTGGTGACCGGCGGGCTGGAAATCGGCGGTCGGCCGGTCAGCCTCAAGCAGGTGACCTGTCCGGTGCTGAACGTGTATGCCACCTATGACCACCTGGTGCCGCCGGAGTCCTCCAAGGCGCTCAAGCAGCACATCGGTACGCGGGATTACACCAGTATCGAGTTCAAGGGCGGCCACATCGGCATCTATGTGAGCGGCAAGGCTCAGCACGACATCCCACCGGCGATCGCGGCCTGGCTGCAGGAGCGCAGCAGCTGATCAGCCGAGCAAGGCGTCCAGGTGCGCGGCCACGCTGCGCGCCAGGGCCGGCAGTACATAGCCGCCCTCCAGCACCGAGATGATCCGGCCGCCGGCGTGGCGGTCGGCCAGTTCGCGCAGCTCCCCGGTCAGCCAGCCGTAATCGCGCTCGTTCAGGTTCAGGTCGGCGAGATCGTCCTGCCAGTGGGCGTCAAAGCCGGCCGAAATCATCAGCAGCTCGGGCTCGAATGCGTCCAGCGTCTCCAGCCATTCGGCTCCGACCCGCTCGCGAAAGGTGAGACTGCCGGTGCCAGCATCCAGCGGCGTCTTGATCATGTGGGCACCCGGCGCACCGGTGTCCGAGTGGGGAAAAAAGGGGTGCTGGAACGATGAGCAGAACAGGACCCGTGGCTCGTCGCGAAAGATGTCTTCGGTGCCGTTGCCGTGGTGGACGTCGAAATCGACGATGGCAATGCGCTGCAGACCATAGTGGGCCAGGGCATGGGCAGCTCCCACCGCCACATTGTTGAAAAAACAGCAACCCATGGCCGCAGCCCGCTTGGCGTGGTGCCCGGGCGGCCGGACCGCGCAGAACGCACAGGCCGCCTCCCCGCCCAGCACCAGGTCGACCGCAGCCACCACGGCGCCGGCGGCATGCCGGGCGGCGTCGAGCGTGTGTGGATTCATCGCCGTGTCCCGGTCGAGCCAGTGCAGACCTGATGTCGGTGACAGCGCAAAGATGCTTTCCACGTAGTGCGGGTCGTGCACGCGATGCAGCTGTTCGCGGGTCACCGCCGGCGCATCGTAGCGGCGCAGCGCCAGCTCGAAACCGCTGGCAAGCAGCTGGTCCTCGATAGCCGCAAGCCGTGCCGGCGCCTCCGGATGCGCTTCGCCCATGTCGTGCAGCATGCAGGCGGGGTGGGTGATATAGGCGATGGTCATGGGACAGGCATCTGGGCGGTTTTGGCAACAGTGTAATGCATTCACCCGACACGTGCGCCAGCCGGCTACAGGGACCCGGTAACCGTACAGCTGCAGTCAGACAAGTTGGGGCAGCTGCGAGATCGCGCCGATGCCGGGGCGGGAGCTGGCGAGGCGCCCGGAGGCCTGGCTTCGCCCGCGGTCAACCGACCCGCTGCAGTTCCGACACGGCGACCGACTGCCTGAAGCCTTTGACGACGACGCTGCGCGCGCGGTCAAAACACAGCCGCGAATCGCCCTGCACCGCCTGCTGCACCCCGTCCGACACAATGATCGACATCGGTTCGGCAAAGCCGCACAGGCGTGCGGCCAGGTTGACCGACTCGCCGATCACCGAGTAGTCCAGATGCTCCGGCGAGCCGATGTTGCCGATCACCGCCGGCCCCTGGTGCATGCCGCAGCCTACCGCAACCAGGCGTTCCCCGGCCTCGCTGCCGGCCTGGCGGGCCTGGGCGACGATGTCGAGTGCGCACAGGCAGCCGCGCACCGCCCTGCCCTCGCCTTCGAACACAGCCATGATGCCGTCACCGGCGTATTTGTCGACGTACCCCCCGTGGCGGTAGACCAGATCGACCTGGGCGGCCAGCTGCCCGCTCAGCAGCGCGAACAGGCGCTCCGCCTCGATAGCCTGCGACAGCTGGGTGAAGCCGCGAATGTCGGTAAACAACACGCAGACATCCACCTGTTGCGGCGCCGGCACGACTCCGCTCTCGGAGTACCGTTCGGCGATCTCGCGGGTACGCGGAGAGAGGTAACGGTTGAGGCTGCTGCGCACGCGCTCGAGCTGGAAGTACAGCTCCGCGCGCTGCAGGTGACTGTGCAGGCGGGCTTCCAGGACCACCGGCTCGATCGGCTTGGGAATGAAATCATCGCAACCCGCCGCGAACGCCGAGGTCAGCGCCTGGCGCTCGTCCAGTGCCGTCACAACCAGTATGGGAGTAATCCGATGCCGCTGCGTGGCGCGCAGCCTGCGACAGGTCTCGATGCCGCCGATGCCCGGCATCTTCAGGTCCAGCACCAGGGCATCGACAGGGCTGGCGGCGGCCAGCGCCAGCGCCTGCTCGCCGCTTTCCGCCTCCCTGACCCGGTAGCCGGCACGCTCCAGCATGCGCCTGAGCACACCGCGCGCGGTGGACTGATCGTCGACAATGAGAACCGTCTTGCGCTGCTCGGACACCATAAAACTATGGCGTCACGCCCCGACCGCCCCTTTAATCGGCCCGACGCGCCTGAAAGCGGCTGTTCAGTTCCGCCAGCTTTTCCATGACCCCGGCGTACTCCGGTTCCGACATCGGCAACCTGGCGGCGCCGTCAAAGCCCTGGCGGCGCATAGCGATTGCCTCGTGGGACAGGGTATCCCGCACTCTGTCCCAAAGCGGATGGGCGAAGGCGTCCACCGCCTCGGCGAGCTTGCCCTCATGCACGGCGAAGGCCGCACCTGATGATTGAGCTAACGGGCGCGAGGCGTCAGCGCGGGGCGCGCCGGTTGATTGAATTGTTGGGTCACAGCAGCCTATTCTTTCTCTGTGGCTTCAGATACACCGGTAAACTTGAAGATGAGTTTGCTAATAACCTTTTCAGTGGGCCGAAACACGTAAGCTGACGCCACCGTCATAAAACCGTAGAAGAACCGTTCTTCATTGTCCTGAGCGACGAAAAGGACCAACACACAAGCAAGAACGAGAGCTAACAGATAATAGATAGCCCATGCCACTTTAGTGTAGTAAATGAATTTCTGATTTTTATCATCTGTCATTGCGTTCGGCACCCAGAGTTATATTGCTGACCCGGCGTCATCGATGGAATGATACATATATAGCATTCAATAAGGGCGGAATGTCGAGTAGCGCTGAATCACCTGGCGCCCAGGCTCTGCCGCAGCCCGCGCAGCGGTCTGTCGGATGGCGCGAATTGTCAGGCGACGCTGTGTGCATTACCGATACTTGGCGGATGTTATGAATTGGCCGAAAGACCCGCACCAGACAATAACGCTATTGAAATCTGACGGATCGATACCTGGTGGAACGTTCACAACAAAGTTCTCGAATGTCATAACGACTGAATTGAACCGCGCTGATGTTCGGCGTCGGTTCGAATGATTGGTTATGCCGCAGATTCTTGATGGACATCCCAGCCTGGAAAGACGAGAACGGCGGGATGACACTTCAGTGCCCTCGCAAGCATCTTAGCCCGCTCCACCCCCAGGTTAACCCGATCATTTTCAATGGCAGAGATGGTAGATTGCGGGATACCCGTTAGCTCGGAGAGCTCGTTTTGGCTCATCTCCTGCAGCTCCCGAAGAATCCGAACCGACTCCCCGACAGAGACATCTACCAACTTCTTCGCTTTTCGATAATTTTTCATCTTACTTCCTCCGATAGTCGTGCGGAGTCACGTTAACTACCTGAACTAACACAAGATCCTTAGCGACCTTATAGACGACCCGATACTGAATATTTAGACAAGATGAACGGTGCCCTTTCCATTCGCCAGAAAGAGCTTCATCTCTGAAGCCTCTAATTTGCCTTAACCCATCAGGACCACTTATCGATACGATATCCTTCCATTTTTCATATCGTTTGAGTACGTCAACCGGTAGCGACTCGAGCTGCTTTACAACCTTCCTATGCTCATAGACTTCCCACATACGCTAAATAGTATATATACTGTTTATGGTATGTCAACCCTGCGGAATAAGGGCGCCCATAAGCCGCGCGATCTTTGCGTCGGCTTGATGGGCTGGCTATGTGCGGTTCTTCCAGCGACGTGGATTTCGACTGCCGTGCATTATCGCTACAACGACAACTGCCGAGCTCTCTACCCGAAAATAGATACTGAACGGAAAGCGGCGAATGACAGCGCGTCTTGTGTTCCGATGAATGTCTGGGTAGATGAGTGGAGTTTCTGTGATGCTCGAAAACATCCTCAGCACTTCATCAAGGAAGTCGTGCCCTAAACCTTGGCGCTGCTCCTCGTACCATGCCGCCGCATCCGCCAGGTCTTGCTCTGCTTCCGGCCGGAGTCGAACCTCAAGAGTCACAGCTTGCGTCGAATATCCGTAATCGTTTCGGTCGCCAAACGACCACGGTTTCCATCCGCTTCGTAGGCGTCGAGACGTCTGTCAAGTTCGGCCTTTTGTTCGTCGGTAAGTGGTAGCGCCTTCTGATCGGAGGCGATGCTATCCCATAAGTCCTCGACAAGCTTGATGCGCTCGTCGATTGGAAGTTTGCTCAGCTTCGCATTCATCGTGACACCCTCAAAGTTCCTCTTCGCAAGTTTAGCCTAGCGAACCAAAAACCGCACATAACGGTCCCTACGAGCGCCTTGTTAGGCCATTTCATGTCAGCCCCCGAATACCGAAAAACTCAACCAGACATAAATGCCGTAGCCAACCAAAAGTACCCCACCCTCCGCACGGCTCAGGCGGCTACCCGTGTACAAGAACAACAGCAAGAGCAACGATGTTCCAAGCATGACCCATTGATCAAAATGGAGGATCCTCGGATGAACAGGAAGTGGCTGAAGAAGAGCGGACACCCCAAGAATCCCAAGCAAGTTGAAGATATTACTGCCGAGTATGTTGCCAACAGCCACATCAGCGTGCCGCCGAATAGCTGCAATCACCGATATGGACAGTTCGGGAAGAGAGGTGCCTACGGCCACCAGCGTCAAGCCGACGACAGCCTCTGGCACACCAAAGTACGCTGCAATGCCAATGGCTCCAATCAGAAGAACCTGTGATCCGGCGATTAAAAGCAGCAGGCCAAGGACCACGGCGATAGCCGTCCACAACACTGACTTCGGAACGGTGGAAAGTTCTTCTGCTTCAGCTTGGTGTAGCTCCCCCGAGGATGCAGCGTGGAATCGCTCGCTCCAGTAAGCCCACCCCAGGTAAGCAGCCAGAGCACCCAAGAATATGGCGGCATCCACACGCGCTAGCGCGCTCCCTCCAACAAGAACCAGGAACAATAGGCTTGCGGCAACTACCGTGACAGCGTCCCGTCGCAAAGCCAGCGGCTTGACCGCTAACGGCGTAATCAGCGCGCACACGCCGAGTATCAGCAAGATATTGCCAATGTTGCTACCCACGACGTTGCCAATTGCGATGTCTGGTCGCCCATCAATCGCAGCATTCACTGAGACCACTAATTCCGGGGCTGAGGTTCCAAAGCCTACGATGACGAGACCACTTAGCAACGGCGATACACCGAGGCGCTTTGCCGCAGCCAGCGAGCCGCGAATCAATGCCTCACCACCAACGGTAAGCAGGGCTATACCAAGAAAGAGAAATAAAAAGTCCGACATCATTTATATACTCGGGGAAACCTTGCGGCCTAACGAGTCTGTAGAATAAGTCGGTGTCGACAATGCGTCTTCATGGTCTGCATTGTTTCGTGTTCACAGATGCATTGACTCGGCTTCGTTAGGCGATATTGAAGTAATCAGCGCTCGTAGCCTGGCGTTATATCCCCAATTCGCCGTACCGGTGTATCTTTAACAGATTGTGCACCATACAGTAGAGCTTCCACTGGATATCCACCTTGCGCCGGGTGCGCAGGCTGAACCGGTTTAGCCCCAGCGTGCTACAGATGTGCGCAAACACCGGCTCGACGATGCCCATTCTGCGACTGTACTGGTAACGGCCTTCCCGGGTGTCGATCTTCTGTTTCATCAGATCCAGGTAGCTCGCAGGTGCCTGTTTCGAACGTCCAATGAAGATTGCCACTTGGCGGGTTTGTGTTTTGTCGGGATCTTTAAAGCACTTCTCGCGATGCGTACACGGCACACAGTCGCGCTTGGCGCCACGGAACTTCAATGCCTCATAACCACCCGTGTTGTTGGCTCGACCGTTCGAATACAGTTTCTTGCCCGCCGGACAAACGCAGGTGTGCGTCGCCTCATCATAATGGAAGTCCGGTGTGGTATAGTGGCGCCGCGTTTCCCCGTAGTAGTCTTCCTTATCCTTTTTGGCGCGCGCCCGATAGCGTTCAACCTCGGCAAAGCGCGGATCACGTTTCCGGAAACCCAGGTCCGGCAGATAGCCGTCGATGCCGTTCTGATACAGATGGGTCACATTGGCGGTGTTGTAAAAACCGGAGTCCGCTGTCAGCTTCGCGGTCTTGAAGATATCCCTGTCACGGAGCGCCTGAAAGTGCTGTTGCGTGTGTTTGATCATCGGTTGAAACAGGTCGTGTTCCTGGGCCTCGCCAAAGGCTTCGCCATGAACAATGACCTGGTGTTCGGCGTCCACACAGGCCACCCCGTCATAGCCCTGGATTACACCCTTACTGGTTTTCATCTTGGCGCTTTCATTGTCGGTTATGTTGCTTTTCCTGGGCTTGCCGCCTTTGCCCGGCTTGTCGTCGTTGTCATCCAGCCACCGCTGGATCTTCTTAGCCTTCTCTTTGATGGCCTGCGCAGCCTGCACTTCACGCTGTAGCTGCTCATCATCCGGGCGGGCATCGTCTTCCCGGTGGCGCTTGAGCATGGCGCGGGCCGCCTTTTCCAGCTTCTTCTTTTTCTGCTTCAGCTCCCACTTGGTACCGCTCCAGCTCTTCGAGGCGTTGCCCGGCAGCTTGCAGCCGTCAATGGCGAACATGTCGCCGCCGATCAGCTTCAACTCGTCGCAGATCATCAGGATATTGCGGAACAGCGGCACGATCTGCTCGTCCATCGTCGAAATGAAGTCGGCGATTGTCGTGAAATGCGGCTGACTGTCGGCTGACAGCGCCATAAAGATGATGTTCTCCCGGCACGCCTGCTCAATCTTGCGCGAGGAGGTGATGCCGCGGGAATAGGCGTAAAGAATGATCTTCAGCAGCACCGCCGGCGCAAAGGCCGGTGCACCCGTCTCGTCATTGCGGTAGCGATCATCGAACACGCTAAGATCCAGCTCGTGGTCGACCAGATAACTCAGCGTATATTCGAACGTGCCGGGAAGGATCTGCTTGTGGAACGCGACCGGGATGAATTTGTCCTGATCGTAGTGAACGTCTTTGTACCGGGCCATCACGTGTTCCTTTTACATGAGGGGTCGGGAGTTCAAAAACAGCTGCAGTTTATCACTATTCCCCGGGCGCCAGGGGCTTTTTCTACAGCTTCAACGCCGCCCATCAGCCGCGCCGCTTTTGGCGTCGGCTGCATGGGCTTGTTATGCCATTATCGGTGTGCCACTGGACGTAGTTCGTAGATTCGCCCATATTTCGCCGCCGACTCCAGGTCTCCGCGGCGAAGAGCATCCCTCACATCGTCCAATTTATAGGCATCTTCGACGCTGAGATAAGGGGACCAACTGGTCTCGTCTTCGAGAAGTTCAACATCAACCTCGGCGACATACTGGCCTTCATGCACATACTTCGATCTTTTACGCTGCTTCATCGTTACCGCCTCCGCGTAAACGTCTCATCCCACCGCGCCGCATCCGGGCGATAGGCCGTAACCAGCACCATTGGCTTATCATGATCTTTCGGGATGCCCCATACAACATGGACCGGCGCTCCCATTCGGTCTTTCTGCAACAACAGGGCGCATGGCCCCTTCGGAAAGTCTGGATATTCCTCAACAAGTATCGCCTCCGGAACACCAGCGAGTACTTCTCTGGCGCTCAGGCCGTCCTCGGCCAACTGATCGTATCCGTGCTCCGATATGCGAACATCGCCGGCATGTATCAACGCGCGTACTTTCTCAACGAACGTACTCAAGTCCCATTCTCCATTCCGGCCAGCGCGTTCTCACGGGCATAATCGGGATAGGGCGACGCCTCACGGCGCCGCTCCTCCCACACCACCGTGCGTACGGGTCACGTACACGGCGGTTCGATGAAGATAATTCCTACCGTGCCGCAAGAGCAGGTAGCCCCATTCTGGCGAAGTACCGCACCGGCAGAGCCAGTGCGAGCGCCGGGGTCTTCGACAGCCGCCAGGGACCGTGCGCAGACTTGCTGGTATTCCATGCTTCGCGCACGCTCACACCACGTTTGCGCAGTTCCCGGTAACCCGCCCGACCCCATTGCTTCCAGAGATAACAGCGTAATTTGCGTCGTATCCATTTGTCGAGATCGCGCAGAGGACTCAGCACTTCGGCAATACCGAAGTACGCTTTCCAGCCAAGCAGGGTGTCTCTCAGCTCTGCAACGATGGCGCTCAAACGGTGGCCTCGCGTACGACGGGTCAGCTGGCGGACGCTCACCTTTAACTTGTCGATGGCCTGCTCGGCCACCTTCAAACGTGCGTCCTTGCGGCTGACCGTAAATCCCAGAAACTTGCGTTTGGCTGGGCGATCTACCGCGCTCTTCAGCGGATTCACTGTGAGTCGCAGTGTATCACTGAGAAAGCGCTTTACGCTTGCCATCACCCGCTCTCCTGCACGTTGGCTTCTGACCAGAATGTTACAGTCGTCGGCATAACGGGCAAAGCAGTGACCGCGCCGTGCCAGTTCCCAGTCCAGTTCATCGAGCACGACATTGGCCAACACCGGTGAGAGCGGCCCGCCTTGCGGTACGCCCCGCGTTGTCGCTTCTGTGTGCTCGCCGATACGCACGCCCGCCTTGAGGTAGCGATTGATAAGCCGCAACAGATCAAGGTCCGGACATCGGTGTTTGAGCCGCGCCATCAACCGGTCGTGATTGACCCGGTCAAAGAACGCCTGCAGGTCCATGTCCACCACCCATCCCCGGCCTTCCCGGATACCCGCCTGAACGTGGCGTACCGCCTGATGGGCAGAACGCTGCGGCCGGAATCCGTAGCTGTGCGGATGAAAGTGGGGTTCCCATTGAGCAGAAATCACCTGCGCAATGGCTTGCTGAATGAACCGGTCCAACACCGTGGGAATGCCCAAGCAACGAGCCTTCCCATCCGGCTTCGGGATCTCCACGCGCCGCACAGGTCGTGGCCGGTAGCGGCCCGACAGCAATTGGGCTCGCACGGCTGACCAGTGGTCGCGGAGATAGTCTGGCAGGTCATCAACCGTCATGCCGTCGATGCCCGGCGCGCCTTTGTTCCGGCGTACTTGCTTTAGTGCGCGCTGCAGGTTCCCGCGCTCCAACACGCGAGCCAGCAGCGCTTGGGGTTGAATCGACTCAGCAAACCCAGGCTCTCCAGTGACGGCTTCATCCTGCGCTGTGTGCGCAGCCAACTTGCGTTGGTTGTCAGATGCGGTTCCGCCTCTCTTCACTTGTCTGCCTTGTCCTTCATCGTTCAGGCCTTCGGCGGCGCCACCCGCCTGTCGGGTCGGAGGAGGCGCCCCGCGGGGCTGACCTCCGTCCGCCGCACAAACGGCTCGTACAGTTTTCCCGTAAGCCGCTTTCACAAAGGTGTCTCACCGAAGGTTCAAGGAAGGAATCAGCGCGATCAATTTCACCAGTCCGAAATCCCCGTACAACCGACGCTCAGGTAGCCGTTTCCAGCCCGCGTTGCGCCAGCGCTTGAATCGATGCGACCGGATACGCCGCACGATCCAACGGTCAAGTCGGTTGAAAAGTCTGCGCACATGGGCCTTGCAAAAATACAGACCCCATCCGCGAATGACCGGGTTGATTTGCTCGATAAGCTCTTGGGTACTCACCGGCGCCTTGCGCCGGGTACGCCGACGGATCTGGTCCTTGAAGTGCTGGATGGATTTCGCCCGGGGAAAGGCATACAGATCCCCATGGCGCACCCCGCTGCGGATCTTCTCAGCCGATAATCGCAACGGCCGTTGACCGCGTTTGATCTTGTAGCCGAGAAATTCAAATCCATTTCGAACATGAACGATCCGTGTCTTCTCACCGTGCAGGGTCACAGCCAGCCGCCCCAGAATACGCTCGGCAGCCGCAAGGGCCGCTTTCGCTTCCTGGCGACTCTTACAGGTTACCAGCCAATCATCGGCATATCTCGTCACCCGATAGCCTTTTCGTCGCATCTCCCGATCAAAGGGGGTCAGCAAGATATTACTCATCAACGGCGAGATCACCCCGCCTTGGGGTACGCCCGCTTCCGTCGCCAGCCGCTTCCCTGCCGCCACACAGCCGGCCTCCAGGATCTGTTTGATCAGACCCAGGACCCGACCATCGGACACGCGCTGGTTCACCAGGATCCAGGAGTTTGTCTTGATCCACAGACCCAAAGAAATCCTTCAGATCCGCGTCCACTACCCACTCGTTGCCCTGCTCCAGCTCCTGCCAGATCTTGCTGAGTGCGTCCTTGGTGGATCTCCCAGTCCGATACCCGAAGTTGGCCTCATCGAATACCGACTCGAAAATCGGTTGCAACCGGTTGAGTATCGCCTGTTGGCATACCCGATCATAAATCGTCGGAATGCCGAGCGACCGATACTGCCCCGGTTTACCCGCCTTGGGAATCAGCTGCTGCCGCACCGGTTGCGGTGCGTAGGTGCCGTCCCTGAGCTCTTGGTGCAGACGCTCGAGGTTCGCGTCCAGCTCCGCCTCGAACGCATCCAGACCTTCTCCATCAATCCCGCCAGCACCGCGGTTGCGCTTCACTTTCTCCCAGGCCACCTGCAGATTCTTCCGCTGGTAAATCTTGTCCACCAATGAGTGGACCTTCCTCTCTCCCGTCGGGTTGAGCCAGTCCGCCAGTCTCCTCAGCCGATGCCGCTCGGGTCTTTCACAAAGGGAACTTGTCCGCGTCATCCGCTTTACTCACTCACTCGCTGTCTCTCTCCCAACCACCTCTGCCAGCCGCCTTCCCCGACCCACCCGGTCGCCGCTTGCGCGATCACCTGGTTTTCGCCAGGCTTCAGGTACTATTCGGCTGTCCGACGACTCGCCGCGCCTCACTTCCCACTTCGCCTCTCGACTTATAGGGTCGCTTATCCCGGTGCCACCCGAGAACACGACGAGCCCTCCTGGGGTCACGTCCAGATCTTCCGTACCGTGCCGCCCGCACACACCTTGGTACGACGGGTGGGTAAGAACGCCTTCGCTGCCATAGTGCCAGCTCGACCTTGCCCCGTCTTTGGCCGACCGGTTCGTCACGGGGTCGCCCCCTCGACTACGGCCCGGTACTTCTCCTCAAGCCCTTCAGATTCCACCTCACGGTGGACACCCTGCCCTCCGGTTGTCTTTCGACAGTACCACCAACTTAGGCTCCGCCTTGGCTGTCTCCGCCGTTTCCGGCTACGTGCCCGTTTAGGCGTCTCCTTATCGATGTACCCCGGCCAGCGAGGCATTACCCCCGCTTTTGGATATGGCGCTCCCTACCCGAGCGCCAGTGGGACTTTAACCCACCTGATCTGGGCGCTGCCCAGCACACACTATGCCTTCTGCTGACTTCTGCAAAGCGGTCACAGCAAATCGCTTCCCTGTCAGTCGCTCCTTCGACACTTTGCAGACCTCCCGGGGTAAGACACTAGGCTTTCGCTGCGTAGACGCTGGATTTATAAAACGTAGCCCGCTTGCGGATGGAAGGCTTCGTGGTCACGTGCCCACTCGCCTCAGCTACGTCACACCTCATATCCAGTTCCTGTCCGTCGCCCCGCAGTTTTGCGTTGAGCTTCCTTCAGACCCTGCCTCGCGACAACGCCCTTGCCCTTTCGCTAACCTTCGGCTCCGCGATTACCTGGTATCGGGACTTCCACCCGACGAGTCTAGTGCCATGCCCGGCACACACGGCGTGCACCAGCGGCCGCGCGCAGTTTGCGCGGTCCGAGCCCCGCAGGGGCGAACTGGGTGCAGTGGTTAGAGTTGCCCTGCCTCTTCGATAAAACGTCGTTCACCGATTAACTCCACCCTTGGATTATGCCCAGTCGCTCGGAGATACTCCCCGCTACTAAATAGGAACTCAACCGAGAATGTGCCGGGTTTCGAAAAAGGCAGCGGAACAATGTTGTCATAGCGCATTTCACCGCCCTCCAGCGATCCTTCCGATATCGTTACAGGGAAGTCCTCCGGTGTCTCTCGAACCTGCCCATCCTCCAGGACAAGACGCGCTTTCTGACCCCACCCCTTTTCTTCGGCCCAAATGTAGGCCTCGGAGAATTCGATACATACTGCGCCGCCCACTATCTGGACCGCAGCCACATCGGAATCATGGAATTCTATGGCCTCAGTCATCATTTTCCTGGCAACTCTAACGGTTGAGCTCAGCTGCCGGCGCCAGGTCGGCGCGCCGTTTGCGTATGCAAACAAGTGACGGCCCAGCCGGTCGGCTGGAGCGACTTGTTATGCGCCAAATTATTCTGCGTACGACAACACGTACTGATACGACAGCAGGCCACGGTCTTTATGCACAAAAATATATACATTTGCACTTTTTTCTTCCCCCTCTATAGGGAGAACTCCTGAGTATGTCTTGCCATTGGAACATGCAGAGTCAGATAGCCCCAAATTACCTACGCAGCCATTTTCAATCTTAAAACGTACTTTATTTTCGACAAGAAACCTCTCGACCTGTTCTGAGGTAAGCCCTTCTTTCAGCTCTTTGTCGAGCATGTCGCCAACGTGAGCTACCAGCTTTTCATGAAGCTGGGCCTTATCGGCACTATCGCACCCAATTAGCAACAAGCTTATCAAGCATATGACGCCGGTTCTCATGTCAGAAGCGACGTCCAGCACCAGCGGCGCCGCGCTGTTTGCGGCGTCCGAGCCCCGCAGGGGCGCACTGGGTGCTGTGGTTAGGCAGATTCATCTACTCAGGCACGATCTGCAAGCCATTAGGCGAATGCACCATGCTCTGCATTCTTTCGAGCCTGATTAGGACAGCTTTGCGCGTCAATCCCTTCACCGTCATTTCAGCTCCGTTAGTCATTCGCAACAACCCGCTCTCACTAACCATGCCCTCTATTGGGATTGAATCTCCACAAGCGACTACAAACTTGTCGCCGACTTGTATATTAGCGTCCAGAGCATCAGCACCCTGATCCCCAAGGTACTGTGCCTCGAGGTCAAAATCGCACGCCAGAGCCAGTGACGCCGCAAATAGCAATAAGGGCACGCTGCCTTTCTGCAACCATCTCATAAGCTGCCTAACAGGTGTATTAACGAGACCTCGTGTCTCGTTATACATTTTTAGCTCCTTTCCCATCCGGGCCATGACTCATCCGCCTCGATAATCAACGAAACCGGTGAGCAATAGTAATGATTGTGATCACCATCGCTCTCAACCGATAAGGCTTCCTGAAAGGTGCCCAATTCCTTGGGCTGAGCGGATAGTTCAAACCAATTATCATCAGCTAAACATAACTCCGGATCGCTTTCCGCCTTTCGTACCCGCAACCCACTAAGAAACTCTTCATACGGCTCGGGGCTACCTGAAGTTTCTGCAACGAACGCAGTTGTAGTCTCGCCAGAGGCCAGAAAATCCGCAAACCGACGCCTAAAAACCTTAAGCCCTTGAACAGTATCAAGCATCATTGGGTCGCCGCTTTGTGAATTGAATATGCGCATTTTCTAGGGAGCTAACAGGTGTATTAACGAGACCTCGTGTCTCGTTATACATTTTTATGTGGATTGTTCATGTGCCTGTACTCAGCCCACCAATCCCAAGGCATACCCAGCCCACAATACTGAGCACTACCAGTGCTTGCCCATACAGATGCCTTTTCGATTTGAGGCCAACATAAAACCCGAGTATCGCCAGGATGAGACCACTAATATATGCGAGCTTGATCGAAGCAGAAAACGGATAGGTCAGCCCCATCACCGGACCCACGGTAGCACCTAGACCCACCGTTAGTAGGCCCCATGGGTTGCCCAGTTGAATAAACGAAACTATCGTAACGAGCGCTAACAGTAGCAACAATGCGCCAACAATACGTTTAGTCGGTGTATACATTCACAACCACATAACGGCCAGCACCAGCGGCCGCGCGTGAGCGCGGTCCGAGCCCCGCAGGGGCTAACTGGGTGCTGTGGTTAGAACTCATCACTGCACCACTACACCCAGCGGCGAATAGAAAAACGTGGAAAACTTCCACAACCCAAAAGACACAATAACAAATAGCCCGAAACTTCCAGCTGGTGTAGTAATGGCCGCGGCCTTACGCCAAATGACACCAGCAAGGGCCACAAGCGCTACGAATGAACTCAGACCAGTAGCCCAGAAGAACGCATTGACCACCTCCTTAAGCCCAGCAACAGGATAGAGAGGATCTTCAATTAGCCCAGAGGTCAGGTTGCAACAGATATCCAACGTTCCAAAACAACGCCGCGATCACAACCGCCAGTAGGGCCAACCCGATATTTGTAATTCGCTCCATACCCGATTATGAGTTCTAACGTCTAAACCCAGCTGCAGCCTGCGAAGCTGGCTGTCAGCTGGGGCGCATGGTTAGGCTCCATTTCCAGCGACCTCAGATTTGGGTTTGAGTAGAACCACAGTAGCCGCCGCGAAGATCAAAAACACAAAGTACGTAGCGACAACATTAACCAAAACCATGACCGATGCCAGAGACAATATATTTGACTCAAGGGCCCACGCCTTAACCATGCTCAGTGAAACCACAATATTTAGTGAAAACATCGCTAGCACAAGCAAGACAATTGACAGACTTTCAGTAAAGTGTCGGAACAAGTACGAAATGCCGGCCAATATAGCAATGATGTTTTCGTTCTTTAAGAAGACGATCGGAAGGACATAAACAGTTGCCAAATGCACCAGAGCATTTACGCCCTCCTTGGCCAAGAAAAATGATTCCGGTGAAAATGAAGCCAACTTAGCCAAGTAGTTGAATAGCAGCACCGGCACAGATAACACAACGACTACTACTATGTAATTGAACCAATAATCCTTAAGAACTTCTTTGTTCGGGGGATTCCCTTTCCCCTGAGCCCTTGCGACTATGCGGCCGTACACGACGATTCCAACCAGGAGAGCTATCAGTAGCCCCACCAAAGAAACAACCGTCATCACACCTCCGAAGATACGTATGCCACAGATACCTACCAAAAGCACCAAAGCGATATCTGCGTTGACGATCCGTACCGAGTTGATAATTGTCTCTCTCACTTTTCTGGAGCCTAACGGTTGAGCCAAGGGGCGCGAGCCGACTGGCGAGCGTCCCAGCCCGCGCAGCGGGCGACCTTGGGCGATTGGTTATGTGCGGTCTTAATTTGCACTCTCCATCACATTAATTACTTCCTGCTGATCGGAAACATAGAAAATTGGCTCCATTTTCCTATGAAGGATAACTTCTGTTTTACCGTCAATTGTAATTAGATTGAAGGATGGATAATGCCGCTTTGGCCAATCCTCTTTAGCCCACGCGTACCATTGCTCAGGCCTTTCGCTTCTACCTGTTTTACTAAACAAAGTCTTCGAGCCACATGTGGCAATTAGCACAACGTCGTTCACATCCCACGGCGGACTCCAATACTGAAGCCTCATCCTTACATCATCCCGGTTGCAACCCTTTGGCAAAGGTTCAACCCAAGACGGTAGAGAAGATTCTTTTGCCAAATCAAACTCTGACTCCAAGAAGCCGCGCCAGGGGGTGCACGCAACCGACAATAGCGCTGGTAGGAGAAGTGCGGTCAGTCTCATAAGCACATAACGGCCCGCATGAACGGCCGAGCGTGAGCGAGGTCCGGCGCTCTGAAAGGGCGCGCATTCGATGCGGTGGTTATGCGGCCACTTCAACGTATGATGACAAGCTCGACGGCTTCGGAATCGATAGCCCTTCTTCTTTGAGACCCTCAATATGAAATTCTATGGCTTCCTTCATATTTGCCTCTGTTTCTTCTGGCGTTGCACCGGTGGACACGCAACCAGGCAAATCTGGTGAGTACGCCGAATATCCGGTCTCCGATTTTTCGATAACAATAAGATATTTCATTACCTTAACCCCGCTTGCTTGAGAATGCTGCTCAGTGTCCCAGGTGCCAGATCGTCTGTTCGGTTTCCCCGGTACGGTAACCAAACCAATTTTAGCATCATGCCTAAATGGTCGGTGGCTACCTTTCATCCTAACCTGATACCAACCGTCGGATTCGAGTATTCGAATCACTTCCCTGACGTTCATGGTTCATCACTCCTTTGTGGTGCTTCTTCCTTGCCGCATAACGCGCAGCGCCAGCGGCCGCGCGGTGTTTGCGCGGTCCGGCCCCGAAGGGGCTCACTGAGCGCTGTTGTTGGGCGCTCACCACCGAGCGTTTCAAAGAACACTGCACTTTGCCCTGCAGCCTCATGCAGCAACCCTTTCCGAAAGGGCGCTGCTTCTCGTGAACGACGCCCAGAAAGCCAACCCAGTTTTCTGATGCCAACGACTTCAATGGCAACACCCAAGCCGCCGAAGCGTAAACACTTTCCGCTGCGGCCGTGCCATGTGTAGCCGCCACCACCAGCCCTGAAGTCACTCTGCAACCCTGCGGCACTATCCAACTGCCACCCTGACGCCTGATAAATACACCGCGCTCCAACACCCCACCGGACAACAGCTATATTTCTGCGCGTTTTCATGGCGCCCAACGGTTGAGCCAAGGGGCGCGAGCCGACTGGCGAGCGTCCCAGCCCGCCGCAGCGGGCGACCTTGGGCGATTGGTTATGTGCGGTCTTAATTTGCACTCTCCATCACATTAATTACTTCCTGCTAATAGGAGACGCTTCGAAAATTGGCTCCATTTTCCTATGAAGGATAACTTCTGTTTTACCGTCAATTGTAATTAGATGAAGGATGGATAATGCCGCTTTGGCCAATCCTCTTTAGCCCACGCGTACCATTGCTCAGGCCTTTCGCTTCTACCTGTTTTACTAAACAAAGTCTTCGAGCCACATGTGGCAATTAGCACAACGTCGTTCACATCCCACGGCGGACTCCAATACTCGAAGCCTCATCCTTACATCATCCCGGTTGCAACCCTTTGGCAAAGGTTGAAAACCCAGAGCGGTAGAGAAGATTCTTTTGCCAAATCAAACTCTGACTCCAAGAAGCCGCGCCAGGGGGTGCACGCAACCGACAATAGCGCTGGTAGGAAGTGCGGTCAGTCTCATAAGCACATAACGATTAAGCCCAGCGGCGCGAAGCGTCCGGCTGCGGCGTATGGTTAGATTCATTTACTACCGCTCCCTAACCCACAATTTGGTTTAGCCCAGTCGTAGGGAAGGCAGGGTATATACGCTTTACCCGTTTCAGGGTGAACGAAGACCGCGGCTTTTAGACCAGTCTCGGGATTAATGATCCGCACTTCCCATACTTGCTCCCAGGTTCCGCCAAAACCTTTGATACCTTCGCCAAACGAGACAAGCTGAGGCGGCGCCGCAGAGTCTCCAGATGCCGCGAGGATGTATTCTGCAATGCCAATAGCTGGGCATCGCCCGATTTATCCACACGCTTTCCCTCGAGAGTCGGCTGCGGAAGGACAGTGCAATCGTGCCCATATATCGAGCTGGAACATACTAGGAGGAATGTCAGGGTTAGTGTCTTCATTTTGAATCTAACGACTAGCTCACCGGCCCGTGAAGCGGAGCGGCTTTTGTGCAAAAATGACGCGAAGCGGCATGCACGAAAGGCGCGGAGTCTTCATGGGTCCGGTGCAGCTGCTTGTTATACTATTTTTTTCGCTGGAACACATCGTCCTCTCCCCAGATCAAATGGTCTTGATCTCCGCGATGGAAGTTATTGAGATATGAGTCGTGTTTTCCCATTTCGATAGGGTCGCCGCAGCCCTCTTTGCGTACGACTTTTGTTATGGTCCAACCCATTTCGTCTAGCGTTGATTCGTCCAGCATACGGATTCTTTCGGAATTCCGACTGCTGGAACGTACCATGCTATGAAATGGGTTGGACCATCAAAAGTCGTACGCAAAGAGGGCTGCGGCGACCCTATCGAAATGGGAAGACACAAGATCATATCTCAATAACTTTCCATCGCGGAGATCGACCATCTGATCTGGGGGAGAGGGCAATATACACAGCAAAAAAATCATGTAACGACAGCTGCACCGAACCATGAAGACTCCGCGATGCATCGAGCTCGAGCCCGCCCTCGCGGTCGTGGTCCAGCAGATGGTCGACGCCGACCGGTCCGGGCGTGATGTTCACCGCGGACCCGTCGACCGGGGACCTGACGCGCATCGTCATCGAGGGCGCCTTCGGGCTGGGCGAGGTCGTCGTGGGTGGCGAGGTCGAGCCCGACACGTACGTCGTCGACCGGGACGGGCCGCGCGTGGTGTCCGTGCGCGTGGGCCGCAAGGCCTTCGAGATCGTCCGCGGGCCCGACGGCCACGACCTGCGGGTCGACCTGCCCGAGGCGGAGGCCTCGCGGCGGGTGCTGGCCGACGACGAGATCCTCGAGCTGGCCCGCACTGGGCTGCGCGTGCACGAGCACTACGGGCAGCCGCAGGACATCGAGTGGGCGACGTCCGGCGACCGCTGGTTCATCCTGCAGTCGCGGCCCATCACGACGCTCGGCCGCAGACGTCGAGGCCGACGGCCACGGCGGCGGCGGATGCCGCCGTCCTGCTCACCGGGCAGTCGGCGTCGCCGGGCATGGTGTCCGGGACGGTGCGCATCCTCGCGTCGCCGAAGGACGGGGCCCGGCTCACGGACGGCGACGTCCTGGTGGCCGTCATGACCAGCCCCGACTGGGTGCCCATCATCAAGCGGGCGTCGGCGCTGGTGACCGACGGCGGCGGGATGACCTGCCACGCCGCCATCGTGGCGCGCGAGATCGGCGTCCCGTGCGTGGTCGGGACGCGCGAGGCGACCACCGTCCTCCACGACGACCAGGTCGTCACCGTGGACGCGACCGGCGGGCGGGTGCTCGCGGGGAACGTGGTGCCCGTGCGACGGTCGGCGCCGCCGTCACCGACGCCACGCGCTCGCGCCCGCGGCACCGGAGGCGCTGGCCACCCTCGTCTACGTCAACCTGGCGATGGCCGAGCACGCCGAGCACGTGGCCGCCCAGCCCGTCGACGGCGTGGGCCTGCTGCGCGCGGAGTTCATGGTCGTCCGACGCCCTCGGCGGGATGCACCCGCGCGAGCTGCTGGCGCGTGGCGGGCGCCAGGAGTTCATCGACTCGATGTCGGCGTCGCTGCTGCGGATCACGACGGCGTTCATGCCGAGGCCGGTCGTCTACCGCAGCATCGACTTCCGGACCAACGAGTTCCGCGGGCTGGTCGGGGGAGAGCGGTTCGAGCCGCAGGAGGAGAACCCGATGATCGGGTACCGGGGCTGCTACCGGTACGTCAAGGAGCCCGACCTGTTCGCGCTCGAGCTCGAGGTGCTCGCGAAGGTGCGCGAGCAGACGCCGAACCTGCACCTGATGATCCCGTTCGTGCGCACGACGTGGGAGCTCGAGGCGTGCCTCGAGGTGGTCGACGCCAGTCCGCTGGGCGAGCATCGCGGCCTGCACCGGTGGGTCATGGCCGAGGTGCCGTCGGTCGTCTACCGGATCCCGGAGTACGCCGCGATGGGCATCGACGGCGTCTCGATCGGATCGAACGACCTCACCCAGCTGATGCTCGGCGTCGACCGCGACTCCGAGGTGTGCGCCGAGCTGTTCGACGAGTCGGACGCCGCCGTGCTCGACGCGATCCGCCGCATCATCGAGGCCAGCCGGGCGGCCGGGATCACCTCGTCGCTGTGCGGGCAGGCGCCGTCGAACCGCCCGGAGTTCGCGGAGCAGCTGGTGCGCTTCGGGATCACGTCGATCTCGGTCAACGCGGACGCCATCGACCGGTCCCGACGGGCCATCGCGGTCGCGGAGCGCCGGATGCTGCTCGACGCGGCCCGCAGGAGCTGAGCACGACCGACCATTCACCGGCGACGGCGCCGCGCGAAGGAGGGCTGAACCCGCGTCATCATCGCCGAGCCGGCTGGTCGGTCGTCTGAGAACGGTCAGCAGGTCAGCCTCGGCCAGGGTGCGGCCCCACGCCTGCGCCCGGTCGAGCTCGCCGGGCTCGAGCGGTCCCTTGACGTCCATGACCAGGAAGTGCTCGGCGGGGGCGGCGCGAGTCCCGCCGAGCTTCGCGAGGGCCTTCTCGATCGTCGTCGACGCATGGTCGAACTTCACGACGGCCTTGGGATGCGATCCGCGGGTGTCGTAGGCCGCCGTCCGGATGCCGGCCGGGCAGGGTGGCTGCCTCGAGCCACTCACGGACCCCGATGCCCTGGCTGACGAGAGGGTCGTCGGTCTTGGCGGCCGCGTCCTGACGGGTGGCCGGGCGCGGCAGGCTCCAGGCGTGGTTCGGGGCGCCGACGATCAGGAGATCCACGTCGCGGGACGTGCGGTCGGGCGCGACGCCGACCTCCACGGTCTCGGCGGTCACCCCGCGCTCGCCCAGCCCGGCCGCGATCGCCTGCGCGACCTGCCGGTTGTCGCCGAACATCGACTCGTAGACCACCACTGCTCGCATGGCTTCACGGTAGCCAGCCGCCGGCGCTGATGGCGGTCGAGCGGGCCCCGTTCTGGGCGAACATCTGCCGCCACGAGGGTTCGTTGGCTAGCCTGCCCCCATGAGTGACGCCGCCATCGCCAAGACCCTGTCCGAGGTCGACCTGTTCGCCGGGCTGCCCGACAAGGTGATCA
>CAVOGN010000020.1:0-16737 GCA_963695455.1 uncultured Gammaproteobacteria bacterium | reverse complement strand
GAGCATTTTTCGGATCATGGCGTCTGCCGAGCCTTCATCCTGGAGCACGAATTCCAGAAAGGCTTTGCTGACCGGAGACAGCTCTTTGTCCTGCGGGTAAACCAGGTGCCACTGGCACATTATTGGGAACTGCTCGACATCCAGGACGGCGACCGGACCCTGTACCCCCTCCAGGGTCAGCGTATGCAGAGAAACAACGGATATGCCAAGCCCGCCCACAACGGCGTGTTTGATTGCCTCGTTGCTGCCGAGCTCCATGCGCACGGTGGGGCGCAGGTTGTGAGCCTGCAGCAGACTTATCACCGCGTCGCGGGTACCGGAGCCGGGTTCGCGCAATATCAGCGGTTCGCGGGCGATGCGCGCCAGGGAAATCCCGGTTTTCCCCGCCAGAGGATGATCGCGGGCCGCGATCACGACCAGCGGATTGGCGGCGAAGGGATGCACAGTGAGTCCCAGTTCCTCCCTGGGAACGTTGCCCAGCACGAAAATATCGTCCTCTCCGGCGATGATTCGCTCGACAATGCGATCCCGGTTGGTGACCTTCAGTGACACGTCGATGCCGGGAAACTTGCGGCAGAACTGGCCGAGAATCTCCGGGGCGAAGTATTTTGCCGTGGTGATCACCGCCAGACGCAGGCGGCCTCGTTTCAGCCCCCGCAGATTGTCCAGCCCCAACTCCAGGTCGGCCAGCGCGCGCATGATCTGCCGACACGCGGTGTAGATCTGCTCGCCGGCCTCGGTCGGACGCATGCGCCGGCCAGCCTGGTCCAGCAGCCGCAGATCGACAGTCTCGGCCAGTTTCTTGACCTGCAGCGAAACCGTCGGCTGGGTCAGGAACAGTTCCTCGGCGGCCCGAGTGAAACTGCCCAGACGCACAACCGCTTCGAAAATCTGCAGCTGCCGCAGGGTCGCGTGCCGGATCAGAAACTCCGGAACAGCGGTAGGCGGGGTGTCGCTCGAATCAGACGAAAACGGCATAAGTGCCATCTATATATCGCTCCTGTCTGTGCTTGTCCAGGTGCGTGCCCTGCTACGCCTCAGCCGGTGCTGGATTCCATCCTGTATGTGACGACGGCAGGACTCCCCTTGCGGTATGCCGGTTTATCCCCCTCGCTGTGGAAGCGCTGGATCAGCCTGTTGACGGCGGTCTCCTTGTCGACAAAAAACGCCTCACGGCCCAGATCCTGCACCAGACCGCTTTTCTCGAATACACGCATGACCTGGTGCTTCAGGCTGCTGAAGGTCAGGTCGACACCCACGCTTTGCAGCCTGCGGGCCACCTCGCGAATCTTTTCCTCGCCCGATGCATCGACCTCATTGATGCCGCTGCCCACCACCAGAATCGTCTTGGCCTGCGGAAAATCTGCGTGTGCTTCCAGGATCATGTCCTCGAAATAGGCAACGTTGATGAAGGTGAGCGAGCCGTCGAAGCGAACCGGTACAAAATGCTCGCTGATGGGTGTGAGCCGGTGCGCGTGAATGCCACCCAGACTGCCGTCTGCCTTGCGGGCGACGACTTCGACCCGGGGTTTCATGGTCCGGATTAGAAAATGCAGAACGGTAAGCGCAATGCCCAGCAGGATACCGTCGGCAATGGCCGGCGCCATCAACAAGGTGGCGGCAAAGGTGATCCAGCCGATAGACGCACCGACCCGATCCACCTTCCAGGCATGCACCAGCGGCGCTACACGGATCAGGCTGAACACCGCCATCATCACGATCACGGCGAGCACGGCCTGGGGCAGATGGTAGAGAGACCCCGTGAAGAACAGCAGCACCAGCATTACGGCGAGGGCGCTGATGATGGCGAACAGCCCGGTCCTGGCGCCGGCCCGCGCTGCGACCGCGGAGCGCGAAAACGAGCCGCTCACCGTGTAGGAGCCGAAAAAACTTCCCGCGATGTTAGCAACACCCTGACCGATCAGCTCCTTGCTGGTGTCAACGCGTTCGCCGGTAGTGGTGGCGATGGCCTTCGAAATGGAGGTTGCCTCCATGAAGCCGATCAGGGCCATCACCAGCGCAGCCGGCAGCAGCGCAAGCATCAGATCCCAGCGCAACTCCGGCACCTCGAAGCTCGGCAGCCCCTGCGGAATATCCCCCACCACGGCACCGCCGGCGGCGAAAGTAATCTGCTCATCGGCAATCCTGGCGAAACGCCAGGCCTTGCCGTCGTCGGAAGCACCGGCGGGCACGGCATCAGACGGGTAGAGAGAAAGAACCCCATCGGCGTCGGGTACACCCTGCAGTGTCATGCCGTGCAGCGCCACGCGTCGCGCATTGTTCTCTTTCTTCAGCACACCGAGTTCATAGTCGAGCACGTTGGCGCGGGCACGCAGCTCCACTGCCTGAGAGACGTCGGCAAAGCCGCCGGCGTCTTCCAGCGCTTCGGCGCGACGGTTGTTGTCGGCGATCTGCTCGGTAAGCGCCGTAATACGCTGTTGCGCCGCTTCAAAAGCTTTAATGGTCTCGAGGGCGCGCGCATCGCGGATCTGCTGTGCGCTTACCTTGATGTTGTCCTCGTAGCCGATGAACGCGCTGACCCCGGTCGCAACCAGCACGCCGATCAGGACTGCGGGAATCGCCGGGGACATGCGCCGCAACCCGGCGACAAGCACCCAGGTGCCGAGCGCGAACAGCAGTGTCGCCCAGTGCAGCTGCGGAACCTGCGCCACCACCTGCCAGAGATCGGTGAGATACGATTCGGAGCGCGGAAAGGGCACGCCGATGACTTTGCTCAACTGCGACAGACCGATGATCAGGGCCGCCGCGTTGGTGAAACCCACGATCACAGGACTGGAGAGCAGGTTGACAATCGAGCCAAGCCGGAACACACCAAGGGCAAGACGCAACACACCCACCATCAGCGCGAGCATGATCGACAATTCGATGAAGTCGGTTGTACCCGGTGTGGCAAACGGCATCAGCGCGGCAGCGGACATCAGCGAGAGCATAGCCACCGGTCCGGTGTGCAGCTGGCTGGACGAGCCCCAGAGCGAGGCGACGATAACCGGAACGAAGGATGCGTACAGGCCGTATACCACCGGCAGGCCCGCGAGCTGCGCGTAGGCCATGCTCTGCGGCACCAGCACCAGCGCCACAGTCACACCCGCCACCAGATCGGCACGCAGCGTTCCCGCATTCATGGGGAACCAGCGCATGAAGGGGAACAAAGTGTCGGCAAGCGACTTCATCATCTGGGTGTCCTCCGCTCGTACATTGGCACCACTGCTGTAACCTCAAACGTTGATTCCCGCACCTTCGGCCGGGTTTTTACGCGCCGCCAGGTCCGGCATATCAGCGCGTGCGGCCAGTATAGGGAGTCGCAATAAGGGCAGCTAATTGATAGTTTCAACTGCAGTGATTGATGAAAACCAATACATCACGATCGCGCCCGTCCGAGCCAATGAAACCCGAAAATTGCTGGAAAAGAGTGCTCCCCGGCTTCTGCTGCGGCCCTGCCCTGCGCCGTGCAGGTGCATACCTACAGCGTCGCTGTTGGTCGCGAGGGCTATATGCAAGCAGGCATTGACCGGAGTCTATGAATGACATTGGCGTTTTCAATTTTTCCAACCAGCAACCCTGCCCTACACTGCCAGCCCATAGCAGTGCGGTCGCACTCTGCAGCGACCGGGTCAGACCGCCAGACAAAGGGGGTATCGCAATGAAAAGCGCTGTTGAATCGCTACGGGAATACCTGCAACGCGCCTGCACCGCGCTGGCGCACGAACACGCCGGCGAAATGCTCAGCCGTTCGAGCAAGGCGCAGATTCTGGCCGGCAGAGCGTCGCGGCGTACGCCAGCCACGCGCGCAGAGGCAACATTGCCCCAAGCTCCGCGCCTGCGCGTCGGACTCGCCCTTGCAGGGGAGAGCGATACGAAGGCACTGCGCAGCGCGCTGGATACTGCGGTGCGCCTCGATGCCGATCTGGACATCTTCACGAGCCGCAGTGCGGCGCAAGTGAGGGATGAGATCGATCAGCTGATGGGATTCGCCGCAGAGCGCTGCAAGGTCATTCAGCTCGGCCCGGACCTGGCGGCAGGGATCACCGCGCACACCCGTCGCCACCCGGATGTCACTTTCGTGTTCATGAATCTGCAGGCACCTTCGCTCCACCAACGCAACAGCGTCCGTCCTGCGCGGCGCTCCCTGAACAGACTGTTCCCCAGGTTACTGCCTTTTTTCGACCGCGCGCAGGGCGCTGCAGCAAGGACATAGTCGTGACGCCGGCCCGGCGCCCGCTGCAGGCGGCCGGCAGCCGCGAAGCGGTTCAACGTGATTGACCCCGCTTGCAAGGGGAGGAAGCAAGGACCTGCTGAACGGGTCCTCGACGGCGGCGCATCACTGCTTCGCATAATCAGAGCCCTCTGCGGGTCCAGCAACTTCATCATAACAATCCTCCCGAGCTTCCCGGAACGGCCCGCGACCTCGGCGCTGCCGGGCGCACCAGCGCCCTGTTAGCGTGCCTCAGCGCACCATTGCCATACTCCGGACACCGACACCGATCGGTTCGAGAACTCAATCCGCCAGGGATCGTGGCAGTCGCGAAAGCATCGCTCCCCGGGCCATGGTCCGGCGCAGCCAGACCGCTCCATCCACGTTGCGGATGCCGGCTCGGCCCAAAAAAGGCTAGAATCCACCGCCAGAAACGGCAGCCCCTCATCTGACTGACAACGGCCGCGCAACAGCCAACAGCCACCGACAAGGAGCACGGGAGTGGACATTCTGACCGGAGACATCGGCGGCACCAATACGCGCCTCGCGATCATGCACTATGAGAACGGCAAGGCGCATAGCAGCGATAATGCGGTGTTCCCGAGCGTTTCATACGCCTCTCTCGAGGACATCATCGATGCGTTTCTGTCCGCCAGGCCGCAGGTCCGTCCGCAGGCCGCCGCCTTCGGCGTGGCCGGACCGGTGGCGCGCGGCATCAGTCGCATCACCAACCTGCCCTGGCTGATATCAGCCGAGGTGCTGTCCCGACAACTCGACCTGCCGGGCGTGCAGGTGCTGAACGATCTCGAAGCGCTGGCCTGGGGCATAGACACGCTGCAGGCCGATGACCTGGTGGAACTGCAGCGAGGCGCTGCGGACGCGGCCGGCAACCGGGCGGTGATCGCCGCCGGCACCGGACTCGGTGAGGCCGGCATGTGCTTTACCGGCAGGCTGCATGTTCCGTTCGCCACCGAGGGCGGTCACAGCGACTTCGCGCCGGCCACCGAGCGCGACTGGCGCCTGCACGGTTTCCTGCGCAAACGCTTCGGACACGTGAGCTGGGAGCGGGTGGTGTCCGGTACCGGACTGGTTGACCTGTTCGAATTTCTGCTGCAGGACACTGGCGAGGCGGCCCCGGGCTGGTTCGAAGACCCGGCACAGGACAGCGCGGCCTGCATCACGCGGCACGGACTGTCGGGCGACGACCCGCTGTGCGTGCAGGCCCTGGACTGGTTCGTGCGGCTGTACGGCGCGGAGGCCGGTAATCTGGCGCTGAAGATGAAGGCGACCGGCGGTCTGTACCTGGGCGGCGGCATCGCGCCGAAGATTCTTCCGGCGCTGCAGGGCGGCGCCTTCCTGGATGCCTTTCTGGACAAGGGCCGGATGCGCCGGCTGGTCGAGAGCATGCCGGTGCGGGTGATCCGCAACGAGCAGGTCAGTCTGCAGGGACTGGCGCGGGTGGCGGCAGAACAGCCCGGCTGAGGGTGGGCCTGGCTTGCCGGACGCAGCCAGGCGGGCGTAGCGATCGCACGCTCGGAAGAGCGCTCCCACCAGGACATTTGCGGTCTGCTATGCGCGGGCAGTGTGCGGCAGCGGTCGTCGGACCGCGACGACAGCGCGCCGGCTGCTTACTTGACGACTTTAAGCGACGGGCGCGTCGGCCTGGGTCCCGAATCGTCCGGCTCCGGTCCCGACTCCTCTTCGCTGAACATCATGCCGCGACCGTTTTCGCGCGCATAAATGGCCAGCACGGCGGTGATGGGTATGGACAACTGCTGCGCCACGCCACCGAAGCGCGCCATGAAGCTGACTTCCTCGTTGCTAATGCTCAGCGCCTCGACCGCGTTGGGTCCCAGGTTGAGGACGATCTTGCCGTCCTTGACGTGCTGGCGCGGCACCTCGACACCCGGTACTTCGGCGTCCACCAGCAGGTGGGGCGTGCACTGGTTGTCAATCAACCACTCGTGGATGGCGCGGATCAGGTAGGGACGGTTTGAAGTCATGGTGATGAGTCCCGGTGTTTGAGAGAGGCGGCGATCGGCAGCAAGACTGCGCGATCGGTCTCACCGCTGCGCGGCGAGAAATGCGGGCTAATCGCGCATTTCTTTCTCGGCTTCGGTCAGGCTGGCTTTGAACGAGTCGCGCTTGAACAGCCGATCGGCATACTGCAGCACGGGTTTGGCCTGGGTCGGCAGCTCGATGCGGTAATGGTCCAGACGCCAGAGGATAGGCGCGACGCTGGCGTCGACCAGGGAAAATTCATCGCTGAGAAAGAACGGTTTGGCACTGAAGACTTCGGCGCTGGCAGCCAGGCTGTCGCGCAGCGTCTTGCGCGCCTTGGCAGCGGCCTTCTCGCCCTTGTCGAACTCACCCAGAAGCGAGTACCAGTCTTTCTCGATACGGTACAGGGCCAGCCGGCTGCGCGCCCGCGAGACCGGGTCAACCGGCATCAGCGGCGGATGCGGAAAGCGCTCGTCCAGATACTCCATGATGACCTGCGGATCGTACAGCACCAGCTCGCGATCGATCAGGGTGGGTACGCTCTGGTAGGGATTCAGGTCGATCAGGTCTTCGGGCAGATTGCCCGGATCGATATTGACGATTTCGACCGTAATCCCCTTCTCCGCCAGCACCATCCTCACCCGGTGACTCTGCGGGCAGGTCGCGTCGGAAAACAGGGTCATCACCGAGCGACGATTGGCGATCACAGCCATGTACTTCTCCCCAGTCTCAACAGCAAACGCCGGAAACGGCCGGCGGTCCGTCCGCCGCCGTTTCCGGTCACACGCCTAATGAATGTCTTTCCAGTATTCTTTCTTCAGCAGATAGGCGATAACGAAGAACACCAGCAGGTACAGCAGCACCTTGATCCCCAGCCGCTGGCGTTCCTGTTTGATCGGCTCCCCCATGTAGGCGAGAAAATTCACCAGATCGCGTATCGTACGGTCGAACTCGGCCGGTGTCTGGGTTCCGGCCTCGACCAGCTCCAGGCTCTCGACCACCTTGTGCTCATGACCTTCCGAATCGGTCACCGTCGCGTAAACCGGCTCCTGCCAGCCCTGCAGCTCCCAGAGTACGTGCGGCATACCGACGTTGGGGAACACCAGGTTGTTGACACCGAAGGGCCGCGTATCATCCAGGTAGAATGCGCGCAGGTAGCTGTACAACCAGTCCACCCCGCGCACGCGCGCCACCAGGGTGAGATCGGGCGGCGCGGCACCGAAATACGCCTTGCCGTCGGCCTTGGTCATGGCGACATCCATGTGGTCACCGATCTTGTCGCCGGTGAACATCAGGTACTCGATAACGTCGTCTTCGCGAATACCCAGATCGCGCGCCATACGATTGTAGCGCTGGTACTTGGCGGCATGGCAGCTCATGCAGTAGTTCACGAACACCTTGGCGCCGCGTTGCAGGGATTCCTTGTTGGCCGGGATCGATGTTGGCCTTGTCCAGTTGCAACATCGTGGCCGCCGGCAGCCAGCGCAACGGCGGGCAGCAGTGCAAACAGAATGGCGATCAGTGGCTTTTTCATTTGAACGTCACCCTTTCCGGAACCGGCTTGGTCTTGTCGATCTTGGTATAGATCGGCATCAGCAGGAAGAACGCGAAATACACCGCGGTGCCGATCTGCGCCAGCAGCGTCTTGCCGGCGGTCGGTGCCTGGGTACCCAGGTAGCCGAGCACCACGAACGCGACCACGAAAGCGCCGAGCATGAACTTGTAGATCGGCCCGCGGTAGCGGATCGACTTGACCTTGCTGCGGTCCAGCCACGGCAGGAAGAACAGGATCACCACCGCCGCGCCCATCAGGATAACGCCGAGGAACTTGGCGCTCAGCGGACCGATGTCGATGGTGACCGCGCGCAGGATGGCGTAGTACGGTGTGAAGTACCACACCGGCGCGATGTGGTCCGGCGTCTTGAGCGGATCGGCGGGCTCGAAGTTGGGCCCCTCGAGGAAATAACCGCCGCCTTCCGGAACGAAAAATATCACGATCGAGAAGAAGATCAGGAACACCGCCACGCCGACGATGTCCTTCACCGAGTAGTAGGGGTGGAACGGAATACCGTCTTTGGGGATGCCGTTCTCGTCCTTGTTCTTCTTGATCTCGATGCCGTCCGGGTTGTTGGATCCGACTTCGTGCAGCGCCAGGATGTGCATCACCACCAGCACCAGCAGCACCAGCGGCACCGCGATGACGTGCAGCGCGAAGAAGCGGTTCAGGGTCGCATCCGAAATGACGAAGTCACCGCGAATCCACAGCGACAGGTCGTCGCCGATGACCGGAATGGCACCGAACAGCGAAATGATGACCTGCGCACCCCAGTAGGACATCTGACCCCAGGGCAACAGGTAGCCGAAGAAGGCTTCCGCCATCAGGCACAGGTAGATGAACATGCCGAATATCCAGATCAGCTCGCGCGGTCCCTTGTAGGAGCCGTACAGCATGGCGCGGAACATGTGCAGATACACCACGATGAAGAACGCCGAGGCGCCGGTGGAATGCATGTAGCGGATCAGCCAGCCCCACTCCACGTCGCGCATGATGTACTCGACCGACGCAAAGGCCTCGGCGGCGATCCGGCTTGAAGTTCATGGTGAGGAAGATACCGGTGATGATCTGGATCACCAGCACCAGCAGCGCCAGGGAACCGAAGAAGTACCAGAAGTTGAAGTTCTTCGGTGCGTAGTACTTCGACAGGTGCTCTTCCCACATCTTGGTGAGGGGGAAGCGCGCGTCGATCCAGTCGACAGGAAACTGCTCATCAGGCGACTCCTCTGTCTTCACCGATGAGAATCAGCGTATCGCTGATGTACTTATGCGGTGGTATTTCGAGATTGAGCGGTGCGGGCACGCCCTTGAACACACGGCCGGCCAGATCGAAACGCGAGCCGTGGCAGGGACAGAAAAAACCGCCCTTCCAGTTGGGGTCGTAGGGCTGCGGCAGGGCTTCGGGAATAAACGTCGGTGAGCAGCCCAGGTGGGTGCAGATGCCGACCGCCACCAGGATCTCGCGGCTTGATGGAGCGATCGATGTTCTGGCAGTATTCCGGCTGCTGCGGTATCGGTCGACTCGGGATCACGCAGCGGTCGGTTCAGACCCGGCAGCGCCTCCAGCATCTCCTCGGTCCGCCTGACCACCCACACCGGCTTGCCGCGCCACTGCACGCGAATCATCTGACCGGATTCCAGCTTGCTGATGTCGGCCTGCACCGGTGCGCCCGCCGCCTTGGCGCGCTCGCTCGGCAACCAGGAAGCCAGGAAAGGAACCGCGGCATACACGGCACCCACGCCACCGACAACCGTCGCTGCGGCTGTCAGGAACCGGCGTTTGCGGTATCTACACCGTCGCCACTCATTCAATGGTCTCCGTACGCAAGAAAGCCATCGGCTGACACCCACTTAGCGGAAGCGCTGGCGCCGATGAACATTAGAATATTCTGAAATGCAAACCCGCAGTATAATAGCGGGCATAGCATGTCGGAACTGCCCGGACAGGTCAAGTAGAACGGCGGACAAAAGCCGGCCATGGGCGCCGAAATCTCACACAGGATTATCTATATCGACAAAAGTATGCTCAATGCCAAACCTGCGCGGCCAGATGTTCGCCCAGCGCCTGCACCCCGTAGCGCTCCGTGGCGTGGTGACCGGCGGCAAAATAGTGAATACCGTACTCGCGCGCGATGTGCACCGTGGGCTCGGAAATCTCGCCGCTGATGAAGGCATCCAGCCCGCGCCGCGCCGCTTCCTCCAGATAGGACTGCGCCGCTCCGGTACACCAGCCGACGTCTGCGAATGGCTTGCCGTTCCGCCGGCAACACACTGCGGCTGACGGCCCAGCGCATCCCCGATGCGGGCAGTGAGCTCCGCGACCGAGAGCGGCTGCTTCGAGCGTCCCGAAGCAGGCCAGATCCGGGCCGTCCCGCAGCGCCGAAACGCCCCTGCTCCGACAAGCCCAGGCGCGCGCCAGCGCGCGTTATTGCCCAGCTCGGGGTGTGCGTCCAGCGGCAGGTGGTAGGCCAGCAGGCTGAGCTGTCCGGCCAGCAAGGTTTGCAACCGCGGCGTTCTTATGCCGGTCAGCGTGGGATCCTCGCCCTTCCAGAAAAAGCCGTGATGCACCAGCAGCAGGTCGGCGCCGCGCTCGACCTGCCGCTGTCGATCAGCGCCTGGCTGGCGGTGACGCCGCTGACCACGCGACCGACCTCCGCCCGGCCCTCGACCTGCAGCCCGTTCGGACAGTAGTCCTGAAACGGCCCGCCTCGAGCAGCCGATCGCAATAGTCGACAAGCTCTTGCAAACTGACCACGCTGTCGCCTCCTGGTCTTTGCCTGGCGCCAACCACTGGGCCCGTGTCAGGGTTAGCATCTCCGCGACGCGACTCCGAGCGTACTGCGCGTTGCGGACATTCCCGCCTTATAATCCACGCATGAATATACGTGATACCGTTTCCTTTTTCCTGCAGGCCGCCACGGTCGGTATCGTTGCCGCCTTTCTGCTGCTGTTGATCAAACCCGAATGGTTCGAATCCCGCCAGCCGGTCGTCGAAGTACGGCAGGCGCCGCAGCGCGACAGCGCGGGGCAGGACGCTCGCCGGTACAGCGGCCCGGTCTCCTACGCCGACGCCATCGAACCGGCGCGCCGGCGGTGGTTAACGTCTATACCGCCAAAGTGATCACCCGAAAACGGCATCCGCTGCTCGATGATCCGCTGTTTCAGCATTTCTTCGGCGACCAGCTCAGCGCCACGCAAGCGCCTGCAGACCAGCCTCGGCTCCGGGGTCATTGTGTCGCCGCAGGGCTACGTGCTGACCAACAACCACGTCATCAGCGAGCGCGGACGAAATTCAGGTGCTGCTCGAAGACGGCCGCCGTGCCGCGTGCCACCCTGGTCGGCGCCGACAAGGATACCGACCTGGCGGTACTGCGCATCGAAGTCGGACGACCTGCCGGTGCTGCCCCTGGTCCGACCGAAAACCTGCGCGTCGGCGACGTGGTGCTGGCGATCGGCAACCCCTACGGTGTCGGCCAGACGGTCACCCTCGGCATCGTCAGCGCCACGGGTCGCAGCCAACTGGGCATCAGCCGCTATGAAGACTTTATCCAGACCGACGCGGCCATCAATCCCGGGCAACTCGGGTGGCGCGCTCATCAACGCGCGCGGCGAACTGATCGGGATCAATACCGCCATCTACAGCCGTTCCGGGGGCTCCCAGGGCATCGGTTTTGCCATCCCGGTGGATCTCGCCACCGGCGTCATGAAGCAGATCATCGAGCACGGCTACGTGGCGCGCGGCTGGCTGGGCATTGAGGCGCAGGATCTGACGCCCGCGCTGGCGGAAAGCTTCGGCCTGGCAGACACGCACGGCATGCTCATCGCCGGTGTGCTGCGCGACGGCCCCGCCGACCTGGCCGGCATCCAGCCGGGCGATGTGGTCGAACGCATCAACGGCAGGAAGGTCGACAATGCACGCGCCGCCATGACGCTGATCGCCCAGGCCGGCCCCGGCACGGAGCTGCAGATCGAAGGCGTGCGCGAAGGTAAAGCGTTTCGCGGCACCGTGGTCACCGGTCCGCGCCCGGAGCGCTAACGTAGCCACGGAAACAGGAAAGCACGGAAGAAGGTATTGCGGACTCGCGCCCGGCCTGAGAAGCCCACGTGCGGGCATGCGCGGTGACTGAACAAAAGCCGCGGGTGACTCGGCACCGCTGGCGGCAAGGCTTGCTGCGCGGAGCGCTGCCGGGCGGCGAGGACCTCCCTGCTAACCCGGTTGCTGCCGGAGCATCACCCCCCTGATTCAGGAACCTCCCTGCTCAGCAAACGGATCCCACTCCGGGTGACCGGTTAGCAGTGCGACCTCGGCCCAGGTCAGCGCCAGCTGGTACTCGGCCTGGGCGCGGCGCAGGCGCGCCGCCGAAAACTCCGCCATGTTATTGCCCAGGTCGGCGCGCGCTTCCAGTTCATACAGGGTGCGGGCCTGGTCCAGATTGAGATCGCGGAAATCCATTTCGACCAGCGCCTGTTCCCGCTGCACCCTGAGCACGCCGATCCGCTCCCATGCCTCCAGAAGCGACTGGCGGATTTCACTCTGCGCCTGGGTCAGGCGCGCATCCACCTGCTGGACGGTCGCCAGCGCTTCCAGGCGTCGGGCATCGACGCGTCCGCCGGTATACAGGGGCACCTCCAGCGAAATACCGGCGCGGTACTTGTCTCGGGTGGCGAATTCGCGCTCATAGTCGGACGCCTGCAGCTCACCGGTCAGCACCGGCCGATTTCCGTAGCGGGCCGCGCGCATCTGCTCGCGCGCAGCCTCCGCCTCGGCGCGCAGCGCCACGAGCGTGGGGTTGCGGGCCAGGGCCTGTTCCAGCCATTCCTTCAGCTCCGGCAAGTCCCGCTCGAGGTGACCCAGCACCGGCGTCACCAGATCGCCGGGCAGCTCACCCGGGCGATTCAGGGTTTCAGCGAGTTGCGCACGCGAGGTGCGCTGGCGCGCCTGGGTCCGATAGCGCTCCACTCTGGCTGACTGGTAACGGTAGTCCTGCTCGGCCACCGCGACATCCGAGACCTGCTGCAGCGCGTTGCGCTGGCGCAAACGATCCAGGCGCACATATGCGATCGCCATGGCTTCCTCGGCCTCCGCTGCGGCGAGGTCCGCCAGCAGCACTTCGAAGAAGCTGCGCATGATCTCGACACGCCGCCGTCCCTTGACGGCCTGCAGCCGCAATTCCTCGACTTCGCGCAGCGCGTCTGCGGCGGCGATCCGGGCATCGCTCTGGCCGAAATCGTACAGCCGCTTGGTTACGATAAGGTGCAGTCGGCTGTCATTGTGGGAGGTATAACGCGAGTCGTCCTGCGCATCGTTCACATTGTCGTTCGTGGAGGCCTCCACCCAGCGGCCGTCGGCTATGAAACGGGCGTCGAACCCGAGCTCCGCAGCCGTCTCATCGCGCCGGGCGCGCGCCAGCTCCAGTTCCGCCAGCTGGGCTTCCAGGACCGGATGCTGCCAGGCCTCGCTGAGCGTCAACGCCTGTTCGAGGCTGAGCGGTTGCGGCAACGGCTCCGCCAGCGCCGCGGCGCAGCACAGACAAAGGCCGACGGCGAGACGACCAACCGGGTTCATTGTGCCGCTTGCTGGCGCCTGACGCGTTTGTACTTGGCAAACGGCATATCCCGATAGATCCCTTGCACCACATATTCGCCCAGCCACAGGAACTCATCGATGCCGGACGTCGCCCCTGTGTATCTCGCGACCTGTTGACCATCCAGAGTGTAAAACAGGAACACTGGCGTCGCCCGCACACGGTTCACCTGGAAGGCGAACTCCTTTTCGGCGATCGGCTGGCCCTGGAAATCGATGATCTCGACATCGCCCTCTATGTCCACGGGGATGATGCGAAAGTGCTGGCGGTAATAGTCCTGGACCTGGGGCCGGTTCAGCACATCGCGCTTCATGCGCGCGCAGAACGGACACTCGTCCATTTCGAAAAACAGCAGCACGCCGCTCTTGCCCTCTTCGCGGGCAATCGCCAGTTCCTCGCGGAAATCACCCAGACTCTGGTGGAAAAACGCGCTGTCGGGGTCGCGCAGCTCCTCGGCGGCGAGCGTCGTCGAGCATAGCAGCAGCAGCGGCATCAGCCAGCGGCGAAGTGCACACATCAACCGGGACTCGCCTGTTCGGTTTTGCGCTCGATGTACTCGTCCAGCTGTTCGCCCGTGATCGGACCGACCTGGCGCGCCACAGGCGAACCATCGGGGGCGATAATATAAGTCGTCGGCAACCCGGGAATCGGTCCCAGTGGCGTTGCCGGCAACGGCTCGGAGCGCAGCACGGGATAGGAAATGAGGTAAGAGTCCACGAACGAAATCAGCTGCTCGACGCCGATGTCCTCGAAATTCACGCCGATCACGACGGCATCGCTATCCTTGTGGCGTTCGTGGAAATCCACCAGCTCGGGGATTTCCTCCTGGCAGGGCGGACACCAGGTGGCCCAGTAATTCACTATCACCCACTTGCCACGGTAGTCGGCGATAGAGTGCGTCTTGCCGTTCAGGTCCGGTAAACTGTAGTCGACCGGCTCGGCCCAGGCTGCCGTTGCCAGCACCAGCGTCACAACAGAAATAAGCAATCGCATTGCAATCCCCCTCAGCGCAAACGCCATGGCCGTGACCGGGCCGAGTGGCTAAACTACGAGTAGTGTACCCCGCCACTGATATTGCCCCACTCAGAGCGCACTCACCCGCTGCGTCACGGCCCCTGGAAAAGGAATGGCCCTTCCCGGCGAGGCAAGCCTCGCCTGAAGCGCCTACGCTTGGTGCGCGGCTAAGCGCTTCCTGGCCCGCTGAATGGGTCAATATCAGTGGCGGTGTACACTAAGACTCGCGGGCTGCGCGTATTGTTCCAATTTTTCTCCAGGACGCCCCTATGACCACAATCCGACAGGAAGATTTCATCGAGTCCGTGCGCAACGCCCTCCAATATATTTCCTATTATCACCCCATTGACTTTGTGCGCGCCATGCACGCGGCGTACGAAAATGAGCAGTCCCCCGCGGCACGCGATGCCATCGCCCAGATTCTGGTCAATTCGCGCATGTGCGCCGAGGGTCACCGTCCCCTCTGCCAGGACACCGGCATCGTCACGGTGTTCCTCGACATCGGCATGCAGGTGCGCTGGGACAGTCGCCTGAGCGTCGAAGAGATGGTCAACGAGGCAGTGCGGCGCGCCTATCGCGACCCCGACAACCCGTTGCGGGCATCCATCGTCACCGATCCGGCCGGCACACGCAGCAACACCGGCGACAACTCGCCAGCGGTCACGCACCTGCGCCTGGTGCCCGGCGAACGGGTGTCGATTACCGTGGCCGCCAAAGGCGGAGGCTCCGAGAACAAGTCGCGCTTCGCCATCCTCAACCCGAGCGACGACCTCGCGCAGTGGGTGGTCGAGCAGGTTCCGAGCATGGGCGCAGGCTGGTGCCCGCCGGGCATTCTCGGCGTCGGCATCGGCGGCACCGCGGAAAAAGCCATGCTGCTGGCCAAACAATCGCTCATGGCGCCGGTCGATATTCAGGCACTGCAGGCGCGCGGCCCGGCCAATCGTATCGAGGAACTGCGTCTGGAAATCTACGCGCGCGTCAACGCCCTGGGCATCGGGGCACAGGGTCTCGGCGGCCTGACCACGGTACTTGACGTGAAGATCCTGGACTACCCCACCCACGCCGCCTCCCTGCCGGTCGCGATTGTCCCCAACTGCGCCGCCACCCGGCACGTGCACCTGGAGCTGGACGGCAGCGGCCCGGTATTCCCCGACCCGCCCGCGCTCAGTGAGTGGCCCGTGCTGGACTGGCAGCCGGCCGGGCAGTCCCGCCGCGTCAATCTCGATGAACTGGATTCCGCCGCGGTGCAGCAATGGAAGCCGGGAGAAACCCTGCTCCTGAGCGGTCGCCTGCTGACCGGTCGCGACGCCGCGCACAAGCGCATCGTCGACAGCCTGGAACGCGACGGCCGCCTGCCCGAGGGGCTGGATTTCCGCAACCGATTTATTTACTACGTCGGCCCCGTTGATCCGGTGCGGGACGAAGCCGTCGGACCGGCCGGTCCGACCACCGCGACACGCATGGACAAGTTCACCGACACGCTGCTGGAGAAAACCGGGCTGATCGGCATGATAGGCAAAGCCGAACGCGGCCCGAGCGGCATCGAAGCCATACGCCGCCACCGCGCCGTCTACCTCATCGCCACCGGCGGCGCAGCCTACCTGGTATCCAGGGCGATTCGCTCCGCGCGTGTGATTGCCTACCCGGAACTCGGCATGGAGGCGGTGTACGAATTCGAGGTTGTCGACATGCCGGTCACCGTTGCAGTGGATTCGAACGGTGAATCGGTGCACCGCAGCGGCCCGAAGCTGTGGAAAAACCGGATTGCCGGCATTGCCGTAGTCGACACCTAGGGGGGGCGAGGCTCCGGCAGCCGTATTCCGGCGCCGGCCCCGGGCCGGCGTCCAAGTCCAGATTTCCGCATTCGACCCGCTAACAGTAGCAGCGCAAAGCCGTTTCGGCGGGTATCCCATGGACACTTTACAACTGACAATCCCGGCCCGGGACAAGACGCTGGCGGTCAGAATCCGGCCGCGTGAGGTGCGCGAGTGGCTGGACAATTTGCCCTGCCTGGATCCGGAGCGGGCGGCCCGGCTCGCCAGCCATCAGTTGCGGGTAATCAACCGCCAGGCCCTTGCCGCCGGCGCGCGGCTGGAAGTTCTGGGTGATTTTCTCGCTGCCTATCAGCGCCTTAGTGAGTCACTGCCGGCCACCGTCGCGGGGGCGTCGGATACCACCCGCCAGCTGCTCAAGCGCCTGTGCCAGGACATCTGCTTCGGCTACAAAATCGTGGTTCACGAGCTGGCCAACACCCGCGGCCGGTTGCTGGACGGGCGCAACCTGTCGATCAGCCTGGTCGGTGCGATGCATACCCTGGGTATGCAGCTGATGCACTACTACGCCGGCTACCAGCGGGCGCCGCGCGCGCT
>CAVOGN010000019.1:0-105133 GCA_963695455.1 uncultured Gammaproteobacteria bacterium | reverse complement strand
CTCCGGCTGTCAGAAGCCAGGCCTGAGGATGGGCGGGTCCGCCACGGACTGTGAGCGCGGTTCTTCCTGGGTATGACCTTGGAAGATTTGGGCGAGTTGTCGGATGCCGCTACGGAATACCGAGCGGCCGCCACCGTCTTCGAACAGCTGTGCGAGGCACAGCCGGCCAATACCGAACACCAACGCAACCTGGCTGCGTCCTATGGAAACCTGGCGAACGTACAGATCCGTTTGGGGCAGCGGGCCGAAGGCATCGCGACGTACCGTGCATCCGCGACAGGCAGCAATCGATCGTCGACGAACGCCCCGAGGATGCCATCACGACGCTGCATCTGGCGATGACCTACCTGAACCTGGGCATGCTCGAGCGCGAAGACGGTCAAGTCGATGAAGCCACGCGTTCGGTGGCCCGAACCATGGAAATCGCCGGGAAGCTGCAGGCCAGGTTCGCAGACGATCTGCAGCTACAATTTGTATTGGCCAAAGCCACTTACACGAACGGGCAGTTGTATTGGGAGAAGCAACAGCGCGATTGTGCCTGGCGTGCCTCGAACAACTTGCGCAGTCGTATCAAGCGTTGCTGGAACGGCAGAGGGAGAACCCCCAGTTTCATTCCGAATTGGCCAGTGCGTTGTATGACCTGGCGATGATGCGAAGCGCGCGGGCGAATATGACCAGGCGGATCACCGTCTGGACGAGGCAATTGAGCATGCGCGGACCGCCCGCACGAGTGCCCCGCACGTTCCGGCGTTTGCCGCAAATCTCTCCGAGAAGTATCTGGGTCGGGCGAATTACCGTCGCAACCGGGGACGCTTCGAGGAGGCAGTGGCCGACTCGAAGGCATCGCGCGAGGGCGAGTTCGGCCTGGCTGTACGATGCGGCGCTCAGCCTGTCCGTGCTCGTCACACGCATCGATTCCGCCGAGGGCGAACCGCTCCGCGTCTATCTCCAACAACGGCACCAGTGCGGAACTTGCCATCCAGTGGCTTGCGGAAGCGATCGCCCAGGGAAACGTGAGTACCGAGAAGATTGAAAACTGCCAGGACTCGATCCGCTGCGAGACCATCCGGCATTTATGACGCTGATGGTGCGCTTGCACCAGCCGGAGTGACTGCAAGATCCGCTGCAAGACGAAGGAACGCGGGAAAAACAGCTTCCCTATTTGTTGACCCCTCACCCCAGCCCTCCCGCCAGCTCGAAGCAGCGGCCCAGAAGCGGCGAGAGAGGGGGCAGAACGGAGCAATCGCGCTCAAGACGTACCGGATGCAGCGACACCGCAGATGCACCGGGCCTGGGGCCTCGCTGCTCCCGGCCGCCAGCCACCCGCCGTGAACGGTTACGACGTGAACGCGGCACAGCCGCAGCCGATTGGTGGGGTGCAGTGGCGAGTGCAAGTGGAGGGGCAAGGGAAGAGCAACGGTTTGCTTCTCACTTGCCACTCGCACTTGCCACACGAAAACTCGCGAGAAGTAACGCTGCAATCCGGGTTGACCCGTGTAAGCGTGTCGCATCGACGTTGTTCACCCAGCTGCGTAGCGGCGACCGATCCTAGGAAGACTGGCTCGCGCGTTGTTGCGACGCCGACGAGCCCTTGAGCACGGTCTGGTCGTTCCCGGTGTGGCTCTTGGACGCGCGAATTGACGCCCGTGTGGATCAGCGCCGCCGTGGCCTGCCGGCATTGTGCATCCGCGAACGCGGTTCTACGTCCGGCGGCACGATGGCCCAATCCGCGAGTCTGCGCGAAATCGCGCCGGCCTGGTTGCCAGCCGTGGATGCTCGGATCGAACAGATCACGGAAGGGTGCAGTTGATCATCCAACAGAAAGAGCGTGACGCGGTCCGTGCGGCGAGCCCGGTCTCCGCGAGTGACGGCAGCGGGCGAAACGAGATCGTGTTCTGCACGTAAGCGGTTCAAGCGATTCCGTGCTTATTTCATGAGTCCGGCTTCGCGCATCGAGCTGCGCAATGCGATTCCAGCGGTTGCTGGACACTCCGTGCGGCCGGTGTCCCGTACAGATTGGTAAGTTCTCCGGGATCGGTTTTCAAGATGGAACAGCTCGTGGCGGGTGCCGGCGTCGAGGGGGCGGCCCGTTTTCGTCGTGGTAGAGCACCAGCTTCCAGTCGTCGGTGCGGATCATCCGCATGTGCGGCTTCTCGCCGTCGTCGCCGAGATAGATCATGTCGTAGGTGTCGCAGTAGGCGTCCCGCCAGGCGACGTTGGGATCGCCCCGGAGAAGCGGCAACAGACTGCGGCCGTCGACTAGAGGACGGAATTTCCACTCCGGTGGTCTCGGCCAGGGTGGGAAGTACGTCGATCGTAGGACACCAGCGCGTCGCAGGTGGTGCCCGGCTTCACCACGCCCGGCCAGCGGACGATGAACGGCACGAGCACGGAATCGTCGAACATGTTCGCCCGCGTGCCACGCTCGCGGCTGACCCGTCCGCGCTGGTCAGCGTGCAGGACTCGTGCGTTGCCTTTGCCCAGCAGGCCGTGCTGGCCGACCATGAAGCCGTTGTCGCCGATGAAGATTACGATGGTGTTGGTCGTCAGGCCGAGTTCATCGACGGCGTCGAACACCCGCCCCATGTTCCGATCGGCACAGGTGATGTTGGCATAGTAGAGCCGCGTCAGCTCTTCGAGCTTTTCCTTCGTGACCGAACTTCCGCCGCGGCGGATCGGGAACGGTCATGGGCCGGTCTTTGTAGTGGGCGTATCTTGCTCCGGGACCGGGCTCCAGGCCAGGTGCGGCCGGTAGAAGCTCAAGAACAGGAAGAACGGGCTCTCGCGATTGGACCTGCATGAAATCGATCGCCCGATCGGCCAGGATCGTGGTGCAGTCGGAGGCAACGGTCCGAGATTTTCCAAAACGTTCCTGCTCCGTCCGTCGATCAAATACGGGATTTTGCCCCCCGGATTCTTGTACTCCTTGCCCGGCCCGACGTGCCGATACCCTCGGCCGTGTCGAAGCCGAACAGCATTGGATAGTACTTCTCGCCGTAGCCGAGGTGCCACTTGCCGACCAGTCCCGTCGTGTAGCCGGCTTTCTTCAGTAGCGAGGCGACGGTCGGTGTGCCGCGGGGCAACCCGTTGCCGGCGTGTACCGGATTGCCATAGGGGATGTAGTCAGGGATGCCGAGGCGGTGGCTGTACCGGCCGGAGAGCAGCATCGCCCGCGACGGCGAACAGACCGGTTTGGTGAAGCCTTGCGTGAACCGCATGCCCGCGGCGGCGAGCCGATCGATGTTGGGAGTATGACCTCCTTGTTCCCATAGGCGCCCACCGCCCACTGCGCGTGGTCGTCCGTGTAGATCAGCAGCAGATTCTTGGCCGCCGTCCGGCGAGCCCGAATCCGAGCAGCGTGAGCTGTCGGTGCCGCACGACTCCGCAAGAAAACAGGAACATCGCCAGCAAAGCTGCGGCACGCATCGTCCCAAGCGTTCGTCTCATGGCAGTGGGATCTCCGGGGTAACATGCTGGCTCGACGAAGGCGATGGATTTCAGAAACCGCTCCAGAAACCGCTCAGTTAAGCCGGTCTGGTTGATGCGTAAGCCGTCTGGCCTTCAAATTTTGAACAGGAGGAAACAGAGGCAACAGAGGATTCGCGGCGTCGGCCGGCCGAGATGCGATTCGGCCAAGCCACGACGCGATAGGGAGCTATTCGAAGACGTATCCCGCCTGATGCTCCCCGGCGCGAATTCTGCCGAATTGAGACTTGTCCCTCCGTTGCCTCCGTTTCCTCCTGTTCAAAACGGTGTCGCTTCCCCCGCTGCGATGGATCCGACCCGGAATCCTCGTGAACGGTTACCATTTCTGGCGGCAAACGGGACAAGAGAGGTCGGGCGTACGTCCGCGTGCGCGAGGACGCGAGAAGCGGAATCCGCTGCGGTTGGTCCGGAACCTCTGCCGAATCCAGGGGTTGAAAAGCAGGGGAAGGTACAGACTGGCCTGGAGGAGGTTGCTCATGTCTCGAACCGAATCGCTATTCGCCGTTGTTTTCTCGGCCCTTTTCGTCGGCAGCACGCTGGCGCAGCCGGCCTCGACTCCCTTGGCACGACCCTGGCGGGCGGGGGGCGTGCCGAGAGGGTCGATGTGTGGCAGTGTCTGCCCGCAAGTACGATGCGGATCAGGACGGCCAGATCGGCTCTCCGAGTATCCGCGTGGAAAGGAGAAGTTCCTGGCGTTGGATCGCAACGCGGACGGCGTTTTGACGTCGGACGACTTCGAGGGAGCGGACCGTGGTGGCGGATTCGGAAAGATGATGGCGAATCGCATCGCCCGGGCCGCCGATGCGGACCGCAGTGGCACCGTCACCGCCGGCGAATGGAAACAGTTTCTGGAGTCGCTCTCCGCAAACGAACAGGGCTTGATTGATGCGCAGCAACTTGGCAAAGCTCGCGATGGACGGCCGCGGCGGTCCCGACGCGATGCGCGGTGGCGGCTTCCGCGGAGGCCGAGGCGGATTTTCGCCGAACATGCTGCGAACACTGGATCGCGACGGCGACGGGCGGCTGGAATGCGCAGAGATCGAGATGGTGTTCACCGATCTGGACGTCGATCGAAGTGGGGTGATCGAAGCCGGAGAATTGGGGCCGGCGATGATCACTTCTTTGCGTGCGCCGCAACAAGGAGATGTGGCACCCGACTTTGAGCTGCCCTTTGCCAGGACGAAACCAGGACGGTGCGGCTGAGCAGCTTCGCCTGGAAGCGGCCGGTGGCTCTCGTTTTCGGCAGCTACACGTGACCGCCCTTCCGCGAGTCGGCCGGTCGGCTGACAGAACTGTACAACCAGTACAAAGACCGTGTCGAATTCCTGCTGGTCTATATCAAGGAGGCCCATGCCATTGACTCGGCAGCGCCCAGCAGCTTCAAGGCGATCGAGGACCCAATCGATTTCTTCGAGCGCCAGAAGCTGTGCACAGCGTGCATGGACTATTCGGACATTCCGATCCCGGCGATCATCGACCAGTTGGATGATCGAGTGAACAAGGATTACGTCGCGCACCCGGATCGTCTGTACCTGGTCGGCAAGGACGGCAAGATCGCCTACGCCGGAGCAAAAGGTCCGCGCGGATTCAAGCCGGATGAACTGGAACAAGCGATGATGCGGGAGTTGTCGGGGGAGGCTCCGACCACTCCTCCTGCCGAGCCATCCGCAGAGGGCGGAGTGCGGCTCCGCCCCCGCTCCCGGTGCGGGTGGCCTGCGTGGAGGCGCCGCGGCACGCCGCCGGGGAGGCCGGATCCGGAGCGGATGTTCCAGCGGATGGACGCCGACGGCGACGGCAAGCTGACCAAAGAAGAACTACCGCCGGGTATGCTGCGGCGCTGGCAACGCATGGATGCCAACGGCGATGGTGTGGTCGACCAGCAAGAACAGGCTGCGATCATCATGCGATTCCGGAGAGCCTCCGGAGGCGAGCCTGAATAGTCGTCATCCGCAGCGGCGGCCGCCAGCGTGCGTGCGACGCGAAAAAGGGGGGCCGTGGATGAGGATTTCATGGTCGAATCCACCGCAGCGGGGAAGCGGCGAAGCATGACACCGACCTGGGAGGGCGAAGCTCCTGCTGAGCCGATCTTCTGTAACGATTGTATCGAATCGACGGCCCCGTCTTGTCGAACTGGCTCCCGTGTACCGCCAGATCAAGGTAGAGTTGAAGATACGAATCCGTTCCCCCGAGTCCGTCCGCTCGACCTATCGATCAGCTTGCCATTCACCCGGGAGATCCGTGACGCCATGTTCGGAATCCGTTACATCAAGGTCTCTCCCACGACACACGTCATGCGGTATCGGTCCGGCAGGCTGGTACGGCAAGGCGCCGGCCTTTCCTTCTTCTGCTTCGCACCGACTTCGGAGATTGTCCAGATTCCGCTCGCCAGCACGGATGTGCCTTTCGTCTTCAACGAGGTGACGGCCGACTTCCAGGACGTCACCATCCAAGGTGAGCTGACCTATCGCATCAAGCAACCGGTCGAGCTCGCAGCGTTGCTCGATTTCAGCGTCGACCAGCAGGGGCGGTATCGCAGCGACGATCCGTCCAAACTTGGTGACCGACTTATCCACGCCTCGCAGATCCTGCGCGGTGCCTTCACGCAGAAACACGAACTGCGCCAGTTGCTCGTCAGTAGTGACCAGCTTGTGGAGCAACTTCTGGCCGGCATGAAGGCAGCGGAGGCGGTGGCCATGCTGGGCATCGAAATCCTGGCTTTGTCCATCCTTTCGATCAAGGCCACGCCGGAAATGGCCAAGGCGCTGCAGGCCGATGCCCGAGAAAAGCTGTTGCAGAAGGCGGACGAGGCGATCTATGCCCGACGCAACATGGCCATCGAACTGGAGCGTCAGATCAAGGAAAACGAACTGAATACCGAGATCGCCGTGCAACAGAAGCAGCGGCAAGTGCGAGAAACCAAACTGGCAGCGGATATCGCTCTGGAGCAGGAGCGGTCCGGACTGGTGGACCGCTGCGTCGAGAACGAGCGTAAGGAATCGCAAGCCCGCGCCATGCGCTGCGGGCGATGCTGGAACCGATCAAGGAGATCGATTGGCGCACGTTGATGGCTGCCCAATCCGGTGGTCTGGACGCACGTCAGCTAATCGCGATGGCGTTTCGCGATCTGGCCGATAATGCGGACAAGGTGGGTAATTTGAATATCTCTCCGGACCTGCTCAATACCCTGCTCGGCGCCGGAGTCGGCGAGTCTGAGGGGCGAGCGTGCCAGGGACGGCAACGTGCCCAGACACAGTCGTGGCGATCGGAAGTGATCGCGGTTGTTGACAAAGGCACAGGATCGTCATGGCAGCTGGTCACCCCATGATCGCCGTCGTAACTCGCGAAACACGGCTCGCCGGACTGAAAGCACGATGGGCGACGGCGAAACAGGCGGCGTTCCGCCTGCAACGGGCCGCGGCTCAAGAGGTGGAGTTCCGTGAAAGCAGCGGGCCAAGAGCTCGCGAACGGTTGGGGCGGCCGACGAGGCGGCGCTGGAGGTCGCTGCCGAAGCGCTGGCTGACGACGATGAGTACGAAGACGAGGATCGCGTTCATTACCAGTCGCTCACGCAGTTGATGAGCGAAATCGACTTCGGCTTTCCGCTCAAGACCGTGGATCGCACCTTCCTGCCCAACTTCGATTTCGGCGCTGCCTGGCTGTTGTCGTCATCGGTCAGGACGGATTAGTGGCAAATACCGCCAAGTATGTCGGTGATCTGCCGATCATCGGTGTCAATCCCGACCCTAGCCGCAACGACGGTGTGCTGCTGCCGTTCGACGTGCGCGACGCCCGCAACGCCGTTGGTCGTGTGATCGACGACAAAGCCGATACGCGCGATGTGACTTTGGCGGAAGTGAACACAAACGACGGCCAGCGCATGCTGGCCTTCAACGACTTCTTCATCGGCGCCAGCAGCCACGTTTCGGCGCGCTATACCCTGGAGACGGGCGGCGCAGCGAGCCGCAGTCCTCCAGCGGCGTGCTGGTTGCGCCGCGGCGGGATCGACCGGGTGGTTGTCCTCTTTGTTCAACATGACCGATGGATTCGGTCGTGCCTTCGGCGCGGCCCTGGCGGGAACCGCCTGCGGTTGGACTGGGAGGACCGACGCCTGGCTTGGGCGGTCCGTGAACCGTTCCGCAGCCGGCACTCCCGCGCGGACCTGGTCGTCGGTCTGCTGGAAGAGAATGAGGAACTCGTGATCGGTTCGCAGATGCCGTCGCACGGCGTCATCTTCTCCGACGGTGTCGAGGACGATTTTCTGGAATTCAGCAGCGGTATGATCGCGCGGTTCACCGTCTCGTCGCAACGCGCCCGGCTGGTCGTCCCCTGACAGAACTGCTGACGCTCACCACAAGACCCGAACATGGGTCAGGCCTTCACGTACTACGAGACGGAAGCGGAACGGGCTCATCCGGACAACAAATCAGGCGCGCATGCCTTTCGTTGGGCAAGCTGGCCCGTCCACACCAGTTGGACCGGGATCATTCGCAGCAACAAAGCTGGCTATGTCATCAACCTGACGCTCCCTCTCGCGAAGTTGTACGCAGTGACGGGCGAGGTTCGTTACGCCGAGCGGGCCGCTTGGACTCTCGATCGATTTGCCCGCGTTTATCCCGGCTATCTGTTCCATTCGTACGAAGGATCCTCTGCCGATTGCCGCGCGGCCGAAGCGGCCCGGGGGTTGGGCGTCATCCCCGGGCGGGCCAATTTCCGAAAGAGGTGATCATCAACGCATTTTCCAGCATGCACTTGTCGTTGATGCGCGACATCCACTACGACACGTTGGGCATCCTCTACTACGCGGGCGGAAAGGAGTTAGCCACCGACCGGGGCTACATCTGGGACGATCCGCGCAACGCTTGGACCAAGAGCACGCTGGCACACAATATCGTCACGGTTGACGGCGGTAACCAGAATGCCAAGCGACGCCAGTCCCGCCTGGAACTCTTCGGCGTTGCACCGGGCATTCAACTGGCTCGACAACCTTCGGGCCGTTGCGCCAAAAGGACCGGTCGCGGCAACGTGGGAGTACCAAAATATGCGCATGGAGCTGATAGTACTCAACGCCACCGACCGCTTGATCGTCGCATCGGTGGACGATCGGACGTTCCACCTGGCGGACAGTGTTCCGCAAGGATCTGCCAGGCCCGGCCAATATCTTCTGGGAGGCGGCACCGGCTACGAGATCGATTCCGCCGGACAGCGGACCATCTCGGTTCGTGATTACCCCATTATCGCATGCGACGGGACAAACGCTCACAGCATGCCGGCCCAGCTGGCGCCGATCCTGGAGCGGTTGCAGATCGGCCAGGCGGTGTGAATCGAGGGAGTGAAGGAGTCCGGCCGGCGTTTCCGCACGGCGGCACACCGGGCGGACAACCTGATCAGCGAGGCAGGGCGTCTGGCGCGCGCCGCTGGCTGCACGGCATCACGCAGCCGATCCGTGTTCTCGCAGATACGTGGCCCCGGCTTCTCCAAAAGATGGGTGGCCCCGGCTTCTTCCGCTCAACGGAAGGCAATACAATCAATGCCGGAATGCGCACCGACTTAGGCCGGTTTCGCAGCGCCCCGTCGCTGGCTTGTGCCGCAGTGGCGCGGCGCTGCCCGCCATGCCCGACCGTGCGGAAATCTCGCATGGCCAGCTGGACGTTCGCGCTGCGCGGGGCAGCCGTTGTCACCGCGCGACTCGCAGGAAATTCGAGCTTATGGGGACAGCGAACTGGCGCGTCGGAATAATGGGTCGGGATCCGTAGCCAAATTCGGCGGAACGTGTCATGCTTTTGGTGGTCCGCCACCGCTTCGGGAAGCCTGGCTGCGAGATGTCCGAGACATGTCAGAAACGATTCCCCCAAAGCCGTCCCACCAGCCGCGTGTTGATTTCCTGAACGTGACCATGCCAACGGAGGTCACCGCTTCCGTTGCCGCGCCGACCGAGGAAACAGTTTGCCGCACGGTGCCGCCCTCTTGGCTGGCCGCCCTGCTGCTCGTCCTCCTGGTGGGTCTTGTTTTCTATCCGATCCTGCAGTTTCAATTCATCAATCTCGACGTCGGCGTACAGATTCTGACAATCCCCACATTCGCGGCGTAACGTGGGAGAACCTCAGAGCATCTTCACCAGCCCTATCCCACCAGCTACTATCCCGTCCGGACGCTGACGTACGTGATCGACTATCAAATTTGGGGACTGGAACCCCGACCGGATTCAAGCTGACCAACGGTCTGCTGAACCTGGCGAACGTCATGCTCGTCTTCGCTCGCTTTGCCGCTTCGTGCTCCGTACTCGCCCAGAGCGACGGCCCCGTCCGACGTTGCCTTAGCCGCAGGTGGATCCCGGCCGCCATCGCCGCGGGCGTGTTCGCCGTGCACCCGGTGGTGGTCGAACCGGTACGTGGGTGCGCGGCCGAGAGGAACTGCTGATGACCCTCGGCGCGCTGGCATGCTTTCATTTCCACCTGACCGCTTGCCGCCGGGTGGGTCGCGCCGAGAAACCGAAGGGGGCGTGGCCGTTCCATTGTGCCGCGGCCGCCGCCTGTGCCGCCGCCTGTTTGAGCAATGTGGTGGGAGCCGTCATACCGGCGATCGTCACGAGTTGGGACGTGCTCGCGCTCGAGCGGTCCCGCTGGAGGCGGATCATGCCGGCCACGATACCGTTATGGTTAGCCGGTTTGACGGCGATTGCGCCAAGAAACTGAGCGACGCCCAGACTCCCTTTCCTGCCCAAGAGGCGTTTCCCGTGTGGCGTAACGCCTTGCTCGTTCCCAAGACCTGGTGGTTGAACCTCGAGACGCTCGCCTGGCCGACCAGTCTCACGCTCGACTACTGGGACGAGGTACCAAACCGTCTTGTCGAGCCGCACGTGCTGTTGGGCGCGGTGGCTCTCGTGGGGGCCGGCCTCGTCATCTGGTCCTTGCGGCACCGCAGACAACTGCTCTTTGGAATCGCCTGGTGCTGCCTGGCACTCGCCCCGAGTTCGCAAGTGATTCCCCACCACATCCTGTGCCGATCGCTTCCTCTATCTGCCGTTGGTCGGCTTGGCAATCGCATTGGGCGTGGCCATTCACTCCTGGTTGGCTCGTCATGGCAGCCGTCGGAACGTTTGGGCGCGGCCCTACTGGGAATCGCATCGGTGCTGCTGTGGAGTGTTCTGAGTTCGCGACAGCTGCAGACCTGGCGGAACAACGTGACGGTTTGGGAACAATGTCTACGCGTCTGCCAGCACAATGCAGTGGGCTATGCTGGCGGTGGCAGACGGCCTGGCCGATGAGGGACAATACGAACTCGTGAATGACTTCGAGCGGGCGCTGGACTCGACCCCCATCGAAACGATGAACAGCTATGCCTACCGGTTGGCCATGTGCCGAAACGAGTCGTGGCGGGACTACGATCGGGCGATACGCTCAGCGACTCGGGCCTGTCAGATTGTGAGTCTCGCACGTCTTCTTATCGCCGCACGCTCTCGGTTGCCTTCATGAATCAGGCCACGGGCGCGGTCGGTGCGGCGTGACGAACTGGCACGCGTGCGTTACCTCGCCGCGATCGACGCCGATCCCCACTATGAAGCACCCCTGCTGAATCTGGCCTTGTTTCTGGTCAACTGCCCGGAGGAGCAACAGCGAGACCCGGAGGAAGCCGGGCCGTTGGCCTGAACGGGCCTGTGCGGCAAGCAGCCCGATTAACCCTCTGTCGCTGGCCCGTCTCGCGGAGGTCTATTCCCGCGTGGACGCGCCGATCGGGCCGCAGAGTCCTTCCAGAAGGCCATTCAGCAAGCGGATAAGGACGGAGATGCGGAAACCCGCGACGCACTGCGTTCTCGATGGCAGCAGCTAAGCCGCTCTGCTGCACCGCAGGTGATCCCAAGACAGACGCGGACTCCGGGTCGTGACGCAATACGTTGGGGTGCGTGGGATACGAACGAACCACGGTGGACGGCCAGCAAAAGGTGAGAGCAAGTGGCGGCCTCGAGGGCAGAACAGCCGCGACGCGGATCAGTCAAGATCCTTGTCAATGACCTTGCGGCCGCGGTAGTAACCATCGGGGCTGACATGATGACGAAGGTGTGTTTCTCCTGTGGTCTGCTCGACCGACAGGGTCGGCCCTCTCAGGCTATCGTGGGAACGACGCATGCCGCGCTTGGCGGGGGTTTTACGGTTTTGCTGCACAGCCATTGACGCTATCTCCTGCAACGGTACTCGTCTAAGATTTCAACTTTTTCAATACGGCAAACGGATTTTCTTTTTCCGCCAACGAGGGATTCCGGTAACCCGTCTCACAGCCGCCCATGCTGTCTTCGTGGAGCGGTATTGCGGGGATGGCCAGCAGCACCTCATCCTCGATCAGTACCCGTGTCGGTATCGGTTCTCCCGAAATCAGCAAGGGCTCGTAGCCATCAGGGAGCCGGTCGATTTCGGCTTCGCTCGACACCACTCCGAGGCTGAATTTCAAATCCACCGGGAACCGCAGCCGGTTCAGGCAACGCTGACATACCAGGCTCAGCTCACCCTGAATAGTGCCTTTCACGGTCCGGATGCGCCTCTCATCGAGGCGAAACTCCAGGGTCACCGCCAGTTGGCCCTCGTTCGAGTGCAACAGCGGAGCCAGACGTTCGAAGCCCTGCACCGGCAATTTGCCGCGAAACGACCGACCGACATCGGCAAGTCCCAGGGGCTCGACACGCTCCGGCAGACAATCCAGCATAAGCGGCGCATAATACGCGCTATCCAGCCCAGCTGTCAAAGCTAACACGCTGAAAAATCGGGATGTTCAGTAACCCTCCCGGACTGCGCACGGAGTTGACAGGTGAGCAGGTTTTGCGTAGAAAAACAAGCTCTTTGGCGGTATGTTCTAAGACTGTTCAGTTCCCTGTCTGCACGGGTCAGCAACCTGGCGCGGCAACAACGTCACAGCGGGTGGCCTTTGATCAGAAAAATACTCATTGCGAACCGAGGGGAAATCGCGGTACGCATCGTCCGCGCCTGCCAGGAAGCTGACATCGAGTCGGTGGCGATTTACGCAGACGCGGACCGACATGCCCTCCACGTCAAGAAAGCGACGGAGGCCTACAATATCGGGCCCGATCCGGTGACCGGTTATCTAAATGCTCACCGTATCGTCAATCTCGCTGCGGCGACCGGCTGTGATGCGCTGCATCCCGGTTACGGCTTTCTGTCCGAAAACCCCGAGCTGGCGAGCATTTGCGAGCGCCGTGGCATCAAGTTCATCGGTCCCGGGGCGGAGGTGATCCGCAGCATGGGTAACAAGATCGAGGCGCGGCGCAGTATGCAGGCGGCGGGCATCCCGGTGGTGCCCGGCAGTGACGCCAATCTCGCCAGCGTCAGCGAGGCCATCGCTCTGGCAGCCAATGTCGGTTACCCGGTGATGCTGAAAGCAACCTCCGGTGGCGGTGGACGCGGCATCCGGCGCTGTAACAACGAAATCGAGTTGCGTCGCAACTACGACCGCGTTCTTTCCGAGGCCACCAAGGCGTTCGGAAGCGCGGAGATCTTCCTCGAGAAGTGTGTGCCCAATCCGCGTCACATCGAGGTACAGGTGCTGGCCGATGGACACGGTAACGTTGTGCAGCTGTTCGAACGGGATTGCTCCATCCAGCGTCGCCATCAGAAGCTGATCGAGATTGCGCCCTCGCCGCAGCTGAGCGACAGCCAGCGCGCCTCGATAGGCGAATACGCGGTCAAGGCGGCCCGGGCGGTCGGATACCGGAATGCCGGGACGGTGGAGTTTCTGATGGACCAGGACGAGCAGTTCTATTTCATGGAAATGAACACTCGCCTGCAGGTCGAACATACCGTCACCGAATCCATAACCGGCATAGACATCGTGCGCGAACAGATACGCATCGCCGATGGTCTGCCCTTGTCGTTCAGGCAGGAGGATATTCAGCGGCGTGGTTTTGCCATGCAGTTCCGGATCAACGCGGAAGACCCGAAGAACGATTTCCTGCCCAGTTTTGGCAGGATTACACGCTATTTCGCGCCGGGTGGTCCGGGCGTGCGAACCGATGCCGCGATCTACACGGGCTACACAATCCCTCCCTATTACGATTCCATGTGTGCGAAAATAACCGTGTGGGCGCTGGAGTGGGAGGAGCTGCTCAACCGCGCCAGGCGGGCATTAATGGACACCGGCGTGTATGGCGTGAAAACCACGATCCCCTATTACCTGGAGGTCCTCAAAGTGCCGGCATTCCGTTCCGCCCGGTTTGATACCGGCTTTGTCGAGGAGCACCCGGAGCTGGTCAACTACAGGACCAGCCGTCCGACCCGTGAACTGGCGGCGGTGATCGCAGCCTCATTGGCCGCGCACGCCGGTTACTGACAGCCGCCCGATGATCCACTGAGGGAAAGCGAAAACTCATGCCCAAGGTCCACGTCACCGATCTTATCCTGCGCGACGCCCACCAGTCGCTGATCGCGACCCGCATGCGCACCGAGGATATGTTGCCCATATGCCCGAAGCTCGACGAGATCGGTTTCTGGTCGCTGGAGGTATGGGGCGGAGCGACTTTCGACGCCTGCCTGCGTTACCTCAAGGAAGACCCGTGGGAACGGCTCAGTAAGCTGCGTGAGGCGCTGCCCAATACCCGGCTGCAGATGCTGTTGCGCGGACAGAACCTGCTGGGTTACCGCCACTACTCCGATGACGTGGTGAAAGCGTTTGTCGCCAGGTCGGCCGCAGCCGGCATTGATGTGTTCCGGATTTTCGATGCCTTGAATGACATCCGCAACCTCGAAACTGCGGTCGCCGCGGTCAAAGCGACCGACAAGCATGCACAGGGGGCGATCTGCTACACCGTTAGTCCGGTGCACGGAATTCCCCAGTTTGTCGCCATGGCAAAGCAGCTGGAAGCCATGGGCTGTGACAGCGTGGCCATCAAGGACATGGCCGGCCTGCTTACGCCCATGGTGACCGCGGAACTGGTAGCAGAGCTGGTCAAGGCGGTCGGCGTTCCGATCCACCTCCATTCCCATGCCACCGCCGGGACCGCCGAAATGTGCCACCTGAAGGCGATAGAAAACGGCTGCTGCCATATCGATACGGCGATTTCTTCCTTCGCTGGTGGCGCATCACACCCGCCCACCGAGAGCATGGTCGCCGCGTTGCGCAATACGGATTATGAAACCGGTCTGGATTTGAAGGCGCTGCAGGAGATCGGCTTCTATTTTCGCGAGATTCGCAAGAAGTATCACCAGTTCGAAAGCGACATGACCGGGCTGGATACGCGGGTGCAGGTCTACCAGGTTCCCGGCGGCATGATCTCCAATCTGTATACCCAACTGCGCGAACAGGCTGCGCTGAACCGCATCGAAGAAGTGCTCGCTGAAATCCCGCGCGTTCGGGAAGATCTCGGTTTTCCGCCGCTGGTTACGCCGACTTCACAGATTGTCGGCGCGCAGGCAGTTCTGAATGTGTTGACCGGAGAGCGTTACAAGACCATCAGCAACGAGGTGAAACTGTACCTGCAGGGGCGCTACGGACGGGCGCCGGGGCCGGTCAACAGCGTAGTCAGGCAGCAGGCGATCGGCAATGAAGACGTGATCGATATCCGACCCGCCGACCTGCTCAAGGCCGAGATGAACAATCTGCGCGATGAAATCGGCGCGCTGGCAAAAAGCGAGGAGGATGTGCTCAGCTACGCCATGTTCCCGGAACTGGGCCGCGCCTTTCTCGATGACCGCAACAAGGGCACACTTACGCCCGAGCCTCTGGAGCCGGTCCCGAGCCCCGGTGAACGGTCTGCAAAACCCACCGAATTCAATGTGACGCTGCACGGCGAAACCTACCACATCCAGATCACCGGCACCGGTCATCACACCCAGCAGGACCGGCCGTTTTACATGCAGGTCGACGGCGTTCCCGAAGAGGTCCTGGTGGAGACGCTCTCCGAGCTGGAAGCGGTGGAGGGTATTGCCGCAGGTTCGGTCAAAGGCAGCAAACGGCCGCGGGCGACCGGTCCGGGCGATGTGACCACCTCGATGCCGGGTACCGTCATCGAAGTGCTGGTGGAGGTCGGCGCAGCCGTGCAGGCGGGTGACCCGGTGCTGGTCACAGAGGCGATGAAGATGGAGACCGAGATCCAGGCGCCCATCGCGGGGACGGTCCAGGCGATACACGTGGCAAAGGGCGACAGCGTCAACCCGGACGAGACCCTGATAGAGATTACTGCCTGATTCCAGAAGCGATTCTCGAATTCTCACCGTTTTAAAGCTTCAACCTGCTGCGCCGCTTCCTGTGGCATGGACTGAAGCCGCGCCCGGCTTCCCCTTGTGCGGCCGCAGGCAACGCTCCCTGGCCAATGAAGAATTCCAGCGAGCGGCTTGTCCGACAGCCCGATCCGGACACAGAAGCATGGCGCTGAAGAGCGTGGTCGCTTACGCACCGGTGTTCGCAACGCTGCACCAGGACTGGGCTGGAATGGCGACCGAATACGCCTGTCGGGGCCAGCCATGCGGCCGGACGTTGACCTGGATCAACGCGCCAGCCAGGAAAGTTGGCTATTTTGAGAAATTATGCCTCGGGAGGTTGAAAATGCTGGAAAAGCCCGCCAAACAGATCAGCGAAGAGCCAGGCCCGGCGAAACCCGCCAAGTCCGCTCACAAGAACCCGAAGAATCTGAGTAAACACGATATTTTCAAGAAGGGTACCTACCCCTACAGCAAGCGGATGTCGCGTGCCGAATACGAACAGAAAAAAGCCCAGCTGCAGATCGAACTGCTCAAGATGCAGAACTGGGTCAAGGAAACCGGGCAACGCATCTTGTTTCTGTTCGAGGGGCGCGACGCCGCCGGCAAGGGCGGCACCATCAAGCGTTTTATGGAACACATGAACCCCCGCGGGGCCAGTGTAGTAGCGCTGGAAAAACCTTCGGATGCCGAACGGGGGCAATGGTACTTCCAACGCTATATCAAACATTTGCCAACCGCCGGCGAAATCGTCATGTTCGACCGCTCGTGGTACAACCGTGCCGGTGTGGAGCGCGTGATGAAATTCTGCTCTGCCGCTGAATACCTCGAGTTCATGCGTCAGGCCCCCGAACTCGAACGCATGCTGGTACGCGGCGGCATACGCATGTTCAAATTCTGGTTCTCCGTGAGCCGTCAGGAACAGTTCCGACGCTTCCAGGAGCGCCGCAAGGATCCGCTCAAACAGTGGAAGCTGAGCCCCATCGATATGGCCTCGCTGGACAAATGGGAGGATTACACCGAAGCGAAAGAGGCGATGTTCTTCTACACCGACACCGCGGATGCGCCCTGGACGGTGATCAAGTCGGATGACAAGAAAAGAGCTCGCATCAACGCCATGCGCTATGTGCTGAGCCAGGTCCCCTACCCCAACAAGAATCCCGACATCAACCTGGTTCCCGATCCCCTGATCGTCGGTTCGGCGGCGGTGATTTACGAAGAGGGTGAGCATGTCCTGACCTCCGAGGAGCAGGTATCATCGGGCAGCGACGAGTCGCTTCAGGAGAGGAAGGAAAACTCATGACCAAAATGCAAACCAGGCGCGCGCAGAAAGTCGTAGATCATTTCAGGCAGGTGCTGAGCCCCTCGGGCCGCAAGGCGGTAACTGAAACACACTTCGAGGAACTGGCCCTGATGGTAGAGTCCGCCATCGAGGCGGCGATTCTCGAGGAAGTGGCCGGCTACGCGAACCGTCTCGAAGAAGTCATTGAGGAAATGAAGCACAACGCCGCCATCTTCGACGAGACTTCAGCGGTTGCCAAACAGCAGGCGCGGCAGTAAGGATCTTGGTACGGCGGCGGCCATCAGGTCGCCGCGCTGATAAGCGCCAACCCGCCCAGATAGGGTCGCAGCACGGCCGGCACCTCAATTGAGCCGTCGGCCTGCTGATAGTTTTCCAGCACCGCCACCAGGGTGCGGCCGACCGCCAGGCCGGAGCCATTCAGAGTATGCACCAGCTCGGGCTTGCCGCCGGCCGCACTGCGGCAGCGCGCCTGCAGGCGCCGGGCCTGGAAATCTTCAAAGTTGCTGCACGACGAAATTTCCCGGTAGGTCTGCTGTGCAGGAAGCCAGACCTCCAGATCATAGGTCTTGGCGGCGGAGAAACCGAGATCCCCGCTGCACAGGGATACCACGCGATACGGCAGGCCGAGGCGCTGCAGGATGGTCTCCGCGTGCCCGGTCAGCTCCTCGAGCGCCTGGTAGGAATCCTCCGGCCTGACGATCTGCACCAGTTCGACTTTCTCGAACTGGTGCTGGCGGATCAGGCCGCGCGTATCCTTGCCGTAGGAGCCCGCCTCGGACCTGAAGCACGGCGTATGCGCGGTCATGCGCAACGGCAGGCGTTCGGCGTCCAGGATTTCGCCGCGCACCAGGTTGGTCACCGGAACCTCGGCGGTGGGAATCAGGTAATAGTGGTCCTCCCCCCGGGTTGCGAACAGCTCCGCTTCGAACTTCGGCAACTGTCCGGTACCGCGCAGACTGTCGGCGTTGACCAGATACGGGACGTAACACTCCTGGTAACCGTGCTCCAGGGTGTGCGTATCGAGCATAAACTGGATCAGCGCCCGGTGCAGCCGCGCCAGCGGACCGCGCAGCACGGCAAAGCGGGTACCGGAGATCTTCACTGCCGAACCGAACTCCATGCCGCCGAGCGCCTCGCCGAGATCGACGTGATCGCGTGGTTCGAAGTCAAAGCGCGTCGGCTCACCCCAGCGCCGCTCTTCGCGATTCTCGGTCTCGTCCCGTCCGTCGGGCACCGATGCATGAGGAATGTTCGGGATGCCCATCAGGATTTCATCGAGCTGTTGCTGCACCGCATCGAGTTCCTGCTTGGCGTCATCGAGTTGTTGCCCCAGCCCCGCGACCTGGTCCAGCAGCGGCTGGATATCCTGCCCCGCCGCCTTGGCCCGGCCGATGGATTTGGAACTGCGGTTGCGCTCCGCCTGTAATTCTTCGGTGCGGACCTGGAGTTCCTTGCGCCGGGTTTCCAGCCGTTCGAGGGATGCCGCATCCAGCTCAACGCCGCGCCGGCGCAGCTGGGCGGCGACATCCGCCAGTTGATTTCTGAGTAGTTTCGGATCCAGCATTGATGTCGCCCAGGGGTCTATGCGTTATTCATTTCAGCCTGCCAGCGCACGATATGGCCGTTCTCGAGCAGGTCCGACAGATGTTCCAGTATCCCCGCCACCTTGTCAGGGCGATCGAAAAATTCGACCGTCACCGGCAGATCCAGCGACAGGTCCAGCAGTGAGCCGGTATGCATAACCCCACTGCCGCCGAAGCCGGAGACGGCGCGAAACACGCTCACACCGCGGACTTTCTCCTGGTCGTGCAGGCGTTTCAGCAGCGGCTCCAGCGTACTGTTTGCCTCGGTGAGGTAGATTCGTACAAAGGTGACGCTCTCCCAGTTCATAACTGCCTCGCTATCGCAACGCCGAGGGCCGCCGCGCCGATGCACAGCACTACGCTCAGCAGCGCGTTGGTGGCGGCTCGCATCAGGTGACCGCTTTCCATCAGGTTCAGGGTTTCCACCGAAAAGGTGGAAAAGGTGGTGAACGCACCCAGCAAGCCGATCAGCAGAAACGCGCGCAAGGCGCCGCCCGCCAGCATGCGTTCCAGCAGCCAGATATACAAAAATCCCATGATCAGGCTGCCGACGACATTCACCAGCAGCGTGCCGTAGGGAAACGCGCTCCCGGTCAGTGTGTAGGTCGCGCTCGACACCCAGTAACGTAGCAAGGCCCCTATCGCCCCGCCCCCGGCTATGGCGAGTAGCTGGTTCATGGCGGCCAATGGTACCGAAAGCCCGGCGCACACGCATTTATTTGTCGGCGCCCGCCGCGCGCTGGTCGAGCTCGCGCAAATGCTGCAGCTTTTCGCGGATGCGGATTTCCAGACCGCGCTCCACCGGCCGATAGTAGTGCACACCCTTCAGCTCGTCGGGCAGGTAGTTCTCGCCGGCCGCATAGGCTTCGGGTTCGTCGTGCGCGTAACGGTAGCGCTTGCCGTAGCCGAGCTCCTTCATCAACCGGGTGGGCGCGTTCCTGAGGTGCACCGGCACTTCCAGTGAACCGTGGCTGCTGGCGTCCTCGCGCGCCGCGCCGAACGCTGTGTAGACCGCGTTGCTCTTGGGCGCGCACGCCATATAGACCACTGCCTGGGCGATGGCCAGCTCGCCCTCCGGGCTGCCCAGGCGCTCCTGCACGTCCCAGGCGTTCAGCGCCAGCGTCAAGGCGCGCGGATCGGCATTGCCGATGTCTTCCGACGCCATGCGCACCACCCGGCGCGCGATGTACAGCGCATCGCAACCACCGTCCAGCATACGCGCCAGCCAGTACAGCGCTGCATCGGGGGATGAACCGCGTACCGACTTGTGCAGCGCCGATATCTGATCGTAGAACGCCTCGCCGCCCTTGTCGAAACGCCGCACGCCCCCGCTGATGACCTCGGCGACGGTATCGGCAGTTACGTTTCGTCCGGCATCGGCCAGGTCAAAGGCGATTTCCAGCAAGCTCAGCGCGCGGCGGGCATCGCCGTCGGCCGCCCTTGCAATGGTCTCCAGTTCGGCGTGCTCGATATCGCGATGCCGAGACCCGCCAGGCCGCGTTCCGCGTCGCGCAACGCCTGTTCCAGAACCGCGACCAGATCCTCTCGCTCAACCGCTTGAGCACGTAAGTGCGCGCCCGCGACAGCAGCGCGTTGTTCAGCTCGAAGGAGGGATTCTCGGTGGTGGCACCGACAAACACCACGGTGCCGTCTTCGACAAAGGGCAGGAACGCATCCTGCTGCGCCTTGTTGAAGCGATGCACTTCATCCACGAACAGCAGCGTTCCGCGCCCCTCGACCTGCTGGCGCTGCTGCGCCAGCTGCACAGCGTGGCGCACGTCCTTGACGCCGGCCAGCACCGCCGACAAAGGAACGAATTCGCTGCCTGAGGCGTCCGCCAGCAGGTGCGCCAGCGTGGTCTTGCCGGTGCCCGGTGGGCCCCAGAACACCATCGAGTGCAGCTGGCCCCTTGCGACCGCCTGGCGCAGCGGCTTTCCCGCGCCCAGCAGATGCGCCTGGCCGATGAACTCGTCCAGGTTCCGCGGCCGCATGCGGTCTGCCAGCGGCCGGAACTCGGGGCGCGGCGGCCCGGCCGTCATGGTGTGTCGCCGATGATATCCGTGCCCGGCGGCAGCTGGATCCGGAACCGATCCGGATCGATGGATTGATTGCGCGTGATGTCGGAAAAGCCGATACGGGTATGGTTGCCGAAAGCCGTCGCGGACTTCGATGATGGCGAGCTGTCCGGCGTCGAAGGCGATCTGTACCTCCTCGACCGCGCTATCCTGCTGCTTGGGATCCAGGCGGTACCAGGTCTTGCCATCGCGGCTGCCGGTTTCCACCCAGCTCATCACCTCGTCCAGCGGTTTGAATCCGCTCATCAACATGGCCGGAGTGCTGCTCAGTGCTTCATCCACCGGCTCCACCGTGGCCTGTTCCAGATCCTCATCGTAGGTCCAGAGTCGCTCACCGTCGGCCACAATGAGCTGCCGGTATGGCGTCTCGTAATCCCAGCGGAAACGCCCGGGGCGCTGCATCCATACCCTGCCCTGCGCATCCTGCACACGCTCTCCGTTACTGTCGGTAACCGTCTGGGTGAAGCTCGACTGGAAGGTGTTCAGGCCGGAAAAGTAGTCAGCGATCAGGTCGGCCGCAAAACCGGGGGATGCGCACAGCGCAAGCACCAGCATGGCAATACCCGCATAGCAGGGTTTCTTCATCAGGGACCTGTGCTGTTGTAGCGCCATCAGAGTTCGGGCGGCGGCGGCGCCAGCACCTCACGATTGCCGTTGGACTGCTGCGGGCCGACGATGCCGGCGGTTTCCATCTGCTCGATCATGCGCGCCGCTCGATTGTAGCCGATCTTCAGGCGCCGCTGTACGCCGGAAATGGATGCGCGCCGGGTTTCCGTGACAATGCGCACCGCATCGTCATACAGAGCATCGGCCTCCGGCATCGTCGGCACCCGACTGCCCGCTGCCGCCGGGCAGAAAATCGGTGGTGGTCTGCAGAATACCCTCGACGTAGTCCGGTTCGCCGCGCCCCTTGAGGTGATCGACCACGCGGTGCACTTCGGCATCGTCGACATAGGCTCCGTGCACGCGGGTCGGCACCCCGGTGCCGGGCGCCAGGTACAGCATGTCGCCGTGACCGAGCAGCTGGTCGGCGCCGCCCTGGTCCAGGATGGTCCGCGAGTCGACTTTCGCCGAAACCTGGAACGCGATACGGGTCGGAATATTGGCCTTGATCAGGCCGGTGATGACATCCACCGACGGGCGCTGCGTCGCCAGGATCAGGTGGATACCGGCAGCGCGCGCTTTCTGTGCCAGGCGCGCAATCAGTTCCTCGACCTTCTTGCCGACCACCATCATCATGTCGGCGAGTTCGTCGATAATGACCACGATAAAGGGCAACGGTTCGAGAGTCGGGCGGCTCCGGGTCCTCTTCCAGCAGCTCGTCCGGTTTGAACAGCGGATCCGGTATCGGTTCGCCGTGCATCGATGGCTTCCTGCACCTTGCGGTTGTAGCCGCCGATGTTGCGCACGCCCAGTGCCGCCATCAGCTGGTAACGGCGTTCCATTTCGCCCACGCACCAGCGCAGCGCGTTGGCAGCCTCTTTCATGTCGGTGACCACCGGCGTGAGCAGGTGCGGTATGCCTTCGTACACCGAAAGCTCCAGCATCTTCGGATCGATCATGATCAGGCGCACTTCGTCGGCCAGCGACTTGTACAGCAGGCTGAGCACCATGGCATTGACCGCAACTGATTTACCCGAACCGGTGGTGCCGGCAACCAGCAAGTGCGGCATGCGCGCCAGGTCCACCACCACCGGCTGGCCGCCGATGTCCTTGCCCAGGGCCAGCGTCAACGGGGAGCTGGCCTCGTCGTAGTCGGACGATTCGAGAATTTCACTGAGCGATACGATCTCGCGGCTCTCGTTGGGGATTTCCAGACCAATCACCGATTTGCCCGGGATGACTTCCACCACCCGCACGCTGATCGCCGACAGAGCGCGCGCCAGGTCCTTGGCCAGATTGCTGATCTGGCTGACCTTGACGCCGGCGCCGGGCTGCAGTTCGAAACGGGTTATGACCGGACCCGGTTGCACCGCCACCACCTCGACTTCGATACCGAAGTCCAACAGTTTCATTTCCACCAGGCGAGACATGGCTTCCAGTGCCGATTCCGAATAACCCTCGCTGTACTCGCGGGCCTCGTCCAGCAGTGACAGCGGCGGCAGTTCGGTGTTGGCTGGCGCATCGAACAGCTTTACCTGACGCTCCCGTTCCACCCGCTCACTGGTTTCCACCTTCTTGATCACCGGCTCGATGCGCACCGGTTTGCGTTTGAAGACTTTCTGTTTTTCCTTTTTCTCCGCCACCTGCTCTTCGCGCTGGCGCCGTGCCCGGTAGGCGTCGAAACTGGCTTTCAGTTCCATGCTGCGCTCGGTCAGCCAGTCTATGGCCAGCAGTGTCATCCTGCCGGTCCAGTCCATGACGCTGAGCCAGGAAAGACCGGTAAACAGGGTGACGCCGGTCAGAAACAACGCCAGCAGAAACAACGTTGCCCCCATGAAACTGAACAGCGCGGCCAGCTGTTCACCGACCAGGTTGCCGAATACGCCGCCGGCATCCAGCGGCATGTCACCCGGTGCTACGCCGAAATGCAGGGTCGCCAGGCCGCAGCCCGACGCCACCGTCAGCAGGAAGCCGGCCCAGCGTACCGCCAGCACGTGCAGGTCGATCTTGCCGCTGGCCGTGGTGCGTCCGCGGAACACCAGCCAGCCACTGAAACCGACCATCAGAGGGAACAGGTAGGCCAGATAACCGAACAGATACAGGAACACATCCGCGAACCAGGCGCCCACCACGCCGCCGTAGTTCTGGATGGCATGGGCCGGCCCGCGGTGTGACCAGCCCGGATCCTGAGCGTGATAACTGGACAGCGACAGCAACAGATAGGCGGCCAGCGCAGACAACACGAACAGCGTGCCTTCACGCAGACCTTTGGTGACGTGCGGATGAATGGTCTGATTATCCGCTTTTTTTCGACGTGCCTGAGCCAAGATTAGGAATCTAGTTAAATATATTACTTAAGCAATTAATAATGCGAGGTATTTTAGGTCGAGCTCTGGCTCGATAGCAAGGCCGGGTGGCAAACTTCCCCGGCCCGCACGTTAAGCCCCCGCTGCAACTGGATATTTCTGTCCAGGCCACCATCCGCCAGCGCCAGCACATAGGGTATCAGTGCGGCGGACAGCGCCTGGGACGCGCTGCGCGGCACCGCCCCGGGCATGTTGGTAACCGCTAAATGTACCACACCATCAATCAGGTAGGTCGGTGACTGGTAGGTCGTGGGCCGGGTCGTCTCGATACAGCCACCCTGGTCGACCGAGATATCCACAACGACACTGCCGGGCTGCATCATACCAACCTGCCGCGCGGTTACCAGATGCGGCGTCCGGGCGCCGGGGATCAGGACCGCGCCGATCACCAGGTCCGCTTCGACGACCGCGCGTTCCAGGCTGTCCGGGTAGGGATACAGCGCGGTCACGTTGGCACCCACTTCCCGCATCGCGTCCAGCCTGCTGCGCTTGCGATCAAACACGGTCACTTCGGCCCCGATGGCTGCCGCCATCCGGGCGGCATTACCGCCGGCGGAACCCGCCCCGATGATCGTCACCCGGCCACGTTCGGCGGCGGCCAGTCCGCCCAGCAATAACCCCTTGCCGCCCTGCGGCTGGTGCAGGAGGGTGGCTCCCATCTGCACGGCGAGTCGGCCGGCGATGTCGCTCATGGGTGCCAGCAGCGGCAGACCTCCCGAGTCTTCCTGCACGGTTTCGAATCCAACCGCCGTCAAACCGATGCTGCACAGCTGCTCGGTCAGTTGCGGGTTTGCCGCCAGGTGCAGGTAGCCGAACAGCAGGTGCTCGCGACGCAGGTGACGCAAATCCCCTTCTATCGGTTCCTTCACCTTGACGACCAGTTCTGCGTTGCCGTACAGGGCGGCCGCATCTGCGACCAGGGTCGCCCCTGCGGCGCCGAAATTCGCGTCGCTGTAACCGCTCTGCAGCCCGGCCCCCGACTCGACAAACACCTCGTGTCCCGCCGCACTGAGTTCCGAACAGGCGGCCGGGATCAGTCCCACCCGTCCTTCCATTGGCTTGATTTCGCGCGGAACTCCGATGCGCATCGCTACTCCTTTACCCGTTGTGGGACATTCCGTACCATTAAGCGCTTGTCAAAACCCGCTATCACCAACAGCATTCCTGTCGGCTGCTGAGAGATTCTACAAGTTCAGCACCGGTTTGCTCGGAGTCATTATACATGAGCGAAACCAAGCACTGTCGCCTTCTCATTCTGGGCTCGGGTCCGGCTGGCTATACCGCTGCTGTGTATGCGGCGCGTGCAAACCTCGATCCAGTGCTGGTTACCGGCCTGGAACAGGGTGGCCAGTTGATGACAACCACAGACGTGGAAAACTGGCCCGGCGGCGCCGAAGGCCTGCAGGGGCCGGCGCTCATGGAGGAAATGCGCGCCCACGCCGAGCGTTTCAATACCGAGATTATCTTCGATCACATCAACAAGGTCGATCTCAGCCAGCGGCCCATGTGGCTGCATGGCGATTCGTCCGCCTACACCTGCGATGCCCTGATTATCTGCACCGGCGCCTCGGCTCAGTACCTTGGGCTTGCGTCCGAAGAGGCGTTCAAGGGTAAAGGCGTATCGGCCTGCGCAACCTGTGATGGTTTTTTCTACCGTGACAAACCCGTCGCAGTGATTGGCGGCGGCAATACCGCCGTGGAGGAAGCGCTCTATCTGTCCAACATCGCATCGCACGTCACCGTCGTGCATCGCCGCGATGAACTGCGGGCAGAGAAGATACTGCAGGGGCGGCTGTTCGAGCGCGAAAAGGCGGGCAAGGTTTCCATCGCCTGGGACCACGTGCTGGACGAGGTTCTGGGGGATCAAAGCGGGGTCACCGGCTTACGCATCAAGAACGTCAAAACCGGCAGCACGCAGGACCTGAAAGCCGACGGTGTCTTTATCGCCATCGGCCACCGGCCGAACACTGAACTGTTCCAGGGCCAACTGGATATGCACCGGAACGGCTATATCAAGGTCAAGAGCGGTGTCGATGGCGATGCCACGGCCTGCAGTGTAGCGGGCGTATTCGCGGCTGGAGACGTTGCCGACCATGTATACCGGCAGGCCGTGACGTCGGCGGGTTCGGGCTGCATGGCGGCACTGGATGCTGAACGTTACCTGGACGCCCTGGAGCGCAAGGGATAAGAAGCCGTTTCGCCGGTTTCCGCTCGGCTCGCGACGCGCAGACGAGGCGGACAGGTTGCTGCCTAATCCGACTGCAACTTGACGATCTGTTCGTAGACGAAACCGTGCAGCGCAAAGATGTCCTGCTGGTCGGTGAGCTCGAACTCCATTCCGTGTGAGTAGCTTTCCGACCCGCTGTCATCTTCCAGGTGCACGTTGCGCAGCAACGCCGGTATGGCCAGCAGCTTTTCGCTGCTGCCGACCTTGATCAGGCAATTCAGCTGCAGCCGGTCACCGACATCTCCGAGTGGCTCGCCGGCAATGACCTGGGCGCCGGATGTGCTGATGTCGACCACGGTCACCGGCTGCGGCTTCTCGGACTGGAACTCCGGGTTGCTGTTCTTCGCCGAGGCAAACAGCTTTACCCGCACCCGCTGTGCCTTGCGCACCGTGATCTGCTCCATTTCATCGGGATAGGACAGATGCAGGTAGGGATAGGGAACGGCGCAGCTGCGCAGCACCGTGGTGGCAAAACCCACAATCCGGTTACCGATCATCACGCGCGCCACGAAGGGCTGCCCCTCCCGGATGATCATCACTTTGTCTTTGACCCGCGGCGTGGTGACCAGCAGGCTGTGCCCGGGCAGATAACCGATCACTTTCACCTGCACGCGCCGGCTGCGCTCGCCACCGTCGCGTGGCTGAAGTTGCAGCGGTTCGCCCACGTGCAGTTTCAGATCGGAATGGGTCATGGGTGCCATTGTATAGTAAAACGTGTTGATTCCCATACAAATAAATGCGCCCCGCCGGGGTGGCCCGGGAATCATTTCGGGCCGCCGCCGGCTTGGTTAGAATAGCGCTATGCAGTTGAAGATCCTCACGGCCATTGCAGATGTCGAGGCCGGACAGTGGAATGCGCTGGCGGGTACCGGCAATCCGTTTTTGCGCCATGAGTTCCTCGCTGCCCTGGAGCGCAATGGCTGTGTCGGCGAGCGACACGGCTGGATTCCGCGCCACCTTGCCGCCATCGATGAACGCGCGCAGCTGCTGGCTGCGGTGCCGCTTTACCTCAAGGACAATTCGTATGGCGAATTTGTGTTCGATTGGGCCTGGGCGGACGCCTACCAGCGCAACGGACTGAACTACTACCCGAAGGCGGTGGTGGCGGTCCCCTACACGCCGGCTACCGGCCCCCGTCTCCTGATCGCCGCGGGCGCCGACCGCCAGCTGCTGTCCGCTCAGCTCATCCAGCTGGCCGAACAATGGTGCAGAGACGAGCGGCTCTCGTCCCTGCACTGGCTGTTCACCGACCCGCTTGACACGCAAACGCTGGAACAGGCGGGCCTGATGCTGAGACTGGGCTGTCAGTTCCACTGGCGCAACCGGGGTTACCGGGATTTTGAGGATTATCTGGACAGTTTCAGTTCACGCAAACGCAAGAAGGTGCGTCGCGAACGGCGCTACGTGCGCGAACAGGGTATCGAGCTGCGGGTGGTGCACGGGCACCAGGCCAGCGATGAGCAGTTGCAGGTCATGTCGGAGTTCTACCGCACGACATTCGAGAAGAAGTGGGGTTACCCGACCCTGAACCTGGCTTTCTTTCGCGACCTGGCCGTGAGCATGGGCGACCAGCTGGTGCTGTTTATCGCCTACAAGCAGCGGAAGATCGTCGCCGGCGCCATTTGTCTGCGCAGTGACGACACCCTGTACGGACGGCACTGGGGCTGCTACCAGGACTACCACAGCCTGCATTTCGAGGCCTGCTATTATCAGGGCATCGACTATTGCATCAGCCATGGTCTCAAAACCTTTGAACCCGGTGCACAGGGGGAACACAAGATCAGCCGGGGTTTTCTACCCACTCCGACCTGGTCGGCACACTGGATTGCGCACCAGGGCTTCCGTGAAATCATCGCTCGTTTCCTGCAACAGGAAACCGGCGCCATGCGTGACTACATGGAGGAATTATCCGGGCAGTCGCCGTTCAAGGATATCCAGGCGGCATGAACGCTCAGGGTCCATTCTGGATTCATCCCCGCGATACCAGTCTGGCTTTTCCCGATGTCAGCCTGGCGTTACGCGAACCGGACGGTCTGCTGGCGGTCGGCGGCGACCTGGCGCCGGACAGAATCCTGGCCGGGTATCGCAAGGGCATCTTTCCCTGGTACGGGGAAGACCAACCGATCCTGTGGTGGTCGCCGGACCCACGCACTGTGCTGTTTCCGGCCCGTTTCAAGGTTTCCCGAAGCCTGCGCAAGACCTTGCGCAAGGGCGATTTCCGGGTCACCATGGACAGCGCGTTCGCAGACGTTATCCATGCCTGTGCCGCCCCGCGGCGTGCTGCCTCCGGCACCTGGATCACCCGGGAAATGGCCGCGGCATACACCGCCCTGCACCACAGGGGCTGTGCTCACTCGGTGGAGTGCTGGCTCGATGACCACCTGGCAGGCGGCATCTACGGTGTGGCAATCGGTAAAATCTTTTTCGGGGAATCGATGTTCAGTCGTGCAAACGATGCATCCAAAGTGGCGTTAGCGTTTCTGGCCAGGCAGCTGAACGCCTGGGGCTTCGCGCTGATCGATTGTCAGGTCCATTCGTCACACCTCGCCAGCCTCGGGGCCGAGCAGATTTCGCGCCCGGAGTTCATCGGCTACCTGGATGCGTGGTGCCCGGTAGCGCATGAGAACCACGCTTGGCGACTGCAACCTGCGCTTGCCAATGCGCCCTGGTAACCGCTAGGGTGATGCACGACGACAGTCAGCCGTTACGCGCACAGGAGCTGCGCTTCTTTGCCACCGCGCCGAGGGCGTGTTCGTACCTCACCGATCGCAGCGCAATTTCGGTGTTCGCCGACCCCGACGCGCGCTTGTCTACCGCGGTGTACCAGCAGCTTGCCCGTTTCGGCTTCCGCCGCAGCGGCAACGATCTGTATGTCCCGGCCTGTCCCGGCTGCTCGGAATGCATACCGGTGCGCATACCAGTGCGCCAGTTCAAACGCAGCCGCAATCAGCAGAAAATCTGGAACCGCAACCGCGATCTGGACGTTCGCGTGCTCCCCGCCGCCTATCGCGATGAGCATTTCGATCTGTATGCACGCTACCTGAGCGCCCGGCACCCGGGCGGCGGGATGGATCAGCCCACGCCTGACGATTACATGAACTTCCTCACCAGCAGCTGGTGCGAAACGCTGTTCATGGAGTTCCGATTCGCCGCTAGGCCCGTTGCCGTTGCGGTTACCGATCGGCTGGGCGATGCCTTGTCCGCTGTCTATACCTTCTTCGATCCGGCGCTGCCCCGGCGCAGCCTGGGGACCTATTCGGTGCTGCGCCAGGTAGAGCTGGGTCGCACCCTCGGCTGTGACTGGCACTACCTGGGTTACTGGATACCGGGTTGCGGGAAAATGGAATATAAAAACCGCTTCCGGCCGTTGCAGGCGTATCAGCACGGCAGCTGGGGCATGCTGGGGTCTCGCCCCGGCGCGGCGGCGGATTCCGAGCAAAGCTGATTGACCGTCAAGCGATTGCTGCCGGCTGCCGCTAACCCGCGCCTATCGGCGCACTGGGAGTGGCGTGTGGTAAGTGACCGTCTATCCACAATGGGGTAGGCCGGGGGCAGTCCCGGCTCGATCCGCTATAATGCGCGGCTAACGTCAGCAAAGCTACGAGTGAGGAATGGCAAAAGAAGATCACATTGAGATGGAGGGCACCGTCGTGGAAACCCTCCCCAACACGATGTTTCGCGTTGAGCTGGAGAACGGCCACGTGGTAACGGCGCATATTTCCGGCAAGATGCGCAAGCACTACATACGCATCCTCACCGGCGACAAAGTAACCGTACAACTGACGCCTTACGATCTCAGCAAAGGCCGCATTACCTACCGGGCGCGTTGACCTGCCTGCAGCCGGCAGCGCCGCTTACAGCACCTCTTCCTCCTGCCTGATGTCCTGAACCAGCCGGTCCTCCTCGGCGCGGATAATCAGGTGACCGCCGTTCGACAGGCGGCCGAACAGCAATTCTTCTGCCAGTGGTTTCTTGATATGTTCCTGAATCACGCGGGCCATGGGGCGGGCGCCCATCTTGGCATCGAAGCCATGTTCGGCGAGCCACTCGCGGGCAGAATCCTCGACATCCAGCGTGACGCCTTTTTCCTGCAACTGGGCTTCCAGCTCGTAAATGAACTTGTCGACTACACGGGTGATCACCGCCGGGTCCAGCGACTTGAACTGAATGATGGCGTCGAGCCGGTTGCGGAACTCGGGACTGAACAGTTTGCGGATCGCTTCCATGCCGTCGCTGGAGTGATCCTGGTGGGTGAAACCGATCGACGGTCGGCTGATCTCCGACTGGCCCCGGCATTGGTGGTCATCACGATAACCACATTGCGGAAATCCGCCTTGCGGCCATTGTTGTCGGTGAGAGTGCCGTGGTCCATGACCTGCAGCAACAGGTTGAAAACATCCGGGTGCGCCTTCTCCACCTCATCCAGCAGCAGCACAGAGTGCGGATGCTTGGTGATCGCCTCGGTGAGCAGGCCGCCCTGATCAAAACCCACATAACCGGGCGGCGCGCCAATCAGGCGCGACACCGTGTGGCGTTCCATATACTCGGACATGTCAAACCGGATCAGTTCGATCCCCATGATCAGAGCCAGCTGGCGGGTTACCTCGGTTTTGCCGACCCCGGTGGGTCCGGCAAACAGGAACGAACCGATGGGTTTCTGCTCGTTGCCGAGACCGGAGCGCGACATCTTGATGGCGCCGGCCAGCGTGTCGATCGCTTCATCCTGTCCGTACACCACCATCTTGAGGTCGCGTTCCAGGGTGCGCAGCGAATCCTTGTCGGTGGCGGACACGGTCTTCGGCGGTATACGCGCAATCTTGGAAACGATGGCCTCTATATCCGCCACGCCGATGGTCTTCTTGCGCCGTGACTGCGGCAGCAGGCGCTGATTGGCGCCGGCCTCGTCGATCACGTCAATGGCCTTGTCGGGCAGGAAACGGTCATTGATATAACGTGACGAAAGCTCCACCGCGGCGCGCAGCGCCTTGGCCGAATATTTCACGTCATGGTGCTCCTCGAAGCGCGACTTCAGCCCTTTGAGGATGCTGACGGTTTCATCAATGGTCGGCTCCACCACATCGATTTTCTGGAAACGCCGCGCCAGGGCGCGGTCTTTCTCGAAGATGCCACGGTATTCGTGGTAGGTCGTCGAACCGATGCACTTCAGTTCCCCCGAAGCCAGCATCGGCTTGATGAGATTGGATGCATCCATCACCCCGCCGGAGGCAGCCCCGGCGCCGATGATGGTGTGAATTTCATCGATGAACAGAATGGCACCCGGCTCTTTGCGCAGCTGGTTGAGCACACTCTTGAGGCGCTTTTCAAAATCGCCGCGATACTTGGTGCCGGCCACCAGCGCGCCGAGATCCAGCGAGTAGATGGTGCTGTTCAGCAGCACCTCCGGAACGTCACCGTCCACAATCAGCTTGGCGAGCCCCTCCGCCAGCGCAGTCTTGCCCACCCCGGCCTCGCCGACATACAGCGGATTGTTCTTGCGCCGCCGACACAGAATCTGAATGGTGCGTTCCACCTCGGAACGCCGCCCGATGAGTGGATCGATCTTGCCCTGCATCGCCATTTCGTTGAGATTGGTCGCGAATACCTCGAGGGGTTTTTTCTGGCTGTTGTCGGCGCTGCCGACGCCCTCGGATTCGGTGCTGGGTTCGTTCTCGGGCTGGTCGCCCGCCAGTTTGGAGATGCCGTGCGAGATATAGTTCACGACGTCGAGGCGCGTGATGTCCTGCTTGTTGAGAAAGTAGGCCGCCTGAGATTCCTGCTCGCTGAATATGGCGACCAGAACATTGGCGCCGGTGACTTCCTTCTTGCCGGAGGACTGCACATGGAACACCGCGCGCTGCAGTACGCGCTGGAAGCCGAGTGTCGGCTGGGTTTCGCGGTTGTCGCTGGCGGGCAGAAGCGGTGTCGTCTCGCTGAGAAATGCGACTGAGTTCCTGCTTCAGCTTGTCGAGATCCGCGCCGCAGGATTTCAATACCTCGGCCGCACTCGGATTATCCAGCAATGCGAGCAGCAGGTGCTCGACTGTCATAAACTCGTGCCGTTTTTCCCTGGCCTCCTTGAAGGCGAGATTCAGGGTGAACTCCAGTTCCTTGCTCAACATGTTTGACTACCTCATGGCTCTACTAGGCCTCCTCCATGGCGCACAGTAAGGGATGTTTGTTCTGTCGTGAATATTCGTTTACCTGTGCCACCTTCGTCTCGGCAATCTCGCGGGTAAACACGCCGCATACCCCCTTTCCCCTGGTATGCACGTGCAGCATTACCTGCGTTGCCTTTTCCCTCGACATGCCGAAAAACTGCTCCAGCAACATGACCACGAACTCCATGGGCGTGTAGTCATCGTTGTGCAGAACTACCTTGTAGAGGCGCGGTCGTTTTACCTTCGGGCGCGCCTCCAGCACCGAAAGTCCATGATCCGGGGACTGTCCTGTATCCTTTCCCATGGCTCGATTGTACCTGATTCGATCGCAAAACGCTGAAATCCCGGCCTATGTTCGGACAGCATACACCGGCTTTCAGTTCAAGCAAACACCAGGCTTAAGCCCGTGATCCGGTGAGCTTTTCAGTTGCGGTCGCGACTTGACTAATCGGGCTCAGGGTCTAAAAATAATGAGTGGCCCAATGCGGCCAAAGGAGGAGCCGTGGTCATGCCACAGAGCGTGAAGCGGCGCAGTTTGAATAAAAAGCAGGCGGCCCAGCCGCCGGACAACGCAAGTGAGGATCGTACAATCATGGCGACAGGAATTGTTAAATGGTTCAGTAACGCGAAGGGTTACGGTTTTATCTCTCCGGACGAAGGCGGCGACGACATTTTCGCGCATTTTTCCGCCATAGAAATGGAAGGCTACAAGAGCCTCAAGGAAGGCCAGCGCGTCGAGTTCGACGTTTCCAACGGCCCCAAGGGATTACAGGCCAACAAAATAATGCTCGCGAACGCGATGCAGTAGCGTTCCAGCGGGGTTACGGCTGCATCCCCCTGCCCCCGCCACCGGGACAGGCAGGGTGGTTGCAGCCCAGCGCTAACGCATGTGGGCAATGATGGCCCGGCCAAACGCGGAGCAACTCAGCTTAGTCGCCCCTTGCATCAGACGTTCCAGATCGTAAGTCACAGTCTTGGCGGCGATCGCACCTGACAGTCCATGCACGATCAGGTCCGCCGCCGCATTCCATCCCAGATGGCGCAACATCATCTCTGCCGACAGTATCAGGGAACTCGGATTGACCTGATCCTTGCCGGCGTATTTGGGTGCGGTACCGTGCGTCGCCTCGAACAGAGCCACCCGATCCGACAGGTTGGCCCCAGGCGCCATACCGATGCCGCCCACCTGCGCAGCGAGCGCATCGGAAATGTAGTCGCCATTGAGATTCAGGGTGGCGATGACACTGTACTCAGCCGGGCGGGTGAGGATCTGCTGCAGGAAAGCGTCGGCGATGACATCCTTGACCGTGATCGGCTTGCCGGTCCTGGGATTCTTGAACGAGCACCAGGGTCCGCCGTCGATTTCCGTGGCGCCGAACTCTTCCCGGGCCAGTTCGTAACCCCAGTTCTTGAACGCGCCCTCAGTGAACTTCATGATGTTGCCTTTGTGCACCAGGGTCACCGAATCCCGGTCCTGGTCGATGGCGTACTGGAGGGCCCGGCGCACCAGACGCTTGGTACCTTCCGCGGAGACCGGTTTTATCCCGATGCCCGAGGTCGTCGGGAAGCGTATCTTGGTGACGCCCATCTCCTGTTGCAGGAAATCGATCACCTTCTTCACTTCCGGGCTGCCCGCTTCCCATTCGATACCGGCGTAGATGTCTTCGGAGTTCTCGCGGAAAATCACCATATCGGTTTTTTCCGGCTCCTTGAGCGGGCTGGGGGTACCGTCGTAGTAGCGCACCGGACGCTGGCACACGTACAGATCGAGTTCCTGGCGCAGCGCCACATTCAGTGACCGGATGCCCCCGCCGACCGGCGTCGTCAGCGGGCCCTTGATTGCCACCGAAAATTCCTTGATCGCCTCCAGCGTTTCCTCGGGCAGCCAGGTGTCGGCGCCGTAGACCTGGTTGGCCTTTTCTCCGGCAAAGATTTCCATCCAGACAATCTTGCGTTTGCCGCCGAACGCCTTTTCCACCGCGGCATCGACAACCGCGCGCATCACCGGCGTAATGTCGACACCGATCCCATCGCCTTCGATATACGGCACGATTGGCTGATCCGGCACATTCAGCGACAGATCCGTCGTTGACGGTAATTTTTTCGCCCTGTTGTGGCACAACAATGTTCTGATAACCCATGTGATTTCCTGGCTTGGCAAAAAGGATCGCGGGATTGTAGCAAAGCCGGTAGAGATTATCCGCAGTCGCAGGAGAGTTAGCCACGGAAGACACGGAAAGCACGGAAAATCACTGCGGCCGGGGCATCTGCGCCCCCAGCAGGGCTTTTGCCTTCAGTCCTTCCGTGCCTTCCGTGTCTTCCGTGGCCCAATAAAAAACCCCCGCAACCGGACGGTCGCAGGGGCCTGTTTCAGCGTAACAGACTGGCGGGCTTAGATTTCGCCGCCGGCGGTCTTGATCAGCGCTTCTTCGATGGCGTTGGGTGCGCACATGATGTTGAAGAAGGTCGCACCGGTGTCGCTCTGGATCATCGGCAGATGCGGCATGCTGATGGCGATGCGGAAGCGTGCATACAGGGCGTAGACATCACCGTCCGAAACCAGGATTTCGTAAGGCAGATGCGGCGTAGAACGGATAGCGTCCTTGTCGACGCGGCTCATGATGTACTCGTCACCGCTGCAGCCGGTGTCGGTCAGCGCGACACCGAACACGGTCTCATTGCGGCCCGGAATGTCGATGCGATACACCTTGGTGGCACCGCCACGACCCGCGGCCAGGCCCTCCTCCACCGCAGCAACTGCATCTTCGTAGCTGTCGTATTCGGCCAGCTCGCTGGGGTCATCAAAGTATTCCATACCGAACATGTAGTGGTACTTGCGCAGATCGTTCGCAGTCAGCTGTTTGTCACCGGTACCGTAGGCCTGGTCGTTACCCAGCGCGGACTCCAGGCTCTGCAGCGCGGCAGCGGCACCCGAGGTGTTCTCGAGCCGATAGGCGTTGGCGAGATACATCGGGTTGGTGTAACTGACCTGGATTTCATCGCCCACCTTGGTCACGGTGACCCGCTGACCCGCTGCATAACCGCCGAAATCAGAACTGGCGGCGTCTTTCTTCAGTGCGTCGTTGGTGATCGCCATGACGATAGCGCCGTCATAGGGCGAATAGGAGCCGGCAATTTCGAAGCCGGCGGCCTGAACCTTGCCTTTCACCTCGTCGGCCACTGCCTGGATGTCACCGTTGGTCTTGTAAGCCAGTACGAAGGGCTTCAAGGCGTCATCGGCGAAAGCGCTACCCATGGAAAGTGCCAGCAAGGCACTGGAAAAGAATAATTGCTTGACGACCTTTAGCATGATGTCTCCTCCTCACGTTCAGTCGTGATTTGTTAGTTAAGCCGGGATCTGCGCGGGCGATTCCAGCGTTATTATTATGGCCTGTTGCCTATTGCCGGTTCCCCGGGCCCGAATCACTGCAACAGTGCCGAAGGAACCGGAGGCGAACCCGCGCAATAGCGGCGCAAGGTCATATCCGCTACTTTATTGACCCCTAGCGCAATGTCAAGTCTATGACGCCTGTTTCGGGCCGTTTTTTTCACAAATGCGTCAATTATGATAAATAACTAACTGTTAATACGCTGTTTCGATTGCCGTTCGGAGGAGGCCTCACGCATGCGCTGGAAACCTAGAGTCACGGTGGCTGTCATCGCCGAACAGCGTGGCCGATTCCTCATGGTCGAGGAGCATGCCGACGGCCAGATCCGTTTCAACCAGCCGGCCGGGCATCTGGAAGACCGGGAAAGCCTGGTCGATGCGGTGGTCAGGGAGTGTCTGGAAGAGACTGCCTGGCACTTTGAGCCGCAGGCCCTGGTAGGTATTTACCGTTGGCGTAATCCCGCCAGCGGCGCCACGTTTCTGCGCGCAACGTTTTCTGGTCGCTGCGTTGAGCACGACCTCGGACGTCCCCTGGACACGGAAATCATTGCCGCGCACTGGCTGAGCGCGGACGATATCCGGGCGCATGCCGATCGCCTGCGCAGCCCGCTGGTCCTGCAGTCGATGGACGACTATCTGGCGGGCAAACGCTATCCACTCGACATCCTGGTCGACCTGCCCTGAGCGCCGGACGTGACTGACGCTAGAACGGGCGATGGTGATGTGGGCTTTCCGGCGGCGTCGATTCGGCGGTCGCCGCCTGGCGGCTGCTCGAGCAGGGCTACGCGGTCGAAGCGCTGTTCATGAAGAACTGGGACGAGGACGACGCGCCCGGTCAGTGCCCGGCCGAGCAGGATCTCGCCGACGCGCGTGCCGTGGCCGAGGTTCTGGGCATCGAGCTGCGCACGATCAGTTTTTCCACCGAATACTGGGACCGGGTGTTTGCACACTTCCTGGCCGAATACCGGGCCGGCCGCACGCCCAACCCGGACATCCTCTGCAACCAGGAGATCAAGTTCCGCGCTTTCCTCGACTATGCGCTCGGTCTGGGTGCCGACTGGATCGCCACCGGGCACTATGCGCGTGTCGCCGGTGAGGCGAATCATCGCCGGCTGTTGAAGGGACTGGATGACAACAAGGACCAGAGTTACTTCCTTTATCGTCTCAACCAGCGCGCGCTCAGCCACAGCCTGTTTCCGCTCGGTGAACTGAGAAAAGCCGGAGGTGCGCAGCATCGCTGAACGCAACGGCCTGCCCAATTTCGCCAAGAAAGACAGTACCGGTATCTGCTTTATCGGCGAGCGCAAGTTCAAGGCGTTCCTGAGCCGCTACCTGCCGGCGCAACCGGGGAATATCGTCGGCACTGAGGGCGAGGTGCTGGGCCGGCACCAGGGCCTGATGTTCCACACCATCGGTCAGCGTCAGGGCCTGGGCATCGGCGGTACCCGGGACAGCAGCGGTGCACCCTGGTACGTGGTGGGCAAAAACCTGGCAGCCAACGAGCTCATCGTCGCCCAGGGCCGGAATACATCCGGCGCTGTTCCGCTCCGCGCTCGAAGCGACCGACCTGCACTGGATTGCGGGCTCCCCGCCCGCCCTTCCCCTGGCCTGCTGCGCGCGTATACGCTACCGCCAGCGCGATCAGGCCTGTGAGATCCTGGCGCGCGACAACGACAGCTGCACGGTGCGTTTTGTCACGGCACAGCGTGCCGTGACACCGGGACAGGCGGTGGTGTTTTACCAGGGTGACCTGTGCCTGGGTGGTGGTACGATCTACGTATGAGCGCAAAGAGCGACACAGACCGGGCGCTGGCCTTCGCCGGCATGCTGCAGGCGTTGCAGCTGGTGCAGAGTACGGCCTACGGGAGGCCCTACGACGCGGACGCGTTTCAGGCCTCGCTGAGCAGCATAATGGCAGTGGACGCCAGGGGCACCGCGGAGGTCTACGGCGGCATTCGCGGCGTTCAGAAAGGATTGCGGCTGGTACAGGCACAGCTCATGAACGAGCAGCATAGACCCGATGCCGAACTCACGCGTTATGCGATAACGCTGCTGCACCTGGAGCGCAAGCTCAGCAAACGCTCGGACCTGCTCGACCGGCTGCGCGCCGGTATCGAACAGGCGCGGCATCAGGTCGAGCAGCTCGGCATCAGCCATGCGGACGTGTTGGCGTCGTTTGCCGAGACCTACCGGCAGACCGTCAGCACACTGCAACCGCGTATTATGGTCAACGGTGACCCTGCCAGACTGGCCGAGACGGCGATTGCCAACCAGATCCGCGCCCTGTTGCTGGCGGCGATGCGTTCTGCGGTGCTGTGGCGTCAATGCCGTGGAACCCGCCTCGGGCTGCTGTTTGGACGCAAAAAACTCGCGCATCTGGCGCGGGAACTGCAGCGCAACCAGACCGAGATAACAACTTAGATGCCTGGCTTATTATGTTGTTTATAAAGATTATCTATCCGGATGAATGAAACCGGACCAGGACGGTATGCGTACTGTCGGAGTCCGGGCGCGACACTATCCAGTTGTTTTCAAATAGACCATAATTGCCCGCTCACTCGAAATCAGCAGCCAGGAGCCTTTGAATGAGCAACAGTTTTTCAACCCGTAGCAGCCTCCAGGTCGGTGACCGCAGTTATGAGATTCACCGTCTTACGACGCTCGGTGACAAGGTAGAGCGGCTGCCCTATTCCCTGAAAGTGTTGCTCGAAAATCTGCTGCGTTTCGAAGACGGGAAAACCGTCACCCGTGCCGACATCGAAGCCCTGCTCGACTGGGATCCCCAGGCCGAACCGAGCCGCGAAATCGCCTACCGTCCGGCCCGCGTGCTGATGCAGGATTTTACCGGCGTGCCGGCCGTGGTGGACCTGGCCGCCATGCGCGACGCCATGCAGGCGCTGGGTGGCGATCCCGGAGAAGATCAACCCGTTGCAACCGGCGGAACTGGTCATCGATCATTCGGTGCAGATCGACAGCTTTCGGCAACCGCGGCGCCCTCGACCTCAATGCCAAAATCGAATACCAGCGCAACCAGGAACGCTACAGCTTTCTCAAATGGGGTCAGAAAGCTTTCTCGAACTTTAAGGTGGTGCCGCCCGACACCGGCATCGTGCACCAGGTGAATCTGGAATACCTCGGCCGCGTGGTGTTCGCGCAGGAAAACAACGGTGTGCTGCAGGCCTATCCCGATACCCTGGTGGGCACCGACTCGCACACCACCATGATCAACGGTCTCGGTGTGCTGGGCTGGGGTGTGGGCGGTATCGAGGCCGAAGCCGCCATGCTGGGCCAGCCGGTATCGATGCTGATTCCCCAGGTCGTCGGCATGAAACTGAGCGGCGAACTGCCGGAGGGCGCCACGGCAACCGACCTGGTGCTGACGGTGGTGGAAATGCTGCGCAAGCACGGCGTGGTCGGTAAGTTCGTCGAGTTTTTCGGTGACGGCCTGGATCACCTGTCGCTGGCCGACCGCGCGACGCTGGCCAACATGGCACCCGAATACGGCGCCACCTGCGGCATTTTTCCCGATCGACGATGAAACTCTGAACTACCTGCGTCTGTCGGGGCGCAGTGACCAGCAGGTCGCACTGGTCGATGCCTACGCCAGGGAACAGGGCATGTTCCGGACCCCGGACCAGCCCGAAGCCGATTACAGCAGCGTGCTGGAACTGGATATGGCTACCGTGGTGCCGAGTCTGGCGGGTCCGAAACGTCCCCAGGATCGCGTGCCGTTGAGCGAATCCGCGGCCCGCTTCAAGGAGGCCCTGGCCGTGTTGAAAGCGGAGCGCTCCCTGCAAAGCCAGCCGGCCAAGGGCAGCATCGACGGCCAGGATTTCGAACTGGACGATGGCGCCGTAGTGATTGCATCGATCACCTCCTGCACCAACACGTCCAATCCGTCGGTGATGCTCGGTGCCGGCCTGGTGGCGCGCAAGGCCGTGGAACGAGGGCTCAAGGTCAAACCCTGGGTGAAAACCTCGCTGGCGCCCGGCTCACAGGTGGTGACCGAATACCTCAACGCGGCCGGGCTGATGGACGACCTGGAGCAGCTGGGCTTTCACGTCATCGGTTACGGTTGTGCCACCTGTATCGGCAACTCCGGCCCACTGCCCGAGCCGGTTTCCAAGGCCATCGCGGAGGGGAACCTCTCGGTCTGCTCGGTGTTGTCCGGCAACCGCAACTTCGAGGGGCGTGTGCACGCCGAGGTACGCATGAACTACCTCGCCTCGCCGCCCCTGGTGGTCGCGTATGCCATCGCCGGCAGCATGACTACCGACCTCTACAAGGACCCTATCGGTCAGGACAGCGCGGGCAACGACGTTTTTCTCAAGGACATCTGGCCAAGCCAGAAGGAAATCGCCGACGTGGTCGCCAGCAGCGTGACCCGCGAGGAGTTCACCCAGGTCTACCATGACGTGTTCAAAGGCGAGACTCGGTGGACCAGTCTGGAGTCACCGGTCGGACAGCGGTTCGGCTGGAGCGATGATTCCACCTACATCCGCAATCCCCCCTACTTCGAGGGCATGAGCCGGGAACCCGATGGCGTCGCCGACATCCATGGTGCGCGGGTGCTGGCGCTGCTGGGCGATTCGGTTACCACCGACCACATTTCGCCGGCCGGCGCCATCAAGCCGGAAAGTCCGGCCGGACAGTACCTGCTGGCGAAAGGCGTGCAGCAGGCCGATTTCAATTCACTCGGATCGCGGCGCGGCAACCACGAAGTGATGATGCGCGGCACTTTCGCCAATATCCGGCTGCGCAATCTGCTGGCGCCCGGCACCGAGGGCGGCGTTACCGTGCACCAGCCGACCGGGCAGCAGATGAGCATCTACGATGCGGCGATGCGCTACCGCGACGAAGCGGTTCCACTGATTGTCATTGCCGGCAAGGAATACGGTTCCGGGTCCTCGCGCGACTGGGCCGCCAAGGGTCCGCGCCTGCTCGGGGTGCGCGCCGTCATCGCGGAGAGCTACGAGCGCATTCACCGCACCAACCTGGTTTGCATGGGCATCCTGCCGCTGCAGTTCAGCAATGGCCAGAGCGCCCAGTCGCTAGGCCTGACCGGCACGGAAGTATTCAATGTCGAGGGACTGGGTGACGGTTCGGCCCGGGAGGTCACGGTGCGCGCCCGTGCCGAGGACGGCAGTGAAAAAACTTTCCAGGTGCGGGTGCGCATAGACACCCCGCAGGAAATCGAATACTACCGCCACGGCGGCATCCTGCACTACGTGTTGCGCCAGTTGGCGGCTTGATACGTGTTGGTTGTATCAACCGCCAAGGACGCTAAGGACGCGAAGGGGAAAAAGGCGCTCTACTGATGCGGCCCGTTTAGAGTCGATAGGGGATCCGCAAAGCCCCCGCCTTCAGGCGGCGGATATGAGTAGGTTGGTGCTGAGCGTAGCGAAGCCCAACACTTTCGGTGCAGGAGCCGGATTCGAGGCTGATCAAGCTCGGTGGGTGAGCCGCCGGGGCTGCGTTGGGCTTCGCCGTGCTCAGCCCAAGCTACGGTCTATCCCTGGTATCGTGCAGCTGGTGCAGCTGGTGCAGCCATGAAAACAACAACGTGCAAGAGGCCTCACGCAGGACATGAGAAGCGGAAATATTGGTTTCCCGCCACGGGCAGGAGACAGGCAGCCCCTGTTTAGAACCAGAGACGATTCAAGCCTTGTTTTACTTCGCGTCCTTAGCGCCCTTCGCGGTTATTATGATGAAAGCCACCAACCCAAGAGAACCTTGACATGGATCTGACATCACTGACTGCTGTTTCGCCGGTCGACGGGCGCTACGGGCGCAAGACCGAAGATCTGCGACCCATCTTCAGCGAGTTCGGCCTCATCAGGCACCGTGTGCTGGTGGAGGTGCGCTGGCTGCAGGCGCTGGCGGCGCATCCGGATATTCCGGAAGTCCCCGCATTGGGCGAGCACGCGGATAATGTGCTGACCGCCATTGTCGACAAGTTCAGCGAGGACGACGCGCGCCGCGTCAAGAACATCGAACGTACCACCAACCACGACGTCAAGGCGGTGGAATATTTTCTCAAGGAGAAAATCGCCGGCAACGAGGAGCTCGAAGCGATCAGCGAGTTCTTTCATTTCGCCTGCACGTCGGAAGACATCAACAACCTGGCCTACGGCCTGATGCTCAAGGCAGCCCGGGGCCAGGTGCTGCTGCCGCTGCTCGACCAGGTGATCCAGTCGATCGCCGCGCTGGCGCACGCGACTGCAGACATGGCGATGCTGGCGCGTACCCACGGGCAGCCGGCCTCGCCCACCACCTTGGGCAAGGAAATGGCGAATGTGGTGTACCGGCTGCGCCGCCAGCGCGACCAGATCGCCGGCATCGAACTGCTCGGCAAGATCAACGGTGCGGTGGGCAACTACAATGCCCATATCGTGGCCTACCCCGAAATCGACTGGCCCGGCTTCGCCGAGAGCTTCGTTTCCGGCCTGGGTCTGCACTGGAACCCCTACACCACTCAGATCGAGCCGCACGATTACGTCGCCGAGCTGTTCGATGCCATCGCGCGCTTCAATGTCATTCTGATCGACTTCGCGCGCGACGTATGGAGCTACATCTCGCTGGCCTACTTCAAGCAGAAGACGGTGGCCGGTGAGGTGGGATCTTCCACCATGCCGCACAAGGTCAACCCGATCGATTTCGAAAACGCCGAGGGTAATTTTGGTCTCGCCAATGCGATCTTCGATCACCTCGCCATGAAGTTGCCGATCTCGCGCTGGCAGCGCGATCTGACCGACTCGACGGTGTTGCGCAACCTCGGGGTCGGCATCGCTCATTCGGTGATCGGTTACGATTCGCTGACGCGCGGCATCGGTAAGCTGGAGGCCAACCCGGTTCGCCTGCAGGAAGACCTGGATGGCTGCTGGGAGGTGCTGGCGGAGGCGGTGCAGACCGTGATGCGCCGCTATGGTGTCGATGAACCGTATGAGAAACTGAAACAACTCACCCGTGGCAAAGCCATCGACGCTGAATCGCTGCGGGTATTTATCGAGTCGCTGGATATTCCTGCGCAGGCGAAACAACAGCTGGCGGCGTTGACTCCGGCCGACTATACAGGCAATGCCGTCGAGCAGGCGCGCTCGATATAGCTTCGCGGCCAGCAGGTCGCTGCTACAACTTGCCAGCGCTACCGTGGGAGCGCCGTCCTCGGCGCGATTCCAAGCACGGCGCGATCCTCTACCCGGCCACGGGTGCCGTGCTGTTCCAGCGTGATCCCGGCCACGCGGTGGACTCGATCCAGCTGGCGAGTTCGCTCGGGTGCAGAGGTTTGCGGATAAAGTACCCCTGTGCCGTATCACAGCCGAGCTTTTCCAACAGGTCCCAGACATCGGAGCTTTCCACGCCTTCGGCGACCACTTTCAGACCCAGGTTGTGCGCCAGGTCAATGGTCGCGCGCACGATAACGGCATCGTTCTCGTCGCGATCCATCCGGGTGACGAACGAGCGGTCGATCTTGATTTCATCCACCGGCAGCTGCTTCAGATAGGCCAGCGACGAATAGCCAGTACCGAAATCGTCGATGGAAATCTGGAAACCCATATTGGACAGGCGCCGCATGACGCGCCGGGCCGTGAGGGGATCGGACATCAACGCGCTTTCGGTAATCTCCAGGATCACCGTGTCGGGATCGCAGAAATGCTTGTCGACCAGCTTCTGCACCTGCCCGGGCAGCTTGCGATCCTGCAGGCTGCGCACCGAGAGGTTGACGCTGACACGCAGATCCATACCCGCGCGGCGCCAGGCCGCGGCCTGCCCCAGTGCCTGGTCGATCACCCACAGGGTCAGGGGGCGGATCACCCCGGACTGCTCTGCAATACAGATGAACTCCTCCGGCGGCACGCAGCCGTAGCGTGGGTGGTTCCAGCGCACCAGGGCTTCGGCACAGAATATCCGCCCGGTGCTGATATCCACCATCGGCTGGTATTCCAGCATCAGCTGATTGTGCTCGATGGCTTCACGCAGTTCGGCGGCCAGACCCAGACGACTGATGGAGTTCTCGTCGCGCGCGGCAGCATAGAATGCGAAACCGCCTTGATGCCGCTTCGCTTCGTACATGGCCACGTCGGCACGCTGCATCAGCAGATTCGAGTCCTGCCCGTCTTCGGGGCACAGCGCCACGCCGATACTGATGCCGGCCCGAAGCTGCAGATTTTCCACCTTGATGGGGCGATCCAGCGCCGCCAGAATCTTCTTGCACACCGTGCGGCTGCGCTCCGCGTCGGCACCCGGCAGCAACACCGCGAATTCATCGCCGCCCAGCCGCGCCACCGTGTCGGTTCTGCGCAGCACAGAGATCAGACGCCGGCTGACCTCCTGCAACAGACGGTCGCCGACGTGATGTCCCAGGGTGTCGTTGACTTCCTTGAACCGGTCCAGGTCCATGACGAACAGGGCCAGCGGCTCGGCCGCTTCCAGCGCGTTCTGCAGCTCGTTTTCCAGATGGTCCAGCAACAGCGCACGGTTGGGCAGATTGGTGAGACTGTCGTGGCGCGCCTGGTACTCGAGCATGTAGGTCTCGGCGATAATCTCTTCGCTGAGACGCTCCAGGCGCGTCGCGAGGCAAGCGATCGGGTCACCCGTGTGCAAACGCGGCACTGAAACCCCGAGGCGGCGTGAATAGCGTTCCACCGCGCCATGGAGGGTGTGTATCCTGCGCGCGATCCCCGCGATCATGGCAACCAGCAGCAGCGCGAATACGGCGATGGCCAGGGTGCGTTGCTCGCGCACCCTGAGCAGAAACGGCTTGGTCAGCGTCGCGACCTGGCGGCTGTCCATCCACACCGCGTGACGCAGCGCGTTACCGTCGTCCGACTCGACCAGCAGTTCGTTGGCAAGCAGTGACGCATCCGCCGCGCCGCCGATACGGTAGTCGGATCGCTCGGCGTCCGCTGCCAGTCCCAGCAGCGCCAGCGGCAGGGCTCGCTCGCCGAGCACTAAACCGCTCACGGTGTAGGCCGACGGCGTGTCCACGATCCCGGCCAGAAACCCGCTGTCTATGCGGGCTGCGATCAACACCGAGCCCAGCACCCGATGATCTTCACCCTGCACCGGCGCGGCGCTCAACAGGTAGGCGACACCATCCTCGACATGGACCTTCAAGTCGTCCATGGCGGCCTGCAGCAGGGCGATGTCCGGTGGCAGAAAACTTCCCGGAACGGTCCCGCGCCCGTTGCCGTATACCGCGAGCGTTTCGCCCCGTCTCCCCACTACGATAGCGACATCGAGACTGATGCGTTCGTCCACCGACTTGATTCCCGGCAGCCAGTCTGGCTGCCACTGGCTGATGGCGGGCAAGGCATCGGTTGCCGTGCGATGCCCGCTGCGCAGTCGGCGGTGCAGCGGCTGATAGTTGGCCAGGTAGTGCGCCGTGGCGCGAAACGACGCCAGCGACTTGTGGATACGACCGCGCTCGGCAACCGCGGTGGCGTGCAGCTGCGGTTGCAGCTGCGTCGACAGGTCCTGTTGCGCCGAGCGCTGGTAGACGACGTCCAGCAGCAACCAGACACTGAGTCCGATCAGCGCGACCACCATACCCGTCCGGGTGGTCAATGAACTGTTTCGAATATCTGGCAACCGCCGCGGCAATCCGGCCGCTATCCTGATCACATTCATGGCATGTCCTCAATCCCCCGGACACCGGCTTGTTGCAGAACAGTCCTGATTGACCCGCGCATCAGATCTGAAGCAACGGGTACAGCTCGGGGGATACTGGTGGGAGTTCCAGGCGAAGCCGCCTGGGAAGCCGAATTGTCCTTATACTTCTATGCCTTGCGCACTTTCCCTGAAACTGCTGGCGCAACGATCAGCTGGACTAGCGGCAACCGGTCGGAAAAATTTAGAGTCCCCGCGCGGGGATCCGTAACCCCCCCGCCGTCAGGCGGCGGATGTGAGTAGGTTGGTGCTGAGCGTAGCGAAGCCCAACACTTTCGGTGCAGGAGCCGGATTCGGGGTCAATCAAGCTCGGAGGGTGAGCCGCCGGGGCTGCGTTGGGCTTCGCGGTGCTCAGCCCAACCTACGGTCATAATCGGCCGGATGGTCAATCGATCCGGCTGTTAGTCGTCACCCGAAGCCTGTGGCACACTCGCCGCCATGCAGCCGCAGCCACCGTTTCGTATCAGACAGGCGTCCTGGCCCCGGGACGAAGCCGCACTGCACCGCGTGCGCGCCCGGGTCTTCGTGGCCGAACAGGGCGTGCCGGAGCACCTGGAGTGGGACGGCAAGGACCCGGAGGCCGTGCACCTGATCGCAGAAACCGCCGGCGGCCTGGCCATCGGCACGGCGCGCCTGCTGCCCGGCGGACGCCTGGGGCGCATGGCGGTACTGCCCGACTATCGCGGCCAGGGCGTGGGCAGCGCACTGCTCAAGCAGGCACTCGTGCTGGCCAGACGACAGGGCCTCGGCACGCTGCGTTTGCATGCCCAGATACAGGTAGTGCCGTTCTATCAACGCTTCGGTTTCGAGGCCGTGGGCGAGCGCTTCGAGGAAGCCGGCATCCCTCACCAGGCGATGCAGCTCACTGTACAGTAGAACCTGATCGCAGTAATCTTTGCCGTATGAGCAACGAGGAAAAGTTCAGAAAATTCGTAGAGCTGCGGCTGGGCATATCCGACCTTGAGATCGATCTCGATACCCGTGCCGAGACCCAGCACGCGACCGACCTGATGGCGAGCCAGGTGCAATCCACGCTGGAGATATTCAGCCGCGATCTCGACCCGGTCCTGTATGCGCGCGAACCGTTCCTGGAGGCGCTGAATGATTTGTGTCACCGTAACCGCAAGGCGCGCGTCCGCATGCTGGTGCAGGACCCGACAGACGCGGTCAGGCGCAGCCCGCGCGTCGTCGAGCTGGCGCGCAGGCTGAGCAGCTCGATCGAGATCCGCCAACCGCATCATGATTACCGCCATTACAACGAGGCGTTCCTGGTAGCCGACGGCTGCGGACTGATCCAGCGCAAGTTTGCCGACCGCTACGAGGGCGCCGCGAATTTCTACGCCCCGATCGAGGCGCAGCGCAAGCTGGACTTCTTCACCGAAGTCTGGGAACGCAGCCAGGTCCACCCGGAGTTTCGCAGGCTGCATTTGTGACCAGACCGCTGCTCATCCCGCTGCTGGGTCTCCTGTTGCTGTGCGGGGGCGCGCAGGCCGACTCAATCGAAACGATTCAGTTGCAGAATCGCCCGGCCGCCGAGGTGATACCGATCATCCAACCCATGCTGGATGCCGGCGGCTCGGTGACCGGCCAGGGCTTCCAGCTGTTCGTGCGCAGCAGCGAGCAGAACCTCACGCAGATCCGGCAGCTGATCGAGACACTCGACACCGCAGCAAGACAGCTGCTGATCTCGGTATTCCAGGGCAGTGAGCGCGACCTGCGGGCGCTGGCAATGAGCGGCGGGTTCCGCTACCAGGGTGACAACGCCGATATCAGGGTCGGGTCCGGCGGCCCCCCGCCGCGCGGCGCTGACGTCACCTACAGTACGCGCGGCGCAGCCGTGAGCGGCAGCGTCCTGAGCACGCGCGGGCGTCTGTCGGACAATCCGATCCACCAGTTGCGTGTCAGCGAAGGCAACCCGGGCTATATCGAAACCGGTGCATCGATTCCCTACTTCGCGGGCAGCACCTGGCTGGGGGGACATCGCCCCGTGGTGGAAGCGGGCGTGGAGTACAAGGATGTCACCACCGGCTTTTACGTGCTGCCGCGCCTGCACGGTGAGCAGGTGACCCTGCAGATCAGTCCGCACAAGGACGCCCTCAGCCATTCGCGCAGCGGAGCCATCGACACCCAGCGCGCTTCCACCACAGTGACCGGCCCACTCGGCGAGTGGATTTCCGTCGGTGGCGTGACCGACCAGACGCGCCGTGCGTCTGACAGCATCGGCAGTCATGTAGCCACCCAAAGCAGAACCAATGACAGTATCTGGATCAAGGCGGATATCGTCCAATAACACTGACAAGCCGGCGTAGCCGCGGCCAAGGAGAACCCATGTTCGGATTTCAGGAGTTCGTGATTTTGATACTGGTACTGGCCGTCGTGCTGGTGGCCATGGGGGTGAAATCGGTGCCCCAGGGAACCGAGTACACGGTGGAACGATTCGGACGCTATACGCGTACCCTGCGACCCGGGCTCAACCTGATCACGCCCATCATCGATCGCATCGGTTCCAAGCTCAACATGATGGAGCGGGTCATGGACGTGCCGTCGCAGGAGGTCATAACCCGCGACAACGCCATGGTGACCGTCGACGGCGTGGTGTTCTTCCAGGTGCTGGACGCGGCCAAGGCTGCTTATGAAGTGAGCCAGCTGGAACTGGCCATACTGAACCTGACCATGACCAACATTCGTACCGTAATGGGTTCCATGGACCTGGACGAACTGCTGTCACAACGCGACAAGATCAACGCCCAGCTGCTGACCGTGGTCGATGACGCCACCACACCCTGGGGCGTCAAGGTGACGCGTATCGAGATCAAGGACATCACGCCGCCGCGCGACCTGGTCGACGCCATGGCGCGGCAGATGAAAGCGGAGCGCCTGAAACGCGCCAATATCCTCGATGCCGAGGGTGTCCGGCAGTCGGAGATCCTAAAGGCCGAAGGCGAAAAGCAGGCCGCGATCCTGGAGGCGGAAGGCCAGCGGCAGGCTGCGTTCCTGGAAGCCGAGGCGCGCGAGCGCGAGGCACAGGCCGAAGCCAGGGCCACCCAGATGGTGTCCGAGGCTATCGCCAAGGGTGACCTGAACGCCATCAACTATTTCGTTGCCACCCGCTACGTGGAAGCGCTGCAGAGCATTGCCACCTCGCCCAACGAGAAGCTGGTGCTGATGCCGCTGGAGGCCTCCAGTGTGATCGGCGCGCTCGGCGGCATCACCGAACTGGCCAAGCAGGCGCTGAGCCGGCAGCAACAGGGACCGCAGGCCTGATGCAGAGCATCACCTACTGGCACTGGTGGATACTGGCCGCCGCGCTGATCATTCTGGAGGTATTCGCCCCCGGCGCTTTCTTCCTGTGGCTGGGCATCGCGGCCGGCGTCGTCGGCGGCCTGATCTACCTGACGCCCGAGCCTTGCCTGGGAATATCAGGTGCTGGTCTTTTCGGTGCTTTCGGTGGTCAGCATTCTGGTGTGGCGCAAGTATTTTCGGACCACACCCGAAGAGACCGACGAGCCGGCCCTGAACCGTCGCGGCGAACAGTACGTCGGGCGCGTCTTCACCCTGACCGAGCCGATAGTGAACAGCATGGGCAAGATCCGCGTTGACGACACCACCTGGAAGATCCGCGGTGAGGACTGCCCGGTAGGGACTCGGGTGGAAGTCACCGGGGTGGACGGAACCATATTCGAAGTGGAATGCAAGGACTAGCCAGCGGTTGCAGGCGACACCCGTCGCGCCCAGGACGACCATTCCACACGGCGGGCGCCAGCCGTTGCAGAAGCGGCCGTCCGGGCGCGATAGCGCACCCACACCGTCGCGCCGGGGACGCCGCTCCTGCTAGCGGTTGGACAGGTCGGGCATTTCTTCTTTGCGCAGTTTCGTGTACTCGCTGAACGGGGCATCGTTCAACTTGCCATTGGCGACGCTTGCCACACCGTACTGCTCGCCGCTGCGGTGATTCTTGACCTCCACCGGGAAACCCTCGACATCCGCCATCACCGTAGGATCGAAGCCGCCCGCCATGGACCCGGCCATCTCGCTCGCCTTCTGGGCCATGGAACGCATGAACGCCATCATGGCGCTGAGGGTGGCAAAGTCATCCCCGGACATGCCGGCTCCGGCTTTTTCGGCGATGCAGACATCCGCGACCGTGGTCTTGTCCTCGACCAGCTGGTAGTCGTTGCACTTGAACCCGTTCACGTTGCGGCTGCCCTTCTTGACCGTTTTGACGTCCGGTTTCGGCGCCGACTGGGCCGCGCCGGCGCCCATCATGGCGCCCATGCGCTGTTCGATCATTTGCCGCTGCGCCTCGGGCATGTTCTGCAGCTCGGCGCGCATGGATTCCATCTGCGCCGCCATTTCCTCACGCATGGCGCCCATGGCTTCGGCCTGCTGCTGCATGAAGTGCTCGTCAATCTCCATGTAGGTTCCCTCACCGGGATCGACGTGTATCAGCAGGTTTCGCTTGGAATCGTATAGCGTATAGGTGGAATCGTCCGCCGGATCCATGCGCGCCATGCCGTTGCGGATCTGCACCACCGTGCTGTCGTCCATGGTTAAGGTGGAGTCTGCCATCACCGGTACGGCGCCTACCGACATTGCCGCGAGTGCGGTGAGACTCAAGGTTCTTGGACTGGTCATTGTTGTTTCTCCTTTGACTTTGGTGAAGCCGGCGCCGGCTATGCCGCCGCCGGCGGGCTTCAGGGCAGCACCTGCTGCCCGAGCAGAATCAGGTCCTGAAGGGTGATCTCGCCATCGGGTGCGCCGATCGGGAACACATCGCCGTGTGCAAGCTGTATGTCATCGGCGGTGCGAATTCCCAGCACGATCTGTTGTGCGATCAGCAGATCCGCTGCGTTGATCGCCCCGTCGGGCGCGTTCCAGGGCGCCAGGTCGCCATCGCCGACATTAGGGGTGAGCGGAATCGGGTCGACGGCATCGCCGAGGCCATCGGCGTCGGTGTCCGGCAGCAGCGGGTCGGTGTCCTTGCCCTCGGTGTACTGGCTGTAGTCGCCGTCGTAACCGACTTCGTCGCCGTCATCCAGGCCGTCGCCGTCGGTGTCCGTTAGCAGGGCATTGGTGCCGAGAGAGGATTCGAACAGGTCGCTCAGGCCGTCATTGTCATCGTCCTCGTCACAGGGATTGCCGGCGCCGTCGCTGTCGGTATCGGTCTGATCGGGGTCGCCGGTCGTCGGGCAGTTATCGTCGTTGTCGAGCACCGCGTCTTCGTCACGGTCGATACCGATGCGCACCCCGCTGCCCGGCGGCACCGCGGTGTAGGTCAGCGTCTGTCCCGGCACCTGGGCGAGTTCCCGCAACGCGGCATCCGAGAGCGCCGGTTCACCCGCCTTGTCGCTGGTAAACAGCCCGGAACCGTCGCGGTGCCAGCCGCGCGCCTCGCCGTTGACGACGCCCTTCACCACCAGGTCCGCGTTGCCGGCCTGCGCCTGGTTGATCAGCAGCGTGATGCGCGGACCCACGGTCGTTGAATTGCTGTCGGTGAGTGTGATCTGCTGGCCGACCACCGGCTTGAGGTTGGAGTCGAAGGCGAACAGGAACTGTTCCACCTGTTGGCGCTGGGTGTCGTCTACAAACCCAAACACCGATGCGTTCAGAAAACGCAGCAACGTATCTGTGCTGCCGTCGTGCAGAAAACCGAAGCCGCGAATCTGGTCACCCTGATGACCGTTGTTTCCGGCATTGAAAAAAGGCACATTCGGCATACCGAACATCCCCACCTTGGAATACATGTTGCGCAGTTGCGCGACTTTCAGGTGCTGGGGCTCGTTCTCGAAACTGGCGCGTCCATCGGTACCGAAGAACCCCTGCGACACATCCAGCACGTGGCAGCCGTTGCAGGTCTGGGTGTCCACAACCTGATTGAAATAAAAAGTCTCGCCCGCGCCCTGCATTGGGGTCAGCGAGTCGTCGAGGTTGCGGATCGGGTTCGGCGGCGGCAACACCTGCAGGATAAAATCCGCAAATGCCTGCATCTCCCCGTCGCTGCCCTCGACCGAGCGCCCCAGCAGACTCGCGAAGGCGCCACCGAACTGCTTGAACGCCTCGACCTCGTTGAACACTCCGCCATCAGGCTGCAAATTTGGCTGCCCGTCACCATTGAATCGGTCGCCCCGCCAGTGCATGGGGCCGTGGCCATCCATACCGCGCAGGGTCTGCGTGGTCATGGGCCCCTTGAGGGGATGAAAGTCACGGTAAAACGCGGGTGGTGCATTGACGGGACCGAGCGCGAAGTCGAGCGGGTTAGACACTATGGAGCCGTCCGGATCACCCAGGTCCCAGGCCAGACTGTCGAGATCACCGTCCACGTGGCAGCTGGCGCAGGCCGCCTCGCCGTTGCTGGAGGTCAGGTTGGCATCGTAGAGAAAGCGGCGCCCGGTCAGAATGCTTTGCGGTTCCGGGTTGGCGAGCTGCAGGTGCCCGGTCTCCTGTTTCGATGCGGTATCGATAATGGACACGCCGTTGTCGAAGCGCGTGGTGACGTACAGGCGGCCGCGCGCCTCGTCGAGCAGCAGACCAGCCGGTCCACCGCCGCTGACGTGCACATGGTCGGCGCTGTCCGGCACAAAGGTATCGGTCTCCAGTTCGGCGACGGCGAAGATGCCGACCTTGTCGGAACCCTTTGCGGCGACGTACAGCGTCTGGCCGTTGGCCGAAATCGCCAGCTGGCGCGGCAGCGCCAGACTCTTTACGGCTGTGCTTGCGGGTGCCGGCGTCACGCTATAGTCGATATGCTTGTTGAGATGGCGCGGCGTGACGCTGCCGTTGGGCGCGGCCGGATCGATCACGCTAATACGCGTCTCGTGCTGGTGCCCGATAACAGAACTGACCCTGCTGCCGCCGGTGCGCGTCCCTTCGAACCGCACCTCGTTGACCGCCTCGGTGTTGGCCACGAACAGCTTGCCGGTCGTGGGACTCACCGCCATGTTGTAGAGTATGGTACCGACGCCAGTGTAGGACGCCGTTTCCACCGGCGGGTCAGCGTTGGCGTCGATGGCGAACACGTCCTGGTCGGGCAGGTCGAAGCGCACCAGTCCGTCCCAGTTGCGGCCCAGTTCGTCCTTCCAGTTCGTGCCGTCGAACTTCACGATCAGGCCGACCTCGGGCTGCAGCTGGTTGTCGGCATCGACATTCGGTGCCGGCAGTCCGCCCGGCGCCGTTGCGCCGTCGACGGTGCAGGCGGCCGCACCAGAGCCGCCGTTGCACACCGCGCCCTCTGAAATCGTGGTGGTCCGGCTGCCGGAGTGAAACACGCCTGCGTACACCGTGGCGCCATCGGGTGACACGGCCAGCGGCCGCGGCGTGTCACCGAACAGGGTCAGGATGGTCTCCGGGTTGCCGCCGAGGCTGCCGTCCAGGGTCGTGGCGTCGAACACCCATACATCGGCGCGGCCGATACCGGGCGTAGTCAGCTCGCCCGGGTTGTTCGGATCGATGTAGAGACTGTTCTGCCCGCGGTGTGCCGTGGTAACGAAGGCGCGTTTGCCCTGCGGTCCCGCGAACACGATGTCGCGCGGCTCATCGCCCACCAGCAGGGTGCGCGTGACGCGCGGCGGCGTGCCGCTCACATCGACGATACTGATGGAATCGGACAGGTGGTTGACCACCCAGACCTCATTGGCGTTGCGCGCCGCTACTGCGACCGGCTCCAGGCCGACCGGCACGGAGTCGTCGGGTGTCAGCCCGGCGGACGTAATGGTGAAGATCTCCAGACGGTTGTCCGGGGTGTTGACGACGAACAGCCGGTTGCCGCCCGGTGACATGGCCATGGGCCGCACCTGACCGCTCTCGAAGGCGACAAAGGAATTCGCGCTGACCCCGAAGGTGGCGATCAGCATCAATGCGCCGACGGCATGTGCATACGCCAACGGAACGCGCTGCATGGCTCCTCCTCGTGTGCCGCCCGCCCCCACCTGCAGGGGGCCTACGCCGTACTACCCAACCGGCGGCAGAGTTCTTGATTTATCGTTGTCTGACAACAGGCGCCCGTGGCGCGTTTTCGGGCATTGTGCCACGGATACGCGCTCCAACCCACCCGCGGGATCACGGGCAGGCGGCCATTTACGCTCCGCGACGGGGTCTTCCACTGACACCGCACCGAATCGCAATCGGTTGCCCCGACAACGGGTTACGGCGCGAAAGCGGTTCCGTGCTAAACTACGGTGCTGATTCCATCTGCCTGATACCGCTATGAAAACACTCGAACAACTATTACAAGAACGCATCCTGATCCTGGACGGTGCCATGGGCACCATGATCCAGCGCTACCAGCTGGACGAGGACGGCTACCGGGGGGAACGCTTCAAGGACTGGCCGTGCGACCTGAAGGGCAACAACGACCTGCTGTCGCTGACCCAGCCGCAGATCATCCGCGACATCCACAAGGCCTACCTGGAGGCCGGCGCGGACATTATCGAGACCAACACCTTCAACTCGACGTCCATCTCGCTGGCCGACTACCAGCAGCAGGACATGGTGTTCGAGCTGAACTATGCCGCGGCCCGGCTGGCGCGCGACGCCGCCGACGAATTCTCGAGCAGCGACAAGCCGCGTTTTGTCGCCGGCGTGCTCGGCCCGACCAACCGCACCGCCTCGCTGTCGCCGGACGTCAACAACCCGGGCTTCCGCAACGTCAGCTTCGACGAGCTGGTGGACACCTACTACGAGGCGACCCGGGCGCTGATCGAGGGCGGCAGCGACATCATCCTGATCGAAACCATCTTCGACACCCTGAACGCCAAGGCCGCCGTGTTCGCCGTGCAGACCTATTTCGAAGACAGCGGCAACACGCGCCCGGTGATGATCTCCGGCACCATCACCGACGCCTCCGGCCGCACCCTGTCCGGCCAGACCGCGGAAGCCTTCTTCAACTCGCTGCGCCACGTCAAGCCCGATTTCGCTCGGTTTCAACTGCGCGCTGGGCGCCAAGCAGTTGCGCCAGTATGTCGAGGAACTGGCCGGCACCGCCGACTGCTACGTCAACGCCCACCCCAACGCCGGGCTGCCCAACGAGTTCGGCGAATACGACGAATCCCCCGAGGCCATGGCGGCGGAACTGGCCGAATGGGCCGAGAGCGGTTTTCTCAACATCATCGGCGGCTGCTGCGGCACCACGCCGGCGCACATCAAGGCCATCGCCGAGGCCGTGGCCCCGTTCCCGCCGCGCAAGAAGGTCGACAACAACTTCGTGCTGCGCCTGTCCGGCCTGGAGCCCTGCAACATCCGCGAAGACTCGCTGTTCGTCAACGTCGGCGAGCGCACCAATGTCACCGGCTCGGCCAAGTTCAAGCGCCTGATCCTGGAAGAGCAGTACGACGCGGCGCTGGACGTGGCGCGCGACCAGGTCGAAAACGGCGCCCAGGTCATCGACATCAACATGGACGAAGGCATGCTCGACGGCGAGAAGGCCATGGTGACCTTCCTCAACCTGATCGCCAGCGAACCGGACATCTCGCGCGTGCCGATCATGCTCGACTCCTCCAAGTGGACGATCATCGAAGCCGGCCTGAAGTGCATCCAGGGCAAGGGCATCGTCAACTCCATCAGCATGAAGGAAGGCGAAGCGGCCTTCATCGAGCACGCCAAGCTGTGCCGCAAGTACGGCGCGGCCATCATCGTCATGGCCTTCGACGAAGCCGGCCAGGCCGATACCAGGGAGCGCAAGGTCGAGATCTGCACCCGCGCCTACAAGATACTCACCGAGCAGGTGGGCTTCCCGCCGGAAGACATCATCTTCGACCCCAACATCTTCGCGGTCGCCACCGGCATCGAGGAACACAACAACTACGGCGTGGACTTCATCGAGGCCACCCGCGACATCAAGCAGCACCCTGCCGCACGTCAAGATCAGCGGCGGCGTGTCAGCAACGTGTCGTTCTCGTTCCGCGGCAACAACCCGGTGCGCGAAGCCATCCACGCCGTGTTCCTGTACCACGCCATCAAGGCCGGCATGGACATGGGCATCGTCAATGCCGGCCAGCTGGCCATCTACGACGACCTGCCCGAAGAACTGCGCGAAGCCGTCGAAGACGTGGTGCTCAACCGCCGCGAGGATGCCACCGAGCGCCTGCTCGACATCGCCGACAAGTACAAGGGCGACGGCAGCGAGGCCGCGAAAAGAAGGAAGACCTCGAATGGCGCGCCTGGGACGTCACCAAACGCCTCGAACACGCCCTGGTCAAGGGCATCGACGCCTTCGTCGAAGAAGACACCGAAGAGGCCCGCCAGAACTTCGACCGCCCCATCCAGGTGATCGAAGGCCCGCTGATGGACGGCATGAACGTGGTCGGCGACCTGTTCGGCGCCGGCAAGATGTTCCTGCCGCAGGTGGTGAAAAGCGCCCGCGTCATGAAAAAAGCCGTCGCCTATCTGCTGCCCTACATCGAAGCGGAAAAAGACGCGACCAGCAAGGCCAAGGGCAAGATCCTCATGGCCACCGTCAAGGGCGACGTGCACGACATCGGCAAGAACATCGTCGGCGTGGTGCTGCAGTGCAACAACTTCGAAGTCATCGACCTGGGCGTCATGGTGCCCGGCCAGAAGATCCTCGACACCGCCAAAGAGGAAAACGTCGACATCATCGGCCTGTGCGGCCTGATCACCCCCAGCCTGGACGAAATGGCGCACGTCGCCAAGGAAATGCAGCGCGAAGGTTTCGACATCCCGCTGCTGATCGGCGGCGCCACCACCTCGCGCGTACACACCGCGGTCAAGATCGAACCCGGCTACCACGGCATCACCGTCTACGTGAAAGACGCCTCGCGCGCCGTCGGCGTGGCCCAGAACCTGGTCAGCGACGAGCTGAAAGCGCCCTACGTCGCCAAGATCAAGGACGAATACGAACAGGTGCGCGCCCAGCACGCCGGCAAACAGCGCAAGACCGAATGGCTCACCCTGGAACACGCCCGCGCCAACAAGATCCAGATCGACTGGGAAGGCTACAGCCCACCCCGCCCCGCCATCTTCGACAACCCGAATGCCATACTCGAATCGGCGTCGACCGGTAGGAGCGGGCTTGCCGGCGAACAGAGCGCCATAACCAGCAGCAACGCCCTGCTCGTGTTCGAAAACCAGTCCCTCGAGGAGCTGACCAATACATCGACTGGACCCCCTTCTTCAAGGTCTGGGAACTCGCCGGCAGCTACCCCAAAATTCTCGACGACGAGGTGGTCGGCGAACACGCCCGCAACCTGTTCGACGACGCCCAGAAAATGCTGAAGGACATCATCGACGAAAACTGGCTGCAGGCCAGAGCCGTAGTCGGCCTGTTCCCCGCCAACCAGGTGGGCGACGACGACATCGAGCTGTACACCGACGATTCGCGCAACGAGGTGCTCACCACCCTGCACCACCTGCGCCAGCAGAACCAGAAACCCCCGGGCCGCCCCAACCAGTGCCTGGCCGACTTCGTCGCGCCCAGAGACAGCGGCCTGAAAGACTACCTCGGCGCCTTCGCCGTCACCGCCGGCCTCGGCATCGACGAACACGTGCAGCGCTTCGAAGCCGACCACGACGACTACCACGCCATCATGCTCAAGGCCCTGGCCGACCGCCTGGCCGAAGCCTTCGCCGAGCTGCTGCACGAAAGGGTCAGGAAGGAATACTGGGGCTACGCCATCCGACGAGGCACTCGAGCAACCAGGAACTGATCAAGGAAGCCATACAAAGGCATCCGCCCCGCCCCCGGCTACCCTGCCTGCCCCGAGCACACCGAGAAGGCACTGCTGTGGAAGCTGATCGACCCGGTCAGCAACGCCAACATATCGCTCACCGAACATTTCGCCATGCTGCCCACCGCTTCGGTCTCAGGCTGGTATTTCAGCCATCCGGAATCGAAGTATTTCGGGGTCGGCAAGATCAACCGGGATCAGGTCGAAGATTATGCGCGGCGCAAAGGGATGACGGTTGAGGAAGCCGAGAGGTGGCTGGCGCCGAATCTGGGGTATGACCCCGATCAGGACAGGAAGACCGCATAAGAACAAACGAAAACAGATAAAAACCGGGGTCAGAACACAATAATCGCTAATATTAGACATAATTGTGTTCCGATCCCGATTCCGTGCCACAGACTGTGACAAAGGATTTTAGTCATGACGTCTACTGAATTGACTTCTACGAGAAACATCGCCCTGGCACTCACCGGCGGGGTTTTATTGCTCGGCACGACGGTTGTCGTCGGCGAGGAAAAAAGAGGAATCCCGCCACCCCCGTCCCCGATAGAGAAGGCCATCCGCTCTCTCACCGACATGCCAAAACTCAAGGAAAAGACATGGGAGCGGCCTCACTATGAATTGCCCGACCTTGTCCCGGTTATTCTCACGACCGACCCCTGCCGGATCCAGCTCAAGGTTTCGAATATCAGTAACCGGGGTGTACCGGAAGCGGAATTGAATGAATCCAAACTCTGGTTTGAAGTCCGCTATGACGACGGTCGTATCGTGGGCGATCACAGAGATCTGCACGATTTGAGCGGTTACCGGAACCTGCTGCACGGCTTCAGCGGCACGCACCCGTTTGTCTGGCCCCTCCTATCCGGGGAATCCGCGACATTCACGATCGAAGTCGACAGCAACCACGAAGTGATCGAAGTGACCGACGGGAATAACGAAATAGTAACCGGCTCATCGTGCCCGGAATAAGAATCAACGGGATCAGTTCCCTATTCCACCGGAATCACTCCGCGGAGCAAAAAGTAAACCGGGGTCCACAAAAAACCGGACTCAGAACACAATTGTTGCTAATACTAGCGTAATCTGTGTTCGAACCCCGGTTTCAGCCAATACCTCCGCCAGTATCCGCAATGCCAAAGCTCCTTATGTCTATTGCCCTTCTCTGCTTTTCCCTCTTAGCCTATGCAGAAGATGCACCAATAGCCCATCTTTTCAACAAAGCGGGTATCAACGGAACCATACTGATCGAGTCAATCAAAACCGGCCAACGCTATATCTACAATGACGCCCGTTCGAAACAGGCGTTCACCGTTGCCTCCACGTTCAAGGTGCTGAACACCCTGATCGCCCTTGAGGAGGGAGTGATAGCTGGAGCAGACTCGATCATTCGATGGGACGGCACCCGTTACGAGATCCCCGATTGGAACCATGACCAGACTTTGGAAAGTGCGTTCAAAGTCAGTTGCGTATGGTGTTATCAGGAGTTGGCGCGGCAAGTTGGGGAGGCGAAATATCCGGCTTATCTCCGTCGCGCGCAATATGGGCGATTGCACGAACCGTTTGACGGCACGCAGTTCTGGCTGGATGGTTCTCTGACCATCAGCGCCGAACAACAGGTATTGTTTCTCAAGCAGGTAGTGAACCGTCGTTTGCCGTATCAGGCAAGCAGTTACGACACGCTCAAATCCGTCATGCTAACCGAAAATACCCCGCGCTATCGCCTGTATGCCAAGACAGGCTGGGCGACCCGCACCATACCAGGCGTTGGCTGGTATGTAGGCTATGTGGAGGTTGCCGAAGACACTTGGCTATTCGCACTGAATCTCGACACCAATAGCGCTGCCGATCTACCGCTTCGAAAACAACTTACCCTAGATGCGTTACGCGTTAAGGGCATCTTGCCATCAAAAAACCGGGGTCAGAACACAGATTACGCGAATATTAGCAACAATTGTGTTCTGACCCCGGTTTCGGTGCTTCTGCCCCCGATTTAGAGAGTATTCAATCCGGCTTGCACAGGCTAGACTGTGAATTGCGCGATGCATGCAGAGAGCATGGATAATTCGCTCACAGGAGAAGCGTAATGATAAAGGCTTATGCGGCATTCAAGCCTGGCGGAGAGCTAAGACCTTTCGAATATGCCCCCGGTCCACTCGGTGCCCATCAGGTCGAAATCAATGTTGAGCACTGCGGCATCTGTCACAGTGATCTCAGCATGTTGGATAACGAATGGGGGATGACAGAGTACCCCCTCGTACCCGGGCATGAAGTCATCGGAACAATCGCCGCAGTCGGCGGTGCTGCGACACACCTTGAGGTCGGTCAGCGCGTGGGGTTGGGCTGGCATTCCGGATACTGCATGTCCTGCGGCTCCTGTCTGTCGGGTGATCATAATCTCTGCGCCAATTCTGAGGCTACAATTGTCGGGCGCCACGGTGGGTTTGCCGAAAAAGTACGCGCCAGCGCGGTCAGCGTGTTTCCGCTACCGAAGTCGCTCGATTCAGCGACTGCCGGACCGTTGTTCTGTGGTGGAATAACGGTTTTCAATCCACTGGTTCAGTTTGACGTTTCTCCGACCGCCAAAGTCGGTGTGATCGGTATCGGCGGGCTCGGCCACATGGCGCTTCAGTTTCTTAACGCATGGGGTTGCGAGGTTACGGCTTTCACGTCGAGCCTGGCGAAACAAGAGGAGGCGCTCAAACTTGGTGCGCACCATGCGCTCAGCTCCAGTGACTCATCGGCACTTGAATCTGTGGCTGGCCAGTTCGATCTGATCCTTTCTACCGTAAACATCAAACTGGACTGGAACGCGTATATGTCTGCCCTTAAGCCCAGGGGCCGCCTCCATTTCCTTGGCGCGACATTGGACCCCCTGGATCTGCAGGTGTTTCCAATGCTTTTGGGGCAGCGTTCGGTGTCGGGATCGCCTGTTGGTAGTCCGGCCACTATTCGTCGCATGCTGGATTTTACAGCACGTCACCAGATCAAACCGGTAACAGAGCAATTCCGTTTCGAACAGGTGAACGAAGCGATCGCACGGCTCAAGAGCGGACAGGCACGGTATAGAATTGTGCTCAGCCGCTAATCGTTAATTGTAAAACCAGAAAACCGGGGTCAGAACACAATAATCGCTAATATTACAGAGCGATCATGGAGTCAGAGTACTTGAAGACTCTCCAGGTCCTGGCTTCACCTGGAAAGGTCGATGATGCTGGCCAGCACGACCTGTTTGCCGTGATCCAGGTAAGGGTTCAAACCCACTTCCACCGGTATCCTGCGACCATCGGCCGTAAGTGCCTCCAGTTTCCGGCCTGCGCCCATCTTGCGGACTTCGGGATCGCGCAGGTACTCCGCTCTGATCCTGGCATGGTGGGTGCGTTGTTCGGGGGGTAACAAACTATCCACCGACAGCCCTTTCAAGCCGCCTTTGGCGTATCCCAGCATTGACTCCGCGGTGGAATTACTCATAAGGATAGTGCCTTCAGAATTAACCACGACCATACCGACGCCGCTTGCCTCCACCAAAAGACGAAAACGTTTCTCCAGTTCATTGAGACGCTCCATCTGCTCGGCCCGCGCGGTCGCGTAGGCGACGTCGATGTCTGCGCGTTTTTCTCTCACTTGACCGCCTATCAGAAACAGCAATCCCCATACGGATACCCCCATGAACAGGGTCGCTCCCAGCATAACCATCACGAGCATGTCGTGGCGAAGCTTGACCAGTGCGCCGGGCGGCTGGTGGGCCACAAGCGTGGGCGAAAATGCGCTGGAATCGATGTTGGGCGATTCCTCACCGCCGTCCGAGTCGGCGGAAAACGCGCGGCGGATGGCCGTATCCGTCTCCAGCTTGTCCCAGATCCACAAGCCACCGTCCAGTTGCGCATCGCCCGCATAGCTGGCGGACATACGCTCCCACACGGCTGGATGCTGTTCCGGGAAGCTGGCATCGCGGCCAGGCCGGGGAACCGTCTGGCTCCCCTGCCCCGGTGCTGGCAACCAGTGGCCTTCCGCGTTTATCAGAAAATATTCGGTGACCTGACTGATTTCGTTGGCGCTGCGCAGGGCATCGGTCAGGTGTCGCATGGCGACATCGAGTATCAGGATACCGCGCCGCCGGCGATAACTGTCCTGCAGCGGAGTGGCGACGCGCAGTGTCGGTCCCGCAGGCATATCGGCACTGTCGTTGTCCCCGCTCAGATCGAGATGCGAAATATACAGTTCGCCGATCGCCAGCGACCGGGCACTTCTGAAATAGTAGCGACTGCTCTGGTCCTGGAGCCGCCCCGCATCCGCGGCTGTGACACTGTGTCCGTCGCGGGTGACGCGGACCCGTTCGGTCCCGTCTTCATCAATCCACCGAATCTGTTGATAGACGGGGTTACGTCGGGCCATCGTTATGAGTTCCGACTGCAATGCCTGTAAATCCCCGGGATACGGAGAATCCAGCGCGCGCCTGACCACGGCTTCTCCGGCCAGCGCCTGGAGCTGAACCAGCGACGTGGACACGTCGCTGGCAACGTAGCTGCCGAGCTGGCGCAGCTGAATACGCTCGATGGCGATGATCTGGGCAAGCTGCTCTTTGAAGCGCATGTCAGTGAACGCGAATGCCGTGGCATAGATGACAACGGCCAGCGCTATGCACAAGGTCAAAAATTTTCGCACCGGGAAACGCGCTGTCCGGGCATTTGCAGGCGCATCGTTTATGGTCTTGTCATTCATAGAATCAGATAAAATCAAAGGGGGGCAGGGGCAGATGCGAAGGATTGCGTTTTGTCAGCGAACCCATCAGATCTGGCGAACGTAACGCCTCGATGGTCGCAGTTGCGATGCCAGTGCAACAATTCGCATTGCTCGGTCTTGTGATTCCGTCTACTGCCGCTTCTCCACTTCCTGTTGCAGCTGTGCATGGGCAGCCGTGAATCCGATCAAGTCGATTACCATGTTTGTCTTGCCATAAGGCCACTTGTAATAGGTCACGTAAAGAAAGCGGCCGGCGCGCATCTGGCCAAGCAGCTCGTCTTGCAGCGGGAACATCGCGCCCTCGCCCGCATAAGAAACCGGCGCCAGACTATCGACGCGCAGCGTCGGGTCAAATCCACGATAGTCATTGCTCGGGATGTGTACGTAGTAACTGTCCGGCAAGCTGCTATACCAGCTTATCCACATGAAACTGAGTGGTTGACCGTCGCTGAGCGCGTTCTCCGTGGGCGCTCCGCCGGCCCGCATGTTGCACTCGTCGTAACCGCGGAACCTGTTGTGTTTGCAGTATACTCGCCATTTGTATGATTCGGCAGTCGTGGGTGCGTGATCAGGCTCGCTGGCGGGCGGGGTCACGGCGGTCCTGTGTTGCTCCGATTCGAGCGCGGGGGAAAGGGCCTTATCGCCGGCACACCCGAAACCGAAAATCGGGGTCAGAACACAATTGTTGCTAATATTAGCGTAATCTGTGTTCTGACCCGGCTTGCCAAGGCCAGCGCCACATCAATAACCAGGTTTGTTGCCAGCCAGCGACAGTTAGCGCTGGCGGAGCAGACCGCAGGGATAAGGGTGGTTTGCTAGCTGGTTCATATTCATCGTTTTCTCTGGACAATATCACAGCGGTTGTGGCTGGCACCTAATTTGCTGACTCCTCAGCAATGCGAAGCGTTTTGGAGCCGGTCAAGCTGCTTTAAAGCCTGCGCCCCTTTCAAGCAGTGTGATGCACATGCTTGAAGATGCTGATGGCACTGCGGTGGTGACGTCGCTTTATTTGTCTGGAGGCATTCAAGCCATATCCATGCGTGGCGTGTCGTGGACAGGGTTCGGATCTTCCGATGACGGGAGTTGAGTAGTATGAACAGAGATCATTTCAGGGTTGGATTGCGCAGAGCCGCCGGGCTGGCCGGCCCGCTGGTATTATTGGTGTTTTCAGGTCTCGGCTCCGCCGCCGAGAGCAGCCATCCTCCCAGTGACGTAATTACCAACATGGTGTTCGATATGAGCACCCTGAGAAACGTTGCACCGGGCAACGGTGCATCAGCGGCCGGATCTGACAACTGGGCGATAACCTGGTCCGGCAATGGTCACCAGTACACAGTGTTTGGCGACGGCCAGGGGTTCGGCACGTTCAACACGACCCGGGCGTCAAACGGTGTTGCCCGCATCGAGGGGGGCAAGGATAACTACAGCGCATTCGATGTTTTCAAGACCGGATCGAACTCCGGTGGCTGGGGCGGAAAAAGCCTGGGCATCCTGGCGCTCGGCACCGAGCTCTACATGTTCCGCAATGGTACGGCAAGCGAGGGCGGGGCTTTTGAGCAGACGGAGCTGTATAAGTCTACAGACAATGGATCCAGCTGGAAGTTTACCGGCGTCCGCTGGCTCAGCAGTGAGTTCGGTCGTGGCGGCATTTTCTCCCCTACCTTTCTTCAATTTGGTAAGGGTTACGCCGGGGCGCGAGATAAGTATGTCTATGTCTATGCGAACGAAGTAACCGCCGGCGGCTGGAATGTACAGATCCCGGGCCGTATCTCGCTGTTGCGAGTGCCCAGCGATTCGCTGGACGATAAAAACAGTTACGAGTACTTCGCCGGCGTCGACGCCAACAACAATCCCACCTGGTCGTTATCCCCTGCCGATCGCGAGCCCGCGTTCAGGGACGACGCGAATGGCATCATGCGCACCAGCGTAAGCTTCAATGCGGGTCTGCGGCGCTACCTGCTGACAACGCAACAGGTTAACCGCTTCGGGACCGATGACTACCATATAGGCGTTTATGAAGCGCCCGAGCCATGGGGCCCATGGCGCACGGTATTGTTCGAGAATCCTTCTGATGTTGGTCCAGGACTGAACACCGGTTCGAAAACTGTCTACTGGAATTTTTCCAACAAATGGTTGAGCAGGGACGGCAGAGAGTTCGTCATGGTCTACACCGGGCCGGGCCCCGATCAATGGGGGACCGTGGAAGGCCGCTTCGTCACATCATCGGCGGTTGTTGCAGCGCCTCCCCTGCCCCCCGGTGACGTGAACGCGCAGTGAAAACCGGGTAGCAGGGTGCCCAGCGCGTTGGACATAGTGTATACGGCGCATAGGCAGCGCATCCACGACAGTCGCTTGATCAAGGATACGCTGATCGGATTTACCAATTTGATTGAACTCGCTGATGATGGCAGGCAGGGGTGGTGTTACCAGTGCGGCAAACCGCTAGTCATGCTCAGTTATTGGACCGGCGGTTATAGGTATGCATGATAAGGTGTAATGGACCACGCCCCGGAAGTGATCGATATTGATTGCGCTTGATCCAGGCGGAAAAAAACGGCGGAGGGATTGAATAAGGATTCCTCCGCCCTCTTGTTTCGTTGCCACGAGTGTCTTACGCCGAAGCCTTCCGCATGACCTTATCCCAAACGCCCGATTCAAGGGCTTTTTGTACGTAGGTACCGAAATCCGTCGCCGGTCGTCCCAGCGCCTGCTCGACACCCGGCATAACGCTGCTGTTCCTGCCGTCGAACACAACGGTGAACAACTCGCGCAGCAGCCATTGCATGTCCTCCGGTACCCCCTGCGCCTGCAGCGCATCGATATAGCTGTGGATCGGAACCTGGGTATACGTCAGCGGCCGGCCAAGTGCGTCGGAAATTTCCTGGAGGCATTGCGCGAACGTCAGCGCCCGCGGGCCGGTGACTTCGAACAGCTTGTTGCGGTGCCGGGGTTCTGTCAGCGCGGCCACTGCAACATCGGCGATATCGTCGGCGTCGATAAAGGGTTCAGCGGTGTCCCCGGCGGGTAATACGAGTTCGCCCGCCAGGATGCCCTCCAGCATGAAGCTTTCGCTGAAGTTCTGGCAGAACCAGCTGGCCCGGACTACGTTCCATGCCAGTCCGCTGTTCCTGAGTACCGCCTCGGCGCGCTCGGCGCCCTGCTCACCGCGGCCGGAGAGCAGCACGATATGCCGTAAACCCGCGTCCGCGGCGATTTGCACAAACGCCTTGATGGTCGCCTCAGCACCGGGTACGGCCAGGTCCGGCTGGTAGGTGACATAGGCGGCGCGCGTACCCTGGATGGCGGGGCGCCAGGTGCTGGCGTCGTTCCAGTCGAAAGCGGGTCGGGTCGAGCGGGATACGGGGCGCGTGGCGTAGCCAAGGGCTTGCAGACGCCGGTCGACGCGGCTGCCGGTCTTGCCGTTTTTTCCGATGATGAGAATGGGCGGCTGTTTCATGACCTCTACCTCCTGTGGCGGTTGATCCTGGTTTTGAACGACCGTTGTGATCGTCCTTGCTGCAAAGTATGGGGAACCGGAACTGGAGTTTTAATCACCCATCGTCTATATCTGTTTGCAGTTCGTCTATTTCTGCAGGCTTACCGACGCGGCCACACGACGAGACGTGGAACATGAAGCTGCGCACCGACACCACGATTCCCGGGTTCAGCGACCCGCTCGGCGAAACGCTGCACCTGCTGCGACTCACCGGCACCCTGTATTGCCGCTCGGAGCTGACCGCGCCCTGGGGGATCGATATGCCGCCGTTCGAGGGCTACATGATGTTCCATGTGGTCACGGACGGTCACTGCTGGCTGGAGGTCGAGGGAGAGACGCCGCGGCTGCTGCAACAGGGTAGCCTGGCGCTGGTTCCCCATGGACACGGTCACTGTATCCGCAGCAGCCCCAGCGACGAGCTCGTGCCGCTGTTCGATATCCCGGTCGAGCGAATCAGCGACCGCTACGAGATCATGCGTTACGGCGGCGCGGGTGAACTCACCCAGTTGACCTGCGGTGTGGTCCGCTTCGACCACGTGACCGGCCGGCAACTTATCGCCCTGCTCCCGCCGGTGTTGCAGATCGACGCCTGGAACGAAGACGAGGGAAGCTGGCTGCAAAGCACGCTGAGCTTCATCGCCCGTGAAGCCAGAGAGCTGCAACCGGGCGGTGAAACCGTCATCACGCACCTGGCCGATATCCTCATCATCCAGGCCATCCGCGCCTGGATCGACGCGGTGCCCGATAAGCAACGCGGCTGGCTGGGGGCCTTGCGTGATAAACAGATCGGACGGGCGCTCGCGGCAATGCACCGCGCACCGGAACAAGACTGGAGCGTGGCTTCGCTTGCCAAAGAGGTGGGCATGTCACGCTCGGGTTTCTCGGCCCGGTTTACGGATCTGGTCGGCGAATCGGCCCTGCGCTATCTCACCCGGTGGCGTATGCAGCTCGCTCGCATCCGCCTCCAGGAATCGGCGGATTCACTCGCGGAGCTGGCCGATCGCTTCGGGTATCAATCCGAAGCGGCCTTCTCAAGAGCGTTCAAGCGGGAATTCGGCGTGCCGCCCGGGCAGGTCCGGCACCGAAATTAAAGGGGGCAGTACCGAATAGCGCTTGTTTAAGCATGGCGCAACCTACGTAAGCGCAAGTCAGAAAAAGAGGATTCGGCGTTTCGAAATACTTGGACCTTTCTGCAATCTGGGTTAGCGTATCCAGTCACCAACAAAACCAGCGGAGGACCCAAAATGGCGGGTAAATTCGAGATCTACAAAGATAAGGCAGGCGAATATCGGTTCCGTCTAAAGGCCAGCAATGGCCAGGGCCTCCTGGTCAGCGAGGGCTACAAGGCAAAAGGCAGCGCTGAAAAGGGTGTCGAGTCGGTTAGAAAGAACGCGCCGATTGAGGCCCGGTATGAGCGCAAAGCCACCAAAGCCAACAAGTATATGTTCAATCTGAAAGCCACAAACGGGCAAATCATCGGCACCAGCGAGCAGTACGAGAGCGAAGCCTCACGGGAGGCCGGTATTGAGTCGGTCAAGAACCATGCACCGGACGCTGCCCTGGATGATCAGACGGGCTAGCGCAGGCTTCCGGATCCGTGCCACTTTGCGTCTGATCAGTTACGCAGGCACCTCCAGCTCCGGCGGCGGTGGTTGGGGGGTCGGCGCGTTCTGATGGACAATCAGGCGCCAGCCATGGCCGTCTTTCCGGTAGATATTGGTGCCATAGAACGGCGGTGGTGGTTGCGTACCCGGTGGCACTTTCTGGACGGTTTCTTCCACCTGGTGAATGGCGATGTCATCGGTTTGAATCCAGTTCAAGTGGGCGACGGACAGTTCCACGCCCTGACCGTGAGAGAACAGGTGCGAAAAGACGTCTTCTATGCCCTTGCGCCCCTGGATCATGGGGTACATGGGTAACAGACAACAGATGTCATCGGTATCCGCCCAGACCGAAAGCAGCCGTTCCAGGTCGCCCTCTTCCAGCGCATCGTAGAACTCGTCTTCAGCTTCCTGGGGGGTGTTGTAGGTCTGGGGCATGTTGTTTGTCCCGGATGGTTGATTAAGGCATGGTTGCATCGCCGGCTATCAGGATCAAGCGTATTCTGACCGCTGCCGGAAGGGTCAGTTTCCGTTATACGATTTCCGCAGGTGCTATGGGTATGTTGCAACCCAGGCCATCAAAGCCTCGGCAACCCAATCATCAGACTATTTCCCGCAGCATTTCTTGTATTTCCTGCCGCTTCCACAGGGGCAGGGCTCATTGCGGCCCGTCTTTGGCGCATCACGCTTGAACTGCGCGGGGCCAACATCCCTGCCACCGCTATATAGCCACCTGCCATCGATCTTCCGGAACAGCGATACTTCGTGGTGTTCCTGTATGACTCCATCCCGTTCATAGCGGGCCTTGAATTCCACGGTTCCGTCCTTGTCGTCTGGAGAACCGGCGGTCGTTTTCACTATCTCCAGCCCCAGCCAGGTGGAGTCCCGAGCCCAGTTTGTCGTTGCCTGCTTGTCAAAGTCACGCAACTCAGCCCCGTGCAGCGTGGAGGCCAGGTAGTCAATGTCCTGCAAGGTATAGGCGGTGTAGCGGGAGCGCATCAGCGCCTCCGCGGTAGGTGCCTTTGCTTTGCCATCGACCAACGGCTTGCAGCAGACACTAAGGGACAGACCGGAACCGCAGGGACAGGGATTCGTTTCGCTCATGGGCAATATTCTAGCGAATCCAACAAGAGAAAGAGAGGTCGGAGGGAATACTATTCATATCTCCAGTTGGATCAGGTCTACGGTCAATTACAGACACCCGGCAGCAAGCCGTTGTCTGCCGTGAGCGGAATCTCGCTCATAGCAACCGTGGCATTTTCTGCGCCAGTCCCGCTCTTTTCTGGATATACGAAGATAAGGCATTAAGTTTCGGCCAGTTACTCATCGGTCGATTCAAGTACCGACAAATAAAAGAATGCTGCCACCGCGTCCAAGCGTATGGCGAGGGCCAACAGTATGTTGGCAAGTCTTCGGCTTATCCAACAGCAGCTCGATATCGGCACGTACGCCGCTTAACCAGTCGCAATGTTCTTCGGGAGACTCGATTGCAAAGAGAGCACTTGCATTGCTATCGGATCTGATGGTTCCGTGATCGAGCTCTCCAAGTCACGAACTGTCCCAGGCCTCCAGGCTGAGTGTCGGGGTGTAGGGTCCCAGTGATTCACGCACCCAGCAGGCACCGGTTGCGGCCCTCTCCTGCCCGGTGGTAAATCGGTAGCGATACAGCATGCCGCGCACGTAGTTCGGCGGACCATCCACGAACGGGTTGTCGGCGAACAGGCCCAGCACCCGTGGCGAGGCCTCGAGCAGCCGGTACAGCAGATCCCCCAGCCAGGGACTCTGGTAGGGGGACTGGAGGGCCGCGAACCACAGCTGCCAATCGAGGCGCGGCTGATGCGGAATGCTCCAGCGCGGGCAGCGCTGCGGGTCGCCGGGCTTGTAGCGAAACCCGTAGTCCTGCCAGTGCTCGCCATCCGTGGAACCTTGCAGGACGATTTCACGCCGCGTGGTCGTCATCACGCCGAAAAAGCCGTACAGGTTCGAGACCCCGAACCGGGACACCGTCCCCGCGATGGCGGCAAGCGGCGCGGGTGGCTCGCCCGGTCCGAACCGTTCCCACGCCTGAGTGAAGTTGGATAGCAGCACAATCAGCGCCAGGGCGGCGGTACTGAGCGTAGCCGCACGGCCAGCGGCGGTGAAGCGCTGCTGCGCCCATGCGCTGAATTGTGCCGGAACCACTGCGCCGAGGGCCCGGTCATCGAACAGGAACAGACACAGACACAGCGCGAGCAGATTGAGGAAATGGTAGTTGCCGGTCAGCGTGATGGCGGCCTGCAGCACGATGAAGCCCCAGGCCGCCACGAAGCGTGGGCGCCGGGGCAGGAACACCAGCCACGGCAGCAGCAGTTCGATGCCGAACATGGCCAGCACCGAGAACTGCTGGAACCACTCGGGCAGCTGATGCGCGTACCAGGCCAGCGGTGTCGGCAGGGGCTGGGTTTCGTAGTGAAAGTCGAGCGCCGTCAGGTTCGCCCAGCTGGGATCGCCGCTGAACAGTTTGACCAGGCCGGAAACCAGCATGAAGCGGAACAGCAGCCAGCGGTACAGCCAGACAACGATGCGCGAGCCGGCGGTGAGAAAGATGCCGAGGAAACCGACTTCGAGCAGCAGCGCATCGGACTGGATGCCGCCGAACACCGGCAGTGCGGTCCACAGCGACAGGTAAAGTAGGAACGCCAGGGCCAGCATGGGCCGGGCCAGCAGGTCGAGCAGCACCAGCAGGGATACCCCAGCCCCGGCGAGCGAAACGGCTACCAGCGCCGTGTCCGAGCTGTCCAGCCAGAACAGGGTCGGCAGCAGCCAGTAGCGCTCGACGCCCGCGCCTGCTGCTGTGGCCAGGTACTCCGTCAGCGGGAGGATGCCCTCGCTGCCCACCAGACCCTGAATCTGACTGGCGATGGAGAGAAACCCGGTCAGATAGAACAGCCCGAGCAGACGCACAAACAGCCAGCCGACCAGCCGATAGCTGGCCGGGTAGCGCTCATGCCCCCACAGCAGGCGCGACCAGGCGTAGGCTGTGCCGCGGTGACCGGCGATAAAGGCATAGCCCGCTTCTGCCAGCCAGGCGAATCCCGGAACGCGCCTATACAGCCAGAGACCTGCGCCCTTCCCCGGCACCCGCGCCACCACTCGGAACGCCGCGTGCGCCCCGCTGGTGTGGCTCCCGTCCGCTTCGAACAGCTGTATGGCGCGCGCAAACTCCTCGACCGGCACCTCGGGGTGGTCCCCGGCCACGTCCTGGTACGGGCGGTAGTGCACCCGCGCGCCGGTCAGCCGCCGCCAGTAGCGCACCCAGTAGGCACAGAATCCACAGTCGCCGTCGTAGGCGAGCAAGGGGTAGGTGGAAGGCGGGTGAGTCATAACCCGGAATGATAGGTGAGAAATCCGCAAGGCACTTACCGTGACCTTCGTGATGGCCAACGCTGCCTGACGCTTCTCCTGGCGCACTCTCGCCCACTCGGCGCAAGCTCGCGCGCTGAGTTTCGGCCCCTGTTCCCGCTCCTATCCGGTGAAAATCTAAAGCATTTCAGGTATTTTGCCGAATACCGGAAGCGGCCCGTCGGCCGCTCCGGTAGAATTCCGCTATTTGGGGACACGCCTATGCGATCGGTGCTCGAAGACCTCGCCATCAACCTGAAGGGCGGCGTCCTGCTGTGCCTGTTCCGAAGGCTTGCCCTGGCACAGTTTCGTGTATCGGCCGACCAGATGGCCGCGCTGTTTCTGTTCGGCCTGCTGGTGTCCATTATCAGCGGCTATTTGATCAATCTGCCGAACCCCGAGTTCAACAGCTATGCCCTGACGGCGGAGGGATTCAGCTTCGCGGTGCTGCTGTTCTCAGCCTACCTGGTCGGTCGTCTGGTGCTGCACCGGGACACGGCGGCTGCGTTTTCGGTGCTGGCACTGAGCGTTGGTCCGCCGACACTGCTGGTCTGGCTGGTAATCGAGAGCGTCCTGCCGGCAGACATCGATAATACGGGTGTCTACCTGTGGGTGTATGGGGGATACGTGCTCTGGGTGCTCGCGGTCATCCTCTGGTGCCTGCGTACCCTGGCTGGTGGCATGTCGCGCAGGGTCGCAGGCTCATTTGTGCTCATGTTGTTCACCTGGGTAATGCCTGTCTGGTACCTGGCCGGCAGCACGGTATTCTGGTATCCGAATGGCAGCGATGACGAAACCGACAGCTATGCGGCGTATCGGAATGTCAATGCCGAGCAACTGCTGTTCTCCCAGCCGGCAATGCTCGATCAGGCGTTGCGGGCGTTGGAACCCGGTCGCGATGGCATTACCGACATTTATTTCATCGGCGTCGGCGCGTATGCCACCCAGGATGTGTTTCTCAAGGAGACGCTATTTGCCAGAGACCTGTTTGATCGAAGATTCGATACCGCGGGGCGTTCCCTGGCATTGATAAATCACCTGACAACCCGGGACGAACTGCCGCTTGCGAGTGCCACCAATCTGCAAGCTGCCCTGCGTCATGTCGGTTCCGTAATGAACCGGGACGAAGATGTTCTGGTGCTGTACATGACCAGCCACGGATCCTCGGATCACGAACTGTCCATGAGTTTCTGGCCGCTGCCGCTGAATGATGTCACGCCGGAAATGCTGCGCCAGTATCTCGATGACGCCGGCATCAAATGGCGCGTCGTCATCATTTCGGCCTGCTACTCGGGCGGATTCATCGACCGTCTGAAGTCCCCCGACACGGCGATTGCAACAGCCGCCGCGCCGGACCGCACCTCCTTTGGCTGCAGCAACGAAAACGATTTCACCTATTTCGGCGAGGCCCTGCTGAAAGACCAGCTGCAGCAGGAATATTCGCTGCCTGTGGCATTTTCCCGGGCGGCAGAAGCCGTCGCTGAGCGCGAGTTGCGCGAAAACCTGAGCGCCTCCAAGCCGCAGTTTTTTATCGGTGAAAACATCAGTCCGGTGCTCGATACCCTGACACGGGAACTCAAGGCTCACGCTGCCAGCGAGTCGCTGGCGGGGAACCAGTCGGGCTCAGAGCGGCACGCCTCGAGAACAGGGACGGAGAGTCTGTTGCGCCGCTATTAGAATCCATTGTTGTCTGCCCCCTAATCTCGCGCCCATGTTCGACGCTTATAAACACTATCATCCCGGCAAGGCCATGGTGGCCATCTTTTTCATGCTGTTGTTTCTTGCCTGCCTGGGGCTCTTCGCCTGGGCGTCCAACAAGAGCGCAACTATCACTGGGCCGGTTCATATCACCGCCAACTCGGCGCATGTCCTGGTTACTCTCAACGGAGAGATCCTGGTGCTCGATACCGACGGCGCATTCCGGGAACGGCAATCGCTTGAGGCACTTGGCATCGCGCCCTACTCCATAGACATGCGTCTGGGGGAAAACGGTACCCTGTGGGTCGCCACCCAACGTCCCGCCGGACTGTATGCGTGCGAGTACCCTGGGTGGCACTGCCGGATAATCGAAAATCCGCTGTTCCGACAACTACGCCGCCAGCTCAAAGTGCTGCCGGATCCGGCGCGCGAGGGGCTGTTTATCAGCGACACGGCCGCCGGGCAGCTGCACTGGCTGTCCGCGGACGGTCAGAACACGCGGGCACTCACGACAGCAAACAGGTTCCATCAGGTCAACGACATCGCTCTCGATGACGAACGGCGTCTGTGGGTGGCAGACTCCGGCAACCGCCGTATCGTCATACTCCAGGCAGATGCCAACGGTGACTGGGTGATAAGCGACGAACTCAGCGCCGGATCTGATCTGGCCCGCCCCGGCCTCGATTGGCCGATGATGATCGCCGTGGCAACCGACGGTAAAGCCTGGGTAGTGCAGTCGGATGGGACCGGAGAACGCGCCGACCTGTTGCTCTATGACGCGCAACTCGGCGTTGTGACGCGTATCGATCTGCCCGAAGATGTGCATCCCACCGATGTGGTCCACTCGGGTCAGAATATGCTGGTTACCGACATGGACAACTTCCAGATCATGCGCGTCGATATTGACGCGCATTCCATAGCCTCATTTGGCGATCAAGCGGTGCAGGCGATACTCGACGCGGCGGCCGCAGAGCGCGCGGATGCCGACAGCATGGTGGATCTTGCCCTCGTGGGAATGACGGTGTTCGGTTTACTCATGATCGCGATGGCAGTCTGGGCGACACCGGAAGGCCAGCGATTTACCCCACGGCTGAAAGTGCCGACGCTGGAGGCAACCGCGGCCGTGGATCCCCGCAGCGGCAGCCTGCACTGGCTGGTGCGCGACGCCAGAACCGCGAAATTTGTGCGAATCGCGCAGCGGATGCTGCTGGTTGTGACTGCCGCCATGGTGGGGCTTCTGGGGTATCTCTGGTACCTGTGGAACAGTCTGCTCGATGACACGGTAGCTCAGCAGGCGCCAACCTGTGTCACGGGCATCAGTGAGATGCTCGCCGTGCTCGGCGTGCTCGCCCTCGGTGCTCCGGTGCTGGGCTATCTCGGGTTACGGCACCTGCGCAACAGGCTCGGCAGCGACGGTCGGTACCTGCACGTGCAATTACACGACGGGCGACACCTGAGGCTGGATCCTGCAAAGCTCGTCTACACGGGTCGGGTTCTTGCTTACGGCAATCACTTGTTCCCGATCCAGACCGGTAACCGCAAACCGCTGTACGCCGAGGGCGAGATCGAAGCACATATTCTTCCCCTGCTATCGCGTGCCACCAGGCTGGGCGCGTTCGCCATGGTGCGGTATCAGTTCCGGCATCAGGAGCCTGCGGCGATGGCGGGGGTTACCTATATTGTGGTGACCGCTGCAATGCTCTGGTACACCGGCATGTGGAGGTTCATGCTGCCTGGGGATTGAAATCCATCGGTAAACAGCGGCCAGAGACCAATCTCGGCTGAGATCAGAAATAATCGTTCTCTGACCTCTGTGCCGTATTCCTGCCACTTTGCCACCGTCTGCGCCACGAAGTCGGGGGGTGCACTGCCGAAGGCTGTCGGGAACCCGGCGACCGCAACGCTGTCCGCCACGCGGATAGCATTGCCAGGTCACCCTGGTGCTGGCATCGAGCTGCACGGTCACCCGATCGTTCAACACCACTACGCCGTTCGGGCGTATCAGCGTGGCGCCCTTGACGACAATCGCGTCATCGGTCGTGCGTTCCACCGCGCTTCCGCGCACCACGTCCAGGGCCCCGCCCGGCACGCTGCTGCCGTCGATTTCATAGAAGGTTTCGTCGCCAGTGTGTACGGCCAGGCTGCCGAAGTGGCATAAACCGGTGCGTATCGGGTGGAAGAACGGTCGGATAAGCAGGCGAAAGCGGTCTTGTGCCACTCAACGCGCCAGCTGGGGAACGGTTGACACGCAGTGGGGGTCAGCGATCAGGTTTCGGTGGTCCATCATTCCGCTCTGAATATCGGGCAGCAAAATCCATGACGCACATGTCATGCAGGCGGGCATGGGTACCACAGGCCACTCCCACGAACCGGTATTCAGGGTTAAACATATTGGCCCGGTGCTGACGACCGGGCACACCGTCATCGACAATCAGTTGAATGACGACACCCCGGGTACTGTAACCGCCGTAGGCAATGTTCTCCGCGACTTCGCCCTGCCAGGCGCCATAACGATTCATTCGATGCCAGGGTTCGCTACCGTCGCTACCGGTGTGCCCCATCGCGCCGCTCTGTTGATCGTCGACATGCGCCTGGGCGGCCAGTGACAGCCCCCTGGAGAGCGTGAGTGCTGGCAAAGGCTGCATGGCACGCAGAAAATCGATGGCTTCATCGACTGCCGCCGCGCCTTCCTCGGTGATCAGTATCGGCTGGCCGGGGCGTTGCAGGTGATTGCCCTTGAAGTACGGGCGCAGTTCGGCGAGGAACCCCGCATACCGCTTCGGATCGGTGCGGGCGAGATTCAGTCTCCTCGAGTACTTCCTGCTCCACGGAAGACAAATAGGCATCAGCGGCATCGCCTGCAACAGCGCTACTGGCTGCTGCCAGGAAGAGCGCCAGGATGACGCCTCGGCCCCTTGCCTGATTCTCAGCTATTTGGCGCCGCCGCACTTGCCCTCGCCGCATTTGCCGTCCTGCATGAAACCCCGCATCTGCTTCATGTGGTCGTCGCGCTCTGTCGTATCGATCACGCCGTCAGCGTTCTGATCGATCTTCTCGAACATGGCTTCGTGGCCCTGCATGAATTCGTCCTTGGTGACCTTGCCATCACCATCGGCGTCCATGCGGTACAGGCCGCATTTTCCTTCTCCGCCTTTGCCGGCGCCACATTTTCCCTGGCCGCATTTGCCCTCCGCCAGCATCCTGTAGTCTCCAGACAGAGGCTCCATGCTGAACGGGTTTTCCGTCGCATGGCTGACGGCGATGTTTGTCAGCGAAACCGTGAATACGGTTCCCAGTGCTACGGTTAACGGACGAATAGCGCCTTGCTTCGACATGGTGTTTCTCCCTCTATGGCGTGGCTGGTGAACGCGCGATGGTCACCGAAGGCGATACGTTAGACAGTCGCGTTTCCGAAAGCAACCTGCGCAGAATACCGCGCGGTGCAGAGAATACCCGCGCTTACTCCGACATCTCCACTACGTCGTCTTCGGGAAACAAAGAAACGCGAATAGATTCCGCTTGGTAGCGCTGGCACGCGCTGCGTTGTCGCTTTAAAGTGACATCCTGTGCCTGCTGCACCGATGTTTGCAACAGATAACATCTTGTTATTCCAGGCAATGTCAGTTCTGGCATAGCCATTGCTCGAAGATGCCTCGGTCAAACCAAGGACGAGGAGCACTAATCATGTCAATCCAACAGCTAAGAAACAGTCATAAAAAGACCAGTGTCATCGTACACATCGAGGAACTTCTGGATGACTACCACCGCAAGAATATCGAGTCCATCATGAAACAGATGGAGGGCGTAACACATGCGCACTTCAATGCAACACAACACCAGCTGATGATCGTCGGCTACGACCCGAAGCGTATCGACTCGGGTACGATTCTGATGCGGGTACGGCGACAGCATCTGCATGCCACCCTCATTTGAACCCTGCAATTGCCAATTACGGCAATAGGCATACCGGGGGCGGGGGGATGCGACTGTAGTCCTTCCGCCCCCCGAAATATTGGCTCTGTCCTCAGGTTACGCGCTACTATGCATGCGATCACAGCCAAGCGCTGACCGCTTGATACCCGATTGGGGCCTTATGAAACCTTTCCTGCTGCGTCTGCTCATGGTCGGTATCGTCGTCGCGCTGGTTCTCTGGTGGAGCCCGGAACTGCGCAAAGACGCGGATGCTCTGCTCAGGGATAGCGGTCTGAGGTCGACCTCGGCAACCCTGTATAAGTGGCGGGACAGCCATGGGGTCTGGCAATACACGCAGGATGCACCGCCCGCAGGTGTGCCCTATGAGGAAGTCGAGGCGCGTTCCGACGTCAATGTTCTACCGTTGCCCGAGCAACTCAAGACAGATAACTGAAGATGAGCATGAGCGGTGGTGACAGGGAAGAGCCCTCACGTTGACAGACCTTCCAGGCACCCTGCAACGCCTCTGTGAAATCCTGCAACGCCATCCGGGTGACAGTTCCACCTGGGTTGCATCGCTGATCGAACTCTGTGGCAACAACGAAACCCTGCTCTACCGCTCGCTGAACTCGAAGCGTATGTGGGGTGGTGCGGGTTCTATCGCGAACCAGGCCTTGGCAGACAATCCGGGCGTGGACGCACAGCTGTGGCAGGCGGAGATACGCGAGTTTCGGGATCTGATGATCGAGCTGGGCAGCCACCTGATGGAACGCGGCAACGCGTACCCGGATATTTCCAGCTGGCTGCTCGCATTCAGTAACTGGAATCAGTCCGGGATCTGACACTGCCACGCCGGCATGCGGAGGCAAAGAAACGGCGGAGATCAGCGCTGATTGTTCTGCGACCCGTTTTTCGCGCAGCTGTGCTGGCCCAGGATACGCTGCTTGACGATGTCGTATCGCCGGCTGGAGATGACGCCCGCTTCCCTGAGGCGCCGGTGTTCCTTGAGTTCTTCGCTCAGCGTTTCACTGGTATACGGGTAATGCACCCTGGCACCCTTGATTTCCTTTATCAGGGCGTCGGTAAATGCATCCAGCATCACTCGGTCCGGCAAACGATTGAACAATACCACCAGCGGTACGCGCCCGTGCTGACTGTAAAACACCAGCCGATCATGGCTGCGATATATCGCCAGCACCAGACTGAGCGCGGCGGATGCGCTCGCCATCACGGCCAGCAGCGAGCTGTTCGTGGTGTCGCTGAGGGACGCCAGAAACCCTGCGGACGCAGACAGGACAACGAAACCCAGAACATAGTGCCAGGCTATCCTGAGCTGCCGTTTGGGCTGCGGATCGAGTATGCCGAGATGGACGCCGTAGTCGCGGGGATTCTGCAGTGCTCCCTGCGTTCTGACTGCCAGGCGATGGTTGCTGTAAAGCGTGAACTGCGACCGGCAGCGCCGCATCCGGTTGACCTGTTCCAGCCCTGCCACTTGTCGCGCCGGTTCCTGCGACTGCTGTGGCTCAGGATCAGCGTCAGTTGCGGTCAGACAAATTTCTTCTACGTACATAGCAAACCGGGTTGGCTCAAGGAGTCCGAAGGGTATTTCCGACCATGTTAGGCTCGGGCACAGTCGCACTTTGTGATCCAGTTCACGAACAGGCTTATTTCAGGGCGTCCGGAGGGCGCTTGTGAGCTTCAGCTTGGAGACGATGAAAGCAGTCCCTTGCTGCTGTTTTCACCCCGGGGGATTGCCTCGCGTCGCCTCCTTCGGCCGGGCGGCCAAAGGCTGATACGCCCGCATTGACGGTGACTGCTGAACGAATCGGAGCCCATGAACCACTAAAGCGGTCGTCGACAAGGCCCAACAGCCGCTTATTGCTTCAAGCGATAGCCGGTCTTGAACATCCACCACACAATAAGCAGGCAGGCCGCCAGAAACACCAGCACCATGCACAGGCTCAGCACCACGCTCACATCCGAGACTTCGAAGAAGCTCCAGCGAAAACCGCTGATCAAGTAGACCACCGGGTTAAACAGGGTGACTGTCTGCCAGGCGGGCGGCAACATGCTGACCGAATAGAAGCTGCCACCGAGAAATACCAGCGGCGTGATCACCAGCAATGGAATGAGCTGCAGTTTCTCGAAGTTGTCCGCCCACAACCCGATGATGAAACCGAACAGGCTGAAGGATATACAAGTCAGTATCAGGAACCCCGCCATCCACACCGGGTGGGCAATTTCCAACGGCACGAAGAACCCCGCCGTCGCCAGGATGATCAGGCCGATGATGAGCGACTTGGTGGCTGCGGCGCCGACGTAGCCGAGCAGAATCTCGACGAACGAGATCGGCGCCGACAGGACTTCATAAATGGTCCCGGTAAACTTGGGAAAAAAAATTCCGAAAGATGCATTGGATATGCTCTGGGTCAGCAGCGCGAGCATCATCAGTCCGGGCACGATGAATGCCCCGTAGGATACGCCTTCGACCTGTTCGATGCGCGACCCTATGGCCGAGCCGAACACCACGAAATAAAGCGAGGTGGAAATCACCGGTGATGCGAAACTCTGCAGCAGCGTGTCCCAGGCGCGCAGCATTTCGTACTTGTAGATGACCCTGACGGCGTGCGTTATTCATTATTTCCTTTTCACCAGACTGACAAATATATCCTCTAACGAGCTTTGCGTGGTCTTCAGGTCCTTCAGCGTCAACCCCGCGTCCCTGATCGCCTGCAGCAAGGCGCTGATGCCGGTGTGTGTATTGTGCGGGTCATAGGTATAGGTGAGCCGGGTGCCGTCGGCGGATACTTCCAGCGCCCAGCGGTCCAGCGCATCGGGGAGCGTGGTCACGGCCTGTTCGAGCTCGACGATCAGCTGCCTCTTTCCCAGCTTGTGCATCAATGCCAGCTTGTCATCTACCAGCAGCAGTTGCCCTTCGCTGATGACGCCGACACGGTCGGCGATCGCCTCGGCTTCTTCGATATAATGGGTGGTCAGAATGATGGTGACGCCGGATGCACGCAGGCGCCGCACCAGCGCCCACATGTCCTTGCGCAGCTCCACGTCGACGCCCGCCGTGGGCTCATCCAGGAACAGGACCGATGGCTCGTGCGACAGGGCCTTGCCGATCAACACCCGCCGCTTCATACCGCCCGACAGCGCCATGAGCTCGCTGTCTTTCTTATCCCACAGGGACAGGTCTTTGAGCAGTTGTTCGAGGTAGGCCCGGTTGGGCCTTTTTCCGAACAGACCCCGGCTGAAACTCAGGGTGTTCCACACGGTATCAAAGGCGCCGAGGGTGAGCTCTTGCGGCACTAAGCCGATCATCGCGCGCGTGATGCGGTAGTCCGCGACAATGTCGTGGCCGCCGACTGTCACCGTTCCCTCGCTTGCGTTGACAATGCCGCAGATAATTGAAATCAGCGTGGTCTTGCCGGCGCCATTGGGTCCCAGCAGCGCCAGGATCTCGCCAGGGGCGATATCCAGATTCACATCGTTCAGCGCGTGGTGGCCGCTGGCGTAGATCTTGGACAGGTTGGATATCGAGACGATGGGCTGCATTGGAGTTCCGCAGACATTGTAGTCGGAGCCACGTGTTCGGAATGAAAAGGACGGGTAAGGTTACTTCCGGAACGCTTGCAAGACAATTGCCTTTACCTGACAGCAATGCGGGCTCTTTCCCGATCGTAAACGAATCTCAAGAACGCAGTTCGTGTTCGATTTTCACCACAATAGATGCAGACTCACTGCTGTCTCACGTCCCTATTAACCAATATGCCTGGCGCCGACTCCAGCCGCGCTTGCATATTGGCCCGGTACGCTGGAAACTGCACGCGCATTGAACTGCAAGGGATCCACCAAAATGATGTCAAGGCTGTCAGCAATCGTTCTTATTGTCGTCGTGTTGTCCGCTGCTGCCGGGTGTTGTGCCCTGCCGGACGCCCCGGGGCCTATCGGTATTCCCGGCTGTTGACGCCGAATATTGCTCCGCCTGTTCGCCCAGCCGGTTTCCTGTTGGCCAGTGTTGCCCGCGGGTACCCTTCCAGCGTGAACGTGGAAACTGTCCGGCTTTTGGCGACAGGCTGTCCGTTTCGACGCGCGCCCTGACCGCACCTCGATCACCCTTCTCCGGCGCTGAAAAGCGCAAAACAGCCAGGTCACATTCTCCCGTGCGCGGCGCGTCGCAAGTGGCTGCGCGACGATTCAGGTCCACTCCGACCCCGATTTCACGCCGGGAGCCTACGTTGGTAGCAGGCAGTCGATAAGAAAAACCAGGCAGTACTGGCACGATTTTACGCCCGGGAAACTGCGCGCTACGCACTAGGCCGGGAACGCCGGCGGCAACCTCCGGCTCCCTGAACCCGCCCGTCGCCCCCAGTCCCGTCAAGTGCGGCCATCGCCGAGCATCGCGGCCACATAGCCAGCGAGGGACGGGCGGCTATTTCATGCTGTCCGCTTCAACCGGCACGAAACGCAGGAAATAATTGGTCCGGAGGAAATCCCGATCTTCCACCAGGCGGAATCCGCTCGCTTCGATCTCGCCGATCACTGCTGCCTCGTCTGCGCGCACGTGACCCATCACCCAGGGTGAGCTGAGGCCCGGAATCCTGCGGAAATCGATCACCACCACGCTGCCTCCGGGCTTCAAGGCCGCGCGTATCGATTGCATCATCGCGGCCGGATAGTCGAAGTGGTGGTAGGTGTCGCAGATGAACGCGAGGTCGAGCGATTGCGGCGCCAGCCCTACCCCGGTTTGCGAATTCACCACGCCGGTGACGTTGGTCTGGCCCTGTGCGCGGCTGATCCGGGTAATGTTGTGGACGAATGCCGCCGAGATATCGACCGCATAGACCTTGCCGGATGCGCCGACGCGCGTTGAGAAAAGCCGCGTGAACAGGCCCGTTCCGGCGCCGATGTCCGCCACCACCATGCCCGCTTTCACGCCGGTTGCCGCGACGATGTCATGACGCCTGTCGTAGACCTCGCGACCGTGGCGTTCGAAGCGCGCGACCCAGGCATCGAACTCCGGGTCCATAAACACGCTGTTGATGTCAGAACGCGGATACGCTTGTTGCGCGTACGCCCTATCGCCAGGCGCACCGCCCGACAGGCAAGCGACCAAGAGCAGTATCCCGACTGAGCAATGCCGTTGCATAAACAGGTTCCGTCCCGGCGATCTGCCTGCGCCATGAGGCAGTCAGGGGTTGATGATACCCGAACTAACACAGCAGACATCCACGCCTGCAATCCGTTCCCCTCGGCCAGCGCTCAGACTGGCTTCGAACCAGAACCAGTGCAAGCCCTTAATTCGGTCATGACAAAAGGTGCCCGCAACTCGAAGTGCAAATCGGACGCGAATTTTGTTAACTTCCACCGTCACGGAGACAGGCATACGGGGGTATGTTGTCAGCCATTCATCGGACAGGACGGGATGAGCCTGGCAGGGAGGTTTCTTGATCAACATTCTGTTTCGCGTGTTTGTATCGCTGCAGCTGGCGTTGTCCGCCCAGGCGGCCTTCGCCGTGCTGGTGTCACTGCCGGCCGGCCATTCGGGCGAGACCGGGCTAAAGAAAGCGGGCGCGATGGCGAAAGCCGGCAGTTCGCTGGCAGCGGTCTTTTCCGAATACCGCACGCATGCGAGGCGTGGTGCCCCGGCGCCCTTCCAGCCGGCCGACCGGCTGCTCCAGTTCAACAACGGACGCATTCTCATTGACGCCACCGCCAGCGCCGATGGCGGCGTGTTGCTGGGGGACCTGCAACGCCTGGGCCTGCAGAGCGCAGCCCGCTTCGGCTCTGTGGTGTCCGGGCTGCTGCCTGTCGCGGTCATCGACAAGGCCGTGGCGCTGCCGAGTCTGCGCTCCATTTCCGTGTCGCCGCGCCCGATACACAACGCCGGTTCGGTCACCAGCCAGGGCGATGTCGCCATGCGCGCGGACATCGCGCGCGCGCTGTACGGCGTGGACGGCAGCGGGGTCGCGGTCGGCGTGCTGTCCGACAGCTACGACAGTCTGGATGGCGCGGCGGCGGATATCACCAGCGGTGACCTGCCGGCGGGCATCAATGTGCTCAGCGAGTACTTCCTGTGCGGAATCCTGGTCAACTGCCAGGACGAAGGCCGTGCCATGCTGCAGATTGTGCATGACGTGGCGCCGGGCGCGGATCTGCTGTTCCACACCGCCATGGGTGGCGTCGCCCAGTACGCGAACGCCATCACCAGCCTGGCTCTCGCGGGCGCCGATGTCATCGTGGACGATCTGTTCTATCTCAACGAACCCATGTTTCAGGACGGCGTTGTTGCGCAGGCGGTCGACAGCGTGGTAGCAGGCGGCGCAGCTTATTTTTCCGCTGCCGGCAACTCGGCGCGCAACAGTTACGAGGCGGGCTTTGTCGACAGCGGCGAAGATCTCTGCCTGGACTTGCTGGAACCGATAGGCGTGTGCGACGCGGTCTTCGAGCTGGTTGGCGACATGCACGATTTCGACCCGGGTCCCGGCGTCGACTTTTTCCAGAGCATTACCGTACCCGTCGGGGCGAGCGTATCGATCGCCCTGCAGTGGGATGCGCCGTTCGGTAATGTCAATACCGGTGATGGACCGGACAACGACCACGACCTCGTACTGCTGGATCAGACCGGCACTACGATGATTACGATCAGCGCCAACGACAACGTCTCGACCGGCTCGCCCTGGGAAGTCGTGCAGTATTTCAACGACGGGTCTTATGGTACCGAGTTCAATATCGCCATCACCTTCGACGACCTGGATTCGCCGGGTGCGCCGGCCGGCCTGCTGAAGACGGTGGTGTTTGGCAGTGGCGTCACCATTAACGAGTTTCCGACCCACAGCGCGACTCTGGTCGGCCACGCCAACGCCGCGGGCGCCGAGGCCGTTGGGGCGAGTTTTTTTCTCGCCACACCGGAATTCGGCACTGCACCGCCGGCACTGGAGTCGTTTTCGTCGGCCGGTGGCAGCGCAATACTGTTCGACACCAACGGCAACCCCCTGGCTGCACCCGAGGTGCGGCTCAAACCTGAGATCGTTGCAGTGGACGGCGTCAACACCACGTTCTTTTTCTCCGACAGCTACGGCGGCGACGGCATCCCCGACTTCTTCGGTACCTCGGCAGCGGCTCCGCACGCGGCGGCGGTGGCGGCGCTGCTGCGGGAGTTCGATCCCGGTCTTGATCCGGATGGCGTGTACGCGGCCCTCGAGGAAACTGCGCTCGACATGCAAACACCGGGTGCCGACTTCGACAGCGGCTACGGACTGATCCAGGCAGACGCTGCATTGGCCTCGCTGGACGATGACGGCGACGGTCTGCCGGACAACCTGGAACTGGCCATCGGCACCGATCCTCTGCTGGCGGATAGCGATGGTGACGGGTTGTCGGATTTCGAAGAGGTGGCCTGGGACAGTGATGCGTCCGCCTACCGGCCCGGTTTTGATCTGAACCCGCTGGCTGTCGATACGGACACCGACGGCTTCACGGACGGCATGGAAGTCGCGGCAGAACACGATCCACTCGACGGGGCCGATTCTCCGGTATGGGGCGATATCAACGACGACGGCAGCGTCGATGCCCGCGACGTGCTGCTGGCATCGCGCGCCGTGCTGGGGCTGAGCCCGCTGAGCGACCCGCAGAAGGCGCGTGGTAACGTGGCCCCGCTGGTCAATGGGCAGCCACAGTCGCTCCCGGGAGACGCGTTCACGCTCGCGGATCTGTTGCTGATACAGAACAAGGCACTGGCCGTACTCAGCTTCTAGGGCGACTGCCCACCTGTTTGCCGTTTACTGACTTCAACCAACGGAATGTTGGTGAGCGGCCGCTAAATCTGTATCACCCGGCAGTACGCCACGCTGCCGGGCAGTGACCTGTCCCCCTCCGCCCCAGCGCAGCCGCGCGCTTTGTGCTCACCGTTGCCGCCACTGGCATGCATCTTGTACCTGCCCTCGGCACGACTGGCAAAGCGCAGCGCTGCTGCCGACAGTGCAAACGCGAACACCGTGGTACGGGCGTTTGACGGCAGCTTCACGGGTCAATGCGTACTTCGAGCTCGAGCTTGCCAGGGACGAACCAACAACAACCGTTTGCGTTTATCAGCCCGGAGGATGAACCGTGAAAAATTCTGACTGTCGTTCGCTGTTGCAGCCCGAAGCTGAATCCGGGCCCGATTGCCCGTTGCAGTGGCACTGTGGGTCCTCGACCGGCGCCGGCACGGGTACTGACAGTGATTACATCCAGGCACGCCGGCAAGGCATCTATCTGGCAGCGTGTATCGTCGACGAAGTTGCGGCGCTTGGGGTCAGAAGCCCGCAGGCGGTCATCGATGAAATCCGTCGCCGTATCTGCAAGCTGGTGCGCCATGAGCTGAATGGAACCGCGCCGTCGGACCGAGGCCAGAGCCGATGAAGCCGGCGCGGCCCGGGTAGCGGGGCACGCTTTTTTTTACTTTTCCCCCACGTTTACTAGACTTTGGCCCTGAAAGTCACGTTTTGCGGCGGGTGACTGAGAGATTTTCGAACTGAACACTGACGGCGGGTCGCCGGCCGGCGCCAGCAGACAGCTGGGCCGGCACGCCGACTCAACAGGTGCAAGGTGGGTTCGACACATGCCCCGGCAAGACAGCGACAGGAATGCGGACATTATCAGGGACCTGGGCTTCGGCACCAAGGTGATGCGCGAGAGCGCGCTGCGCCTGCTGAACCGCGATGGAACCTTCAACGTGTCGCGCGGCGGATTGCCGCTGTTCAAGTCCCTGAACCTGTACCAGGCGCTGTTGAGTATTCCCTGGTGGCAGTTCAACCTGACTTTCATCGGCCTGTATCTGCTGACCAATCTCCTGTTTGCCGGGCTGTACTTCCTCTGCGGCCCGCAGGCCCTGAGCGGCCTGCAGGCCACAAGCAGCGGCGCACGCCTGCTGGAAAGTTTCTTTTTCAGTGTGCATACCCTGACCACGGTGGGATTCGGCCATATTTCACCGCAAGGCCTGGCGGCCAATCTCCTCGTGGTTCTTGAGGCCTTCCTCGGCCTGTCGGGTTTTGCCGTTGCCGCCGCCCTGATGTTCGCACGCTTCGCGCGACCGCGCGCCAAAATCCTGTTCAGCAACCGCGCGGTGATCGGTCCTTATCACGGCACGACCTGTTTCGAATTCCGCATCGCCAACGGCTCGCCCAACGAGCTGATCGAGGTCGAGGTGCGCATCCTGCTGTGTATGACCGAGACCCGCGAGGGGGTGCGTACCCGTCATTTCCATCAATTGCCCCTGGAGCGCAGCAAGGCCGCGTTTTTTCCGCTCGACTGGACGATTGCGCATCCCATCACCGAGGACAGCCCGCTATACGGGGTGACGCCCGAGGAACTGAGCAAGCAGGATGCCGAGTTCCTGGTGCTCATCAACGCCATCGACGACAATTATTCCCAGATGGTGCACGCGCGTTCCTCATACAAATGGGACGAGATCGTCTGGAGCGCGCGTTTCAAGGACATGTATCGGCATACCCGCAACGGGCGCATGAGCATCGATCTGAAACGCATCCATGACATTCAGCAGGTAGGCACCCCGGTGGCGCCCAATCAGACCATCTGGAACTTCTGATTCGTCACGGCACACGCCCCGAGCGACGCGACCCCGGGGGATTATGAGATTGGTTCTAGTCCCGCAGGCACTCCATGAAGGTATTAATGCTGCGGTTGATTTCCTCCTGGGTGCTCTCGGGCATGTCCTTCACAAGCTCATTGCAGTAGTCGATCTGCGCCTGGTCGGGTGGCTGTGACGCGTGGTAGCGGTACAGTACGTAGGTCAGCACCCCGGTCAACAGGATGAGATAGAGCACAATGGTGTGGGGCTTCATAGGGTTGCCGTGGATGCCATGCGGGTCGGTCGAGCACTGGGCCGGGATTATCCCATAACCGGCAGGGTGCGTGGCTGACCGGATTGCGAAAAACAGCGACATCATCCGCCACTGGATCGAGTTGTATGTCGCCCCTGCCGGCAGCGCGAAAGGGACCTGCCTGGAAATCGGCTGCTATCCGTGCCGTGCCACGGTTACCGTTACTTCGCTCATTTTCTTAATTATTTTCCCGCCACGCCGATAGCCCGGGCAGTCGAATCATTGTCCCGGTTATTTCAGTGTGATACGGATCGTCGTCATGAACAGCAAGGGTGGCTGCGGAAAAACCACCGTGGCCACCAACCTCGCCAGCTACTGTGCCTCGCAGGGCTACGCGACCGATCTGTTCGATTACGACTCCCAGGGCTCCAGCAGTCACTGGCTGAAGGCGCGCGCTGAGGACCGTCCGGGCATCCGCGGTGTCGTCGCCCACGAGCCCCCGCGGGCGGGTATGACCCGCGCCTGGCAGCTGCGGGTGGCCGAGCAGACCCGTTTCGTGATCAAGGACACGCCGGCCGGGCACACCGGTATCGACCTGGTCGACCGCGTCGACGAGGCGGACGTTATTCTGATTCCGGTGTTGCCCTCGGCTATCGATATCCATTCCACCGCCAATTTCATCCGTGACCTGTTGCTGGTCGGCAAGGCGCGGGCACGTAACAAGCGCATCGCGATTATCGCCAACCGGACCCGTGTGCGAACCAGATCCCTGCAGACCCTGGAGCGGTTTCTGAGAAATCTCGACATCCCGGTGATCGCGCATGTGCGTGACACCCAGCACTACGTGCGTGCCGCCGAACAGGGCGTCGGTGTGTGTGAGCTGGGGGAGCCCGCGGCGCGCAAGGATCTGGCGCCGTGGGTCAATATCCTCGACTGGATTCAGCAACCGGAAAGAGATCGGGATACCGGTGCGGCAGCGACGCCCCTGACCGGACCGGGCTGATCAGCCCTGGACCGGGACGCCGCGGGTTCAGGCGCTCCTGACCGTCTCAACCCTCGGACGCACCCGTAGCAGTCATGGGCTGGGTGATGGTGAAAGCGCCGCGAATGTCGCCGGCCTTGAAGCCGCGCGCCTGGTCGGCCGGATACAGGGAGTCGAGCTTCGCGGCCACTGCGGGATCGATGTTCTCACCGTGACATTCGAGGCACATGTGCCCGGTGGGAATGGCCTTCATGTAGCGGAACACCGGGCCGCTGCTTTCCTCGACCAGTTCGTAGTATTCCATGGTCTCGGAATTTTCGCCCTGTGCATTACGCTTATCAAAGTCTTCGAGCGCCTTGCGTTCCCAGTCGTCCGGCGCATTGGACGGATTGCGCACTTTGAGGCTGGTACGGCCGACACGCCAGCCCTTCTGCGTCGACAGGTCATCGGCAATCGCCGGGGCCGTTATCTTGCAAACGGATATTGCGTTGACGGCGCCACCCTGCTCCATGGCCTGTTTCAGTTCGCCTTTCAGGCTCAGCATGAACTCCTTCACGGCAGCACGGCTTTGCGCTGCGCGCGGTTCCAGATCCTCGCCACTGCACCCGATCAGCGCAATCGTCAGCATCAAGGTCACCAGCGTTGTCCTGCGCATTGTTTTCTCCCGATCCAATACGAAACGTAAACCGCTAGGTTACAGAATACTGTGTCTCGACCCAAGCTCAGGAAGGCCAGCGCGCGCACTACCGCAGCGGGCCCAACTGGACTGCCCGTCTATGGGCGGTGTGCCAGCGACCCTTTGGCACGATCCTTCGCTACCGCAGCCCGCTGTGCGCTCAGTCCGGGTACCATGAAAAGCGTTGAACTCAATGCTGTTCGTGCCTGATATGAAGCGATTTTTCAGGCGAATAGACGCTGTAAACGAAAACCTGTCACCAAATTCGGACACTTGACCGTGGTTTGAGCGAGGTGCAGACTGCGCCGGACTTGGGAAATATATCCCATCTTTTGCTCAGGAGGATGATCATGGAGAAGCGTCTTAATCTGAACTTGACCATTGCAGCGCTCGCCCTGTTACAGGCCGCCTGCGGCGGCGGTGGCAGCGGCGGTTCCACCAGCGTGTCGCCGTCAGCGTCCAGCGCGTCGATCGCCGGCACGGTGCCCGGAACGCTGATCGAGGCGTTCGGCGACAACGGGTCGTACTACGCCGTCGACTCGAATGATGACGGCACCGCCCGGCATCCCTTTCAGCTTGAGGTACCGGCTGGCGTCGGATTCCACCTGGTGATGACGACCAACGACGGTACCCCTGATGAGGTCATCACACCCATCGGCTTCCGGGACTCTTCCGGCCGCGTTCGCACGCGCCTGATGGTGAATGGTGGAGAAAAGATCGACCTGGGGCACGTGCCCCTCCCTATGGGGCGCAACGCGGCCGCAGCCGATGACCGCGACAACGACGGCGTGCTCGACAGCCCCATGATCCTGGACGACGTCGGTGCGCGTAATCCCCTGTCGCAGGCGGATGCTGACAATGATGGCATGGACGACTGGGATGATCCGGACCATGGCAATTACCACTACGCCGATCGCGTCGAGGATCCACAAGACCACGACGACGACGGTATACCCAACAGTTACGATGGCGACCATTACGCCCGCCCTGACGACAGCGACTCAGACGGGCTGCCCGACAGCGTCGATGCCAATCGTCACAACGAGCGTGATCATGACAACGATGATCTCAGCGACGATTGCGACCGCGACGGCTATAACGACGACGATCATGATCGTGATGGTTTCCACGACGATGACGCCGATCGAGACGGCTATCACGACGACGATGGGGATCACGATGGGCGCCATGATAGCGATGATGATGATGACGAAGAGAGTCGCGACAGTGGCAGCTGCGACGGCGCACCGGCTCCGACCCAGCCTGCTCCGACACAGCCCGAGCCGACCCAGCCTGCTCCGACACAGCCCGAGCCGACCCAGCCTGCTCCGACACAGCCCGAGCCGACCCAGCCTGCTCCGACACAGCCCGAGCCGACCCAGCCTGCTCCGACACAGCCCGAGCCGACCCAGCCTGCACCCACACAGCCCGAGCCGACCCAGCCTCCTCCTACACAGCCCCAGCCGACCCAGCCATCGGGTCCGGACGGCCAGGCTCTGTATACCTCTTACTGTGCCGGATGCCATGGCCCGAACGGCGTACGGGGCCGCTCGGCCAATGCCATTTCGTCGGCAATTGCCAGCAACCGTGGCGGCATGGGCTCTCTGTCCAGTCTGACTTCAGCGGAGATACAGGCAATCGCCAGCTATCTGGCGCAGTAAGGCGCGTTGTTGTCTGTTTGAAAGCAAGCCGGGAGCTCGGTGGCGGACGCGTCTATGCGCGGTCCGCCACCGAGTCCGGCATCCCTGCGCGCAGCGCAGCGGTTGCGGCTAATTCTGCCACACTCCATAACCCTGCTCGCGCAGCCAGTCGGCCAGCGCATACTCCTGCTCTTCTTCGGTCAGTGCGCCTGGCTCGAATCCGTCCATCAGGTCCAGGGCCAGCTCTACGCCGTACTTCTTCGGGTACTTGCTGCTCCGGTAACCCATCTTGTGCTGCTGGTAGCGGTCGCCGGGGCTGTGTATGGTAAGCCCGACATAGACACACGGCATACCTTCCCGGTAGCCGGGATTGGCGCGGCGGAACTCGCCGCACTCGAGCACGTCGGGGTGCAGGGTGATGATGTAGAGGTTGCGGCCCTGTTTCGCCTTTGCTGCCGCCCTGGCTTTTTTTCGCCACTCGGCAATGCAGGCGTCGCGCTGCGCATCGGCATTGTGCATATGCGCCGCGCCAGACCTCATGTGAGCCCGGCGGCCGGCCATGCTGCAGTGAGGCTCGCGGTGCGCATAGCCGTTATGATGGCACCGACTGCGCGGCGTTGTCACCGTTGCGTTTTCCGGCTATAAAAAGCTCAGCTACCCGGCAGGCGTGCGACTATTCACCAATGACGAGTATTCATGTCCGATAGCAACAGTACCTGGCGCTGGACAGGCGCGTTTGCAGCGCTGTTTCTGTTGTCACAGGACCTGTGGTTCTGGGACGCTGCAATTCACCTCGGTCCCGGCAATTTTCCCCTGCGCATCTACTATTTTCTGTTTCTGCAGTTGCTCCTGGCGGTGCTGCTGGCGGTGTTTGTCCGCCGTCTGCTGCGCCGCAAAGAGGACGAACCCGACTAGCGCATGGAAGACCAGAGTTTCATCGCCTACCTGATGATCGGGGCCTATGCGCTGCTTACGCTGATCATCAGTCTGTATGGTTTCAAGCGCGAAGAAAACACCCCGGAAGACTATTTTCTTGCCGGCCGTAAGGTCGGAGCACTGGTGCTGTTTTTCACCATTGTCGCCACCAATTTCAGCGCTTTCTTCTTTCTCGGTTTCGCCGGCGCCGGTTACCGCATCGGCTACAGTTACTATGGCATGATGGCGTTCGGCACCGCCTTTGTGGCAGTGGCTTTCTACCTGATCGGGCACCGGGCCTGGCGCATCGGGCGGACGCACGGCTACATCACCCCGCCGGAGCTGATCGGCAAGTCACTCGACAGCAGGGCGCTGGAGCTGGTGTACCTCGCCGTGATGGTAGTCTTCACCCTGCCTTATCTGGCGCTGCAGCCGATCGGAGCGGGCTATATCATCTCCCACCTGACCGATGGCCAGATACCCTATTTCACCGCCGCCAGCCTGATTACCGCCTTCATCGTCCTGTACGTGTACCTGGGCGGAATGCGCACCGTAGCCTGGACCGATGTGCTGCAGGGCGTGATGATGTTCAGCCTGATCACCGCCGCCGTGTTGATGATCGGCAATGCGCTGGGCGGTCTCGGACAGGCCAACGCTCAGGCGCTGGCACAGCAGCCGGGGTTGTTTTCGGCGCGCGGCCTGAACGATTTCTATTCACCGCAGAAGTGGTTCAGCTACACGCTGCTTTGGTTCCTGAGCGTGCCGATGTTTCCGCATATCTTCATGCGCTTCTTTATACCCGACACTGCCGCGTCGTTCGGCACCACCATCGTCATCTACCCGCTGGTGACAGGCGTAATGTTCCTGTTCCCGGTCACCATTGGCGTGCTCGGCCACATCGCCTTTCCGGACCTGCAGGGCCAGCAGGCCGATCAGATTCTGCCCATGATGCTGGGGCTGTACACACCGTTCTGGTTCGAGGCGTTGGTAATGGTGGGCGCGCTGGCCGCTTTCATGTCGACCATGGATTCGCAGCTGCTGGCGCTGAGTTCCATGCTCACGCGAGATGTTTACCAGCGCACCCTGGTACCCGCCGCGGGGCTCAAGTCGCAGGTGCTGGTCGGACGGTTGCTGGTGGCGGCGCTGGCACTGCTGGGACTGGCCATTGCCTACCAGCCGCCGGTCACCATTCTCGAAATCGCCACCCAGGCCTTCACCGGACTGGCGGTACTGTTCCCCACCACGCTGGCGACACTGTACTGGCGCGGCACCCGACCGCGCGCCTGCCTGGTTTCGATTCTGGTTGGAGAGGCCCTGCTGGTCGGTTTTGCCACCGGAGGGATTCCCGCAGCGTTCGCTCTGGGCTTCCTGCCGGTCATTCCGATTGTGCTGGTTGCCAGCGCCATCGTTGTGCTGGGATCGCTGGCGGGCAGGCGCCTGGCGGGGCAACCCGTATGGTAGCTACCACGCTGGCCATCCAGCGCCACCAGAGCGCGCTGCGCGAGTGCGCGCGCTGTCCAGCGATGGTGGGGCGTCCCGTCACCGGCGCACCGGTGCACTCCCCCGTCCTGCTGGTCGGCCAGGCGCCGGGTGCCCGGGAAGTCGAGGTGCACCGGCCGTTCGCCTGGACTGCCGGCAAGACTCTGTTCGGCTGGTTCGGCGCGATCGGCCTCGGCGAAGCAGACTTCCGCAGCCGCGTGTACATGGCCGCCGTGTGCCGCTGTTTCCCGGGCAAGAATCCGCGTGGCGGTGATCGCGTGCCGAACCGTGAAGAGATTGCCCACTGCCGCCACTGGTTGCAAAAAGAACTGCAGCTGTTGCAGCCACAGCTGCTGCTGCCGGTCGGTAAGCTCGCCATTCAGCAGTTCCAGCCGGTGGCGAAGCTCGATACGGTGATCGGCCGGCAGTACCGCCTGGAGCTGGATACCGGCAGTCTGGACGTCATTCCGCTGCCGCACCCGTCCGGCGCTTCGACCTGGCACCGGACGGAACCCGGCAGATCACTGCTACAGCAGGCGTTGGGTCTGGTCGCGGCTCATCAGGCCTGGAAAATGCTGCTCGCGCCGCCGGATTGAGCCGCTGGAAGTGCCCCTGTGCGCGCCCGATCCTGAACCATTTGCGGTCCGGCAGGTCGAATCGGGGGGTGGACTTGCGCGTCCGCAACCCCGGGGAGGATTTGTCATGACTCACTCCGTAGAAGGCAATGTGGCAGAAGTACTGAGCCAGGGTGATGCCCATGTGCACGAACGCTGGGTCGATGATTTCGACAATGTATGGGAAGTCAGGGAGGACCGCGAAGGGCTGCGGCTCGATGCGGTGGATGGCAATGCCACCATCCCGTACTGGACAACCTACGTGGTCCGACTGCCAGGTCTGCACCGTCTCTAACGTCAGTGCGGCGCAGCTCGTTACTGCGGCTTAGCCGGAATAGCGGACCGCGTCCACCTGCATGCACAGCTCGACCCTGTCGTCGGCGAATGTCTGCACTGCCTGCATGCCGAACTCAGAGGGGTGGATGGTTGTGGTCGCTTTGACCTGTACCTTGTCGGCACGTTCGAGGGGCGCGCCGTCGGAGCCGATCAACTCCACGCTGAATGCGACCGGGCGCGTGACACCACGCAAAGTGAGTTGCCCGTGCAGCACGCCGCGGGTCGGGCTGCTCCAATGCAGGCCGGTGCTTACGAACAGGATTTCCGGAAAGCTTTCGGCGTCGAAAAAGCTCTCACTCTTCAGCACCGGACCGAGCAGCGAGCGCTCGGTGCTGAGGCTGTTGACGTCGACACGTACCAGCGCCTGCCCGTAGTCCGCTTGACGCGCATCGGCTAATAACACGCCGCCCTGAAAAGCGGTGAATCGTGCCTCGATGCGGCCAAAGGGGCTGTGCGCGCAGAATCCGACGCTCGACGTCGCCGACCGAATACGGTAGAGCCCCCCCTGTTCGGCGGCTTTCAACATCGTGGCGACCAGTGATTGATCCACGCTGCTGTGCTTGAACGGGGCACACAGGTCCTCCGGTTCCGCCGCCCAGCTCGCCGCCTGGACGAGCAAGGCGATTCCCGCCACTGTTGCGCCTGAAAAACACCTCCGAATATGCACGTCGACTGCTCCGTATATCAGAATTTCCTAATGTATTAGCGAACTCTAATATTCGATTGCGCCTCTGTCAAACACAGCTGACGCGCGGTCGGGGTCCGGTCGGGCGCTGTTGTGGCAGCGGCGCCGGGATGAAGCCTTGCTGTTGACCCGACGCTCGGACTACAGTTAGGCGGGCATAGCGCCCATCCGCACGCTCCAGGTTCGGTTACACAATACTAAGGAGACTAACAATGCCTAACACACTAATAGTCGCAGCTGTTATTTCACTGTCGGTTCTGCCCGGTCTGGCTTCTGCGCAAGCGCTTCCGGGGCCCGGTGCTCCGCCCCCGCTCATGCCGCCGCCGCCCGCCGCTACCCCGGAGCAAGTCGAAGCGCAGAGACAGGCCATGGAGGCACAACGGAAAGCGCAGCAGGAAGCGTATCAGGCGCAACAGCAGGCCCAGCAGGAAGCCATGCAGCGGCAACAGGAAGCGGTTCAGGCGCAGCAACAGGCTCAGCAGGAAGCCATGCAGCGCCAGCAGGAGGCCGTCGAGGCACAACGGCGCGCACAACAGGAGACCATGCAGCGTCAACAGGAAGCGGTTCAGGCGCAGCAACAGGCTCAACAGGAGGCGATGCAGCGGCAGCAGGAGGCGCAGCAGGCGGCCATGCAACAGCAGCCCAGCCCGATGGCGGTCCAGCAGGAGGCCATGAAGCAGCAGGAAGAAGCCTTCAACGCCCAGCTGAAGGCTCACAAGGAGGCAATGCAGCGCCAGCGCGAAGCTTTCCAGGCACAGCAGAAGGCCGAGCGGGAAGCCTTCGAAGCCAGCCAGAAAGCCCACCGCGAAGCCTTCGATACCCAGCAGAAATCCCAGCGCGACGCGTTCCAGGCACAACAGCAAGCCCAGGAAGACTCCATGCAGCGCCAGCAGGAGGCCTTCAAGGCACAGCGGAAGGCCGCCGCGGACTATTACCGACAAATGGAACAGCAGCGCAAGGCAATGCCGCAGCCGTAAGCCCGGCGCGTCAGCGCACTGTAGAGGGGGCAATGGACGTCCCGTGGCTACTCCGCGGTCGCGCAAACAATTGCGCCGCGAAGACATCCCTGCGCGCCTCTACCCAAGACGATTGTCGAGATCCCTTACACTTATGACTATTTCGAAAATCCCGGTGAATCCGTAACTGCTTGTAATAAATGTATTGATACTTTTATTCGTCGGCATTATTTACATGTTTTCTGTCTGTGATCGCGCCCCAGAGAGCAACTGGCTGATTAGAAGGGAGAATATTCATCTGGCCCGATTTCTGCCTGTATTCGTACCGTTGGACAGAAGAGGCAGAAGACATTATGAAACTGCTCGAAAACGATGTGGCCCTGATCACGATTCTGACGTTGTTGTTGTTTTCTCTGGTTAAGTTCCAGGATGCCCTGGGGGGCAGCGGTGCCGCGGCCGAAACCCGCACGGGCAATACGGTGGAACGGGTACCCTGACCGAACGGGGACGGCCCAACCCGTCCGAGTGCCAATATGCCTCGCCAGGCGGCGTAGCGATGGTAAACTGTGGGGCGCGGTATAACCGTACTTGCAACACAGCCATGAGATCCGGACCATGCGAGCGATACGCATTCCCTGGCGGGGGGGCTTGTTTGCGGCGCTCCTGCCACTGGCAGCCAGCCTGGCCGCCGCCGATGCAGAGCCTGAAGAGAGTTATCTCGACTGGCAGGCCGAAAACTACGCAATCAACGAGCCGCTTGGCGGACTCACCGGTGTCGCCGAGCGGGGCCGCGTGATCGCCGGCGACCAGCTGCGCGGCAACTGCGTGGCCTGTCACCAGCTGCCCATTCCCGAGCAGCCCTTCCACGGCAACCTTGGACCGCCGCTGGCCGGCATCGCGGCGCGCCAGACGGTCGGCATGATTCGTCTGCACGTCGTTGACCAGACACGGTTCAATCCTGAAACGGTGATGCCCGGCTACTACCGCCGGCCTGCGCAACTCAACCGGGTTGCGCATGAACTCGAAGGTCAGACCTTTCTGAGCGCGCAGGAAATCGAAGACGTTGTCGCCTATCTGGCGACGCTGAAATGACAGCGGTGCCCTTGCCATGAACACACCATCCGCCCTCGGCGTTCTGCTTCCTGCCCTGCTGCTGGGTACCGCGCTGCCGGCCGGCGCCCAGCAGCCGATATCCGGCTACGACTACCTGACGCCCGAAATGCAGGCCATACAGGACGACGCATTCGGCAATCCCGGCATGCTGGCCGTCGAAGTTGGTGCCGAGCTGTTCGAGGCGTCCGCGGCGAACGGAAAATCCTGCGCGGCCTGTCATGGTGCCGGCGGAGCGCAGCTGGATGTCCAGCGCATCGCCGGCTACCCGGTCTACAGCACCGAGTTGAAACAACCCGTTACCCTGCGCGGCCAGATCATTGCGTGTCACAACAAGCGGCTCGGCGGTCCACCGCTGGACTACACAGACGAGGCGGCACTGCAACTGGAGACCTTCGTTCGTCACCTGGCCCGGGGAGAGACAGTCGACGTCGACGTCAGCGGCCCGCTGGCGCCCTACTACGCGGCCGGCGAGAAACTGTTTCGCAGCCGCTACGGGCAGGTGGATGTCGCGTGCCACCAGTGTCACGACTACCACGCGGGGCAGCAGTTCCGCGGCCAGGTACTCAGCCAGGGACAGAGCAACGGCTTTCCGGCCTACCGCTACACGGAAGGACACATGGTCGGGCTGCAGGAACGGTTTACGGAGTGTCTGTCCAAGCTGCGCGCAGAGCCCTATGCGCCGGGCTCGGAGGAATACATCGCCCTGGAGGTATTCATGAACGCACGCAGCAACGGCCTGAAGATCGAAACCCCGGCGATCCGTTACTGACCCCTGCGCTTCACCCTGACCGGTTTCGGCCGGTTCAGTAAGGGCGCCCTGCGCTGGCTGTCGCCAGGCGCTCGCGCTGATCGTCCAGCTCGGCTTCCAGGAACGGGATCTCGGCGATGGTCGCGGCGCGTTCCTCTTCGAGCTTGCGCAGCTCATCCAGCAGCACCACGCGCTGCTCGGTGGGCATCTCGCCGGTCACCAGGTCGATACCCGTGTCGCGCAGCTCAACTTCGAGATCAGCAATACGTTTGTGTTTGTAATTGAGGGTCCGCTGCAGGCGTTTGACTTCCGACTCCAGAACATGGATTTCGCGACCATGGGCGTAGGCCTGGAGAAATGCTGTTTCCAGCGCGGCAGGACAGACACCGCTGTACTGATTGCCTGAGCGGCCCAGCCGGTAGGCGTTACCGGGCTGGCAGTAACTCTGCACGCCCTGCTCCCAGCCGCCGCGGTAAGCATCGAGATCCAGAGCCACACTATGCTCGGCGCAGTCCTTGCGGTGCGCGCCGATGCGCGACTGTGGCAGTCCCCGCACCCCGTCTTCGTAGCCGATAGTGCGCCAGTCGGCAAGCTGACACTCTTCTTTCGACAGGCCCGAGGCGCAACCGGTGATGGACGCGGCCAGCGCCAGAGAGACCAATGCCGCAAGGCGGCATGAGGGGGCAGTTTTCGCGCGCATGCCAACATCTCCGTCAGAACCGGTCACTGTTACGCGGTGACCCTGGTGCAAGATAATAGCCCGGTAATCAAGGCTTCTATCGGCATTCGGCACGCGAAGCTGAACCGCTGCACGGTGCTCGACAGCCGGCGTCAGGGCGGCGTCCCACCCGGGCGCCCGGGAACGATTCATACCTGTTCTGGCTTGGCTGTAATCTGATGTATCATCCGCTGGCCGCGCGCGAACGAGGGTGAGTAACGCAGAGGCAGCGGCAATCGACTTGCGGACGGGGCAATGAAGGACTCCTGGAAAGACAGTATCTACCGGCAGCGCGAGGAACTGGCGCGGATGCTCCACGATCCCCTGGCGCGACTGGCGGAGCGCTGTGCGCCGGCCTGGCCTGAACGCGAGGCGCTCAACAGCGTGCTGCTCGAGGGTTTTTCCAGCATCCCTTATTGCACCTACCTGTATGTGGTCGGGGCCGACGGCGTACAGCTCAGCGATAATGTCGGCAAATCAGGGCTCCTGGAGGGGCACTTCCAGCGCGACCGCTCCGCTCGCCCCTACATGCAGGAACCCGTACCGGTGTGGGGTTTCCTGTTGTCGGATGCCTACATCAGCCTGTCGGCCAATCGACCGTCCCTGACCGCTCTGCAGGTTGTCGGGCCGGCCGACAGCCCGTTGGGTTACCTCGGCGCTGATTTCGATTTGCGCAGCCTGCCGGTCACTTCGGAACTCTACGAGGAACCGGGCGAGTGGCGCCAGGTGAAGGGCGACCCCGCCATCCGCGGCACCCTGTTTCAGCAGACGCGCGCCGAGAGCCCCATGGACCGCAATCTCGAACAGGCCTTGTCGATCCTGGAAGAATTGCTCACCGAACGCGGCATCTTCCAGTGCCAGATTCATTTTTCCAGCAGCCAGGCCACCATCTGGATGGTGGACGATCCGTTCCGTTACCGAATCCTGGATCACGAAGCACTGACCGATCCTGACATCTGTCTGGTGTATCCCGGGCGTGACTATCCGGCCGACGCAGTGATACCGCAGGACGACGTCGGTCGGGTCTTGCACACCATGGCGGCGCTGCGCAGGGCGGACGAAACGATCTATCTGCGTACCGGATCGATCAATATTTTCAACGGCATGGTCAGCCTGACTTTTTCCTGCGACGGCTCGCACTATATGCGCTATGATGAGTTGCTGAACAAAGAGATCTCGTTCTGGTTCGGGACCAGAAACAAAGAAACTGCGGCTGGAGCGGCGTCACTGCAATAGGGACTGCCGATTTCAGTGTGCTTTTGTTAATTTTTTTGTGATTTTTCCACATGGAGGTAAACAGAATGCCCGAAATCAAACACCCCAGCGTCAAAGCGGACAGCATGCAGCGCAACATCGCAGGCGCGGGATCACCGGCAGCGGCCAAACCGAAAACTCCAGCCGGAAAAACGGCCAAGAAAGAGGGCGCGCCCGTGGCGAAGAAAAAGGTCGCCAGGAAAAAGGCCGCTACGAGCGCGAAAAGGGCTTCTCCCGGCACCAACACGGTCAGCGCTGAGGCGGCGACGGGGTCCGCGTCCGCTCCGACCTCTGTCGGCGCCTCACGCGCAGTCACCGCGGCGGCAAAACCTGCCCTGTCGCACGACGCCCGTCAGCGCATCATCGGCGAGGCCGCGTATCTGATCTCTCTGAAACGCCAGGCTGGCCTGGGCGGGCCCGAAGCGGACTGGCTGTTTGCGGAAACCGTTATCGACCTGGTGTTCGATACCACGGATTGAACGCCTGCGGTCTGCACCCCGCTCACTGTCATCTGAAGCAATTCGCCGACCACAGGCCCGCGGCATGCGCCGGTGAGTGATTGCGCAGGCTGCGCGGTGTGAGTGGATGCCAGGAAGGACCGGTGGACGCCGCCAGATAGCGGTCTGGTGTCGCCGGTTTTTCCTTTGCCCTGCCAGTGCGCTGCTAAGCTGCACGACTCGCAAGCCCTGACGTCCGCCAGTCGCCACTTTTGTGGTAGCGGATTGTGCGGGTGGCAGCACGGCCTCGCCAGTGGTTATCACGGATACCTATGAGTGCGGAAACCTATGCAGGCGTACTCGGCATTATCCTGGCTGCCTATTTTATCCGTGGCATCACCGGCTTCGGCTCGGGGCTTATCGCGGTCCCGTTGCTGGCCCATTTTCTGCCGCTGCAGACTGTGGTGCCGCTGGTACTGATCCTGGACTTCAGCGCCTCACTGGTGCTCAGCAGGTACACCCGCGCACAGGTGCGCTGGGATGAGATAGGCCCCCTGCTTCCCACCAGCCTGATCGGTATCCTGGCGGGAGTCAGTCTGCTGATGAATCTGCCCCGTGAGCCGCTGTTGACGGGCCTCGCCGTATTCGTGCTGTTCTTTGCGCTGCGCTACCTGTTCAATATCCATAGCGAACGCCGCATATCGCGCCTGTGGGCATTGCCGGCCGGGTTTGCCGGCGGTCTGATCAGCGCGCTGTTCGGCACCGGCGGGCCGCCTTACGTGATCTATCTGTCGCACCGCACGACTGACAAATCGGCTTTGCGGGCGAGCTTTTCCGGCCTGTTCATGCTCGATGGCGCCCTGCGCATCCTGGCTTTTCTGGTCACCGGTCTTCTGGCAAGTGACCTTTTGCCGTCTATCGCTCTGTCCATTCCGGTTATGGCGGCCGGTCTGTACTTCGGCAACAAAGCCCACCTCGGCATCAGCAACCAACAGACGCTGATCCTGATCGGCGCCCTGCTGCTGATCAGTGGCGTTTCCCTGTTGTGGAAAGTGTGGGGCCAGTGATCACTGATATCGCCCCGTGCAGGGCGCCGCCACGAGGACCGTGCACCAACCGCAGGTGGTTCAGCCGGGGCGCGCTCCGCAGCCAGATGGGCGTCGAAGCGACAGACTAATTCCTGCCCTCACACTTGTACACGGCGAAAGTCTGCGCGCCGTCGACGATCTCCGAGGTGGGCACCACCGTGTCACCGCCGAGCTGGGCGGCGCTGTTGCGCGCCAGGGTAGCGAGTTCTTCTGCAACCGAGGTGTAACCGCGGCGCACACCGGCGACCTTGTCCAGCACCGAAACCTGGGTGCTGCCGGCTTCTCTGCAGCCGGCGACCTCCGCGGCGCTGGCTACCCGGACCCCGGCACCGGAGGCAGTGGGTTTTACCCAGGCGCAGGCCTGCAGCAGTGCAATAATCACCACCAGCGCGGTGACATCCGGCAAGCGTTTCATTGTCGTGACCTCCATGTTGGCCCCTTCACATTCAGCAAATTTCGACCGGCGCCAGTTGTGCTCGGGCCGGCGAGCCGATGATAGCGCGGCCTGCGAACCAGCACCGCAAGCCGACTTGCCCGCCCCCGGGCACGCAACGCCTCACCCAGATCAGCGCACCGGCCGTGTCAGGATCATGAAATCGTAGGGTTCCAGTTCCAGCGCGTGTGCGGCGACAATGGTGCGGCCGGCCACCAGGTCGACCACGCTCTTGCGCAGGCCCGAGCAGGCGCAGGCGGCGGCCCTCGATGGTCTGCGGCTGCGCTCGCTGAAGTTGGCCAGCACCAGCACGCTGTGGTCGCCGTTGGTGCGGAAGTAGCCGAACACGTGATCGTTGCCGGTGTCGACGATCTCGGTTTCGGCGCGGTCGAAGGCCAGGTTCTGCTGGCGGATCTGGATCAGCCGCAGCAGGCCCTGGTAGATGCGCCCCGGCACGGTGCTCGGGCTCGCGGCGCTGCTCGGCGCGCTCCCAGTCGAAGGCGGCGCGGTGCAGCCAGCGGGTGTCGCCGATCTTCTCCGGATCACTGCTCGTAGCCGTAGTCGTTGAGCATGCCGATCTCGTCGCCGAGGTAGATCAGCGGGATGCCGCCGATGGTGAGGATGACGCCGTGGAGCAGCAGGATGCGCTGGATCGCCAGTTCGATCTCGCTGCTCGTCGTCTTCCTCCAGCGCCTGTTCCAGTCCCGCCAGCGAGGCGCAGGTCCCGGAGATGCGCGCCTCGCCGGTGGCCGGGTCCTCCTGGAACGGCAGGCCGCGCGCGAAGCTGCCCGGGAAGCGGCCGGTGTAGAACTCGGTCAGGAAGCGCCGGTGCGAGCGCCGGGTCGATGCCCAGATCGCTCGACGTCGTCGTCGGAGAACGCCAAGCCGATGTCGTCGTGGCAGCGCACGTAGTTGACCCAGGCGCAGCCGGCCGGGATGGCGAAGCGCCGCTGCATGCCGTGCCTGCAGCAGGCGCACCTCGCGTGGTTGCCAGCGAGTTCCACAGCAGCGCCATCAGCTGCGGGTTGTAGGACAGCTGGCACTCGTCCTCGCCGATGTACTTGCGCACCTCGTCCGGGTGCACGATGGCCTCGGACTTGAACACCATGGCGGGGGCGGCGATGCGCACCAGGGCGTTGAAGGCCTGGATGATGGTGTGCGCCTCGGGCAGGTTCTGGCAGTTGGTGCCGAGCCGCTTCCAGACGAAGGCCACCGCATCGAGGCGCAGGACCTCGACGCCCTGGTTGGCCAGGAACAGCATCTCCTCCAGCATGCGGTTGAAGACCGCCGGGTTCTCGTAGTTGAGATCCCACTGGTAGTTGTGGAAGGTGGTCCAGACCCATTTCCTGATCCGGTTGCGGTAGGTGAAGGAGCCGGGGTGCTCGTCCGGGAACACCGGGACCATGGTGCGCTCGTAGGCGTCCGGCAGCGTGCGGTCGGGGAACATGCGGTAGTAGTCCTGGTACTCCGCGTCGCCGGCCAGCGCCCGCCGGGCCCACTCGTGCTCGTCGGAGGTGTGGTTGAAGACGAAGTCGAGGCACAGGGAGATGCCGTGGTGGCGCAGCTCGCGAGGCCAGCTTCGGCCAGTTCGCTCCATGGTGCCCAGCTTCGGGTTCGACCTCGCGGTAGCTGCTGACCGCGTAGCCGCCGTCGTTGTCCCCGTCCGGCACCTTGAACAGCGGCATCAGGTGCAGGTAGGTGACGCCCAGTTCCGGCAGGTAGGGGATCCGCTCGCGCAGGCCCTGCGAGATCGCCGGCGAACAGATCCACGTAGCACATCGCACCGAGCATGCGGTGCGACTGGTACCAGTGCGGGTCGGCCTCGCGCAGGGCATCCAGCGCCTTCAGCTCCGGCGGGCGTTCCGATCCACATCTCGGTGGCCGAGGCGAGGATGCTCTCCAGGTGGTAGAAGAAATCGTACTGCGGCCCGTAGAGCTGATGCAGACCGCGGAACAGGCGCGGAAAGTGGTCCTGCAGGCGCTGCAGGTAACCCTGCCACTCGTCCGCGTCCACCTGACCGGCGAAGCGCGCCTCCAGTCGTGGTAACAGACGTTTGAGGGATGCAGCGGCATGGTGCCGGTGCCAGTCGGTATCATTCATCACAAGCGGGTAGTGTTGGGTTATACGCGGCGCGGGCTCAGCCGCTCTCCGCCGGATCGATCAATACGAGGTGATCGGGGTTGATGCACAGCCGGTTGCCGCAGCTCTGCCTGACCTGCCGGTCCGGGGGTATCGGTCCCACGAACACTTCGTAGCTGGCGCGGTGAGCACTTTCCATGCGCGTGCTGCCATCAACATCGCGCAGCATGGTGCGCCCGTAGCCACTGTTCGACACCTGTCCTGCCCAGTTCCAGCAGCCGGTGTCAGCGTTCTTCCTGACGCTCGCGAGCAGCCGCTCCTGAGCGATTGCAACATCCATAGTTACTCCTGTTGCGGAATCTCCACCGGTACGCTATGCGCACGCGGACGCTCCCGAGCGCGGTGCTAATCGATTTCCTCGATATAACTTCTGGCGATGGGCGTCTGCACATAATACTTCCGCTTCCCCTCTCGGGCCCAGAAATAATAATACCCCTTGGCGGGTTCCGAAGTGACCTTGCCGCCACGCACAGTCCAGCTGCGCACATGCTCACCATCGGCGTAAGTCACCCGATAGTCGCCCTCCAGCCAGGTCACGCCGACCCGTGACAGGCGATTCTGCTGTTCTTCGGTACAGCCGCCCAGCAACGCGCCAGCCAGCGCCAGCCCCATCGGCACAAGGTATTTCATGTGCAGTCCTCTGTGTGCTCCATCGCAGCCAGGTCGCCCCGGCGCAAACCCGTACCTTAGCGTTATCGGCGTTAAATCGCCATCGCCTGTGGGGCGCTCGATGGCGGACGTAGCGCCGGCGGCCTTTTTTCGACTAAGCTTTCCGATACCACAGTTTGCCGATGCCGCTCCTCCAGCCCGGCGCTCGGTGCCCAACAAGGAGAACAACGATGAAGCTGAAGTACGAAGTCATCGAAGATGCTTTTGACGACACCACACACATTCGCACCATGACCGAACAGGCGCCGCTTCCCATTGGCGGATGGTTGCTCCGCACCACGCTGTATACCCCGCACCACATTGCGACGGAAGTGACTTATATTTATGCCAAGAAAAAGAAGAAGACCCCCCGTTTGTATGATCCGCTGGTCTAGGCTGCTGCAGTAACGGACAAGCCGGTGCGCCCTCAGTGGCGCTGACGGTTGCTGGAGCCTGTCGCATAGTCCCCCGCGGCCGCGGCCGCGCGGGCGATTTTGCCCTATGGCGCAACGCGGCTCGCGCAAAATTATGAGATAGGTTCCAAGCACTGGGCTGCTGCGCAAAGCGCCCCCTCTGGCTGACCGGCCGGCCCGCCACCGTCACGAGACTCCCTGTCTACTCCTGCTTTGCGCTGCAGGCTCGGCTCACCCCAGCGGGTCCACGCCGCTCGGCTGCGGTGCAAAAGACACTCGACACGGCTGCCGCCGGCCAGGCATAAGCGCGGCCAGCTCACGGACCACGAGGGCGGTGCAGTACCGCTGCGCGCCGGAATTGAGGGTCAGCAATTCTGGTGGCCGGGCAATTGAGCGCCCCGCTTCGCAATCTCTCACAGCGAGGATTATGTAAAGAATTCCGGAATACTGTCGGGCATTCTTTACATTTGAATTTAATGTGTATTATTCAATAATTCTATAACTATTTGTTATATAGTATATAAGATATTCCTGCACGTAAATTGCTTGATCATTGGAACAACAACAACAAGGTGTAGTTAATAATGGAACGCCGATGCTGTAACAGAAAGTCAGTCGAAGTGAGTGTGTACCTTTCCGACGGCGACAACCGGCTGTCGCGTTGCACGGCGACGGATATCAGCGCCAACGGAATCTTTCTCAAAACCAACCCGCTGTATGTTCCAAGGCACAAGTGCCTGAAGCTGATGTTTGCGCTACGCGTGAACACCTCCAACCTGGTACGCCTGCGCCGGGTGACGGCCATCGTCACGCGATCCCAGCAGGATGGCGTCGGCATGCGCTTCTGCGCGACCCGCAAGTATACCAAGGCGACGCGCGCCGTCGGCAGCTGAGCATTGTGCCGTAATTCGCTACCGCGCCCGGCCGGCACAGGCGCCTTGCCCGTACCCGCAGGCTCCGAGTTCGGTCCCCTCAAAACGGCGTAGCGCTGCACCGCACAAAGGTCGTACACTCAGTCCCGATTGCCCCGTGCGTACGGTGACGGGGCGGAGGACTTGCAGCATGAGTACAAAGCGGGCCAGCCCGCGTTACCTGGAGTCCGTGCGCGCGCTCTCGGATCGTATTGTCGAGGCCCAGCGCCCCATACGGATCCTGGACGCCATCAAGTGGAACAGCGGCATCCGCCAGGGGTTTTTCGACAGTCGCTGCAAGACGCTGCCCACTGTGGACGCCGATTACTATCGCGATCATTGCCCGCTGGAATTCGACCCCGACAGCAAAAAAGCCGAGTTGCATCAGATCGAACGCGACATCTATCGGCAACTGGGCCAGCTCAACCCTCTCGCCGCCATCATGCGGCGCACCTGCCGCGAATACCAGATGGTGGTGCGGATGCTGGAAGCGCGCGGCACGACAGCTTTTTCGGACCTTTCCCAGGAACTGTATGGTGCCTCCACCGACGTGTTTCACGCCGCGGACCCGACGGTCGCCGATCTCGGCATCCAGATGGAGTCGGTGCTCGAAGGACTGTTGTCCCACCAGTCGATGCTGGAGCTACCCAAGGTTCTCTCGCCCCAGGAAGCAGTCACCGAGCTGAACGAGCGTCTGGGCCGGGTGTTTCCGGATGGCACCGTGCACGTGAAAGTGAGCGACGGCATTGCGGCCGACGCTGCCGCCGGCACCGATTACATCAAGCTGCGCGAAGATGCCCGCTTCAGTCGCGAGGATATCGACGTGCTCGAAGCCCACGAGGGCTGGGTACACCTGGGCACAACGCTCAACGGTATGAGCCAGCCCTATTGCACCTTTCTCGCCAAAGGACCTCCCTCCTCCACCATTACCCAGGAGGGCCTGGCGGTACTGACCGAGATCATCACCTTCCGCTCATCACCGCGGCGCCTGCACCGCCTGATCGCACGCGTGCGTGCGGTCACCCTGGCTGAGGAAGGGGCAGACTTTGTAGAGGTATTCCGGTACCTGCGCGACAAGGGTGTGGACCCCGACGAGGCCTATACCATCGGCAGCCGCGTGTTTCGCGGCAGCACGCCGGCCGGGCGCCCCTTCACCAAGGACATCACGTACATGAAGGGTTTCATCCTGACCTACAACTTCCTGCGCCTGGCGGTTTCCTGCGGCAGCCTCGCGCACCTGAACATGCTGTGGGCGGGCAAGATCGTACTCGAAGACATCAAGGTGCTCACTGCACTGGCACATGAAGGTGTGGTCAAACCACCGCGCTTCATTCCACCGCATTTCGCCGACATCAAGGGCCTGGTCACCTGGCTGAGCTTCGAGCGTTTCCTGTCGGGCCTGAATTTCGCGCAGTTGGAGGCCGACTACGCCCAGTTGCTCTGAGTCGTGCCGGTCTCAGGCTCACTTGTTGCCGACCCGCGTCGCATTCTTGAGGCTGGCCTGATAACTGCGGCGGAAATCGTCGATTACCTGTTCCGACTTCTCCTTTGGC
>CAVOGN010000018.1:0-32750 GCA_963695455.1 uncultured Gammaproteobacteria bacterium | reverse complement strand
ATGTCGGCGCCCACGTCGGCGCCCTTGGTGAAGATGCCGCCGCCGAGTCGGGCAAAGATCGAAATCAGGGAGCCGCCGAACGCCAGGCCGACCAGCGGATGGAGGGTGTCCTCCACGCCCATCATCTGCAGGATGGCGTAGTAACCGGCCACACCGAGCAGGCCCAGTCCCACCACCAGCATCCCGGTGATGGCGCCGCCGCGGAAAGCGATCTGCATGGCGGCATTGAGCCCGGAGTCGGCCGCCTGCGCGGTGCGCACGTTGGAGCGCACCGAGATGTTCATGCCGATGTAGCCGGCCAGGCCCGAGAACACCGCGCCGATGGCGAAGCCGATGGCAGTGGCCCAGCCGATGAAGATACCGACCAGCACCAGCAGCACCACGCCGACCAGGCCAATAGTCGTGTACTGCCGGTTGAGGTAGGCCATGGCGCCTTCCTGGATGGCGGCGGCGATCTCCTGCATGCGGGCGCTGCCCGCCGGTTTGGCAAGAATCCATTTGACCGACACCCCCCCGTAGACCAGGGCTGCGGCTGCACACAGTAAGGCGAATAGTATCTCCACAGACATAATATTAGTGCTCCCTAATATTGGTTATTCAGGCTGAATTTTGCCCGCATTTGCGCGGACTGCGTTGATATATATCAAGCTCCGGTGAACTTTGTGCCGGGTTTGAAACCGAAAATCTGCTCCAGATCAAGCTCGCGGATCAGCTGGTCGACCGCGCTCTGCCCGTGTTCGCGCTGCACCTCGGCCAGCACCAGACGGGCGCCGTTGCGGTTGTAACCGCCGCCCATACTGGCCTGAACGCCGAGGTATTCCCGTGCTTTTTCCAGTGTCATAGCAATCTCGCGGAAAATAAAAAGGGGCGCCCGAGGCGCCCCTTCGTCGGCAGTTACTTGAGTTTGAAATCGGCCAGTTTCTTGCTGACCGCCACGTTCTTGAGCTGGACGTATTTCGGCATGCCGTCCTTGCCGTAGGGCGGGTAGTCCTCGCCGCGCATCAGCGGCTCGAGGTAATCGCGGCATTTCTTGGTGATGCCGAAGCCGTCCTTGCTGATGAAGCTCTTGGGCATCATCTTCTCGACATTGGCCACCCGCGACAGCTTGGCCTCACCGACCTTCCACCGGTAGGGGCTGTTCGAGCTGCGGACGATGGTCGGCATCACCGAGTTCTTGCCGGCCAGCGCCAGCTCCACCGCCGCCTTGCCCATGGCATAGGCCTGCTCGACGTCGCTCTTCGAGGCGATGTGACGCGCCGCGCGCTGCAGGTAGTCGGCGACCGCCCAGTGGTACTTGTAGCCCAGTTTGTCGCGCACCATGTTGGCGATCACCGGCGCCACGCCGCCCAGCTGGGCGTGGCCGAAGGCGTCCTTGAGGCCCTGGTCGGCGAGGAATTTGCCGGACCGGTCGTGCACGCCCTCGGATACCACGATCGAGCAGTAGCCGAACGTGCTGACCTTCTCTTTCACCACCTTGAGGAACTTGGCCTGGTTGAACACCACCTCCGGGAACAGGATAACGATGGGCAGCTCGGTGTCTTCGGTGGAGGCCATGCCGCCGGCGGCCGCGATCCAGCCGGCGTGACGGCCCATGACCTCGAGCACGAAAATCTTGGTGGAGGTCTTGGCCATGGAGGCAACGTCGAAGCTGGCTTCCCGCGTGGACACGGCAATATACTTGGCCACCGAACCGAAACCCGGGCAGTTGTCGGTGATCGGCAGGTCGTTATCGACGGTCTTGGGTACGTGGATGGCCTGGATCGGATAGCCCAGGCTCTTGGACAGCTGCGATACTTTCAGGCAGGTATCCGCCGAATCACCGCCGCCGTTATAGAAAAAGTAACCGATGTTGTGGGCCTCGAACACCTCGATCAGGCGTTCGTATTCACGCCGGTTGGCTTCCAGGCTCTTCATCTTGTAGCGACACGAGCCGAACGCTCCGGACGGTGTATGGCGCAGCGCGGCGATGGCGCTGGCCGATTCCTTGCTGGTGTCGATCAGGTCTTCGGTCAGCGCCCCGATGATGCCGTTACGCCCGGCCAGTACTTTACCGATCTTGTCCTTGTTCTTGCGCGCGGTTTCGATTACGCCGCAGGCGCTGGCGTTGATAACGGCGGTAACGCCGCCCGACTGCGCGTAGAACGCGTTCTTCTTTGCTGTGGATTTCGCCATCAGACTGGTGCTCCTACTGGTTGATAAGGGCCTTTCGCACAGGCCCTAGTTCCGTTGAATTATTTCGCGTCCTGCCCCGAGTGTTCCCGGGCATGGTGGTCGGCCTGTACCTGCAGCAGCGACACCACGCACTCCGACAGGTCGTCGTATTCCTCGATCCCGGTGCCGTACATCTGGTGCAGGCGATAGAAGAACTGGCAGCGGTAGCGTCTGTCGCCGGTCTTGCACACGATGAAATGGCAGTCGCCGTCTTCCCAGTAAACGGTCGGGCAGGGCACCAGCTGCGTGGAGCCCTTGTCCAGGCGCAACTCGCTTTCCGCCAGCTGGATGTCGCGCGGCGTGCCATAGCGTTCTGTCAGAGTGGAGTTGATAATCCACAGTTCGCTGTCGGAAAAGTCGGGAATGCTGCTCATGCCGGTACCCGTGGTCCCTTGCAGGTTCGAAAAAGGCGCCCAATGATAGAGCAAAAAGCAATGGAATTCAGGTGCTTTGTTTGACTTGAGCCTAATGCAGGCGGTAGCTTAATCACTGGGCCCGGTCACAGCTAGACAAAATATTGAATATCCCTATGAAAAAAGTTTGATTTGGGCGGCGTCCCGGAGCTCCTGAGATGAGCCGGTAAATTTAATAATATCAATCACAAAGCGAGTATCATAAAGCCATGAGGATCGTTCTTCTCGGGGCCCCGGGGTGTGGAAAGGGCACACAGGGCCACCGTCTGTCCAGGCACTACAAGATCCCGGAAATTTCTACCGGCGACCTGCTGCGCGAGGCGGTTGCCGCCGGCACGCCGCTGGGACGGGCCGCCAAGGCGGTCATGGACGCCGGGCAACTGGTTTCCGACGAAATCGTCCTGGGCGTCATCCGCGAGCGACTGACGCGCTCTGACGCGCGCAAAGGGTTTGTCCTGGACGGTTACCCGCGCAATGCGGTGCAGGCCGAACAGCTCGACGAGCTGCTCGATCAGCTGGGTCAGCCCATCGACCTCGCGGTGCTCATCGATGTGGACGTCGATCTCATCATGCAGCGCTTGCTGGGCCGGCGCAGCTGCCTGAGCTGCGGTGCGGCCTACAATATCTTTTTCGCGCCGCCGAAAATGGACGACCGCTGCGACGAATGCGGTGGCCGGCTCAAGCAGCGTGCTGACGACAACGAGGAGATCATCGGTAACCGCTTGCGCACCTACGAAACGCAGACCACGCCGGTTATCGAACGCTGCCGGGAGCAGGGTCGCCTGCGCGTGGTGCAGGGCAGCGGCGATATCGAGGATGTGTTCAAGGCGGTGGTCAACGTCATAGAGGAAGCGCGATCGTCATTCCACAGCCGGGATCGCTCCGCGGCGATCCGGCGCGCCGTGGTACGCAAGCTGCTCGAACAGCGCGAAGGGGAGGTGCAGCCGGCCGCGGGTGAGCAGGTGGCACCGCAACCGCAGCGCGCAGAGCGCAAACCACCGGCGGCGAAACCAGAAGCTGCGGCCGGCGCCGGACGTGTCGCTGCCGACAAGGCACCCGCCGCCGCGGGGAAAAAGCCGGCCACTGCGAAAAAAAGGGCCGCGCCGAAAGAGCAAACTCCTGCCGCCAAGAAGAAGACGGCGATGAAAAAGAAGACTGCCGCCAAGAAGAAGGTGGCGGTGAAAAAGAAGGCCGCCCTCAAGAAGAAGACGGCTGTAAATAAGAAGGCTGCCGCCAAGACGAAGGTCGCAGTGAAAAAGAAGGCTGCCGCCAAGACGAAGGTGACAGTGAAAAAGAAGAGCACCGCCGGCAAGAAAACAACGGCGGGGAACAAGAAGATCGCTGCCAGGAACAAAGCTGCGACGAAAAACAAGGTGGCGGCGAAGAAGAAAGTTGTCGCCAGGAAGAAGCCTGTGGCTGCGAAGAAGAAGGTGGCGGTGAAGAAAAAGCCGGCGTCAAGGACGGCCGCGAAAAACAAGGTTGTTGCCAAGAAAGCGCCGGCGCGCAAGAAGGCCGCGACCCGCAAGGTGGTGACAAAGAAGAAAACGCACGGCGGCAGGAAAGCCGGAAAAAAAACGGTCAAGAAGCGTTAGCCCGCATTTCAATGCGTCGTTGCGCCCGGAGCGTAGTTGTGATCTTGAGGTCATAAACGCGGGGCACTGACCAAGAGTCGGGTCGATCGGCCATCCGGCTAACCCCGTAGGTTGGGCTGAGCATCGCGAAGCCCAACGGTCACATCAGAGGTCCCGGAGATCTTACGATTCCCGGCCGTCCGGCGTCTCGACATCAGTCGTCTGTGGTGTGGTTCTGTTGGGCTTCGCTGCGCTCAGCGCCAACCTACGCCGCTGGTCGTCGGGAGGCGGCTGTCCGGCGCGCGGACTACAGATCGCCCGCCAGTCCCGGTATGCTGCGGCCCAGGTCCAGCGGCAGGTCATCGAGGAAGCCGTGCGCCATTTCCTCCCCGGGCAGCCAGGTGCTGCGGCGGTTTCCCAGCACGATTTCGTAGCAACCCAGCTGGCCCCAGCCGCTGGCGGTCTGCTGGCTGGCCAGCAGGAATTCCCAGTACCGGGTCAGCGTTTCACCGAATTGGCGGATGATGGCCCCGCGGTGGCGGTAGAAGCGCTGCCCCCAGCTTTCCAGGCTTTTCTGCCAGTGCGCCGAACAGTCTTCCAACTGCAATATACGCAGGTCCGTGCATTCCAGTGCAGCGCCCAGATCGGACAGCAGGGGCAGTGCGTGCCAGGAAGGTAACTGGTTCTGCAGCCACCGGTTACTGAGTGTGACGCCCCTGCTGCGGCCACTCATCTGCAGCCAGGCAAAGCCGTCGTCGCGCAGCAGGCTGCCCAGGCGCCGAAACAGCGCCGCATAGCCGGAGGGCGGGCAATGTTCCAGCAGTCCGCCGGCCAGGATACGGTCGAAGGGACCGCGACAGTGTTTCAGGCTGCCGGCGCGCGCGTGTATCCGGCCCTGCAGGCCACGTCGGCGCGCTTCCGCCTGCAGATGGTGCAGCTGCTCCGGTGTCTTGCAGAAGGCGGTAACCTTGAGGTTCGCATGCTGGGCGAGGAACAGCGTCAGTGAACCCCATCCCGCATCCAGGTCCAGGATGCGCTGACCGCCCTCGAGCTTGAGTGTGGCCAGCAGTCTGCGACACCGGGTACGCTGGGCCTGCTCCAGGGTGACACCGGGTTCCGAGAACCAGCCGCAGGCCTGGAACAGCTCCTCGCCGAGGCACAGCCGGGAGACGGCCAGGCTGATATCCTGCCAGCGAGGTTGAAGATTTCGCGCGCGGTCGCGCGACACGCGCGCCAGCAGCCGTCGCACCAGGGGACGATTGTGCAACACTCCCGGTTTCGCTAACTTGGGCAGCAGTGTCTCCACCAGCCTGGGCAGCTGGCGGGTGTCCATGTCCCAGTCACCGCGCACATAGCTGGCGCCCAGATTGATTTCGGGATGCTTTAGAATGGCCGGCAGTGTTTCCGGTTTGCGTACGTGCCACTCGACCAGCGGGCCACCATGACCGATACAATACAGCGTATTATCGGGCTGATAGATTTTCAGCTGGATGTTTTTTGCGCGTTCTTCTAGCGTGCTCAAGTCCATGCAGGTCGACCTGACAATTATCGTTATTCTCAAGACGCGATCTCGTGTAAACCATAGTCCGGCGCTCAGGGCTTGTAAAGGAGACGTTGCAGGGACATGAAAGCGGATCCGACCGCCGGTTGGGCGACCTCCTGGTTGCAGCAATGCCTGTTGCGGCGGGCACCTCAGGATGATCCGTACTCACCCGTGGTGCTTGCCGCCGCGTTGCTGGCCTACGCGCTGGTGGATGTCATGCAGGCGCGCACCGCGTCCGGCTGGCCGGTGTCCCTGGGCATGAGCATCACCGACACCCTGATCGTGATAGTGTTCACCTGGCTGGTGCTGTTGTTCAGCGGGCAGTCCGCACGCCTGGTGCAGACACTGACGGCGCTGGCTGGCACCGGCACCCTGCTGGGGTTGCTGGGCATGCCGCTGATGCTGCAGGCCAGCCGTGTGCAGCACAACGGCGAGCCGGGCGCAGCGCTGGTGATGGGATGGCTGGTGCTGCTGATCTGGAATATTACCGTGCAGGCGCATATTTTTCGCCACGCCCTGTCGAGCCGCTATGGCATCGGCCTGCTGGTGGCGGGCCTGCACACCGTCGTGGCGATCGTAGCGCTGAATTATTTTTTCCCACCGGCGGTGGGCTGAAAGGGAAGCGGGTGCAATGAAAATTCACATACTGGGCGTGTGCGGGACCTTTATGGGTGGGGTGGCGATCCTGGCGCGCGAAGCCGGTTTCGAGGTGCAGGGTTCGGATGCCAACGTGTATCCGCCCATGAGTACCCAGCTGGAAGAGCAGGGTATCGAGCTCATGCAAGGCTATCGCGCCGAACACCTCGATCCGGCGCCCGACCAGGTGGTGATCGGCAATGCCATGAGCCGTGGTAACCCGGCGGTCGAATACATTCTCAACCAGGGGCTGCCCTACACCTCGGGGCCCCAGTGGCTGGCCGAGCAGCTGCTGCAGGACCGTTGGGTGCTGGCGGTGGCGGGCACTCACGGCAAAACCACCACCGCCAGCATGCTGGCGTGGATACTGGAAGCCGCCGGACTGAATCCGGGTTTCCTGATCGGCGGGGTGCCGAATAATTTCGGTGTCTCGGCGCGTCTCGGCGAGGCGCCGTTCTTCGTCGTGGAAGCGGACGAATACGATACCGCGTTTTTCGACAAGCGTTCCAAATTCGTGCACTACCGCCCGCGCACCCTGGTGCTGAACAATCTGGAGTTCGATCACGCCGATATCTTTACCGATCTGGCGGCCATCGAGCGGCAGTTTCATCACCTTATCCGTACCGTGCCCGGCACCGGCCGGTTGCTGGTGAACGCCAATGATGCCAATCTTGCCGATGTGCTCGATATGGGCTGCTGGACACCGGTGGAAACCGTCTCCGTGGGCGCCTTTCCCGGCCAGTGGCAGGCGCGCGCCCTGGCCGAGGATGGCAGCCGCTTTACGGTGCTGCTGGACGGCAACAGCCAGGGCGAAGTGCGCTGGAATCAACTCGGCGCCCACAACATGCACAATGCGCTGTCGGCGATCGCCGCGGCGCGCCACGCGGGCGTGCCGGTGGCCCGCTCCATCGAAGCGCTATGCGACTTCAGCGGTGTGAAACGGCGGCTGGAGCTGCGCGGCGAGGTCAACGGTATTGCGGTGTACGACGACTTCGCCCACCACCCGACGGCGATCGCCACGACCTTGCGCGGGTTGCGTGACAACCGCCGCGATGCGCGCCTGCTGGCGGTGCTGGAGCCCCGTTCCAACACGATGCGCATGGGCGTGCACCGCGGTGAACTCGCCGCTTCGCTCGCCGAGGCGGACGCCGTCTGGCTGTATCAGCCCGACGAGCTGGACTGGGACCTGCGCGAGGTCGCCGCGACCCTGATCCGGCCGGCGTCAGTGTCCGCAGACCTGGACGAACTGGTTGCCGCGGTCGTCGCCTGTGCACGCCCGGGCGACCGGGTGGTGGTGATGAGCAACGGTGGCTTCGGCGGCATACACGACAAGCTGCTGGAGAAGCTGCAGTCGCTGAAGACACAGGATGTCGGGGTCAACGAGGCTTAGCCACGGAAGACACGGAAAGAAATTGTTAGCCACGGAAAGCACGGAAAGCACGGACATTTTATGGTTTGGGAGCAGCATTGGTAGTAGGTTGGGCTGAGCTCGCGAAGCCCAACAATCCTGATGCGTTGGGCTTCACTTGCGTTCAGCCCAACCTACGCGAGTTGCGAAGCCGCCTGCCCGGTTACCTGACATTGGTTTTTTCCGTGCTTTCCGTGTCTTCCGTGGCTAAACATCAGGAGTTCCGTGTCTTCCGTGGCTATTAATGGGGTGAACTCATGACCAACAACAATCCCTTCGCGCTGGCGATCACCGGTGCCTCCGGTGCGCCCTATGCCGTGCGCCTGTTGCAGGAGCTTATCCGGCGCGGAGAGCGGGTCGATGTCATGATTTCGCCGCCGGGCCAGATCGTGCTCGGAATGGAAACCAGCCTGAACCTGCCCGGCCGCAGCGCCGAAATTCAACGCGCTCTGAGTGCTCACTGTGGCGCCGGAGAGGGTCAGCTGCGGGTGTTCGGGCGCCAGGAATGGACCGCGCCGCTGGCCAGTGGCTCCAGTGCGCCGCGCGCCATGGTGGTGTGCCCCTGCACCACCGGGACGCTGGCCTCGATCGCCGCCGGTACCAGCAGTAATCTGATCGAGCGTGCCGCGGACGTGACCATCAAGGAGGGTCGCAAGCTGGTGCTGGTGCCGCGCGAAACGCCGTTCTCGGTCATTCACCTGGAAAACATGCTCAGACTGGCGCGGCTGGGGGTGGTGATCCTTCCGCCCAATCCCGGTTTTTACCAGGGACCGTCCGGCATCGACGACCTGGTCGCTTTCGTGGTTGCGCGTATACTGGACCAGCTGGGTGTCGAAAACGACCTGGCGCCGCGCTGGGGTGGAGACGAGTGCAAATAGCTCGCTCCATCAACCGCGAAGGACGCGAAGGAAAACCTCGAAGCAATAGTGCAAGTGGAGGTAAACCACGCGCTCTCGGCCTCCCGGACACAGGTGGATTATTCTTAGTGCGTAAAAACCTTCTTGTACGTAATGCCCTTATGGTTACTGCTGTCCTACAAGCGCAGGATCCCCGTCATTCCGGCGCAAGCCGGAATGACGGTGCAGGAATCATTGGCCGATGCGGATTCCATGTTTCAACCTGAGCTTCTTTTGTAATGCGTCCACGAAATCCATCTATTGACTCAAGACGGTAAAAACTTCACGAGACAGCAGCGCCCTTATGGTTATTTGTGGTAACGCATATACTGATGATCTCGACTGCGGCCTGCGATTGGCCACGCTGTGATGGATGAGCCGGGCGAAATTGCGCTGTTTCCGCTCAACAGCGTGCTGTTTCCGGGCGGTGTGCTGCCGTTGCGAATTTTCGAGGCGCGTTACCTGGACATGATCAGTGAGTGCCTGCGCGACCAGAAGGGTTTCGGCGTCTGTGCCATTCGCTCCGGTGGCGAAGTGGGTCAGGCGGCACAGTGTTACCCGGTCGGAACGCTGGCCAGGGTGCAGGATTTCGACCGTGGCGACGACGGGTTGTTGCAGGTGGTCGCCAGCGGCGAGCGTCGTTTCCGCGTCGTCGGTCAACGCGTGCAACCCAACCAGTTGTTGTGTGCGGAAGTGGTCTGGCTGGGCGAAGGCGGCCGCGCCGCGTTGCCACCGGGCCGCCAGCCGTTGGCGGATTTCCTGCGCCAGCTGCTGAAACGCGCGGGGGAGCCGTTTTCAGGTCTGGAACCCGATTATGCGGATGCCGGCTGGGTCGCCGATCGCCTGACCGAACTGCTGCCGTTTGCGGTGGCAGACAAGCAGCGCGTGCTGGAAATGGACGATCCCCTGCAACGGCTGGAAACCCTGTATCGGGAGCTGCTCGCCGAAGAGGTCAGTCGTTGAGCGTCCTGCTGTAGATCAGCACCACTCTGTGGTCCCATTGCACCGCGGGCGGGCCGGTGTCCGTGGGCCGGCGTTCGACCCAGCGCGTGCCGACCCCCTTGAGGTCGCGCTCGAACAGGTCCAGCGGTATGCCGAACTCCGGCTCGGTACGCGGGAAACGCAGCAGCCGGAAACGCTTTTCGACATACAGGTAGGACACATTCCCGATCCACAACGGAGTGTGCTGCGCGGCGTCGCGGTAACGGGTTTTCCACAGGCGCAGCGCCAGCAGCCGGGCCGGGTCGTCGCTGTCGCGCACCAGCACGATATCCTGGGTCACGCCCTGGTGAATCTGCGGCAGCACCGGGAAGTCACGAATCGACGCCTTGCTGTTGAACAGCTCGACCAGGGCCGCAAGGTTGGCAATGCGCGGTTTGCGCCAGCCCGCCTGCTCGAGGTATGACTGCAGCTCGGTCGCCGAACCCAGCCACTGCACATTGAGCGGATGATGGCGCAGGCTCTCCAGGTCGTCGCGATAGGCCGGCAGGTCCATCCATCCGCCGGCGAGCCAGTCCGCGCGGGTGATCAGTGCCGGCGTTTCGGTGGCGGGACGATAGAAGGCCAGATCCCGTTCCAGTTGCCGGGTGCTGTGTGCGCCGGCGGTCAGCAGCAGGGCCGCCAGACACAGCGGGGCGAAGGCCCTGATCGAAATCGCCGGCGCCGGGTGCTGGCGGTAGGCGATGCCCATCAGCGCCACCCATACCAGCCCCAGACTCCAGCCTGCCAGCACATCCGACAGCCAGTGAGCCCCCAGGTAGAGGCGCGAAAACCCGATAGCAACCACCAGGAAACACGGCCAGCGAATAGGGTATCCAGTGCCAGTTGCTGCGCAGCTCGCGCGCGATCATGACCGCCAGGAAACCGAACACGGCAACCGAGAGGCTGGCGTGCCCGCTGGGGAACGAGTAGCTCAGCACGGCCGTGTCCAGCACCGGCGGCCGCTGTACCCGGGTGGCGAGCTTCAGCAGATCGGTGACCAGACTGACAAAGCCGACCGTCAGCAGCCAGTGCAGCGTCGCCCGCCAGCGCCGGCGCCACAGCAGCCACAGGCTCAGCAGCGCGGTGAAGCTGTACAGCACCCAGCGGCTGCCGAGTTCGGTGGTGATCACCAGCAGGCGGTCACCGAACGGACTGCGCAGTTCCTGCAGCAGGTTGAACAGATACAGATCGAGATTGCCGAACAGCCCGTCTGCCGCCAGGTGCTTCGGGATCAGCAGCAGGGCCAGGCTGGCAATCAGCAGGATACCGGTCAGCACACTCATGCCGCGTGCCTCCGGGTGGTTGGGGTCCAGCAGGGCGGCCGCCAGCGGCTCCACGGACGGGTGGCGGCGCGACCACTCCAGGATCCCGGTCTGCAGGGACTGGGCGTGCGCCTGGAAGCTGCGCCCGATGCGAATCATCAGCCACCACGACAGCCACAGGACGACCAGCAGGATGACCAGCAGCGCGGCCAGGCGTCCGGCGACTTCGGCGGCAAGCCCCAGTGAGGCGCCGAACAGCATGCCGGGCAGAACGTAGGCCGGAGCCCAGATCAGCGCCGACAGGATATTGACCGCGAAGAAGCGGCTGGCAGGCATGTCCAGCATGCCTGCCACGGCCGGCACCAGCGGTCGTACCGGGCCCACGAAGCGCGCCAGGATGATGCTCTTGCCGCCGTGTTTGTGAAAAAACTCCACGCCGCGGGCGATCATCTGCGGGTACTTGCGGAAGGGCCACATAACCCGCAGGCGTTGGTGGTAGAAACGGCCGATCAGATAACTGGTGCCGTCGCCCAGCACCGCGCCGAAGGTTGCCCAGGCGAGGGTGGGCCACAGCTCCATGTGGCCCGCCGCAACCATGGCGCCGATGCCGAACATCACCACGCTGCCCGGCACGAACAGACCCACCACCAGAAACGACTCCAGGGCCGAGACGGCCATGACCACCAGGCCCGCCCAGTTCGGGTTGGCGCGGGTCCATTCCATCAGTTCGGCGAGTGCGGTTTCCATCGCTAGCGCTTGCCACGCAGGCAAAACCCGATAGCCACGGAAAGCACGGAAAGCACGGAAAATAGAAAGTCAGAAATCTGTGTGTTCATGGCCACGGGATGTGCGGAAGTCAGAGATCGGGTCGGGCGAAGGCTTGCGTTCCGTTTCGGGGTGTGACTCCCTCCTGATGATCAGCGCTGCGCGCGCATTCTGATCGAGAATTTCCGTGCTTTCCGTGTCTTCCGTGGCTGATTTTCCGGACTTCTCTGTCGCCCGCGCTCAGCCCAGTGCCGCGAAGGCCCGTTCGGCTGCCTCCAGCGTGGCCTGAATCGCGCCGGCATCGTGTGCCGAGGAGACGAACCCGGCCTCGAACGCCGAGGGGGCCAGGTACACGCCCTGGTCCAGCATGGCGTGGAAGAAGCGGCGGAAGCGCTCGATATCGCAGCCGCTCACCGTGGCAAAGCTGCTGACCGACTCGGCGTCGGTGAAAAACACGCCGAACATGCCGCCGACCTGGTTGCCGGCCATCGGGATGCCCGCCGCGGCGGCGCGTTCGCGCAGCCCGTCCAGCAGCTCGCGGGTGACGCTTCCCAGCTGGGCGTGAAAGCCCGGCGCCTGCACCAGTTCCAGGGTGGCGAGGCCGGCGGCCATGGCGACCGGGTTGCCGGACAGGGTGCCGGCCTGGTACACCGGGCCGGTGGGCGCAATCTGTTCCATGATGTCGCGCCGCCCGCCGAAGGCGCCCACCGGCAGACCGCCGCCGACCACCTTGCCGAGCGTGGTCAGGTCCGGTGTCACCCCGTAGTACTGCTGGGCGCCGCCCAGCGCGACGCGGAAACCGGTCATGACTTCGTCGAAAATCAGCACGCTCTGGCACTGGTCGCACACCTCGCGCAGCGCCTCGAGAAAGCCCGGCAGGGGTGGTACGCAGTTCATGTTGCCGGCCACCGGCTCGACGATGATGGCGGCGATCTGCTCGCCCATGTCCGCAAACATTCCGCGCACCTGCTCGGCGTTGTTGTACTCCAGGGTGAGGGTGTGTTTCGCCAGGTCCGCCGGGACGCCGGGCGAGGTTGGAACACCGAGCGTCAGGGCACCGGAGCCGGCCTTGACCAGCAGCGAATCGGAATGGCCGTGATAGCAGCCTTCGAACTTGACGATCTTGTCGCGACCGGTGAAACCGCGCGCCAGGCGGATGGCGCTCATGGTGGCCTCGGTGCCCGAGCTGACCATGCGCACCAGCTCCAGCGAAGGCACCAGCTCGCACAGCAGGTCGGCCATGCGCGTCTCGATTTCCGTCGGGGCGCCGAAACCCAGTCCGTTGGCGGCGGTGTCCTGTACCGCTTTCACCACCGCAGGGTGACAGTGCCCGGCGATCATCGGCCCCCAGGAGCCGACATAATCGACATAGCGCCTGCCGTCGGCATCGAACAGGTAGGCGCCCTCACCGCGGGTGAAGAACACCGGCGTGCCGCCCACGCCCTTGAAGGCGCGCACCGGTGAATTGACGCCGCCCGGTATGTGCTGCCGGGCCTGTTGAAACAGCTGTTGCGACTTCGACATGGCATTGTGTCCTGTTGGTCTTCGCAAGCCCGGTCAACCGTGCCCGCGGTGTTCGTCGTCATCATCCCGGTCGAACAGGGCCGCGTATGCGCCGGCAGCCTGCCTGATATCCGCAGCGGCGAAAACGCCCCGCACTACGGCCAGCATGTCCGCGCCGGCTGCGACCAGCTGCGCGCCGTTTTGCGCCGTGATGCCGCCGATGGCGGCCACCGGCACGGCCAATTGTTGCTTGGCACGCCGGATCAAGTCCAGACTCGCCTGCACCGCCTGCGGCTTGGTGCGGGACGGGAAAAAACGCCCGAAGGCGATATAGTCGGCGCCCTGCTCGACGGCCTGCAGGGCGCGTGCCCACTGGTCGTAGCAGGACACCCCGATGATCGCCCCGGCGCCAAGCCGGCGGCGCGCCGCGGCCGGGTCGCCGTCGTCGCGGCCGAGGTGCACGCCGTCGGCACCGCTGTCGGCGGCCAGCTGGGCGTCATCGTTGATAATCAGCAGCGCACCGCGTGCGCGGCACAGCTCGGCCAGTACCCGCGCCTGGTGCAGCCGCGCGGCGCGGTCGCCGGATTTGTCCCGGTACTGCACCAGTCGCGCGCCGCCCTCGATGGCCCGGGCAACCCGCTCCGGCAGTTGTCCCGGTTCCTGCAGTGCCGCGTCGGTGATAGCGTACAGACCGCTAAGCCTGCTCATCCCGGGCCCAGAACAGCCGGTTGGGTAATTGTTGTCCCATCCCGATACGATAGCCGGCGGCCAGCGCCTGCCAGGTGTACTCCTGGGCCTCGTGAATGGCCGAGAAGGGCTCCAGTCCCTGCGCCAGCAGGCCGGCGATGCTGGATGCCAGGGTGCAGCCGGAACCGTGGAAACTGCCATCCAGACGGTCCCAGGTGAAGGTTTCGATCAGGCGACGGTTGGTATACAGGCTGTTGGCTACGTCCCGGGTATTCTCGTGGGTACCGGTGATGAGTACGAACTCCGCACCCCGTTCCAGCAATGCCATGGCACAGGCGTCCAGGTTGTCGGCCTCGGGCGCCAGCGCACGCGCTTCGCGGCTGTTCGGGGTCAGCACAGTGGCCTGGGGCAGCAACAGCTCGGTCATGGCATCCAGGACCTCGTCGTCGGTGAGCAGGGTGCCGCTGCCGCTGGCCAGCACCGGGTCCATGACCACCGGGATTTCCGGGTAGTCGGCCAGTATGGAATGAATCGCTTCCACCGTCTCCGTGGTCGGCAACAGCCCGAGCTTGAACACGCTGATGGGCATGTCCTCCAGCACCGCCCTGGCCTGTTCGATAATCAGGTCGCCATCCAGAGGCGTGTAGCCCAGCACGTCCTGGGTGTCCTGGATGGTCAGGGCCGTTATCACCGGGCTGGTATGGCAGCCGTGGCTGAGCAGGGCCTCGATGTCCGCCTGGATGCCGGCACCGCCGCTCGGGTCATTGCCGGAAAACACCATCACTACCGGCACCGGTGAATTCTTGCTGGTCATGGAGTGCAAATCCGCCGGGTGGCTGCGCCGACGCCCCGGTCGGCACGGAGGTTTGGTTTCATCAAACACTTACCTTTATGATTGGGGCCGGCATTGTAACATCGCGTGCAACCCTTGTGGCGCTCCGTCAGGCCCCGGAGACGGTTGCCCTTCTGACAGGAAAGTAATCCATGCCCGAGTACAAGACTTACATGTGCGTTATTTGCGGATTTATCTACGACGAAGAAAAAGGTGTTCCCGAAGAGGGTATCGCCCCCGGCACCCGCTGGGAGGATGTGCCGCTCAACTGGGTCTGCCCGGAATGCGGGGCGGGCAAGGAGGATTTCGAGCTGGTCGAGGTTTAGGCGATAGGCACGCACAGGCAAATTCCCCAATCCCGTCTAAACTAGAAAAAGGTTGCTGCGTGCAGGACAGCCGCAGCGAAGCTCGGTTATGGCGACGAAGTGACCGGGAGGGATAGATGAGGGAGCCCGAGCACGTTCAATTCATGGAGTTGGTCGAGACTGCCCGCCAGTACTGCAATCTGATCGACCGGATGCCCGGCCGGGCCGACTGGCTCGCGCCGCTGTTCAGGATCCTGCCGCGGCTGCACGCCGGGGTCGTTGCCCTGCGGGCTTCGGCGGAGGGGCGTTTGCCACCGGAATCGGCGGATTTCGATGATCGTTTTGATCTGTTCAGCCAGCTGCGTGTGCAACTCGGTGAGCGCGATACCTACTGGCTGGAGTTCGACTGTCCGGTCGCCGCGGCGGAGGATGCAGAGCATCGCAGCGGCAGCCTGGCGGATGACCTGACGGATATTTATTTCGAGCTCAAGCGCGGTCTCAGCATGCTCGATGCCGAAGGGCCGGACCGCGTCGCGCAGCTGTGGGAGCTGGGTTTCAAGCATCATTGGGGCCAGCACCTGGTCGACGCCGAACGCCACCTGTATTCCCTGCGGGTCAACGATCAGCTGGTTTAGGGCGAAAGGAAGATCCAGATTCAGCCACGGAAAACACGGAAGGCACGGAAATTTCTTATTGTTCCTGCGATGACTTTTCGGACGCGCGGCCGGGGCTTAGCCTGGCGGTTGAGCGACGCGTGCGTTGCGCGAGCCGGCTCGACTGATTAGTCCACAGACCGCAGGTGGGACTGAACATGGTGAAGCCCAACGGATCGGCATCGTTGGGCTTCGCGGGCTCAGCCCAACCTGCGTGGCTGTATCCCCGGTGCGCCAGCAGCGAGGTTTTGGCGGATCTGCGCGTAGGTTGGGCTGAACGACGGTGAAGCCCAACGCACCGGTTGCGCCTGCCTCGGGTGTAATCTGTGAACAACGCAGGGATTTTTCCGGTTAAACTAGCGTCAAATGGCACCAGAGACCCGGGTGACGTTAGAATACCGGGCGGGTGGTTCGCAGAAACGTTTTTCCAAATCTTATAGAGCGAGTGTTGATGTTGTATTCAAGCACAAGGCAGCAGGGTTTCACCCTGATCGAGGTCATGGTTGTAGTGGTCATTCTGGGCATACTGGCCGCGGTCCTGGTGCCCAAGGTCATGGACCGGCCCGACGAGGCACGGATTACCAAGGCGCGCCAGGATATCCGCGCCCTGGAGGCGTCGCTCAATCTTTACAAGCTCGATAACTACGAATACCCCAGCACTGATCAGGGTATCGAAGCCCTGGTGAACAAGCCGGATATTCCGCCCGAGCCGCCGGCCTGGAAGCAGGGGGGCTACCTGGATCGCCTGCCTCAGGATCCCTGGCAGCAGCCCTATCAGTACCTCAATCCAGGGGTGCGCGGGACCATCGATGTCTATTCGCTGGGACCGGATCGCCAGCCCAGTGACGACGACATCGGTAACTGGGACTTGCGCTGACGGGTCCAGTGTCCCGCGTCGCCGATCTTGACCCGTGCAGAGCGCCCCGGCCAGGTCAGTGCAAGGCGCACCCCGGGGGCACGTGGTCGGGGGTCAATCCCGTCCGGGAGGCCCGCAACGCCAGCCGCGACGGGTGCCGCGGGCAGCGCGGCTTCACCCTCCTGGAACTGATGGTGGTGCTGGTTATCATCAGCGTCATCCTGACTTTCGTTACCTTGACCGCCGGCGGCGACCCACGCGCCGAACAGCTGCAGCGCGAGTCACGCCGCCTCGCCGCCCTGCTGGAAATGGCCAGTGAAGAGGCGGTGCTGAGCAGTCAGCAGCTGGCCGTTCGTTTTTCCGAGGAAAGCTACGAATTCCTGGTGCTGCGGGGCGATCAGTGGCTGCCGCTGAGCGACGATCCGGTGTTGCGCGCCCGGACCCTGCCCGAGGGTATCGAGCTGGAACTCGAGCTGGAGGACAACCCGCCGCCCTCGCTGGTGAGCGAAGACTCCGACCTGCCGCAGGTGTTCCTGCTGTCCAGCGGCGAGATGACGCCGTTTGTGGTGACCCTGTCGGCGCCGGAAAGCGAGCGGCATTTCCTGGTCAAGGCGAATCTGCTCGGGCAACTGGAGCTGGAATGAGGCGGACGCACGGAGGCTTCACGCTGCTCGAGGTGCTGGTGGCGCTGGCGGTGCTGACCCTGTCCCTGGGCGCCGCCATCCAGGCGGTGGGCGACTATACCGGCAACCAGGCCTACCTGCGCGACCGTACTTTTGCCGAGTGGGTGGCGCGCAACCAGCTCGCCAGTGTGCAGCTGTCCGGGAAGTGGCCATCGGTGGGGCAGCAAAAGGGCGAGGCCGAATTCCCGGCGGCCGGTGGCGAAACCCAGGGGCGCGAATGGCGCTGGGTGATGCAGGTGATCCAGACCGCCGAGGCCGACCTGCGGCGGCTCGACATCGAAGTGTTCCCCCGCGCTGCCGGCGAGAAGGCCGAGCCGGTGGCGCGGCTCAGCGGTTTCATGGCGCGGCCATGAGCGGTGCATCCGGCGCCGATTGTGGTCTGCGCAGCGAGCCCCGGCGCCGTGCCGGGCGCGATCGCGGTATGGCCGGCTTCACCCTGCTCGAGCTGCTGGTCGCAGTGGCGATCTTTGCCGTCATCGGCGCCATGGCCTACGGCGGTCTGCAGAATGTCATGGCTCAGCAGGAGCAGACCACGCTGCACGCCGAGCGGCTCAAGGCGCTGCAGCTCGCCTACCGCATACTGCAACGCGACTGGAACAGATTGTGGACCGCAGCATCCGCAACGAGTTCGGCGATCCGGTCGAGGCCCTGGTGGGCGGCAGCGGTTTCAACGGCGTGGAACTCAGCCGCGCCGGTCACCCGAACCCGGCCGGCTTTCTGCGCAGCGAAATACAGCGCGTCGCCTATATCCCCGATCAGGACCGCCTGCTGCGCCGCAGCTGGAGGGTGCTGGACCGCGCTCAGGATACCCAGCCCGACGAGCAGGTGCTGGTGGAGAACATGGTCGAGTTCGCTCTGCGTTTCCTGGATCAGAACAGGGAATGGCAGGAAAACTGGCCGCCGCAGTCGGCAAGCGGGAGCGGGCCTGCCGGCCTGCCGCTGGCGGTCGAGGTGAAGCTGGAACTGGAAGACGTGGGTGCACTGAGCTGGCTGTTTCGCGTGCCCACGGTGTATACGCCGACGCTGGTGCCGGGCGGGGTGCGTGGCAACAGCCCGCAGAATGAGGCTCAGCCATGAGCGGGTCTGAGCCGCAGCGCGGTGTTGCATTGATCACGGCGCTGCTGGTGGTGGCGCTGGCAACGGTCGCGGCGGTCGCCATGGCGACGCGCCAGCAGCTGGATATACGGCGCACCGGCAATCTGCTGCACGGCGAGCAGGCCTATACCTATCTCCTGGGCGCCGAGAGCTGGGCGCGCGTGGTGCTGGCAAGGGACCTGCGCGACAGCCAGATCGATACGCTGTCCGAGGACTGGGCCATCCTGTTGCCGGCATCCTTCGTCGAGGGCGGATCGGTAGTGGGGCGCATCCGGGACGCCCAGGCGCTGTTCAATCTGAACAGCCTGGTCGTGGGCGGGCAGGCGGATACGCCTGCCATCGAGCGTTACAAGCACCTGCTGGAGGCGCTCGACCTGCCGGTGGAGCTGGTCGACCCGCTGGTCGACTGGATGGACGACGATGTCAACGTGCGTTTCCCGGATGGCGCAGAGGATCAGACCTACCTGCTGTTGCAGCCGGCCTACCGGACTTCCAACCAGCCGCTGGCGGACATCAGCGAGCTGCGCCTGATCCGCGGCTACGAGCCGGAGGTGATCGAGGTGCTGCGCCCCCACGTCGTTGCGCTGCCTGCGCCGACGCCGCTCAATATCAACACTGCCAGCGCAACGGAGCTGCGCAGTCTGGCGCCGGGCTTGAGCGAAATCGATGGTGCCAACCTGATCAGCGCCCGCAGCGCCGCGGCTGATGAAGCCTTCGCAGAAGTCGGGCCGTTCCTGGCCCTTCCCGAACTGGCCGGCAAGCAGCCGCCGGTTGATGCGGCCGCGGTGAGTGTCAGCAGCGAATGGTTCGTATTCGAAGGGCAGGCCAACGTCGGCCAGGCGAGTGCGCGGCTGTCGAGCCTGTTGCACCGCACCGCCGATGGGACGGTGGAGGTCATTCAGCGGCGGCGCGAATTTGTGCCGCTGCCGGCGGCTGAATAGCGCGAGCCGCGCGGCGATCATGTTAGGATGCGGCACTGGTGCGCGGCGGCCAGCGTGCTACGGGCGCAATGACGAATTGATCGGAGCTTCTCCGGGGACACAGGTAATGAGAATACAGCTTGCCCGGCCATGGACAGTCTGCTCAGGCGGCATCGCTGCCGGAGTCACAGATGCACGGGCCAGACCGGAGGGATGAGGCAGCATGGCTGAAACATTATTGATCCGCCTGGCCGTCGGAGACGGCGGGTTTCGCGACTGGGTGCTGGTCGACGAGCAGGGCGTAGCCAGGAGTCCGGTGCAGAGCGGCGTGCCCGACGCCGGTATCATAGCCGGTACCCCGCGGGTGGTCGTGCTGGTGCCCGGCGTCGAGGTGTTCATCGGCGAGGCCCGAGTGCCGGGACGCAACCGCCAGCGGGTGCTGCGCGCCGCCCCCTTCGCCCTGGAGGAAAAGCTCGCCAGCGATGTCGAGAGCATGCATTTTGCACTGGGGCCGGTGCAGGACAACGATCACTATCCGGTGGTCGCCGTCGAGCGCGCGCGGATGGATGCCTGGGCTGCGCTGTTGCGCGAGCAGGGAATCAGCGCCGCCCAGTGGGTGCCGGATGTGCTGACCCTGCCGGCGGCCGCAGAGGGCTGGAGTCTGCTGGCGGACGGCGACAGCGTGCTGGTGCGCAGCGGTGATTGTGCCGGCTTTGTCGCGGATATGGATAACTTTTACACCCTGTTGTCGCTGTTCGAGGCCCGCGAACAGCTGCCGCAACGGGCGCAGGTGTTCGGCCCGACGGTGCTCGATCTGCACCAGGTGGAAACCGAATTTGTCGATCAGCGCCAGCAGGTTCTGGAAGTACTGGCGCAGGGCTGGGCACGCGGCCCGGTGATCAACCTGCTGCAGGGTCCCTACAGCCGCAGCCATGAGTGGGGTCGTCTGCTGCGCCCCTGGCGGGCCAGTGCCGCACTGTTGCTGGTGGGGCTGCTGGTATCGGGCATCACCACCGGCGTGGATTATTACCGACTCTCCCGCGAGCAGGCGCAGCTGCGCGCCGACATCGAGGCGGTGTACCGCAAGGCCTTCCCTGAGAGCCGGCGGGTGGTCGATCCGCGCGCCCAGATGGAACAGCAGCTGAGCCAGCTGCAGCGCAGTGCCGGTGGCGGCAATACTGATTTCCTGTTCATGCTGGCGGAGACCGCGGGGGTGCTGCGCGCCACCCAGGGCGTCGCCATTCAGGGTGCCAGCTACCGCGATGGCCGTCTGGACCTCGACCTGCAGGCGGACAACCTGCAGATCCTCGACCAGCTCAAACAGTCTCTCGCGGCCAGCGGACGCATGCAGGCGGAAATCCAGTCGGCCACCACCGAGGCGGGACAAAAAGTGAAAAGCCGCCTGCGCATACAGGGGGTAGGCACATGAAGGAATGGTTTCTGCGGCTGGAGCCACGCGAACGCCTGCTGGTCGCCGGCGGGGCGTTGGTCCTGGTGCTGCTGCTGTTATACCTGCTGATCGTCGAGCCGCGTCGCGAGCCGCTACGCGGCGCTCCGGGACGGCGTGGCGGAACAGCGTAAAACCCTGGTATGGATGCAGCAGGCGGGGCAGCAGGTCCAGGCCCTGAAACGCAGCGCCCCGGGTGGCGGACGCGGACTGGGCGGGCGTTCGCTGCTGGCGGTGGTGGACCAGTCGGCGCGCTCCGCCGGACTGGGGGACGCCATCAAACGCATCGAGCCGGATGGGACCAAGGGCGTGAAGGTATGGCTGGAGGGCGTTGCCTTCGATCCCATGGTGCTGTGGCTGGGCAATATCACCCGAACCTACCAGATCGAGACCAGTCTCATCACCATCGAGCCGCAGGGCAACGGCCGTGTTCACGCGCGCCTGACGCTGCAGGAACCGGGCGCATGAAACCCTGGCAGGCGGTCCTGACCGGCGTCGCCGCATATGTTGTATTCCTGTTGGCGACGGCGCCTGCCGCCAAGCTGCTGCCGCTGGTGCAGCCCAGACTCGGTGGCGTGCAGCTGGCCGGTGTGGACGGTACCCTGTGGTCCGGTTCCGCCGCTCTGGTGACGGCGAACCCGGTGCAGCTGCAGGACGTGCATTGGCGGTTGCGGCCTTTGCTGCTGTTGCTGGGCCGGACCGAAGTTGCCCTCGAGGCCAGCTGGCAGGGCCGACCGGCCGCTGCGCTGGCCGGCAGGGCGCTGTTCGGTAGTTCCTACCTGGCTGATGTCAGTGCGACGCTGCCGGCGCCGGATGTGCTGCGCTGGCTGAAGGTCAGGCAGGTGACGGTGGAGGGCAACCTGGCGCTGGATCTTGCCAGGCTGGAGTGGACCGCCGACGGCAAGCTCCCGGCGATCACCGGGGCGGCCAGCTGGACACCGGCGCGGGTGAGCGCACCGGTGGAAGTGGTGCTCGGCAGTGCGCAACTGGATACCGTCGCCGAGCAGGGCGTGACCCGCGGCAAGCTGAAAACCAGCGGTGGCGCCCTGCTGGTGGATGCCGATGTGGAACTGCAACCGGACGGTGTCTACCGCCTGAATGCGCAGATCCGCCAGAAAGGCGATGTGCCGGATGCGGTGGCCCAGTTCCTTGCCACCTTTGCGGACTACAACAACGGCAGTTACCGGCTGGAGTGGTCGGATTCGCTCTAGCGTCCCCGATAGATGGGGATCGCTAAACATCTTGCCTGCACGGAGGATATGGGTAGGTTGGTGCTGAGCGCAGCGAAGCCCAACGGAACCGGGTTACGCACACGCGTGGCAAGGTGCCGGATGCGGGGCCCATCAAGCTCTGAGGGGAAACAGCCGGGGCTGTTGGGCTTCGCCGTGCTCAGCCCAACCTACGGTCCTGATTCGTCATTGTACCCAAAGGGTGCCTGTGACTTGCAGGTTACAAACGAGGCGCGCAGCGCCGAAGCAATCCCCGTCACGCATACGCCGGCGGGTGTGCCTGTGAAATTGACGTAGATCTGCCCTTGTGCCGAGTCCCATGGATCTTCTCCTGACCACCCCGGAGCAGCACGGTTTTCATGACCCGACTCTGGAGCTCGACGAAAAGCGTCTCGACCGCTGGCTGGACGGGCTGCCGCTGCTCAACTGCGGCGAGTCGGCGCGCCTGGTGCTGAACGCGCTCGAGCCGCTCAACGAGCAACGACTCGGCGCTGACAAACGGCTGCGCCTGCTGGCTGTCTACCGGCCCACCGTCAGCCGTCTGCACGGCATGGCCGCTCCTCTGCAGCTGCGGCGTCAGCCGCTGTCGCAGCAGCAGCGCCAGGATACCGTGAATAATGTCGAGCGCTTGTGCCTGGCAATGGCAGACGGTTACAAAATACTGATCAAGGAGTTGTACGCGGCCGGGGCACACAGGCGCGATGCGCGCGGCTTCGGTGCGGTGCTGCACGGTGCGGTTCTGCAACTGGCCGCAGCGCTGCTGCACAGCTACCGCTTTTACCGCCCACAACCGCCGTTCGTGTTTCTGGAACTGAACCAGCTGTACCGCCTGGCGCGTCAGTACGGTATGCAGGACCAGCGCGGCGCCGCTGGCGCTGATGACCAGCTCAGCCTGGCGACGCTCTACCAGGCCATTTCTCTGCTGGCGCTGACGGATCCGTTCAGCGCCCGGGAGGGCGACGCCGACCGCTACTACCGGATTCTGCTCGACTATGCGTCGCAGGCACGCATGCTGCCCGGCAACAGCTGGCAGGGAGTCCCGGAGGGTCTGTATAGCGTCGATCTGCAGAGTGACAGCCCGCCGCGGCACTGTGTTTTCCTGCAGCCACCGGTGGCCGGCGACGATCCCTACATCCTGGAAGCGCGGACCACCCTGCAGGCTCTGCACCACAGACTGGCGGCAGTACCCAGCGAACTGCGCGCGCAGTGCCCCGAGGCGGTGATCCTCCGGTCGCTGTTGCCCGATGTGACGCCGCGCGACAAGCGTCGCAGCGAGCGGCGCGCCGACGGACGCTGGATCGAAGTGGTTATCGGGCTGCAGCCGATCCACGACTGGCTGCTGAAGCGGCGGGTGGGCAGGCAGGCGGATGCCATCCGCTGGGCGGTGAAGGACGCCAGCAGCCAGGGCTACCGTCTGGCCTGGGATGAGAGTGCCGCGAGCTTGCTGGCGGTGGGTGAGCTGATCTGTGTGGTGGCCGACAGCGCGGCAGCGAACCCGGGCGTGCAGCTGCTGGCGGTGCGCTGGGTCAGGGACGAGCGTGGCCGGGGTACCGAGCTGGGGGTGGAGATGTTCGACGGCGATCCCGATCCGGTGCGGATCACCGCCGCCGACCCGTCAGACGCGCAAACCCATCCCGCCCTGCTGCTGTCTTCCGGCGCCACCCAGGGCTGCGTCGCGCAGCTGATCGCCCCGGCGCAGTTGTACGCGGAACAGCGACTGCTGACCATGCACGTCGGAGGCGCTGATCTGCCGGTGCAGTGTGCGCGCAGCATCGAGCAGGCCGCCGGTTTCGACTGTTTCGAATTCACCACCGCGGGGAGCCAGGGGGACTAGAGTATGGCAACAGGTCGAGTCATTCCCATCGAGTCGATGACACCGGAAACCAAGTGCGGCTACTGCACCAACTCGAAATGCTGCACGTACATCACCCAGCAGATCGACACGCCGCGTTCCAAACGCGACTTCGACTTTCTGCTGTGGCAGATATCGCACCGCGACATTCGCATCTACAAGGACGAAGGCAGCTGGTACATGCTGGTGGACAACCTGTGCACCCACCTGCAGCGCGATGGACGCTGCGGTATCTATGACGACCGGCCCGAGATCTGCCGCGAGTATTCGAACGACTATTGCGAGTACGACCAGCCCGCGGAAGAGGGTTTCGAGCTGTATTTCGACAGCTACCCGGCGCTGCTGGCGTATTGCAGGAAGCGCTTCAAACGCTGGGGGGAGCGGCCTTATTGATTGGCCACGGAAAGCACAAAACCCTTTTGTTGGCCACGGAAGACACGGAAAGCACGGAAAAAAACATAAAAACTTTTTTAGTGGTTCGGTGGCTGGCTGCGTGATGCGCCCGGCGTATGCAGCGCGGCTGACGGCGCTGAGCGTTTGCTAACGGCGAACTATCGGTGCTGGTGTCGTTGGGCCTCGCGGGCTCGGCCCAACCTACCCCTTCGCTGACGTTTATACTCCCGTGCTTTCCGGTTTTCCGTAGCGATTCAGCGCTGGTAGGTTGGGCTGAACGAAAGTGAAGCCCAACGGTTGCGTATCTTGGGCTTCGCGTGTTCGCCCACTACCTTTCCTGACAGTTTTATTAACTTCCGTGCTTTCCGTGTTTTCCGTGGCTATTACAAGTTTTCTGATTCAGTCAGCCCCTCCAGCAGTTCGTTGAAGCTGTTGATGGCGATGAACTCCTCGGTGTGTTTCGGTGGCGAGCGGGTATCGGGCAGCGCGACGGCGCGCAGGAAGCGGATGCCGTAATCGCGGGCGGCGCGCAGCACCGGCAGGCTGTCGTCGACGAACAGGGTGGATTGCGGCTCGAAGCGGTCCTGTTCGGCCAGCTTGGGCCAGAACCGCGGGTCTTCCTTGGGGATCCGGAAAGCGTGTGAACAGATCAGGTGGTCGAAGTGCCTGGCCAGGCCGGTGCTGGCCATCTTGAGCTCGATGACCTGCTGGTGGGCGTTGGTGAGCAGGGCCACGCGCCGGCCGGTGTTGCCGAGCGCCTGCAGGAATTCGGCGACGTGTGGATGGATGCTGATCAGGTGTTCCAGCTCGCGCTTGAGGGCCCCGATGTTCAGGCCCAGTTCACGGCTCCAGTAGTCGATGCAATACCAGTCCATGGTGCCCTCCACCGAGCGAAACCGCGGGTACAGCTCCTGCTTGGCCTGCGCGAGGGAAAGTCGGTGTTTTTCCGCATAGCGCAGCGGCACGTGTTCCTGCCAGAAATGGTTGTCGAAATGCAGGTCCAGCAGGGTGCCGTCCATGTCCAGGAACACGGTTTCGATGGCTTGCCAGGGCAGTTCGTTCGGCATGGTCATAGGATACTGCATACGGCGGTCGAATTGACCGGACATCGCCGGTATGATGGCGGCGGAACACACCGTAAAGAACGTATAGTCACGGAAGACACGGAAAGCACGGAAAACTTGTTGTAAGGAGGCCTGGGTTGTCCCAGGCTTGGGGCTGAGAACTCGATCAGTCGGTGAGCTGTCCCTGGGTCATGGGACCGCAGCCTCGTAGGTTGGGCTGAACGACGTGAAGCCCAACGGATCCGCATCGTTGGGCTTCGTTTCACTCAGCCCAACCTACGGCTCTGAATCACGCGACACCTCATGGTAGGCTGTCGCCGGCGCCAAACGATGCCAACCGAACCAACAAATAAGAATTTGTCCGTGCTTTCCGTGTCTTCCGTGGCTAAAAAATTCCGTGGCTATCCCAACAAAGTGAATCTGCATCATGAACCCATGTGATTACCTCAGTCTGTAGGTTGGGCTGAACGAAGTGAAGCCCAACGAATCGGCATCGTTGGGCTTCGTTTCACTCAGCCCAACCTACGCTTTTTTCCGTGTCTTCCGTGGCTATTTCAACAAAAGTGAATCTGCATCATGAACCCATGTGATTATCTCAGTGAAGTTCGCACGCTGGCGAAGCAGGCGGGGGAAAAAATCCTCGCAGATCTACAACACCGAATTTTCCGTCAAGGAGAAGGACGATCGCTCGCCGCTGACCGCCGCCGACATGGCCTCGCACAAGGCCATTGTTGCCGGTCTGCAGGCGCTGACCCCCGATATCCCGGTGCTGTCCGAAGAGGCGGCCAAAATACCCTTCGAGGAGCGTTCCGGCTGGCAGACCTACTGGCTGATCGATCCGCTGGACGGTACCAAGGAATTCATCAAGCGCAACGGCGAGTTCACCGTCAACATCGCGCTGGTAGACGACGGCGTGCCGGTGCTGGGCGTGGTGCACGTACCGGTGAGCGGCGTGACCTATGCGGCCTGCCAGGGCGCGGGGGCTGTCAAGGAGATCCCGGGACAAGGCGAGCAACCCATCCGCGTGCGCAAATTGTCGGACGGCCCGGTCGCCGTGGTCGGCAGCCGCTCCCATCGCGGCGACTCCCTGAACAGCTTCCTGGAGAAGCTGGGCGAGCACGAAATCGTCAGTATGGGCAGCTCGCTCAAGATCTGCCTGGTCGCGGAGGGTGCCGCGGATGTCTATCCGCGCCTGGGCCCCACCTCGGAATGGGATACCGCGGCGGCCCACTGTGTGGTGGAGCAGGCCGGCGGCTCGCTGACCGACCTGGAAATGCAGCCGCTGCGCTACAACACGCAAGGATTCCCTGCTGAACCCGTTCTTTCTGGTGTTCGGTGACGACAGCCGCGACTGGTCAGCGTATCTGTAGGGTTGGCCACCGATAAGCACCGGTGTTAAAACCGTTATTTAGCCACGGAAGACACGGCAAAGCACGGACAAATTCATTTTGTTGATACCGCTGTGTTGCCAGCGAGTGGCGGTCGATCTTCACCAGACATTGGCCTGTCATGGATTCTGTTACGCAGTGAAATCGACCAATTCGGCCGAAATCCTGATCAGGGCAAAGGCCCCGAAAATGAAATTTCCGTGTTTTCCGTGCTTTCCGTGGCTATCAGATCTTGTTTTCCGTCGCCGGTTTCAGGCGCGGCGGTGTCTGACCAGCCAGGCGACCAGCGGCACGGCGATCAGTGCGCCGAGGGTGTCCGCCACCCAGTCTCCGATTTCGGGGTTGCGCCCGGGGACGAAAGACTGGTGCAGCTCATCGCTGGCCCCGTACAGGCTCGCAATCACCACGCTGCTGCCGATCTGCCGCCAGCTGTAGCGCCCCGCGCGCAGCGGCTGTGCTGCCAGCAGCATGACGCCGAGCGCACCATACACGATCGCATGGATCACCTTGTCCTGGCCTGAAAACAGCGAGGGCGCAGGCAGGCGGCTCTGGTGCGACAGATAGAACAGCAAAGCCATCCAGGTCAGTGCTATCAGCAGCGACAGGCGGTGCAGCGATATGCGGCCGGGTTCAGGCAACAGACTGGGGTGCGTGCGGCACCAGGGAATACAGCTTCTCGCTCAGCTTGCGCCCGTAATCCAGCCGGTCGGGCTGGGACAGGCTCGCCTCGGTGGCCAGGCTGTCGTTGAACAGTATGGGGTGTTTCCAGTCGATCAGGGTGTCGTACAGTTCCTGGTCGAGGCGATCGATGCGGTCGTCGAGTTCCACCAGCAATACGTCGATGCTGTCCGGCTCCAGATCGTTCAGTGCCTGCGAGGACAGCGGCAGTGTCGCGACCACCCGGATATCCAGCTTGGTAAGCAAGCGGCCCAGGTAGATACGCAGCAGCTCGGAATCGGCCGCGACGGCCAGGCGCAGCTGGCCTGCTTTGCCCGGCGGCCGGGTTGTCACGGTCCGCTTGGGACTTTCGGGTGGTTTGCGCGCGCCTGCCATCCGCCCGCCGAAGGGTGAACGCGGCTCGGGGGCTGTCGCCGGTGGTTCGGGGGCGGTGGAGGGAAACAGACCGCCGCTTTGCTTGTCGCGGGCAACCTCGCTGATGAGTTCCGCGTCGATGTTGTCGCGTTGCTCGGCGTAGCCGTACACCAGGGCCGTGTCGCACAGCAGGTTGATCAGCCGCGGCACGCCGCCGGTAGCCTGATGAATCCGCGCGCAGGCCTGATCGGTGAACAGATCGACTTTGCCGCCGGCGGTCTGGCAGCGGTGACGGATGTATTCGCGCGTTTCGGTTTCGGTCAGGGGCTCCAGATGGTAGTCCACGCCGATGCGCTGGGCGAACTGGACCAGGTCCGGGCGGCGCAGGGTGTCGCGCAGCTCGCGCTGACCGACCAGGATGACCTGCAGCACCTGGTCCTTGTCGGCGTTGACATTGGAGAGCATACGCAGCTCTTCCAGGGTCTCGGCGGACATGTTCTGGGCTTCGTCGACAATCAGCACCGTGCGCCGCCCCTGACCGTACTCGCGGATGATGAAATCCATGAAGTCCCGGTACAGCGTGACCTTGTCCTTGCCCTGGTGGGGCAGCTCGAAGGCCAGCGCGATCCACTGCAGCAGGTCGCCGAAAGTCTGGTGGGTGTTGGAAATCAGGCCCACCTTGATACCCGGGTCGATCTGGTTGAGGAGCTGGCGGATCAGGGTGGTCTTGCCGGTACCGATGTCGCCGCTGATGACCGTGAAACCGGCCTGGTTGAGCAGGCCGTACTCCAGCAGCGTGAGCGCGATGCGGTGCTTGCTGCTCAGATACAGAAAGCCGGAGTCCGGAAGCAGGGAGAAGGGTTTTTCCCGGAATCCATAAAAGTTTTCGTACATAACGACGCCGATCAGCTGTGGCCCGTTTTGTTGAGCACGGTGCCCAGCACGTTGGTGCTGGCAAGCAGGTCGAGCGCGTGCTGAAGTTCCTTGCGCTTGGTCTTGCCTTCCTCGATCACCAGCAGGGTCGCATCCACGTACGGGGCGAAGGCCATGGCGTCGGCGGCACTCAGCACCGGCGGCAGATCGAAAACCACAATGCGGCTGGGATAGCGGTTTTTCATTTCCTCGACCAGCTGACTCATTTTGGGCGAGTTGAGCATTTCGGCCGAGTTCTTGTGCAGCGCCCGTCCGCCGGGCAGCACGGTCAGATGGTCGATGCCCCTGGGCTGCACCAGCAGCTCGGTGATAGGGGTGTCGTCGAGCAGGTAATCGCTCAGGCCCGGCTCGCCGGGGATGCCGCAGGTGGGTGTGCAGGCTGGGGTGACGCAGATTGGCGTCCACCAGCAGCACGGTGTAGTTGACTTCCATGGCCAGGCTGGCGGCAAGATTCAGCGCCGTCAGGGTTTTGCCCTCGCCGTGGCCCGGGCTGGTGATGGCCAGCACGTTCCAGTCGTTTTCGCTCAGCCGCTGCAGCACCTGGGTGCGCAGGATCTTGTAGGCATCGGTGAATGCGCAGGGTTCGAAAGCGGTCACCACGCGGTTCTCCCGTAGTTCTTCATCTGAGATATCCACCGGCCGGGTCTGCGAATACCGGACTTGCTGGGCCGTGGGGAGCGGCGCAGGAGTGGCCGCTGGCGCCGTGTTGTCGATGACCACGGGCGTGGGCTGCCCCTCCCGTTCGGCACGGGCGCGTTCCAGAGCCTGTTTGATGCGTTCCATATGTTCGAATACCTGCTCTGTTTGGCCTGTATCAGGTGTTGATGACCACGTCGGCTTTTCGAAGCGCCTTGTACCAGAGCACGTCCAGCGGCGTCCAGAAGACGTGCAGCGCCACGATCAAGAGTACCACCGCCCCGACCGCGGCCACGGCCCGGGTCGCCAGGCGGCGCTTGCGCCGGGACACTTCCCGATCGTTTTCCAGATAGGGAATGGAGGCCAGGGGAGCCGCGCCCAGTGCCATGGCGACCGACTTGCTGCCGCGCACCGAGTCGTCGAGGCTCTCGGCCACGGCGGCAAAACCGACGCCGGAGCCCAGCGCCAGCACCAGGCTCAGGAACAGAATCGCCGGGCGGTTGGGGCTGACCGGTTCTTCCGGCAGAATCGGCGGCTCGACGATTTCGAAGCGTTCGCCCTTGCTGTCTTTTTCGAGTTCCTGGGCGATGCGCGCTGACATCTTCTTGCCCGTGATTTCCTGGTATTTCTGGGTTTCGTTGTCCAGCTCCCGGGCCAGGATGCGGTATTCCGCTTCTATCTGGGGTGTCTCGATCAGGCGTTGTTCATAGTCGTCCAGTTTTTTGCGCAGGTCCTCTTTCTTGGTGCGGAGAGAGCGTACCTCTGCATCTGCAGCTTCGAGTTGGGATTTCAGCTGGATATAGGCCGGATTATCCGGATTGTCGGCAGCCGTTGAGGCCAGGGTCGGCCTTGCGGGCTGAGCTGTCTGCCGAAGCTTCCAGAGACTGCGATCTGGCGCCTGAGCTTGACGACATCCGGATGCTGATCGGAGTACTTCTTCCTCCAGGGCCGCCAACTCGCCGCGCAGAGCGTCGATCTGCTTCAGCTGCTCGGCTGAGCTGTCCACGGCGCCGGTTTCCTGCTCCAGCCCCTCGATTTCGCGCCTTGTTCGAATGACGTCGGGATGGTCTTCCGAATAGCGGGCGACCAGACCGAAATACTGGGTGCGCAACGCCTGCAGGCGCGTCGAGGGATCGACTGACGCGTCGGCGCCGTACGGCTTCAACTGCGCCAGCTGGCCCTGCAGCATGATTCTGCGTTCTTCCAGCGAGCGGAGCTGGGTATCAATGTCGATCATTTCACGCTCGGTGCGTTCCATTGACTGCCGGTTCAGCTCCGCCAGCTGCGGCAGCGAGTTCGGGTGCTGTTTCTTGAACTCGGCCAGCTTTTCTTCCAGCTTCGCGATGTTGCTGCTCAAACGTTCTGCTTCCGTGTCGAGGAAAGCGAACGTTTCGCTGGCTTTTTCAGAGCGTTCACGCAGGTTCTCCTGCAGGTACAGGCTCATCAGCTCATTGGCGACTTTCTGTACCTGATCAGGGTATTCGCCGGAGAAACTGAGCTGGAAGGCGATGGTTGCGGCCGTGGGGCGGCCTGTACGCGGATCGACCACCTCAGCATCGATCATGTCCAAAGAGATGTTTTCGCGCATCTCCTCGATAATTTCCTCGGAGGTCAGGCGGTCTCGATTTTCCGCATAAAGTTCATATTTGTTAATGATTTCCTGTAGTTTTGACCGGGCCATCACCCGTTGGCTGATCGCCTGGATGCGCTGGGAAGCGTAGCTGGTCACCGTCGACTGAACCAGTTCCGGCGGAATGTCCTGTTCTTTGATCAGAATGGTGGCAGAAGACTTGTACGTGGCCGGCCATAGCCAGGCCGCCAGCGCACCGATCAGGAAAACCGTTACCGCGATCGCAGTGATGCTCAGGCGTCGCCGTTTGAACGCAGCCAGATAATCTGAAAAATCAAGACCTTGTTCTTGCATTATGTTCCCTTCCGCGCTTCGGGGTACTGCGCTGGCGCGCGTGACCTTCCCCCAAATTCAGGCCACTAGCGGGAGACTGCGATTCTAGGCCAATCGTATCTGAGCGTCAAATATGCGGCGTTCTGTACCGCGTCATCGTTCGAGGCATCGTAGGTCTGTTTCCGGTAACTGTAGCTGCCCGACAGTGTCCAGAATTCCCGCAGACGCCAGCTGAATCGCGGCTCGACCTGGTAATAGTTGCGGTCCTGGCTGCCAACCCCGTTGGCGGCTTCGCTTTGGTAGTAAGAAAGTTTCAGTTCACCGCTGAGAATTTCTGTGAAACGGTACAAGTTGTCCCAGCCGAGCCGGGTCACCTGCAGGGGAATGCCCGACACTGTGCTCCTGATGTCGCGGGTTGCCGAGAGGCTGATGTCACCCCGTACGAAGCTCCTCTGGACGGTGCCGCTGAACGTATAGCCAAAATCATCGTCCTGGGTGCCGCTGCTTACGGGCACAAGAATGAGATTGTTGTTCTCGTCCAGAACCCGAATAAAGGTGTTCCGAGTTGCCTTGATCTCGCTGCGCCGGATACCGGCGAATATCGAACCCGATAGCGTTTCGCTGAACTGGTAGTTCGCGCCTGCCTGCAAGCCGGTATAGGTGGCTTCGATGTCATTGTCGTTCTTTGGTCTGGGTATAGGACGCGGTCATGCTGCCCGTCGCGCGCGGAGTCAGGATTCTCGACAGCGAAACCTGCCCGCCATTGGTGGTGTAGTCGGAGAAATTCGAGTTATTGTTGTTGTCGTAATTCACATCGGTGTAGGTATAGCCGAGTTCCATGCTGGTGCGCTCACTGAGCGAGTATGCCCAGGTCGGATTCAGGCTGTAACGCCAGCGGTTCACGCGCTGGAACACCACGCCGGTTTCCTCCAGCTGGCTGTCCAGCGTCGTATCCTTGACCAGGTCAACGTTGAATCCCAGCCGCGAGCGTTCCATTTTGCGGAAGGACGCAAACCGCAGGCGTCCGATCTCGTCATTCAGGTCGCTCTCGTCGGTGTAGCGGCGAGCCTCCAGATCCAGATCACCGCTGATCCCCGAGGTGGGCGTTGCGTAGCTGAATAAGCTTCCCACCCCCAGGTCGATTTCGGGGGACGATAGTTCGTCGTCGGTACTCAGCCTGATATTGTCGTTATAGCCGGCACGTAGATCTATACGCGGATCGATCTTCCACTCGGCGGCGTGGCTGATGGACGTGGTGGTCGCGGCGAGAACAAGAATATCCAGCGCCTGGCGCAATCGGTTCCGCATAGATTAAAGTCCCTTGGTGTGTTGTATTGTTGCAACAAGTTGGAGTCGTAATAGTGGCAAATCCCTCCAATCCGCGCATTATAGGAGGGAGCGCTGGCGGTGTTCAATTGATTCAGATGTGCCTGAAATGCCGCAGTGACCGCGCCTGCGGCAGGCAATACACTTTCATTCAGAGCTTAGTGGTCGGAATCAGACAGGGTGTTGTCCCCGCCAAGGGCGATGAGCTGTCTAGGGAACGACAACAACATCGCCCGCTTGCAGGACGATGTTCTGTTCCAGGTTATTGCCTTTCTCTACGTCGCCGTATTCGAAGGAAATGGCTCTCAGCCTGCCGCCGCTCTCCCT
>CAVOGN010000017.1:0-14543 GCA_963695455.1 uncultured Gammaproteobacteria bacterium | reverse complement strand
CACCTCGTTCAGCCCAACCTACATCAGGTCCACGACCCCGGTATTGAAGCCGCTGTGCCAGCTTTGGCCCATCGGCACCGATTATCGCTAAGCGACTATTGCAACTGGTTTTATTTTTTTTACCGGCGCGGTTGTACCCCGGCCGGGAGCCCCCCTGGACAGGCCGTTTGTTGGGCCGGCGAGAACACCCGCCGGGATGAAGTTTGCAGCCCTGCAACAGGGGCGCGAGAACTGCGGCGTCCGGCGCACCCCAACCGCGTGCAGCGTTCACATCGAGGCCGCAGAGGTCGCCGAGACGACCAACTCATTGCATTGTTGCAATCGTCTTCTACGCTCCGCGCTCTCTGCGCCCTCGATGTGAATACAACACCCCTACCCTGTCTACCGGATCTCGCTTTGCAAGCCACGGCACGTTAGAGTCTGGGTAGCGTCGCGGCGCGCTGGCGATCGTTGCATCGCGCTGGATCGCAACGCGCGGCTCAACGTATACCCGCAACACTGCAGGGGAGGTAACTCATGCAAACACCTTGCGCCTGGCCACTGGCATGCCTTTTCGCTGTTTTCAGTATGACCTCTGCGTTAGCCGCGGAGACTGCACCGTGGGGCAAAGGCAAACCCCATAATGTCGATTACTCGCCGCAGCGAGTCGTCTACGACGTGGCCGTTGCGGACCGCGAAGCCTTGTCACGCGTCCTCGATCGAGCCAGCTACCTGAACAATCTTTACCAGGCCGACCCTTTCGCGGCCTCGATCGTGCTGGTCCTGCACGGTGACGAAATACCCCTGTTCGCAATCGAGAACTACCACAAGTACAAGGAACTCATGGTCCGCGCTCAGAGTCTGACGGTCGGCGGCACTATTGAAATCAGAATGTGCCGGATAGCCGCACGCGGCCACGGTTTCGAGCCGGAGGACATTCACGGATTTGTACAGATTGTGCCCATGGCCGATGCGGAGATTGTTCGTCTGCAACAGGAAGAAGGTTATGCCTACATGCAGTAGTGCTCTGCCGGTGTGGCGGCAGTTTGCCCGGGGTCTTAGCACCCGGGCGCACACCGTACTGGGCTGCTTCGCAGCGGCGTGGCTGGTCGCGGCTTCATTCAGTGCGGCAGCGGACGCGGTGGATACCCCTTATGGCGCAGTCAGCCTGCCTTTCGTACTGCACCAGGTGCCGGACGCACCCGTCTATTATGTTATCGGTCTTTCCGGGGTACCCGGCGCTGATAACGAAGGCCATACGTCCAACGCCGGCTTCGTGGTAACCGATGAGGGCGTGGTGGTATTCGATGCTCTGGGCACACCGGCACTCGGTTACCGGCTGTTGCAAAGAATACGCGAGGTCACCGACAAACCGGTGGCGCGCATCGTCATCAGCCATTACCACGCCGATCATGTGTATGGCCTGCAGGCCTTCAAGGAACATGCGGGCGACCCGCCGGTGTGGGCACAACGCCTGGCACTCGGGTATGCAGGCGGCAACCGCGCCAGCCAGGGTGAGGATGCGCAGCGCCGCCTGGCGCAGCGCCGTGAGGCACTGTATCCGTGGGTGGATGAAAACACCTATATCGTCATGCCGGACGAGACATTCGACGCTGCCGCGACCTTTACCCTGGGTGGCATCAGCTTTGATCTGAAGCACCTCGGACCCGCACATGCCCCGGGCGACACGATCATGCTGGTCAGGGACTATGGCGTGCTGTTCAGCGGCGACGTCATCTATGAAGGCAGGATCCCGTTTCTCGACAGCCCCGAAACCGACACCACGAACTGGCTGAAAGGTCTGGACGCTCTCACCGCCCTGCAGCCCCCACCCCGCTATGTCATCCCGGGACACGGAGATGCGTCCAACGACATCTCGGCCGCCGTCAGCACCACCAGAAACTACATCGAGTACGTACGCGACGCGATGCAGCAGGCGGTGGATGACTTCATCCCGTTCGATCAGGCCTATGAAAATACCGACTGGTCAGCGTATAAGGGCATGCCGGCCTTCGACGCAAGCAACCGCGGTAACGCTTACCGCATCTACCTCGAACTGGAGGCCGACTCGTTCTGAGCGATGCCCCCGGCACTGCCGACACGCGAGCGCAGGAGCGCCGTGAGCAGACGGAGCTGATATTCACATCGAGGCCGCAGAGACCACAGAGACTGGAAATGCTATGCCGATCGCGGGGCAGCAATTCGATGCTCTCGGCGTCCTCTGCGATCTCGATGTGAGCATTTGGACGAGTGATATTCACATCGAGGCCGCAGAAACCACAGAGACTGGAAAGCTATGCCGAGCACAGGGCAGGATTTGACTATCTCCCTGTCCTCTGCGTCCTCGCGATCTCGATGTGAGCATTCGGACGGCTGATATCCACATCGAGGCCGCAGAAACCACAGAGACTGGAAAGCTATGCCGATCGCAGGGCAGGATTTGACTAATTCCGTCCTCTGCGATCTCGATGTGAAACGAGAGTCTTCCAGACACCGGCGCGGTGCAAAAAAAATCCCCGCAGACGGTTGCGGGGAATTTTCTGGGGAACGAGTCTCCCTTGGATTTGGTGTATGGTTGGGAGCGCGTGCAAACAGTTTAGACGCAAATCCAGCATTTATCCATCAGGGAAACCCTGAAGTCAACATGTTTATGCAGTGTGCGCGGCCGCTTGATCTGGCTTCCTGGCAGCCAGGTCGGGCCCGGCGCGAGCGCGACGAGCGCAGCAGCGAGAGTCCGAATTTGCTTTCAATCCCGGTGTTCTCCGCGCCCCCGCCGTGAATACCCGCGCAGCCCTGCTCGCGCAGTCCGCCCGCCGGTTGCGCCCGGGCGCATGAACGGCGCATTATCAGTGAGGCTACAATAAAGAGAAACACCGAACCGGCAGCGGTCGTGTTGTCGAAGCGATTGCCTGGTCAGCGCTCTGGTTGATCCGTGGTGCTTGCTGCTGATATTTCACAGGGGGTGAAGCGATGCTGCCTTTTGCCATGCTGTGGCCCAAAACTGAGGAGAACGACGTGAACAGAACAATCACCCTACGCAGTATCGTCGCCGTTGCCGCACTCGCCGCAACGGCCTATGTCGGCAGCGCCGCGGCAGGCGGCATGGGAATGGGCAGCAACCGGGGCCCGGGCCAGAGCTACGGACCGGGGCCGGACTACGACCGGGGTTCGGGGCGCGCTATGCGCTACGGGCGCGAACCCGGCGAACGCGGCGGTTCGGGGTTTGGCATGGGTAACCGGCGCGGCTCGGGTCCCGGTTACGGCTACGGACCGGGGCGAGGCGCAGCAGGCCCCGGTTACGGTTACAGAGCTGGTCAAAGTGGCGCTGAACCGGGCCAGGGCGGGGGTCCAGGCTACGGACCGGGGCCTGGGTATGGGCCGGGACCCGGTGCCGGCCAAGGCGCAGGTGCGGGCTATGGGCCCGGGCCCGGCTATGGCCCAGGGCCTGGGTATGGGCCGGGACCCGGTGCCGGACCCGGCCAAGGCGCAGGTGCGGGCTATGGACCCGGGCCCGGCTACGGGCCAGGGCCGGGGTATGGTCCGGGGGCCGGTACAGGACCCGACCAAGGTGGGGGACCCGGCTATGGACCCGGGCCGGGCTACGGACCAGGTCCGGGGGCCGGTACAGGACCCGACCAAGGTGCCAGGCCCGGCTATGGACCTGGGCCGGCCACTCCGTACGAATCCGGTGGCTACACCATCAGCCCCTGAGATCGATGCGTGACAGCTGCCGCAGCAACAGCAGCGGGCTGCAGCAGCCGCGCCGACGCTACTGCCGCCGGAGCCAGTGCCCTGCCATCCCCCTGCCGGGAATGACGTCACTGGCTCCGGCCTCACGAGTACTGGCAGTGGCTGCAGCGCGCCCCGCCTAGGCCTCTATACCTCAGCGATATTCAACCAGGTATCGTGCTGGTTGCAGACGCTTAACACGTGGATCCGCCCGCTGTAGTCGCCGAGATCGAATTCCGACAGGGGGTCCTTGTCCTGCAGCGGGTTGAACATGTTCTCCGCGATAAACCCGAAGTCCTGGTCCAGCACAATGTGCTTCACGATGTAGTGATCGTACTCTTCCATGGTGTGCCGGGTCAGAACGCGAACCATGCTCGCCTGCTGCTGTTTCTCGACTTCGACGTTGGGCAGGTGTGACAACACCTTCTTGCTCCAGCGCCCGGGCGCATCCTCGGTGTAATAAACACCGCCGGCCATGGGCGATTCAGCCGCGCTCGCCAGCACAATGCGCGGCGCGACCACCGTGGTGCCGATAGCGGCAAACCCAAAGCGAATGAAGTGACGTCGGTCCATACTCTGGCCTCCTGGTTATGGGTGTTGGCTTCGCCGGTGCAGGCCCTGGGACCGCAGGGGCGTAGTGTGTGATATTGGGTTGCTGCCTGGTCCCGTGGTCAGCCCCGGCGTTGGCAGAAATCCATTGCAGGCCGGGCGCCCGGCGCCGATCTCTGTATCGATTGCCGAACTATGGTTAGCCTAGTCGATGGGCACCGAAACGCAACGAAGCCGCTGCGCCCGCCGGGCGCGGAGGTCCGCAGACCTCCGCTGACGGCGCGACAAAACGCAGGCACGCAAGGACTTACTGGCTGATACCCGAGTAAGCCGAGGCGATTACGTTGGCGACACTGTTTTCGAGATCGAGCGCAGTGTCCAGGTCGAGCTGAACCGAAACCGGAACGTTCACCGGCACGCTGGTGACCACCTGCGGGCTGAAGAAACCGCCACCGGCGACGTCCACGGGGGCCAGCTGGCCGCCCTGCGCACCGAAGTTCATGCCGCCGCTGACAGTCTTCATGGAAGCGTCATCCAGGTCCTTGCTGAGTTCCAGGTCGTTAATCTTCAAAGTCTTCATTTCGCGTCTCCTAAGCTTGTGACAAATACGGGTCCGGTTGGGTTGAGTCGAATGAACACGGGTGTTCACGCCTAAGCCCTGGAGCAGGAGCCGTGCCAAACTCCGCCCCGCACCGCCGATAGTTCTATAACTTGATGTTTTGAATAATCCTTTCCGACAACCACGGGCCCTGAGCCATATCCCGGAAGGCGCCTGGGTCGGTCCGGAAGTCGGTTGGCCGCGAACAGTCGCGGGAGCAAAGTTGGCTGCTTCCACTCGTTACCGGCCTGGTGGTCGGAACGGTTTGCGGAGGCCGGGTCAGCGCCTCTCATCATTAACCACAAAGGAACACGAAGGACACAAAGCAACCCCAGCGATTCGCCCGATCCCCCGGGGGGTTGCGTCCGAAATACCGTTCTGCGGTGTTGCAGCGCTTACCCGCAGGTCAACGACTGTGCGGCGCGCTGCGCCTTACAGGCAGGTATTTCGGACAGCAACGCGGCCCGTGCGGGATGGTGAGATCGGTTCCAATGGCTGTTACCGCGCACGGCAGGTCGCAGAGCAGGGCTACAGACAAAACCAGCAGAGACTCCAGCCGCCGGCAACGGCGGGCAACGGAGTGCTGTTCCTGGCGAACAAACGTTTCAGCCGCAATCCGTTGGCCCGACCCGTACAAATGGCTGCGGCCAGAGGTACCTGAAATCCGCCCCACCGCGCCCGAATATAATTTATCTTTTATAGAACATAGCGTTACATTCACAATACGAGCAATACAGCGATATTGGCACGCCATCTGCAAACTGACTGATCATCCAGCGGAGGCAGAACCGACAGGCCGCTAGACCACAGAGCAGATTCCGACCATCGAATAACGGAGACCAGCACAATGAGCGCACTCATCATCAACGATTTGGCACACAGCAAGGACCTCGACCAGGCGGCAGTCTTGAAAATCTGCGGCGGTTTCAGCCTCGGCTGGACGGTAGCGCGCAACAAGGCCGCTTCCGTGAGCAGCCCGGCGCCGACCAGTATCTACAACGTCACCAACAACTACATCGATTACGATTACAACGTGATCAACCAGAACCCGACCATCTTCAACGTGTACAACGGCGGCGGCAACTCCGGCACCATCGTGAACAGCTTCGACGTGATGTCGATCTCGGCAGCCAGTCCGGCTCTGATTCAGGCCGGGTCCTGACAGCGCACTAACGCTACTCCTCCTCTGACTTGCGGAGTTCCTGGTGAACTCCGCTTTTTTTTGCCTGTCGCCGCATGGCAGCCGTTTTCACGCCGGACGCAGCAGCGGGCATCCGGCTGTGAACGAACTCTGCCGAGGGCCGCAAAAGCCTTTCTCCAAGGTGCTGAAGCCAGCGCTGCTCAGCGACACATGAGCCCCGGCGGCAGCACTATGGCGCCGTTCCCGATGCGGGGCTACACTGCGCAGGCAATCGGCCGGACAGGGGTCCGCGCTGCACGGCGCCACGACTCGGCGGAGCGACTCATGAAAGTTTCAACGATGGCCATTACCCTGCTCCTTGCACTGGCCGGCACGGCGGGGGCCGAGGACGGCGCTTTGCGCACCGATTGCGCCTGGTGGGGCAGTTTTGACAAGTTCACCGAAGTCGGCATCGACCCCATGCTGCCCAAGCTGTCCTACGTTGCCGGCGTCTACGACGGGCTTGTGTTCGGCAAATCCCAGATCCGCGACCAGTTTGCCTACGGTAAATACGAAACCATCAGCCGGGCACTGGACCAGTTCTGCGCGAATCCGGACAACCGGCAGATTCCGCTGGTGCCGGCGCTGCGTGTCATTTCCCTGGACATCAAAGGCGAGAACAAACAGCTGGTCGAACAGGAAACCCGCCAGCTGCGGGAGCTGGCGCGCGAAGCACCCCGCCCGGCCCGTTAACACTTCCCGGATTACCGCGTTGCTGCCGCGAAGGGTCGCGGCCATTGTCCCGCACTGCGGCGTTGCGGCCTGCAAGCGGCTGCTGCGGGCGCCGAGCCACTGCGACAAAGTGTTGCTCCGGGGACAACGCCGGCACCCGGGCTGTTGGTCAGCGGCAGCCGCCCGGGGCGCCGCTAACCCGCCACCGGGCCTGCCGGAAGCGCCTTGCGGAACTCTTGATAGGTAATTTTATATCGTAACTTCAATCAGTTGCGATCTTTCTCAACTTCGTTGGCATGATCTCTGCTTTAGTCTGTGCACGACCACAGCACAGGCACCAGCGAGGCGCTACCCATGAACAATCTGCTGACCAACGAGACACTCAGGCGACAGAACCTGGCCTTCGTCGGCACCGGCGGTGTCAGCGAGGAGAATCGCTCCGGCGGCTTCCGGCCGGCGTTCTACGATGCGGCCACGGACCGGGTCGAACTGGCGCGTTTCGCCAACGGTCTGCCCGCGCCCATGCACCTGTTGGACGGCCTGCCGGACAGCTGGGTCGCGCAGCGCGACGCGGCCGGGCGCGTCACCGGCCTCAGGGCCTCGGTGGTCGCCGGGTTTGTGCGCGACGGCTTTTTCTACACCCGCGAGCAGGCCGCCGCCGCGGCGCTGCACTGAGGGAGACGAATCGATGCGTACCGACTACCTGCCTTACCTGCTCGCCCTCGCACTCCTGTCTCTGCTGCACGTGGCCGCGGCCGGCGAGTTGCCCGCCCAGCCCGCTGACAATGCGGCGCTCAGCACTGAGCACGCCGTGTCGCCCGCGGCGTTGATCGAGGATACGGTGGAGCAACTCCTGGTGCGCCTCAACGACGACTCGACGACCACCGACCGCAGCCAGCGGCTTTACGAATTGGTGAACGACCTGGTGGTACCGCACCTTGACATGCCGCGCATCGCGCATATCGTGCTGGGTAAACACGCGCGCCGCGTCGACGCTGCGGATCTGGAGACGTTCACCGGCGAATTCCAGGTCCTGCTGGTACGCACCTACACCAGTTCGCTTATGGCCTACCAGGGCGAGCGCGTGGACGTCAGCCAGGCGGCAGCGGTGTCCGCCAGGGGCACCGCCACCGTGGATCTGCGCGTATACCGCGCCGACGGCGCGCCCATCGAGATCAGTTTCCTCACCCACAACCGGAGCGGTCCGTGGCTGGTGTACGACATTCGCATCGAGGGCATCAGCCTGGTCGGCAACTACCGATCGGAATTCTCGAGCATCCTGCGAAATCAGGGTGTCGAGGGACTGATCACCACCCTGAAGAACCGCAACCGCGAGGCGCAGCTGACGGCGAAACGCTAAGCCGCAATAACTCAGGCCTGCTCTGGAAACCGTACCCGGCCGCGAAGTCCGGATTCGCCCCGCAACCCGTCTTTGCAGTCACCCGCGATCATTAAACGGGCAACAACGCTAGAGCAAGGATGTGGCACGCTGGTCTCGGTTCAGCCTGGCTGTTGCCGCCCCTTTGGTCTGGCAGTGCCTCAATAGCCGCATCGTCACTCCATTTTCACATCTGGACCTGCCCCGTCGGCTACAGACTGACTCTCCGCAGATGGTATGCCGAGGCCATGGGATCTTGAGGCTGCCGGGTACGGACCGAGAGTGGATGACTGGTAGCCGATGCGTGCGGACAATAGCCCGGTAAATTGCGGCACCGCCTCGGGTCACGAACTTGCGCGCAGCAAGGTCACGCAGGGCGTGCCTGACGACGGCCTGTTCGTCGCGCCGTTTTCGGTCGTTGCGAGCCATGCGGCCAGAACCGGCTGGGCGGAGAAGGTCCTGTCGCGGGACGAGGGCAACATCCTGCCCGGCCTGAGCGACGCGGGCCTGCTGCCACTGTACGTTGGGCTATTCGCTTGCACATGATGCGTCACGCGCACAATGACTGTGCAATAGAGCCTGCCGGGCCCGTACAGTTTGAGCGAAATAGTTTAACATTAAGCCAGTTAGTCAAACTGGTTCGATCCTTGCTATCGCTCTGTTATTCGTTCCTACCGTTATTCATGCACGGGGAGATATGCCATGGCCAAGACCACAACACAGACGTCCGGACGGGCAGGCGAAACAGATGCAAAATCGGTCAAGAAAAAGACCACGAGTCGGAAAGTTGCGACGAAAACAACCAGCAGCAAGCCCCAGGGAGCAAAGAAAGTAGCCGCGAGCAAAAAGGCGCCGGCAAAAAAATCGGTCGCCAGAAAGACGGCGGCAAAAAAGGCTGCGCCCCGAAATAAAGCCGCTGCCGATGCGGTCGGACATCGACAGATCAGTAGTGCCGAACGTCGCCGGATGATTGCCGAAGTCGCTTACCTGCGAAGCGAGTCTCGCGGGTTTCTCACTGACGCGCGGGAGGACTGGCTGCTTGCCGAGGCCGAGGTTGACAGCCTGTTGATGAGGGATGATGTCGTCGTGAGCGACTGACCGTTCAATTAGCGACCAGAGCGGGTGTAGTGGGTCAGACGGGTAGACGCCCCGGAAATAAAGTTTTCTGGATTGAATGCCCTACAGGCGGACGGCGGACATTCAGCCAGCGGAAGGCGCCCAGCCGGGGATCCAGCGTCAGCTGGAGCCGTTTGGAATCACGTATAGAAACACGGCAAAAAAGTGGGATGCGCTGCCCGCGAGCACAAACAGGTGCCAGATAGCGTGGTGAAACGCGAGTGTCTTCCATACGTAGAAGACCACGCCCAGAGAGTAGAACAACCCGCCGACCACCAGTAACAGCAAACCGCCCGGGGCCACGTTCGCAATCATGGGTTCGATCGCAATCGCAGCCAGCCAGCCCAGACCCAGGTACAAGCCGATGGAAATGCGCCGGGAACGCTTGGTCACGACAAGCTCCATTATCATCCCCGCCACGGCCACAGACCACACCGTACCGAACAGGCTCCAGCCCCAGCCGCCACGTAAATTGACCAGCGTGAACGGCGTATAGGTGCCAGCAATGAGAAGGAAAATTGCCGCGTGATCGAGCCTCTGCAGGACATTCTTGACTCGAGCTGCTGTCACCCCGTGATACAGCGCTGATGCCGTGTAAAGGGCTATCAGGGTCGCGCCGTAAATGCTCGAGCTGACGACATGCCAGGCATCGCCAGAACTCGCTTCAATCTCTCGCGCAAGACCAATCGCTTTGGCGCGATCGAAGCTGCGCTGTCCCGAGAGCATGCGTGCCACGGACCGCATAGCGGCTCGGTGGTCGCGCATCTCGCGCTGGCGCGCGTGCGTTCTGTCGAGGGCCGCGCCATAGCCGCTGTAAGGATAGCCGGGCTCCGCCCAGGGCTCACCGCCCCAGCCAGGCTCGGTCCACGGGCTGCGACCAAAGCCCGGCAAGGCAGGGTTACGTGCTCGAGGTGACCTTCCGGGCTTGTGCACGCGCGCCGCGTGCCCTAGCTCTTTGCCCGGTATTCCTTGGAGCGCAGGCCGTGTTTTTTCAGCAGCGTCTGCAGGTGCGAGCGGTTCATGTCGAGCTGGCGGGCGAGTTCGGATACCTTGCCGCCCAGTTCCTGCAGGCCGCGTTCCAGGAACTGCCGCTCGGCCGCGTCGCTGGCCGCTTTCTTGAGATCGGTGAGCGACATCTTGGCCAGCTCTTCGTCGCCCTGTTCCGCCTTCGCCTCCTGGGTGGCGGGGCGAATGGTCTCGGGAAGGTGTTCGAAATCCGCGGTATCGCTGGCCAGGCAGGCGATGCGGAAGATGATGTTGCGCAGCTCGCGTATATTGCCGGGATAGGCGTAATTGAGCAGGAAGGTGCGCAGCCGGCGGCTCAGTTTGACCGGCTGGCGCTGCAGCTTTTCGGCCGCCTCGTCGCCGAAATACTCGATCAGCAGCGAGATTTCGTCCTTGCGTTCGCGCAGCGGCGGCAAGGTCACCTGGATCACACTCAGCCGGTAGAAGAGATCCTCGCGGAAGCTGCCCTCGCGGCACATTTTCATCAGGTTCTTGTTGGTGGCGGCGACGATGCGCGTATCGACATCGATGGCCTTGTCGGAACCCACGCGCTGGATTTCATTGGACTGCAGCACGCGCAGCAGCTTGACCTGTCCGGGCAACGGCAGTTCGCCGATTTCGTCGAGAAAAATGGTGCCGGTGTTGGCGGTCTCGAACTTGCCGGCACGGTCTGAACTCGCGCCCGTGAACGCGCCGCGCTTGTGACCGAACAGTTCCGACTCGAGCAGATTGTCCGGGATGGCACCGCAGTTGACCGAAATATAGGGCTTGTCCGCACGACTGCCATTGGCGTGAATCACTTTCGCCATCAGTTCCTTGCCGGTGCCGCTCTCACCGTCGATCAGCACCGGCAGATCGGTGGGCGCGGCTTTTTCGGCGATCTCCAGGGCGTCCAGCAGCTTGGGGCTCTCGCCGAACACACCCTCGAACACGAAACTGCGATCCAGCAGCCCCTTGCGCCGCTGCGCCAGGGTCTGCTTGCGGCCACGTTGCCCGGCGGCGCTGGCGGTGACAAAGCGCTCCTTACGCGACAACTGCATGACTTCATCGCGCAGCGCGTTACACTGGCTGAGCAGTTTCTGTATCTGCGGGCGTTCCAGTGTCGACGCCCAGCGCAGCGTCGAGCGCAGGATCTCGATTTTCTCGATCAGCCCGCCGTAAGAGATCGCCGATTCCGCTTTTGACTCTATGAGTTTCATCACCCGCTCGCAATCTGTTTCTTGACCAGTTGGAAGTACATGCCTTTCCTGTCCACCAGTTCGCTGTGCCTGCCTTCCTCGACAATGCTGCCGTTGTACAGCACCAGTATCTTGTCGGCACTCATGATGGTGCTGAGCCGGTGTGCGATCACTACCGCCGTCCTGCCCCTGAGGATCTGCTGCATGTTGCTGAGGATGTTGCTTTCCGAATGGGTATCCAGCGCCGAGGTGGCTTCGTCGAAAATCAGCAGGCGCGGGTTGTGGTACAGCGCGCGCGCAATGCACAGACGCTGCAGCTGGCCGCCCGACAACCCGACCCCGCGCTCGCCCACCACCTGCTCGTAACCGAGCGGCATGTTGGTAATGAAACCGTGCGCGTCGGCCAGCTTGGCCACCTCGATGATACGGTTGCGGTCCGGGTTCTCCTCGCCGCTGGCGATGTTCTCGGCGATGGTGCCCGAAAACAGCAGGTTGGACTGCATCACATAGCCGATCTGGGCCCGGTAGTACTCCTTGTCGATCACCGTCAGGTCGTAGCCGTCCACCGTCAGGGTGCCCTCGCTCGGCAGGTAGAACCCGACCAGCAGCTTGGCCAGCGTGGTCTTGCCGGAGCCGCTCTGGCCGACGATGGCAACCAGCTCGCCGGCACGCATGGAGAAGCTGATGTTCTCCAGTACATACGGCGTCTCGTTGCCCCCGTAGCGGAAATACACCCCTTTCAAATCGATATCGCCCTTCAGGTCGGGCAGCAGCACGCGGGAACTGATTTCTTCCGGCTTCTGCTCGGGTTCCATTTCCAGGATGTCGCCCAGCCGTTCCATGGCCACGCCGGCCTCGTGAACCCGGTTCCACAACGCCACCAGGCCCATCAGCGGGCTCAGAACACTGCCCATCAGGGCGTTGAACGCGATCAGCTGGCCAATGGTGAGCTCCTGCGCCAGCACCAGGTTGGCACCGGTCCACAGGATGACAATACTGATGGTGGCGCTGAACAGCTGGCTGGCAAGCCCCACCAGGATATTGAAACGCTGCGCACGGTAACGCACGTCCAGCGCATTGGTGTACTTCTTCTCCCATTTGAGGCGCATGGGACGCTCGATACCCATGCCCTTGACGGTTTCCGCGCCGCCGATGATTTCCATCAGAGTGGACTCGGCATCGGTGGACGCCTGAAAGGTGTCACGCGCGTAGGCCTTCAGTTTCGGCGTGACCGCCACCGTCAGGACCAGGATGGGAATCACCAGCAGCACCAGCAGCGAAGTCATCTTGACGCTGTACATGAACAGGATGCTGAAGTAGATGAACACCATCAGGAGATTCAGCACCGTGCTGATGGTCGACTCGGTCAGAAACGCGCGGATGGTCTGGTTCTCCTGGAAGCGCGCGAAAATGTCGCCGGTCTTGCGTTTGGCGAAAAACGGAATCGGCAGCGACAGAGCGTGTTTCAGAAAGCCCGACATCATGGCGAAGTCCATGTTGCGCACCATGAAGTTGGACAGGAACGCGCGCATCACCGAAGTCAGCTGGGTGAACACGTTGGCGACGATCAGTCCCGCGATCAGCACGTGCAGCAGCGACACGTTTTCGTGCACGATCACCTCGTCCAGAATGTGCTGAATGATGATCGGCGGCGCCACCCCCAGCATCTGGATGACGAAGGTGGCGATGAACAGGTGCGCGAGAATCTTCTTGTAGGGCTTCAGGTAGCCGATGAACCGCAGCCAGGGCGAGCGCGTGGCGGCCAGTTGCACCATGTCCGTGCCCGGCGTGAACAGCAGGCAGGTGCCGGTCCAGCCCTTCTCGAACTCCTCCACCGTCATCTTGCGGAAGCCCGGCCCGGGGTCCGCCACCCACACGTGGTGCCTGGACATGCCGTACACAATGATGTAGTGGTAGCCTTCCCAGTGGGCGATGAACGGCAGCTCGAACCCGAGCAGCGCCTGGTAGGTGCACTGCACCCCGCGGGTCGTGAAGCCGAGCGATTCGCCGACCCGCGCCAGGCTGTCCAGGGTAGCGCCTTCGCGCGTCACATTGGCGAGTTCACGCAGCTTGCCCAGCGTCATGGGAATGCCGTAGTGCCGGCAGATCATGGCCAGGCAGGCCGCGCCGCAGTCCATCTCCTCGGCCTGTTCCACCAGCCGGAAGCGTTTTATGATGCGTTCACCCGACTCCGGGCGCGACCACAGGTCCAGCAACAGTGGCCGCTTGCGGCGCTCGGACAGCACCTTCTGCCGTTCCAGGTCGCGTTCGAAGAAGCGTACGCGTTCTTCCAGCACGTCGCGCAGTTTCGGGTTGCGCTCCAGAATGAAGTGCACGGTGCGCTCCGGTATCACCAGCAGCACCACGTCGGTTTCCGCGCTCACCGAGGCGGGCTGTTCCTGGCGCAGCAGGCAGGCCTTCTCGCCGAAAATCTCGCCCTGCTCCAGATTGCCGAGGGGATACTCGGTGTTGCCCTCGCTGTGCACCAGGCGCACCCGCCCCTGGCGGAGCACATACAGGCGCCGGTCATCGGTGCTGCCCTGCTCCAGGATCGTCTTGCCGGCCCTGATGCGCTTGATACCGACGCTGCGGATGTATTCCTCGATCTCTTTCTTGTCGACTTTGCCACGCAGCTTGAACAGCCTCGAGACGAAGCCGCCCAGGGAACTGATGGCGACGTAGCTGGCGACGAAAGTCTGGGCATCGCGATTGCTGTCCAGCAGCGGGGCGAAAGCGGTACGCGGGAAAAACAGCAGCTCGGTCTTGGAAGAGGCTCGTACCGAGGATTCGTGCGGGTAGTCGCGCAGCACCGCCATTTCGCCGAACACTTCGCCGGCTTTGCGCACCCCCATACTGATTTCCTTGCCCTGCTCCTCGGTGAAAATGCGCACCGCGCCGCTCTTGATGACATACAGACCGTCGCCAGGGTCGCCGGCGTTGTACACTGTCTCGCCGAACTCGTAGCTCTTGAGCTCGGCGCCCGCCGCCAGCGCTTCCAGCTCGCCCGGGTCGAACGCGGAAAACATCTCCACCGAGCCGAGAAACTCAACCGAACCGTGCTGACTCAAGGCGTGCGCTCCTTATTCAGCCGCCGCGCAGCTGCGTGTCGTGCCCTATTGTTATGGCAAAACGTCGGCATGCGCTGGCATTAAAGGATTT
>CAVOGN010000016.1:0-131475 GCA_963695455.1 uncultured Gammaproteobacteria bacterium | reverse complement strand
GGCGTGCGACCTCCTCGCGGCTCAGTACGACGGGCAGCGTGCGCGGCTCGCGCACCGGGCTCATCTTTGCCAGTGCATCCGGGCGCTCCAGGGTCACGCCAAAGAAGAATCGCAAGGCCGTGATGGCAGCGTTCAGCATGATGCTGGAGGTTCCAGTTTCGACCAGGTGCAACTGATAGCGACGCAGATCTTCCGGCGTTGCCGTATCCGGTGAGTGGCCAAAGAAGCGGGTGAACTTGACCACAGCTCGGATATAGCTGGCTTGCGTCTGCGGCGCGAGTTTGCGCAACATCATGTCTTCGAGCATGCGTTGGCGTAACGGACTGATCGGCTTGGTTGTGTGGGTCATGGGTCTGCTCCTGTTGGGGATCGAGGCGACATGCCTCAATCCCCAACATAGGAAACAGACCGTTAACACACTGATCGCCTTAAACTCTGCCACCCACTACCGCTCGCAGAGCGGTTTAGTCCTCTGGCCGGTTAAGGAAGTAGGGCTTCCCCCTCAGCGGGATTTTCTGCATCCGGGGGACGGCAAGTTTGCGGTCGAAATACGACCTACATGCTTTCCTTATATTCGCTCTCTCTAACAGACAATTGTCGACCCGAAATTGCCGTTCCTGGCATTCTACGGGATGTCTCGAAAGTGGTGGAAGGCCGCCCTTCCTAAGTAGGCAGCCAATATCGATTGGCGGAACTCTTGTGCGCTGCACTATCGCTGACTCGATAGCAAATGCGCGGCTCCCAAATTTCCGAATAACATTCCTCGAAAACTCGCCATCCTTATTCCTAGATCGCTGCATGTCACTCTTGACCTGCGTCAAACGAACAAACGATTTCCGCTGCCTAGTGCGCAATATCAGGGAATCCCCTATGGCGTCAGTCATAGCAGTTGCCATGCTTTGCATTGAAAATTTAGTGAAGAATAGAGGAAGAAGAACAACGTAACATTGTTTGCGTGAACCCCGTCGTTGCCGTACCAAGGCCAGCATCATTGCGACAGGTGTATGGATTCCTCCGTTCTTCAGTTAACTCGGTTACCTGAGATCATGGAGGATTTATCATGAAGAAAACACGCCTATTTGGTGCAGCGCTCTACTTTCTTTTTGTTCTGGTATCTCCTGTCACACAGGCTATTGTGGTAGTAAACAACGACGAATGGACCCTGTCCAATACTGGATTTACTCAGGCTCCAGGAGATACGGAGCTATTCGTGACTAACCTCGCTAGCTTCTTTAGTGGTGGAGGGCCAGGCGTATTTCACGCGTATACAAATAATTTCGGATTCACTCAATCCAGCCTAATTGGAACACTAACCGGGGCCGGACATACCTATACGACCGGGACTGCTTTCGCTTTCACACCAGAGAATATTTCAGGATTCGATGGCATCTTTTTCGGTGGTTCTTACTTGAGTTCTGCGGAAATCAATACATTAATCGATTACGTCAATTCAGGTGGTAATGTCTATATCGCAGCAGGAACGACAGCTGGAGCAGCGAACGAGGCGGCACGATGGAACCCATTCTTGAATGTCTTTGGATTGTCATACGCCAGCAGTTACAACGGAATAGTCGGAAATATGGATGTGAGTGCCGCCACACATCCAATCTTCGATGGTGTATCGGTGCTTTACCAAAACAATGGTAACTCTATATCCGGTGCAGACGCCCTAATACAAGTGTCTCGTAATGGGCAAGGTCTATATGCCATCGCACCAGCCGTGCCCATCCCACCCGCGGTCTGGTTATTCGGCTCCGGCCTGCTGGGAATGATAGGAATAGCCAGAAGCAAAAAATCGGCTTAACAATTACATTCAGAGACGGCCCTTCGGGGCCGTTTCCGTTTGTGCTGTATGACCGAAAATGGCCGAACTCGCCCGTACGTGTTGGCCACGTTCGGTGGGGTACCCCTGGATTTCAACGGTAGGTTACTCGCACAACCCGGTCCTACAGTCGCGGCTTATATAAGCGATCATTGAAAGAGTAAAACCGACCCGAAAACGAGTGCGCCAGGCAAGCTGGCAAAGGATAGGAGGTGAAAGTCCTCTACGGGGCAAGGTCTAGCCAACCACCCCGGCCCCGAGTGATGCGCGGCTGTTCGCGAGGGCAGACGTGAAGCGTTCACAGGGGAGACCATGGGCTGGGTATTGAGCTGCGAAATGGGTCGAAATTCGAGGTGCCGATCTCGTTCGTTTGAAGAGAAGGCAACACCCTGTGATGCGCATCAGGCGAGCATGACAGGGACCTTGCGCAGTCGGAGACCCCATGCACGTGGAGACGTCCTTTGTACGGAACCTGGGAGATCTCATCCGCGCCCGGACAGGCATGCCGGGCCGGTTCATGAAGGTGAAAGCTGAACGATGAACATGAACGCGGGTGAGAAGTCGGACAAGGTCATACGACCGCAGAAGCGGCCGAACAAAGGGGAGATGTCCCCGGCGGAGGCTGTGGAGGGAAGGACCTTGCCCAAGGGGAACGCCGGTCAGACGGCCGCGGTCCGGACTCAGCGCCGGGTAGCTGCGTCGAACGGACTGGCTGGCGTGCGCCGAGCGGCGCGCCAAGGGAAAGATGTACGGTTCACCGCGCTGTCGCATCACATCACCGTGGAGCTTCTGGAGCAGAGCTATTTCGCCCTCAAGCGGAATGCGGCCCCGGGGATCGACGGCGTGACGTGGCAAGCCTACGGAGAGGACCTCATAGCAAAGCTGACAGCACTGCACACCCGGATACACAGGGGCAGTTACCGGGCCCGGCCCGCGCGACGGACGATGATCCCGAAGGCGGACGGCACCGAGCGGCCGCTCAGTATCCTGTGTCTGGAGGACAAGATTGTCCAACAGGCGGTGGTTTACGTGGTGGAGGCGATCTATGAGGAAGACTTCCTGGGTTTTTCCTACGGGTTCCGGCCGGGACGCGGTCAGCACGATGCGCTGGACGCTCTGAGCACGGGGATCTATCGGAAGCGGGTGAGCTGGGTGCTGGATGCGGACATTCGGCGGTTCTTCGATGCCATGAGCCACGAGTGGCTGCTGCGTTTTCTCCAGCACCGAATTGCGGACAAGCGCCTGTTGCGTCTCATCGCAAAGTGGCTGAAAGTCGGAATCATGGATGAGCACCAGGTCCAACGTAGTGAGCGGGGTGCACCGCAGGGCGCGGTGATCTCACCGCTCCTCGCCAATGTGTACCTGCACTACGTACTGGATCTGTGGGCTCAGACCTGGCGTCGCAAGAAGGCGATGGGCGACATGATGATCATCCGCTATGCGGATGATACAGTACTCGGCTTTGAGTTCGAGCATGAGGCACAAGCATTCGTGCAGGATCTGCAGGCACGTTTGCAGGCGTTTGAACTGGCCTTGCACCCGGACAAGACCCGGCTGATCCGCTTCGGTCGCCATGCGATCGAGGACAGAGGCAAGCGGGGACAGGGGAAGCCGGAGACCTTCGACTTCCTCGGGTTCACGCACTTCTGTACACGATCACGCAAAAACGGGGCCTTTGTCATTGGGCGCAAGACAATCAAGAAGCGCATGCGGGCCTCGCTCCAGCTCATCAAGAAGGAGCTGCGACGACGTCTGCATGACACCATTGCCGAGACGGGCCAGTGGTTACAGCGGGTCCTGCAAGGACACCTGAACTACTTTTCTGTCTCTGGTAATGACCCGAGTCTCTGGGCGTTCTTCGCCCAGGTGCGCCGGTACTGGTTACGGACGCTGCGTCGGCGTAGTCAACGCGCGTTTCTCAGCTGGGACCGGTTCAATCAGCTCACGGCTCGTTTCTTCCCGCGGATTCGATTGCTGCATCCTCATCCTTGTCACCGCTTTGACGTTCGTACCCGAGGGAGGAGCCCGGTGCGTTAGCAGCGCACGCCGGGATCTGCGCGGGGGGTGCCGGGTAACCGGCATTCCTACCGCGACCATTCAGCACGTTTCCCGCTCATACTAGACGTTCGTACAGCCGTGCTGTGCCGGAACTAAATTACTTGCGCTCAGTGTTTGACACAGATCAGAAGAAAGTGTCGTTCTCTAGTTGCGCCGTCTCGTCCTGATCTATTTTAGATATTGGAATACCGAAAATTCCTATCTCTGTTAGGGAGGACAGGTCACATTTAACCCGGCTGGAGACCAATGGTACGCGACGACGGATGATCAGGATTCCTCCGCCGGTGGCGGAGTATTCGGAACCATGGATGGGCCCAGAGTAGGTTTCTTTTTCCAGTCTTCGACCCGCGCCTTGAGTCAGGATTTAACTGACCTAATGAGTGTAGGCACAAGTTATACGCTCACTGTGGCAGTAGGGCAGCGAGATGGCAACGGAATTCCCGTTGCAAATGGACCGTTCGCCGGCTATCTGATCGAGTTGCTGTCGGGAGAAAATGTCGTTGCCAGTGTCAGTAGCGACAGCGCACCCGGTAGCCCGGGTACTTTTGAGGATGTCTCCCTCACATACACGGCGACCGCTGGTGATCCTGTAGGTCCCCTTGGTATCCGGATAGGCGTAAAAAATTTCGGACACCTAGACTTTGATAACGTTCGACTCAGCACGGGGGCAGTCCCACTTCCGCCTTCAGTGTGGCTCTTTGGTTCCGGTCTCGTAGGGCTGATCGGAGTAGCTAGAAGAAAGAAATCTGCCTAACTTAGGCAATGACGACGGCCTTAAGCCGGAGAACATTGTTAGTAAGTATCCGCCGGCTTTGCCGGTGACTACGTACTCGAAAAGTGAAAAAGGAGGAGAACAATGAATTGGCATACCTGTTTTATAGTTCTGACGCTACTATCCATATCGTCGGCCAAGGCTAACTTACTTACTAACGGTAGCTTTGAACTCGCGAGTATAGACCCGGGTTCGGGGTATCTCGCCGTCTTTCCAGGACAAACAAGCATTCTGGGCTGGGATGTGGTAGTACAAGATGTGCATTACATGGGCACGTTCTGGGAGGCATCGGATGGCATTCGTAGCATCGACCTCGATGGATTGACCGGTTCGGCTGGAGGGATTACCCAGACTTTTTCGACTGTAGCCGGCACTCAATATAAAGTGACATTTGACATGGCAGGCAATTATGCAAATCTTCCAACTATAAAACCCATGAGTGTGTCCGCAGATGGGCAATCCCAGGAGTTTACTTTGGATGTCTCAGGTCGTAGTGCTCAAAATATGGGATGGACGCCCATGTCGTGGTCGTTTGTCGCGGACGATTCCATCGGCAACCCTGCAATTTCTCAGTTTAACCACGACAATCCAAGGGTGGGGGGCTGCCATCGATAATGTGTCCGTTAATGCCGTCCCCGTCCCAGCAGCAGTGTGGCTTTTCGGCTCCGGCCTATTCGGACTGGTGGGGATAGCCAGAAGAAAGAAAGCAGCATAGTCATTCAAACTTGCGATAGGAGAGACGGCCCTTCGGGGCCGTTTCTGTTTATGCTGTATGTCCAGTTCTGCGGCATTTTTACCGTTCATTAATCGCTCGGGAATGACTGGTCCTGGCCGATCTATGAAGTACAGTAACCCCGCATCAACGGGGTTTTCTGTTTATGGGAATGTCGTGTTCTGGCCGGTTATGCCCGTTGCCGATGCCAATAACCGTGGTGAATCGCGAAGACGTTGAACGGCGGGTAACTGCCAGAAACAGGTCTTACAGGCTTTCCTAATAATCGATTTGCCTAACAGGCAGGAGTCGACCCGAAACGGAAGTCCAGCAATTCAGCCTTGGCGACCGAAACCTCCGGAAGTAAGGCTACTCAGATTCAGGCGCTTTTCGCCGCCTATAGGCTCTCGCATTCAAAGGATTGGATTCGGAAAGACTCAGAGCCAACCCTGCGGGTCTTTTGACCCAAATCAAACTTCCCGGACTTTCCGGCTGACCTAGGGGATTACCTGATAGCACTGATGGCACCCCCGACATAGCATCTGTCACGCAGGACCGCGCTGCAGCGCTGAAAAGGGGATGTTTTCCAACATAACTCACGCGGAGGAGGCATCCCGCAAAGAACATACCTATCGCTCAGCGGAACAACTATCTATGGCAACACTTCAGGAGGAATCTGCATGAAACGCATAGTTCTATCTCTAATCTGCCTCGGCTTACCCATCAGCGGATTTGCCTTTAACCCGGTACTGGAGTGGTCCTGGACATCCAGTGCCGTCGAGCCCAGCGCGTTGAATGTCATGGGGACGCCGTCCGTAGTGGATCTCAACAAGGACGGTATTCCCGATGTCGTCTTTGGCACGACCGCCTCTACAGGCGGTGGCGCGGTAGATGCTCGGATTTCTACGCGCCGATAATGGCAATGATGGTAGTGAACTCTTCACCGCGAACCGCTACCAGCGAACCTGCGCATCAGTACAACCTGTTCGGTGGCGACGGGTGACATAGATCTCGACGGTTTCCCGGAGATCATCGCCTGCGATGATCTCAGGCAGTCGACTTATCGTCTTCGAGAGTGATGGCAGCTTCAAATGGCGCAGCGGCGTGTTGGAAGCGAATGGCTTACGGTGGGCACCGGCGATAGCCGACCTCGATGGGGACGGCGGTCCCGAAATCATCGTAGGCAGGCAGGTTCTGGATAATGGTGGAACCCTGCTGTGGACTGGTACCGGCGGTCGAGGCACGCAGGGTGTCGGGCCAACGTCACTGGTCGCCGACGTCGATCTGGACGGTAGTCCGGAAATTATCGCTGGCAATACCGCCTACGGTAGCGGTGGGGTCATCGAATGGCAGGCCCCTCTGCCGGATGGGTACAATGCTGTGGGTAACTTCGACGACGATGACCAGGCAGAGATCGTGCTCGTACGTGCCGGTCAAGTATGGCTGCTGGAACACGATGGCACCGTAAAGTGGGGGCCTGTGTCTATTCCGGCAGGCGGCGCAGGTGGTCCTCCCACGATCGCCGATTACGACAATGACGGGCAACCGGAGATCGGTGTTGCCGGCGCGGTTCGCTATGCGGTATTCGAGACGGACGGTACCCTGAAGTGGGCGGCGGTCATTCAGGACAGTAGCTCCAACCGCACGGGTTCGTCCGTTTTTGACTTCGAGAATGATGGTTCCGCCGAGGTCGTGTACAGTGACGAGACTCGGCTCTGGGTGTTCCGCGGGACCGACGGTTCCGTTCTGTTTCAGACCACCTGAGTTCCTGCACCTGGCTTGAGTATCCGTTCGTCGCGGACGTGGACGGCGACAACCGGGCGGAAATAGTGGCGGTCGCGAACAACAACTGTGGTTGCGGCCCTCAGCGAGGCGTATACGTCTACGGAGACGCTGACGATTCCTGGGTGCCGACACGCCAGATCTGGAACCAACACACTTACCACATCACCAACGTCAATGCGGACGGTACCATCCCGGTTGTCGAAGACAACAACTGGCTGGTACCGGGGCTAAACAACTACCGACTGAACACCTTTGGTCAACCGGAACTGACTGCAACGCCGTTGGATGAGACCAACGAGCTGGGTTCGGACAATGAGCATACGGTCACGGCTATCATCCAGGGCGATCCGTCTCAGATTGCAGGTGTCAAGATAGACTTCGATGTCACTGGGCAGAATCCGACATTGGAGTCCGAAGGTGCCTGCAGCCCGAATGCTGACTGCACCACCAATGCCAACGGCGAAGTGTCCTTTACCTACACGGTTCCAGTTGAACCCGACAGCCTGGGTACCGACACCATTACTGTAAGTGCGACCATCGCACAAACAGACGCCTCGGTAGAGGTAACGAAGACATGGGTTGACACCACGCCGCCGGTGGCCGAGTGTGTGCCGACGGTCAATCCGCACGGCAAAAAGCAGCCTCAGGCACCAGGGACAGGCCAGAACGAGGATGGCTTCTACCAGCTGCTGGCAACCGATGACGTATGGCCGGCCGATACGCTCGAGGTCTTCGTCACAGACAGCGGCAGCGGAACGGTCTTTGGTCCGTTGGCCGTCGGTAGCAACATCAAGTACACCGAAGCCAACGGGGCCACGCCAATGCTCAAGGCAATGGGAAGCATCAAGGGCCAAGCCGGCGCAATTGTCGCTCATATCACCGGCAACGGCGATGCCGTGGTGACAGCGAATGACGCATCGGGCAACCAGAGCGATCCGGTCAGCTGCCTGGTACCTCCGCCACCCAAATGAGGGTGATACTCAGATTCGGTTGATGTGAAGATCGGATCGGACGGGGAGTCACCAAGGTGGCTCCTCGTGTTTTTGGGAATGTTTTCGATATCGACATCAGACGCTGGACGGCTACGTCTATTTGACCAAGTCGTAAGAGGGAGGCAAACGAATTAACGGCGGCTTAGATATCAACGATGTCCTCCAGGTCGCCCTCTTCATTGCCGGGAAATGGCAGGTCCTGACAGTAGAGATATACAGCTGGAATCGAATTCCCCATGTTGGTGCATCTGAGGCCTGCCCGGGGTCGCTCAGAAGGTCTTTTTCTGGCCGAACTTCTCCGTATGAGCAATGGCTGGGATGCGGCTGTGTTCGCGATGTTAACGGCAAGTTATGGCGAAACCCCACCTATTGTGAAACTGCGTTTCCATTGCACGCCGCCGAGCACCTCTTGTGATTCCAGAACGCCAGAAAGTGCACCATTTGCGTCCGTCTAAGGAAGTCTGGCATCTGCAAACCAGGCTTAGCCAGCGCATTGGTTTCCAGCAACTATAAGGATTGCTTGTAGACTTTAGAGGAAATCTTCTGGTGTCGAGCGATCTAGTCCCGCACCCAGGCCCGCGCCTGATCAGGGCTAGGCAGTCCGCCAGCGTGCACAACTTTCCCATCCACTACCACACCGGGCGTGGACATGACCCCGTACGCCATGATCTCGGCGATGTCGGTGACCTTTTCAATCTCAATCTCGACTCCGGCATCTTTTGCAGCCTGTGCAATGACATTGGCAGTGATCTCGCAATTGCGGCAACCACTGCCAAGAACCTTGATCTGTTTCATGATAAATACACTCCTCAAATTCAGACGATTGCGTTGAATCCCCAACCAACCAGGGTAAAGGCAACGGCGAGCACAGCAGCAAACAGTGCCAGAGCCTGCCACTGGATGACTTTCCTAAGAATCAGCAACTCGGGCAGGGAGAGTGCGGCCACGCTCATCATCAACGCCAGGGTTGTGCCTACCGCCACGCCCTTGCCCAGCATCGCCTCGGCAACGGGGATGACACCGGTAGCATTGGAATAAAGCGGGATACCCAACACCACTGCCGCGGGTACGGTGTACCAACTGTCACCGCCCAGGTGATCCGTGACCCAGTCTGCTGGTACGAAGCCATGAAACAATGCACCCACTCCGATGCCGATCAGGACCCACTTCCATATTCGTCCGACAATCTCCCGAACCTCCGTCATGGCGTACCGGTGTCGACCAGTGAATGAAATATCTGGCTCCGGTAGGACTGTCTCACCCATCTGGATCTTCCACACATAGTCCTCGACCCAGCGTTCAGGCCGGAAGCGCTGCATGACTAGACCACCGAACCAAGCCACAACCAGACCTGCGAGGACATACAAGGCCGCCAGCTTCCAGCCCAGGATGCCCACCAGAATGACAGCCGCCACCTCATTGATCATGGGGCTCGCAATCAGAAACGAGAAGGTCACACCCAGCGGGATACCGGCCTCGACGAAACCGATGAACAGCGGCACCGAAGAACAAGAACAGAACGGCGTGACTGCACCCAGCGAGACTGCCAAGCCCCGCGCCTGCCAGTCTGGACGACCACGCACGAATGCCCGCACCTTTTCCGGCGAAACCAAGGCCCGTAACAGGCCCATGACATAGATCACCACGACCAGTAGGAGAAAGATCTTTGCTACATCCATGATGAAAAAATGCACAGCAGCGCCCGTGCGGGACGCCGGATCCAGTCCCAGCAGGCTGAAGGTCAAAGTATTCGAAAACGCGTCAAACATAGGTAGTGTGCTCGCCGGCTCCCGTCTGCCGGGATTAACCTGAATATCCTAACGCAAGAAAGCGCAAGCAGTTAAAAATGTATCGATAGCAACGGTCTTCGGGTCGCCGTTTACGCTTCCAGTAATTTCTGATGTCGTAGAGGAAATACGCTAGAAATGTCTGAATGACGTGTTCTGGCCGGATTTTGTCGTACCCAGATGCGACAGAGAGTGCGTCGCTCGCTATCGCGAATGGCCGGTTAGTGGTCAGCTCCGGTCCTACAGAAATCTGTTATATGAGAGTTCTCTAATAGGCGGGAGACAACCCCTCCCGGATCTTTAGCTTTCTCTTAATATTAATATTACCGGCGCATAACAGGAGGGCAGGGTTCTGATTCCGAGCCGAATGCCACGAGTGCTGTGCTGCGAGGCCCCTGTCACCGCTGGGTTGCCTGGTCGGAATAGCCCAATTCAGCTAAATTCGGTCGCCCGTTGGTCACGAAGCTGAAGTACACTTTTGTCCTTAGCAGCTTACGCCGAGGCCGATAGGTGCCGCGAACCTCGCGCACAAATCGGTGCGGCAGGTTGTCTGGGTGCACACAAACAATCAGCAACCTGCAAATGGAGATTTGAAGATGCTGTCGCGTCGTGCCAACCGGCTCTTGTCAGCCGCTTTGTCTCCGGTCCTTTGTCTCGGTCTGGCGGCATGCGCGGGTGGGTTAACTTCCCAGGACCTGTCCACTCCGACAGCGGATACCGCGGCCTCTTCTGGTCCGGAGACAGCCCTCGTCGCCAATCCTGCACCGCCACCAACACCAGTCCCGGAAACTCGAGCGGAGTTCCTGTGTACTCAGGTTATCGGCTTTTCCCAGACTGCGCAGTGGTACAAGGGCGTAACGGATGCACGTGCCAATCCGTTCGATGCCGCTTCGCTGAGAGGTTTTCAGTCAATCATCGATAACGGCCGCTGGCAGTTGCTGTGGCGGAATGGGGCGGGCGTCGAGCGGTGGTCTGATCCCGACTTCGAGGGTTGGAATCGGCCGTTGGAAGCACCCTGTATCGAGCGCTCGGTCAGCCCCGATCGGGTCCTGCTGACGATTAGCGGTGATCTGGGCGATGTCGTGAACGACCCGCAGGTCTGGGCCGATGAGATTGACCGGGCGGTCACCACCATCACGGTCAAGTATCCCGATGTTCGCCAGGTAATTCTGCAGCCAGTCGTCGGGGGGCCGGATGATGCCGTCTGCAACTCGCCTCAGGGACGTGGTCAGGTCCGTGCTTCGGTGAATCACCCGGCGATCGACCAGGCCATTGCGGTTGTCGCGCAAGCGCCAAGCACGGCAGTGCAGGTCGTGATCGGCTTTTCTCCCACCGTGGCCGATTGCGCTGAATATCGGGATGGCAAAGGCCACCTCACTGAGACTGGAGCGGACCGGGTAGGCCGCGACATAGGGCGCTTTTATAGCCGCTTCTGAGGCCGGCAAACGGGTATTGGCCGAACTTCACCGTACCCAGACGCGGTGCCATCTAAGTCAATGGCTGTCGCCAACGGCCGGTTAGTGCTCGACAGCGGTCCTACGCGAAACTCTTATAATTGAGTCGGAGGCTTCAGCGCTCACACGGTTGTACACGGCCATCGAACGAGAAGAAGGAAAACGGAACGAGGAGGTTCGCAGGAGTCTGGTTGAATATATATCCGGTTCATCGTGGAAGAGCAGTGGCCGGCGCTGAGAGCTGCACGCGCGCAACCAGGCGACCGTCACTTGTTGGGAGGACATCAACTTAAGCTGGCCTGGGATTACGTCCTGCGGGCTGAGCAAAACGGAGCAAACGCAAATCTGCGCATGTTGTTGGATCAAGTCGAGCACCACAGAATACTGAGATTATTTGACACCAAGGGGAGTCTTCTGCCCCTGTTCTGGTATATTGCCGCCCTTGGCTACTTCGCATCGCTGGTGCCCCTTTGCGTATACCCGCCGAGCGTACGGCGCTCCCTGCTGATTGCCTTATATAGCAGCTTGGTTTCGGTCGTCCTGCTGGGGATCTTCATCTTGTCGCACCCCTACAGCGAGGCAGCGGGCATCGACCACGTTGTCTACAAGTCATTGCTGGAATCGGTTGGAGGCGGCTTGAGCAATCCCCGTTAGAATCGCCCGTCCTGGTGATGATTTCTGAGCCTCAATGGCCAGAAAGCGCCCTGACTCGGGCCTTCAGGCCGACATGCGCTCGCGTATCGCCCTGCCACGGTGGTCCAGCACTGGGGCGTGGCGGTGTTGAGGGTGGTGTGCAGCTAACGCGCTGCTGGACGCTCGTTTGTGCTGCACGCCGGCTGTGTTCGGGCGGCGGGCGAAGCGCAACACCATATCTTCGATCCTGTGCAGGGCCTTTCGCAACGGCAGGCTGAAGGTCGGTGATTCGGTTTTCTCGGGTTGTTCGTGCGTAGTTCGCCTACCCGGAAAGGGGATGATGTTGCCTGTATCGACGGCGGCAGACGGCTTGTTGTTGGTATCGATTGTCGTCATGACGGCCATCCTCTGTGGATCGTTATCGCTGTGGCGTAAATCGGGCAGGACTAGGCCGGCACCTCAGGATGCCGGGCCGGTCGTACTAGTCGTCCATCAGCAGCAAGCTCTGGTTCTGCGTATGGAACAGAGGACCGACATCCTGCACCGCGTCCGACCACAAGTAGCCGTCGGACCACAAGTAGCCGTCGGACCACAGGTAGCCGTCACTCCAGAGGTATCCATCGGACCACAGGTAGCCGTCGGACCACAGATAACCGTCGCTCCAGAGGTAGCCATCGCTCCACAGATAGCCATCGGACCACAGGTAGCCGTCGCTCCACAGATAGCCGTCGCTCCAGAGGTATCCATCGGACCACAGGTAGCCGGCGCTCCAGTACGAGTCAGACCATAGATAGCCACTGTTCTCCACCAGCACCACGGTGCTGCCGCCCTCGGCGGTGCCCAGTGCCACCATGGGTGACAAGGCGGGGACCGTCATTACACCGGTCTCGTTCAGGGCAGCATCGATGTCCAGAACACCGGCTCCGACCACCGTGGGATCGCCGGCAATTTTGCGCGCCGAGCGCATCAGGCGGGCCTTGATAGTGTCGGGGCTAAGGCTTTCGTCCTTGTCCAGCATTAGGGCGACGGTGGCCGAGACCATGGCCGCGGCCATGGAAGTACCGGACAGTTCCAGGGCGTCGTCGCAGCCCTCACCGCAACGCACGCCGGTCGGGCAGGTCGGTGCGCAGCTTGGCGGTGTCGGGAATGGCGGCAACGACACGGTTGCCCGGCGCGAGCAGGTCGGGTTTCAGGACATGGTCGTGCAGGGTCGGACCGCGCGAGGAGTAGCTGGAGACGTAATCGTCGTTCGGGTTGTAGCCGGTGCCTGTCGATGATCGAGCCGACGGTGATCACCTTGCGGGAGTTGCCCGGACTGGTAATGGTGAAGTGCCCGTCGCGGCCATAGTTGCCCGCCGATGCAACCACCACGAAGCCGGCATCCCAGACTGCTTCGACGGCCTGCACCAGCGGATCGGTGGTGTTGCTCTCCTCGACGGCCTTGCCCAGCGAGATATTGACCACGCGGATGCCCTTGGTGGCACCGTGGGCGAGGATGAAGTCAAGGGCTGCAATCACATCGGAGGCGACGCCGCGGCCCTCGGCATCGAGCACGCGCAACGAGACCAGGTCAGCGTCATCGGCCAGCCCGACATAGGGACCAAAGCGGGAATCGCGGTTGCCCCTGTGGGCGGCGATGATGCCGGCAACGTGGGTGCCGTGGCCGAAGGGATCGCTCAGGGACAGGTCGTCGTTGGCCCCCGGCTGGTTGCCGTTCAGGAAGTCGAACTGATCGACATGCCAGCGTGACGGCAGGTTGCGGTGATCGGCCACACCGGAGTCGATGACGGCCACGGTGATGTTGGTGCCGTCGTAATAGCGGTTGCTCCCCTGAGTCGGCTGGTTGGCGGTCTGGCGGTCTGGCGGGCGGCTGCGGTAAAACCCTCCACCGGCGCATCGACGGTGACGTACTTGACCCGCGGATGGCTGGCCAGTTTGTCGAGTTTGTTAGCCTTGATCTTCAACGCGCGCATCTTCAGCTTGCTGTAGCTGCGCCTGGTCTGGGCGTTGAGGGTGGCCAGCCGGCTATTCTCCGCCGTATCCGGCATGGCGTGGTACTGGACGATGACGCTCACCGTCTCGTTGCCACTGCCTTGTGCCTTGTCCTTAAGCTTCTTGCTGATCTTTTCGTCGGCCGCAAAGCCGGTCGCAGTGAACGCGACCATGACGAGGCCGGCGATCAGGTTGAAGAAGCACTTGCGCTGCATTTGGGCACCCCGTTGCGTTGTGTCGTGTTTCAGCCTGTTCTTCGTGCAGAGAATTCCAGGTTCTGCCCCCCATGGGAGCAGGGCTTATGCCAACTGCGTCACAAATTTGCTGAGATGCTTGTCGCACTGTGCATGTATGTCTCGAATAACCAGTGAGTTAGGGGGCACATACTGCTGGTGAAAGCCAACCGGCGCACGTTCGCGATCGGGGGGGTGACAGAAATTCCGGCGGGTTTGGCTGCACAATTTCGGTAGATGCGCCGAAATCGCGGTCGGGTTCCGAAAACTGTGACGCGCTTTACAAACAACGGGACTGGTGCTGGTCCTTGCCGGCACAATGCTACCGGACCACACGAGCAACTGCGCATGAGTTCCCATACTTGCCGGAAGGGCGCGTCAAATTGCCGTGGGTGCTGTGCTCAAATCGGTAGTCGGAATCACCCCCCATGGCACGCGCTGACGCGGCACGTGCTCGCTCCTTCGAGCGCGAACGTTTCCCCACAAAACGGTACCTGACATTTGATTGACATTTGTCAATGCGCCTGTGGCTACGACAGGAGTATCTGATTCTGTAGTGGCGAATAGACTAAACGGCGGTTTGGCACCTTTCGCAAGTCACTTTGGCGTAACAAACATAAATATGCAGGAGGCAGCAACGTTGAAGCAACTCCTGCATGCGGAGGGTTAGACATGAAAGTCGGTATCATGCTCAGGCATTTCGAGCAACACGAAGGGGGTGTTAAGGTCTACACGCAAAACCTTATCCCCCGACTGCTGTCCCAGGGCACCAGCAATCAGTACCTTCTGATCTATCAAAATCCGGATCTGATCGGAACCTATGCCGGCTACCCAAATGCCAGCGAGATCGCTTTGGCGATGCCGACGCGCTTGCTCTGGGATCAAGTCGGGGTTCCCTGGCTGGCAAAGACGCACGAACTCGATCTCGTCTTCAATCCGAAGTTCACGGCGCCCCTTCTGACGGGGGCAAAGACCGTTTTTGTTCGGCACGGTTCGGAGCGATACGTCATTCCGGACACCTTGCGCGGGTTCAGCCGCTGGTCATCCAATCTTCTGATACGTCAGTCCTGCCGTTCCGCCGATGCCGTGATCTGCGTATCCGAACTCGTCCGCAAGGACCTGATCGCATATGCGGGTGTCGCACCGGCCAAGACCACCGTGATCCACAACGGTTTTGACGATCAGCGCTTTCGAGTGATCGTCGATAGGGAGCGACTGGAGCAGGTGAAGAGGAAGTACAGCTTGCCGGAACGCTTTATATTCTGGGCGGGTCAGATCGATCCGCGCAAGAATATTGGCCGGCTCCTGACAGCATTTGCCAATATACGGCACTCAATTCCTCACGATTTAGTTATGGCCGGAATGAAAGGATGGAAAGCCGAACAGGAATTGCAGGCGATACGGGAGCTCGGCCTCCAGGATCGGGTGCACTTCACGGGCTGGGTGGGGCACGACGATCTGCCCGAAATCTACAATCTGGCGGACCTTTTTGTGTTCCCGTCTCTCTACGAGGGGTTCGGGCTACCCTTGATCGAAGCCATGGCTTGCGGTTGTCCGGTCCTGACCGCGGACCGCGGAAGTCCCCCGGAAGTAACCGGAAACGCCGCTCTCCTGGTGAACCCGCTGAATCTCGAACAATTGGCGAAAGGAATGCATTCACTTTTGACCAATCCCTTGTTACGGAATGACTTGAGGGATAGAGGGCTGGCCCGGACAAAGGCGTTTTCGTGGGATCATTGCGCTGGGCAGGTTCTTGCGCTGTTCGGGCGTGTTTATGTCGGAACCCAGCCACGCAGCGCCTCCAAGAACGCACAGCCGACCGATACTCTCGCCACAAACTGACCGGCGACGAGCGGTTGTGGCTCGGGTTAGGGGGGCCAACGAATGCGGCGAGTCGCGAGGGGTCCAGCACTACCTGCGTATTGCGCTTCCTCCTGAAAGTATTGTTCTCTGCACGTGAAACCATAGCCGCTGCCCGAGGTCATGCATTCGCAGCGCGACGCCCTGACCTCGCGGTCGCTGCGCGTTTCCCCGCCCGCTGATGCAGCTCGTTGGCTCCCTCGAGCCGAGCTGCGAGTGACTGGTCACATCCACCTGCGCACCGGAAACCGGTGTCGCGGCAACCCTCCTGAGCGGTGGCCCTGGGTCAGCCAGCGGCCCATGCTGCAGGCGGCGTGTTATGGCTAACGCTATGAAAAGCTTATGTGTTCTGTCAGTCTCTGTGTCGTTGCGGCGCCGCTGGCGCGGCCGGCGCAGGTGATGGCTGTGGATGCTTGCACAGCGCCCTCTGCGAACTCCTCGCCACAGTGTCACAACAGCGTTATTTACTCTGCCTATCCGCTGTGGTTGATCTGCATCAAAGCCGTCTGTGTGTTTCCCCTCTAGTATCCGTCTGCGTCGCTATTTGAACTGCTTGGCATGGGGTCTCTCGATACACACGAAGCAAGGGTGCCGGTTCCGGACCTGGTGGAACTCGCCTACGGGCTGTATCCGGGCGCGGAATTCTTTTCCGCCGAATATGGCCCTGACGATTACTGCGAGTGGGTTGCACAGAGCAACGGTGACCCGGTGCCCGCGCCGCTGGCGGTCTACATCCAGGACACCAGTTGTGATCCTTCGCCGCCGGTGCGGGGCCGGGATATTTCCTCATCCAGAAAGCCGCTGGCGCTGGAGCAGGAGCTACGCCTGCAGGGTGCGCTGTGCGACGCCGATCGCTGCGTCCAGCAGCTGATCTGCGCTGGAAATATTGTTACCGAGTGGACAGACGATCAGCTCTATCGACTGGTCTCGGTACTGGACGAGTCCTTTGCCACTGACCAGAACGGTCTGGTCAACTGGTGTGCCTGCGTAGGGCATGCGCTGCCGTCCGAATCGCGCCTGCGCCTGTTGCGGGTGCTTGGGTTCAGCAATGTGCGGCTGCGTATTCTTGACCAGGCCGGGATGCTGGATGGTATCGAAACACTGGCTGCCTCGGCGCGCCAACTGGGCATGCGGCAGGTCGGGGTTGAACTCCATATCGGTGCGCAGCAGGGCCCGCCATCCTCCAAATGGCTGGAGAGTTTTGTGCGGAAGGTCCAGCCCGACCGCATACGGCTGGTCGACAGTAACGATGCTTCGGGGCGCGACCCGGCGCGGAATCTGGCTGACACCTGTGTGCAGACACTGGCTGACGTGGGCTACCAGCATATCGGGCTGGACTGGTTTGTGCGCAGCAGTGATCTATGGTGGCAAGCCAGACTGTCCCGACGCCTGAACTGGTCGCTGCTCGGTTTCACCGATATGCCGCGGCCGGACGTGATAGGCATCGGTCCCGGAGCGGTTTCATCGATCGGCGACTTCTATGCACAGAATAGCTGCGCCTGGGACGAATACCAGAAGCTGCTCAACCGCGGCGTCATTCCCACGGTTCGCGGCCTGGAGCTGGAAAGCGATGATATCCTGCGGCGCGAAATCATGGTCTCCATGCTCACGGCGTCGCGCATTGACATCACGCCCATCGAGGACAAATGGGGAATCGAATTCAACCAGTTCTTTGCCGACGAACTGGGCTACCTGAAACGTTTCGAGAAGACCGGCTGGGTCAGCATCACAGCCCAGTCCATTATCGTGCATGCACGCAGCAGGCGTGAACTGACCGAGTTGTGCCGGACCTTTGACCGCAGAAGCCGGCTGCCCCGCGATCAGTACGCCCCGTCGTTTGGCTGAGCACCGTCCCGTGAGTGCCTAGCTCGCCCCGTAGGTCTTTTCCACGTATGCGTTGACCAGCTGCTGGAATTCGGCGGCGATATGGTCACCCTTCAGGGTCACGGTCTTTTTCCCGTCGACATAAACCGGCGCCACCGGCCGCTCACCGGTGCCCGGCAGGCTGATGCCGATGTTGGCGTGCTTGCTCTCGCCGGGTCCGTTGACCACGCAGCCCATCACCGCCACATTCATGTTCTCCACGCCCGGATAGCGTCGCTGCCAGGTCGGCATCTGCGCGCGCAGATAACTCTGGATATCCTGGGCCAGTTTCTGGAAGTAGTCGCTGGAGGTGCGGCCGCAGCCGGGGCAGGCCACTACACTGGGCGTGAAGGCGCGCAGTCCCATGGACTGCAGGATTTCCTGCGCCACCAGCACTTCCTCGCTACGGCTCCCGCCCGGTTCCGGGGTCAGGGAAATGCGGATGGTGTCGCCGATGCCCTGCTGCAGCAGCACCGCCAGCGCCGCGGTTGAGGCGACAATACCCTTGGTGCCCATCCCGGCCTCGGTCAGCCCCAGATGCAGGGCGTAGCGGCAGCGTTCGGCCAGCATGCGGTACACGGCAATCAGATCCTGTACGCCGCTCATTTTCACCGACAGGATGATGCGGTCCGCGGCCAGCCCCAGCTGTTCAGCGCGCCGCGCGCTGTCCAGCGCCGAGGTCACCATCGCCTGGTGAATGACCTCGCGGGTGTCTTGCGGGTTCGGCGCTGGCGGTGTTGGCGTCCATCAGGCGTACCACCAGTTCCTGGTCCAGGCTGCCCCAGTTCACGCCGATGCGCACCGCCTTGTCATAACGGCAGGCGGTTTCGATCATGGTGGCGAACTGCTCGTCGCGCTTGCTGCCGCGGCCCACGTTGCCGGGGTTGATGCGGTACTTGGCGAGCGCCGCGGCGCAGTCGGGATACTTGCTCAGCAGTTTGTGACCGTTGAAATGAAAATCGCCGATCAGGGGCACGTCCACCCCCATGCTGTCCAGCCGGGTGCGGATCTGCGGCACCGCCTGTGCGGCCTGCTCGCTGTTGACGGTAATGCGCACCAGCTCGGAGCCGGCGCGCGCCAGCTCCGCCACCTGGGCGGTGGTTGCCTTGCTGTCGGCGGTATCGGTATTGGTCATGGATTGCACCACGATCGGTGCGTCTGCGCCGATCGTGATATGGCCGACCCGCACCGCATGGGTGGCGTGGCGGGGGATGTGAACGGGCGTGCTGGACATCAGTTTCAACCGCTTTGCTGTAGGCAGGTAATGATAGTGGCAGGCGCGAGGCCAGAAAACCGCTGTTTTGCGGGCGTATGGCTTGCATCTCCAAAACAGCTGTATATAATCACAGTACACTGGATAAAAATACAGCAGGTGCAGCCATGCAAGAGCTAACCCGCCGCCAGGCCGAGATCCTGGCCCTGATCCGGGAATACGTTTACGACGAAGGTTATCCGCCGACCCGGGCGGAAATCGCCGAGGCGTTTGGTTTCCGCTCCCCAAATGCCGCCGAAGAACACCTGCGGGCGCTGGAACGCAAGGGGGCGATCGAACTGTTGCCGGGTTCCTCGCGCGGCATCCGCCTGCTGGAGGCTGATGCAGAGCGAGATGCGGGCATCCCGGTGGTGGGCCGGGTGGCCGCCGGTGAACCGATTCTTGCCGAGCAGCATATCGAAGACCACTACCCGGTCGACCCCGCTCTGTTTCACCCGCGTGCCCATTATCTGCTGCGGGTGCGCGGTATGAGTATGCGCGACATCGGCATTATGGACGGCGATCTGCTGGCGGTGCACCGCACCCAGCAGGCGCAGAACGGCCAGATCGTGGTCGCGCGTCTGGACGAGGAAGTCACGGTGAAACGCTTCCGCCGACGCGGTTCCATTGTGTATCTGCTGCCCGAGAATGCCGATTTCGAGCCCATCCGTGTCGATCTACGCGAACAGCCGCTGGTGATCGAGGGCCTCGGCGTAGGCATTCTGCGCAATCACAGCCTATGAACCTCGAGACTGTCCTGCAGCGTGCCGATGTCTGGCGTGGCGGGCGCCTGAGCGCCGCGGCTGACGCTGTCGCCAGCGGTTTCACGGAGCTGGATACGGTGTTGCCGGGAGGTGGCTGGCCGCGTGGCGCCCTGACCGAAATCCTCATGCCGCAACACGGTATCGGTGCGTTGCGATTGCTGGTGCCGGCGCTGGCCCGCCTCAGTCGGGATGATCGCTGGATCTGCTGGGTGGCGCCGCCCTACATCCCTTATGCCCCGGCGCTGGTGGGCGCCGGTATCGATCTGTCCCGTGTGCTGCTGGTGCACCCCGGGGCGCAGCAGGATGGCTTGTGGGCGGTGGAGCAGAGCCTGCGCTCCGGAACCTGCAGCGCCGTGCTCGCCTGGCCAACGCTGGACGACAGGACAGCCTTGCGGCGTCTGCAGCTGGCTGCCGAGACCGGTGATGCGCTGGGGTTCCTGTTCCGTCCCGGGCGTCTGGCGCAGCGGCCATCACCGGCTGCCCTGCGCATACAGCTGCAGCCCGAACCGGGCAATGGCCTGTCGGTAGCCATTCTCAAGCGGCGTGGCGGCTGGGCCTGTGGTCCGATTCATCTCGAGGTTCCGGTGTACGGCTATGGCAGCGCAGTGGCTTTGCATTCGCATACCGCAACTGGCACTGGAAGTTTTCACTCGCAGTGGCAGTGAAGAACAGCCGCTGGCGGTATGCGACGACGGGCGGCCTGCCAGCATCCTGTTCTGCAATGCGCCGGCGCGCCGCCGCGGTGTCTGTGCCGGTATGCCGGTGGCCGCGGCGCGCGCTCTGGCGCATGACCTGAGCGTCTGTTCCCGCAACCTCCAGGCGGAGGCGGATGCCCTGCACAGCCTGGCGGCCTGGGCTTATCAGTTCAGTTCCCAGGTGAGCCTGTCCCCGCCGTTTGCCCTGCTGCTGGAGGTGCGGCACAGCCTGACCCTGTTTGGCGGCTATACGGCGCTGCTCGAGCGCATTCGTGCCGGCCTGGGGGAGCTGGGTTACCGGACCCGGCTGGCGGCGGCGCCGACACCCCTGGCGGCGGTCAGTCTGGCCTGCTGCGAATCCGAGCAGCATGTGAAAACAGGCGCCGCGCTGACAGGGGTGCTGGCACCGCTGCCGTTATCGGTGCTGGACTGGGAACAGAGCCTGCTTGATCGTCTGCACGGTGTGGGCGTGCAGCGCCTGGGTGACCTGTTGCGCCTGCCGCGCGATGGCCTGGCGCGTCGCCTGGGACCGGACAGCGTGTTGTATCTGGATCGTATGCTGGGGCGGCAGCCCGATCCGCGAGCCCTGTATCAGCCGCCGCCGTGTTTTGAGCGTTCCCTGCAGCTGCCAGTCGAGGTCGGGCAGGCCGGCGCGCTGCTGTTCGCCCTGCAGCGACTGATACTGGAGTTGTGCGGCTGGCTGCAGGGGCAGGGGGCCGGCGTGCAGGAACTGGAAGTGCGCCTGTGGCACCGTGCCCAGGCGATCACCCGGCTGAGCATCGGCGTGCAGCGCAAAAGCCGCGACGCCGAACAGTTCCTGAGCCTGCTGCGTGAACGCCTGCAGCGCCTGGAGTTGCAGCAGCCTGTCATCGAGGTCGGGCTGTACGCGCAGCGTCTGCTGCCGCTCGACGGGCAGTCTCTGCAGCTGTTCGGTGCAGCACGCGAGGTCCGTCAGGTCGACTTGCTCGACCGCCTGCGCGCGCGCCTCGGTACCGGGGCAGTGCGTGGTCTGAGCGCGGTTGCCGAACACCGTCCCGAATATGCCTGGCGCTACAGCGAGCCCGGGCAGAGCGAGCAGGCGGTGAACGGGCAGCAACGCCCTCTGTGGTTGCTGCCGGTGCCCAGGCAGCTGAAGACCGATCACGGCTGGCCCTGCCTGCAGGGCAGGTTGAAACTGCAGCACAGCCGCGAGCGCATTGAATCCGGCTGGTGGGACGGGCAGGACATCGCACGCGATTATTTTATTGCCGAAAGTGCCTCCGGTTCGCGATACTGGATCTACCGTGAACTCGACGGGCAACGGCGCTGGTTCCTGCAGGGTCTATTCGAGTGACAGGCGCCCGGCGCACCCCGCCCCGCAATGCCCGGCGAAGTTCCCGTACTGCATGCGCCTGCTGGAGTAATCATGAGCCAACCTCCGCAACGACCGCCTCACCCGTCTTTTCGTGAGGCGTTTTTCTACTGGCTGAAGCTGGGCTTCATCAGCTTCGGCGGCCCCGCCGGGCAGATATCCATGATGCACCAGGAACTGGTGGAGAAACGGCGCTGGATTTCCGAGCACCGTTTTCTGCATGCGCTCAACTACTGCATGCTTCTGCCCGGCCCTGAGGCGCAGCAGCTGGCGGTCTACATCGGCTGGATGCTGCACCGCAGCTGGGGCGGTGTCATGGCCGGCACCCTGTTCGTGCTGCCCTCGCTGCTGATTCTTATCACCCTGACCTATGTCTACCTGGCCTACGGCGACGTCACCTTCGTCAAGGGTGTATTCAACGGCATCAAGCCCGCCGTGGTGGCCATCGTCGTGTTCGCCGCCTGGCGCATCGGCTCGCGGGCACTGAAAAACAATGTCCTGTGGGCTTTCGCCGCCGCCTCCTTTGTGGCTATTTTCGCCTTCCATGTGCCGTTTCCCTACATCGTGCTGGCGGCGGGTATCCTCGGCTACCTGGGCGGCAGGCTGGCGCCGGACAAGTTCAGGGTGGGTGGTGGCCACGGTGCGTCGGACAAGTACTTTGGCCCGGCGCTGATCGATGACGACACCCCGCAGCCGGAACACGTCCGCTTCCGTCCGCTCAGACTGGCCGTGCTCGTCGCGCTGTTCCTGGCTCTGTGGGGTCTGGCCATGGCTCGTGCCTGCCCGACGGCACCCTGTCCGACATGGGCGGTTTCTTCACCAAGGCGGCCCTGGTGACCTTCGGTGGTGCCTATGCCGTGCTGCCCTATGTCTACCAGGGCGGTGTCGAGCACTACCAGTGGCTTACCGGCACGCAGATGATCGATGGACTGGCGCTGGGCGAGACCACGCCCGGACCGCTGATCATGGTCGTGGCCTTCGTTGGTTTCATCGGCGGCTGGAGCAAAGAGCTGTTCGGTCCGGATGCCCTGCTGCTGGCTGGCGCGGCGGGCGCCGGCGTCGCCACTTTTTTCACCTTTTTGCCCTCGTTCCTGTTCATCCTGGCCGGCGGCCCGCTGGTGGAGGCGACCCACGGCGACCTCAAGTTCACGGCGCCGCTCACCGGCATTACCGCTGCGGTGGTGGGGGTGGTGCTGAACCTGGCCGTGTTTTTCGGCTGGCACGTGCTGTGGCCGCAAGCCAGCGAGGCAGACCCGTTCGCCGGCGCCTTCCAGTGGTTTTACGCGCTGATTTCGGTGGCCGCGTTTATTGCCCTGTGGAAGTACAGGATGGATATCATGCAAGTGATCGGCGCCTGTGCGCTGATCGGCCTGGGGCACACCCTGGTGGTCGCGTGAGACTTTTGCGCAGGGTCGGGATCAGCTGAAGCAGGGCGCCGTGCTGCGAAAGCGGGCCGACACGGTATCGCGATTCAGACCTGCGTGCCGGGATCCGCGCTTCCCGTGTGCGCCGTATTCACTCCCCGCTCATGCAAGGCTTCGATAAAACGTTCGGTGATGTCGCTGGACAGCAGACGCTCAAGGCGGATATCGACGACATAGGCCTTGATCACCAGGCGCAGCAGAAAACCCAGCTCGTAGCGAGACTCGACGGTTACGCTCACCGGTTTCTTGAGGAACGTATAGGGCGAGGCGATAGCGGCCTCGGTAGCCAGAGCGCGCACTTCCTGTATCGGTACCGTCCGGGGCAAGTCGATATTGACCACAACCATTTCGCACAATTCACCGCTGTTGGCATTGGCCACAGCGTTGTCGAGTACTGCCGCGTTCGGCACCATGACCACGTTATCGTCGAGTGTGCGCAGCCAGGTCACGCTGAGATCGAGCCGAATCACTTCGCCGTAGTGACCGCCGAAGTGCACCATGTCGCCGACCCGGAACGGCGGATTGAATATCATCATCACGCCGGCCAGCAGGTTGCGCACACCCCCCTGTGCGGCCAGGCCCATCGCCAGCCCCAGGGAACCGAGCACCGCAAAGACGATTGTCTGCGGCGGCTTGATAATGCCGAAAATGATGAAGGCGGTAACCAGAAACCAGGTGAAAATGCGAATCACCGGAAACACCTGTCCCATCTGCAGGCGATAGCGTGGAAAGCGCTGGATAAGCTGCTGCAAACCCAGGTGGACGACGCGCAACGCCAGCCAGGCGAGAGCCAGAACGAGGACGATCTGTACCAGCCGCGAGAGGGAAAGCAGTTCGACGAGCTGGGCGATAGTGTCCTCTTGCATGGCTGGTCTCCTAGGGCCTGTTAACACTAACAAGATCGCCGCGACGGCGGCCATTTTTCCGCAAGACAAGGCAGTGCGAGTGTCGTGTAGTTGCTCTACCCAAGTGAGCGCTAACGCAGGATTGCGGAAAAATGCCCCCGTCCCCTCGGGTTGCGCCTGAAATCAGGCCATGCTGCGTTGCTCGTCGTTCGTTTCGCATGACTAAACTTCTCTCCTCGCGCCTCGCCTAAGGCGCCTACTGTTGGTGCCTGGCCTGATTTCAGGCAGCAACGCGGCGATCTTGTTAGCGTTAACAGGCCCTAGTACAGAAAGTTTGCGTTGCTGAGGTACCGGGTGATCACGTCCGAGTACAGCGGTACCAGGCGGTAGGTCGGTTCGCCAGCGCTCGGGTCTTTGTCGAGCAGACACTGGTGGTAAAGACGCTCCAGTAGCAGCCGGCTTTCCTGCTCGCTGACACGGAACACCGCGCGATGTTCGCTGAGCGTCAGTTGTCCGTGTGCGGCCACTTCCGCCAGCGTAAACAGCTCCTCGCTGAGCAGCTGTTTGAGCGCGCTGAAATCCAGTGCTACCGGAGCCTGCATGTCCAGTTGCTCTGCTCCGGTGCCAAACAGCAGCGAAGTCAGGAAATAGAAAAAGGCAAGATCGGGTTTGCCGTTACTCAGTTTGTGCACTATCGACAGCTGACGGGCAAGCACGGTGGGTATCCGCTGCTGTTCGCCGCCGCTCTCGGTGGCCAGTCCCATACCCGATGCTTGCAGGCGGTTTGCCAGGCACTCTCCGAGTTCAGCTTCGCTGAAAAAGGCCAGTTCGATGTGGTCGCCGAAATAGCGCTCCGCGCGGTACACGTAGCTCAGGCGTCGCCAGGCATACTCCTGGCAGCCCAGCAGCCACAGATGTCGCTGTTGTGTCGCCACCATGACTGCGCCAAAAACACGAATCGCCTCGTTGGCACCCATGATGCGGCAGGCAAGAAAATGGCCGTTGTCAATCGCAAACACGCTTGGCGTCATGGCGTCGAGGTATTCGACCAGCTGCTCGACCGAAGTCCGCGGCGGCTCGCAACCGACCACCGCGCTGAGCAACGCCAGAGTATCGCTGGTGTCGTAGGGCCGGCGTGTCAGTTTGCCGTAGCGGTAGGTTTCATGGTCACCTATCGGCTCGGCCAGCTGCTGCAGGAAGGATGTGATTCCGCAACCCTGCGGTCCGGTCACCGCGATCATCGATCTGCGCCCGGCGCGCCACAGGTCGAGTGCCGTCAGTACGCGTTCCCACTGCTGCTGGCGGCCTATGAAGCGCGCATCGCCAGCGGTCAGGGGTTCGGCCGAGAAGGCTTGCAGCGCGGCTTCGGGCAGCGCCGTGTCGGCAGCGCCCGGCACCGGGCGTGCAGCCAGCGCGAGGCACAGGTCCGCCTGGATCTTGGCGGGTTCGGTCGGCGCGTCGGTCTGGCGTCCGAACAGGCGGGAGAGCGTCTGCGCGGCGGGCCTCAGAACAGCTTTTCGCGTGTGCGTCATGGTCGCTAAGCTTCATTGTATTGGCGCTATCGCCGCGGCTGCACGACAACGCGCCGGGCGCACAGCGGCTGACAGGGAGGGTTGCCCGCGCCGCGAACCGCCCGGTGCCAGGCGCTCAGTCTGCCGTGCCGTTGCGGACCGCTTCCTTGTAGTGTCGGTAATGCCCGGTCATGGTCTTCCACACCGGGCCGGGCAGCCCCGCACCGACAGGCCGGGCATCGAGGCGCGTGACCGGGACGATCTCGCGTGTCGAGCTGGTGATCCAGATCTCGTCGGCGTCGCGCAGTGCGGTTTCGGGGACGTCGTTTTCGCTGCAGGGCAAACCGTGCTGGGCAGCCAATTCCAGGATCAGGTCGCGGGTGATACCCGGCAGCATCAGAGGGCCGTTGGGCGGGGTCTGTATCCGGCCGTCCTTGACCACGAACACATTGCTGGCGGAGCCTTCGATCACGAGTCCGTCCTTGACGAGCAGAGCTTCCGCGGAGTTCTGCTCGGTCGCCTGTTGGCGCAGCAGCACATTGGGCAACAGCGTGATGGCCTTTATGTTGCACATCTGCCAGCGGATGTCGTCCAGTGTGACCGCCGCGACGCCGTGCGCCTCGATGTCCGGGTCCGGCTCGGTCATTGGGGTGCTCATGGCGAACACCGTGGGCGTAACCCGCTCCGGGAAGCTGTGATCGCGTTTCGGCGCGCTGCCGCGCGTGACCTGCAGGTACACGGACTGGTCGTTGTGGTTATCGGCGCGCTCGTGGTTGCGTTCCAGCAGTTCGGTCAGGATATCCCGCCACTGTGCCGCGTCGCAGGGGTTGCCAAGGCGTATGCCATCGAGGCTGTTCTGCAGCCGTTGCAGATGGTGGGGGAACCGGAACAGACGTCCGCCGTAGGCCGGGATAACTTCGTATACGCCGTCGCCGAACAGAAAGCCGCGATCCATGACCGAGACGCGGGCCTGTTCGATCGGCAGGAAAGCGCCGTTCAGATAAACGATGGACATGACTGCGGCGACGCGACGCGGCTATTCGAAATACAGCAAGGCTTCGTCGACCAGGCGTTGCAGAAAACTGCCCTCGGGGACGGGATTGAGTGCCACCAGATCTTCTTCCACCACCGATTCATCGGCCAGTCGCACCACTACGCGTCCCAGCGGCTGGCCCTTGGCGATGGGAGCGATAATGTGGTCCTTCAGCTGCATGGCAGCATCCAGATGCTTGTATTCGCCGCGCGGGATGGTGACGTAGAGGGTATGGTCCAGGCCGAGATCGACGGATTCGCTGGCACCTTTCCAGACGCGGGCCGAAGTGAGCTTGCCGCCGCCGTCGTAGAGCTTGTGCGTCTCGAAGAAACGGAATCCGTAATTCAGCAGCGCCTGGCTGGCATCGGCCCGTGCTTCCTCGCTGCTGGTGCCGAGCACCACGCTGATCAGGCGCATGCCGTCGCGTTCCGCCGAGGTGACCAGACAGTAGCCGGCCGATTCGGTATGACCAGTCTTAAGACCATCGACGGATTCGTCCCGCCACAACAGCTTGTTGCGGTTGTACTGGGTGATGTCGTTGAAGGTGAACTGGCGTTCCGAGTACCAACGGTAATACTCCGGAAACTCCTCGATCATCGCGCGGGCCACGATGGCGATGTCTCGTGCCGTGGTGTAGTGATCCTTGTGCGGCAGACCGGTGCTGTTGACGAAATGGGTGCCGGTCAGTCCCAGCTGCTCGGCATGATGGTTCATCAGGCTCGCGAAACCCTCTTCGGTGCCGGCCACGTGTTCGGCCAGTGCGACCGTTGCATCATTGCCGGACTGGATGATGACGCCCTTGAGCAGGTCGGCAACACTGACCTGGCTGTTGACCTCGACGAACATGCGCGACCCTTCGGTGCGCCACGCTTTCTCGCTGATCCGTACTTTTTCTTCCAGACTCAGGTTGCCGTCCCGAATTTCGCTGAACACCACGTAGGCGGTCATCAGTTTGGTGATGCTGGCCGGTTCCAGCGGCTGGTCGGCATTCTTTTCGGCAATGGTCTGGCCGCTGAGGAAATCTTCCAGCAGATAGCCTTTGGCGCCTACCGAGGGGGCTTTCGGTACCGGCGTTGCGGCCCGGGCCGCGGCACAGAACAGCAGCACAAGGATGAGAAGACTTCGGAACACTACCTGCTGTTGCTTCATGAACATACCTGTTGCCTTGATGAAGCGCCTCATTGTGGGCGCTCGAAAACCGATTTTCAAGACTGCGCCGGCGCCGCGCCGGATAGGCGGAGATCCCTCCATCCTGTCCAGGTGCGTCATCCCTTCCGGGACTGGTGGAGACGCGGCAACGTGCAGCGACGGGTCGACACAACGCTCGCCGCGCCACGCCATGGGGCAAAATCGCCACGGTCGCGGCCGCGGGGATTACGAGATAGTTTCTAGTCAATAACGACGCTGGGTGATGCGATACCCTGGTCGGCCAGAATCTGCGCCACTTGATCGGCGGATTCGACCGTCTGCAGCGGTCCGATACGCACCCGGTAGATGCGTTTGCGGTCGGCCAGGCCTTCGCTGATATGCAGGCTTCCCGGCAATTCGACCGCCGCCAGTTGACTGCGCAGGCGCTCCGCGTTGGCGCGCTCCCGGAACGCCCCGACCTGCAGATACAGGGCGGTGCTGTGGCGTTCCGCGACAGCCGCCGCCGTTTTATCCGCTGCCAGCTTGGGCTGACTGGCCGCAACGCGCGGTTTGCTCTGCTCGGCGGCGTAGCGCTGCGGGTCGATGGCCTCGACTTCGACCAGGCCGGTACCCTCGCCCAGGATCTCCAGCCGGGCCGCTGCGGCATAGGACAGGTCGATCAGTCGGTTGTCGTGGAACGGGCCGCGGTCGTTGATCTTCACAATCACCGACTTGCCGTTGCGCAGATTGGTGACCTGGGCATAGGTCGGCAGCGGCAGTGTCTTGTGCGCGGCAGACATCTGATACATGTCGTAGGTGTCGCCACTGGAAGTGCGGTGGCCGTGGAACTTGGTTCCGTACCAGGAGGCGATACCGCGCTCGCGGTAGCCCTTGCTGGACGCGACGGTGTGGTAGCGCTTGCCGTGCACCACGTAGGAGGCCGGGTTGCCATAGCGGCTCCTGGGTTCGGGGCGCGGCACTGCGTCTTTGACCGCGGCGACATCAACCGGCTGCGGCGGTGCGCTGTCCTGTTTCTGAGCATAGCGACTCGGCGCCGGCGATGAGCACCCCGCCAGCAGCAGCGCTGCAAGGCAGCCGCCCAGCAGGCTTGTTGCCGCTGCCCGGGTGATGTCAATCCTCGCGGTTCTGGTAGGCATTGCGGATCGCCTCGCTGAGCTGGAACACGGCCATGGCGTACAACGGGCTGCGATTATAACGTGTAATGGTGTAGAAGTTATCGGTGGTCAGCCAGTATTCGGGTCCGTTGCGCTGCTCCAGCTCCAACAGGGCTACCTGCTGCTCGTCGCGCAGCTTCGGATTGCTGCTGATTCCGGCCCGCGCGAAATCGGCCGCCGTCTTGGACGGCTTCAAACTGGAGGACACCAGTGAATCGGGTATGGGCGTCTTGCCGCTCACCCGCGCGGCGACCGGCTGGCCCAGCTTCCAGCCGTGGCGCTGGAAATAATTCGCCACGCTGCCGATGATATCCTCCAGGCTCACCCACAGGTCGCGGCTGCCGTCTGCATCGAAATCGACCGCGTAGCTGCGGTAACTGGAGGGTATGAACTGACCGTAACCCATGGCGCCGGCATAGGAGCCTTTCGCTTCGCTGCAGATCCAGTTGCTCTTCGCGCGCCAGGATCAGGAACTGTTCCAGCTCGGAGCGGAAGAACTTGGCGCGCGGCGGGTATTCGAAGGCCAGTGTGGACAGTGCGTCGATGACCCGGTACGAGCCGGTGTTGGCGCCGTAGCGGGTCTCGACGCCGATGATGGCAACGATAATTGCCGCGTCGACGCCGTAGGCCTGTTCGGCTTTTTTCAGAATCGCCGAGTTCGCACGCCAGAAATCGACGCCGCCATCGATGCGACTCTGGGTCATGAATATCGGCCGGTATTCGTACCAGGGTTTGCTTTCCGCCGGCCGCGCTATGGCTTTCAGGATGTCGTCGCGCTTGCGGGCACCGGCGAACAACGCCTCGAGCTGATCGCGATCGAACTGGTGACGCTCCACCATTTCGGTGATAAATGCCTGTGTTTCGGGATTGCGATCAAAATCACCCGCCGGCACACCGCACGCGGTGAGCCCCGCGCACAGCCCCAGCAGTAAGCTTGTCAGCGGCTTCGCCTTCTCGCACGTGCACTCCTCAGGTCGGTAGTAGTTTTCTATGGGTATGGATGGACATCAGCATACCGAAACCCGCCATCAGGGTCACCATCGACGTGCCTCCGTAACTGATCAGCGGCAGCGGCAGGCCCACCACGGGCAACAGCCCCGTCACCATGCCGGTGTTTACAATCAGGTAGATGAAAAAGGTCATCGCCAGGCTGCCCCCCAGCAGGCGTCCGTAGGTGTCCTGTGCCTGGGTGGCGATATACACGCTGCGCACGATAATGATGGTGTACATGGCCAGCACCACCAGGATGCCGACCAGCCCGAATTCCTCGCCCAGCACCGCGAAAATGAAATCGGTGGAACGTTCCGGCAGGAATTCCAGGTGTGCCTGGGTGCCGTTCAGCCAGCCCTTGCCGAACACGCCACCCGAGCCGATAGCGATTTTCGACTGGATGATATGGTAGCCAGTGCCCAGCGGGTCCTGCTCCGGGTTGAGGAAGGTGATCACGCGCTGGCGCTGGTAGTCGTGCATGAAATGCCACAGTACCGGTGCCGCGCCGGCGCCCGCCACGACCAGCCCGGCCAGCAGCCGCCACGACAGTCCGGCCAGAAACAGCGCGAAAAAGCCGGCGCTGCCGATCAGCAGCGCGGTGCCGAGGTCGGGCTGCTTGGCGATCAGCAGCACCGGCACGATAATCAGCGCGCCGGCGGCACTCAGCCGCGCGCCGCCCGGTGGCAGACGCTGGTCGGACAGGTACCAGGCCACCATCATCGGCACCGCGAGCTTCATCATTTCCGATGGCTGGAAGCGAATAAAGCCGAAGTCCAGCCAGCGCTGCGCGCCTTTGCCGATGTCGCCGACCACGAGCACCGCCACCAGCAGCAAGACACCCAACCCGTAGATCCATGGCGTCCAGCGCTGCAGCCACTGCGGACGCAGCTGGGCGACCAGTGCCATGCCGCCGAACGCCACCGTCAGGCGGATAAGCTGGCGCAGCAACACCGACTGTTCCTGTCCGGCGGCGCTGTACAGGACGAACAGGCCCAGGCCGGACAGCGCCAGCAGGCTGAACAGCAAGGCGGCATCGATATGCAGAATGTGCTGCCAGTCGCGCCGGCTGGCATCCTCGCGACTGCCGTCCAGAAGGGTGCTCACGAGGCGGTTTTCTCCAGAAATTTGTCCAGGATGGTACGCGCGATCGGTGCCGCCACGGCACTGCCGCTGCCGCCGTGCTCGACCACGATGGCAATGGCGACCACCGGCTCATCGACCGGTGCGAAAGCGATGAACAGCGAATGGTCGTGAAGTTTCTTGGCCAGCTTGTCGGCGTCGTATTTTTCCTCTTCCTTGAGCCCGAACACCTGGGCGGTGCCGGTCTTGCCGGCAATGTCGTACTCGATGTCGATCCCGATCTTGCGCGCTGTGCCGCGCTTGCCGTGCACCACTTCGCGCATGGCATTGATCACCTCGGTCCAGTGATGGCGGTCTTCGACCGGGATATCCAGCACGGTTTCCACCGCCAGCGGGGTCAGCTCGGGATCGTCGTATTTCTGCGTCGAGGCGACAATGTGCGGCTTGAGCCGATGGCCGTAGCGCGCCAGGGTTGCGGTCGCGCTCGCCAGCTGCACCGGCGTGGTCAGCACGAAGCCCTGGCCGATGCCGGTGATCAGTGTTTCGCCCGGGAACCAGGGTTCGCTGCGTGCAGCCGCGCTTCCAGTCGCGCGACGGCAGCAGACCGCCCAGTTCACCGCTGATGTCGATGCCGGTCGGCGTACCGAAACCGAACTGGGACAGGAACTCATGCAGCCGGTCTATGCCCATGGACAGCGCCAGATCGTAAAAATACACGTCACAGGATTCGGCAATCGCGCTGTGCAGATCGACGGTGCCGTGCCCGGTGCGTTTCCAGTCGCGGTACTTGCGATCCTTGCCCGGCAACTGGTAGAAGCCGGGACAGTAGGTATGGGCCTGGGGGCTGGTGATGCCTTGTTCCAGTCCCCCCAGACCGACGAATGGTTTGATGGTCGATCCGGGCGGATACTGGCCGCGCAGCGCCCGGTTGAACAGCGGGCGCTGGGGGTCGGTGTTCAGCGCGTGGTAGGTTTCCGTGTCGATGCCGTTGACGAACAGGTTCGGGTCGTAGGTGGGCTTGCTGACGAAGGCCAGTACATCGCCGTTATTGGGGTCGATAACCACCGCAGCACCGGCGTTGTCGCCGAAGGCCTGCTCGGCGACGTTCTGCAGTTCGGCGTCCAGCGTCAGGTAAAGGTTCTCGCCGGGCACCGGTGGGGTGCGCACCAGGGTGCGCAATACCCGGCCCTCGGCATTGGTTTCCACCTGGCTGAAACCGACTTTGCCGTGCAGCACATCCTCGTAGGTTCTTTCGATGCCGACCTTGCCAATGTGCGTGGTGCCGCTGTAGTTGGAAGCATCGATGCGCTGCAGGTCGCGTTCGTCGACCCGTCCGACATAACCGAGCGCGTGGGCCGCCAGCGGGCCGTGCGGGTAGTGGCGCGACAGGCCGGCGACGATGTCGACGCCGGGGAACTTGTGCCGGTCGATGGCAAAGCGCGCCACTTCCTCGTCGCTGAGGTGAAAGCGCAACGGTACCGGCTTGAAGGCCGGCGTGCGTGCGCGCAGGTTGTCGAAACGCTTGCGATCGACGTCGCGGATATTGACCAGCTGTGCCAGCCGGTCCAGCGTGCCCTGCATGTCGCGTACCTGCTCGGGGGTGATCTCGAGCCGGTAGGAGGGCAGGTTGTCGGCCAGGATGAGACCGTTGCGGTCGAAGATCAGTCCGCGGTTGGGCGGCAGCGGCAGGATCTTGATGCGGTTGTCGTCGGACAGAGTGATGAAGTGTTCGTGCGCCACCACCTGCAGGTAAATCAGCCGTCCCACCAGGGCAGCGATCAGCAGCGCGGCGAACACCAGTGCCTGGATCGAACGCTGCATGAACAGGCGGCTTTCGAACAGGTAATCCTTTATGGTGACCGGGTATGCCATGCCTTACTGGACCGAGAAATTGACGCGCAGAGTGGTCAATATGCGGTGTATCAGTGGCCACAGCAGCATACCCGCCAGCGAGGGCAGCCAGTAACTCAGCGGTAGTCCGGGACGGCCGATGGTGCGGTCGACCCACAGCGTGATCAGCTGATGCAGGATCAGCAGCACCAGCACCGTCAGCGCCTGCTGCCAGATCGGGTAGAGTCTGACGCGCTGGTGCAGCCGCACGCAGAAATAGGCGATCAGGCTCAGGCCAGGGCATGCTGCCCGAGCAGTGTTCCGGTAAGGGTGTCCAGAAACAGACCGACGATGAAGCCCGAGCCGACGCTCACCCGGTAGGGCAGCGCCAGGCACCAGAAAATCAGTGTCAGGGCGACCCAGTCGGGTCGCCAGTTGCGCAGTCCCTCCGGCAGGGGAATGATGGTCAGCAGCAAGGCCGCGGCGAAGCTCAGCACAATGACAATGCCGCCGTGATGACGGGTCAGGTTCATGGCCCACCGGCAGCAGAGTCGGGCGCAGGAGAGTCGGGCGCAGCAGAGTCAGACGCAGGCGTTTCCGGCGCCGAAGCGGGCGACGGGACCGGCTGTTGCGGGTCGCTGGGCCATACCAGCAACACCTCGCGGCTGCTGTCCAGCGCCGCACGCGGCCGCGCGACAACGTGCGAAAAAGTATTTCCCGGGTCCTGCTCCACGGTGGTGACATCCGCAACCGGATAGCCGGGCGGAAAACGTCCGCCCAGTCCCGAGGTGACCAGCAGATCCCCGACCCGGATATCGGCATTGTTGGGAATGTGCGGCAGGTCCAGGCGGTCGATGGAACCGGTGCCCAGTGCAATGGTGCGCAGCCCGGTTCGGTTGAACTGCACCGGGATGGCGTGGCTCGGATCGGTGATCAGCATAGCCGTGGCGGTAAACGGGCCGACATCGATCAGTTGTCCCATGACGCCCTGGCTGTCGAGCAGCGGCTGACCGTCGTAGAGTCGATCGAGCGAACCTTTGTTGATCTGGATCTGGTGCCGGTAGGGATCCATGTCGACCGACAGCAGGGCGGCAATGAGCATGGGTCGATCACCGACCTGGAAGGATGAATCCAGCAGCGCGCGCAGGCGGCGGTTCTCCGCCTCCAGGGCCTCCAGTTTCTGCAGCTGCGTATTCAGGACCAGGTGCTGGGTGCGCAGGCTGGCGTTTTCCTCCTGCAGTTCACGCCGGGTGGCAAGCGACTCACGAAACCACTGGCCGGTGGCGCGCGGCAGGTCGACCAGTAACTGCAGCGGATAGACCATGACCGACAGGGCGGTGCGCAGGCTATCGAGGTGGTGCTGGCGATGGTCCAGCGTCATCAACAGAATGGAGAGCAGAACCAGGCCCAGCAAACGGGCTAATAGCGGCGGGCCTGCTGTAAAAATCTGCTTGATAACACAACCTCGCGAAGTTTATTCGACTGCGAACACGTCGCCGCCGCGCTCGTCGAGCAGTTCCAGTGCGCGTCCGCCGCCGCGCGCCACGCAGGTCAGCGGGTCGTCGGCAACCACCACCGGCAGGCCGGTTTCCTCCATCAACAGCCGATCCAGATCGCGCAGCAGCGCGCCGCCGCCGGTAAGTACAATGCCGCGTTCCGCGACGTCGGCACCCAGCTCCGGCGGGGTCTGTTCCAGGGCGGTCTTGACCGCGCCCACAATGCCTGCCAGCGGTTCCTGCAGCGCTTCCAGGATTTCGTTGCTGTTGAGCGTGAAACTGCGCGGGACCCCTTGCGCCAGGTTGCGTCCCTTCACTTCGATTTCCTTCATCTCGGCGCCCGGATAGGCGGAGCCGATCTGCTGCTTGATGTGTTCGGCGGTCGACTCGCCGATCAGGGTGCCGTAGTTGCGGCGCACATAGTTGACGATGGCATCGTCGAAACGGTCACCGCCGATGCGCACCGAGGCCGAATAGACAATACCGTTGAGAGATATCACCGCCACTTCCGAGGTGCCACCGCCGATGTCCAGCACCATGGAGCCGCGCGCTTCGTCGACCGGCATGCCGGCACCGATGGCCGCCGCCATCGGCTCCTCGATCAGGTAAACCTCACGCGCACCGGCGCCGGCCGCCGATTCCTTGATGGCGCGCCGCTCCACCTGCGTGGACCCGCAGGGTACGCAGATCAGTACCCGCGGGCTGGGGCGAAAGAAACGCGCCTCATGCACTTTATGGATGAAGTGCTGGAGCATTTTTTCGGTGACCGTGAAGTCGGCGATCACACCTTCTTTCAAGGGCCGTATCGCCGTGATGTTGCCAGGGGTTCGGCCCAGCATGGCCTTGGCCTCGGCGCCCACCGCGGCGATGCTCTTGGGGCCGCCGGGACCACGGTCCTGGCGAATCGCGACTACCGAAGGTTCGTCGAGCACCACACCCTGGCCGCGCACATAGATGAGGGTGTTCGCGGTACCCAGATCGATCGACAAATCGTTGGAAAAAATCCCCAGCAGACTTCTGAACATGGAGGGCTGAATCCCTAGCGCTATTAAAGGGATCTAATCTAACAACGGGCGAGATTTTGGGCAAGCCATTAAGTGTGCTACCTTTCGGCTTTTCATGAACCGGCAATCGGGATCAACAGCATGTCGTTGGACACAGAGGCAGTTGCCAAAATCGCCCACCTTGCGCGCCTGGGGGTGGAACCGGGGGAGTCGGAGAGCTACGCGCGCAACCTTTCAGACATCCTGGCCTTCGTTGAACAGCTCAACGCGGTCGACACCGCCGCCGTGGAGCCGCTGGCGCACCCCATGGAGGCCAGCCAGCGACTGCGCGCGGACGAGGTGACGGAGTCCGATCAGCGCGAACAGTTCCAGCGTATTGCGCCGCGGGTCGAGGCCGGCCTGTACCTGGTACCCAAGGTCATCGAGTAAGCGGCAACGGATTCAGCCATGCACAACAAGTCAATTGCGGAGCTGGCGGCCGGGCTGCGCGGTGGAGCGTTTTCCAGTCAGGAGCTGACCCGCGGCTTCCTGGATCGCATCGCCAGACTGGATCCGCAGCTGAACAGCCTGATCACCCTGACCGAAGCGTCGGCGCTGCAGCAGGCCGCAGCCGCCGATCGGCGGCTGCGCCAGCGGGGATGCCGCTGCGCTGACGGGTATTCCGTTCTTGCACAAGGATATTTTCTGCACGCTCGGGGTCCGCACCAGCTGCGGTTCGCGCATGCTGGATAACTTCGAAGCCCCCTATGATGCGACGGTCACGGCCAGGCTGAAGCAGGCCGGCGCGGTGATGCTGGGCAAGACCAATATGGACGAGTTCGCCATGGGCTCGTCCAACGAGACCAGTTTCTACGGTCCGGTGCGTAACCCCTGGGACCTGGAGCGGGTGCCCGGCGGCTCCTCCGGCGGTTCGGCCGCCGCGGTGGCCGCGCGGCTGGCGCCGCCGCCACCGGCACCGACACCGGGGGCTCGATCCGCCAGCCGGCCGCCCTGTGCGGTATCACCGGCATCAAGCCCACCTACGGGCGGGTGTCGCGCTACGGCATGATTGCATTCGCCTCCAGCCTCGACCAGGCCGGACCCATGACGCGCTCGGCGGAGGACGCGGCGCTGGTGCTGGAGGCCATGTCCGGTTTTGATCCGCGCGATTCGACCAGTATCGATCACCCCGTCGAAGCCTACCTGGACGGCCTGGATCGGGACCTGTCCGGGTTGACCATTGGTCTGCCCGGTGAATACTTCGGTGAGGGGCTGGATGCCCGGATCGGCGCTGCCATCGAGGCGGCGGTCGACGAATTTCGCAAGCTCGGTGCCCGTGTGAAGGACATCAGTCTGCCCAACAGCGCGCTGGCGGTGCCGGCCTATTACGTGGTGGCGCCGGCCGAGTGCTCGTCCAACCTGTCGCGCATGGACGGCGTGCGTTTCGGCTATCGCTGCGAGAACCCGCGCGACCTGGAGGACCTGTATGTACGATCGCGCGGCGAGGGTTTTGGCGCCGAGGTCAAGCGCCGCATCCTGATCGGTACCTACGCCCTGTCGGCCGGCTATTACGATGCCTATTACCTCAAGGCGCAGCAGGTGCGCCGCCTGATCCGCGACGACTTCGTGAAGGCCTTCGCCGAGGTCGATATCATCATGGGCCCGACCTCGCCGAGCACCGCCTTCCGGCTGGGGGAGAAGGCCGATGATCCGGTCACCATGTACCTGTCGGACATCTACACCATCGCCGTGAACCTGGCCGGTTTGCCCGGCATGTCGATCCCGGCCGGCTTCGTGGACGGTTTGCCGGTCGGTCTGCAGCTGATCGGCAACTATTTCGAAGAAGGCCGGCTGCTCAACGCCGCGCACCGCTACCAGCAGGTGACCGACTGGCACACGCGGGTGCCGCCGGGCTTCGAGTGATTTGCGGCGGGGTTGTTGTTAACCGCGAAGGGCGCTAAGGACGCGAAGGAAACAATAAAGGGTTGTGTTTTATTGCACGCCGGGACCACAGCTGCGTCGCATAGTCTCAGGAGTGCTGCGACGGGTTTTTGCAACTGAGCCCTTCGCGTCCTTAGCGTCCTTCGCGGTTAATGATCGTGTTCGAACGAGTTTCGATTTGAACTGACGAGAGAGAATAGCGGGATGGAATGGGAAGTTGTCATCGGGCTGGAGATCCATGCCCAGCTGGCCACCAGGAGCAAGATCTTCTCGGGTGCCTCGACCGCCTACGGGGCGGCGCCCAATACTCAGGCCTGCGCCGTTGACCTGGGTCTTCCGGGTGTGTTGCCGGTGCTCAATGGCGAGGTGGTGCGCATGGCGGCCAAGTTCGGGCTCGCCACGCACGCGACGGTGGCGCAGCACTCGGTGTTTGCGCGCAAGAATTATTTCTACCCGGATCTGCCCAAGGGGTACCAGATCAGCCAGTACGAATTGCCGATTGTGCAGAACGGTCATATCGACATCGATCTCGAGGACGGCGAGAGCAAACGTATCGGTGTGACCCGTGCCCACCTGGAAGAGGATGCGGGGAAATCGCTGCACGAGGACTTTCACGGTGAGACCGGCATCGACCTCAACCGGGCCGGCACACCGCTGCTGGAAATCGTCTCCGAGCCGGATATGCGTTCGGCGCGCGAAGCGGTTGCCTACATGAAGAAGATCCACGCGCTGGTGCGCTATCTGGATATCTGCGACGGCAATATGCAGGAAGGATCGTTCCGCTGCGATGCCAATGTGTCGATCCGTCCCAAAGGGCAGCAGGCGTTCGGCACCCGCACTGAAATCAAGAACATCAACTCGTTCCGGTTTGTCGAGCGTGCCATCAACTACGAGATCGAGCGTCAGATCGACGTGCTCGAGGCGGGCGGCTAGGTAGTTCAGGAGACCCGCCTGTACGACGCCGAAAAGAACGAAACCCGTCCCATGCGCAGCAAGGAAGAGGCCAACGACTATCGCTATTTCCCCGACCCCGACCTGCTGCCGCTGGCGATCGATCAGGCCTTCATCGACGCGGTCAGGGACAGCCTGCCGGAGCTGCCGGATGCGAAACGCGACCGGTTCATGCAGCAGTACGGCCTGTCGCATTACGACGCCGGCGTGCTGACCTCGAGCCGCGAAATGGCGGAGTACTTCGAGCCGACCGTCGCAGCCGCCGGGGGCGAAGGCAAGCTGTCGGCCAACTGGGTGATGGGCGAGTTGTCCGGGCTGCTGAATAAGGAAGGCAAAGAGATCGGCGACAGCCCGGTGAGCCCGCAGATGCTGGGGGGTATGCTACTGCGCATCAGCGACGGCACCATCTCCGGCAAGATCGCCAAGCAGGTGTTCGAGGCGATGTGGCAGGGTGAAGGCGACGCCGACACGGTCATCGAGAAGCAGGGTCTCAAGCAGATCACCGACTCGGGTGCGATCGAGAAGATCGTGCGCGAGGTGCTGGAGGCCAATCCCAAACAGATCGAGCAGTACAAGGGCGGGCAGCAGAAAGTGTTCGGCTTTTTCGTCGGCCAGGTGATGAAGGCAACCCAAGGCAAGGCCAACCCTGCCGAGGTCAACAAGATCCTTAAACAGGCCTTGGGTGACTAGAACTATCGCATAATCCCCGCGCGGCCGCGACCGTGGCGCTTTTGGCCCATGGTGTGACGCAGCGAGCGCGGCATAGCGACAGGTTATCCACTGTGCGAGTCCGCACCAAGCCAAGCTAGTGCCTGCTACGGCCGTTTCCGATAGCCCATACCTGCATGACATCCCGCGACACTGACTGCCTGCACCGTTTCGTGTTCGAGCATACCGACGTGCGCGGCGAGCTGGTGCACCTGGATGCCAGCTGGCGCGCGGTGCTGGAACGCCAGCACTACCCGGCGCCGGTGCGCGAGTTGCTCGGCGAGGCGATGGCCGCCGCGAGCCTGCTGTCGGCGACCATCAAGTTCGACGGCTTCCTGCACCTGCAGCTGCGCGGTGACGGACCGGTCGATCTGGTGCTGGTGGAGGTTACCGCACAGCGCACGCTGCGTGGCCTGGCGCGCTGGTCCGGCGAGGTACCGCGAGCGTCGCTCGCCGCGCAGGTCGGCAAGGCCTGGCTGACCCTGACCATCGATCCCGGAGGCGAACGTGAACGCTACCAGGGCCTGGTGGCGGTCGAGCAGGACACTCTGGCTGCGACCCTGGAGGACTATTTCCGGCAATCAGAGCAGCTCGCGACGCGTCTATGGCTGGCGGCTGACGCGCGCTGTGCAGCCGGCATGCTGTTGCAGCGCCTGCCGGAATCCGCCCCCGACCCGGACGACTGGAACCGTGACGTAATGCTGGGAGAAACTCTCACCGCCTACGAGCTGCTGACACTGACGACCCGCGAGCTGTTGCGGCGCCTGTTTCACGAGGAAGATCTGCAGGCTGTTCGAGCCCGAACCGATCAGTTTCCGCTGCCGCTGTTCCCGCGGAGCGCATCGACACCATGCTGCGCGGTCTGGGTTACGCTGAGGTGCGCGACATTCTCGAGGAGCAGGGCGAGGTCAGTGTGACCTGCGAATTCTGCAGGCCAGACACAGGTCTTCGACGCGGTCGATGTGGAGCATCTGTTCGCCGCCGCGGATCAGCCCGACGTTCCCGCCACCCGGCACTAGCTGTTTCTCTTCTCACATCGAGGCCGCCGAGGACACGGAGAAAACCTTTCCGGTAAGACCGCTTGCGCGGCTGCGTAACGGGCCCGCCACGGGCGTTGCTGGCGGCGCGGGCCAGCGGTTGTGTCACTGGGCAGGGTCTGTCAGCAGCTGCACGGCTTGCGTCTTGCCGCTGCTGATACGGTAAGCGCGCAACCGGGGGCGCCGCTCACCGTTCAGCGCGACGATGAAGTAGAGTGCCTCCGGGTAGGCGGCCTGTTCGATATCGGTGGCGGAGGGCTCGGCCGGGCCCTGCGGGTGGGAGTGATAGATGCCATATAGTTGTTCGCCCTGTTCACGCATACTGCGCATGGCATCGATCTGCTGTTTCGGGTCCATGCGGAAGGAACGCTGCGGTTGCTTCGCGACATTGCGGCACTGCGATGCACCGGCTCGGGTGGCCGTTGCGCGCTGTCAGCAACCCGCAGACCTCTGACGTGCGGCGAGGCGCTGGCGTGGTCCAGCATCTGTTGTACCAGGTGTCTCGGCAGCACAACGCTTTCCATGGTCCTGGCGCGGTGCGGCCGCTGATCAGGTGTCGTGCGCGCCGGCCGCCAGGGCCGTATGAGCGCCGCACACCGGGCAGGCGGGATCTCTGGGCAGTTTCACACTGCGCCATTCGCTGTACAGGGCGTCGAACAGCAGCAGCCGTCCGCACAGCGTATCACCCAGGTTCAGCAGCACCTTGATAGCTTCCAGCGCCTGCAGGCTGCCGATGACGCCGACCACCGGTGCCAGCACGCCGTTGTCGGTGCAGGTCTGGTCCGGTTCCTCGCCCTCTTTATACAGACAGCCATAGCAGGGGCTGTCCGCGCGGCGTGAATCGAACACCGCCAACTGGCCTTCCAGGCGAATTGCGGCGCCCGATACCAGCGGGGTGCGCTGCTGCACGCAGGCCGCGTTGACGGCAAAGCGCGTGGCGAAGTTGTCGCTGCCGTCGATCACCAGGTCGATCTGCCCGATCAGCGTTGCCAGCTGTTCGGCGCCGAGTCGCGCCCGTAGGCCGGTCACCTGCAGGTCTGGATTGAGGCTGGTAAGCGTTTCCCTGGCCGAATCGACCTTGGCGCGCCCGATGTCTTTATGGCGGTGCAGGATCTGGCGCTGCAGGTTGGAAAGTTCCACGTTGTCGTGGTCGGCGATGGTGATGTGGCCGACACCGGCGCTGGCGAGATACAGTGCGGCTGCCGAGCCCAGTCCGCCGGCGCCCACGATCAGCACCCGTGCCTTCGAGCAGTTGCCGCTGGCCTTCCACGCCAATCTGCGGCAGCAGGATCTGCCGGCTGTAACGGAGCAGCTGTTGATCGTCCATAGCGATACAATAGCGTTCCGCTCAGCAGCACGCCACCAGGGCCTGCGGATCAGTCCCTAGAACCTATCTCATAATCCCCCGCGGCCGCGACCGTGGCGCTTTTGGCCCATGGCGCGACGCGGCGAGCGCGGTGTAGCCCAGGCTACATGAGCGAGCCGCAACCAAGCCATGGGCCAAAAGCGCCCGGTCCCCATAGGGTTGCGCCCGAAAGCCCGGCCTGCGGTGTTGCAGCGCTTGCCCGTAGGTTCACTACTGTGCGGCGCGCTACGCCTTGCAGGCCGGGCTTTCGGGCAGCAACGCGGTTCGCGCGGGATTATGAGATAGGTTCTAGTCTTCACCACAAAGGACACCAAGGGACAAGAAGAAATAGTTAAGGATTTCGCCGGACAGATCTGCAGCGACGCGCGCCTAGCGGTAACTGCACAAGGTCTTATTATTTTGATTCCTTTGTGACCTTCGTGTCCTTGGTGGTTAACGGTACGAGAACTCCGGATTAGAGATACTTGCGCCAGTACTCGGGGCGTTCGTCGCGGCAGCCGTGGGTCCTGCAGCGGTAGCAGCGCACAAACACGTCCCGGGTGCTGCGGTCCTGGTCACGGCTTATGCCGAGGTTGTCCAGCTCGTTTTGTTCGGTGAAGTAATACAGGGCGCGCTTGAGTTTGAACAGCAGGCTGTCATCGAGATGAAAGCCGAGTTCGATCAATAGCGACTCGAGTCCCTGCAGCCCGATCAGGCCGAGGTCATAGCTGACGTGGAGAAGGTTTCGCGCCGGGCTGGGAACCGAGGCACTGACAACCCCCTCGACGCAGGTCAGCACCTGTGCGGCGCTGTGCGCTTGCTGCGGGTCCGGGTGCGGACCCCGGAATCCGATTTCTCGGTGCTTGACAGAATCCGGTTGACGCGGCTGCATGAGGCAAGCCTAAACCAAAAGCCGCGGTTAAGCGACCGCCCGGCCATCAGTCCGCTTTATGGGCCTCCGTTACGCGGTCCAGTCCTGCCAGGTCGGGTAGTGTGGCGATGCCGTTGAATTTCAGTTTGTTGAGCAGTGCGTGCACCGCGGCGGATTGTTCAGCACCGTGCTCCAGGAACAGCCAGCCGCCCGCCTTCAGCGCCCGTGCGGCATCCTGGATAAGGCGTGCCAGAGCGTCCAGACCCTGGGTGCCGGCGGCCAACGCAGTGCGCGGCTCGAAACGCACATCGCCCTGCGTCAGGTGCGGGTCCTGTTCGGCGACATAGGGTGGATTGGAGACAATAGCGTCGAGGCTGCAGTCGGCGAATGCCGCGCACCAGTCACCGATCACGAAGTCGATGTCCGGCGCCCGCAGACGTGCGGCGTTGCGCCGGGCGATATTCACTGCCGCCCCGCACCGGTCAGTGGCGTAGACTTGCCAGGGTTTTCTTTCCCGCGCCAGCACCACCGCTACGGCACCGCTGCCGGTGCCGAGGTCGGCCACCCGCAGCGGTCGCTCCGCCGGCAGTCCGGCCAGCGCCAGCTCGACCAGCAGTTCGGTTTCCGGGCGCGGGATCAGGGTGGCGCGGCTGACCTCGAAATCCAGTGACCAGAATTCGCGCCGTCCGGTGAGGTAGGCCACCGGCTCGCCGCGGACGCGTTGCGCCACCAGCTGGCGGTACCGCGCCAGCTGCTGCTGTTGCAGTTGCGCGTCCGGCCAGGCGTGCAGGTGGCTGCGCGGCTTGCCCAGTACATGCGCCAGCAGCACTTCGGCGTCCAGCCGCTTACTGTCGCTGTCACTGTGCTGAAGTGCAGTGAGCGCCTGTTGCAGTGCCTGGGCCAGGGTTGCCACTTCCGGTTTCAGGCGTCCTGGGAACTTAGCGCCGCCAGTCGGTCGGCCTGGTCCTCGCTCTGCAAGGCGTCGATAAGGTCATCCAGGGCGCCCTGCATGATTTCTTCCAGCTTGTAGAGGGTCAGGTTGATGCGGTGATCAGTCACCCGGCCCTGCGGAAAATTGTAGGTGCGAATGCGTTCTGAACGGTCCCCGCTGCCAACCAGGTTGCGCCGCGTTTCGGTTTCCTCGGCGCGGCGTCTTTCGTCCTCCGCGGCCTGCAGCCGGGCCGCCAGCAGGGACATGGCGCGGGCCCGGTTCTTGTGCTGCGAACGCTCGTCCTGGCATTCGACCACGATGCCGGTCGGCAGGTGGGTGAGGCGTATCGCCGAATCGGTCTTGTTGACGTGCTGGCCGCCGGCGCCCGAGGCGCGGTAGGTGTCCACCTTCAGATCCGCCGGGTTGATCGCGATCGCCTGCTGCTCTTCCGGCTTCGGCGATCACGGCGACGGTGGCCGCCGAGGTGTGGATACGTCCCTGGGATTCGGTTTCCGGCACCCGCTGTACGCGGTGCGCGCCGGACTCGAACTTGAGCATAGCGTAGACATCCTGTCCGCTGATGCGGGCGATGATTTCCTTGTAGCCGCCGTGCTCCCCCTCGCTGCTGCTGAGTATTTCGACATTCCAGCCGCGGGTTTCCGCGAAGCGTGAGTACATGCGGAACAGGTCGCCGGCAAAGATGGCCGCTTCGTCGCCGCCGGTTCCGGCGCGCACTTCCAGGAAAGCATTCCGGTTGTCGTTGGGGTCCTTCGGCAGCAGGTGCTTCTGCAGTTCCAACTCCAGCGCCTCGCGCCGGCTGCGCGCCTGCTCCAGTTCTTCGGCGGCCATGTCGCGCAGCTCCGGATCGGGGTCTTTCAGCATCTCCTCGGCGGACTGCTCGTCATCGCGGGCCCGCTGCAGGTCGGCGAAACACTGCACCACGGGATTGAGCTGCGAATACTCGACAGACAGGTCGCGGAAGCGCTTGCCGTCGTTGATCACCTCCGGCTCGGACAGCAACGCGCTCACCTCCTGGGAGCGTTCCACAATGTTTTCCAGCTTGCGCTCCAGCGACGGGTTCACGGCACTAGCCCGCATTTCTCACGGGGATCCCGGATGGTGGCGCCGGGCTCGTGGGGTTGGACGCGGTTCTGGAACGAAAGACCCGCGCGAGGCGCGGAGCAGGGCCCCCGGCGCAGCCGGGGATGCGACCGCCGGTGGGCGGGACATCGCTTCGACGTCCATCGCGGGTCGTCGCTTCACCGGGGGTCAGATCCCCGCCACTGCGCGCCGGGGGCCCGCTTCCGCCCCTCGAAGCGATGCAGTCGTAGCTACCACTTGAGCGAAGAACAAGTTCAAGCGCACGAGAACAAGCCAGGGCCGGGATAGGCTTGCCTTGAAAACACCCTGTCTCTTGTCTAATCACCATGCTCTTCATAACTCCAATACCTTCTGTCACTCACCCGCCGCCCCGTGAGAAATGCGGGCTAGTCGTCTTTGCTCAGGTTGAACAGCTCCAGCGCCGCCTGCAGCAGCTCGGCGTCGCCGTTTTCCGCCGCCTGGCGGATCTTCACACTGGGTTCGTGGGTAAGCTTGTTGGTCAGGGTATGGGCAAGAAAGGCCAGCACCTGCTGCGGCGGTCTCCCGTTGGCCAGCAGCTGTTGCGCCTTGGCGAGCACCTGATCGCGGTTGCGTTCGGCGCGTTGCCGGTAATCGCGGATGGTCGATACCGCATCCTGGGCGCGCAGCCAGGCCATGAAGCGCGCCACCTGCACGTCGATGATTTCCTCGGCCTGGTTTGCCGCCTGCTGCCGGGAGTTGAGGTTTTCCTGGATCACTTCCTGCAGATCATCGACAGTATATAGGTAGATGTCCTCAAGCTCGGCGACGGCGGGATCGATGTCGCGCGGCACGGCGATGTCGACCATGAATACGGGGCGGTGTTTGCGGCTTTTCAGGGCGCGTTTCACCATCTCGCGGGTCACTACGGGTTGGCTGCTGGAAGTGGCGCTGATGACAATGTCGGCCTCGGCCAGGTGCGCGGGAATTTCCTCCAGGCTGATACCGTAACCGTTGAAATCGGCGGCCAGACGGTGCGCGCGCTCGATGGTGCGGTTGGCGACCACCAGGCGTCCCAGCTTCTGCTCGTTCAGGTGCCGGGCACTCAGTTCGATGGTCTCGCCGGCCCCGATCAGCAGCGCAGTATGCTCCTCGAAGTCGCTGAAGATCTGTTTCGCCAGGCTCACCGCAGCGAATGCGACCGAGACCGGGCTTTCGCCGATAGCGGTGTCGGTGCGGATCTGTTTGGCAACCGAAAAGGTGTGCTGGAAGAGGCGGCTCAGTGCAGCCCGCAGCGTACCGGCGTCAGCGGCGGCCTGGTAGGCTTCCTTCATCTGGCCGAGGATTTGTGGTTCGCCTAAAATCATCGAGTCCAGGCCGCCGGCGACACGCAGCATGTGGCGCACCGCGGCATCGTTCGGGTAGCTGTAAAGGTACGGGCGGATCCGGGCCGGGTCCAGATGGTGAAAGTGCCCCAGCCACTCGGCCAGCGCATCGAGCGCGTCGTCCCGCATGGCACAGTAAAGTTCAGTGCGGTTGCAGGTGGACAGAATGGCCGCCTCCTCGACCACCGGGAGCGCTGCCAGCGCGCGCAGTGCAGCGGCCATCCGCTCGCCACTGATGGCGACCTGCTCCCGCAGTTCGACGGGCGCCGTACGGTGGTTAATGCCGAGCGCGATCAGGGACATATAGGCACGTGTTTGGCTGGAGGCGGAAAATTGTGCGGTAAGGGCGAACCTAATACAAGCGAGTACGCTTTACTGTAGCTTGGCAATACTTTGCCGTATAGTGACACAAACATAACGTAATGACCTGAATTCCTGAAAATATGATTGGTTTTGTAAACAAGGGTGCGGGCCTCCGCGGTGCGACTGTGATTCTGGCCGTCCTGTTGCTCGCAGCCTGCAGCCAAACCATGGTGAAAAGCCGTCCGCCACAGCCGGAAGCGGTTCCTCAACCAGTTGCACCGCAAGCCGAACCTGCGCCCCAGGCGCTGCCCGAACCGCAGCGGCAGAAAACCGCACCCATGTCATCCACGCTGCTCTACGAGGTGCTGCTGGGCGAGATCGCCGGCCAGCGGGGCGTAATGGACGTGTCTGCGGCCAGCTACCTGGAGGCCGCGCTGCACAGCAGCGACCCGCGCGTGGCGGAGCGCGCGCTGAAAATTGCCGTGTTCGGCAAACAGCAGGATCTGGCTTTCCAGGCGGCACGGCGCTGGGTCGAGCTGGCCCCCGACAACCTGGAAGCGCGCCAGGCGCTGGCCGCACTGGCGCTGCGCACCGGCAGTCAGGAGGAGGCCCTGGAGCAGTTCGAGTACCTGCTCGAGCATGGCCGTGATGCCGAGGGCGGCCCCTACCATTCGATGCTGGTGCTGTTGGCGCGCGAGCCCGACAAGCAGCGCGGCCTGGAAGTGATGCAGCAGCTCGCCGAGCGACACCCCGGTGACCCGGAGGTCTATTTCGCCTATGCGCGCCTGGCGGTTCACGCCGAGGATTGGGTCCTCGCCGCGCGGCAGGTCGAGCAGGCTCTGCGGCTGCGACCGGACTGGACCGAAGCGCTGATTCTGCAGGCGCAGATCGGTCTCAAGCAGGAGCGCGGCGAGCTGGCCCGCCAGCGCCTGCGCTCGGCGCTGGAACGCAATCCCGATAATGTCGAATTGCGCATGGCCTACGCCCGCCTGCTGGTCGATCTGGAACAGTTCGAGGCGGCGCGCGCCGAGTATGCGCAGCTGGTCAAGCAGCGCCCCGAGGATGGACAGATTGTGTACTCGCTGGCGTTACTGGCGCTGGAAGCGGGCCAGCTGGAGGAGGCCAGGGGCTTCTTCGAACGGCTGATCAAGCTGGATTTCCAGACCCAGCAGGCTTACTACTACCTCGGTGCCATAGCCGAAGACCAGAAGCAGAACCGGCGCGCCATCGAGTGGTACCGCAAGATCGACGGCGGCGATCACTGGATCGAGGTACAGATCCGCATTGCCCGACTGGAGGCGTTGGAGGGCAAGGTCAGCGCCGCCCGGGAGCGCCTGCGCAAACTGCGTGCGGCGCATCCGGAGCAGGTGCAGCGGCTGTTCCTGGTGGAGGGTGAAATTCTCTCCCAGATCGATCGTCATGATGAGGCCTACCAGCTGTACAGCGAATACCTGGAAAGCCAGCCGGACGATACCGAGATCCTCTACGCGCGGGCGCTGGTCGCCGAGCGGCTCGACCGCCTGCAGCAGGCCGAGAATGACTTTCGCGCGGTGCTGAAACAGGATCCCGATAATGCCCGCACACTCAACGCGCTGGGCTATACGCTGGCGGATCGCACCGAGCGTTATGACGAGGCGCTGGCGTTGATTGAGAAGGCGCTGGCGCAGACCCCGGATGATCCGGCCGTCATCGACAGCATGGGATGGGTGATGTTTCGTCTCGGCCGTCTGCAGGAAGCGCGTGACTATCTGCAGCGCGCCTACGACATGACCGGTGACGGCGAGATTGCGGCCCACCTGGGAGAAGTGCTGTGGGTGATGGGCGACCGGGAAGCGGCACGTGCGCTGTGGGAGAAGGCACGCGAGACCGCGCCCGACAATCCGGTGCTCAAGGATACGCTGCGCAGATTCGTCCCGTAGCGGGACCTCTGGCGGGTCGCGCCAATGCGACGCGTGGCACCCCTTAGCACACCAATGCTGTTTGGTCCGGCGATGATGTCGTGCTGATGCCTGAAATCCGTTCCATGCTGTGGACCTGGCTGGTGCTGCTGCTGTTGGCAGGCTGCGCCGCGCGCCCGCCGCTGCCGGGGCCTGGCGCCGAGGCCGCCTGGCTGGCGCACCGCGCCGCGCTGGAGGCGCTGAGCGATTGGCAGGTTCAGGGCCGCGTTGCCGTGCGAGCCGGTGAGGAAGGCTGGAACGCACACTTTGACTGGCAGCAGCACGGGGACGCCTACCGCATTCGACTGCGCGGACCGTTCGGCCAGGGTGCCGTGGAACTGCATGGTAACGCCGACGGAGTCTGGCTGAAGCACAGCGACCGGCCCGAGGTGTTTGCGCGCGATCCGGAAACGCTGCTGGAACGGGAAACCGGCTGGCGCTTGCCGGTCGCGGGATTGACTGCCTGGCTGCGCGGATTGCCGGTGAGCGAACTGCCCGCCGACTACCAGTGGGACGCGCAAGGAACGCTGGTGGAAATCAACCAGGCTGGCTGGCGCATCGACTACTCGCGCTACCAGCAAAACGGCGCATTGCGTCTGCCGGTGCGCATGCGGCTGGAGCGTGACGTCCTGCAGGTCAGGTTCGTGATCGACAGCTGGCAAACCTCGTGATATCGGGCGACCGCGCTGGCCCCTGGCCCGCCCCCGCCAAGCTCAACCTGTTTCTGCACATCACCGGACGGCGCCCCGACGGTTACCACGAGCTGCAGACGTTGTTCCAGTTTCTCGACTACGGAGATTTGCTGTGGTTCGAGACCCATGCCGGCGGCGCGGTTACCCTGCAGGGTGGCTTGCCGGGCCTGCCTCCCGAACGGGACTTGATCGTGCGCGCCGCGCGCAGCCTGGCGATCAGAACGGGTTGCACCCGGGGCGTACGTATTCGTATCGACAAGCGTCTGCCGGTCGGCGCCGGTCTGGGCGGCGGCAGTTCCAATGCGGCCACCACCCTGGTGGCGCTCAATTCCCTGTGGGGACTGGCACTTGGCAGTGACGAACTGGCGGACCTGGGGCTTGAGCTGGGCGCTGACGTGCCGGTGTTCGTGCGCGGTTCCGCCGCCTGGGCCGAAGGTGTGGGGGAGCGGCTGACCCCCGTCGAGACCCTGGAGGAGCCCTGGTACCTGGTACTGAATCCGGCGGTAAGCGTATCAACCGGCGCGGTTTTTTCCGACCCGCGATTGACACGAAACGCGCCCCGCATCACAATACGCGACTTTCTTTCCGGCGCCGGCGGTAACGATCTGCAGGCGGTGGTGGCGCGGCGTTATCCGCAAGTGGGCCGGGCGCTCGAGTGGCTTTCCCGCTTCCAGCCGGCGCGGATGACCGGCAGCGGCGCCTGCGTGTTCGCCCGCTTTTCCGACCGGCAGGCAGCCGAGCTGGTCATGCAGCAGGTGCCGGCCCCGTGGACCGGGTTTGTGGCGCGAGGCTGCAACCGGTCACCGTTGCTGGACCGGCTCGGAGCGTTGCGCGGTTAGGATTTAAATGGGGCGTAGCCAAGCGGTAAGGCACTGGTTTTTGGTACCAGCATGCGCAGGTTCGAATCCTGCCGCCCCAGCCAAAGTCGGCAGTGGCCGGGTTGTCAGCGCGCTTGGTACGCGCGCTGACATAAGGGTTCGACACGTTCGCCGCGTGGCATCGCGCGGCGCAGCGGCAGAGCTTCCGGTCCCGCAGGGGCTGGTTCTGATCAGATCAACACGGGTGACGATAGCATGAATGGCATGCCTTCATCGGACGCAGAACATCGCCTGATGGTGTTCGCGGGCAATGCCAATCCGCCGCTGGCCCAGGCCATCGCGGACTACTTGCGGATCAGCCTGGGCAAGGCGGTGGTCGGCGAGTTCAGCGACGGTGAGATCATGGTCGAGATCATGGAGAACGTGCGCGGCCGCGATGTATTTATCGTGCAGCCCACCTGCGCTCCGACCAACAACAACCTGATGGAGTTGCTGGTAATGGTGGATGCCCTGCGGCGCGCCTCGGCGGCCCGCATCACCACCGTGATTCCCTACTTCGGGTACGCGCGCCAGGATCGCCGGCCGCGCTCGGCCCGGGTGCCAATCACCGCCAAGGTGGTGGCGAAAATGATCGGTGGTGTCGGTGCCGACCGCGTGCTCACGGTCGATCTGCATGCCGATCAGATCCAGGGCTTTTTCGACGTGCCGGTGGACAACGTCTACGCATCGCCGATCCTGCTCGGCGATGTGTGGCGGCAGAAATACCCGAAGCAGATAGTGGTTTCGCCGGACGTCGGCGGCGTGGTGAGGGCGCGCGCACTGGCCAAGCGCCTGGATGACGCCGATCTCGCGATCATCGACAAACGCCGGCCCAAGGCCAATGTGGCCAAGGTAATGCACATTATCGGCGAGGTTGAAGGGCGCAGCTGTGTGCTGGTGGATGACCTGGTCGATACGGCCGGGACCCTGTGCCAGGCGGCCCGGGCGCTTAAGGGTCGTGGTGCCGAGCGGGTGGTGGCCTACTGTACGCACCCGGTGCTGTCGGGTAACGCCATCAGCAACATCAGCAATTCGGAGCTCGATGAGCTGGTGGTTACGGACAGTATACCGCTGCGCCCGGACGCACAGGCCTGTCCGCGCATCCGGCAGCTGAGTATCGCAGAGATGCTGGCAGAGGCCATCCGCCGCATCAGCGACGAGGAATCCCTGAGCAGCATGTTCATGGATTAGACGCTTTCGACCGGTCGCTCGGCGACCGGTTACTGGACTTCCCTGGTCGCGGGGAAGTGGTTTGTACTATTGGGAGTATAGAGTGATGTCCATTTTTGAACTCGAAGCCGAGTCACGCTCAGACATGGGGAAAGGTGCGAGCCGCCGCCTGCGTCGTGACGGCAAGGTGCCCGCCATCGTCTACGGTGGTGGCGAGGAGCCGCAGGCAATCACGCTGGTGCACAGCGAGGTGCTGAAGCGTCTCGACCATGAGGCTTTCTATTCGCACATTCTGTCGCTGATGGTGGATGGCAAGAAGCTGGATACCGTGCTGCGTGACATGCAGCGCCACCCTTCGAAGCCGGTGGTCATGCACATGGATTTCCAGCGCGTGCAGGCCAATGAGGCCTTGCGTGTCAATGTGCCGCTGCATTTCATCGGCGAAGACGATTCCCCGGGTGTGAAATTGCAGAAGGGGGTGGTGACGCACAATGTCGTGGATATCGAGATTGAATGTCTGCCGCGAGATCTGCCGGAATATATCGAAGTCGACTGCTCGGGACTCGAGATTGGTGACAGTCTTCATCTGTCCGACCTCAAGGCACCGAGCGGTGTCAAATTGGTCGATCTGCTCAACTTCGAAAATCTGGATGAGGAAGAACGCGGCGAAGTCGATCAGACGGTCGTCATGATCGTTGCACCGCGCGTCGAGGAAGAAGAGGGCGAAGCAGGCGAAGCGGGCGAAGCCGGTGCCGCAGAGGGCGAACCGAAACCTGCAGAGGGCGCGGACGAATAGAGTCCACACCGCGCAGGATTCGCTCAGTTCCATGAGCGGACTGACCCCGGGCCGACTCGAATCGCTGGAGTGACGTTCTCGAGTCACTCGATCCGGAGGAAGCCCAGGTGGCCGCTATCAAGCTCATCGTCGGACTCGGTAATCCGGGTGACCAGTACAGCCCGACCCGGCACAATGCCGGGTTCTGGTTCGTGGATGAGCTGGCGCGCCGTTGCCAGGGGGAATTTCGCCCGGAAAAGCGCTTTCATGGTTTGCTTGCCCAATGCCGGTCGCGCGAGCTCGATTGTCGATTGTTCAAGCCCGCGACCTTCATGAACCGCAGTGGCCAGGCCGTCGCTGCCATCAGCCGGTTTTTCGACATCCCGCCCGAGGCCGTTCTGGTGGTGCACGACGAGCTGGATCTGCCGCCCGGCACGGCCCGGGTCAAGCAGGGCGGCGGGCACGGCGGCCACAACGGTCTGCGGGATCTGATCAGTCACCTGGGCGGCGGTGATTTCTACCGCCTGCGGCTGGGTATCGGTCACCCGGGGCACCGCGATCAGGTGGTCGACTACGTGCTCAGGAAACCCTCCAGGGATGACCGGGCCCTGATCGAGGCTGCCATCGCCGATGCGCTGGATGTCATTGCAGAGATCGTGGACGGACAGTTCGCGCGCGCCATGAATCTGCTGCACGCCCGCAAGCGCGGGTAAGCGACGGGGCGGCGGCCGAGCAACTATTTCATATTGAGGCACCATGGGATTTACATGCGGTATCGTCGGTCTGCCCAACGTCGGCAAGTCGACATTGTTCAACGCGCTTACCAAGGCCGGGATTCAGGCGGAGAACTACCCGTTCTGTACCATTGACCCCAATGTCGGAGTAGTGCCGGTTCCCGACCCGCGCATGGATGCCCTGGCGGCGATTGTAAAGCCGCAGCGGGTGATACCCACCACCATGGAGTTCGTCGATATCGCCGGGCTGGTCGCCGGCGCTTCCAAAGGCGAGGGTCTGGGCAACAAGTTTCTCGCCAATATTCGCGAGACCGATGCCATCGCTCATGTGGTGCGTTGTTTTGTCGATGAAAACGTGGTGCATGTGGCGGGCAAGGTTGATCCGGTTTCGGATATCGAGGTGATCAACACCGAGCTGGCGCTGGCGGATCTGGAAACCGTCGATAAGGCGATTCTGCGCGTCGGCAAGATCGCCAAGAGCGGCGACAAGGCGGCCCGCGCGAAGCTCACGGTGCTGGAACAGGTCAGAACGCGGCTGGATGAAGGCGGCCTGGTGCGTGCCATGCAGCTGGGTGAAGATGCGCGCGAGGCGCTGGCCGATCTGCATTTGCTGACCATCAAGCCGACCATGTATATCGCCAATGTCGCCGAGGATGGTTTTCACGACAACCCGCAACTCGAGGCAGTGCGTGAGCTGGCGCAACGGGAGGCCGCGCTGGTGGTGCCGGTGTGCGCCGCAATCGAGGCCGAGCTGGTGGAGCTGGATGAGGACGAGCAGCGCGCCTTTCTGCAGGAACTGGGTCTGGAAGAACCTGGACTCAACCGCGTCATTCGCGCCGGCTACCGCCTGCTGGGACTGCACACCTACTTCACGGCCGGTGTCAAAGAGGTGCGTGCCTGGACCGTGCCCGTCGGCGCCACTGCGCCGCAGGCCGCCGGTGTGATTCATACCGATTTCGAGAAGGGTTTTATCCGCGCCGAAGTCACCTCGTACGATGATTTCATCGCCTGCAACGGCGAGCAGGGGGCCAAAGAGGCGGGCAAGCTGCGGCTGGAGGGCAAGGACTACGTGGTGCGGGATGGCGACGTCATGCACTTCCGCTTCAACGTCTAACTGGACAGCGGCCGCGCAAATTCCTACAATTCCGCTCCCCGCGCAGTCACGTCGGGTGCCTGGCGAACTAAATGGCAAGGTAGCTCAGCTGGTTAGAGCACAGCACTCATAATGCTGGGGTCGGCGGTTCGATTCCGCCCCTTGCTACCAACTATTTCCTGTTCTATCAATGTGTCAAGCTTACCTGCGCGTGGCTCAGTCCCGGTGCAGCATCACCAGTGCGGAACATTTGCGGGACCTTTCCCGGCATACCTGTTCGGCTGCCTCGATCAGGTTACCCGGTTCCGCGCCAGATGCATGCGTCGTGATGCGCCCTGACGTGTGGCCGTGCAGATTCTGCCGCTCCTCAAACCATAGGCCGGCCGCCCGCAAGCGGCGCCCGAAGGTATGATCTGACCCCGTTGACCCGCCGCAGGCAGGGCGTTTAACGATAGACAGCAGGCGCCGCGATGCCTGCCGGGCACCGAGCTGTCGCGTCTGTGCGCGCCAACTCGATGACCCGAGGAACCTCACGCGCCGCTACGCGGGGTACGGCTGCTCCATACCCGTCCGCTCCCAGCTTCCGCCCGACAGGCGCCGATGGACGGTGCCATCTTCGCCGATCTGGAACAGGTGCAACCAGCCATTTTCCACCAGTTGACGCACCAGATCGTGACGCTCGATGATCCTGTCCATCGCGGACTGGGGGGCTTCGATGAACACGCTCAGTCGCAACGGCTCATGCACCCAGCGGTTTCCGTCATGCAATGACTGCATGGGCAGGCCGACGCGCAGGTCGCCGCCGTTGCCCTCCAGTACCCCGATGGCGCCGCCGGCGACGTTGTGAAGTACCTTATTGCCGCTGCCGAAGCGTCTGTTGTCCACGACCGAACCGTAGTACTGCATGTTGATCCAGTTGGCCACCACCATGGGGGCGGTCATGATCAGTTCCAGAATCTGGAATTCGCTGTCCTTCCACCAGACGTATTCATGCAGGAACGCGCGACCACCCAGATCCATGCCCAGCGTCCGCTGGCGCGGGGCGGCAATGAAGCCGGCGTTGTTGGCCAGCGCCCACTCGGGTCGCACCTGCGACCAGTCGCGGCTGCGCCTGACAACATCGGCTCGCACGGCCGCATTCGGCAGATCGGCGATGCCCAGCAGGGCTGCACGCTGCATGCGTGTCAGCTCGCCGGCCTCGGCCAGCCAGCGGCGCAGCCGGGCGAGATCCGGCGCAAGATCGGGGGGCACCGCATGGGTGTCGAACAGGTGCACTGCGTCGGTGGTTGTGTCGTGCAGGCCGGCCAGAAACCAGGTGTCCTCCGGTATGACGATGCCCCGTTCAACCAGTCCTCGGCGCACATCCGGCTCGTTGAGCAGGGCGGCGACGATGCGGGCGCTGGCCTCGCCCGTCTGACCGGCGCAGGCGCCGCAGTCCAGACCGGTCGCGTGGGGGTTGTTGACCGTGCTGCTGCCGTGGCCGGCGAGCAACACCAGGCGGCCGAAGTTCTCGGTCATCGACATCGCGCCCAGGATGCGCTCGGCATGGTCGACCCGCTCGGGGTGGGGAATACCCGAGTCGGTATGGTGCGGGCAGCAGTGTCCGTCGGGTACGGCATCGAGGGTCGGTGCGATGCGGTCCCGCGTCTCTCGGCTGAGACCCTGGCTGTGCGGATCGGGTACCGGCCGGGTCCAGCCGAAACTGTCTGTGAGCAGCTTCGGAGCGTACATCAGTCCGGCGGCCTCCACGAACGAGAAGCACGAGGCGGCCGACAGCTTGAAGCCCTTCCAGGCCTTGGCCAGGCCGATGCGCTGGCGCCGCCGGCCGATCTCGGCGCGGGTCTGCGCGTCGCCGTCGGCCACCCGGTCGTAGACGCGGTAGCTCGGATTGAAGATCACCGGGACGTGGCGGTGTCCGGCATCGGCGCCCAGGGGCACGTGCTCGATGAAGATACCGAAGAACCCGGCGAAGCCCAGGGTCTGGACGTCCGGCGCCACCGTTTCCAGTGCGCGACGGAATACCTCGGAGCGGACGTCGATGCAGAACGCGGCCTGGACCGCGGGCCGGGGCGGCAACTGGCCGGCTTGCGCGCTGTCGAGTTTGCCGTTGAAGCCGCTGATCACGCCGCGTTGGTAACCGATCTCCATGGCACTGAGCAGGATCCGGTCGATCTCCGCGGATGCCTGGCGCTTGGCCGAGGGCGGTCGCATGCTGGTTGCCAGCATGTCGCGCCAGCGGGCCACCAGGGCCGGGCTGGCCTTCTCGCGGAACAGCAGCATGTCCCACATCAGGCGAACAGCCAGCAGGTCTACGATGGAATCATCGCGCCCGCCGGTGAGTTCCGCCTGCCACCGGATGTAGCGGGCCCAGGCTGCCCAACCGCCGATGCTCAGCAACGCGGCATGCAGATAGCGCTCCACCGCCGCATCCGGGATCTCCAGTTCACGGATGGCGAGCGCAATGGCGGCCCGGGGTTCGGCGGGCAGTTGCTTGACCGCAGTCCGGAAACTGCTCAGGCCCATCATCGCGGCGCTGTGGTCGCCTGCCGCGGCCCGGCGCCAGGACTCGTACAGCGACAGATCGCGCCAGGGCATGGCGACCGTTGCCTGCCCGAGGTCGAAGTAGGCCGCGCAGTGCAGACTGATGCGTTCGGTCACGAAGCTCGACCAGAGTCCGCCCTCGACCCGTTCCAGCACCTCGCTCACCGCCGCCATGCCCAGATTGGGCCGCGGCGCCTCGGTGGAGAGGATGCGTTCCACCTCCTCGACGTCCAGGCGGCTGCCGTTCAGGGTAATGGCCTCCCCCAGATCATCGCGAGTAATGCGGCCGTTGGTCCGCTGCTTGCGGTAGTAATCGCGCGGCATATACAGGCCGTTGCCGGTTATGCGGGTAAGGGTGTCGGAGGCCTCCTGGAAGCTGTGATCGCTGAGCCCGAAAAAGGGATTGACCGCCACGAAGTGCTTCAGCGGCCACAGGGGTGCGATACGCCGGCAGGCGGCATCGATGCGGCGATCCAACTCGCCGGGTTCCGGCGCCGCGGTCACCGCGACCTCGTCGATGGTGCCGACCGGCTCAGGCCGGATGGCCGACGCAGAGGTGTTGCGCGCGTGGCGCTCGGCGCGCGTTGCAAGGGTGGCTTGGTTCAGATTCATATTCAAACTCCGTTGGATCGGACAGGGGCGAAGGCAGCGGGCGGCGTCGTGGGCTTCGGTATCGGACTCGGCCACACGCGCTGTAGGAGTCGGGTAATGTAAAGGTCGATGTACAGGCCGTTGTATAGGTGCATGTAAAGACTCGGACCCAGGCCTGCCGGTTTGTGTTTGAGCAGTTGCTGCATGACCAGCAGGGCGAGGAAGACACCGACTGTGGTCACGGCCAGCGTGGTGTGTAAGGGTCCGGCCGCATCCGCTACCGGCACATAGCTTCCCCGCAGTCCGGTCTCGAACAGGGCGTGCAGCGCGAAGTAGGTTACCGAGACGAGCGCACTCAGCGCGAGGCCGCGCAACAGGAATGCCGCGCTGTTCATGACGCCGGCCGTCTGCAGCAGCAGCTGGCTCACGGCGATGGCGACGATGGCCGCCGCGGCGATGAGTGCCGGCTGGTCGTTGACGCTGATGCCGAAGACGGCACCGATCCCCACTGCCATGAGGCCGGCGGTGATCAGAGCGGCCAGCATCCGCGCGGGCCCGGCGGCGCCCGATGCGGAGGCAAGTTGCGGCGCGCGGAAGGTGTCCACGCCGCTGCCCGAGGCCAGAAACGCATGCGCCTTGTACAGGGAGTGGGCGACCAGATGCAGCATGGCCAGACTGTACAGCCCCAGACCGCATTCCAGGAGCATGAAACCCATTTGAGCCGTGGTGGACCAGGCGAGGGATACCTTGATGCTGGTCTGGGTCAGCATGACCAGAGACGCCAGCGCGAGGGTGATAAGGCCGATCACCGCCAAGGTCCCCAGGGCCAGTTCGGAATGGGACACGATGGGGCTCATGCGCACGACCAGGAATGCACCGGCATTGACAATGCCTGCATGCAGCAGGGCGGACACCGGCGTGGGCGCCTCCATCACCTGGATCAGCCAGCCATGGAAAGGAAACTGCGCCGACTTCAAACAGGCACTCAGCACGATCAGCATGGCCGCCGCCGTGAGGGACGCAGGCAGCGGCCCCTCCCAGCTGCCCATAATGCTGAAGATCTGCTCGAATTCCAGGGTATTGAGCGTGGAGCCGATGAGCCCGATGGCGGTGAGCAGGCTGATGTCGCTGATGCGGCTGGCGATGAACTTCTTGTGTGCCGCCAGCACCGCCGCCGGGCGTTCGCGGTAGAACATCAGCAGCTGGTGCAGACACAGGCTGGTGGCCAGCCAGGCCAGTGCGAACAGCAGGAGGTTGCTCGCGGCAATCAGCGTCAGGATGGCGGCCAGCGTCAGGGCCAGCCATTTATGGAAGCGGCCGCGGTTGGCGTCGCCATCCAGATAGTTGCGCGCGTAGCGTGTGACGATAGCGCCGACGAAGGACACCAGAAGCAGCATGATGACCGTGACGCCGTTGACATATGTGCCGATGGAGAAACCGCCGAAATCCCCCGGAAGATCGATGGCATAGAGAGTCCAGGCCTGGGTGCCGGTGAACAGGTGGATTTTTGCCGCCAGCAGGGTGCAGATAAAGGCCAGCCAGGCGGCGCTGCTCGCGATGCGGACCATGAGCAGCGGCCGGCTGTTGGCCCAGGAGGTTGGAATCAGGCCCACCGCCAGCAACAGCATGGGGGCGGCCAGCACGAGGTAGGGGGTGAGAGGATTAGAAAGCATGGTCACGGCAACCTCCGGCGGTGGCGTTGAGCAGGGCGAGGGCGCCGGTGGTGACGCGCGCCCACACTGGCAAGGAACGCCGGGCGCACAATGCCTGGCTCGGGATCGGGTGCTGCGGACGGGAATTTCGCATGTTCAGACTCCTGGTTCAGCAAACGGACCGGCGGTTGCCGCGCGGACGATCCGCCCTTTGGAGCAAGAGTCTAGGGAAGCCAGTTGAGAAATAATAATGAATTGTTTACATAAAGACGATAACCTTCAGGCTATGATGTCAATGAGGGGCACCCGTCATGATGCGAGTCACTTTGCGTCAGTTGCAGGCCTTCGAGGCGGTGGCGCGCTTGCGCAGCTTCTCCCGCGCCGCCGCGGAGATGCATGTCACTCAGCCGACTGTGTCGAAACAGATCCGGCTGTTGCACGAACAGGTCGGCCTGCCTCTGATCGAACTCCTGGGCAAGAAGGTGTTCCTGACCGAGGCCGGCGAGCAGCTCTACGCCACCTGCGCCGAGTGGCTGGACACCTGGGGCCGATTCGAGCAGACCATCGCTGATTTCAAGGGTCTGAAGCAGGGGCGCCTCAAGATTGCCGCGGTCACCACGACGAAATATTTCATGCCCCGCATCCTGGGACCCTTCTGCTCCCGGTACCCGGGCATCGACATCGCTCTGGAGGTGTTGAACCGCGACCGACTGCTGGACCGCTTGTCCCGCAATCAGGACGATCTCTATGTGATGGGCGTGCCGCCTGACGGTATGGACATCGAAAGCGAGCCTTTCATGGACAACCCGCTGATCGTTCTCGCGCCGGCAGCGCATCCCCTGGTGGGACGAAAAAACATCCCGTTCGCGGAACTCGCCGAGGAAACCTTTCTGGTCCGGGAGCAGGGCTCGGGCACGCGCATGACCATGGAACGGGTGTTCGAGCAACGCAACACCCCGCTGCGGATCAAGATGGAACTGGGCAGTAACGAGGCCGTCAAGCAGGCGGTCGCGGGAGGGCTCGGGCTGGCGCTGCTGTCGCGCAGCACCTTGCACCCGGACCGCAGTCAGAACGAGCTTGCCGTCCTGGATGTCGAGGGTTTTCCCATCATGCGCGCCTGGTATATCGTGCGTCCGAAGGGCAAGCAGCCCTCGGTGGTAGCCATCACCTTCGTGGAATTCCTGCGCAGCCACCTGCAGTTGTTCGTGCCGCAGCAGTGAAGCGCGCATGTCTCTTGGTGCGACGCCCGCAACTTGTTGTGATTTATCCCCATCTTGTTAAGATTTCGGCTTACTGCGAATACGAGGTCAGACATGAACGACAACGAGCAACCAATGTCCCTGCGGGATTTCGTCAAAGCGGCGCGCAGCCAGATCAAGGAGGTCAGCCCCGAAGAGCTCGAACACATGATGCTCGATGTCAAAGACCTGCTGGTGCTCGATGTGCGTGAGGCCAGCGAGCACGAACAGGGGCATCTGAAAGGGGCGATGCTGGTGCCGCGCGGCATTCTCGAGGCGGCCGCGGATCTTGAGTATCCCAAACACCAGCCCGAGCTGGCTGCGGCGCGTGAACGGCCCATTGCGCTGTATTGCGCAACCGGCGGGCGCTCGGCCATGGCGGCCTTTACCCTCCAGCTGATGGGCTTCAGGGATGTGGTCAATCTGGCCGGGGGGATCACCCGGTGGCAGCAGGAGAATCGGCCGCTGGTGCGCGAAGCGCGCTACGTCTGATTCGGTTCCCAGCCGCCGTCAAAGGTGCTGACATCCTGCTCTGACAGGCGCCGTTTCACGTACAGGCGGTCCAGGGTCTGTTGGTCCAGTTGCTGCAACTGGCCGGATCTGTCGCGGTACGCCCATTCGCCGTGGATAACCAGCAGGAACATGGTCTCCATGATATCGTCGAAACGTATGGCATGCTCCCTGGCGAGGCTGCGGAAATCCTCCAGGCCGAGCGGGCCGCCTTTGTGGTCGTAGCTGTCACGCGCCAGCGACGCCAGCGCCACGTCCCACTTGGGCATGTCTTCTTGGGACTGCATTGAAACACACTCCTCTGTTGCTGAGGCTATTGTAGTCGAGCGCGGGGGCGATTGCCCGGCAACCCGCAGCGCAGTCTGCCCGCGTCGGTATTGATCGGGCTGAGCGGGTCAGTATACCGCCAGGGTAACGGATCAGCGGGCGGGTTGTTCCACGCGCTCGGCATAAAGGTCGTGCTCATCGGCATTGATGATGGTAACCCGCACCAGCTCGCCAGGCTGTATGTCGGCACTGGTTTCGAACAGCACCTGGCCATCGATTTCGGGTGCATCGCCCGTACTGCGCGCGAACACGGTACCGTCCTCGACCGCATCGACCAGGACCTCCATCTGCGTTCCGATCTTTGTTTCCAGTTTCGCCGCACTGATCTGCGCCTGGTGCTGCATGAAGCGCTGCAGGCGATCCTGTTTTATGTCTTCCGGCACCGGGTCGGGAAGCGCATTGGCGTTTGCGCCGTCCACCGCTGAGTACGCAAAGCAGCCGACACGGTCGAGCCGGGCCTCGTCCAGAAACGCGAGCAGTTCGTCGAAGTCAGCCTCGCTCTCCCCGGGGAATCCGACGATGAAAGTGCTGCGGATGGTGAGTTCCGGACACAGGTCACGCCAGTGCGCGATGCGCTTCAGGGTGTTTTCACTGTGTGCCGGGCGTCGCATGGCTTTCAGTATCCGGGCGCTGGCGTGCTGAAACGGGATATCCAGGTAGGGCAGTACGCTGCCCTCGGCCATCAGAGGCACGACTTCGTCCACGTGTGGATACGGATAGACGTAGTGCAGTCGTATCCAGATACCCAGCCGGCCCAGCTCCCGGGTCAGGTCGAGGAACCTTGTCTTGACCGGACGGCCATTCCAGAACCCGGTCCGGTAGCGCAAGTCAACGCCATACGCGCTGGTGTCCTGTGAAATCACCAGCAGTTCGCGCACCCCGGAATCGACCAGCTTCTGTGCCTCGTCCATGACCTCGTGCAGCGGCCGGCTGACCAGGTCACCGCGCAGGGAAGGAATGATGCAGAAACTGCAGCGGTGATTGCAGCCTTCTGAAATTTTCAGATAGGCATAGTGCCTGGGTGTCAGTTTGATGCCTTGCGGAGGCACCAGGCTGGTATAAGGGTGGTGGTCGGGCGGCAGGTGGCGGTGGATGGCCTGCATGACCGCTTCGCCGGCATGCGGGCCGGTCACCGCGAGCAGGTCGGGAAACCGTTCTGCCACCAGGGCGCCCTTGGCGCCGAGGCATCCGGTGACGATCACACGCCCGTTTTCGGCCAGCGCTTCCTCGATCGACTCCAGCGATTCGGCCACCGCTGCATCGATGAAGCCGCAGGTATTAACGACCACCAGGTCGGCGTCCCGATACTCGGCGCTGATCTCATAACCTTCCGCGCGCAGCCGGGTAAGGATCTGCTCGGAGTCTACCAGCGCCTTGGGGCAGCCCAGGCTGACAAAACCGACGCGGGACGGCATGCAAACCTCTTGATTTCACGTGTGTTTGATAAACGCACAATTATAGCCGTCCACCGGCACGCCGGATAGCGGCGCAGGTCGTCGCGCCCCGGTGCATCCGATCCGCGACACCCCGAACAGTGTGAAAAATCTACATATTTTCCGAGTCTTTGCCTGATTTATACGTCAGGTTAAGTCATAAGTTCGTGTGCAGGCGGTAAGTTGGAGTGGGTTGCTGAGAAAGATTCTAGTAGTGCGCCAAAATACAGGCACTCCTCGCGAAGGCCTTCAATGGACCGCCTGCCGCGCGGATTTGCTCTGCTTGTCGCGCATTAGCGACGGTTGTCAAATGTAAATCAACGGTTTAGCGATATTTCCCGAGTCGGGGCTCTGGCTGCCTCGCGCGCTCAAAAAAAAACAAATTAATAAACAATTAGTTAAGACGCAAAAACGAATAGGCATGGATGTTGCAATGAAGGTTGCTGTCAGCCGCAATGCGGTGAACGGGAAAGGAATGTTTAGTGGCGCAAGGGAGTTTGGAAATTCCGGGAAGATGCACGGACAGGAAGTCCAATCCGCTTTCGCAATATCTCCAGTTTTCGCCTTCAGACCTCAGGTGGTCGATTCCCGAACTTGAACGGTATCAAGGGCCTCATCCGGCCACTGGTGTCGCGTGTCGAATCAAATAGTGGTGAGTGGTGTTTATGAAAGTATGTGATCAGGTTTCTCGCGGGATCAGATTGGCAGTCGCCGTCGCAGGTCTTTCTCTGCTGCTCACCGCTTGCGGTGGCGGCGGTACCAGCACGAGTCTCGTGGATGATCTTGGCACCGTCGATACCGGGACCACAGGGACAAAGACGGGGACCACAGGGACAACGACGGTTGCGGCGCAGCAGGTGGGTACGGCGAGTCTGAGCTGGCGCGCCCCGGCCGAGCGTGTGGATGGAGAGACCCTGCCCTTGACGGAAATCGCCGGATATCGGATCTACTACGGCTCGCGTTCCGGCCAGTATGACTTCCAGGTTCAGATCGACGATGCCTATACGTCGTCTCTTACCATTGACGATCTGCCGGTCGGAACCTACTACTTTGTCATGACGACCGTCGATGTCAACGGTCTCGAGAGTGGCTATTCCGGCGAAGCGGTAAAAGTCGTTCAGTCCTAGGGCCTTTCCGCCTCATCTTTGCGTCGCGGCGTCGGGCAGGGCCGAAACTCCTCGGCGTGGGCGATAGCTCTTATCTGCGCATGCAAAGGCCATCGATTGGCGCCCGCCCATGCCGCATCCCATCTTTGCGGCGCAGCCGTGTCACACGCGTAAGGTGCTCATAACCCGCCGGGTTTCGGGTTATACGGGCACTGGAGCGCCTGTCCCGGGCAGCGCCGGTTCACTGAATCGCTGCATTGCAGCGACACAACTGGGCCTGGATAAGGCTGAGCAGCTCGGTAAGCTTCGTGTGCCCCGGGAGCTGCTGAATATCGGAAAACCAGATGTCTTCAATCTGACCGCCTTCTTCGTCCCGCTGCTCGGCAACCAGCGGCACGCCGACGAAAACACCCTGTTTACCGTTATCCAGACACAGTGTGACCAGTTGTAAGGGAATCGTTTTCACGCTGCACTCCTGCGATCACAGTAGTGTGATCGAACATGTTAATATGCATATAAATTCCTAGCATAAGCTATGCCAGCGGAGGCTAGACACAGTGCTCGAGGTGGTTCAGCACGACATTACCCTGCTGGAAGTCGATGCCATTGTGAATGCCGCTAACGCATCTCTGCTGGGCGGGGGTGGCGTCGATGGCGCAATTCATCGCGCTGCGGGTCCGCGGCTTAAACAATATTGCCGTGGTCTCGGCGGTTGCCCGAGCGGAGAGGCTCGCATTTCACCCGGCTTCGGTTTGCCGGCACGTTGGGTCATTCACACCGTTGGCCCGGTGTGGAGGGGAGGGGGCTGCGGCGAGGCAGCCCTGTTGGAAAACTGTTATCGCAACAGTTTTCGTCTGGCGCTGGAGAAACAACTGCGCAGTATCGCGTTTCCCGCCATCAGCACCGGTGTGTACGGGTACCCGGCGCCGCAGGCTGCCCGCATTGCGGTAGCCGTCATGAAACAGCACGAGCCGCATTTCGAGCGAATTATCGCCTGCTGTTTTTCGGCGGCTGACGCGGACCTGTACCGGAGTATAGCGCGCTGATCAATAACGGCCGCTGTCTGCGTTTGCACGCCATGCGTTGGCGACTGCAACGGCCGGTGCATTTACTGTGCAGCACCGGGGGACTCGCGACCCGAGAACTGTCACAACTGCTGAAAATAGGCGCTCTCGGCTTCGCTGAGGGGCGGCAGAATGTCGTTGCTGGCGTGCTTTGGCAGTGCCGCGGCATCTTGTCGCGGCGCCGACTCCTCGGCGCCGGGCGCCGCGGGAGGAAGTTCCAGAAGCTCGAAATACAGCGCGACTTCGCCATTTACACTCAGTGGCCGGTAGCGGTACAGACTCAGACTGGGGCAGCCGCCAAGCAGCGCGGTCGCCGCGGGCGGGAATTCCCCGGCGACCACCACCAGCCTCGGCGGCTGCTGTCGTTGCTGCAGTGCTTCGTACACCTGATTGATCCAGGGCAGGGCATTGCACAGCTGCTCGACGCCGCGCAGCCCGTTAAGCAGAGCCTCCTCGCTGTGCTCCGGTTCGAAGCTGACCAGCACCGGCCGCAGTTGTGCGTCGGCAAACAGCATCGGTTGACCGTCCCAGCGCAATCTGGGTTCAAGGATACTGGCGCCGGTGCCCACTATCTGGTCGGCGGCATCGAGCAGCAGGCTGCGTAGCTGCTCGCGGTCAGGTGTTTCTGCGGTTTCGATTTTCAGCTTCATGCGTTGTTTTGCGGCCTGGTTATGGTGAGTGTGCTGTAAAACCCGCTGTGCAGCAGGCGCTCGCTGATACGGGTCAAGAAGTGGTGCCCATGGCTGGCTTCCGCGTCCTGACCGGGGCCGACCTGCTCGGGCAGGAATCCCAGGTTCAGTAGTGGCACATCGAGGTAGCGCAATGTGGCAACCGCCAGCTTGCGGAAATAACGCCATGCCGCATGCTGGTCGCGCGGTCCCACCAGCACAACGCCGATCTCCGGCGTGGCGTGTTGCGAGAACAGCTTGATGCGCTGGTAGGCGATGCGAATCCCGTCAAGACTCGCCGGTACCGGCAACACCACGTGGTCGACACCCGACTCCAGCAGGGTGCCGGGGCAGGTAAGCGCGAGCAGACAGTATGTGTCGTGCGCTGCGGCGGCGCCGGACTGCGGCGTTCCGGAGCTGTGCGCGACCCGGACTACGTCGCCCGGGCCGCACAGCGTGCACGGGTGCCCGCGCTCCGTCAGGATGCGGCTGAGCTCGTCGGTGATCCACTGCTGCTCTGAGGTAGCGAGCAAAAAAGGGATCGTCCGACAGACATCGGTGCCCGGTGTCGCTGCCTGGGAGCCGTCCCCGGAGTGGGCGCTGATCTCTGCCAGCCGACTGGAGGAGGCTGATTTGCGCTGCCATGCAGGGTTGAGCCGACTGACCATCAGTGCTGCACCGGGACCTGGAGCAGTGAATTGATGCTGCCGAGCTCGTTGGGTATTTCAGCCGGGTTGCTGGGATCGTGTTGCCACTTGCCGTCGATAATCAGCCGGTATTCGTACACTCCAGGTTCTGCTGTAAATATCTTTTGCCAGTGGCCGTTGACGTTGCGGGTTTCAACGTCACGGTCTGGAATCCACTCGTTGAAGTCGCCGGCCAGCTGCAAACGGCGGCACTCGATATCGGTAAAGGTTAGCACGACCATTTGTCGTATGGACTTGGCCTTGGCGTGATTCATCGCTGTCTCCTCGCGGTCTCTCTCGGCTCCGGTTTCGAGCTTGTTATGCAACGGTATGGCGCCGGTTCGTGTGCCGGTCTAAATGTCGTGTGCAGGAATGGCTTATATTATTCAGGCTGAACGCGCCTCTTGCTGCGGCGCAACGGGAAACAATTCGCCCTGGCGCGGCACCTGTTCGCGAAGCTGTTCCACCTCGCGGGCCAGTTCTGCGACGGCGAATACCCATTGCTGGCCGGTCAGCGCATCGAAAGCGCGTTGACTGTGAAAAACCAGCACGACATCGCCTGTAACGACCAGTGACAGTTCGGCCAGCGGCCGGTCGGCGGCCGGCAAGAATCGGGTGAGTGATTGCAGGCAACGGCGAACGCGCTGCAGCGACACGCCGGCGTCGAGCAGGCGTTTGGCGGTGCGCAATGCGATAAGGTCTGCAAACGAATAGCGGGCGTGACCGCCGTCAGTGTGGTGTTGAGGGACGACCAAGCCGGTGTGCCGCCAGTAGCCCAGCTGGCGCGGGGTCAGACCGCTGATAGCGGCCGCCTGTTGGCGGCTGTACGAATCCTGTTTCACGTTCACCCCCTGCCCGGGGTTTTTGTGACAGCCGAGAGTTTCGCAGGCTTTGCTGCAATGTCAAGCGTAAAGCGACAAAAAACGGCTTTTTTGTACCGTTTGGCCATCACAAGAACGGCTGGTTGTGCGGGCAGCCGCCACGTCAGTTGCGCTGCGTCGATGCCAAGCCGTTGCAGGCGGGCGGCACCCCGTGCTACCAGCCGTCGCCACCGATGGCAGTCACAAGTTGACCCTGGGCGAGGGAAGTCGTGTCGAAACGACAGCGCCCGGGGCGGCGGTTCGCTGCCCCGGGCGGGGTCTATTTGGCGGCCTTCTGAGAGCCGGTCGGAGTGACGACCCCGGTTTGACTGGCGAACCAGGCGGCCACGTTTTCCATGTCCTGCTCGGACAGGCCGGCGGCAAATCCGCTCATGATGGCGTTGTTGCGTGCACCGCTCTTGTAGTCGGTCAGAGCGCGCACCATGTAATCGGCGTATTGTCCGGCCAGGCGCGGGTACTGGGGATCCGTGCTGTTGCCGTCAGCGCCGTGGCAGGCCTGGCATCTCTCGCCGGCAAGCGCCTGGCCGGCGGCCGCGTCACCGGCCGCGTGCACACCGGGCGCCAGCCCGGCAACAAGGGTAAACAGACAGATGTTGGTCAAGCGTTTCATTATTCGCTCCTCCTGTTTGAACTGGTATCACTCGCCGCTCTGGGCGAAGAAGGCAGCGATATCCTGCATGTCCTGTTCGCTGAGTGTCTGCGCCTGTGCCTGCATGGTCTTGTGAGAGCGCTGGCCGTCCTTGTAGGCCTGCAATGCCGCGGCCAGGTACTGGGCGTGTTGCCCGCCCAGCTTGGGTACCTTGTAGGTGGGATAGACGTTGTTATAGCTGGGCACGCCGTGGCAGCCCATGCAGGTGAAGGATTTGATCTTGCCTGCGGCCGGATCGCCGGCGGCCATCGCGCCTGCCGACAGGGTTGCCGCGCACGCCAGCAGCGTCAGCCTGGGTAGATAAGTTGTCTTCATAGTCCTCGCTCTTGTGGTTGGCTGTAAATCGACGCTACCCGGTGCGGGTATGCGACACCGTCCGAAACCGCGCTTGTCACGTCTTGTTGCCGTCGGACGGCGGGATTATAACAAAGCTTACCAGCTAATATAGCTGTAACCCTGTTCCTGCAGCTGCATCAGGTCATCGGCGCCGATGTCCACGATCTCGGCAAAATCCAGCATGTCTGCCTCGCTCCAGTCGAGCGCTTTCATGGTGTTGCCGCAGGCGTGGAAGGACACCCCGTAGGCCGACAGGCTGGAAACGCGCTGGCGTACCTCTTCAGATACGGGCCTGAGCGGCTTCTTGGCCAGGATGTGAATGCCCGGGCCGATGGCCGTGACGACCAGGTGAATGTTGTCGCCGTGCTTGCGCAGCATCTCGCCGACCGAAAACAGCACGCTGTCCATGTAGTGAGGGTCGGCTTTGTTGAACTGGTACACCACTTTGTGCTCGGGTTCGCCCAGCAGTTCGCGGTCGATCAGCTCGGCGCCCGCGCTGCCGGACAGGGCGGCGAAAGTGGCTGTGGTGCCGAACCAGTGCAGAAGGCGGCGGCGCTGTGTGTTGGTTTTCATAGGCTTCTCTGTCAGTGGCGGTTACGGGATCAGACAGTAATCTGCTTCCGGAGGTTCGGGGGCGGCGGATTTCTGTCGCCCGTGTACAATACCCCATTTGACGCCCCGCCATGAACGGGGTTGCCCTGTCGCTATGAGTCAAGCCGCGGATTTGCCTGAATGCGGGCAGCTGGCGCAGCTGCAGCAGTCGCTTGACGCCTGCCTGCTGCGGGATGTTCCGAGTCTGCGCAAACAGCTGCGCAGGCTGCAGCGGCGTTGCCGCGATCAGCAAGTGGACGGCCGCGGTGTCGCGCGCCTCGCCGCGCGGATCGCCCAGTCCCGCCAGTGTGTCGAGCGGCGCGTGGCAGGCGCTCCCTCGCCCGAGTACCCGCTGGCCCTGCCCGTGGTGGAGCGGCGCGAGTCCATCCTGGCAAGCATACGCGACAATCCGGTTGTCATCCTGTGCGGGGAGACCGGCTCCGGCAAGACCACCCAGCTGCCGAAGATCTGCCTTGAACTCGGGCGTGGTACACGCGGAAAAATCGGCCACACCCAGCCACGCCGGATTGCCGCGCGCAGCCTGGCGGCACGCATCGCCGAGGAACTCGGCAGCGTGCTGGGCGAGCAGGTAGGCTACAAGGTGCGTTTTCAGGATCGTGTCCAGGACAGCAGCTATGTCAAGGTGATGACCGACGGCATGCTGCTGGCCGAGGTCCAGTCCGACCCCGACCTGCTCGAGTACGACACACTGATTATCGACGAGGCGCATGAGCGCAGCCTGAATATCGACTTCCTGCTCGGGTACCTGCACCGTCTGCTGCCGCGGCGCCCCGACCTGAAGATCGTCATCACCTCTGCCACGATCAACCCGGAGCGCTTTCGCAGAGCACTTTAACGAAGCGCCGATTATCGAGGTGTCGGGACGCACCTATCCGGTCGAGATTCGTTACCGGCCGCTGCAGGGTGAGGACGAGGACCAGAAAGACAGGGGGCGGCGGTCAGGCCATACTCGACGCCGTTGACGAACTGGCTGCAGCAGGGGCCGGGCGACGTACTGGTGTTTCTGCCGGGCGAACGTGCGATTCGCGATACAGCGGAGTTGTTGCGCAAGCACCATCCACCGGCCACCGAAATTCTTCCGCTTTATGCACGCCTCTCGGCTGCGCAACAGAACCAGGTGTTCCGGCCGCACCGCGGCAGGCGCATCGTGCTGGCGACCAACGTCGCGGAAACCTCGCTCACCGTGCCGGGCATTCGCTATGTGGTCGACACCGGTCTGGCGCGACTTAGTCGCTACTGTTACCGCACCAAGGTGCAGCGACTGCCGATCGAAGCGGTGTCGCAGGCCTCCGCCAGCCAGCGCGCCGGGCGTTGTGGGCGAGTCGCAGCGGGCGTATGCATCCGGCTGTACAGCGAGGACGACTGCCTGGCCCGGGCCGGAGTTCACCGAGCCGGAAATCCAGCGCACCAATCTTGCCGCGGTGATTCTGCAAATGGCCGCCCTCGGTCTGGGCAAGGTGGAGAAATTTCCGTTCGTCGATCCGCCCGATGCACGCCTGATTCGCGACGGTTACAAGTTGCTCCACGAGCTGGGCGCGGTGGACGATGCACAGCGTCTGACGGCACTCGGACGCGAGATCGCGCGGCTGCCGCTGGACCCGCGTCTGGCCCGCATGGTGCTGGCGGCGCGGGAGGGACAGTGTCTCAGCGAGGTGCTGATTATCGTGTCGGCGCTGGAGGTGATCGACCCGCGCGAGCGACCGCTGGATCAGGCCCAGGCGGCTGACGAGAAACACGCACTGTTCAGGGACGACAAGTCCGATTTCCTGACGTATCTGAACCTCTGGACTATGTTCCAGGAACAGGCACGGCAGCTGTCGCAGAACAAGCTGCGCAAGTGGTGCCGGCAGCATTTTTTGTCGTACTTGCGCATGCGCGAATGGATCGATGTGCACCGTCAGTTGCTGTCGCAGGTCAAGGCGCAGGGCATGTCCTGCAACCAGGCGCAGGCCGACTACCGTTCGGTCCATTGCGCGCTGCTGTCCGGGCTGCTCGGTAACCTGGCGTTTCAGGTGCGAACCGAACGAATATCTTGGTGCGCGCAATCTGAAATTTTCGCTGTTCCCTGGTTCGTCGCTGGCGAAGCACAAACCCAAATGGCTGGTCGCGGCTGAGCTGGTGGAGACCGGGCGGCGTTATCTGCGCACTGCCGCAGCCATCGAGCCGGGCTGGGTGGAACCGCTGGCCGCAGCACCTGGTGCGGCGCAGCTATTCGGAACCGCACTGGGAAAAAAAACGCGCCCAGGTGGTGGCGTTTGAGCGTGTCACGCTCTACGGGCTTGCTCTGGTCAGCAGGCGCCGGGTCAACTTCGGGCCGCTCGACCCGAAGACTTCCCGCGAACTGTTCATCCGCCACGCGCTGGTCAGCGGCGAATTCAATACCCATGCCGCCTTCGCGGATCACAACCGCCAGCTGCTGGCCGAACTCGAGCAGCTGGAAGCGCGCTCACGCCGGCGCGACCTACTGGTCGATGAACAGGAGTTGTACCGGTTCTTCGACGAACGCCTGCCGGCACAGGTGTTCGACGGCCCGCGCTTCGAACGTTGGTGGAAAAGCGTGCGCCAGGACCAGCCGCGTCTGCTGCACCTCGACCGAGACCGGGTCATGTTGCACGCCGCCGCCGACGTGACTCCAGAGCAGTACCCTGACAGCGTGCAAGTTCGTGGCATGAAGCTGCCGGTCCGTTATCGCTTCGCTCCGGGAGAGGTCGATGATGGCCTGTGTGTGCAGTTGCCGCTGGCGGCACTCAACCAGCTGCGTGCAAGCGATTTTGACCGCTTGGTCCCCGGGCTGTTGAGAGAGAAAGTCACGCTGCTGATCAAGTCGCTGCCCAAACAGCTGCGGCGCCATTTTGTGCCCGCGCCCGAGTATGCCGATGCCTGTATTGCAGCCGTGCAGGATAGTCAGGGCGATCTGCTCGACACCCTCAGGGCACAGCTGCAGCGCATCAGCGGTGTTGCGGTGCCGGCCGATCTGTGGCGCCCCGAACTGTTGCCCGCGCACCTGTTCGCGTGTTTCGAATTGTATGACCAGCACGACAAGCTGATCGGTTCCGGACGCGATCTTGAGGCTTTGCAGGCCCGCTTCGGCGCGCGTGCGCAGCAGCATTTTACCGGCGTCGTCGATGCCGGCTATGAACGCGATAATATCCAGGATTGGGATTTCGGTGCCTTACCGGCCTTTGTGGAGCTGTACCAGGCTGGTGTGGGCGTGCGCGGTTACCCGGCGCTTGCAGTCAGCGGTGAGCGCATCCAGTTGCGCCTGTTCGACGACCCGCCACAGGCGCTGCGCTCCCATCGCGAAGGGCTGCTGGCCCTGTTCCGCAATAAAGCCGGGCGCGCGATCAAGGAGATCAGGCGTGCGGTGCCCGAGCTGCAGAAACAGATGCTGTGGTTCAGCAGCATCGCCAGCGGTGAAGTGCTGCAGGCTGATCTGGAGCGCGCGGTGGTGCAGGCCGCGTTTCTTCCTGACGATGCAAAGGTCAGGGACGCCGAAGCCTTCCGGCGCAATCTGGCCACCGGCACGCCACGACTGGTGGCACTGGCCACAGACATAGGCCGCTGGAGTTTCGCGGCGCTGCAGGCCTGGCACGATCTTAACCTCGTGTTGAAGGGCTCGGTTTCACCCCAGATGATCGCCGCGGTCAGCGAGGTGCGCGAGCAGGTCGGTGGGCTGATCTATCCCGGCTTTGTGGCGGCGACACCGCTGCGCCGTTTGCCGCATCTCGCTCGTTATATCCATGCCGCACAACTGCGCCTGGAAAAACTGCCCGGCGAATCTGCAACGCGAGCGAAAGAACGCCGCGCTTGTCGCGCGCTACCAGCAGCGCTATCGACAGGCTGCCGCCGCACATCAGCAACAGGAATGGCTTGCAGAATTTCGCTGGCTGATCGAGGAACTGCGCGTGTCACTGTTTGCCCAGGAACTGGGTACGGCCGAAAAGGTATCTGCGGAGCGGCTCGATCGCCTGTGGGCGGAGCTGTCTGGCGACTAGCCCGCATCCGGCCTGAGCGTTGCCGCGCGCTGCGGCGCGGTCGAGTCCCTGCTCCAGGGTAACGGTGCCACCGGCCGGCAGCTGGAATTCGCCCCGGGCTGCCGGCGGAAACGTCACCGGATAGTGGGGGACGAGTTGGGTCTCAGTCCTCGAAGCGCTGGAAAACCAGCGTTGCATTGGTGCCGCCAAAGCCGAAACTGTTGGACATCACAGTGCGCAGGCCGGCGTTGTCCTTGCGTTCGCGCTGAATGGGGAAGCCTTCTGCCGCCGGGTCCAGCTGCTGGATATTGGCCGAGGCGCAGATAAAATCGTGTTTCCAGCATCAGCAGAGAGTAGATCGCTTCCTGAACACCGGCTGCCCCCAGCGAGTGGCCGGTCAGCGACTTGGTGGAACTGACTGGTGGTATGCTGGCGCCGAACGACCTGTTTGATCGCTTCCAGTTCGCGCACGTCGCCGACCGGGGTGCTGGTGCCGTGGGCATTGATGTAGTCGATCGGTGCGTCGACGGTCGCCATGGCCTGCTGCATGCAGCGCACCGCGCCTTCACCGGACGGCTGAACCATGTCATAGCCGTCCGAAGTGGCGCCATAGCCAACGACCTCGGCGTAGATCTTCGCGCCGCGCGCTCTGGCATGCTCCAGCTCCTCAAGCACCAGCATGCCGCCGCCACCAGCGATGACGAAGCCATCGCGGGTCGCATCATAGGCGCGCGAGGCGAGTTCCGGGCGTGTCGTTGTACTTCGACGACAGCGCGCCCATGGCGTCGAACAGCAGGGTAAGGCTCCAGTGCAGTTCTTCACCGCCGCCGGCAAACACCATGTCCTGCTTGCCGATACTGGATCAGTTCGCAGGCGTTGCCGATGCAATGGGCGCTGGTCGAGCAGGCGGAGCTGATGGAGTAGTTCACGCCCTTGATCTTGAAGGCCGTCGACAGGCAGGCGGAATTGGTGCTGCCCATGGTGCGGGGCACCATGAACGGTCCAACTTTCTTGGCGCCCTTTTCGCGCAGCAGGTCGACGGCCAGCGTGACGTTCTGCGTCGAGGTGCCGCCGGAGCCGGCGATCAGGCCGATGCGCGGATTGGAGATCTGCGCTTCGCTCCAGCCCGGCATCCGTGATCGCTTCCTGCATGGCGATATAGTTATAGGCTGCGCTGTCGCCCATGAAACGGCGCAGCTTGCGGTCGATCAGACTGTCGAGGTCGAGATCGACTGCACCGTGGACATGGCTGCGAAATCCCAGTTCCTGCATACTCGGGGCAAACGCAATGCCCGATTTGCCCTGCTGCAGGGACTCCAGAACCTGTTGCTGGTTAATGCCGATACTGGAGGTAATGCCCATTCCGGTAACTACGACGCGCCGCATACCTTTATTCCTAGAAGCTCTTCAGTAGAAGTAAACAGGCCTACCCGCAGGCTCTTGGCGTGATAGATTTCCTTGCCGTCGACCTGCATCACCCCATCCCCGATGCCCATAAACAGCTTGCGCTGGATGACCCGTTTCATATCGATCCGGTAGGTTACCAGTTTGTTGTCCGGGGTGACCTGGCCGGAGTATTTCACTTCCCCGGCGCCCAGCGCCCGGCCGCGCCCCGGTCCGCCCAGCCAGCCGAGGTGGAAGCCGATCAGTTGCCACATGGCGTCGAGACCCAGGCAGCCGGGCATAACCGGGTCGGATTCGAAATGGCAGCCGAAGAACCAGAGATCCGGCTTGATATCCAGTTCGGCGATAATCTCGCCCTTGCCGTGCGCGCCGCCTGCGTCTGCTGATGTGCGCGATGCGGTCGAACATCAGCATCGGCGGCAGCGGCAGGCGGGCATTGCCGGGGCCAAACAACTCGCCATGGCCGCACTGCAGGAGTTCTTGGTAGGAAAACTGGTTCTGTGCTTGCTGGGTCAAAATGTTTGCCGTTGTCATGTGTTCAGACATGGGGCCTGTCGGCGGATTGCTCGAAGGCGCGTATTCTAGCCGATTAGCCCGAATTTTTCATGGTGCAGGGCCAGGAAATCGCGCTTCCCCTGACCTGGATCAAGCGGGACTGGGCCGACTCGGGTCTAATCGCGGAAATTGCTGTACTGCAGGGGTAGATCGATCGCGGCGCCCTTGAGCAGGGCAATGACCTTCTGCAGGTCATCGCGGTTCTTACCGCTCACGCGAACCTTGTCGCCCTGCATGCTGGCCTGAACCTTGAGCTTGGCGTCTTTCACCAGTTTGACGATTTGCCTGGCGATATCCTGCGGGATGCCCTGTTGTACCCGCAAGGTCTGGCGTGCCTGGTTGACGGTGGTTTCCAGCTTGCCTTCCTCCAGCGATCCAAGATCGACCGCCCGCTTGGCGAGCTTGAAGTGCAGAATATCCTTCACCTGATCGAGCTGAAATTCACTGTCCGCCTGGATGGTGAGCTGGTCCTCGGCCTGAACGACTTTCGCACTGGAGCCCTTGAAGTCGTAGCGGTTGCCGATTTCGCGGTTGGCCTGATCAACCGCGTTGCTGACCTCGTGCAGATCGACTTCGGAAACAGTATCGAATGACGGCATGGCGCAGGATTCCCCCAGGCTGCTGACGCACTGCCCCGGCGTTTCCGGGAGCGGACTTATAGTACTTCAGAAGCGGCGGGCTAATCCACAGCGCCAGCTGGTCTCTCAGGTCGGCGTGCCACCGCGACGGACAGGGACCCGCCGTCGTATTGCGCCGATGCATGCTTGGTGGTGCGCTGTCAGCGGGAATGCAGGCTCCGGGCTGCATCCGTTGCAAGGTCCGCTGCAGGCTGCTCGCTTTCGTCGGCCTGCAGTGCTGTTTGCAGCTGCTCGAGAAGCGTGTGGTGGCGGTTGTCCTGCGCACGGTTCCACGCCTCGAGCAGCGGCAGTGCTGCCCGAACCAATGCGCTCAGCTGCGCGTCCGGTTGCCGGCCTGTCGACAGTGCTTCGAGCGCCTGCTGGACGGCAGCGACGCTCGCTACCTGCGGGCGCCGGGGCTGGATCGTCGCAGAACTGTCACGCGTTTCTGCCTGGGAAATTTCCTGTCCCGTTGCTGCGCATTTGTGCACCACGCAGTTGCCGCCGGCGTGTTGAGCGCTGTTCAGCTTTTCGGCGGCATCGAACAGGAGCTCCTGAGGCTTTGTCTCGGGGTGAATTGAAGGGCAGGACACTGCGACGCTGGCGGTAACCGAAAACGAATTGTGGTCGTCGTCGAAAATCTGGCTCTCGACGGTGGCTCGCAGCTGTTCGGCGACCCGCCGCGCGCCGACCTGATTGGCGCACGGCAGCAGGATGGCGAAGGTGTCCATCCCGATCCGTGCGACAGTATCCTCGCGCCTTCTGTCCGCACACAGTATCTTCCCCAGCGCGCCCAGAACGCCCTCGGCGGACTCCTTGCCACGGCGCAGGAACAGCACTTTGTACCTGTCCACCTGGATCAGCAGAACGGCAAGCTCGGTTCGATGCCTGATAGCGTATGAAAGCCCCTCTTCCAGATGTTCGAGGAAGGCGCGTTTGTTGGCGAGGCCGGTCAATTCGTCGAGACTGTCGCGCTCTTCGAGTTGTTGCTTTCTGACTTCGCTGTCTTCGAGTGCCTGCTGAGTGCGCTGCTGCCTGGCCTGCGCCTGCGCGCGTGCCAACAGTTGCACCGAGTTGAACGGCTTGGTGATGAAGTCGCTGGCGCCGGTGGACAACGCCGATTCTTTACTGCCGTCGTCATCTTCGGCTCCGGTGACAATGATCACCGGGATGTCGCGCAGGTGCGGCTCTGCTGAGGCGCGGATTTTTTTCACCAGGCCCAGGCCATCGAGGTTCGGCATCGACAGGTCGGACATCACCAGGTCGATGTTGGAGTTGCTCTGCAGCACCTCCCAGGCGATTTCGCCGTCCTCCGCTTCAAGAACCTCAAAATCGCTTTTGAGTATTTTGCGCGCAGCGACCCGCATGAGTCGCGAGTCGTCTACTACCAGAATGATGGGTTTGTCTGTCGTTACATCGGTCATCGGCGGCACCTGACCTGGAGGTTTACAGTAATAAGGAGTGTCGGCGTGCCCCGTCCAATCTTTAACAATGCTTTGTTTGAACAGGGAATTTGAGCCTGGAGGCGGGGCAGGCGACGATGGCGACGGGGCGCCGCCAGGTTATCGCCACGAGGCGCTCCAAGCGGTGCTCCAGCAGTGGGCCGGCTTCCGAGGCGTCTCATGCCAGTCCGATGACCGGTTCTAAAGTCGCGATCGTGCGGCGATGCCAGCTGTGCTCATGGTTGCGCGTTGCGGCGCCAACCACCGCATTCGCCGGTAGTGTCAGCGGCTCGGTATCGCAACCGGCAGGGTCGGCAAGATGCTTGGCGAATGGAACCGCATAAGTTGGCGGCAGCCCGCAGCGGAGTCGCGCCTCATGCACCTCATGCACCTCGTCTGTTGTGCTGCGCGTCCGCCACAGTCGTGATGACCGTGCGCCAGCGCAAACTGCGTCACGGGTCGGCTTGGCGCAGGCTGCGGCGCGAATGCCCGAGACACCCGTGGAGCCTGTATTTGCAGTACCAAGTCGGCGTTGTTCACTACCCGGGGAGGTGTGTCGCTCCGGCGGCGGGGACAGTGTTAGTCCGGTCGATATTGTAGACGCGCCGTGTCGCCGGACTGCTCTGGGCAGTCGTCATAGCCAGGTGGGCAACTACAGCTGTTGGCCTATGCGGGCGAACCTGGCCGTGGCAACGGCATGAGCGATGGAGCGGCTCGGCTGCGGGTATGTATTGAGAGCCCGTGCCGAGTCTTGCGCAACGCCGGCCGGCTGACTTCCAGAGTGCCGCGCGCCAGGCGTTCCACCGCGGTGCGCGTCAACCGTGGCGGCTCCTGGCGGCGCTCATCCAGTCACGCCCAGGTTTTGATTCGTTTTTAGATATCTATATATATCAATAAGATGTAAGCTTATCGAAAGCAAAAAAAGGCCTGCTTGCGCAGGCCTTTGTATCGCCATGAAGTCGTTTAGCGTCGTGCTCTCTTCTTCGTGGCTTTCTTCTTGGTAACTTTCTTTTTCGCTACCTTTTTCTTGGCAACCTTCTTCTTGGTTACCTTGCGCTTCGGTGCTGCTTTCTTTTTCGCTACCTTTTTCTTGGTAACCTTCTTCTTGGTTACCTTGCGCTTCGGTGCTGCTTTCTTCTTCACTACCTTTCGCTTCGGTGCTGCTTTCTTCTTCGCTACCACCTTCTTCTTGGCGGTAGTCTTACGCTTAACTGTCTTCTTCCTTACTGCCATGAGGATACCTCCTTCAAGTACTATGGTTCGCGCAACGTAACGGCGTTTGCAATCAGAACTTTAAACAAAAAAGAATAAATTACAACACCTAGGTTATGTTTCGCTCTATCATTCCTGCATAAGTAGACAGCTATGGTAACCGCGGTTGCGTAGTTCACTGTTGCGGGTCTTCTGTTGGCAAACTCTTAACGCATGCGTTTCGCAAGTAAATAGCAGTGTTTCGTCTATATGAAGCGTTTTATGTAGAAGCACCGTTGGGACTTGTTCAGCATCCAAGCAAGCAACTTTCAGTCTGCCAACAGAAAGTAAAAAATTTTTCAGAATGATGAAAAAATTTTGCTTCGAAGCTGATAATGCGCGTAACAATCGTTGCATGTGCGCAACAATCGAATGCGGGGAGCGATGCTATGAATAACGCAATTATGGACGTCTATGAGCAAGCTGCGCAGTGGTTGTGGAAGGATGATCTGCGCAGCTTGTCCACTGCGCGCAGATGGTTCGTGTTTGCCATGCGCTTGCTTGTTGTGTTGGCAAGGCAATTACTCGGAGGGCAACTCAATCTTCGCGCGATGAGCCTGGTGTACACCACACTGCTGTCGGTTGTGCCGTTGCTCGCAGTAAGCTTCTCGGTGTTGAAGGGCTTCGGTGTGCACAATCAACTGGAACCGGTACTGCTCAACTTTCTCGCCCCGCTGGGTGCCAAGGGCACTGAGGTTGCGAACAACATCATCGGCTTTGTCGAGAATGTGAAGGTAGGTGTGCTTGGCTCCCTGGGCCTCGTGTTTCTTCTTTATACCGTTGTTTCTCTTACACAAAAAGTTGAATCTTCGTTCAATTTCGTGTGGCAGGTCGAGCGTCTGCGAGCGCTGGCGCAGCGCTTCTCCAGCTACCTGACCGTGATCCTGGTCGGACCGGTACTGATGTTCACGGCCCTTGGTGTGACGGCGACGGTCATGAACACAAGCCTGGTTCAGCATCTGATAAGCGTGAAACCTGTGGGTGAGCTTATTGTGCTGAGCAGCAGGCTGATCCCTTACCTGCTGGTAATCGCTGCGTTCACCTTCATCTATATGTTCATTCCCAACACCCGGGTGAAGCTGTTTCCGGCTTTGGTGGGTGGTGTAGTGGGCGGCGTGCTGTGGCAGACCAGTGGCTGGGCCTTTGCGACCTTTGTCGCCTCATCCACCAAATACGCGGCGATCTATTCCGGTTTCGCCATCCTGATCCTGCTGCTGATATGGCTTTACCTGAGCTGGATGATCCTTCTGCTGGGAGCGCAGGTCGCGTTTTATGTGCAGCATCCGCAATACCTGACCCGGGAGCCGGTTCGTTTCGATCTCAGTAACCGATTGCGCGAACACCTTGCGCTGCAGCTCATGTTCATGGTGGCCGACCATCATCTCCACGGTCGGCAACCGTGGACGCTGGAGGCCTTTGCGCAGCAGCTCGGGCTCCCGATGCAGCCAGTCAACCAGGTGCTGCGGCTGATGACGGATGCCGGCTTCGTTGCAGCGACCAATGAAGAGCCACCTGCCTACCTGCCAAGACGAGACATTGAGACCATCGCTCTCGCAGACTTGCTCGACGCGGTGCGCGGCGCGGGCGAGAGCCGCCTGCTGACCGTGAAAAGGTTGCCTCACCAGGATCAAGTCGAAGATACGATGGAATCGGTAGGGCGTGCGGTGCGGCAGCAGCTAGGCGCGCGAACCTTAAAGGATCTGGTGGTGCAAGAGACCGCGGTTACCTAGAACCTAGTGCAGAAGCCCCCACGGCCGCGTCTGCGGCGGCCGTATGGCGGTAGGCCGCTATCGGTCCGACCGGCCTCACGCTTATCCAGTCTGGCAGATGCCGGCTCATCTCCAGGAAGAAACCGGCTTGTGCCACCTGTTTTCAGGGTAAACTGACCGGGCGCCCGGGGGCGCGATAGATCCAGGATCGGGGCTGTGATGCAGTCCAGGCTCGCTGTTCGACCTGCGGCCGGTAGTGACGCAACAGCGCGCTGTTTGATGTCCAATGGCCGGCGCACAGCCTCAGTTGCGCACGTCGCCTGGCGCCATGCAGCCCGACATTGATTTGGCCGGTGCCATCGAGGCTGGCGCCGCACGTTCCGGTGGCGACATCACTTCATCACAGTGCTTTTTACTGGGCCATGGGTCACCGGCGGAAACAGGCTGTGGCAGCAGGATGCAGCGAATACCGCGTAACAGTAGTGGCGCCACGATGTTTCTGGCCTCGGCTGTCTAACAGATTCGGGTGCGGTGCCGCTAGGGCCTGGGAACGCTATGCCGGCGACAGCGTAGCTGCGCAAAGGCGACCGCCGTCGTTGCCGTCGGCATCGCGTTAACAGCCCCTGGCAACCGTGAACAAGTAGGCAGATTAGTTCCATGAGCCGACCTGAACCGGAAGACATGCGTGCCGCAAAGCGGCGGCCGCTGCGCTGGCTGGCGACCGGCGTGCTGCTGGCCGGGCTGCTTTTCGCCCTGCACGGATACCAGGTGCGCGGCGTTGCCCGCGGGCCGGCGCCCGAATTCCAAGGCCGGTTGCTGGACGGGCAGCCGGTTTCCATGCGCGCTTTGCGTGGGCGGCCTGTGTTGGTCCATTTCTGGGCAAGCTGGTGCCCGGTGTGTGCCCTGCAGCAGGCCGGTATCGATCGAATCGCCGGGGATCACGCGGTGTTGGCGGTCGCGCTGGATGATGCGGCCACTACGCAAGAGATACGGGAATGGATGCGAAACAGGGGTGTCTCCTATCCCGTGTTACATGATGCGCAGGGACGGATTGCCGATCGGTTCGGCGTACGCGGGGTGCCGACCAGCGTGGTTATCGATGCGCGCGGGGAGATCCGTTTTGTCGAGGTGGGATACACTACCGAGGCGGGATTACGTTTGCGTCTGTGGTGGGTCGATTCATGAACAGTCTGGAGCCCGAGGTTGAACAGGCGGTCGATGCCATCTGTGCGTTGGGCTGCACCGTGGTGAGTGACTACATCAGGGCGCTGCAGCAGGCGCAGTCGCGCCCCGAATACCAGTCGCTTGACCCGCAACAGCGCGCCAGCCTGCTGCGCGAGCTGCAATCTATCATGGCGGTATACGAAGCAAGGTGACGGCCGTGCCACGGCCGCTGGCTAACTGGCCCGCGCCGCGCGCTTGCGTTCGTGTTCGGCCAGCAGCTTCTTGCGCAAACGGATATGGTTCGGCGTCACCTCGACCAGCTCATCCTCATCGATAAATTCCAGCGCCTGTTCCAGCGACATGCGGATGGGCGGGGTCAGCAGGATATTTTCGTCGCTGCCGGCGGCGCGGATATTGGTCAGCTGCTTGGCCTTGAGCGGGTTGACCACCAGGTCATTGCTGCGCGAATGGATGCCGATGATCATGCCCTCGTACACTTCTTCGCCGTGGCCAATGAACAGGCGCCCACGCTCCTGCAGGTTGAACAGGGCGTAGGCCAGTGCCTTGCCCGGACCGTTGGCGATCAGTACCCCGTTGTTGCGGTTGCCGAAGTCGCCTTTCTTCAAGGCGCCGTAGTGATCGAACACGCTGTAGAGCAGTCCGGTACCCTGGGTCGCGGTGAGAAACTCGGTGCGAAACCCGATCAGGCCGCGCGATGGGATGAATGTAGTCCAGCCGCACGCGGCCCTTCCCGTCGGGGACCATATTCCGCAGGTCACCGCCGCGCTCGCCGAGCTTTTCCATCACCGTGCCCTGGTGCTGCTCTTCGACATCTACCGTGACCTGCTCGTAGGGCTCCTGCTTCTGTCCGTCGATTTCACGCACAATCACCTCGGGCCGAGACACGCCCAGTTCGTAGCCCTCGCGGCGCATGTTTTCGATCAGCACCGACAGGTGCAGCTCGCCGCGGCCGGACACGCGGAACTTGTCGGGGTCCTCGGTTTCCTGCACGCGCAGGGCGACGTTATGCAGCAACTCACGCTCCAGGCGTTCCCTGATCTGACGTGAGGTGACGAACTTGCCGTCTTTGCCGGCGAAAGGTGAATTGTTGACCTGGAAGGTCATGCTGACGGTCGGTTCATCAACCGTCAGCGGCGCCAGCGCCTCGACCGCATTGGGATCGCACAGGGTGTCGGATATGTAAAGCTCGTCGATACCGGTAAACGCAATGATGTCGCCGGCGCTGGCTTCGGGAACCTCGACGCGCTCGAGTCCCAGGAAGCCGAAAATCTGCAGGATACGCCCGCTGCGGCGCTGGCCATTGTGGCTGACGATGGTTACCGGCGTGTTGGTTCTGACGCGGCCGCGGGCAATGCGGCCGATGCCGATGACACCGACATAACTGTTGTAGTCCAGCTGCGAGACCTGCAGCTGGAAAGGGTCTTCCAGTTCCACCTGGGGTGGGTGCACCTTGTCGGCAATGGTCTGGAACAGCGGTTCCATGTCACCATCGCGGACGGTGTCGCTGAGGCTGGCATAGCCGTTCAGCGCCGACGCATACACCACCGGGAAGTCCAGCTGCTCATCGGTGGCGCCCAGCCGGTCAAACAGATCGAAGGTCTGGTCCAGTACCCAGGCGGGGCGTGCGCCCGGGCGATCGATTTTGTTGATGACCACGATCGGGTGCAGACCGCGCGCCAGCGCCTTCTGGGTCACGAAGCGGGTCTGTGGCATGGGGCCGTCGACGGCATCCACCAGCAGCAGCACCGAATCGACCATCGACAACACCCGCTCCACCTCGCCGCCGAAGTCGGCGTGACCCGGGGTGTCGACAATGTTGATGCGATAGTCCTGCCATTTGATGGCAGTGTTCTTGGCCAGGATCGTGATGCCGCGTTCGCGTTCCAGCACATTGGAGTCCATGACACGCTCCGGCGTCACGGCGCGTTCACCCAGGGTGCCGGACTGCGACAGCAGCTTGTCAACCAGGGTGGTTTTCCCATGGTCGACGTGGGCGATTATGGCAATATTGCGAAGGCGTTCGATCACAAGGTGTACTCACAGCAAAAAAGATCAGGAATTATACTGAAAGCGTCAAACAAAGGGCAGGATAAAATGGTTTTCCAATCTTCTTTTCAGCTGTCCACCCGCGGCAGGGGCAGTTACCCGGTCAGCGACGAGGTGCAGGCGCGAGTGGCCGAATCCGGGATCCAAACCGGTATTTGCCTCGTTTTCGTGCACCACACCAGTGCCTCCCTGATGCTGTGCGAGAACGCCGATCCCGAGGTGCGGTCGGATCTGGAACGCTTCATGGCCCGGCTGGTGCCCGACGGCGACCCGATATTCCGCCACGTGGATGAGGGTTCGGATGACATGCCCGCGCATGTGCGCAGCATTCTGACGTCCAGTTCGCTCGGCGTACCTGTTGCGGGTGGCCGCTGCGACCTCGGCGTGTGGCAGGGCATTTACCTCTGGGAACACCGGCGCGCGGCGCACCGGCGTCGGGTCTCCGTTACGGTGTACGGCGAGTAGTCGCCGGTTCCTGGTCCTGCATGTCCAGGGTCGGCACGTGCGGTGAGTCGCCCAGGTAGTCGTCGCTGTCGGTTTCGTTCGGAGCGTTGGTTTCGGCATCCGAAAATCCCTCGGCCGCCTGACTGGTTTCGGCCGACTCGAGCACCGGCCCGTCCGGAATATCCAGGCGCGGGGTGTTGACCGGATTCTGGCACAGCGCCTGCGAGCCGGTCGCCAGGTGTTCGTACACCTCGCGATAGCTGTCGGTCATTTTCTGCACCAGCTGCGATGTGCGCTGAAAATGCTGTCCCACCTCGCCGCGATAAGCATCGAACTCGCGCTGCAGGGCGTCACATTTTTCCTGCAGTACCTGGCTGCGACGGCTGTTGCACAAGGTCAGGTAGCCTATTCCCACGCCACAGGCGACGCCAAAGGCGAACCCGATCAAGCCCATTCCCCAGGTCCAACTCAAATCGATACCGCTTTCCATTAGCCGCTCCAGACACGCATCAGGCTGTAGCTCGAGTATACCGGGGTTAAACATGAACTGCACAGACGTCGATCTTTATTGTCGCTGTCGATGGTCTATACTTTTCGTGCCGCAGGCAACACCGTGTTTTTGCAGCGTTCTCGTCGCGTGCAATGGCAGCGCGAGATTTGCAGACACCGACCCAGGCGCTGCGGTACACGAGAGATGATGCGTTTTTCCGCATACCGAGGGAACCCGCTCCTGTGCAGGCTATCAGGAGTCCAATAGGAGGTTGGGAAGAAGAATGAAATCCATCTATGTGGGCAATATTTCCTTTGACATCACGTCGGAAAAGTTGCGTGAGTTGTTCGCGGCGCATGGGGAGGTCAAGTCGGTGAAGCTGATCAACGATCGCTACACCGGTAAACCGCGCGGCTTCGCGTTTGTGGAAATGGATGACGAGTCTGCCGAAACTGCCATCAGCGCCACGGACGGAATGGAGTTCGAGGGTCGCAATCTGAAGGTCAACCTGGCGAAGCCGAGGGGAGTATGGCGCATGCGCCGACCGCGTCACTAGGCACTGGTTCGCAGCCTCCCGTCATACCGGTTTGGGGGCAAAGGCAGGAATTCTCAGCACACCCTGTTGCGCGGGCTGCCGTTGCCGAAGGCAAGAATGTTTGCGGTTATTTCGCCTATCAATCGCTGCCGGGCGGCCCGGCTGGCCCAGGCGACATGCGGTGTCACGATCAAGTGCGGCGACTGGTACTGCAGCAAGACACTGGAGGCGGCCGGCGGCTCTTCAGCCAGCACATCGATACCCGCACCTGCGATCCAGCCCTGCTGCAGGGCGTGTAGCAGGGCCTGTTCATCAACGATCCCGCCGCGCGCAGTGTTGATCAGTACTGCGGTGTTTTTCATTTGGCGCAGTTCTGTCGCGCCGATCATACCGCGGGTCTGCTCGGTGAGCGGGCAATGCAGGCTGATAACATCGCAGTTCTTCAGCAGTTGCGGCAGCGGGAGCCGGTCGGGAAGGGGGCTGTCGTGGACGCGCTGGGCGATGTCGACCTCAAGCGAAAAAGCGCGCGCCAGATTCGCTACGGCGCGGCCCAGAACGCCATAGCCGATAATACCCAGGCGCTTTCCCGCCAGTTCATCGATGGTTTCGCCGAACAGACAGAAATGGGGGCTGTTCGTCCAGTCACCGGCCTGCACCCGTCGGCGGTACCCATCCAGTCGGCGGCTCAGCGTCAGCAGCATTGCAAAGACATGTTCGACAACCGATGGGGTAGCGTAATCTGTGGCGTTGCTGACGACGACGCCGGCGGCGCTGGCTGCCGCGAGGTCGATATTGTTAGTACCGGTGGCCGCAACACAGACCAGCTGCAGGCCCGGACTCGCCTGGATGCTGGAGGCGGTGAGCGGAACCTTGTTGGTCACCACCACTTCTGCCCCCTGAATACGCGCAATCACGTCATCCGGCCCGGTGTGGCGGTGAAACTGCCAGTGGGGAAGGCATTTCTGCAGCTGCGTCAGATCGAGGTCGTACGGGTGCACACTATCGAGATCGAGGAACACGCCCTGCATGGCTAGTGTACTCCGGTACTCATATTGACCCGTGCAGCGAGCCAGGAAGGAGTCAGGCGCAAGCCCCGCTGGAGGTTGGCAACAGCGGGTTGTTTAGCACGGCCACAGTGACGGCACACAGCAAAGCAGACGTCGGCGAACAACCCGCTGCGCGCGCCGGCGCCATTGGGGAACGGGGACCGGTCGGCAGGCGGGCAGCTGCCGGACCGCGGAATGCCGGCCAGAGTTGTTTCGCTTCGGGCCTGCACAGCTGCGGGCAGCCGACTAATATAGAACTGAGTGCGTGATGTGCGTGCCATGGCGAGGACTCCTCGGAACCGTCATCGCAAGGGGTTACCGCCTGATAGTAGCATGTGGTTCTGCAAGCGAGGGCGTAATGCTGCAATGGTAAGCGGGTCGGGAGAGCTACAGCTCGAAGCGCTGCGCCTGGCGATCAGGCAGGCCTACCGGAGCGATGAAACTGCCTGTCTCCGGGAGCGACTGCAGAACGCCCGGCTGCCGCGGGCACGTGAACAGGCGGCTCAAGACAAGGCCCGCACACTCGCGGCGGCGGCGCGCAAACACGCCTCGGAACAGATCGGAATCGAAGCCTTTCTTCAGGAATACGACCTTTCGTCGCGCGAAGGGGTGCTGCTGATGTGCCTCGCAGAAGCGCTGTTACGCATCCCCGATGCTGCCACGGCTGACCGCCTGATTCGCGATCGTCTCGCCAAAGGACACTGGGATGAGCACCTGGGCGGCAGCGCTTCTCTGCTGGTCAATGCATCCACCTGGGGCCTGCTGCTGACCGGGCGGCTGGTTGGTGCTCAGGGTCTGACTGGCAGTGCCGCGGAGCCGTCCCTCAAACAGCTCGTAGCGCGCCTTGGAGAACCGGTCGTCAGGCTGGCCCTGCATGGAGCGATGCGTGTTCTTGCCGAGCAGTTTGTGAGCGGGCGTGACATCGGCGAGGCGCTGCGGCGTGCTTCAACACGGGGCAATGTGCGTTACTCCTATGATTGTCTGGGCGAGGCAGCGCGCAGCGCCGGGGACGTCGAACGCTACTTCGAGGCCTATCGTGCGGCGATAGTGGATATCGGTAACAGTATCCAGGCGGGGCGATCGCTGCGCGAACAGCCAGGCGTGTCGATCAAGCTCTCCGCGCTGCATCCGCGCTATGAATACGCGCAGCGTGAACGCGTGCTGCGCGAACTGCTACCGCGCCTGCGGGCGCTGGTCGAGCAGGCTGTGTCGGTCGGGATCAGCCTGACCCTCGACGCTGAGGAGGCGGACCGGCTGGAGCTGTCGCTGGATATTTTTCAACTGCTGGTGCGTGAGCTAGGCGGCGATGCCTGGCAGGGGCTTGGCCTGGCAGTGCAGGCCTACCAGAAGCGCGCCTGGCCCGTATTGCAGTGGCTCGAGCGACTGGCCAGACTGCAGCGGCGTTGTATCCCCGTGCGACTGGTCAAAGGCGCCTACTGGGACAGCGAGATCAAGGCCGCGCAGGAGCGTGGCCTGGATGGTTACCCGGTATTCACCCGCAAATCCGCGACCGACGTTTCTTACCTCGCGTGCGCCGGGTTTGTGCTGCGCCATCCCGACCGCTTCTACGCGCAGATTGCCACCCACAACGCCATGACCCTGGCCTGGGTGCACGAACTGGCGGAAGGGTGCGATTATGAACTGCAACGCCTGCACGGGATGGCGGGAAGCCTCTACGCTGTGCTCGACGACTGCTTCGAGCCGCCGCCGGTGCGTGTCTATGCCCCGGTCGGCAGCCACGATGAGTTGTTGCCCTACCTGGTGCGACGCCTGCTTGAGAACGGCGCCAACAGCTCTTTCATCAACCAGCTGAGTGACCAGGGGCTGGACCTCGATCAGTTGGTCGAGAATCCCTGTGACCGCGTGCAAACGCTGCAATGTCAGCCGCATCCACACATTCCGCTACCGCGCGATCTCTATGGTGCTGAACGTCCCAATGCGCTCGGCTGGGATCTCAGTGATCCGCTAGTGATCGCCAGGCTCGAGGAGCAGTTGCAGCAGGCTTGGGGCGCAACCTGGCGTGCCAGCAGTCGTGTCGGTGGCGAGGACGGTGACGGCGAGGCGCGCGCGCTGGACAGCCCGGCGGACCGCGGACAGGTTATCGGTCACGTGGCTGAGGCCAGTGCCGAGCTGATCGATCGTGCTATGGACCTGGCCGCCGGGGCTGCGCCCGACTGGGATATGCTGGGTGGCAAACGGCGTGGCGAGTGCCTGCTACGGGCAGCCGAACTGTTCGAGCAGGATGCCCCACGGCTCATTGCCTGCATAGTTGGCGAAGGCGGCCGCACCATTGCCGACGCGGTAGCCGAACTGCGTGAGGCGGTCGATTACTGCCGCTATTATGGCTGCCAGGCGCAGCGCGAATTCGAGTTGCCCCGAGTGCTGCCGGGACCCACCGGTGAGCAAAACGAACTGCGGCTGCACGGGCGCGGCGTGTTTGTCTGCATCAGTCCGTGGAATTTCCCGCTGGCGATTTTTGTCGGGCAGATTACTGCGGCACTCGCTGCCGGAAACGCTGTGGTGGCCAAGCCGGCGCGCCAGACCCCGATTACCGGTTACGCGGCGGTGCGCATTCTGGAGCGGGCCGGGATACCGGGGGAGGTGCTGCATTTGCTGCCCGGAGACGGGGCCGATATCGGGCGGCGCGTGCTGACCCATGCCGCGTTGAGCGGGGTAGCGTTGACCGGCTCGACGGAAACCGCCTGGGTGATTCAGCGCGCCCTGGCGCAACGGCGGGGTCCGATCGTCCCGCTGATCGCCGAAACCGGCGGCCAGAACGTGATGATCGCCGACAGTTCGGCTCTCCCCGAACAGCTGGTCGCCGACGTCGTGCAGTCGGCCTTCAACAGTGCCGGCCAGCGCTGCTCCGCACTGCGGGTTCTGTTCGTACAGCATGAGATTGCCGAGCGGGTGATCGAACTGTTGCGCGGCGCGATGGAAGAAATCCGGATCGGTGATCCGCACTCGCTGGCAACCGACGTCGGGCCGTTGATCGACGCCCGGGCCATAGAGGACCTGCAACCACATGTCGAGCGCATGCAGCGGCAGGCCCGGCTGTTGCAACGCATCCGCCCCGGGGCGCATCTGGCGGCGGGCAGTTTCTTCCCGCTGGAGGCATATGAACTGGAGTCGCTGGAGTTGCTCGACAAGGAGGTATTCGGTCCCATACTGCATGTCATCCGTTACCGCGGTGACCGCCTGGATGCCGTGGTCGACGCGGTCAACGCCACCGGATACGGGCTCACGCTGGGGGTGCACAGCCGCATCGAAGAGACCTGGCAGCGTGTCAAGGCTCGCGCCAGAGTCGGCAATCTATATATTAATCGGAATATGATCGGGGCGGTCGTAGGGGTACAGCCGTTTGGGGGTGAAGGCCTGTCGGGAACCGGGCCCAAAGCCGGCGGTCCGCATTACCTGTATCGCTTTGCAACGGAGCGCACCTGTAGTGCGAACACCGCTGCAATGGGCGGCAATGCCGGCCTGTTGTCGCTGCCCGACAGTTAACGCCTGTCCGCGACGGCCAGACAAATATTTCAGTGAGTGAATATTGATCTCGGTCAAATGCTGAGTTAGTGTTAAGACTTAAAGTGATACTTTAGGTTTTAAAGTAATACCTCAGGAGGACGATAAAACTACGATGGATCAACCTGGTTATCATAGGAGGATGGAATGGAACACCGATGCAGTGTTCGTAAGCCCTTCGAGTTTCAGCTGCTCATTTATAAGAACGGATTACCTGTCCAGAGCAGTGTCAGCCGAAACCTTGGGCTTGGGGGCGTGTTCATAAGCGCCGGTAACGGCGCGTGGCGGAAAAACGAACGATTAGAGGTTGAGTTTCTCGGCTGTGGAAAGGCCGGGATGCGTTTACCGGCAATGGTAGTGCATCAGTCGGCGCATGGCGTGGGCTTGATGTTCGATGGTATCAGCAGCGAACAGCGTCGCGCATTGCGCGTGTTGCTGTTCACCGCCGACCGCGAAAGGGAATCAGCGGCTTCAGACGCCTCGCTGGTTGGCGGCTCGCGCGCCGTCGCCTGAGCGAGCGAACAGGCCCGCTCCGCTAGGCGGGGCGGGTCGGGTGTTTGACGATTTCTCCCCGATGCAGCGGGAAACCGTTGCCGCTGTTGCTATCGATGTAATAACGCTGCAGTGTTTCTTTCATCACTGGAAAAGCCAACCGCTCCCACGGTATCTCCGGTTCTGTGAACAGCCTGCATTCCAGGCTTTCCGGGCCCGGAGTGTAGCCGCCGTCGATGATGCTGCCACGGAACAGCATGTACACCTGGTTGATATGGGGAATGCTGAACAGGGTGTAAAGACCGGTGATTTCCACCCGCGCGCGCGCCTCTTCCCAGGTTTCGCGCAGCGCTGCCTGCTCGGTGGTCTCGCCGTTCTCCATAAAACCCGCCGGCAGTGTCCATAACCCGTAGCGCGGCTCGATAGCGCGCTTGCACAGCAGGATGCGCCCCTGCCACTCGGGGATACAGCCCGCCACGATTTTCGGATTCTGATAGTGGATCGTCTGGCAGCGGTCGCACACAAAGCGCTCGCGATCGTCGCCCTGGGGAATGCGCAACGCCACCGGCGCTCCACAACTGCTGCAGAATTTCACCGTCACTCCTGTCTGATCAGGCACCCAATACTACCACAGGGCCGCTGCCGTTCAGCCGCTCAAACCGTGCTGGCAAACCAGGTCTCGGTCCAGCAGGGCTACGCCAGCAACGGAGCGGCGAGCAAAAGGCCAATAAGGGTCTTGCCGTCCTCAATGCCACCCTCCTGCGCCTTCTCCAATGCCTGATGGTAATCGAGCCAGTGAACCTCGATAACTTCGTGGGCATGGAGGTCGGCAGGGACCGCGGTGAGCTTGCGGGCCAGATAAAGGTGGATGCGCTCATCACAGAAACCCGGCGTACTGAGAAAACTGCCCAGCGAATGCCAGTCGCTGGCGGCGAGTCCGGCCTCCTCCTGAAGTTCGCGCTGCGCGGTCTGTTGCGGTGATTCGGGACGGTCTATCTTTCCGGCCGGCAGTTCCCAAAGCCAGCCGCCGGCTGCGTGCCGGTACTGACGTAACAGGCACACGCGGTTACTCTCGTCGATAGCCACTACTGCGGCACCGCCCGGGTGCCGCACGACTTCCAGCTGCAAGGTTTCCCGGTTCGGCAACGTCACCGTCTCGAGCCCCAGGTCGACGACCTGACCCCGGTACAACGGCGTGCGGTTGCTCCGCCCGGCATCACCGGTCATAGATTGCCAGCGTCTGGCCCGCCCCTTCAGGCGCATGCGGATCGAAATACATCGCCTGCAGAGGCATGCGGAAAGCCGGCTCAAAGGGCGCACCCCACACAAAGGTGTCAAATCGGGTGCCCCCCAGCAGGCAATGGGCGGTGGTGTGATAAAGCCGATCCAGCGCATTTCCCTGGATCAGGGTATGGAGCACCGCTGGCCCGGCGATAGCGTAGACCCGCCGGTAACCGAGTTCGGCCAGCGTGGCGCGCAGCACGCTCGCATCGACGTGTCCGTTCTGTCCGCAGGTGATCGCCTGCGCGTGCGAGGAGTTCACCAGGTGCCGCAGTTTTTCCGTGTCAGCCATGGCGCCGGTGACCAGATAGAGGGTTCTGTCCTCATACAGCCGGATCGATTCGACCGGTATGTCCAGGCTGGCGCTGAACACCGCGATATCCGGCTGTGGCGACAGGCCCTGCCGTACACGCCATGCACGCAGGTCATCGAACTCCGGCTCCGATCCCACCGGCAGCTCTGCCTGGACTTCGTGCTCGGCGGCCTGACGGAAATAACGGGCGCTGGTGATAAGCAGGTCGGCCTGGGCGGCCAGTTCCTGGAACAGCCGCCAGTCGCGCGGGTTGGCGATCGCGTCGGGTACCTGATGGCTGTTGCGGTCAGTTCCGGGGACAGCGATACGCCCGTCCAGGCTGGAAATGAAGTTGCTATAGATGAACGGGCCTTGCGCGCTTGGCGGGTGCTCGGGTACCTGTCCCAGGTAGAGACCCTGCAGCGGGCGGGTGATGCCCCGATACGGGATACAGTTCCAGAACGTCTTGTTGCATGGAGGAGTCCTGAGCCAGTGCGTCTGCCAGAAAAAAGGCCGCAGTATCGGTCCAGCGGCCTTTTGGTCAGCGGAGCGCGTCGCTAGTGACAGCTAGGCAACTTCCTCGCGCCGGCTTTTCTGCTTGAAGTCAGAGATTGCGGCCTTGATGGCATCTTCGGCCAGTACCGAACAGTGCACCTTGACCGGCGGCAAGGCGAGTTCTTCGGCAATCTGGCTGTTCTTGATCTGACTGGCTTCCTCCAGGCTCTTGCCTTTAACCCATTCGGTCAACAGGGAGCTGGATGCAATTGCCGAGCCGCAGCCATAGGTCTTGAAGCGTGCATCCTCAATGATGCCGTTGTCGTTGACCTTGATCTGCAGCTTCATCACGTCGCCGCAGGCGGGCGCACCTACCATGCCGGTGCCCACGCTGGTATCGCCCTTGTCAAACGAGCCCACATTCCGGGGATTCTCGTAGTGATCCAGAACCTTGTCACTGTATGCCATCTAATTAACTCCCATCAGTCGTCGCACGCTCGGCGGGCGTCAGGCCGCCGACTGCTGGAATCCAGAACCAAAGCGGACGCCGCTCTGCTCTTCGTCGCCGGCTTCGCTGCTCTGGGCCACCGCCTCGGCCAGCGTCAGTCCGTCGAGATAATCGTAGATGCGGGCGCTCAACTTGTTCCACATGATGACGCTCTGCGGCCATTCCTCACCCGGTATGCGTTCGCGACGTGCTGGCATGGCATCGTCTACCGCGCTCAGTATCTCCGCGATCGTGATTTCAGATGCCGGCCGACGCAGGCAATAGCCGCCACCCGGGCCGCGCATTCCCGTGACCAGACCGTTGTTACGCAGACGAGCGAACAACTGTTCGAGGTAAGAAACCGAAATCGATTGTTCCACCGAGATGTCCGCCAGCGTCACCGGACCTTTGCTGTCCCGCAATGCCAGTTCCATCATCGCCGTAATCGCGTGACGACCTTTCGTTGATAGTTTCATGATTCGCCTCATTTGCTTTCAGGCGCAACACTCAAGATGCGCGTCTCCGTCTTCAGAACGAGTACCATGATAATAATACTTGAGTCTTTTAGTCAAGAATAAATCGTGCAGAAGCGGAAACAAGCGCCGACGCAAGCCGCCGACGCTTCTAATCCCATGCTGAAAGGGGGTTATTTAACCCTGAAGGCTGGTGCCGAGTCAAGCCGCCAAGCGGCGCGCGATGTCTTCGAAGAGAGCCAGGTTTTCACTGACTTGTTTCGTTAAATCAAGCACAAGCCGCTGATCCAGCTCGAGCATTTGGAGCGCGAAGGCGGGTATTCCGGGCGCGTCCGCCTCGCCGATTCCCTGCAGGGCCAGGGCCCGGTTGGCAATCAAAACCAATTGCGGATACACCGCATGTTGTTCCCAGTATCCCTCGTCGTGGTGATATCTGACCGCGGTCACCAGCTCCTGCGGCAGGCCCCAGGCTTCCATGAGCCAGGCGCCGATCTGATCGTGAGTCACGCCGAGCACCTGACGCTCCAGCTCACAAGTCGGCATCTCCGGGTTCGCCTCGGCGAAGCGGTTGAGCAGAAAGAATTCCGCCTCGAACGTGTGGCCGAGCACCAGCCTGCCGAGGTTCTGCAGCAGACCGGCCAGGTAAGCAGTGCCGCGTGGCGGCCTCTGGGCGCGCGGCAGGTGCTGGGAGAGCACCTCGACCAGCCGCGCACTACAGACCGAGTGCTGCCAGAAGGCGTCCATGCCGAACGGGCCATCCTTGGGCACGCGCAACGCCTTCCCGATGGAAAAGCCGAGCGCAAGATTCATCACGTACTCGAATCCGAGCACCCGCGCGATGGCCGTCTGCAGATTGCTTATTTTGCCTGCGTAGCCGTACAGCGATGAGTTGGCGTAGCGCAGCACCTGCGCGGACAGGGCCGGGTCCTGCTCGATAATCTCTGCCAGCTGCCGGGCGTTGGCGCGCGGATCAGCGGCCAGTTGAAGAATCTGTGCAGCCGTCGCCGGCAGCGCGGGTAATTCGTGAAATTCGTCGACGTCGCGCTTCACCCGCGCCGGCGTAAACTGTTCGACCGCATCGTAAAGCGTCTGCTGATCGCCAATCAGGGTCGTCGCCGGGCGGGAAAAGGGCACGCTGAGGATGGTGCCGCCAAGAAGGCTGCGAAACTGTGCGTAGGGCATCTGTACCAGCGAGGTGTGGGTGCCCGGCTCGAAGGTCACGATATCCATTGCATCGAGCGCGGCATCCAACACCACATCCAGGTTGTAGGCCGGCGCCAGCGGTGGATAAGAGCCTGGCTCGCAGTCATTAAAAATGGTGTTCAGCCGGTTGCCGGGGACCAGTTCCAGGTCGCGGTGCAGGTGGCGGCAGAGCGTGTCGAAATCGATTACGTGGTCAGCGGGCAGCACTGCCATGAGCAGGCCCTTGCCGTCTACCAGGATCACGGCACGGACCAGTTGGCCAAGCGCCAGATCGCACGCCTCGGCGGCTTGCGTGAGGGTGAAGGTTTTGCGATGCGGCAAGACCTGATAGTGTGCCTGCTCGCGCTCAAGCAGGTCGCGGATACTGGCCGGTATTCCCATCCTTAGGTTCCCTTATCTGTAGTTGCTCTGGTTGACCGATAGCAAAATCTACACCACCATTGAAAAATTTATAGAATTCAGTATCCTGACAGCGGCCAGCGAATGCTGAGTAAAAGAAGCGACAAAGGGTTGACGTCTCAACCGGCGGCTGGGCTTGTCCCGGTCATGGGCGCGCCGCTGGGCGGGCACGAACCGCGAGGGTATGTGTCGACCGTTGGATGGTAATAGCGGGCTCTATGTGACGAAAAGGCACCTAGAGAAAACAGTTTGTTACAATTTTGACGACACGATCACGCGGAGTGACTCCATGGTAAGTGATTTCAATGCCGGCAACGATCGGCGCAGCCGGTCACGCGAGAAGCTGGCCACCCTGGTACAGACACGTAGAGAAACGCTTTCGCTTTTCAGCGAGCTGGCCAACCAGCGACCTTTCGAAGCCGACGAAATCACCAGCGAGGCACTTCAGGAATTCTGTCAGGCCCTGATTGACTACGCGGCCAGTGCCCATTTTCAGCTGTACCGCTTTATCTCCGACCGGATCGAGCGGCGGACACCGGTGCTTGAAGTGGCAGACAAGGTGTACCCGAAAATCGTGCGTACCACAGACATGATTCTGCGCTTCAATGACAAGTACGAAACCGTGGACCTGACGAACGGCAATAGCGAAATTCTCACCCTGCTGGATTCCGACCTGTCGCAACTGGGCGAGACGCTCGCGGAGCGCATCCAGCTCGAGGATCAGGTCATTGGCGCCATGACAGGGCAGACCCACTGAGCGCGGGATGCCAGCGGCGGGTCTGACGCTCCGCGCAATCGGGCCGCGCGACAGGCTCAGCGTTTGTCCGCCATGTTCAGAATTTCCTGTGCCTGACGGGCGTTGAGATAGCGCCAGGGTAATGGGATAAGGCTTGGGACCCGCCGGCGGTACTCGCGGTATTGCTCCCCGTAGCGGGCTATCAGATCGTTTTCTTCGCGCCGCAAACCGACCATGATGTAGAGCGTCAAAATCAACGCCGTTACCAGTAGTGCGGCGTTCATCTCCCGCGTCCAGAGAATCACCAGGCCGAAAAAGTACCACGGGTGACGCACCAGTCGGTGGGCCCGGGACAGGCGCAGCGGTGCCGGCCGGTCCGGCTCCGATGCTGACTGGCGGAGTTGGCGCAAACCCAGGAATTCCCCACTGTCGTAGATCTTCATGCTCCACAGGAAGCCGGCCAGCGCGGCAAGCGCCGCCGCATCGGCGATCCAGCCTGCAACCGGCGGCCAGCGCCATAGCGCCGGACCGGGGTAGCTGAACAGCAGCCACAGCGGCGGCACCAGCAATAGTCCGGCGACCAGATTGAACAGGAGGCGGTAGGCGCGGAAAGCGCTGGGGAAGTGCCTTCGGAACCAGCTCTTGCTGGCGGGGCAGGCGAGGCCGGAATGGATCAGGCCATACAGTGCCCAGACGGTGGCGAGCAACATAAGGTGGGTTGCAGCTGTCATGACCCAAGTCTAGCCCTCCGGCGTCACGGCTACAGACGCGCTTTGCTATCGTCGCGCGGTGGCACGAGCGGATCCTCGCCAGCCGGCCGGAAGGGCCGCAGCGGCCGCTGCCGGTGTTGCCAGGTTCTCTCGAGGCGGGCGAAGGCGTCGTGATCTGTCACCATTTATACGACAGTGGCGCCAAACGCAAGGTTGGTCCAAGGGGCGAGCGGCTCGTCGCGCCCGCCGCCCCGGGTGTATGCTCCATCCGGTTCCCTTTGTTGCGTGCGAGACCTGACCCGTGGCACATACACCTCCTGAACCTGATGCCGGCGCTATCGGCGAGTTACTGGCACTCATGGCGCGCCTGCGCGATCCGGAGCGGGGGCTGCCCCTGGGACCTGGAACAGGACTTCGCCAGCATCGCCCCCTACACCCTGGAAGAGGCCTATGAAGTCGCCGACGCCATTCAGCGCGCTGACGCCGAGGATCTGTGCGAGGAACTCGGCGACCTGCTGTTTCAGGTGGTGTTCCACGCCCAGCTGGCCGCTGAGCAGAACCTGTTCCGGTTCGCCGACGTGGTCGCGGCCATCAACCGTAAAATGATTCGGCGGCACCCGCATGTCTTTGGCAACGAAGCGGTTGCCGATGCCCGGGCGCAGAGCGAGGCGTGGGAGAAACACAAGGCCAGCGAGCGCGCCGGCAAGGGCATCGCCGCTGACAGCGCGCTGGCCGGGGTCCCGGTAAGTCTGCCGGCACTGGTACGTGCGCAGAAGATTCAGCGGCGCGCGGCCCGGGAGGGATTTGACTGGCCGCGTATCGAAGATGTGGTCGACAAGCTCGACGAGGAGCTGTCCGAACTCAAGGACGCACTGCGCGCGCAGGAGTCAGGCGCGCGCCTGCAGGAGGAACTGGGTGACCTGCTGTTCAGCTGCGTCAATCTGGCCCGCTTTCTGGACGCCGATGCCGAAAGCCTGGTGCGCGATGCCAATCACAAGTTCGAAGCACGGTTTCGTATCGTCGAAGCACTGGCGCGGCAACGTCGGCGCGAGCTGCGTGACTGCAGTCTGGAGGAGTTGGAAACGCTCTGGCAGCAGGCCAAGCGCCAGTCCGGTTAGTCCGGTGCCTCCGACAGCAGCCAGTCGAGGAACGGCTGCTGAACGAAACTGTAGAAGCGTTGCGCAATGCCGGCTTCGCGATCCAGCGCGTGGCGCCCGCTGACTCCGCACACCTGATTGATGAAATGGCGCGCCCGCCGTGTGTCGATCTCGGCGTCATAGGACGTCAGGTTGATCTGCTGCAGGTAGTCCCAGAAATGGGGGTCTTTGGCCAGTATAGCGGCGTTATGACTGGCGCTGCCGCCGAGCAGGCTATCGCGCAAGTGTAGCCGCCGCTCGGGTGTCGAACGCACCGTCGGTCGTCTCAGGGTAACCACATAAACCAGGCGCTGGTGGGGGTGTGAACCTTGCTGCAGGGGCGTCGCGGCGGCCCAATCCGGTACCTCACCGACCAGGTACAGGCTCGGTGTATCCGTCGCCGGCGGTTCGTTGCCCCCTTTGAGAGGCACACGCTGGGCCGGTTGGTTCATCGCGACCTCCTCATGCAAGGGCTGGGTGAGTGGACGCATCCATGCGTCGAAAATCCGTCCTTTATCAAAGCCTCTGCATGAGTCATGCCAGCTTAGCCATGGTGGGCGCGGCACCCGTATCTGCCGGAGCTCGCGGCACACAGCCCGTTGCAGCCGCGGCTCGCCGTGCAGAGGTTTCTAAACGGCATGAAAATCATTAAGGTGTTGCCCTCACACGGGACCGGCGCTGAGCTGGCGACAAAACAATCGAGGGTTCCAAAATGGACGACTACCAAGCGGGCAGCGATGTGCTGTTCATTCTGTTGGGTGCCATCATGGTGCTGGCCATGCATGCGGGCTTTGCATTTCTGGAAGTCGGCACGGTGCGGGCCAAGAATCAGGTCAATGCGCTGGTGAAGATCATCAGTGACTTCGCCATGTCGACCATTGCCTACTTCTTCATCGGCTTCAGCATTGCCTACGGGGTAGACTTCTTTTCCGGTGCCGAGGTGCTCAGCGAGAAACACGGCTACGAGCTGGTGAAGTTCTTCTTCCTGCTGACGTTCGCCGCCGCCATACCGGCCATCGTTTCCGGCGGCATCGCCGAGCGGGCCCGCTTCAATCCGCAGCTGCTGGCAACGTTTTTTCTGGTCGCCCTGGTGTACCCGCTGTTCGAAGGTATCACTTGGAACGGTAACTTCGGTATCCAGGACTGGATTGCGGAAACGTTTGGGGCCCCGTTCCACGACTTCGCCGGGTCGGTTGTGGTTCACGCCATGGGCGGCTGGATCGCGCTGGCTGCGGTGTTGCTGCTCGGTCCGCGTCACGGGCGCTACAAGAGCGGCGGCGAAATCACGGCACACCCGCCGTCCAGTATCCCGTTCCTGGCGCTCGGCGCCTGGGTGCTCTCGGTCGGCTGGTTCGGTTTCAATGTCATGTCTGCGCAAACCATCGATGCGGTAAGCGGCCTGGTGGCCGCAAACTCCCTGATGGCCATGGTCGGCGGCATACTGACGGCGCTGTTCGTAGGCAGGAACGATCCGGGTTTCGTGCACAACGGTCCGCTGGCGGGTCTGGTCGCCGTGTGTGCCGGCTCGGATGTAATGCATCCCCTGGGTGCACTGGCGACCGGCGCCGTCGCCGGTGCCCTTTTCGTGTGGCTGTTCACCCTGACCCAGAACCGCTGGAAGATTGACGATGTGCTCGGCGTCTGGCCGCTCCATGGCCTGTGCGGGGCCTGGGGCGGCATCGCCTGCGGTATTTTCGGCTCCACGGCGCTCGGCGGACTGGGCGGTATTTCGCTTACTGCACAGCTGGCAGGAACCGCGCTGGGGATTGTCGTTGCGCTGATCGGTGGTGTGCTCGTGTACGGTATCATCAAGGCGGTGGTCGGTCTGCGCCTGAGTGAGGAACAGGAATTCCAGGGCGCCGATCTGAGCATTCACCGTATTGCGGCGAGCCCCGATTACGATCGCGTAATGTCGGAGTGACCGGGGGGATTGACCGCCAGCCGCGCGCGGCTGGCGCGCCGGCTCGGGCCCCGTCTGGGTGCCGACCCGCCGGCTCTTCATAAACCCGGGCGACAGGCTACAATGGCGCTCGCCTGATGGTGATCGCCTCGAGTGAGAGCATGGAAAAAATCGTTGAAAATCTCCTCTACGCCAGCCGCTGGGTGCTGGCACCGATCTACGTCGGGTTGAGCGCCGCGCTGTTTTTGCTCGGCGTGAAGTTTTTCCAGGAGGTGCTGCACACCATTCCGCTGGTTATGGAAATGAAGGAGTCGGACCTGGTGTTGCTGGTCCTGTCGCTGGTGGATATCGCCCTGGTCGGCGGCCTGCTGGTCATGGTGATGCTGAGCGGTTATGAGAATTTTGTGTCGCGAATCGACGTCGCGGAAGACGCCGAAAAACTTTCCTGGCTGGGCAAGCTCGAATTCGGTTCGCTGAAACAGAAAGTCGCGGCCTCCATTGTCGCTATCTCCTCCATCCACCTGTTGAAGGCATTCATGAATGCCCAGCACACGCCCAACGATAAGCTCATGTGGTATGTCATTATCCATTTGACGTTCGTACTGTCTGCCATCGGCATGGCCTGGGTGGACAAGATGAACGCCCACAAATGAGCCGGCAGATCCGCTGGCACCGGTTTCCCGATAGCGAGGCCGTTGCCGCGGAGGCGGTCAGGCGCATTCTGGATGCCGCCCGCGCCGCCATCGCCGACCACGGTGAATTTCGCATCGTGCTTGCCGGCGGCGGCACGCCCAGGAAAGCCTATGCGTCGCTGGCGGTGCAGGATGCCGACTGGTCGCGCTGGCATATCTATCTTGGCGATGAGCGTTGTCTGCCGCCCGATGATGCCGAGCGTAACAGTGTCATGATCGAGCGCGCCTGGCTGGACCAGGGCCAGGTACCCATTCAGCAGATACACTGGATTGCGGCGGAGCGCGGCGCCCAGGCGGCGGCTGCGGACTACGAGGACGAAATACGCGATGTGCTGCCCTTCGATCTGGTGCTGCTCGGCATGGGGGAAGACGGTCATACCGCAAGCCTGTTTCCGGGCCAGGCGCATGACCCGGAAAGACTGGTGGTGCCCGTGTTTCAGGCGCCCAAGCCGCCTCCCGAGCGTGTCAGTCTCAACTACCCCGCACTCAACCAGTGCCGCTCTTTGCTGCTGATGGCGACGGGCGGCGCGAAGCAGGCGGCGCTGGCGGGCTGGCGCGGCGGAGCAGTGTTGCCGGTCAGCCGTCTGCGCTGTGCCTCGGGCATCGATGTGCTGATGGATGAAGCCGCAGGGGCGCAACCCGAATGACGCTGCCCGGGTCAACTGAGCAGCTCACCACCATTGGTTCCGCCGCTACCCTGCTGGCGCATACGCTGCGGGCATACGGTTGCGATGCAGATGATATTTTCGCCCAGGCGGGACTCGATCCGGCGCCGGCGCAGCCACTGGATATACGCTATCCCGTTGCAAGGCTGCAGGTAGTCTGGCGCCTGGCCGTGCAATACACGGGTGACCCCTGTTTCGGTCTGGCAGTCGCGGAGCAGATGCAGCCGCAGGGCCTGCACGGACTGGGCTTTGCGTGGCTGACCAGTGATACCTTGCTCGACGCTGTGAAACGCCTGGTTCGCTATCACCGGGTTATTTCCACCGTGGCGGATTACCGGCTCCAGAGCCTGGACGGAATGGTCCAACTGTACCTGAACGTGGCGGGACATGGCGTGCCCATTCACCCGGTGTCCATTGATGCGGCCATGGCAATCATCGTGCGCATGTGCCGTCTCGCGTTGCAGGTTTCCTTCCAGCCCGCCCGCATCGCTTTACAGAGATCGCAGCCGTCCTGTGCGGACCGCTTCAGCGCGTACTTCCAGTGTCCGGTGGAATTCTCGGCGCCACTGAATGCGATCTACTTCGATACGGGCTTGCTGGAGCAGCCACTGCCGAGTGCCAATCCGGAGCTGGCTCGCGCCAATGACCGGGTCGTCATCGACTATCTCAATCGCTTCGATCGTGAAGCGCTGTCCATGCAGGTGCGTGCCCGCCTGATCGACCTGTTGCCGAGCGGTCAACCGACCCAGGCGCAGGTGGCGGACGCGCTGCACATGAGCGTGCGCAATCTGCAGCGCCGCTTGCAGGCCGAGGGCACTGGCTTCAAACAGCTGCTGGATGAAACGCGGCGCGAACTGGCAGTGCAGTATGTGCGCCAGGCGTATCGTCCTATCGGCGAGATTACCTACCTGCTGGGCTTTTCCGAACCGAGCAATTTCACCCGCGCGTTCCGGCGCTGGACGGGCTCGTCCCCGCACGCGTTCCGTCAGACGCAGCGCGTTGAACGGCTGCGCCACCACCGCGGCAGACCGATGTCTGCTGCGTGAGCTGCTTTAGAAGGGAGGGAACAGCGGGCTTCTGTCGGGAACTAGCTGAAGCCCGTATCTGCAGGTTTGAATTGGTCGGGGCGAGAGGATTTGAACCTCCGACCCCTTCGTCCCGAACGAAGTGCGCTACCAGGCTGCGCTACGCCCCGAATTCAGTAACTGCGATTCACCGAAAACTCGGCCAACCCGTACAAGGCCTCTTTATAAGGGCTGGCCGGTAATTCCGCCAGCGCCTCGATGGCCAGGTCCGCCTCCTGCTGCGCGGATTGCGCAGTGTACGCGATGGCCTTGGTCGATTCAATGGCTTCCAGGACGGTGTCGATCTGGCTCCAGTCCGCCGTTTTCGATGGCCTGGCGAATGGCCTCGACCTGCTCGGGTGTGCCGTTGCGCATGGCGTGGATCAGCGGCAGGGTCGGCTTGCCCTCGGCCAGGTCGTCGCCGATGTTCTTGCCGATGTCGTCGCCGGAAGAGCCGTAGTCCAGCGCATCGTCGATCAACTGGAACGCGGTACCGAGGTGCATTCCGTAGCGCGCCATGGCCTGTTCGATGGTCTGCGGCTGCTTGCCCAGCACCGCGCCCAGCTGCGCGGATGCCTCGAACAGCTTGGCGGTCTTGTAACGGATGACGTCGCGATAGCGCTCTTCGGTGGTGTCCGGATCGTGACAGTTGAGCAGTTGCAGGACTTCGCCCTCGGCGATGATATTGGTGGTGGTGGACAGAATTTCCATGACCCGCATGCTGCCGATACTGACCATCATTTCGAAGGAGCGCGAATACAGGAAATCGCCCACCAGCACTGCCGCCTCATTGCCCCAGATGGCATTGGCGGTCTGGTTGCTGCGGCGCAGATCGGAAGCGTCCACCACGTCGTCGTGCAGCAGGGTGGCGGTATGAATGAATTCGATGACTGCGGCCAGTTCCAGGTGCTGTTTGCCCTGGTAGCCGCAGGCGCGTGCCGCCAGCAGCACCAGCAGCGGGCGCAGCCGTTTGCCGCCGCTGTTGATGATGTAGCGGCCGAGCTCGTTGATCAGGGCCACTTCCGAGCGCAGACGCGCGAGAATCAGCCGGTCGACGCCGTCGGCGTCACTGCTTACGAGTGCTCGGATATCGTCGATATCCGAGGTTTACTCTATGTTTTTGAAGAATTTCCTGCATAGGGCCCGAATGGCTCGAAAATTCTGAATCCGGTGTCTCTCGAATAGCTTAGTCTAACCGCGCGGCGGGCATGGTACCAGAAAGCAAACGGTTTGACCCAACCACCGGGAATCTATAGAATTGCGCCTCTTTCGGTACGCTGTATTTGGAGATTCGGCCATGTATGCGGTAATCGTGACTGGCGGCAAGCAGTACCGTGTCAGCCAGGGGGACAAGGTTCGCGTTGAGAAACTCGACGCTGCCGAGGGTGATTCAGTCGAGCTCGACAAAGTGCTGATGGTCGTCGACGGCGACGACATCAAAATCGGTGCGCCGGTTCTGGACGGCGGCAAGGTGACTGCCCAGGTCAAGGCGCACGGTCGGGGAGACAAGGTGGAAATCATCAAGTTTCGCCGTCGTAAACACCATATGAAACGGCAGGGCCATCGTCAGGCCTACACGGAACTGGAAATTACGGGCATTTCTGCCTGAGTTGAGGTAAGCAGCAATGGCACATAAAAAAGCCGGTGGTAGTACGCGCAACGGGCGCGATTCCGAATCCAAACGTCTGGGTATCAAGTGTTTCGGCGGCGAGGACGTGCTGGCCGGTAACATCATCGTGCGTCAGCGCGGTACCCGTTTCCACCCCGGCGTCAATGTCGGATGCGGGAAGGATCACACCCTGTTTGCCAAGGCGGACGGCACCGTCAGGTTTGTCACCCGTGGCCCGAAGAGCCGCAAATTCGTGGACGTGGTTTCGTCCTGAGCCGTTCCGGATCACGCCGAGAAGCCCCGTCTCCGCACGGGGCTTTTTTGTGGTGTTGGGCATTTCGCGAGTGCGTGGTCTGGCTCGAACGGCTCGAGTAGAGAGGTAATGCTGTCGGTCAGCGGCAGCGATCTGGTGGCGAGGACCCGCCCTTAATCCTTTGTGTCCTTCGCGTCCTTTGCGGTTTAATCTTTAAGCGTCTAACCCAGAAACCTGATATGAAATTCGTCGACGAAGCCACTATCGATGTCAAGGCCGGTGACGGTGGCAACGGTTGTGTCAGTTTCCGCCGCGAGAAATACATTCCGTTCGGAGGCCCGGACGGTGGCGACGGTGGTGACGGGGGCAGTGTCTATCTGGTGGCGGACAGCAACCTGAATACGCTGGCAGATTTTCGTTTCGAGCGGCGCTTCCAGGCGCAGCGGGGCGAAAACGGCCGCGGACGCAACTGTACCGGAAAGAGCGGTGCTGATCGCGAAGTGCGGGTGCCGGTCGGCACGCTGGTGTACCAGGATGACACCGATGAACTGATGGGCGACCTGGTCGAGGACGGCCAGCGGCTGCTGGTCGCGCGCGGCGGCTTTCACGGTCTCGGCAACCTGCGCTACAAGAGTTCCACCAACCGGGCGCCGCGCCAGTCCAAGCCCGGAACCCCGGGTGAGCAGCGCAGCCTGCGACTCGAGTTGAAACTGCTGGCTGACGTCGGATTGCTGGGTAAACCCAACGCCGGTAAATCCACCCTGATTCGCGCCATTTCCGCCGCGCGTCCCAAGGTGGCTGATTATCCCTTTACCACGCTGTATCCGAACCTGGGCGTGGTGCGGGCGGGGCCGCAGCGCAGTTTTGTGGTAGCGGATATCCCCGGGCTGATCGAGGGCGCGGCCGAGGGTGCCGGTCTCGGCGTGCAGTTTCTCAAGCACCTGTCACGCACCGGTTTGCTGCTGCACCTGGTTGACGTAGCGCCGCTGGACGGCAGCGATCCGGTTGACGGATGTGCGGGCCATTGTGCGCGAACTGAAAAAATTCAGCGCGGAACTCGGGGCGCGCGAGCGCTGGCTGGTACTGAACAAGGTGGATCTGTTGCCGGCCGAGGAACGGAGGCGCGCTGCAGTGATCATCGTGCAGCAGCTTGACTGGCGCGGACCGGTATTTCAGATTTCCGCATTGTCGGGCGAGGGTACCGAGGCCCTGGTATTTGCGATAATGGATTACATCGAGTCTGGACAGAAGGCTGCCGGCACAGAGTCATGAGTACCATGCGTACCCGTTCGCAGATTGGCGCGGCACAGCGCTGGGTGATCAAGATCGGCAGTTCTCTGCTGACCAATAATGGCCGCGGGCTGGACATGCAGGCTATTCAGGCCTGGGTCGAGCAGATGGCCGAACTGCATCAGCAGGGACGTGAACTGGTGCTGGTGTCATCCGGTGCGGTCGCGGCAGGCATGAGCCGTCTGGGCTGGAGTCGGCGGCCGCATGAGCTGGTTGCCCTGCAGGCCGCTGCCGCGGTCGGGCAAATGGGCCTGATCCAGGCCTATGAATCCAATTTCCAGAACCACGGTCTGCACACCGCGCAGGTGCTGCTGACCCACGATGACCTGGTTAATCGCACCCGGTATCTGAACGCCCGCAGCACGTTGCGCAAACTGGTGGCGCTGGGCGTTGTTCCCGTGGTCAACGAGAACGATACCGTCGCCTGTGACGAACTGCGCTTCGGCGACAACGACACTCTGGCCGCGCTGGTGGCGAACCTGGTAGAAGCCGATCTGCTGATCATCCTGACCGACCAGAACGGGGTCTATGATCGCGATCCACGTTGCGACGCCGGCGCCTGCCTGATAGAGGATGCGCAGGCGGGTGATCGACGCCTGGTCGAAGTGGCCAGCGGCGACAGCAGCAGCGGCCTGGGACGGGGCGGCATGGTAACCAAGGTGCGCGCCGCCGAACTGGCGGCCCGCTCCGGCGCGGCAACCTGGATCGGGCCCGGCCGCGAAGCGCAGATTCTGCGCCGCATGGCGGCGGGTGAGCAGCTGGGCACGGTGGTGCATCCGGCCAGCGGCCGGCTGGTTTCGCGCAAGCAATGGCTGGCCGGCCAGTTGCAGGCCAGGGGTCGCCTGAGCCTTGATCAGGGTGCAGTACGGGTGCTCAAGGAGTCGGGGCGCAGCCTGCTGCCGGTCGGTGTGACTGCCGTGGAAGGCGCCTTCCGGCGCGGTGAAGTGGTCAGTTGTCACGGCCCGGACGGTGCCGCCATCGCACGCGGTCTGGTGAACTACAGCGCCGAGGAAGCGCGCAAAATCATCGGTCAGCCGAGTGAGAGAATCGCTCAGTTACTGGGTTACGTAGACGAACCGGAACTGATTCACCGCGACAATCTGGTGTTGCTTTGAGCCTGCTGCGGGCAACAAAAAAGCCGGTCGGCGACCGGCTTTTTCGGGAACCTGGATGTTGTCCGTGCTCAGCCCTGAAGCGCCCGCACGTGGTACGCCAGCCGGCTCTTGTGACGCGCCGCTTTGTTCTTGTGGATCAGGCCCTTGTCGACCGATTTGTCGATCACGGGGACAGCACTCTGGTAGGCGGTCTGGGCGGCTTGTGCGTCACCGCTGGCAATCGCCTTGAGAACATTCTTTACATGGGTGCGCAGCATGGAGCGCTGGCTGGCATTGCGCTGCCGGCGGGCTTCCGCCTGGCGGGCGCGCTTACGCGCTTGGGCCGAGTTTGCCAAAATCTTTCTCCTGTTCCAGGTTCCAAAGAGCGCGCTACTATGCGGATTTGGCGTCGATTTGTCAATCCGGCGGCGCGCTCGGGGGAGCGACTGTGAGCGGCAAACTGGTCACGGGGACGGCCACGGTAGGCGGCATGACGCTGATTTCCCGGTTGCTCGGCTTGCTGCGGGATATGGTATTCGCCCGCTTCGGGGTCGATGCCGGTATGGATGCCTTTTTCGTCGCCTTCAAGATCCCCAACTTCATGCGCCGCTTGTTCGCCGAGGGTGCCTTTTCGCAGGCCTTTGTGCCGGTACTGACCGAATACCGCAGCCGTGGTGACGACGCCGAGGTCCGGTTGCTGGTGGAACGGGTGGCCGGCACGCTCGCCGGTCTTGTGGGGTTGCTGGTGCTTGTCGCGGTGCTGGTCAGTCCGGCGCTGGTGCTGGTGTTTGCGCCCGGTTTCTGGGCCGACCCGCTCAAGTTCGACTTGACCGCGTACATGCTGCGTTTCACCTTTCCCTATCTCCTGTTCATGGCGCTGGTGGCTTTCGCAGCCGGCATCCTGAACAGTTACGGCCGTTTCGGCGCTGCCGCGTTTACCCCCGTGTGGCTGAACGTCGTACTGATTGCCATGGCGCTGCTGGTCGCGCCGCGGCTGGAGGAGCCGATGGTCGCTCTGGCCTGGGGAGTTCTGGTCGCGGGAGTGGTGCAGCTGCTGTTCCTGTTGCCCGCGTTGGCGCGTCTGCGCCTGTTACCGCGACCGCGCTGGGGGCTGGGTGACCCCGGAGTCGGCAGGATCCTGAAGCTGATGCTGCCGGCGGTCGTCGGATCGTCGGTATCCCAGATCAACCTGCTGTTCGATACCCTGCTGGCCTCGTTCCTGGTCACCGGCAGCGTCAGCTGGCTGTATTACGCTGACCGGCTGGTCGAGTTTCCGCTCGGCGTATTCGGCATCGCGCTGGCCACGGTGATTCTTCCGACGTTGTCCAAGGCGCACACTCAGGGTGCGTCGCAGCAGTTTTCCCATACCCTCGACGCCGGGTTACGCTGGGTGCTACTGATCGGTGTTCCCGCAGCGGCGGGGCTGATGGTGCTCGCCCGGCCGGTGCTCTCGACCCTGTTCCAGTATGACGAATTCGGTCAGCGCGACATCGACATGGCGGCCCTGGCGCTGATCAGCTATGCCTTTGGTCTGCCCGCCTTTATGCTGGTGAAAGTGTTGGCGCCGGCCTTTTATGCGCGCCAGGATGCGCGCACCCCTGTGAAGGTCGCGGTGCGCGCTATGGTTGCCAATATGGTGATGAACGTGTTGATTGTGGTGCCCCTGGTAGTGTTCGAAATTCCCGGCGCTCATGCGGGATTGGCGCTGGCGACGGCGCTTGCAGGCTACCTCAACGCCGGCCTGTTATTCCGTTATCTGCGTGCCGAGGCGATCTACCGGCCGGCGCCCGGCTGGCCGCGGCTGCTGCTGCAGATCCTGTTCGCGAGCGCCGTAATGCTGGTCGCGGTCATATGGACCATGCCCGACCGGCCTGTCTGGTCGGCGCTGTCGGGCTCGCAGCGGGTGCTCTGGACCGGCTCGCTGGTCGCGCTGGGCGCGGCCAGTTACCTGGCGTCGCTGCGGCTGGCGGGGTTGCGTCTGTCGGTTCTCCGAACACCCGGCCCGGCAACGGGACGCGAATCATGACAGCGCGGGGATGTTCGTTATAATTCAACAATTTCGTCAAATGGCCCCCGATGCGACTGATACGTGGATTCCATAACCTGCGCCCCGTCCACCAGGGCAGCGCTGTCACCATCGGCAACTTCGATGGCTTGCACCGCGGTCACCGGGCGGTGCTGGAACGGCTGCACCGGCACGCGGCGGAGCACCAGCTGCTGACCACGGTGATGACCTTCGAGCCGACGCCGCAGGAGTATTTCGCGCCGCAAGCTGCACCAGCGCGCCTGCAGCGCCTGCGCGACAAGCTGGCGACGCTCGAAGCGCTGGGTGTCGATCAGGTGATTTGCCTGCGCTTCGACCGTAAACTGGCAGCCCTGAGTGCGCGGGCCTTTGTCGAGCAGATACTGGTGGCGGGGCTGGGCGTGCGCTATCTGGTGGTCGGCGACGATTTCCGCTTCGGCGCGGGCCGCGATGGTGATTTCGACTATCTCTGTGACGCGGGCAGGCGAGCACGGTTTCGAGGTCGCCAATACCGAGACCTTTTTCGAGCACGGCCAGCGTATCAGCAGTACCCGCATTCGCGAGGCGCTGGCGGCGGGGGATCTGGATAGCGCCACGCAGCTGCTGGGCCGTCCTTACCGGATTTGCGGCCGGGTGGCGGCCGGCCAGCAACGCGGGCGCACCATTGGATTTCCGACCGCGAATATCCATCTGCACCGCCGCTTGTCGCCCCTGCGGGGAGTGTTTGCGGTACGCGTGCATGGCCTGGCGCCCGCACCGATCAACGGGGTTGCCAACATAGGTACCCGCCCGACGGTGGACGGCAGTCACTGGGTGCTCGAAGTGCACCTGTTTGACATCGATGCGGATATCTACGGCCAGTACCTGGACGTCGAATTCTGCACCCGGCTTCGCGACGAGAAGAAGTTCGCATCGTTCGAGGTCTTGCAGCAGCAGATACAACGTGACGCCGCGCAGGCGCGGCAGTTTTTCAGCGAGTGAGTGCGCGAGTGAGTAACTATAAAGACACCTTGAATTTGCCCAGTACGGCCGTTTCCGATGAAGGCCAATCTGCGCCAACCGCGAGCCGGAACTGCTGCAAATACTGGGACGAAATCGATCTGTACGCCAAGCTGCGTGAACTCGGCCAGGGCCGGCCGCGCTTCGTGCTGCACGACGGGCCGCCCTACGCGAACGGCGACATTCACATCGGTCATGCAGTCAACAAGATCCTCAAGGACATAATCGTCAAGAGCAAGACCCTGAGCGGTTTCGACGCGCCTTACATTCCGGGCTGGGACTGCCACGGACTGCCGATCGAGCTGAACGTGGAGAAGAAGGTCGGCAAGGTCGGGCACCAAGGTGGACGCAAGCACCTTCCGCACCAAATGCCGCGACTACGCCCGCAGGCAGGTGGACGGCCAGCGCAAGGATTTCATCCGTCTCGGGGTATTCGGTGACTGGCGGCACCCCTACCTCACCATGGACTACGGTTTCGAGGCCGACATTATCCGAGCCCTGGGCCGCATCATTGCCAACGGGCATATCACCAAGGGCTACAAGCCGGTGCACTGGTGCACCGACTGTGGTTCGGCGCTCGCCGAAGCCGAGGTCGAGTACGAAGACAAGACCTCACCGGCCATCGATGTCCGCTTCAGGGTGCTCGACGAGGAGAGCCTGCTGGCCCGTTGTCATCACGCCGAGGGCCGCAAGGGCGAAGGCGCGCTGTCGTTCGTCATCTGGACCACCACCCCCTGGACGCTGCCCGCCAACCGTGCCGTGGCGCTGAACCCGGAGCTGGAATACGCCATCGTGCAGGCCGACGTCGGCCATGGCCCCGAACGGCTGGTGCTGGCCGAGGCGCTGCTCAAGGATGTCATGCTTCGCTATGGTTGCGACAAGTATCAGATGGTCGCCTACTGCAAGGGCGCGGAGCTGGAGCATCTCAAGCTGGCGCACCCCTTCTATGCCCGGGAGGTCCCGATCATCCTCGGCGACCACGTCACCATCGAGGCCGGTACCGGCGCCGTGCATACGGCCCCCGGTCACGGCCAGGACGACTACGTGGTCGGCAGCGCTACGGGATCGAGGTCGACAATCCGGTCGGACGCCGACGGTGTTTTCGTGCCGGGGACAGAGCTGTTCGCCGGCAAGCACGTGTTTTCCGCCAACGACGACGTGCTGGATGTTCTGAAAGCCCGTGGTGCGCTGGTGCACAGCGAGGCGTTGCGTCACAGTTACCCGCACTGCTGGCGGCACAAGACGCCGATCATTTTCCGCGCCACACCGCAATGGTTCATCAGCATGGACCAGAACGGGTTACGCAGCGCGGCGCTGGCGGCGATCCGCGAGGTCCAGTGGATGCCATCCTGGGGTCAGGCCCGTATCGAAGGGATGGTGGAGGGGCGCCCCGACTGGTGTATATCGCGCCAGCGGACCTGGGGGGTGCCCATCGCCCTGTTCGTGCACAAGCACAGCGGCGAGCTGCACCCGGATACGGCGCGCCTGCTCGAGGATGTCGCGTTGCGGGTGGAGCGCCACGGTATCGATGCCTGGTTCGAACTCGAGCCGCAGGCGTTGCTGGGTAGCGAGGCACAACACTACACCAAGGTACAGGATACGCTTGACGTCTGGTTCGACTCCGGCACCACTCACCAGTGCGTCCTGGAGCGGCGCGCGGCACTGGGTTTTCCGGCCGACCTGTACCTTGAGGGATCAGACCAGCATCGCGGCTGGTTCCAGTCGTCACTGCTGACCTCGGTCGCCATGCACGGCAAGGCGCCTTATCGGCAGGTGTTGACGCACGGTTTTACGGTCGATGCGCAGGGACAGAAGATGTCCAAGTCCAAGGGCAACGTGATCGCTCCGCAGAAGGTGGTCAACAGCCTGGGAGCCGATATTCTGCGGCTCTGGGTGGCGGCCACCGACTACCGCGCCGAGATGGGCGTCTCGGACGAGATATTGAAGCGCACCGCCGACGCCTACCGGCGGATTCGCAATACGGCACGTTTTCTTCTCGCCAATCTGAACGGATTCGATCCCGTGGAGCACGCGCTGCCGCCGGAGCGGATGCTGATGCTGGATCGCTGGATCGTCGAGCGCACCCGCGCGCTGCAGGATGACGTGGTGCGTGCCTATGAAACCTATGAGTTTCATTACATCTATCAGAAGGTGCACAATTTCTGCTCAGTCGATCTGGGTGGCATCTATCTGGATATCATCAAGGATCGGCAGTACACCACGCAGCGCGACAGCGTGGCGCGCCGCTCGGCACAGACCGCTCTGTACCTGATTGCGGAAGCGCTGGTGCGCTGGCTGGCGCCGGTGCTGAGTTTTACCGCCGAGGAAATCTGGCGCAACCTGCCGGGCGAGCGCGAAGAATCGGTATTTCTGGAGACCTGGTTTGTATTGCCGGAGATGTTCCTGCCCGATGAACCGGAAGGCGCTCGCTTCGGCCTCGACTACTGGCAAGACGTGCTGGCGGTTCGCGAGGCGGTCAGCAAGGAGCTGGAAAAGGTTCGGGTGGCGGGCGACATCGGATCGTCGCTGGATGCCGAAGTCGATCTGTACTGCGACGCCGAGTGGCTGGAGAAACTGTCGCGTCTGGAGGACGAGTTGCGCTTCGTGCTGATTACGTCCTATGCGCGCCTGCACCCGATCGAGCAGCAGCCTGCCGATGCGGTGCGTGCAGACCTCGGCGCAGGGTCACTGAGCATTCGTGTCGGCGCCTCTTCGCATGGCAAGTGCGTACGTTGCTGGCATCATCGCGAGGACGTTGGCAGCCACGGCGAACACCCGGAGCTTTGCGGTCGCTGCGTGAGCAATGTGACGGGCAACGGCGAACCGCGGTTGTACGCCTGAGTCATGGCCAGGTGGCTGAGTATCTCGCTGGTGGTGATTTTGCTGGATCAGGTCACCAAGTATGTCGCCAACACCGGGCTGACGTATGCTGATGCAGTTCCGGTCGTACCGTCTTTCAACCTGACTCTGATGTATAACCGCGGCGCAGCGTTCAGCTTTCTCAGCGACGCAGCCGGCTGGCAACGCTGGTTCTTTGTCGCGGTCTCGCTGGGCGCGTCGGTCCTCCTGATTGCCTGGCTGCGCAAGCTTAAACCCGAGCAGTGGCTGCTGGGGGTGGCGCTTGCTCTGGTGCTCGGCGGTGCGATCGGCAATCTCATCGACCGTCTGTGGCTGGGTTATGTCATCGATTTCATTCAGCTCTATTACAAGAGCTTCTACTGGCCGGCATTCAATGTGGCCGATTCTGCCATCAGTGTAGGTGCGGTGCTCCTCATCTGGGACGCCTTGTTCGCCAGGTCAAAGGATGCCTGACGTGCAGATCACTATCGGCTCCCGCGTTACCATGCATTTCTCACTCAAGCTCAGCGACGGCATGCTGGTGGAAAGCAGTTTCGCTGACCAGCCGCTCAGCTTCGTGGTGGGGGACGGAACCCTGGACAGGGGCCTGGAGCTTGCCCTGATCGGACTTCGGGAAGGTGATCGCCAGGTGCTGACCCTGATGCCGGGACAGGCGTTCGGAATGCGTGAAGAAGAAGCTATCCAGCGGGTCGACAAATCACGTTTTCCCGCCGACATGCGGCTCGAACCGGGACAGATCGTCGGCTTTTCAGGTCCTGACGGTGAGGAGCTCGCCGGCGCGGTGCTGGAAGTTCATGATCAGGCTGTCAAGGTCGATTTCAACCACCCGCTCGCCGGGCGCGAGATCATTTTCGAGAGTCTGATCGTCGCGGTGACTAACCCGCCATCCGAGGCGGATATTGCCGGGCAGTAGTGTCGTATGATCGGCTTCCAGCCTGAAACGCTGGTCACAGAAATCTGAGGGGAGATGATGGACGTTATTCTGGCCAACCCGCGTGGTTTCTGCGCCGGTGTGGATCGCGCCATCGAAATCGTGGAGCGGGCGCTGGATCTGTTCGGCGCGCCTATCTATGTGCGTCACGAAGTGGTGCACAATCGGTACGTGGTCAATCATCTGCGCGAACGCGGCGCCGTGTTCGTGGACGAGTTGCGCGAAGTGCCCGATGATGCAACCGTTATTTTCAGCGCCCACGGCGTGTCGCAGGCGGTGCGCAGCGAAGCGGATCAGCGCGGCCTGCGGGTGTTCGACGCGACCTGTCCGCTGGTCACCAAAGTGCACCTCGAAGTCAGTCGCTTCAGCCAGCAGGGTCGCGAATGCATCCTGATCGGTCACGCGGGTCATCCCGAGGTGGAAGGCACCATGGGCCAGTACGATACCTCGGCTGGTGGCCGCATGTATCTGGTCGAGGACCTGGCCGATGTCGCAGCAACTCCAGGTCATGCGTCCGCACAAGCTCAGCTACGTGACCCAGACCACGCTGTCCATGGACGATACGGCACGCGTTATCGAGGCGTTGCGGGCGCGTTTTCCCGCCATCCGGGGCCCGCGCAAGGACGATATCTGCTACGCCACCCAGAATCGCCAGGACGCGGTCCGCGAATTGTCCCGGCAAGCCGACGTGGTGCTGGTGGTCGGTTCGCCCAACAGTTCCAACTCGAACCGCTTGCGTGAGCTCGCCGAGCAGCAGGGTGTGCCGGGCTATCTGCTGGACAGTCCTGACCAGATCCAGGAAGCCTGGCTGCAGGGCAAACAGACCGTCGCCGTGACGGCTGGCGCCTCAGCCCCCGAAGTCCTTGTGCAACAGGTAATTGCGCGTCTGAAGGAAACCGGCGCCGACGCGGTGATGGAGCAGACGGGCCGGGTGGAAAACGTTACCTTTGCCTTGCCAAAAGCGCTGCGCCGCCGGGTCTGAAGTGTGGCCGGCCGGAGGCCGCCCGCCTCTCTCCAGTCTACCTGCCCTTGCCGACCTTCCACATCCCCGCTGGGCGCGCGGCCCAAGCTAAGCGCTTTTCTGCCGCTGTATCCCTACATCTGCCGGACCCCGTGTCGGTGCCGCGAAGATACCCGTTCAGACGTAAAACCTGTCCCGGAAACGGTAGTTCTGGACAAACGGTCGCGTAGCGCTGACAAGCGGCATGCAGAGCGCATGCTGGTTTGCCGTTAGTTTCTCTAGCATTGATGGCGACATCAGGAGAGAACCAATTATGCGACGCAAAGGCTCCATGGCCGGCTTCACACTCATCGAATTGCTCATCGTAGTGGCGCTTTCGGCCATCATTATGACCCTGGCGGTACCCTCCTTTCAGACCACGATCGCCAACAACCGTATTACGTCGCACACCAATGAACTGGTGATGGCTATAAACCTGGCGCGGAGTGAGGCAGTAAAGGGCAACGTGCGCGTGATCCTGTGCCGCAGCGGGAATCCTACCGCAAGCCCTCCGTCCTGTGGCGGTTCGGCCAACGACTGGACCACCGGCTGGTTAGCGTTTGCCAGCGGTGACGGCAATGACACGTATCAAAACGGCGTGGACACGCTCATCCGGGTCGGCGAGGCTGCGCGTACCGGCGTCCAGATCCGCACCAACGGCACATCAGACAATAACCTGCAGATCAACTCCGACGGTACCACCAATGAAGGCGGCGGCACCGCCGCGTTCGCAATATGTGATGACCGCGACGGTGACGGTGATTTTGATGAGCAGTGGGGCCGGCAGATACAGGTGAGCCCGAGCGGGCACATACGGTTGATCCGTGCCCCGATTCCCAACTGCCAGGCTCCGGCGACTACGTGAGGATGTCATGAAAGCGATTCGTCATAAAGCGAACACAGTTTCATCTGCCCGAGCCCTGGGTGGCTTCACCATTATCGAAGTCGCTGTGGCGATGCTGGTCTTGTCTGTCGGCCTGCTCGGCGTGGCGGGCCTGCAGGCGACCGGGCTGCAGTCAACCTACCAGTCGCACCAGCGCTCGGTCGCCATGACCCAGGCCCGGGATCTCGCCGACCGCATGCGCGCCAATCCGACCGGTATGCTCACAGGCGAATACCTGAAGAGCATCCCCACGGCCTGGCCCACGCCCGACTGCGAGTCGAGCGGCAGCACCTGCGATGCTGCGCAGCTCGCCGCCAGCGACCTCTACAAATGGGCCAGCATGAACGGCGAGCTGCTGCCGTCGGGGCAGGGCAGTGTTACCTGTAACGATCTCGTCCCCGGTACGGCCGCCTTACTTGAGTCGGGTTCGGACTGCATGATTACAGTGCGCTGGGACGGTGACAGGACCGGCGCGAGCGGTCTTGGCTGCAGCGGCTCTTCGTCCGACCTGACCTGCCTGCAACTGAGGGTAATTCCATGAAGCAGCGTCGATTCGAAAAGCACGCGCCCGCAGTGAACGGGAGCAAACGGAACCAGCGTGGCCTGTCGCTGGTGGAAATCATGGTCGCTATGACCCTGGGGCTGATTCTGACGACTGGCGTGATTCAGCTGTTTGTCAGTAACAAGCGCGCCTACGAGGTGCAGACAGCGACCAACGGCATGCAGGAGAACGGTCGCTACGCCATGAAACTCCTCACCGACGCCCTGCGTGCAGCTGACCATTGGGGCGGAGTCGAGGCATCCGACGTTGGCGGCACCGCCTCGGTCACGGGTGTCGTTGGTTGTGACGCGGCATGGATACTCAACGTACGCGAGGGCATCCGTGGTTACGAGGGAGTTTCGGGAACCCCGCCGCTGCCGTCCGGCTGTATTGCCAACGCCGATTACGTTGCCAACACGGACGTTTTCGTCGTGAGACACGCCGGGGGCGAATTTCAGCCGACCGCCACGGTCACGAGCGGCGGTGGCAGTGAGGTCTGGGTGCGCTCCGCACCGGGTCGCCGCGCCCAACTGTTTTCCGCATCGGATATCGGTAATCTGCCGGGCGATCTGTATGACGCCGGCAACCCGGACGCAAACGGTCTCTACCACTATCCCTATCGAATCGCCGCCTACTTTCTGAGACCCTGCAGCGGCAAGGCGGGAACCGCTTGTGCGGCGACCGACGACGGTGGCAACCCGATACCCACTCTTGCACGTCTGGCCCTGGTCAACGGGCAGTTGCAGGAGCAGGGGATGGTCAACGGCGTTGAGCACATGCAGGTGGAGTATGGGGTGGACGCGAATCTGGATAGCAACCCCGATTTTTATACCGATGCGGCCACGGTGAGCGCAGCCGCCCAGTGGAACCGTGTTGTCAGCGTAAGACTCACCCTCGTGGTGCGCGCCGAAGAGCGCAGTGCGCTGGCCGACACCACTGTATACAACCTTCCGAACGGCGCTACCTATACGGCGCCCGCGGCCAGCCAGTACTACCAGCGCAAAGTCTTCACCAGCGTGGTGGATATTCGTAACAGGAGGCGCTCATGATGTCCAATAAATCCGTGCCAGCATCCCAGCGTGGCGCCGTCCTGATTACCAGTCTGATCTTTCTGGTCATGCTGACGGTGGTAGCCGTAGTCGCCAACCAGTCCACGGTGCTGGAAACGCGCATGAGCACCAACGCGATCGTTAAGGCGCGCGCGGTGGAATCTTCCGAGGCGCTTCGCACCCTGTCACACGAACTGATCAGCGCGTCCTGTTACAACCACGGCTGGCCGGACTCGATTACCGGTCTGACTGGCGGCAACGTGCGCGAGGACGAGTTCCATATACCCACCGGCGTGGACGTCGTTACTGCCAAGGACTGGTGCACCGAGAATCCGGCCGGCGAACAGCTGCTGGACTCCACTACATGGACACAGGATCTCACGCTGCTTATCGACAGCAATACCGATAGCGATTACGTCGACGATGGCGATCAGCAGGCGGAGTTCTATGCCCACCGTATCAGCTCGACGAATAATCCTGGCTCCGCGACGGCGATGGTGGCCGGTTACGAGGGCCTGGGCAAGTCGTCCGCCAGCGGTGGCGCGGCGGTGTTACTGGATCTTCGCTCGGTGGGCAAGTCGGCCGGCAACTCCAGCGGCGTCACAGGCAGCATCTACCGTCAAGTGCTGCGTTAAACAATTACTTGGGTTGTACTGAAAGCAGGGGTGTTGACCATGAAAAGCATAACCAACCGATTGCAGGCGCTGGGCCTAGGCCTTTGCTTAAGTGGTGCGTTCTCGCCGGCGGTTCTGCATGCAGAGCTTTCTGCAGAGACCATGGCTGACTTCACGTCCAAGCCCATCGTCAGCGCGGATTCCGCTGTGCCCATGGTCATGATCGCGGCGTCCAACGACCATCAGAACTTTTTCAAGGCTTACAACGACTATAGCGATCTGGACAGGGACGGTGTGGTCGACACGACTTACAAGCACGGCTTCGACTACTACGGCTATTTCGACAGCTACAAATGCTACGACTACAGCAGCGGTCGTTTCGAGCCGGATTCCGAGACGGCCGACAAATACTGCGCCGGGACCTGGAGCGGCAACTTCCTCAACTGGGCGACCATGGCGCGCATCGACGCGGTGCGCAAGATCCTGTTCGGCGGTCTGCGCACTGTCGATACCAGCAGTGAAACCGTGCTGGAGCGCGCGTTCCTGCCGAACGATGCTCACAGTTTCGCCAAGTTCTACGATGGGGCGGATGTCAATAAGCTGACCCCGTTCACCCCGACCGGTGGCCTCACGATCTGTAATACCACGGTGTCGAGCGACGATACGCTGGTCTCCGAAGAGGTGACCGATCCGCCGCTGTTGCGGGTGGCGGAAGGGAACCATGCGCTGTGGGCGTCCAACGAGCGCTGGCAGTGCCGGTGGTCGGAAGAAAAGAGCGCATCGAACGCCAATAACGCGCTGCTTTCCGGTATCCCCGCCTCCAGTTCCAATCCGACCAAGGCTACGCATGGCCTGGGTCTGGACGACTACAACGTGAGAGTGAAGGTCTGCGTGTCCGGCCTGCGCGAAAAGAACTGCAAACGCTACCCCGACGGCAACTACAAGCCGATCGGCCTGCTGCAGAGCTTCGGCGACGACGACAAGGTGCTGTTCGGCATGATCGCCGGCAGCTACCTCAAGAACAAGTCGGGCGGCGTGGTGATGAAGAACATCGAGTCCATGTCCAACGAAGTGGACGTGGACGGCGACGGCACCTTCACCAAGGCGGTGACCAGTGGCGCCGCGGCCAACCAGGCCGAAGGCATCATCAACACCTGGAGCCTGTACCGCCCGGTCAAGTACCGTTACAGCGACGGTACCTACGGTACCGGTGGCCTGAACGCCAACAACTGCGAATGGGGCCTCAATTCCTTCAACGACGGCCAGTGCATGAACTGGGGCAACCCGTTTAGCGAAATCTACCTCAATGCCATACGCTACCTGGCCGGCGAGGGTGTCACCGGTGAATACCGCTCCAACGGCAACCCGGTTATTCCGGGGCTCGAGACACCGCAGAACTGGGTGGATCCTCTGGACGATACCAATTACTGCTCGTCGTTGAATGTCATCGGGTTCAACGCCAGTACCATTTCCTACGACGCCGACCAGCTGGATGGCAACGCCTACGGTGTCGGCTCGATCTGGAGTGGTGCGACTTCGGCCGCACTGACCAAGACCGTCGGTGACGGCGAGGGCATTACCGGGAACCAGTACTTCGTCGGCGAAAACGGCACCGACAACAACCAGCTGTGCACCGCCAAGACCGTGTCCGATCTCGGCCAGGTGGAAGGCCTGTGTCCGGAAGCGCCGCGTCTGGACGGCAGTTACCGCATTGCCGGTATCGCCCACAAGGCGCACATCAGCGACATCCGCGCCCAGGGTAACAGCCCGCTGCAGGGTGAACAGCTGGTGGATACCTACGCCGTGACCCTGGCGCCGGCGGTGCCGGAAATCATCGTGCCCGTCCCGGGCGGTAACAGCGTGGTGAAAATACTGCCCGCCTGCCAGAACAGCGATGTGGGCGGCAACTGTGCGCTGGTCGATTTCAAAGTGGTGCAGCCGCATACGGAAAGCCTGGGTGTCGGTACCGGCAAATTCTATGTCAACTGGGAAGACAGCGAGCAGGGCGGTGACTACGACCAGGATATGTGGGGTGTGATCTCCTACGTGGTGACCTCGAGTTCGATCACGGTAACCACCGACACCATCGCGGAATCGACTATCTACGACATGGGTTTCGGCTACGTGATCAGCGGTACCACCAAGGACGGTTTCCACGTCCATTCGGGTATCGAGGGTTATACGCGGGCCGATTCCGATATCACGATTGCCGATTGCAATAACTGCCAGGTCACCGACGGGCCTACCAGCCAGACCTACACCATCGGTGGGTCAGCGGCCGGCCTGCTCAAGGACCCGCTCTACTACGCAGCCAAGTGGGGCGCCTTCAACGACGAAAACGGCAATAACATTCCGGATTTGCAGACCGAATGGGACCGCAAGGACGGCGAAGGCAAACTCAATCCGGACGGTTTGCCCGATACCTATTACTATGCGACCAACCCGGAAGAGCTGGAGCGCTCGCTGACCAATGTGCTGAACGCGATTATCGCCAAGACTGCATCGGGTACCGCTGCTTCGGTGGTGGCCAGCAGCCGGCAGGGTCAGGGCGCACTGTTCCAGGCCATGTACGTGACCGAGCGCACCTACGACAGCAAGACCGTCAACTGGGTGGGCAATCTGCACTCCCTGTGGATCGACAATCTCGGCTTGATTCGGGAAGACAACAACAATAATGCCAAGCTGGACGATTATCAGACCGACAAGGTGGTGGATGTCTACTACGACAACAGCACGCGCCAGACCCGCGTGTGCCGCTACGACAGCACCACCACCGATGTTTATACACCGGTGATTCTCAACGCCGGGGGTGACTGTGAGGGAAGCAGTCTGCCGCTGGAAGAAATGCAACCGCTGTGGAACGCGCGGGAAGAGCTGTCGGCTGTCACCAATGTCACCAGCCAGCGCACTTATAACAGCTCCGCCGCCAATGGCCGGTACATCCTGACCTGGAAGGACGCTGACCTCGACGGTATCGTCGATGCGGGTGAAACCACCGATTTCACGCCGAGCGACTTTGATACCGCCAACGACTACGGTTTCCTCAATACCCTGTCGCAGGCGGAGGCGGATGATATCATTAACTACATTCGCGGCGAGGAGATCGCGGGGCTGCGCAACCGCACCATCGACTTCGACGGCGATGGTACCGAGGAGGTACTGCGGTTGGGCGACATCGTCCACAGCACGCCCAACTCGGTGGCCGTGCCGGCGGAGAATTTCGACCAGCTCTACGGTGACCTCAGCTACGCCGAGTTTCGCGCCAAGTACGCTTTACGGCGTCAGATGATCTATGTGGGCGCCAATGACGGCCTGCTGCACGCGTTCAACGCCGGCTTCTTCGATCCGGTTGCCCTGGAGTTCAAACTGTCGCCGAATGGCGAGGCGCCGCACCCGCTGGGTGCCGAGGTCTGGGCCTATGCTCCGGGTAATCTGCTGCCGCACTTGAAGTGGCTCACCGATCCCGATTACACCCACGTCTACTATATGGACGCCAAGCCTCGCGTCTTCGATGCCAAGATTTTCGACAGCGCCGATCCAGACCATCCGGGCGGCTGGGGCACCGTTCTGGTCGCCGGCATGCGCTTCGGCGGCGGCACGATGACCGTGGACACGGCCGCTGACGGGCTCGGTGGCGCAAATGCCGCCGACGATCGCCAGTTCCGCTCGGCATATGTGGTGATGGACATCACCAACCCCGAGAAACCGCCGAAACTGCTGGCCGAACTGACCCACGCCAACCTGGGCTTCACGACCTCGTATCCGACCGCCGTGGCGGTTCGTGAGAGTGACAATACCCCGAACCAGTGGTACCTCGTGTTCGGCACCGGCCCCACCAATCTGGCCAAGGCTACCAGTTCCCAGGAGGCACGCCTGCTGGTGTATGACCTCAATAATCTGGCCTGGGCGACCGACTATGGTCCGGCGGATACGGTCAACATCGTTGGCACGAATGCTTTCGTCGGCGACCCGCTGGCGGCCGACTGGAACCTGAACTACAAGGCAGACGATCTCTACGTCGGTACCGTGAGCGGCACGACCGCCGCGCCGACGGGAAGTCTGTACCGGCTGCAGATCAAGGAAAGCACCAATCCCGCGGACTGGGTGCTCGCCGAGCGACTCACCACCAACCAGCCGATCGTGGCCCGACCGACCCTGTCGGTGGACAAAGATCTGACTCGCTGGGTGTACGTGGGCACCGGCCGCTTCTATGTCAACGATGACAAGCTGAGTACCGCCCAGCAGACCCTGTACGGTTTCCGCGACAATCCGGCGGCCACCGCCAGCAGCAGTCTGCCCGCAACCAGCAACCTGGTTGATGTCACCAACGCGGTGGTGTCGACATCGTCGCCCTACACCGTAACAGGTGTCACAGGCGTGAGCGATTTCCAGGAACTGGAGAACATGTTCAATGCGACGGGCGCAAGCTGGAAAGACGGCTGGAAACTCAATCTGCCCACCAATGGCACCAACCCGTCGGCACGCATGATCCAGGAAGGCGCCCTACTGGGACGGGTCTTGTTGACCACAGACTTCACGCCGAGCGTCAGCCTCTGTGGTGGTGACGGCACCAGTACGCTTTACGGGCTTTACTACAAAACCGGAACGGCGTTGGCGGAGCGACCCATCTTCGGCTCGACCGTGGGCAACACCGCCATCCGCGACATTGATCTGGGCGAAGGCCTGGCGTCTGCGCCGAGTCTGCACCTGATCAACGATCCGCCGCAGCTCACCGACAAAGAGAAAGTCATCGTCCAGAAATCGCGCGGTGACATTCTGGTCGGTGAGGCCAATCTTCCAGCGCCGGTCAAGAGCGGCGAAATCTCCTGGCGTGAAGAGACCGACTAGTCGGGGCGCCAGGCCAGCGGACAGAACTTAAAGGTGACGAGGTAACAGCAATGATGGCACTAACCAGCAAACGTCCAGGGAAGGAGCAGGGGTTCACGCTGATCGAGTTGATGATCGCGGTCGTCATCGCGGCCATTCTCGCCTCGGTCGCATTGCCCGGTTACCAGAGCCAGATGCAGAAAGCGCGTCGAGCCGATGCCTACGATTGTCTTCTGAATGCAGCACAACGCCAGGAGAACTTCTTTTATCAGAACAACACCTATGCTTCCACTATTGGCGCTCTCGGTATGGACGCACAAAGTTGTGGCGACGGTGATTATTATACGCTGGAGATTACCGGAGACCCCAACATCGCGACCAGCTATCTGTTGACGGCGCGCCGCGTCGCGGGCTCTCCGCAGATCAATGATACCCTGTGCGGGGACTTGACGCTTAGCAGCGGCGGCGCCAAGAGCAACGAAAACGGCTCACTTCCGGGCAGCGATTGCTGGTAGTTTATCGAACTGATGCTGGATGCGGTTGCGGCCGCCCGTCAGCGGCGGGCGCTACCGCAGTTTCAATCAGGACCCAGCAGCCAGCGTGAATCGCTTATAGCAGGCTGGTAAACAGAGCTTCGCAAGCTAACCGTATGCGCGCCGGACGTATCCTGCCAGTGGCTGGCAACGTCCATTTCCTTGACCCAGCCCTGTTGTTCAAGCTGGACGGCTGCATCGAACTCGGTGTAAGCGGAGCCGCTACGTGTTGAGCGGTTCTCCTGCTCAGCAGGCTCTGTTGCGCCGGCTGACAGACCACGCTCCAGGTAACTTGCGCTCAGCAGGTAGGCTTCGGATACGGCATAGAGCTGCCCGGCCGACTTCCACAGCGCGGCCTGCAAATGGCCGAGTCCCAATAGCCCCACGCTCAGCACCAGCAGCGATATCAGTGCTTCCATCAGACTGAATCCACTCTGGCGGACCGACATATCAGAAATCGCTCCAGCTTCCGGGCACCGCTATGTTGCGCAGCACCGGGAAACGCAACCGGGTCAGGCGTGGATCGGCGACCTGAATGTGATTCAGGCGCAGCAGTGCGTCCGCGGCGTTAAGGTTTCCATTGACCATGAGTGAGCCATGCAGTTCGAACGTCTGAGAAGCGATGGGCTCGTTGCAGTCCGAATCGATAAAAACCACGCCATAGATCTGCACGCCGGGACCGAAACCCGGGCAGCCCGCCTCGGCTGGAAAATACAACGCTACGGGGTGTTCGGGGGTACCTATACTGTGCGCCCAGCGAGCCGCGATCAGATCCTCGCTCCGGGCGACCCGATACGTTTGTTCCTGTGTCGGGAGGTGCGCCTGTTCTTCAGCCATGGCTGCGAATGCGTCCCGGTTGACTGAAAACATCGTCGACCACAGATCCACACCCAGTGCCCGCTGGGTGATGCTGCCCCGATGGGCATCGATGCCAGGCGTCGGTGGGCATTGCAGGTCCGGGTTCATCCACACCGCATCGCCTGCCTGATCGAGGTCCGCATTGAGCGGACGGACGTCAAGGTCGGCCGTAATCGGTTCGAGGCAGCCGTTGACCACCAGCGGCGGTGCGGATTCGCCCAGGGGTGAGAGCACCGACAGGGGACGCACAAACTGGCTGGTGCGTGCCCGTATACCCGAGCCATCCCTGTGCCCGGAAGTCGTCTGAACCAACACAAAGGCTGCGGATGGATCTTTGCGCTCGAAAACGAGCTGTGTGTTGATATCTGACATGCGCTCAGCCAGCATCATCCGGTTGACCTCGTTGTTCCGGTCGGGCTCGGAACGCCAGTCCAGAGCATGGAATGACCCCTGGAGCAGCTGCGAGCCTCTGGCAAGCCCGGAGTCCGCCAGCAGAAACAAACGTGTATGCCAGTTATGGTTGCTGGCGATGCGCTGTTCGACGAGCTGGGTGCGCGCAACCGAGAGTGTGACGATAGTCAAGGCCATCATCAGCACCAGCGCAACCAGCAGAGTTGCTGCGCCGCTCTGGCTGTGCCGCGGTGTGCAACGCGAGCGCATCACTCGGCTGACCCGAGGAGCTGATCGTTGCGAATGCGCACCGAGGCTGACAGTGTCAGCGTGGTTTCGGGTCGGGCTAACGGATAGCCGCTGAGCCGGATGTCGACCAGGCGCTGGAGAATACGGGCCGCGTGCGGTGCGCACTCAGCATCTGCATCGTCGAGGTTGGTGCACACCGCACGTGGTGTGAAACTCAAAGCGGTGATGGCAATGTCGGGGTCCGTGACGGCTTGCCAGTGGCCGGAATCACAGCGCAGGGTGTCGCCTCCGTAGCGCGTCTGGACCAGCCCGTCGTGCAGCCGGAAACCGAACTGTTCTACGTTGTCCCGGTCTGTCTGGGCGGTGCAGCTGTTCCTCTTACAGGACCCTACGCCGACCATCCCGTCCTTATCCAGGTCATAGGCGAACAGAATGCAGGACCCCGGTGCTTCGCCCGGATAGGCGTGCACCCGCAAACGATTGACGCCGGCCTGGAAGGGGTTTTCGGCTGCGCTGCGCAGGCTGGGGTCGAAGCTCCAGTACCCGCTGCGCCGGATATCCCGCACCATGGCGTGCATCAGGCTGTGCAGCTGTTGATGCAGGTGCGCCTTGTGCAGGTAGCTTGCGCTGTGCATGGCCGTCGCACTGTACGCGGTAAGCAGTGCGGCCAGCGCGACCAGGGCAATGACGCTGGCGATCATGAGCTCAACCAGCGTCACTCCGCGCTGTGTACGCCGGGTACTCAGCATGATGGATAAACCCGCCCGTCCGGTGAGCATATCCGAACCCGACCGAGCGGGCTGATGATTACCCGCGCTGCGGCGTAACGATTGCGCAGCACAAAGGCTGTCGCGGTGGCGGTTCCGCGCAGCGGTGAGAAAATTACACCGGGATGGGTCGAGTGCTGGTTGCCGCTGAGTTGCACGGCAGGAAAATCCGCCGAGCTTTGCGTATGCATACGGCCGTCGCTGGCGGTCCGACACAGAGCGGCGCCGGCGTGTGAATCGCACTGACAGGTGGAATCATCGCGCCAGCCGTAACACCAGCGCCGCGCTCGTACGGCGATGGAGAAGTGGGTTCGGCTCTGGTGAGCCAAGGCATGGTTTCGCGCCTGCCGCAGCTCCTGAGCCAGTGTTTGAGCGGCCGCGCGCAGGCGTGCCTGGTCCAGAAATCTCGCCATTGCCGGTGCAGCAACAGTAACCAGCAGGGCAACCACTGCCAGCGTGACCAGCAACTCGACAAGCGTGAATCCGGAGCGTCCTGTATCTTCCATGATCAGGCTCCCCTAAGGTGCAAACTTGTTCCCTGTTGTAGCGCCGAGTATAGTCCGCTTCAGGCAAGGTGCAAGGACGACCTGCATGGACAGGGTCGCTGCTGCAAAAGGAGTTGCATTTTGACACGACCCTGCGCGCTGGGTTTTTCACTGCTAGAGTTGCTGATCACGCTGGCCATTGTTGCGATACTCGCCTCCATTACCGTCCCTTCCTACCATGGCCTGGTCGCTAAATCGCGGCGCGGCGACGCCATCACCGCGCTCACGCAGATACAGCTCGCCCAGGAACGCTGGCGCACCTCCCATGCGCAGTATGCGGACCAGCTTGACGACCTTGGCTGGACGTTGCCGGAATCTGCCCAGGGCTACTATCGCCTGCGCGTGGTGCGCGCCGACGCCGTTGACTTCCTGGCTGTCGCCGAGCCGCTGGCCCGACAACGGGCAGACGTGTGCGGCAATTTCGCCAGCAGTTCGAATGGTCCCGCTTATATCTACGGCTATGCCGGACCGAGTTGCTGGAATCGCTAGCCTGCCCCTGCAGCATACGGTGGCTGCGGCATGACCGAGTGCGTGATTGTCGGAGCCGGGATCATCGGCATGCTGACGGCTCGCGAGCTGCTGCTGTCGGGATGGAAGGTCACGCTGCTGGAGCGGAGCCAACCGGCGCGCGAAGCATCGTGGGCAGGCGGTGGCATCCTGTCGCCGCTTTATCCCTGGCGCTATCCCGATGCGGTCAATGTGCTGGCCCGTTGGAGCCAGCAATACTACCCGGATTTGTGCCGACTTCTGGAGGAAAGCTCCGGTGTCGACTCGCAGTGGACGCCGTCCGGACTGCTTGTCGCCGATATCGATGACCCCGAGGCGGTAACGCGCTGGGCTGCACGCTTCGGAGCCAACCTCGAACTGGTGGGTGCAGCCAAAGTTCGCGAACTCGAGCCTCGCCTGGGGCTGGAGACGTCCGCCGCTGCCTGGCTGCCCGAAGTCGCCCAGGTTCGCAACCCGCGCTTTGCCGAAGCGTTACGGGAGACGCTGGAAAACAGCGGTGCGGAGATCCGCAGCGATTGCGCCGCGCTGGGGTGGGTGCGGCAAGACAGCAGGATCACCGCAGTGCGCACCAGAGACGGAGACATTTCTGCCGACTGTTTCGTGGTCGCCAGCGGGGCCTGGACGGGCCAGCTGCTGGAGTCCACCGGTCTGAGCCTGCCCATCCAGCCGGTGCGTGGCCAGATGATCCTGTTCCGCGGTCCGCCGGGCCTGCTTTCACGCATCGTCCTGTACCATGGGCACTACGTGATCCCGCGCCGGGATGGCCGTATTCTGGTCGGCAGCACGCTCGAACACGTCGGGTTTCGACAAGCAGACCACCTGGCCGCGACGCAACGAGCTGCACGCGGGCGGCATTGAGCTGCTGCCGCGCCTCGTTGACCTCCCGATTGAACGGCACTGGGCGGGCCTGCGGCCCGGCAGTCCGGACGGCACACCGATCGTGGGGCCACATCCCGGGTATTCGACAACCTCTACATCTGCCGGTCATTTCCGTAATGGTGTGGTGCTGGGGCCAGCCGCGCCCGCCTGCTGGCGGATTTACTTTTACAGCGACAGCCCGTCGTCGAGCCGGCGCCGTATCGTCCTGAATTATTTGCAAAATAACAGAGGTGTCCGGCCGTCTGGACTTTGTCAAATTTGCCAGCGTATACTTGAATTATGAACAAACTTGAGTCAATTCCTGTGCTTAGCGAAGAACAGGCCGCCAAGCGCTTGCAGCCAATACGACATTCTGCCCACCCAGCAGCGGTTGCAGATTGCCCAGGTGTTGTTGACTCGCGATCAGCACGTGAGCGCCGAACAGGTGTTGGAACTGGTAAATGCGACCGGTCACAGTGTCTCCAAGGCCACGGTGTACAACACACTCGGCCTGTTCGCAGAGAAGGGGATATTGCGTGAAGTGAATGTGGACCCCAGTCGTGCTTTTTACGACACCAATAACACGGCACATCACCACTTCTATAACGTCGATACCGGCGAGTTGTCGGATATCGAAACCGGTCAGATGCCGGTCGACCAGCTGCCCGTGCCTCCGCAGGGCACCGTGGTCGATGGCGTGGAAGTCATTATACGGGTGCGCAACGCTAACCACGCCAAGCCGTGAGTTGGCGCGACCCGCGCTATTCTTTTATACTCGCGCTCCCCATAAAGCCGGAATAGCTCAGTCGGTAGAGCAACTGATTCGTAATCAGTAGGTCGGAGGTTCGATTCCTCTTTCCGGCACCATAAAAACAATAGCTTATGAAAGCTGCCTCCCTACAAATCCCTTTCGGCTAGCGGTATGGCTAGCAATTTGGCGGCGTTCGGTGAAATGTTGGGGTATGCCCTGATTCCGGTTGGCTACTAGATCGTGTTAGCCACCATCGCAATATCCCCCCCCCTTGAACTGCCCATGCCCTGTGCCGGTTCTATCCTTGGCTCGAATCGACAGGTGCTGAGGGCTGCTCTTGTGGCTGGCAACTGAAACACACTGAGGACGATCCAGAGTCAATCGGGAGCCGGACCGCTGTGACCCCGGCACCACCCCCTTGGGTGTTCATGCTGGGCCTAGATTGCGCAATTTTCTTCCAACCAGAAAACCGGGCCTGCCCACTAATGGGCTGGACCTCGCTATAGTGTTTTCATAGAGTCCTGTTGTGGAGCATTCGTGACCTATGGACCGACAAGACGTTCTGGACCAATTCAGACAACTAAGAATCTGGAGTCAGGGCGGTAAGCGAGCACCTCACAAGCCGCTGTTGGTCCTGTATGCATTGGGGCGAGTTCTCGCGGACAAGGAACGGCTCATTGCCTTCAAGGATCTTGAGCCTGATCTGCGCGACCTCCTGCGCGACTTTGGGCCAAAGCGCCAAGCCTACCATCCGGAGTACCCGTTCTGGCGTCTCGTCAATGACGGTATTTGGCAGCTCACGCATGCCGACGAGGTCGAACTGAGACAAAGCAACACTGACGCGAAGAAGTCTGAGTTGCTGCGGCACGGGGTTCAGGGCGGCTTCAAGCCTGACGTATACCACATCCTCAGGGCAGACCCGGCGCTGTCGGTCGAGGTGGCCCGCGAACTCCTCGACGCGCACTTTCCCGCATCGCTGCACGAAGATATCTTGCAGGCGGTCGGTATTGAACCGAACCCAATCACCACCACGTGCAGGCGAGACGCCGGATTCCGCGAGCGCGTGTTGCGGGCGTATGGGTACCGGTGTGCGGTATGTGGCCTCGACGTGCGCCTGGGAGCGACCCTGGTGGGCCTAGAGGCAGCCCACATCAAGTCGGCACCAGGCGGGAGGACCGGACATTGAGTCCAACGGACTCGCGCTGTGTAGCCTGCATCACAAGTTGCTCGATCGTGGAGTGTTCACTCTGACGGGAGGAGGCCGGATTCTTGTATCCGAACAGGCAGTCGGAACTGCAGGATTTGATGATTGGGTGCTCGGGTTTCACGGCAGAGCGCTCGAGTTCTCCAAGCCGCGACGAATTCCGGCCAAAGTCCGAATTTGCGCGGTGGCACGCGCGGGAGGTCTTTCAGGGGCCTGGGCGACAGCTTAATGTTTGAGGTGCCATGTGTGCCCGGGGCTCGTAAGGACCAACGGTAGACAGGCTGTCGCTATTGGCGTTTTAAACGTAGAGGAATAATGAAGGCGTTCGTTGGAATAACTGACCGAGACTGGTTTGGTGTCCTAAGCGGTCATTCGCAGCTCGACGAAGTCAACTTCTGGCAGCCATCTGGCAACCGCCGGTTTCGTGCGCTTCGACCGGGCGAGTTATTCCTATTCAAGCTCCACAGCCCCACAGACTTCATCGTCGGGGGTGGTGTTTTCGCACACTCTACTATTCTGCCGATTAGTCTTGCATGGGAGTCTTTCGACATTTCTAACGGCGCACGCAACCTTGAGGAAATGCGCACTCGGGTAGCAAAATATCGAAGACAACCAGAGGATCAAAGAGCCGACTATCCCATCGGCTGCATTCTTCTAGAACAACCGTTCTTCTTTTCTGAGGAATCGTGGATACCGGTCCCGTCTGATTGGAAGCCCAACATTGTTCAAGGACGAGGCTACGACCTGACAGTGGAACCCGGACGGACACTTTGGAATCAACTGCAGTCCCGTGTCGCTGCATCGGGTATTGTGCCTAAAGACAAACCAAATTACGGTGAGCCGGTTCTGATCCAGCCACGTCTCGGCCAAGGGTCATTCCGAGTGCTCGTGACCGATGCGTATGAACGGCGCTGTGCGGTGACAAGTGAGCGCACTCTGCCAGTCCTTGACGCAGCCCATATCCCGCCATACCCACAGAGCGCACAGCATCTCGTCACTAACGGATCCTTCTCCGCAAAGATTTGCATGCGCTGTTGATAAGGGGCTATTCGACGATTACTCCGAAAATGTCGTAGAGGTAAGTAAGCGAACAAAGGAAGCAACCCGAGAATGGTCGGGAGATCACGATCGGATCACGGGGCCACCGATACGGGTCCCTATGCGCAGGTAGACATACCCTCCAGCCACTTTCTCGATGGCACAACTTACACGTTTACAGGGGACTTACAGCGCTGACCAACGATAACGAGACGTGAGGTCTCGCTTATTCAAATGTCACATAGAGCAAGAACACATGGAGGATAAGAATGGCGAACGATTGGAAGGCAACTGGCAGATCGCGATCTGCTAAACTTCGATAGGCTCTCAGCCGAGATTCAAGAAGATTCGCAGATATCGATGCTTCTATTAATGCGCAAGAAGACAAACTGATGCGTTAATGGATGTGCGGTTGGGTCTTCATACGATCTAAAGAAAACAATACACGTGGCATCAGGAAATCTAAAACCCAACTCGACGCCGTAGAAAAAGCAACAGAAAAGGGAAGAACCCGCACAATCCCAGTCATACTCCAAAAAAGCGGCTCTTTGGTTAACTCTAGTCATTGCTGGTGCAACGGTAGTCTATACAGGCACACAACTTGGCAGTCTGTTCAAGCCATGAGAGAAGCGAATGAAATCCAAAGGTTGGTTTTGAAATCGCAAAAGGGCAACAAGATATACTTGAGGGAATTGTTGGATTGAAGAAAAATTTTCCTCCTAAAAATGATAAGTATACCAAAAAAGAGATTGAGGAATTTTGTTATAATGCTAGTGTTGACCAGATTATCTTAAGGGATAGCAACTTTGTAAAAAATATAATCGAAAAGGGGAGCAGTATAGATTTGAATCGATTTCCTTCAGTGCGTTCTACTAGCTATATTGTTTTTTATAAATTTTATTCTGACAACAGAAAAGCTATTCAATCAGACGTGTTTGATATAATCATTTCATCATTACTACCTTATGTTGATTATTTCCTAACAGAAGGTAACTTGTCAAATATTATAAAAATAATTCAGAATAAACATGGATTTTTTTGTAATATAGAAACTCATTCTTTAAAGCAAATACTAAAAGAAATGGCTAAAGAAAATTAACGAGAGATTTAAATGAGTCAGGGAACCTTTGTTTTCAAATATCGCACCCCAAAGCCCCCATATCGGTCAAATTGCGTTACAATTAAAATATTCATCGCTACCGATATAATAGGGAGATTCTACGATATGGAATAAAACAACCCTTCTTATCTTAATTCGTGATCATTCTCCTGTCGTGCCGTAGTACCCATCCAGCCAACCTATCCCATTCTATCTTCATACCTACAGCACTCCCATCTTATCAGCCCCATACAAAAACATCACTATTACCTAATATCCTCAACAATATATTGTCTGGAATATTTTCATGGCATCTCATTTTTCCAGATAGATAAAAAATCTATTATTCCCCACCTAAATTCCCCCTATCCAAAAAATCGAAAAATAGAGATGTTAGATAAATAGGTTCCATATTCGCCCAGGTCAAACGGGTATGGGTAGGTATAGCGATATAGAAAAACATTTTCTCAGCCACTACTACCCCTATTTGATAGGTTCATAATCATCTATCAATGAAGAAACTGTTTCTATTTCTTCCTGGGTTTCCTTCTTTTATAAGTTTTCTGAGCAGGTAAATAGTGAGAAATGCTTTTATTGGCAATATGGAGAGATAATATAGAAATATTATTTTAATTCAGAGAAAGAAAAACTGTAGAATAATGTCTCAGTATTTGATAAAATCAGGGAAAATAGGGTATAAGTCCAGTTAAGATAGTAAAAATGGGGTTATTGATGGTAGAATTTGGTAAAAAAAAGTTAATACCAATTAGTCTTTCAAAAGAAGAGCAGTCATGCATTCTTCAGCATAGTGGTCTTTGCGAGGATCTTCCACCTCGTATTCATAGAAGGATTAAAACTGCAACAGATGAAACTATCTTCTTAATGGAAGGTGATACTGATATACTGATAGATATTCTTGGTGTTGCAATAAAAGAGATTAACAATGTTGAAATAACTGATTTGTTTGAAAAACTTGAGAGAAGAATTCCTTTCAGTAATGAGATGATAGAATATTTCGTACGACGTGATGCTCAAGATCCCAATGATACTCAAGCGCATGAAAAAGTGTTGGCTGAAATGGCAGAAGCAAAAGATGCCCCGATCCCCATAAGGGATATCTCACGCCTCAGCAAATCACACGGTTTATAGATTATACTTGGGGAGATACTGAATATCCACTTCAGTTCAATCATAACCTATCATTAAATGAAGTAAATCAATCCACTTTCTTCAGGAATGCAAGATTGCTTCTTATGAAACTCATGGAGTTCAAGGATGAACCTACCGCCACAGCCAAAAAAAGGAAATCTTAATCGAAAATTTGTCAAAATTATGTTTGATGAAATGGAGTTAGATGAGAAGTATCGAGAAAGAACTAGAAAATATTATAAAGTATTAAAACGAGAGGGATATTTTTCCACTTAAAATTATTAAAGCTGTTTGTGAAATTGCAGGACTCATTGATAAGCGTTCTAATAAAATAATTATCCTCAAAAATATCAGCACCTTCTCTCTGAAGAGCATGCGGGAGAACTCTATTATCTGCTGTTTGAAACATATTATAATAAATTTAATTTATCATATCCCAATAGACTCCCTAAAATGGATGGAATTCAGGATACATTAGATTTCTCTCTTTACAGACTCAGTGTCGTTTGTAATGATTTTCAATCTGTTGATGATTTGTATTATGAAGTATTTCTTCCAGCAATTATCAAATAAAAGTAACATTGCTTTCAATCGAAATGTTTTTGCGAAATCAATCAAAGACTTTACTGTAGAGGGTTCTATTAAATATTTGTATATTCAAATGATGAGGAAGCAGATGGAAATATAATGGCAGGCGACAATGGCAATAATGGCTTGACACCCCAAACACCAATGCGAAATATCCAGAATTTACTTGATACGTATCCAACCATTGGAGCAGACGAAATGATATTGGTTGCTCCAGGAGACTATAATGAGAACATAATGATTAATTCATTTCATTCTGGGCTTGAAATCAGGGGAAGTGATACTGCCAGATGTTTTATAGATGGTCAGAACTCTGAGACATGCATAACCATTAATAATGCTGAGTCTGTGAAAATCAATAATCTTACAATTAAAAACGGCAACTCCGTACATGGTGGAGGAATATATTTGGAATATAGTAGTGCTACCATAAAAAATTGTGATTTAAATACAAATATTGCTGATAATGGTGGAGGAATATATAACTTTAACTCCGATATAAATATCAATGAATGCAGTTTTATTCAGAATCACTCTGAAGATTATGGTGGGGCTATCAGTAATACTTATGAAGCTTCTTCAATAATTCAAGACTGCGACTTTTCAGGGAATTCTAGTACATATGGAGGTGCACTCTATCTTACAAGTGCATCAACCAATCAAATAGAAAGATCACTATTTGCATCAAATACTGCTCTTTTTGGTGGAGGAATTCTCGTAAATCAGGCATCCAACTGTCGGATTGATAATTGCACTTTTGCAGGTAATCGGGGTAAGTGGCTATGGAGGGGCCATTGGTAATTACTCTTCAGAGCCAATCCATTTAAATAACTGTACAATTGACAGCAACAGGGCAGCAGTTAATGCTGGTGGTTTAATTCTTGGGACAAATAGTTCTACTATATTGAAAAATTGCATAATAACAAAAAACGTATCTTTTTCATATAAACACGAGATTTATTTAGATTCAAATTCTAATGTATATATATCGTATTGTAATTTAGAACAAGAATTCCCAGCTATCAATGATCCTAGCAAAGTAATTTGGGGAGATGGTAATATTGATGTATATTGAATGTTATTTCGATTCAGGTTTTTGGGATCCAAATGGACCCAACA
>CAVOGN010000015.1:0-10907 GCA_963695455.1 uncultured Gammaproteobacteria bacterium | reverse complement strand
TTGTAGAGGTGCCAGACCAGATAGGCGCCGAGGACCAGCAACGCAGCGACCGCGATGTTTCCGAGCAACGCACCGAGCAGAACGGCGACAAGAACCAGACCGACAATACGCCGGAGCTCGCTCTTCCAAGCATCAATCACATGTCAGTCTCTGGTTGAGAAACGATACCCCGCGCCGCGTACCGTCTGGATAAAGCGGTCATGTCCCCTGGCGCCCAGCGCCTTGCGCAGGCGACGGATGTGGACGTCGACAGTACGCTCTTCCACGAACACTCCGCGCCCCCAGACATAGTCCAGCAGCTGCTCCCTACTGTACACCCGGTCGGGGTTGCTCATAAAGAAATGCAGCAGGCGAAACTCGGTCGGCGCGAGGTTGAGGACCTGATCGTTGGCCTGCACCCGGTGACCAACCGGGTCCAGTGACAGTCCGTCATACTCGATAAGGCGGTCTTCACTGAGCGCGCTGCTGCGCCGCAACACCGCATTGATGCGGGCAATCAGCTCACGGGGCGAAAACGGCTTGGTCACGTAATCGTCCGCTCCGACCTCCAGGCCGTAGACACGGTCGCTCTCCTCGACGCGCGCCGTCAGGAGAATGATGGGTATGGCCGCCGTAAGCTCCTCGCGGCGCAGGCGCCGTGCCAGGTCCACCCCGCTCATGCCGGGCAGCATCCAGTCAAGCAACACCAGATCCGGGGTCTGCGACGCAATGGACACCAGCGCCTGTTCCGCGTCGGCAACCTCTTCGAACTGAAACCCGGCCTTTTTCAGCGCGAACCCGACCATCTCCCGGATGGCCTGTTCATCTTCGACTACCAGAATCCGCTTCATCACTGCATCTCAACAAGCTATCCCGGGCAGCAGACCACAGCAATGTTACGGCTGTATGACAGCCCAATGGCCCGGTTCTCACTCAGGTCTGGCCAGCAGCAGCGAGAAATAGCCATTTTCGGGCTCGAGATGGCGCGTTACGCTGAACCCCGCGGCCGCCAGCATGGACTCCAGCCGGGAGTGGGTGAACTTGCGGCTGATTTCGGTGAGTATCGGTTCCCCGGCCGCGAGGTGCAGGGTCTCGTCCAGCGCCTTCAGGCGCACCGACTGCGCAACGCTGGATACCAGATACATTTCGATCTGGCTGGCGTCGCTGTTGAAACGGGCCTGATGATCGAATCGCTCGAGATCGAAATCGGCATCCAGCTCTCGGTTCAGAACCCGCAGCAGGTTCAGATTGAATTCGGCCGTGATGCCCTTGCTGTCGTTGTAGGCGGCGTGCAGCACCTCGGGGGGCTTGACCCGGTCCGCCCCGAGAACCAGGCAGTCGTCTGCCTTCATCACGGCGCGCACCTCACGCAGGAACGTTCCGGCCTGGGTCTCGGTAAAATTGCCTATGGTGCCTCCCAGGAACAGGAACAGGGAGCGGCCGTCTAATTCGGGCAACCCCTGCAAACCGCCCAGATAATCGCCGACCAGCGCATTTACGCTCAGCCGCTGATATTCCTCCACCAGCTGCCGGCCGCTTTCCAGCAACATGGCCTCGCAGACGTCGAACGGCCAGTAGGCCGTGGCTGTGCCGCGATGCTCGCAGGCATCGAACAGGTGCCGGGTCTTGCGTGCCGTGCCACTGCCGAACTCGACGATGTGCTCAGGCTGGACCTCGGCGATGATCTCGCTGGCGTGCGCACCCAGCAGGGCGTCCTCGGTACGTGTCGGGTAATATTCGGGTGTCGCGCAGATGGCGTCGAACAATCGTGAGCCGCGTTCGTCATAAAAATATTTGGGCGGCATGGAGCGCGGCCGCGCGGTCAAGCCGCGCTGCGCATCTTCGGCAAGATCTGCGAGCGGTCGGACGGGCGGTATTCTGCGGCTGGTGAGGCGGGGCGCGCGTCGTTCTTCCATGGCGGAGTTCCAGGCAGTTGGACAGCGGAGCCGCTTAGGCTACCATCGTTGCGGTGAATAGAAAACAGAGAGCTGGACCCGTTTAATGTGCCGTATTATCGCCTACCTCGGGCAGCCCATTGGGCTTGGCGGGCTGGTCCTCGACCCGCCCCACAGCCTGCTGGTACAGGGATGGGCGCCGCAGGAGCTCAAATATGCCACGCTCAATGCGGACGGCTATGGCTTTGCCTGGTACAACGACGACGGCCGCCCCGCCGTGTACGTGAATCCGGCGCCGATCTGGACCGACCCCAACCTGCCGCACCTGGCGCGCGCCCTGGTCAGCGACCTGTGGATTACCAGCGTACGCAGCGCAAGCCCGGGCAATCCGGTCAACCACGCCAACACCCAGCCCTTCGTCGACGCTGAGTTCATCTTCGACCACAACGGACTGATGGATGATTTCCACACCCATTTCCGGCCCCGGATTGTCGCCGAACTCGAGCCGCACTACCTCGCCGGGATACTCGGCAATACCGAGTCCGAGTATCTGTTCGCCGTGTTGCGTCAGCTACTGGCCAATGACCCGGACCTGCCGATGGAAGCGGCACTGGCCGAACTGATGCAACGGCTGGAAGCCTGGGCGGACGGTGGACGCTGCCTGCTCAATATTGTCGTCAGCGACGGTGAACGTCTGTACGCGGCACGCCATGCGCTCAACGACGACTGCCCTTCCCTGTATTACACGACCGATGACGAACTGTTCCCCGAGGCACAGCTGATTGCCTCCGAGCGTCTCACCGAGTCGTCGTTCTGGCGCAGCGTGCCCGAGCATCAGATTCTGATACTCGATCCCGAAGAACCACCGGAACTGTTGTCGTTGTGAGCCGGGAGACACTCATAGAGCAACTGGGCCAGACGCAGTCGCTGCTGCTGGCGCTGGCAGAGGACGCTTGACGAAACCACCTTCCGCACCCAGTACCACAGCGACCTGAGCCCGCTGGGCTGGCACCTCGGACACTGCGTCTATACCGAGTGCCTGTGGCTGCACGAGACGATACGCGGGGACGACAGCGTGACCGCCCCGATCGCCGATTTCTACACGCCGCCCAACACACCGAAGCCGGAGCGTGGCAGACTGCTCCCGCCGCAGACCGCGCTGCTGACCTGGGCGCGCGAGCTGCAACAGTTCAACCTGCATTACCTGCACAACCTGCCTGCCGAGTGGCGGCATCATCCGCTGCTCGAGGACGACTACATCCTGCACTTCCTGATTCAGCACAACAGCCAGCACTATGAAACCATGGTGATGGTGCTGACCCAGAAAGCGCTCGCCGAGGAGCAGCACCTGGAGCCGCCAGCCGAGCCGCTGCAAGCCGCCGCGGTGCGCCGCGACAGCGCACCTATCGCCGCCGGCCATTACCGCGTGGGCGGCAAACCCCCAGCCGCCTGCGACAACGAGATGCCGGCGCAGCGCGCCGAACTCGGTCCTTTTGCCATCAGCCGCTATCCGGTCAGTAACGCGGAGTATCTCGGCTTTATCGAGGATGGCGGCTACCGGCGCGATACGCTGTGGGACGCGGCCGGCTGGAGTTGGCGCGAGCAGCAGCAGATTCAGCATCCCGATCACTGGCGTCTCAGCCGCGCGCACGGCTGGTACGCCACCGGCATACGTGGCGCTTATCAGCTGGCCGCCGATCAGCCGGTGTCCGGGATCAGCTATTACGAGGCACGCGCGTTCGCGCGCTGGGCCAAAGCGCGGCTGCCACACGAATACCAGTGGGAAGTTGCCTGCCGCTTCGGTGCGCTGGAGCAGACCGGCCGGGTGTGGGAGTGGTGCGACAACACCTTTCACCCCTACCAGGGTTTCCAGCCGTTTCCCTACCCCGAATACTCCCAGCCCTGGTTCGACGGGCAGCACTTCAGCCTGCGCGGCGGCAGCCTGCACACGCGTCCGCCGGTCAAGCGCGCCAGTTTCCGCAACTTTTTCCAGGCCGATAAACGCCACGTGTTCGCCGGGCTGCGGCTGGTGTTCTAGCGGCTATAGCCAGAGACCTTGACCACAAGGGACACGAATACCCGAAGGGCATAAAGGGCACTAAGTAACAAACGCTTAAGTGTTTTGTTGAGACCTGCAGCAGGGGCACCGCCTGGTTGCATGGCGTTGGCGGCAGCCCTGAAACTGCCTTATTTTTTCGCGTGTTGTTGCCCTTCGCGTCCTTCGCGTCCTTGGCGGTGAGAAATCCGGGTTGGCCGGCATTTCCTCGCCGACAGCCGCAACAACTTCGTTTACAATCGGTCCATGCCGGATTCAGACAAACAGGGGACCACCCGCCTCGGCAAGGGCATGACCGTTGCCGCCTGGGTTATAGCGCTGATTCTCTTGACTCTGTTTTTCCAGGACCGGCTGGACAAGCAGCGCAATCCGAACCAGTCGGTGTACACGCGTATCAACGACAACGGTGTACAAGAGGTGCTGCTGAAACGCAATCGCTTCGGTCACTATGTGACCGCCGGCACGGTCAATGATCGGCCTGTCGAGTTCCTGCTCGACACCGGCGCGAGCGACGTGGCGATACCGCCGGAGCTGGCCGAGCAGCTGGGCCTCAGACGCGGCGCCCCGGTGCAGTACCAGACCGCCAACGGCGTGGTCACGGCCTACCGCACGGTGCTCGACAGCGTCACCATCGGGCCGATCGTGGTTCGCAACGTACCGGCCAGCATCAATCCGGGCCTCAGGGACATGGAGATCCTGCTCGGCATGAGCGTGCTCAAACGTATCGAGTTCACGCAACGCGGCGACACCCTGATCCTGCGATCCTATGAATGAGTTCATTGTACAGCTGACCGGATGGACCGGTCAGGTGGCCGGCGCCCTGTGGGGCAGTGGCCTGACACTGCTCATTCTGCTGGGCATGGGCCTGTACCTGACCCTGCGCATGGGGCTGGTGCAAATACGCGGCTTCCGCCACTCCATCGCGCTGATTTCCGGCGGCTACGACAACCCCAAACACGAGGGTCAGATCAGCCACTTCCAGGCACTGGCCACCGCGTTGTCGGCAACTATCGGCACCGGCAACATCGCGGGCGTTGCCACGGCCATTTCGCTCGGCGGTCCCGGCGCCCTGTTCTGGATGTGGGTGACAGCGTTCTTCGGCATGGCCACCAAGTTCACCGAATGCACCCTGGCCCTGAATTTCCGTCGCATCGGCGCCGGTGGAGAAGTCGCCGGTGGCCCCATGTACACCCTGCTGCACGGCCTGAACATGAAGCGCGCCGCCACCCTGTTCGCGGTGTCGGCACTGATCGCCTCGTTCGGCATCGGCAACATGGTGCAGGCGAACTCGGTGGTCGATGGGCTGGGTTACCTGTTTCCGCAGGTGCGCGAAAACGCCTGGCTTGCAGGCACCGTGATGGCGCTGCTGGTGGGCATGGTCATTCTCGGCGGTGTGACCCGGATTGCGCGCGTCGCCAGCGCCATCGTGCCGTTCATGGCACTGCTGTACATCGGTGCCGCGGTGCTGGTGCTGATCAATCACGTTGAGGCGATACCACAGGCGTTCTCGACCATCCTCAATCATGCGCTCAACCCCTGGGCGGTGGGCGGTGCAGCAGTCGGTGAAGCGATCCGCTGGGGTGTCGCGCGCGGCCTGTTCTCCAACGAGGCCGGGCTCGGCTCCTCGCCCATGGCGCACGCGGCGGCGCGCACCAACGAACCGGTGCGCGAAGGCCTGGTGGCGATGATGGAGCCGTTTATCGACACCCTGGTGATCTGCACCATGACCGGACTGGTGATCGTGGTGACCGGCGCCTACAGCATCCAGCAGGATGACCTGGTCGGAGCGGCGCTCACTGCGCACGCCTTCCAGAGCTCCATCGGCGTGGCCGGCGCCGGCGTGGTGGGCATCGGGCTCAGCCTGTTCGCTTTCTCCACCATGATCGCCTGGTCCTACTATGGCGATCGCTCGGCGCATTTCCTGTTCGGCGAGGGCGCGGTGCGCCCCTACCGGGTGCTGTATACCTTCCTGGTAATGATCGGCGCAGCCGTGCCCCTGAAGCTGGTATGGAATATCGCCGACATAACCAACCTGCTCATGGCATTGCCGAACCTGCTCAGTCTCGCGCTGCTGGCGGGACTGGTGCAGCGACTCAAGAACGAGTATTTTTCACGCTCGTTCCGTATCGCAACGCCCGAGGCAGATTGATGAACGCAATCACCACCGACAGCGGTCTGGTATACGAAGACATCAGGGTGGGCGATGGCACCCTGTGTACCGGGCGCGGCCAGACCGCCATTGTGCACTACACCGGCTGGCTGGAAGACGGCACCCAGTTCGATTCCAGCCGGGACCGCAGCAAACCGTTCAGTTTTCCGGTCGCGTGCAGCTACGTCATTCCCGGCTGGGACGAGGGTGTGGTCGGCATGCAGGTCGGCGGTGTGCGCAAGCTCACCGTTCCGCCCCAACTGGGCTATGGCGAGAAGGGCGCAGGCAATGTCATCCCGCCCAATGCAACGCTCAGCTTCGAGATCGAGCTGCTGGAGATTTCCGAGTAAATGCTGCTCGAGGCGCTGGAAGCCCAGATCGAAAACGATGTGCACCGGGCGCTGGAGGAGGATCTGGGCAGCGGCGACATCAGCGCCGAACTGATTCCCGCAGACCGCATCTGGAAAGCCAGTGTCGTCAGCCGCGAAACCGCCATCCTGTGTGGGCACAACTGGTTCGACGCCGTGTTCCATCACCTCGATGCCGATATTGACATCCGCTGGTACGCGCACGATGGCGACACCATTGCAGCCGACCAGCAACTGTGCACCCTCAAGGGCCCGGCACGCTCGCTGCTGAGCGGTGAACGCGCGGCGCTCAACTTCCTGCAGACGTTGTCGGGCACCGCGACCCTGGCGCACGCCTACGCCAGCCGGGTGGCAGGGCTGGCAACCCGCATACTGGATACCCGCAAGACCATCCCGGGGCTGCGCCGCGCGCAGAAGTACGCGGTACGCTGCGGCGGCTGTCACAATCACCGCTTCGGTCTGTACGACGCGTTCCTGATCAAAGAGAATCATATCGCCGCGGCCGGCGGCATTGCCGATGCGATCCGTGCCGCGCGTGCACTGGGCAGACAACTGCCGGTGGAAATCGAGGTGGAAAATCTGCCCGGGCTGGAACAGGCGCTGCAGGCGGGCGCCGACCGTGTGCTGCTGGACAACTTCGACATCGACACACTGCGCGAGGCGGTAGCCGTCAATGCCGGGCGCGCGGAACTGGAAGCCTCCGGCGGCATCACCCTCGACAATGTACGCGACTATGCCAGCACCGGCGTGGACTACATTTCCATCGGCGCCCTGACCAAGCACCTGCGCGCCATCGACCTGTCGATGCGCTTTCAGTAACGCTTTCGCGCCAGGCGCAGGAGATCCGCCCCCGCATGCAGTATCGCAAACTCGGCAACACCAACATCGACGTCAGCGTCATCTGTCTGGGCAGCATGACCTGGGGGGAACAGAACAGCCAGGCAGAGGGCTTCGGGCAGATGGATTACGCCCTGGAGCAGGGCGTGAATTTCTTCGATACCGCCGAGCTGTATTCCATACCACCCAAAGCGGCCACCTACGGGCGCACCGAGGAAATCATCGGCAACTGGCTGGCACAGCGCGGTACACGCGATCGGATTGTTCTGGCCAGCAAGATCGCCGGCCCGGGCGAGGACTGGCTGCCGCATATCCGCGCGGGCAAGACCCGCTTCAACCGCACCCACATCGAAGCCGCACTGAACGCCAGTCTGAAACGCCTGCAGACCGACTACCTGGATCTCTATCAGCTGCACTGGCCGGAGCGCAACACCAACTTCTTCGGTCGGCTCGGCTTCAGCCCGGTCGACGAGGACGATTTCACGCCCATCGCAGAAACCCTGCAGGCGCTGGACGCGCAGGTGCGCGCCGGCAAGATCCGCCATATCGGTGTGTCCAACGAGACGCCCTGGGGCGTGACGGGTTTTCTGCACACTGCTGAGCGGCTCGGGCTGGCCCGCATCGTGAGCGTGCAGAATCCCTACAGCCTGTTGAACCGGAGCTATGAAGTAGGGCTTGCCGAAATCTCCTGGCGCGAACGCTGTGGCCTGCTGGCCTATTCCCCGCTCGGCTTCGGCGTGCTGTCCGGCAAATACCTCGACGGGGCGCGGCCGCGTGGTTCGCGGCTGAATCTGTTTCCTGACTACACGCGCTACAGCAATCCCGCCGCCGAGTCCGCCACCGCCCGCTATGTTGCGCTGGCGCGCGAGCACCACCTGGACCCGGCACAGATGGCGCTGGCGTTCGTCAACAGCCGCCCTTTCCTGACCAGCACCATTATCGGTGCCACCAGCATGGATCAGCTGAAGAGCAACATCGGCAGTATCGACGTGTCGTTATCGCAGCAGGTAATGGAAGGGATCGAGGCGATACACAGCGCGTATCCTAACCCCAGCCCCTGATACAGCGTGCGCTGCCCGCATCGGGCAACGCTGGATTTTAGGCCTGAACATGCTAACGTGGAAACCATCCGCGACGGCCGGCTGAGGGCAGCATAGCAAGCAAGGCCGGCGCGCAGCGCGGGTCCACAGAGGTAGCTCAGCATGTATTCGGTAGACGATCTCAAGCAACAGAACCAGGACATTTGCCAGTTGTGCGATGTGCTGGCGGTGCTGGTGGAACAGAAATCGCTGCACAACAACCGGTACGTGTGCGAACTGATGTCGCGTTTCAGAGAAAAGGTCTGGATGCACCTGGTGTTCGAAGACAACACGCTGTACGCGGAACTGGCCCGCCACCACGACAAAGCGGTGAGTGAAACCGCGCGCACCTTTCACGACAACGCCAGGAAAATCAAGCAGCGCTTTTCGAGCTATGTCAGGCGCTGGTGCAAACCGGCGCTGGATGATGCGGAGCACGAAGAACTGGTGAAGGAAAGCCGTGAAATCTTCCGCCTGCTGAAGGAACGGGTGGAATACGAAAACGAGCACATGTTCCCGCTGCTGGAGTGATGCACGGAACCGCGTGCCGGCGGCTGCGCAATAACAGCAGCGCGCGCCAGAACCGCGAGCGGGGAGCCGAAACAGCAACACCCCGGTCGACACGGCAGGTGGTGTGTTTTCGACACTACCCATATTCGTATGGGGTTCAGCCGAATCCGACTCGCCGCTCCCGCGCCAACCGAGGCGCTCGCGGGTGATTTGACAGTTGCCCTTGTGGCTATGATTTGCGCTTCAGCGCTGTCATCTCTTTGTTGATCACCCGTGTACAAGCTTCAATATAGCCGACCCGCCCACGGGCGCCACATCCGCAACCGGTATTGTGCGCTTTTCTTGACCTGGATCAGCTGCGACCCGGATCGCGCCGCTCCTCGCTGCGGCACTGGTCTTTCGCTGCGCCGGTTGACACGATTTGGCGCCATCTACAACCGCCGCAAACCAGCCCCGTTCTCCGCCGGGACCTTCAAGAATCCGCCGGCGGGCCGCTAACCGCAATGCACAGTACGATGATGCCCAAAACGGCTGTGTGGCTGCTGGAAACCGCTCTCTTCCCTCCAGCAGCCAGGCCGGCGCCCCGTCTGATCACAGGGCGCCGGCTTTTTTTGGGCGCCATTTTCCCCGCTTCGCTCCGCCTGGGTGGCCTGCAGGGCGCCGCTCACGGACGGCGATGCGCGCGCACCCGAAAAAATCGCCCCCGGCGCAAAAAAAAACGGCGGCCGAGGGCCGCCGTTCCAGGTCACACTGCCTGGGCGACCGCCTGCACAGCCGGTCGCGCTGTTGTCGGACTAGAGCAGGGCGGCCCAGGTCACCACACCCAGAGTAATCAGGCCGACCGCCGTCACGCCGGCGATAATGCAGAAAAAGCAGATATTGCCAAAAGAACGAGTCGCTGTGCTCATGTCGCACCTCCCTCTCGGTTCCGGACTACGCAGATTGCCGCTGCAAAATACCCCGGATGGCCCGGCGCCGATGAAATGTGAGTCGCTCCGGCCCCCGGAAGTACCCCGGCTCCTTGCCGTGTGCCGATCAGATAAAATTTCCGCTCGCCTGTCAAGCAGAAGCATTTTATTGGAATATGCCGATATGCCTGAATAACAACGGATTTTGGCCACGGTTACAAGGCGGCCGAGCCGCGTGCGGGTATGCTCGGCCCGGCCCCCGCCCTGGAAAAGCGGCCCACCGGCCACCGCCTGCCAGCCGCAGGATGCGGCGGAAACGACAGCGTTCCGACAGACTAGAGCAGCGCCACCCAGGCGACTACGCCCAGCGATATAATACTGACCGCGACAATAGCGGCCACTACACAAGCGACACAGATATCGCTGAACGAACGTGTTGTCGTGCCCATCCTGCACCTCCTCCCAAATCCTGTTGTGTATGTCCGGATTACTCGGGGACTGTGTTCGTGGCAAGCCCGGCTGGCGCACCCCCTGCGCCCAACGGTGGTGTCACCCGACCAGCTTCCTCGTGGACAATAACAGGCAATTCGCCGCGACTTGTCAAGCAGCGCAAATCCATCCGAATATCCTGAATTGCTTATTCCCCGCCAGCTGGCGCTGACCGGGCCGGGCCGCCGTGCGCAGCACCGGTGGCCGATTCTTTGCACCGGGGTAACCATGGGCGGCACATGGCGACGCACTGATTCCGGTTCAGAAACGCAACGGGCACATGGCCGGTGGGGAAACCTTCCGGCCCGCTGCAACCGCTCTATCTGACTGGATGATGCTTTCCGAGGGAAACATCGACCCGCGCGGCCAGAGCTGCCAGCAGATGGCCGATCAGCGTTCCGAGCCCGGCCAGCAGCCGATAGATCAACACGGCGAGCCCGTACACAACGACGCTCCCGATCAGGATGGCAACCCCGCCAATCGCGTACCAGGACAGGGCAGTCGAGAGGATGTCAACATATTCCATGATGCGCCCGCAAATAACCCGGCTACTACAAGTTTAGTCGAGACCTGGCTCGAGGGTGAGGATCAGCGCCGCTTTCTGGTTGCACGCCGTTTCGGCCCGTCAGTGGCGGTC
>CAVOGN010000014.1:0-200964 GCA_963695455.1 uncultured Gammaproteobacteria bacterium | reverse complement strand
GCTTTAGACTGACGTCCGTCGCCGTATTGTCACTTTCCGTTATCATTACTTCAATCAAATTTGCTACAAACAACTGTATACCCGGATGAATGTAACTCTCAGCGATCGCATTGTTGCCTGCGACCATCATTTCTGGTGGGAGATCAATTAAATCGGTAAGTTTAAGCTGGCCTTTATCGACACGGTCTAGCAAGGCGACTGCAATCGCAACTTTATAGGTACTCGCCATAACAAACGTTTCATCGCCGTTTACTGTGATAGTCTCCCCTGAGCCAATTTCCTGCGCAGCCAAGCCGATGCGGCCAGCCAGCCCCTGCGAAACTTTCTCAAGCTTCTGAGGAATACCTTGAAAATTATGTTCCTCAGAAAATACCGGTTGAACTGCAATTAATGACGAGACTATTACTATAAAAAATAGTGCCATGTTTCGTTTCATTGGACTCCTCCTTTGAATCATTGCGTTTATCTAATTTGCTCTATGTATAATTACTATTTTCAAGACGTTCCTGCATACCTCTCGGCTAGATGTGCGGAACGCCTTTACTCTGAAAACTCTAATCAAGATCTCACTGATTCGGGCTAAACACCCGAGGTTCGATGTCAATCTGGTCCAAGCGGCCTTCAGCCAACACTGGGAAGCGGATTGGCTTGCCAGGAAAGACTTTTTGTACTTTAGAGTCTTTCACTACAACCACACCGTTGACCAGTACATAGGGAATTCCGGTAGAGGGCAGGGCGCCCTTGCCAGGTTCGTAAGTGCTGTTGTCAGTGACCGTATCCGGGTTGAAGACGACGATGTCGGCATCAGCACCCACCTGCACCCGTCCCTTGGTCCGGAACTGCGAGATGCCACCTAGCTCATCAAAATATTTTGCGTGCAGGTAACTCATCTTGGAAATAGCTTCCATCAAGGGCATATTCTTATCTTCACGCACCATACGCAGTACCTTGGCTCGAGTACCTGCACTACGCGGGTGGACTGACTTGCCTTCATAGGGTGAATCCCAGGGGTAGTATTCTAGATTTTCATCCTGAATCGCCATACCGTCTGAGACGATGACTACTCCTGGCTGAGCCATCCATTTAGCGATGTCTTCAGGCGGGTTGTTGTAAATCAAAATCGCTCTGCCGGGATCATTCTTGCGAACGTCGTCATACATCGCTTTATCCCAACGGGTGCCATCAAGATTGGCAACATTCGAATAGGTAATTCCCATTTGAGCCATACCTGCCTCGGTAAGAATATCGGTAGAAGCAATGGTAGATCCGGCTGCATAAGGGTAAACCTCACCCCATACCTTGGCGCCTCGTTTTTCTCTTGCGTCGTTAATGAGCGGGATTGTGTACTCCCAGTCCATGGTGCTGTTCAGGTGTGACGCCATGAAAGCCGCATCCAGAACCATGGCATTGGCCAACATTTCCTGAATACCCAATTGCCCCTCAGTGGGGGGGCGAATACCCGCAAAACGTACATGTCCATTGGTAACACGGCCGTATTTTGCCGCCAACTCCTGGTATTTATACAATTCGTACTGGGTAACACCCGTGGTCATATATCCGACTGGAACGCCCACGCCCAAGGCGCCTTGACGAAGGCCTTCATCGACATAGCTCATAATCCTTGTCATCTGCTCTTTGTTGGGCAAGGTGGAGGACCAGCCAGGCCTGCGTCCTTCTTTCTGGGCCTTTGCGGCGGCGGCACCCACCATAGAAAACAGGCCACCCATGTCATTACCAAGAGCTGCGATTTCAGGGCCGTCCAACACCGATACTCGGGCGAGAGTTGCGAGCACCACCATACCGTAGTTGCTCTGGGTTTTACCCTCGGCATTTGCATACCATTTAGCGATATCGCCGGCACCTGCTTCGAAATCCATCTGGGTGGTCAAGCCATCACGCAAATTAACTTTGCGACTAAACTGATCTGTTGCGTGCTGATGCCCCTCAATAAAGCCCGGGGCTACGACGTGACCACTGGCGTCGATGGTTTCTTTGCCTTTGATTGCGTCCTTGGTGATAACAACAATTTGGCCATCCTTTATCCCAACATTACGCACCCCATCAAAGTTCGTCTCAGGGTCCATTACCCTACCGTTGTTGATGACAACATCGTAATCGGCGGCCATTGCCGGCGTGGCTATAGCCACGGCGAGTACCGCTACGGCAAAAAGATCACTAAGTCGTTTCATTTCCATTCTCCTATGACAGCGCCGGCGCGAAGCGCCGTCCGTTGCAACCAATAGTCAGGCATGACAAAGGCTATTTGTCTTGACCTGACCTGAAATTCCTGGTCCAGAACCTGATCACGTAATCTACGATGACAAGGAGACTGGAACATGGCGAAGAAAAGGTACACCTCTGAGGAGATCATCCACAAGCTGCGCGAAGTTGACGTGCTGCTGGGCCAGGGGCGCAGCATTGCCCAGGCCTGCAAGCAGATCGGCGTCACCGACCAGACCTAGCCCCGTGGTGCGGCATGGGAAGGTTTTGCCTGGTGGCTGAGTAACGGGGCGACTCAAGCCGGCAGGCGTCAGATTTGTGGGGTTTCGAGGCGGTTTGCCGGGGTGGAGGGTGGTTCTGTGCCGGTGAGATTGGCCCTCGGCTACACCAGTGGCAGTACGAAAAGCGTGTTAATGTTTCTTATACTCGAACCGCCGTGAGCGGAATACGCACGCCACCCTGTTTCACCGCGTTGGCGCGCACCCGCGCGGTCATGCCGGGCAGAATGGAAATGTCATCGGGCCGCTCGAAGACCAATCGGATCTGGAAGGTGCGCGTGGTGGGATCGGCCGTGGTGGCGAACTCTTTCACGCGTGCCGGGAAACTGCGATCGGGGATCGAGGTGATACTCACCTCGGGTTTTACGCGCTCGGTGATCTCGGCCGGGGTCTGTTTCGGCATCCCGCCGGCGATGTCACGCTCCGGCACGCTGACCTCCACCTCCAGCTGCGAGACGTCCTGAAGAATCAGCACCGGCTCCTTGGCCTGCACGTTGGCGAAATCCTCGACCAGCTTGCGCGCCATGTAACCGTCGAACGGCGCGCGCAGCACCGTGTCCTCGACGGCTTTCTCGGCCTGGAGCAGCGCAGCATCAGTCACCTCTTTGGCGCGCCGGTCGCTTTCGATGGTGGTCCTGGGAATGGCGCCCTTGTCCTGCCGGTAAATCGACAGGCTGCGGTCGAGGTCGGCCAGCGCCTTGCGCTGGTTGGCCTTCGCCTTTTCCAGCTCGGCCTGGTAGTCGCGATCATCGAGGCGTGCCAGCACTTCGCCGGCCTCGACGATCTGCCCTTCGTTGACCAGGAACTCGGTGATGCGGCCCGGCACCTCGAAACCCATGTCCGCCTGCTGGACGGCCTTGACTGTGGCGGGATATTCACGCTGCTGCACCGTGCCGGGGCCTTCGATGGTGAGCATCTTCACAGGGCGCACCATGCTGACCGGCTCCGGTGGCTGTGGCTCGCAGCCGCCGGAAAGCATTACAGTCCAGGCCACCACAAGACCTGTCAGCAGCGCGCGGTGGGTATGAGGATAAGTATGATTCTGGCTGCGCATAGATCGTCGGTACCTGTGTTGTTAGTCCGATTATGGTCAGCGGATTCACCGCGACTGGCGGGGGCAAGCATACACAACACGGCCGCTCGGTTGTAGCGATGCAGGATTGCTAAACCACTGTGCATGTCGGCTGTGGCGGCGCGCGGGAACTGCGCGCGACAGGCAGGCAGCGTGGTGGGCCTGGCTGTCGAGGTCGCACGCTTGATACCGCGGTGGATGGGTGCCACACTTGCGGTATAAACGCTGTCCGTCGCCGCATGCCCGCTGGTTAACCTGAACAGCGCCGGGCCAGTGGGTGAGGCCGGGCGGCACGGGTTGGATGGCCCTGGTGAGCCCTGGTGGTCGCCTAGTTCTGCGGGAGACATCATTGTTTGCTATTCGAATGGTAGAAGGGTTCCGATTCAGCGGTCTGGTCTGCGCGGCGCTGCTTGCCGGTTGCGAATCGAACGTCTACGTGGAACCCCCTGCGCCCAGGGTTACCACGGCCCAGCCGCTCATGCAGGACGTCACCGATTACCTGGACTTCACCGGCACGCTGCACGCCTCCGAGCAGGCCGAGGTCGTGGCCCGTGTGTCAGGGGTGTTGCAAAGCATGCATTTCGAGCCCGGCACCCCGGTGGATGAAGGCGACCTGCTCTTTGTCATCGAGCCCGATGAGTATCAGGCCGATCTGCGGGCGGCCCAGGCCGAGCTGGCGGCCGGACAATCCAACTACGAGCGGGCCAATATCGAGTACAACCGGGCGCAGGCGCTGTTCAGGAAACAGGCGGGCGCCGAAGCCGATGTGGTGAAGTGGCGCGTGGAGCGCGAAATCGCCAGTGCAGAGATTCTGCGCGCCGAGGCCAAGATCGCGCGCGCCGAACTGAATCTCGGCTATACCCAGGTCACCGCCCCGATCGCTGGACGTGTGGGTCGCGATCAGGTCGATGTCGGCAACCTGGTCGGCGAGGGCGGTGCCACGGTATTGACCGAAGTGACGCACTACGACCCGATCTATGCGTATTTCAATCTCAACGAGCGTGATCTGCTGCGTGTCATGGCCCTGATTCGCGAAAAAGCCAGCTCCAGAGGCCTGAATCCCGACGACCTGGACAGTGACGATATCGAGGTTCCGCTGTACCTGGGACTGGCCAACGACGAGGGTTATCCGCACCAGGGCCGTTATGACTACGCCGACTCGGCCGTCGATCCGGAAACCGGCACTCTGCAGCTGCGCGGCACCTTCGAAAACGCCAGCAAACCGCCCAGCCTGCTGCCCGGTCTGTTCGCGCGCATCCGCATGCCGATCGGGCAGCGCGCGGATATGCCGCTGGTGAGCGAACGGGCGATCGGTAACGACCAGCGCGGCGCCTATGTGATGGTGGTCAATGCCGACAATCTGGTCGAGCGCCGCAGTGTCGAGACCGGTCAGCGAATCGATGGCCTGATTGTCGTCGAAGACGGCTTGCAGGAAGGTGATCGCGTGGTGGTGAAGGGCGTGCAGCGCGCGCGTCCCGGTCGCAAGGTCGATCCGGAAAGCGTGGACATGGCAGAACTGACCACCTCCGCGAGGTCGAAGGCCGCGCAACAGGAGGCCGGCAGCGAGCGTTCCACCACGCAGCCGCAGGAGCACAACACCGGCGCTGAAGCTCCCTAGCAGCGAGGCCTGAGGGCGCATGTTCTCGAAATTCTTCATCGAACACCCGATCTTCTCCAGCGTCATCTCGATTGTGATCGTGATTGCCGGCCTGGTATCAATCGGTGCTCTGCCCGTCGCCCAGTTTCCCGAGATCGTGCCGCCGACCGTCAAGGTCAAGGGCGTCTACCCGGGCGCGAATGCCGCCGTGGTCGCGGAAACCGTTGCCGCACCCATCGAGCAGGAGGTGGTGGGTGTCGAGGACATGATCTATATGTCCTCGGTCAGTTCCAACGACGGGTCTTACACCTTGACTGTGACCTTCGAGGTCGGCACCGATCTGGATATGGCCAACATTCTGGTGCAGAACCGGGTCGCCCTGGCGGAGCCGAAACTGCCCGAAGAGGTCGTCCGCCAAGGCGTCAGCACAAAGAAATCATCGCCCAATATTGTGCTGATCGCGTCGCTGTACTCGGCCGACAATCGCTTCGATGGACTCTACCTGAGCAATTACGCCAAGCTGAACATGAGGGATACGCTGAGCCGCATCCCGGGTGTGGGCGATGTCGGTTTGTATCCCGAGAGTGACTACAGCATGCGTGTCTGGCTGGATCCCGAGCAGCTGAAGTCGCGCGACATGACCCCGGGGGAGGTTATCGCGGCGATCCGCGAACAGAACGTTCAGGTTGCTGCCGGCCAGATCGGCCAGCCGCCCGCCCCGCCCGGTCAGAGTTTCCAGTATACGGTCAACGTGCTGGGACGCCTCTCGGATGTCCAGCAGTTCGAGGATATCATCGTCAAGTCCGGCGAGGGTGGGCGCATTACACGCCTGGGCGACGTGGCCCGTATCGAACTGGGCGCCAAGGGCTATGACATCACTTCGCGCCTGAACGGTGCGCCCTCAATGAGCATCGCTGTGTTCCAGTTGCCCGGTTCCAATGCCCTTGAGGTATCTCGACGGGTGCGTGCGGCGCTGGAAGAGATGAGCGCGTATTTCCCGCAGGGCCTGGAATATGCAGTCCCCTATGACACCACCATGTTTGTCCAGGCATCCATCGAGCAGGTCTATATCACCCTGCTGCAAGCGGCGCTGCTGGTGTCGCTGGTGCTGTTCCTGTTCCTCCAGGACTGGCGCGCGACCCTGATTCCGGCGGTCACCATTCCGGTATCGCTCATCGGCACCCTGGCGGTGATGCTGGCGATGGGGTTCTCGCTGAACATGCTCACCCTGTTCGCCCTGGTACTGGCGATCGGTATCGTGGTGGACGACGCCATCGTGGTGGTCGAGGCCACGGTATCGCATATGGAACGGGGCCTGGAGCGCAAGGCCGCCGCGATCAGGGCCATGCGCGAAGTCTCGGGGCCGGTGGTGGCGACAACGCTGGTATTGCTGGCGGTATTTGTGCCCGCTGCCTTCATGCCCGGTATTACCGGGCAACTCTACCGGCAGTTCGCACTGACCATTGCCGTTGCCACCATCTTCAGCTCCATCAACGCCCTCACTATGAGCCCGGCACTCGCCTCCCTGGTGCTGCGCTTGCCGCCCGAGAACAAAAACGCCTTTTTTCGCGCTTTCGACAAGCTGTTCAGCAGGACTGAGAAGGGCTATACCAACGTAACGAGATCGCTGGTACGCCGTACCGGCCTGATGCTGCTGCTGGCCGCGGGACTGGCCGTCTTCACCGGTTGGCAGTTTACCCGGCTGCCGACCGGGTTCCTCCCGACGGAAGATCAGGGCTATATGCTGATTCACGTTCAGCTTCCCGATGCCGCCTCGCAGCAACGCACCAATGAAGTTCTGGACAGGATCGACGCGGTGATAGCCGCTACCGAGGGTGTGTCCGACTGGGTGATCTTCGGCGGTTTTAATCTGATCGATTTTGCGGCCGCCTCCAACGCCGCCGCAATATTTGTGACGTTGACCCCCTGGGAGGAACGCACGGAGCCCGGTCTCGGTCAGGAGGCGATTCTCGCCAGGCTGCGGGCCGGGTTCCAGGGTATTCAGGAGGCGATTGTCTATCCTTTCCTGCCGCCGGCCATCAACGGCCTTGGGGTTGCAGGCGGCTTCCAGTTCCAGCTCGAAGACCGCGCAGGTGTAGGCTTGCAGGAACTGAACGTCATGCTCGAGGAAATTGTTCAGGACGGCAATGCACAGAGCGGTCTGACGGCGTTGAACTCGACCTTCCGCATCGAGGTGCCCCAGCTGTTCGCCGAAGTGGATCGGACCAAGGCCAAGACGCTGGGCGTTCCGCTCGACGAAGTGTTCGGTGCCCTGCAGGCTTATCTCGGCTCGGCCTACGTCAACGACTTCAACAAATTCGGGCGTACCTGGCAGGTCAAGGTCCAGGCAGATCACCCGTTCCGCGTCGATCCGGAGAATATTCGCCGCCTTGAGGTGCGCGATGCGCGTGGGAAAATGGTGCCGCTGGGGACGCTGATCGACGTCGAGCAGACGGTAGGCCCGCAGACAATTCTGCGCTACAACCTCTACCCAACCGCCTCCATAACTGGTTCCGCAGCACCGGGTTTCAGCTCCGGGCAGGCGCTCAATCTGATGGAACAGCTCGCCAAGGAGAAACTGCCGACCTCTATGGGCTTCGAGTGGACCGGCATGTCTTTCCAGGAAAAGAAAGTGGGATCGGAGGCCATCTATATCTTCGCGCTGGCCATTGTGCTGGTGTTTCTGGTGCTGTCTGCGCAGTATGAAAGCTGGACCAGTCCGGCGGCGGTCATCATGGTGGTGCCGCTGGCGGTGCTCGGCACGGTGATCGCCGTACTATTGAAAGGTGCCGATAACAATGTATACACCCAGATCGGCATCACCCTGTTGATCGCGCTTGCCAGCAAGAATGCCATCCTCATTGTGGAATTTGCCATGGCGGAGCAGGAGAAAGGGAAAAACATTCTGGAGGCCGTCGTGGACGCCGCCAAGTTGCGCTTCCGGCCGATTCTTATGACCGCAATCTCCTCCATCGCCGGCTTTCTGCCGCTGGTGGTGGCCGCGGGTGCGGGTGCGGCCAGTCAGCAGGCCATCGGTATCGCCGTGGTCGGTGGCATGATTGCAGCGACTGTCATGTCGGTGACCTTCACACCGGTGTTCTACGTGGTCATGAAACGGCTGGGCAAGCGCGGTGCTGAACCGAAACGCGATGCGGCGTCACCGGCTGCAGACCAGGCATGAGCTGCGATTCGAATGTTGCACACATGGTCACACCGAGAAGCAGGCAAAGCCGGACGCTGACGGTCAGTGCAGTACCCAGCACTACTCGCTGATAGCCATGGACCGCGAACGAGCGGCTAGCGGCCTGTCTGCGGCAAGGTGTTACTCGAGTCGCAATCGGGAACCGGAACCGGGCTGCGCAATGCGCGCCTCACGCGCGGTGCATTGTTCACTTGCAGGCGTCGTTGCGCGAGCATGTTGCGGATGTGTCCGACACGGGAGTGAGGCGCCATGCATAACATTCTGCAGATGTCCGAGGCATCACGCGCGGCGTTCCAGAGTCTCAAGGAGCGCGAGGCGCCGACGCTGGCGCAGCGCTTCGGCCCGCGCGATGCCGATCTGTTCTGGATACGTCTGGAGCGCTACTTCGAGGACGCCTACCTGGCGTTGACGCAACTCTACAGCGACCGCCCCGATCACCGGGAACACTTCACGGCCATTTTCGATACTGTCGTTGACGCTTACCTGGAGCGCCCCGAACCGCTACGGCTGCTTGACCTGGAGCGCCAAGTCACCCCCGACTGGTTTGAACGGCCGAACATGGTGGGCTATGTCTGCTATCCGCAGTTCTTCGCCGGCAGGCTCACGGATGTGAGGGACAAGCTGGACTATCTGCAGGAGCTCGGCATCACCTATCTGCACCTCATGTCTCTGCTCAAGCCGCGCCCCGGTGAGAATGACGGCGGCTATGCGATTATGGACTATCGCGCCATCAACCCGGAACTGGGAACCATGGCCGACTTCAATGCCCTGACGAACGAGCTGCGCGAGCGGGGCGTGTCAGTGTGTGTGGATCTGGTGCTGAATCACACTGCCAGGGAGCACGAATGGGCGCGGCGGGCGATGGCCGGTGAGGAACGGTATCTGGAGTACTACCATACCTTCCCCGACCGCACGCTGCCGGACGCTTACGAACACAGTCTGCAGGAAATCTTTCCCGACGAAGCGCCGGGCAGTTTCACCTTCTGCCCCGGCATGGCGGGAGAGGGGCGTTGGGTGTGGACCACTTTCTATGACTACCAGTGGGACCTCAATTACGCCAATCCCGCGGTGTTTCGCGAGATGCTGGAGATCATGCTGTTCCTTGTGGACCAAGGCGTCGACGTATTGCGGCTCGATGCCGCGCCATTCCTGTGGAAGCGCATGGGGACCAACTGCCAGAATCAGCCCGAGGTGTTCCTGCTGATCCAGGCGTTCCGCGCCCTGCTGCGGGTGGTGGCCCCGGGGGTCATTTTTAAGGCCGAGGCGATCGTGCCGCCGGACGCTCTGCTGCAGTACGTTGGTGTCAGGGCCACGCTCGGCAAGCAGTGCGAGCTTGCCTACAACAATCAGTTGATGGTGAATCTATGGAGCGCTCTGGCGACGCGCAAGGCAAATCTTGCCACCCGGGCGGCGCACCGTTCGCCGCGCCTGCTGCTGGGCGCCGCCCCGATCAATTACATCCGCAATCACGACGACATCGGCTGGGCGATGGGGGATGATGACCTGGCGGCGGTCGGCGAGAACCCCGGCCTGCACCGCCAGTTTCTCAATGAGTTCTACACCGGAAAGTTCCCAGGTTCCTTCGCCCGGGGGACTTTCTTCCAGTTCAATCCACGCACCGGCGACGCCCGTATCAGCGGCACTACAGCGTCGCTTGCGGGGCTGGAACAGGCGCTCGAGCGTCACGACGAACCGGCGATCGACCTGGCGATACGGCGTATACTCCTGCTGCACAGTGTCATCATGGCGCGCGGCGGCATTCCTCAGATTTACATGGGTGATGAGGTCGGGCTCTTGAACGATGCCTCGTACCTGCAGGATCCGGAAAAGGCCAATGACAGCCGCTGGCTGCACAGGCCAAAGATGGACTGGGCAAAAGTGGACAGGCGCCACGCCCCGCGATCCGTTGAAGGACGGTTGTTTGCCGGGCTGTTGAAACTGATCCGGGTCCGCAAGTCCAATCCGGTAATGCATAACCTTGCCCTCTATCAACCGATGTGGACAGATAACATGCACGTGCTGGCGTTTGCGCGCAGGCGCCACGACACAGACCTGCTGGTGCTGGCGAATTTCGATGAACGCCCGCAGTCCGTGCAGGACGATCTCCCGTGCCATGCCGGCATCCAGGGTGCGATACGCAATATTCTGGCTGAGCGCGGGCAGCTTAACGCAGCCGACGGCCGTATCTATCTTGATGGCTACGAAGCCCTGTGGCTGGCGGGGGACGATTAAACCGCGCATTCGCAACCCGCTTGCTGTATAGTCCTCGCAACCGGGCACACTTCGGTCTGCGCCCGACTTCTCGCGGTAACCCCTCCCGGCAAGCCTCGAACATCACAACCAACAGTTTCCGCCTAGACCGTCCGGGGCATGTGCTACCGGTAGGCCGATCCAGGAGCATTCCATAATTATGTCTTTCGATACCCTCGGCCTGTCGGCCGAACTGCTTCGTGCCGTCGCCGATCAGGGCTACAGCGAACCCACACCGGTACAGCGTCAGGCCATCCCCGTGATCCTGCAGGGACGCGATATCCTGGCCGGTGCGCAGACCGGCACCGGCAAGACCGCCGGTTTCACTCTGCCGCTGCTGCAGCGCCTGAATGCGGGCGCGCAGCAGCAGGGGCGACGTCCGGTCCGTGCCCTGATCCTGACGCCGACACGCGAGCTCGCTGCTCAGGTGGGGGAGAGCGTCACTACCTATGGCAGGCATCTGCCGCTGAACTCGGCGGTGATCTTCGGCGGCGTGAAGATCAATCCGCAGATCCAGACGCTGCGCCGCGGCGTAGATATCCTGGTGGCGACGCCGGGGCGCCTGCTGGATCACGTGTCACAGAAAACGCTCGATCTCTCCGCGGTCGAAATCCTGGTGCTGGACGAAGCCGACCGCATGCTGGACATGGGCTTCATCCGCGACATTCGCCGGATTCTCGCGCTGCTGCCGCAGCGGCGTCAGAACCTGCTGTTCTCGGCCACCTATTCCGACGACATCAGGAAACTCGCCGACACGCTGCTGGATACGCCGGCGCTGATCGAAGTGGCGCGCCGCAACACCGCTACCGAACTCGTTTCACAGGTGATCCACCCGGTGGACCGGGAGCGCAAGCGCGAATTGCTCTCCTTCATGGTCGGGTCACAGAACTGGCGCCAGGTGCTGGTGTTCACCCGCACCAAGCACGGCGCCAATCGTCTCTCGCAGCAACTGGAAAAGGATGGCATCAGCAGCGCGGCGATACACGGCAACAAGAGCCAGGGCGCGCGTACCCGCGCGCTGGCGGACTTCAAGCGCGGCGAGGTGCGGGTGCTGGTGGCCACCGACATCGCGGCGCGCGGGCTGGACATCGATCAGTTACCGCACGTGGTGAACTACGAGCTGCCCAATGTGCCCGGAGGACTACGTGCACCGCATCGGGCGCACCGGTCGGGCCGGGAACGAGGGGCAGGCGGTGTCACTGGTGTGCGTGGACGAGCACAAACTGCTCGGTGATATCGAACGTCTGCTGAAACGCGATCTTCCCAGGATCATGATTCCGGGTTACGAACCGGACCCGTCGATCCGCGCCGAGCCCATTTTGAGGCGCAGCGGCGGCCCGGGCGGCCAGGCCCAGGCGCGTAACCAGCGCCCCGGGCAGGGCTCCGGCAAGGTTGACCGGTCGCGTTCCGGTGCACCACGTGGCAGTGCGGCTTCCGGCCGCAACAAACCGGGGCAGCGCTGCAACGCCGGGCAACGGCAAACGCGCTGGGTCGGGGAAACCGAACCGGCGCCCGGCGCAGGCGCGGCCGGCGTAAAGAACGCTTAACCACCAAGGCACACACAGGAACACAGCGAAAACCAGGGTATTTTCTTCCTGGCTTTGTGCGCCTTGGTGTTCCTTTGTGGTTAATGCTTTTTCGGGTACTTCGAAGTCAGGGCGGGGTATCGCCAGACGGCCGCTGCGGGGGAGTGATGCCCCGCGGCCGACCGCGCCCTGGAGGGGGCTTAACGGCGCCTGCGTCCGCGTGCCGCACGCGGGTCATCGAAGCGCACGCGCAGTGAGCGCTCGCCGCCGCCCACCATGTTGCCGTCCAGCGCGGCCTGTGCCGCACGCGCCTCATGACCTTCCATTTCGACGAAGCCAAAGCCTTTGCACTTGCCGGTAAAGATATCGGACGCCACGTTGATGGAACGCACCGTGCCGTAGGCGGCGAACATTTCGCGCACGGAATCTTCGCTGGCATCCGGGGGCAGGTTACCGATAAACATCTTTTTCATGGGTATATCCTCCTGGCCGCAGGCGGCTGATAACCGCTGCGCCAAAAAAAGAACCCCGCTGGGAGGCGGGGTTCTTTGGCCGAATGTGGCTCGGCGGCCGCTTAGTTCGCGGCTGTAACGTTGGCGGCCTGCAGACCCTTGGGGCCTTTTTCCACGTCGAAGCTCACCGACTGTCCTTCCACCAGGGTCTTGAAACCGCCACCCTGAATCGCGGAGAAGTGCACGAACACGTCGGCGCTGCCATCAGAGGGAGAGATGAAACCAAAACCCTTGGATTCGTTGAACCACTTAACGGTACCTGTCGTCATTTGAATTACCTTTGAAATAAATATAAATACGTAATCAATTGCAGATCTCAATAAAGGTAAATTACAGGAGATACCGGAGTGGAGCTTCTGAGTAGACCTAAAGGACTTGCAACTAATCTGTTACTCAGACCGGGCCCGGTAACACGGGTTGTATCTACTAGCCTGACGTCTGATGGCAACAAGAATATCCGTCAAAGCGGCGTATGACAAGCGCTTTTTCGGCCCCCGCCCGGTTAGTGGGGAAATCGATGCCGGCAGGCGCCCTCAGGCAGGCGCGCGCCGCGCGGTGCTTCCGGCGTCGCCGAGCACGCGCAGCGCATCCTCTCTGGCCAGGGCGGCGCTGAAGTAGTAGCCCTGCAGCCGGTGACAGCCGCGCTGATTAAGGAAGCGCGCCTGTTCCGCGGTCTCCACGCCTTCGGCAACCACGTCCAGGCCCAGGTGGCGCGCCATGGAGATAATCGTTTCGACAATGATGGTGCCGCTCGGGTCGGTGTTGATATCCCTGACGAACTTGTCGTTGATCTTGAGCTGGTCGAGCGGCAGCTGGCGCAGGTAGGCCAGCGAGGAGTAACCGGTACCGAAGTCATCGATGGCGATGCGTACGCCCATGGTCTTGAGTTGTTGCATCTTGCGGATTGTGTCATCAATGTTCTCAATCACGATACCCTCGGTAATTTCGATCATCAAACCGTGGGGGTCGGCGCCGGTTTCCGCGAGTATGCGTTCGAAGTGGCTTACGAAGTCCGGTTGACGGAACTGGACCGGGCTGATGTTAACGGCGACATAACCGGTGCGGGCTGCTCTGCTGAAGTCGCATACCTCGCGCAGTATCCAGCTGCCGAGCTCCAGTATCAGGCCGGTTTCCTCCGCCACCGGGATGAACTCGCCCGGCATAACCGTGCCGCGTTCGGGGTGACGCCATCTCACCAGCGCCTCCAGGCTGACCGGCTCCCCGAGCTGGTCTACCTGCGGCTGGAAGTGCATTTCGAACTGCTGCTGGGCAATCGCATGGCGCACCTGTTTCTCCAGTCGCAAACGGTTGTCGGCGGCGCTCTGCATCTCCGGGCTGTAGAAACAGACCGTGTTTTTGCCGTCCGCCTTGGCCCGGTACATCGCGGTATCGGCCTGTTTGAGCAGATCAGCCGCACTGTGATCGCCCTCCGGGTACAGCGTGACGCCCATGCTGGCGGTGATCACGTGCTCGTAGCCGTGCAGCTGGTAGGGCAAACTGCTGGTGCGCTGAATTTTGCGCGCCACACTGAGCGCCTGTTCCATGGCGTGGCGCCGCTCGGCGTGTTCACCGCGCAGCAGCACCACAAATTCATCGCCGCCCAGGCGCGCTGCGGTGTCCTGCTCGCGCAGGGTTTCCTTCAGCCGTTGCGCCACCTGCACCAGGAGTTCGTCGCCCACGTGGTGCCCCAGCGAATCGTTCAGAGTCTTGAAGTTGTCGAGATCCAGGTAGACAAGACTGCCAAACAGCCCGTGGCGGCGCGCCACCGCCAGCTCGCGGTGAATCTCTTCGTGGAGCAGGCGCCGGTTTGCCAGCTCGGTAAGCGGGTCGAAGAAAGCCAGCTGGCGTATTTTTTCTTCCGAGTGCAGCCGCTCGGCGTTGTTGAGCACCTGCATGAACTGGTCGGCGATTTCCCCCGAGAAGCGGATCTCGTCGTCCTGCCAGGTGCGTTTGTCACCGGTGTGTTCCAGGCACACCACACCCCGGAAGTTGCCGGCGATGCGGATCGGGCTGTCGAGCAGAGACACGACGCCAAGTGGCCTGGCGTAATCTTGCAGTTCGCGGGTGCGCGGATCGCTGCTGACATCGGTCACTGCTATCGACCGGTCGTTGTTCAGGGCTTCAAGATAGGAGGGGTGCGCGGCTACCGGCAGTTTCAGGCCCTGTTGGTGGGTCTCGGTGACGCTGTTGTAGACGTCCACCGCATCGAGATAGTGATTGTTCGGGTCGATCAGCCAAAGGCCGGCGCGTTCCACGCCGACAACGCCGGCGGCGACCTCGGTGATGAGCCGGGCGGCTGACGCGACGTCGCCCTGGGAAACGGACTCGTGCAGGGACAGCCGCACAATGGCGGCGTGTTGTTGCTCAACGCGGGCCGCGTGAGCATCTTTTACCGCCTGCTCCTGTTTGCGTTTGTCTATCTCCCGACGCAGTTCCTGGGTGCGCTGGGCGACGCGCTGCTCCAGCACTTTGTGGGCGTCGTGCAGATCCGCCTGAACTTCCAGCAGGCGCTGGGTGCGGCGGTTGAACCACATGGCAAGGTCACCGAGTTCGCCCCGGTCGGAAATGCGCAGCTGCCGGTGTTCGCGCTCTCCGGCTGCGGTGAGCAGCTGCAGCTGGCAAGCCATGGCACGGATCGGTCGCACCAGTATGCGGCGCACCAGCAGCATGACCACCAGCAGTGCCAGCGCCAGAGCTGTGAGCGTGTGCAGCAGCAGGCTGTGATAGATGGCATCGGAGGCTGCAACCGCACGGCTGTAGGGCATCACCGTGACAATCTTCCAGAATGTGCCGGGCATTTCGAATACCGCGGCGAGCGCGGCTTCACCGAGTACCAGATCGTCGCCAAGGTACAGCTGCTCAGGCGGGGTCTCGAAGCCGGCGCCGGTGGCGGCCAGCGCGGCGGCAATCAGTCGCGCTTCACCAACGCCGATCTGGTAGCTCTCGGCGCTGAGCATCCTGGCCATATCGGGGTCGTAGCCGCCAAGTCCGCTGGCCCTGGCGATGAGCGCCTCGATGCTGTTCTCTATGGCGTCGGCCAGTGGTGCAAAACTCGCCTGGCGTCGCGACAGCGCGCGCACGTCGACAAACTCCTCGGTGCGCCGGCCCTGGTCGTCGACGCCGTACGCCTTGGTCAGACTTTCCTGCGGAAAAGAGAGAAACTTGCCGTTGCGGTCGACGGCGAAGGCGTAACCTCCGTAGGAACGCGACGCCTGGTCCAGAAACGCATGCAGTCCTTCCAGCTTGAGATCGACCGTCGAGACGCCGTAGAAACGCCCGTCGCGGTACATCGGTACCGTGACCGTCACCATGGGCTGATAGGAATACGGATCCATATAGGATTTTGACCAGAACGCCTCGCCGTCGGCGAGGTGAGTGGCGGGGGCGTACCATTCTTCGTGATGATAGCCGGGTCCATCGGGGGCGTTGTAGTCGTCGTAGTAACGCAGTGCCCCGCTACTGTCACGGCCCCAGAAGAAGCTGCGTCGCTCCACGGCCGGGTCGTAGGCAAACGGTGCAGGCCACAGGCCACCACCGGCGATAAAGGTCTCGCTGCCTTCGCGGTCCAGTACATGCTCGGCCAGCGTTCGGGTCAGTTGCACATCCTGCGGCAGCCGTTCGCCGAGGTTGGCGAGCGCGGTGGCCAGTGATTCGGCCAGCGCGACCTGGCGGCCGAGTTCCGAGACGATGTTCTGTCCGGCCAGTCGAACCTGCTCGTAGGCCTGGCGTTCAAGCAGTGTCCTGCCGACCGTCGAAAGGACACCGAAGATGGCGGCGAGCACCAGAACGAAGGCGAGTACGAACACGGCGGGTATCTTGAACTGAAGACTGTCGCGGAATCCGCTCATCGCCATCCTGTCTGTTAGTTGTTTTCGACTGATCCGTAGGCGCATCGCGGGCCGCTCTACCGGATAGCGGCAGGCCGTGGTGGCGGGTTGAGCGCCGCTAGGGTGCGATTACAGCCGCTGTGGCGAGTTGGCGCTGCTGCGGCGATGAACGTTCAAGGCAGGGTGCTGGCGCCGGGGCGTGAACCTGGGGCAGGGGCTGCTGAAATCAGCGTAGGGGGGTGAAAGGGGCTCGACAGCGTCGCGCCCGGCGCAAAAGGCGTGTCTTCCAGCGCACCTGCTGCGTGACTATCGATAATAGAAAACAGGAGAGCTATATCTCATAACAATCAGATAAAAAAACAGAAAAATCATGCGCCGTGCATCGCGGCAGACCCCGCCGCGCACGTGTGAACGAAAGGCCCCAAAAAATTCAATTAAAGTACTTGCGAATATTACGATCTTCTGAAATACTTTTTGCGTGGTTTGAAATATCGAAACGAAAAACAAGCGTCGGAGAGAGTCAACATGAAGAAACTTGCAACTGTAATTGCCGCTGCCGGTCTGGCAGCCGTAAGCGGTTCCGCCAGTGCCTGGTGGGGTTCGAGCTGGGACGATGGTTATGGCCGCGGTCTGGGTGACGGCTACGGCGATGTGGACGGTGGCTTCAGCATGAGCTTCAGCGGTCGTGGTCACGGGCGCGGCTATGGCCGAGGCTACGGACATGATTATTACGGCTACGGGCCGTACTACGGCTACCCCCCTTACGGCTACGCACCTGTCGGTTATGCCCCGCCGCCCATGCCTGTGGCCCCGCAGACTGCGCCGGGCGTGAATGACGACCAGGTGCAGACTGCACCGCAGGGCTTTGTTCCCCCGCAGGTCGCCGGCAGCGACCGGTTCCTGCAACTGGAAGAGCAGCGCAAAGCGCTGCAGGCCGAAATGGATCAGCGGCATCAGGAAGCGCAGCAGGCCATGGAAGAACGCCGCCAGGCGCTGCAGCAGTCCATCGAGGAACGGCAGCAGGCGCTGCAGCAGTCCATGGACGAACGTCAACAGGCAATGCAGAAGTACCACGAAGAGTGGTTGCAGAGCCGCAATACCCCCTGGCAGAACCCCTACGGCGTCAACCGCTGAGCCGTGGAGCGTTTCTGCCGCAAGGTATAACCCTTAACGCAATTGAATCGGAGAGAGAGTCATGAAAAAACTTGCAACTGTAATTGGTGCAGCCGCTCTGGCTGTGACGTCCGGATCCGCGAGTGCATGGTGGGGCGGCCCGGGCTGGGGCAACGGCTGGAACGACGGCTGGGGCGACGGCCTGGGCGACATGTTCGGTGACGGCGATTTCGACATGGGCTTCAGCGCCCGTGGCAGCGGTCGCGGTTACGGACGTGGCTACGGCCGCGGCTATGGCTACGACGGCTATGGTTATGGTCCCTATGGCTATGGCTACCCCGGTGCATGGGGTGGCTACCCTGGCTATGGCTATGGTGCTCCTTACGGTGCTCCGTATGGCTACGGCGCGCCCTATGGTGCTCCGTACGGCGCTCCCCAGGCTGCGCCTGGCGCTCAGACCACCCAGACCAAGTAAGTCCAGTCGGCCAGTCCGGCACCTGCGAGGGGGCTCAGTCGAGCCCCCTTTCTTTTGCGTCAGCCGTCTGTCAGCGCGGCGACGTGTCGTCCAGGTTGGCCTCGCACAGCACCGAGCGCATGTTGTCGATCAGTGCCAGCAGGGCCTCGTTGCGTACCCGGTAGTAAATGCGATTGCCTTCCTTGCGGGACACCAGGATGCGTTTGTTGCGCAGCTGATCCAGATGCTGGGACATGTTGCTCTGCGTAGTGCCGGTGCTGCTGGCGAGGTCCCCGACCGTCATTTCGTCCGCGCCCAGGGTGCACAGAATGCGCCAGCGCAGCGGGTGTCCCATGGCTTTCAGCGCATCGGCCGTCAATACGGCGTCTTCCGGTGAAACCGGTTCCTGCTCTTCTTCACTCATGCCTTATTCCATCAATTTGCATTAATCAGTGTTCTCCTGGTCGGGCCGGTAACCGGTCATGTCCTTGGCGATACAGAGTATATCGGTGAGGGCGCCCTGGGGGTCGGTCATGGCGGTGCGGGAAAACAGAATCGGCACGCGCCGCCCGTCGCTGGCGATAAAGCGCGCCTCGATTCTGCTCAGCGAACCGGTGCGAATCAGCGCCTCCAGCCAGGTGCCGAAGAAAGCCCGCGCCTGATCCTGCTCGGATTCCTCGAACACGTCGCCGATCGGCATGCCGATCAGCTCGTCTTCACTGTAACCCAGCATCCGGCAGGTGGCCGGATTCACCCATTTTATGATGCCGCCGGGTTCCAGCACCAACAGCGCTTCACCCATGTTGGCGATGATGCCCTGTAGGTACTGATTGGCGGCACGCAGTTCCTCGGTGCGCGCCGCGACCTGTTGTTCCAGCACGCGGTTGAGGTCGCGCTCCTTTTCGATCAAGCGGAAATAGGTGCTGATCTTATTGATCAGTTGATTGTCATCGATGGGCTTCGTCAGGTAGTCCACCGCGCCCACTGCGTAGCCTTTTTGCTGAAATTCCTCGCTCTTGAAGGCGGCGGTGAGAAAAATAATCGGGATGTCGCGGGTCTTGCGCCGTATCTTGAGCATCGACGCCGTCTGGAAACCGTCCAGGTCCGGCATCTGCACGTCCAGCAGAATGAGATCGATGTCTCCGCGCTGCAGGGCGATATCGATCGCCTGCTGGCCGGAAGTCGCTTCCAGCACTTCGACGTCCATGTGTTGCTGGATCAGTGAGCGTAGTGTGAACAGGTTGCTCGGGCGGTCATCGACCGCCAGCAATCTGAAATCCCGGTAGCGTTTCATGTTTGTTGCCGCGCTGTGTCTGTGCCCTGTGTACTGCTGTCGTGGCTGACAAGATAGTGGTCGAGAATTGATTTCAGTCGTGCCGGATCCACCGGTTTGCTGACGAACTCGTCGGCACCGCAGGCCAGCGCCCGGTTGCGGTCATCGGCGGCCGCGCGTGCGCTGAGCGCGACCACCGGCAGCGCCGGCAGACGCTGGTCGGCGCGTATCGCGCGTATCGTTTCAAAGCCGTCCAGCACCGGCATCATGAGGTCCATCAGAATCAGATCGAAGCTGCTGTCCTCGTGCAGGGTTTCCAATGCCTCGCGGCCGTCCCCGGCGGCCGCGACCTCGATGTTCCAGTTTTCCAGCAGCGGCGTCAGGGCCAGCAGGTTGCGCAGATCGTCGTCCACCACCAGTATGCGGGCCCCGGCGTAATCGGCCTGCGGAATCTCGATGCGCGCCGTGGGATGCGCGCTGTCGGGCTCGTGGTCTGGCTCCACAGCCAGCGGTGCAGAGGCCGTCTCCGGGATTGCCAGCGGTAGCAGCAGCGTGAACGTCGAACCTGCGCCGGGGCCGCTTTGCAGCTCGATGCGCCCGCCGATCAGGCGGGCGAGCTCGCGACTGATGGTCAGACCCAGTCCGGTGCCCCCGTAACGCCGGCTGGTGGAGCCGTCCACCTGCTTGAAGGCCTCGAACACCAGCGCCTGTTTGTCTTCGGCTATGCCGATGCCCGAGTCGGTTACGCTGATCGCTGCCGGGCGGTCGCTGCTATCCGGTCCGCGGTTGCGCGCCAACCCGATGGTGACCCGGCCCCGCTCGGTGAATTTCAAGGCGTTGGAGAGAAAGTTTACCAGTATCTGGCGCAGCTTCTCATGGTCGGTCACCAGCGTTGCCGGGGCATGCGGGTCGATTTGTATCTCCAGCTGCAGGCCTTTTTCCACAAACTGCGGGCGCATGAGCTCCAGCAGCTGGTCCAGCAGGTCGCGCAGCTTCACCGGTGTTGTCTGCAGCGATATTTTACCGGCCTCGATGCGGGACAAGTCCAGGATGGTGTCGATCAGCGTGCGCAGATCATTGCCGGCGTCGTGGATGACGCGCGCCTGGCGGACAGACTCTTCGGGCAATCCGCTGCCGCTGTTGGCCAGCATCTTGGACAGCAACAGGATTGAGTTCAGCGGCGTGCGCAGCTCGTGACTGACATTGGCCAGGAACTCCGACTTGTAGCGATTCGACTCTTCCAGTTCCCGGGCGTGCGAGCGCAGCGCGCTGGCATCCTGGGCGTGTTTCTGTGCCAGGCGGGACAGTTTTTCGCCCAGGTTGCGCAATTCTTCCGGGCGCTTCCAGAAAAACCTGACCGGCTGATCCTGTTCCAGTACCCGGGCGATGCCGCCGGTCAATTCCCGGCTGATGCGTTCACTGCGCAGCGCGAGAATACGTGCGACGATAAAGACCACCAGCAGCAGGCCGGTGACGATGCCGGTCACGCGCAGCTCCAGGGCGCTGCGAAATTCGGCAATCGGCGACGGATCGACGCTGCGTCCCACCCACAGCGGGCCGGAACCTTCGATCATGAACAGGGGCAGCCAGAAGATCTGCCGACCGCTATCCTCCCACAACGCCAGTTCGCCTTTGGCGAAAATGTCCTGCAGTCCGGGAAAATCGAGGAACGCGTTGGACTGCGCCGGCGCGTCCTCCTCAGTGGGCAGGTACTCGCCATCGTTCAATGCCCAGTACAACCGGTTGTACACGTGGGCCAGGCCGCCGACGTCCAGGTTGAAAATGACGGCGCCCTGCAGCTCGGGCGCGCCGCTTTCGCTGGCCGCTGCAAACAGTGGGCTGATGAAACTCAGGGTCATGAAGCGCTGCGGATCCGAATCGATGATGTCCCGGTTGAAGCTGATGTGACTGGTGAGCACCGCGCCCGGACCGACCTTGAGGCCGGCAGCGATGAAATCGGCGCCGGGCAGATCGGCTGCGTGCTGGCCGGTGCTCAGTACGCCGGTCTCTCTGTCACGCTCCAGGGAATAGACAACATCAGCGTTTTTATTTATGAAGGTGACCTGGATGATGTCGGGCTGGTCGAACAGCACCCGGTTGGCCCAGTCGCTATATGCCTGCCGGCGTTGCGCCAGCGTGTCGTCCGCTGTCTTGCCGCCCTTACCCGGCGCCATACCGGGCTCGGGCAGCTTCGCGAACAGTCGCACCATCTCCTGGCGCCGCGTGATGTGCTGGTCGAGGTCACGGAAATCGGCGCGCAGTTTCTGCAGGTAGGCCTTGTGATAGAACAGCTCGAGCCGATCCAGCACCAGCGGTACGTTGATCGCTACCGACACCAGCAACGGTGTCAGCCCGAGCAGCAACAGGAACAGGAAAACCTGGCTGCGCAGTTTCACGGCCGGACGGCGGGTGACCGGGCTGAAGGCGGGGTGGGGCAGAGGCACGTGCCCGGCGCGGCAGCAGCGCGGTTGTTCGACAGACTCTTCAAGACCTTCTCATTCACACCAGAGTGCGCAACGTACGCGAAGACGGAACCATGCAGCGCTGACTATTGAAATAACCGCCGGGTGCCCGACAGTCCGGGGGCTCCATGGCGTCCCGGTCCGGATCAGAAAACCATCCGTGCCTGGATTGGGCCCCGACAGAACACCGTTCCTGCGTGTTTCATGGCACCCGGCCATTCTAGCATGCCCGTTGGTCGAACGCAGTGCGCGGGCTAACGCAGGGCTTCGTCGAGCAGCTCGATCCAGTGCCTGACCGGGCGGTCGGCCTGGCTGGCCAGGTGCATCTGGCAGCCGATGTTGGCGGTGGCGATGACGTCCGGGGCGTCCTGCTGCAGAGCCGCGAGCTTGTTGGCGAGCAGCTGCCTGGAGAGTTCGGGCTGTAGAATGGAGTACGTGCCTGCCGAGCCGCAGCACAGGTGGGCGTCGGGCACCGCGGTGAGGGTGAAGCCGGCCCGCGACAGAATCGCTTCGACCACGCCGTTGAGCCGTTGTCCGTGTTGCAGGGTGCAGGGGCTGTGAAACGCCACCTTCTGCGCCTGACGTTCGAGCGCGACGCCGGACAGGTCGGCATCGCGCAACACTTCCGCTATGTCGCGTGCGAGCGCGGAGACGCGCCGCGCCTTGTCGGCATAGGCGGGGTCGTGCGCCAGCAGGTGGCCGTAGTCCTTGACCACCGTGCCACAGCCGCTCGCCGTCACCAGGATCGCCTCGATCCCCTGTTCGATAAAGGGCCACCAGGCATCGATGTTGCGGCGCATGAAATCCAGCCCCTCTTCGTGTGCCGACAGGTGATGGCTGACGGCGCCGCAGCAGCCGGCCCCGGGCGCGGTGATCAGCTGGATGCCGAGGCGGTTCAGCACCCGTGCGGCGGCGGCGTTGGTTTGTGGTGTGGCAACGCTCTGTACGCAGCCGGCCAGCGCCAGCATCCGCCGCGCCTGCGGTTGCCGTGGCCAGGGCGTGCGCCGCTGCCTCGCCGGCACCTTGCCGCGCAGGCTCGCGGGCAGCAGCGGTCTGAACGCCTGGGCAGCGAACAGCAGCGGCGCCACGCGGCGCGGATAGGCGATGACCTTGCGCAGCAGGTAGCGCGTCAGGCGCTGCAGGGGGCGGCGCGGTACTTCCTGTTCGACCAGCTCCCGACCGATATCCGCCAGGCGCCCGTAGCGCACGCCCGACGGGCAGGTGGTTTCGCAGGCGCGGCAGGTGAGACAGCGGTCCAGGTGCAGCTGCGTGCTGGCGCTGACCGGCTGCCCTTCCAGCAGCTGCTTGATCAGGTAGATGCGACCGCGCGGGCCGTCCAGTTCGTCGCCGAGCAGCTGGTAGGTGGGACAGGTGGCGGTGCAGAAGCCGCAGTGCACACAGGAGCGCAGGATGCTATCGGCCTCCTGGCCTTGTGCGGTGTCACGGTACTTGGCACTGATGCGGGTCTGCATGGCGCCGGACTCAGAGTTCCCGGTACATGCGGCCCGGGTTGAAAATGCCGTGCGGGTCGAAGGCCTGCTTGAGACGGCGGTGCAGATTCATCAGCCCGCCGGGCAGCGGGTGAAATACCTGTTCACGTTGCGGATCGCCGCGGTACAGCGTGGCGTGACCGCCGTGCGCCTGCGCCAGGCTGCGCACCGCGCGCGCATCGGCGTCGCCGAGCAGCCAGCGTTGCGCGCCGCCCCACTCGTACAGCCACTGACCTTCGATGCCGAGCGGTGCGGCAGTCGAGGCCAGCGACAGCCGCCACAGCGGTTGCTGCGGCGCAAAGAAGGGATGGCGGTGTTCTTTCACCTGCGACCACAGTTCGCTGCCCTGCGCCACTTCGTCGCCGCCCACCCGGTCGCGTGCCGCATCGACGCCGCGCGCCGTGCCGGACAGGCGCACGAACAGCGTGTCACCGTCGTAGAGGCTGGCAGAGAGCGGCAGCGGCAGACGGCTCAGGGCGTGCATGCGATCCAGCGCCTGCTGCGCGGAGGCCCGCTGCGCCAGGGTAAGTTCGGTTTCCGGTCGCGGCAGCACTTTGAGCGAAACATCCAGCAGTACACCCAGCGTGCCGAGAGCCCCGGTCATCAGCCGCGAAACATCGTAGCCGGCCACGTTTTTCATCACCTCGCCGCCGAAGCTGAGAATCTCGCCCCTGCCGTTGATGATGCGGGTGCCGAGCACGAAGTCGCGCGCCGCGCCGGCGTAGGGACGGCGCGGACCGGACAGGTTGCAGGCGATGGTGCCGCCGAGAGTGGCGGTTGCGCCGAAGTGCGGCGGCTCGAAGGCCAGCATCTGGTTGTGGTCCGCCAGGGTCTGTTCGATCTCTCGCAGCGGGGTGCCGGCGCGCGCGGTGATCACCAGTTCGGTCGGCTCATAGCTCAGGATGCCGCGGTGTCCCGCGAGATCGATGCGCTCGCCGACCGGCGCAGACCGTAAAAAGACTTGCTGTCGCCGGCGCCAATGCACAGCGGTGCGGCGGTTGCCGCGGCCGCTTTCACCCGCTCCTGCAGCTGTATGGCGATATCACCGTCGTTCATGGCTTGGCCAGGTTCAGAAGCGTTCCAGTTCCGGGAACGGCAGTTCGCCGTGGTGCACGTGCATGGCGCCGAATTCGGCGCAGCGGTGCAGGGTCGGTACCGCCTTGCCCGGATTGAGCAGTCCGGCGGGGTCGAAGGCCGCCTTGACGGCGTGAAACTGGCTCAGCTCGGCGGAATCGAACTGCACGCACATCTGGTTGATCTTCTCCATGCCGACGCCGTGCTCGCCGGTGATGGTGCCGCCGACCTCGACGCAGAGCTCCAGGATGCGTGCCGCCGAATTCCTCGGTGCGCTCCAGCTCGCCCGGCTTGTTGGCATCGTAGAGAATCAGCGGGTGCAGGTTGCCGTCGCCGGCGTGAAACACGTTGGCGACCGCCAGACCGTATTCGCGTGGACAGGTCGGCTATCGCTTTCAGCACCTCGCGGCAGCTGCTTGCGCGGGATGGTGCCGTCCATGCAGTAGTAGTCGGGTGAGATGCGGCCCACCGCGGGGAAGGCGGCCTTGCGGCCCTTCCAGAAGATGAGCGCGCTCGGCGTCGTCCCTGGCGGTGCGCACTTCGGTCGCACCGCTGGCGTGTGAGAATTTCGCGCACCTTGTAGATCTGCTCCGAGACTTCCTCGTTGGTGCCGTCCAGCTCGCACAGCAGTATCGCCTCGGCGTCGACCGGATAGCCGGCGTGCACGAAATCCTCGGCGGCTCGGATCGCCAGCCGGTCCATCATCTCCAGGCCGGCCGGGATGATGCCGGCGGCGATGATGTGGCCGACCGCGCTGCCCGCCTTGACCACGTCGTCGAACGCCGCCAGCACCACCTGTGCGCGCTCGCGGCTGCGGCAACAGCTTCACGGTGACCTCGACGATGACCCCGAGCATGCCCTCGGACCCGGTCATCAGTGCCAGCAGGTCATAGCCGGGCGCGTCGAGGCCGCTGCCGCCGATGGTCAGCAGCTCGCCGTCGATGGTGACCATGCGCAGCTGCTGGATGTTGTGCACCGTGAGGCCGTATTTCAGGCAGTGCACGCCGCCGGAGTTTTCCGCCACGTTGCCGCCGATGCGTGCAGGCGATCTGCGATGAGGGGTCGGGGGCGTAGTAGAGCCCGTGTCCGCGCGACGGCTTCCGAGATCGCCAGGTTGCGCACGCCGGGTTGCACCCGCGCGATGCGGCGCTGCGGGATCGATCTCCAGAATCCGGTTGAACTTGGCCAGGCTCAGCAGCACACCGCGCTCGTGACGGCAGGGCGCCACCGGAGAGGCCGGTGCCGGCGCCGCGCGCCACCACCGGCACCTCGAGTTCGTGGCACAGGCGCAGGATGGCCTGCACCTGTTCGACGCTGTCGGGCAGGGCCACCAGCCAGCGGCAGCTGACGATACGCAGACAGGCCGTCGCACTCGTAGGGCCGCAGGTCTTCGGGGCTGTGCAGCAGCGATGGCGCGGCAAGGATAGTGCCCAGACGTTCGATCAGCTGCGCGCGGTCGACGGTGGGAAACTCGCTTTGTTCCAGTGGCTGATTCATGGATCCTCGTTGCCGGAGTCGCGCATGCTTGCGCGCTTGCATCTGGGGCCGCGCACACTGCGCCGCGGTCTCAAACCCGATTCTACCTCAGTGCCGCGGCGCGCGTGCCCGTCGCATTGTCCGGCGTTTCGGCGATGCCGGCCAGGCGCGCATAGGCGCGCGCGACGGCGTGCTCGTCGCCGACATTGCCGGGAAAGATCACCACCGGCAGCTCGGGATAACGCGGATGATCGTCGGGGCAGCGCACCACCGAACAGCCGGGCAGAATCTGGCCGAGCACCCGCGAGGTGCGCAGTGCCAGCGCCGAACTCAGCACGTCGTTGGAGGTGATGCCGCCCTTGCTGATCAGAAAGCCCAGCGTCGCCGGCAGGCTGCGCACCACGTCCATCAGGAAGGCCGATACCGTGTCGCCGAAGGCCAGGCGCGTGGCCTGATCGGCGAAGGTCTTCTCGGTGCGGCTGGTATAGATCACCGGCGTGACTGCCGTCAGCGTGCAGTTGCGCGGCCTGCGTCGATGATGTCTGTCGAGCATGACTGCGCGCTGCGACTCGATATGCTCCACGTCGATTTCGATGGCTGCGACGCCGGGCATCTTCAGCAGCTCGCTGCAGCTGCTGCGTGGTCTTGCTGACGTGCGAACCGACGATCACCGCGCCGGCCCGGCCGTCGCGCACGTACTGCGCGCATGGCCTCGGCGGCGCACCGGTTGCGGCGGCAGCTGCGCCAGCGCGGTCAGCAGGCTGGCGGCGCTGCGAAACAGAAAGCGTTTGCCCTGCGCGGCGGCCTTCATCAGCTGGCTGCAGAAATGATTCAGGTCGTCCTGGGTTTCGGCATCGACCACGCAGCAGACGTTGCCCTGCAGCGCCATCAGCCGCGGCAGGCTGTCGCCGCGCACATCGTGCCAGCAGGAAGCGTTCCACCTGCGTCGGCCGGATGCGGCCGCCGGTTTTCTCTTCCACGTAGTCGGGCAGGTAACTGTGTGAATAGCCGAACACCGAGTCGCGCGCAAACTCGGTTTCGTGCACCGGCACCGGTTTGCCGTTCGACCATCAGATAATGCATGCTGTCGCGGGTGATGCGTCCGCCCTCGAAAAACGCCGGTACCAGAAAGTGCGCATCGAACGGCCCCAGCTCCTCGGCGATCACATCGGTCTCCACCGGGTAGTGGCCGCGCAGGGTGGAGTCGGAGCGGCTCACCAGCAGCGGATTGATGGGCGTTCCCGCCCGGTGCCAGTTCGGCCAGTGCCTGCTTGAGATTGACGCACACCTCGCGGGTGACCGCGGCCGCCTGCGTCGGCGCTCATGCCGCGCGTGTTGGTGAGCACGAAAAACAGCGGTGCGGCATCCTGCAGCCCCTGCTTTCAGGGTGGCGACATCCCAGCGGGTCAGCAGCAGGCAGCTGTGTACCGTCTGCGAGCCGGTCGGGTCGTCGTCGAGTACGATGATCTTGGTGTTCGCCATGGTTTACTCCTGGTGCATGCTACCGGTATATCCGTCTGCAGATAAATCGTCAGGCCGCTGCTTTTGCGGCGGCAGTTAACAGCAGCGCTTGTACGCGCTCAGCATGGCCTCGGCGGTGATGCCGTTGAAGTCCATGATCTCGGCCGGGCGATGCGGTGGTTTCGCCGCGCTTCCAGCAGAAGGTGTCGCGCTTGGGCGCACGGGTGCGCAGCAGCACCGGTTCCAGCGGTGCGCTCGGGCCGCCGCTCACCGCCAGCAGCACGTCGCCGTCGAACAGCGCGTTGAAGTGGTCGTCGTCCATGAACTTGTTGTCCGGTTCGGCGACCGTGTCCCAGGCGATATCGCTCGGGCGGTACAGGCGGCGCGGGTTGACCACCGCAACGATGCGCACCCGATAACCGTCTGCTTCCAGCTTGTCCTTGGCCTCGAACACCGGCAGCAGGATCATGTCGCCGGTCACCGCGAACACCACGGTGCCCTTGCTCGCCGGACTGCGGATTCGTAAATGGTTGCGGCGCCGTCCTCGATGGCGTGGCGCGCCTCGTCCAGCGTCAGGTAGACCGGCAGCGGGCTCTTCGAGGCGATGATCACCATGCCCTTGTTGTAGCTGTTGGTGGCGTATTCGTAGGCCGCCTGGATGCAGTTGGCATCACACGGGAACAGCGGGATAGACGTTGCCGTTGCGCATCATCGCGGCGAAATAGTTCTCGATCTCCGGACGCTGGTGGGTCCAGCCGTTGCGGCCCTGCTCCAGTGCGCCGGCGGTGAACATGGTGACCATGCGACGGTGTCTTGCGGCGCAGCTCGGCCATCGCCTGGGTCACGGTCTGCACAATCGGCCAGCCGTTGATGGCGAAGGACTCGTAGGACAGCCAGAGCGCGCGCGAACCGAACAGCGCCAGAGCCGGCGGCGAAGCCGGCACAGGCGTCTTCGTTGAGCGGCTCGTACACCTGGCCGGTCGGCTCCTGGTTGTACAGCGGATCGCTGCGTCGGGTGGCGGATCTTGAGCGCGTCGTTGATGTTCTTCATCGCCGAGGCCTCGTTGCCGTCGGCATTGGTCACCACGAAGCGCGGATCGGCCTGGCCGACCTGGGCGACCAGTGCACCCATGGCGGTGGCGGGCACGGCCTTTTCGCCCTTGGCGAAACTCCTGCATGGCCAGTTTCGGCAGCGGCGTGAGTTCCAGCTCGCGTTCGGTCACCACGGTCTTCACCGCCGGGCCGCCGCCGGCACGGCTGAAGTTGTCGCGCACGATCTGCCAGGCCGCCGGCGGCAGGGCGCGGCGCTTCAGGCCGTCGATGATGTGCGGCTGGTCGAGCGTGTCGGCCGGGTACAGATTGTGCGACTTGGCGCCCACGGTGTGCACGCCGGTGCCCTTCAGCTGCTTGATGATGAAGGCGGTCAGCTTGCCGCCCAGGGCAGAGCGTGCGGCCGCGATCGATGCCCTGCAGCACCGCCTTGGCAAAGGCCAGGCGCTGGTCGAAGCGAGAAGTGGCGTGCTGTCGACATAAGCGCCCTGCTGGCCGCTGTCGTCGAATTCCTTGGCGTCGACCAGGATCACCTCGTCGAAGCCGTGGCCCTTCCAGTAGTCGATCATCTGCGCATTGCTGTGCAGCGACACCATGGAATGGTGTTCCTGCGAATAACCGTTCCAGATCAGCACCGGCAGGAAGTTGGTGATCTCCGGGTAGGCGGTGTGGAAGTGCATCATCGCGTTGAGCACGTAGGGTTCGCCCATGCCGCCGTCGCCGATGGTGACCGGGAACAGCTTGTCGCGGTGCAGGTAGGCGCCGGCCATGGCGAAGTGCTGGCCCTGACCGAGCGGGCCGGCGGGGGCGAGCAGGCCGGGGATGGCGCCGGACAGGTGGCCGAGCAGGCCGTGCTTTTCACGGAAGCGCTGCATCATGTCGTCCATGGTGTGGATGCCCATCTCCTCCAGCGAAGCAGTCGAGGAACATCGACGAATAGAAGCCGGGCGCGTGGTGGCCGACCTCGGTGACGATGTTGGTGTGGCCGAGCATCATCAGCGCGGCGTGGGCCTCGGCGCTGGAGGCGAAGCCGCCCGGGTGGCCGGAGCCCTTGGACGCCGGTGACCTGCAGGGTGAGGTAGCGCAGCGCATCGGCGCCGAGCAGGGTCTGGTAGACGGCTTTGTCATCGGCGGCTGTCCTGCGATAGCGCGCTGGCCGTCGGCGATGACCGCCTGGTCGGCGTGCCGGTCGAAGTCGGGCCAGGCGTCACCGAAGTGCTGGATGCCCTGGCAGAAGGCCGGCATGGGGGAAAGTTGTTCGGCGGTGTTTGCGGTCATGGTGCGGTCCTCTCTGGCTCGATGCGAAATTTTCATCTCACATGTAAGTAATTTCATATTGTGAAATATTGATCGGTTAAGAAAAGGCGGTCGGGATGAATCCGGCACCGCCCTGTCTCAATCTTGGCTTGGCGAAACCATAGCGTCGTCGGTATACATTTCGCAATACATAATCGTTTTCACAATGTGAAATAGGATAATACCTATGTCTTCTATTCAGGTTATCGACCGTTCCGCCAGCCTGCATCGATGCCATCGCCGCCGCGAGCAGCCGCTCAGCCTGAAGATCCTGTCCGCCGAAACCGGGCTGCATCCCTCCACCGCCTTCCGCATCCTCGGCGCGCTCGACCGAGGTCGGTTTCGTGGAGCGCGATTCGGCCGGGCACTACATGCTGGGACGCAAGCTGCTGCACCTGGCGGGGCGGGTGCGGCGCGGCGTCGACATCCGCGAGGAGGCGCAGGACATCATGGAGTCGCTGCGCGACCAGATCGGCGAAACCGTCAACCTTACCGTGCGCGAGGGTGACGAGGTGATCTATATCGAGCGCGTGACACCGAAACGCATGATGCGGGTCGAGCAGGTGATCGGCAGCCGCGCGCCGCTGCACGTCACCGCGGTCGGTAAACTGATGCTGGGTGAACTCGGCGACGCCGTTCGTCAGGCCTACGCCGAGCGCACCGGTCTGCCGTCGTACACGCCGCACACCATCAAGACCCGCAAGCGACTGCTTGCGGTGGCGCACCAGGCGCGCAGGACGGTTATGCCCTGGACAACGAAGAGGCGGAGGAGGGTGTCGGTTGTATCGGTACGCTGATCCGCGACAACAGCGGTGCCGATGGTCGCCGGCCTGTCGATCTCCGCACCCATAGAGCGTCGCCGGGACGACTGGATAGCGCTGGTCAGGCAGGCCGGCAGACAGGTGTCGGAACGGCTCGGTTACCGGGGCGCCTGAGCCCGGCTAGAGTGGCGCGACTGCGGGCTGAAGCTCAGCGCTCGAGCAGCTGTGCACGTGGTGGTCCGGGTTGGTCCCGGGTTGGAGCCGGGAGTCCCGTCTAGTAAATACAGCTGGTCACTTTGGGAACTTCTTGCTTCGGGCAGAAACTTGCCGTTCGCGCCCAGCAATCAGTACTCACACTTTCGGCCTATTGTGTTGAAAAACTCGGTAATAAGTTAGCAATTGGGGATCAGCAAAAACGCGACCTTCTGTAATAGTTTCTAAGCGACTTTCTCAGTGTAGGTAATGCATTTCGATGCCCTGAAAATTAGATGTTTTCGAGATAAGAGAGTTTTTCAACACAATAGGCCGGTTTTTCCCGTTGCCGGTCCCAACAACCGGGGTAGATCGCGAAGACGCTGAACGGCAGGTAACTGGCGGAAATAAGACCTACATTCTTTCCTAATATTCGCTTTCTCTAACAAGCCGCAGTCGGCCTTTTGTATCGATCAGGAGCCGTACCCATTCATCATCGTCGACTAGGTCGTCTAATGCATGAGGTCAATGCAGCACTCGCTGCTCGTCAACAACATACGTTAGGGGAATCATTACTTCAGCCGGGTGCACATCTGTGGGTTTAGATAGCCGACCCTCGTGCTCGCGTGCCGCGACGCCTCGAGACGCCCGTTCATACAACCTGTTTGTTGCCAACATGTTCGTCAGGTGTTGCGACCAATGGCGAAGCTTCTCGATGGACAGCGTGGCAAACAGGCAGTGCTGGTACCTCACTTGATTGATCCTTCCAACAATAATCAGATCCTGTCTTCTCTGGGTAGCCAGCAAATGCAAGGCTATGAGCAAGTTGGCCACCTCCAGAGGGGTACAACGGACCTTACCTGCGCGCAACAACAGCTCGCTGTTGTCAAGGCAATTAGAGACTAGGAAATCAAACCCCATCGAGTGGGCATATTCAACTAACTCTCGGAAATTCTTTGTTCTCTTCGCCTTTACCGGCAGCATAAAGGCCACCGTGTACGTGAACGTGTTCATCGCGGACATATGTCGGTAATCCTGGAAACGGTAGTTGACCGTTTCGTCGAAGACTCATCACATAGAGTCATATGCAGAATGGCAGTCGTCAGATTCAGCTTCCGGGTCAGGCCGCAGCTTCCCAATAGTAAGACAAAAGGGTTTCCCCCGGTAGGGTTCCCTTCTCGCGCCGCTCGTCTGTCGAACTCGGAAGTACTGGCCGGATCACGGAACGGCAAGTTTTGGTGCACTAAGACCTTCGTCGAAATTCCGCGAACGGCAATTCCTGGCCGGTTTTCCCCGTACCCAGGTGCAGCAGGCACTACGCCGCTCGCAATCGCGAACGACAGATCAGTGGTCCGAACCGGTCCTACAGAGAACTCTTATATTCGGCGTCTCTAACGGGCAGGCGTCCTACAACCCTTTACGATATCGGAAGTACAGGAACCCCGCATCAGCGGGGTTTTCTGTTTCTGGGAACGGCAAGTCCTGGCCGATTACCGACCTTCAGCAGCCTCCCCAGAGCGGGCTCCTGTCCGGGATACGCCAATTTCCCGAGGCCGGCGCACCGCCGACGGCATTTACGTTGCTCTGGCGATGAACGGTTAGCGTGACACCGTGGCTGTCAGCTTACGGCTCAGGCCGCGGCGTGCCAGCCGAGCTGTTCGGCGCGTTGCTGTGCCCGCTGCGGGATGTCGCCGGCGATGAACTGCCGGTGCAGGATCTGCACGCCCAGCAGATGGTTGATGACGGCATCGAGCTGCACCTGGGTTTCGACGCTGGTGGCCGGGTCCTCGTGCAGGCGGAACAGCGCCTGTATGCCTGCGGTGTCGAGACAGCCGGCGGCTTCGCTGGCCTGCGCCGACAGGTACTCGTCGGCGAGCGCCTTCATGGCCGACCACTTCTTCGGGTCGGTGTGTGCCGGGGGGGCCATGAAGGCGAACTTCTCGCGTTCGTACAGCACCTGCGGCAGCAGCCCGCGCATGGCTTCGCGCAGCACGTATTTTTCGGTGCGTCCCTTGATGCGCAGCGTCGGCGGCAGCCGAGTGGCGAACTCGGCCAGGTGGTGATCCAGAAAGGCCGGGCGCGCTTCCATGGAGTTGGCCATGTCGACGCGGTCCCCGCCCCAGGTGAGGATCTGGCCCTCCAGCATGGTCTTGATCCACACATACTGGGCCTTGTCCAGGGCGTGTCGCCCCTGCAGCATGTCGCCGTCCAGCGCTGCGGCGATCGCGGCACCGGGCTGGTAGCCCTGCAATGTGGCGCGCAAATCGGGGTGAATCAGGCCGGTGACGTGCTGTGCCGAGGCCAGCCAGGGCTGCAGGCAGCTGGGCGTGAAGCCCACCAGTGCGTCCAGGGCGGGGTCGTGCAACTCCTTTTCCGCCAGCATGGCGCCGCGGAAGATCTGGTTGCTTTCGGCCAGCATCTGTTCCCAGGCGCTGCGCTCCGCGGCGGACAGCGTATCCAGTCCGTGCAGGAACATGTCGCGGCGAAACGCCGGGTAGCCGCCGAACAGCTCGTCGGAACCCTCACCGGTGACCACCACCTTGTAGCCCGCGGCATTGACATGCCGGCTCATCAGCAGCTTGGCGACCGCCAGGGTGTTGTAGATGGTGCGTTCGGCGTGCCACACGGTTTCCACGAAGTTGTCGTACAGGTGGTCCGCCTCCAGCAGCATGATGTCCTGGTCGGCACCGACCGCCTGCGCCATTTCGCGCGCTATGGCGGTCTCGTCATAGTCGCTGTCGTCGAAACCGATGGTGAAGGCCTTGACCGGCGACTGCTGGCTGGCGGCCGAGAGGCCCAGGATGGAGCATGAGTCGATGCCGCCCGACAGGTAACAGGCCACCGGGACGTCGGCTTCCAGGCGCAGCTGTACGGCTTCCATCAGGCCCGAGCGCACGCCTTCGATATAGTAGTCCTCGGGCTTTTCCTCGCGCTCCCCTTGCAGCGGAAAATCCATGTCCCAGTAGCGCTGCTCGCGAATCTTCAGCTTGCCGTGACTGCGTTCCACAATCAGGGCATGGCCGGGTTTCACCTGGTGCACGTCCTGGAACGCGGTGCTGCCGGGTACCATGGTCTGCATCAGCTGGTGATACAGACCCTCGGGGCTGAAGCGCGCCTGCACCCGCGGGTGTGCAAACAGCACCTTGAGCTCCGAGCCGAACACCAGGGTGTCGTCGGTGTGCGTCCAGTACAGCGGCTTGACCCCGAAGCGGTCACGCACCAGGATCAGCCGGTCGTGGCGCCGGTCGTAGAGCGCGAAGGCGAACTCGCCGCGCAGATGCGGCAGCATGTCCTCGAGTCCCAGCCGCGGGTAGAGGTGCAGCACCAGCTCCGAGTCGCTCTTGGTGCGGAACGGCACGCCGCGCGACACCAGGTCGGTGCGCAGCCGCTTGTAGTCGTAGAATTCGCCGTTGTGCGCCAGCAGGAGATCGCCGTCGGGTGACAGGAACGGCTGGCGGGCGCGGTTCTCATCCAGATCGATGATCGACAGGCGCGCGTGGCTGAAACCCACGCCGCGCTGGTCCAGGGTCTTGTAGCCGAATCCATCCGGGCCGCGGTGGTACTGTATCGCGGCCATGTTGACCAGCACCTGAGGGTCGACCGGACGGTTCGGGTCGGCATGGAAATAGCCTGCAATTCCGCACATAGCAATAAAATCCTTTCGCTGTATTCAGAAGTCAGAACAGCCACACATAGCAGGTCAGCAGTGCCATGCGTATGAACACGGCGCCGCGCGCCTGGGCGAAATACCAGTTGTGCGTGGTCTCGTCGAGATCGGTAGACAGTTCTTCGCCGCGCGCCAGCGGGTGCAGAATGATGGCGTCTTTCTTCAGCGGCGAGTCTTTGCTGAGGCGGTACTCGCTGCCGTGTTCCTGGTAACCGCCGCCCGACCAGACGATGGCGTTGATGTAAACCACGTCCAGCGACGGCAGCTCCGCCTCCATATCGGCAGTGACGCGCAGCCGGAGCCCGCGCTCCTCGAGTTCCTCCCGCTGTCCGGGCGAGAACACACCGTCGCTGTTGCAGATCACCACCACTTCCTCGATGGCCTGGGGCACCAGGGACAGGAACAGCAGCAGGCTGCGCACGGTGCGCATTTCGCCGGGCACACCGATAATGCCGATGCGTATCCGGTCCTGCCCGGCTACGCTGGTTTCGAGCAAAGCGGGCCGCCACTTGAAGATCGCGTACATGTCGGCCAGCGCCTGCGTGGGGTGCTCGTCGGTGCCGTTGCCGGCGTTGATGATCGGAATGCGCAGCGACTTCATCATTTCGTAGATGGCAGCGCCATTGTTGTCGCGCAGCACCACGACGTCGCCGTAGCCACTCAGCATCTCGGCGATGTCGCGGTAGGACTCGCCCTTGGCGATGCCGGTGGTGGTCGGGTCGGTGATGGACATGATGTCGCCGCCGAGCCGGTGCCAGGCGCTTTCGAACGACAGGCGGGTGCGGGTGCTCGGTTCATAGAAGGCGCTGATCAGAATCTTGCCGGTCAACGGACGCTGCACCGGTGCCGGCGAGTTTTCGTATTTCGCCGCCAGCCGGCACAGCTGGATGAGCTTGGCGCGGTCGAACTGGCGTGCCGAAACCACCGACTGATTGGCCAGATCCAGCAGCGTTGCCGAATCCTCTTCAATGGCCTCGAGCAGGTTTGTGCAGCGATCGGAATGCGTGGTGTCCGACAGCCGTTTGAGCGGCTGTGTAGGCAGGGGTTGAGGGGGTTTCACCATAATTTTCCGCTCTTCCAGTCTTTGGCCAACAGGCCTAACAGAACAAGGGGTGACAGCGTGACCACAGCCAGTGCGACTGTCACCAGGATTGCGAGTAGATCGGTGGATATCGTCATGCGCCGGTTTCCACTTCGGTGCGCAGCGCCTGCCAGCTGAAATCGGCTGGCCACAACCAGGTGGTGATGACCACGGTGAGCATGGAAACCGCGGCGCCGGTCAGCGCTGCGACATAAAAGCCGATAGTGAAATAGCTGTACAGGCCCACGCCGGTACCGAGCACCATCGCCAGGGTTGCGCCCGCGGCGTTGGTGCGCCGCCAGTACAGGCCCGCCGCGATGGGCCAGATGGTGCTGGACACGAAGGCGCCGGTGAAATACAGCAGCTCGGCCAGCGTGGTCAGTCGCGGCAGACACAGCAGCCAGGTGCCCAGGCCGAGGCCCAGTATGATCAATTTTGCCGCCACCCGCAGTTCCTCTTCACCGGCCGAGGGACGCAGGTGGCCGCGGTAGATATCCTGCAGAATCAGATCTGCGGTGGCGGCGAGCAGCGAATCGAGGCTGGAGGCGAGGGCGGAGAACACCACGATGAACACCAGCACCGCGCCGGCGACTCCCGAGCAGTTTTGCAGCGACCATGGGGCCGACCATATCGGCCGCCGGCACGTTGAGGCCCAGGGCCGGGACCGCCAGGGCGACGAAGCCGGCCACGATCGGAATCGGTATCCACATGGCGCCGGCGGTCAGGTAGGCGGAGAAACCGACGCCTTCGCGAAACGCAAAGGCACGGCTCCACCAGACATTGGAATGGAAGATCTCGCCGACGCCGAACAGCAGGTTGTTGAACAGAAACATGATGGCCGCCGGCATCAACAGATTCAGCAGCTCGGGGCGTGACTCGGCAACGGCCGCAGTGGATTGTCATCGAAGCCAAGCCGCGTGATGGCGAGCCAGCACAGCATGCCGATCCCCAGCAGGATAATGATGGTCTGGATGAAGTCGGTGCCGATGACGGCGCGCAGGCCGCCGAGCAGGGTGTACACCACGCAGATGCTCAGAATCACGCTCATGCCGTACTGGTAGGGGATGCCGGTGAGCGCTTGAATCAGCACGCCGCCCGCCATGCCCAGGCTGATCAGCCAGCCGAAGGCATAGAACAGGGAAATGAGCAGGAACACCCGCCAGGCGGTCTTGCCGTAGCGCAGGCGCACGAAATCGCCACTGGTGTAGCCGAACGGCATCAGACGGCGGATGCGCCGCGCCAGCGGCGCGAACAGCATCAGACCGACGGAACCGAGCGAATAGCCCACCATGCCCCAGATGCCGAGCTGCAAGGCCAGCTGGGGTGCCGCCATGGTGGTATTGCTGGTAACCCAGGTCGCCATGGCTGTCGCCACCCCCAGTGCCATGCCGACGTTGCGGCCGGCGAGCATGAAATCGTCCAGGCCTTTGGCCTTGCGCCCCCAGAACCAGCCCAGAAAAATCCACACCAGGCTGAACGCGGCGAGGATCCACCACCCGGTCGCGGGGTCGAGCATTGCACTGTTGACGGTGTTATTCAATTTTCACCGCCTGGCGGGTTTCCTTGACGGCCTGCTCCGCGGTCAATACCCGGCAATAGCGGTCCTTCAGGGTGCGGATGGTGGCGTTGTGCAGCTCCGGCGTCACCGTGGCGCAGCCGTCGTTGATCAGGGTGGTGTAGAAGCCCCGGTCCGAGGCATCGCGTACCGTGGTCGACACACATTCGTTGGTGTAGACGCCGCACACGAACAGGCCGGTGATGCCCATGTTGCGCAGGATGTACTCGAGGTTGGTTGCATTGAACACACCGCTGGCCGTCTTGTTGATGATCAGCTCGTCACGCTTGGGCGCCACTTCGGGCAGGAACTCGGCTTCCTTGGAGCCGGGCGCGGCGTGCAGTTTGAGCCGTTTGTGACCCGGGCTGCGGTCCCTGCCGTCCTGGGTCAGCGACTGGATGCGCGTGTGTATGACCTCCAGGTTGAGGTCGCGGAAGGTATCCTGCAGGCGCCGCACATTGGGCAGCACGACGTGGTGCAGACGCTTGAAGTAATATTCCTGCGCCTCCCTGGGCACACCCGATTTTTCGGCGTCGGCGAACACGCCGAAGCCTTCTGCCGCGTCGAGGTATTGCAGATCGATCACCAGCAGTGCCGTGTTGTGCTTCTCCAGCGACTCCTTGACGGCCTTGTTCTCCGTCAGCCACTTGCGGTAGGCGTGCTGCAGCGGGTCGACGTGCAGATACTCCTCGTTGAGACCCTTGAGATCGGTGTTTTTGTCGTCAATCACTGGTTACGCTCCCGCCAGCCGGTTGAGGGTATTCAGCAGCACGTTGGCACCCACTTCGATATCTTCCCAGGCGGTCCACTCGGAGGCCGAATGGCTGCGCCCGTCCTTGCTGGGGACAAAGATCATGCCGGCGCGGGTGATGGTCGACATGATCTGGGTGTCGTGCGCGGCGCCGCTGTGCATGTGGGTCGAATTGATTCCCATTTCGCGGCACAGGCTGGCGACGGTATCCACAATGCCCGGGTCGCATTTGCGCGGAGTGAGCTCGCCCAGCACCTCGAACTCGAACATCAGGTCGCGGCGCCGCGCGATGGCGGACATGGCGCGACGGAAAGCGTTGGCCAGTTGGTCGAGCACCAGACGGGTCGGTATCGCGCACCTCCAGCGAGAACTCGGCCCGACCGGGCACGACATTGGCGGCGCCCGGGAACAGCTCGACCCGGCCAATGGTCGCCACGCTGCGAATGCTGCCGTTTTCTTCCAGGATGCGCGGAATTTCGCCGGACAGCTCCGCGACCGCCTGGAAGGCGTCATGGCGCATGGTCATGGGCGTGGTGCCGGCGTGGTTGGCTTCGCCGATAAAACGTGCCTGCCACTTGAACAATCCTGCAATCGCGTCGACGATGCCGATATGCAATTGCTGGCGATCCAGCACCGGCCCCTGCTCGATGTGCAGTTCGATGAACGCGTGCAGGCTGTCGGGGCGCCGCTGCGCGTGCAGAGCGTCCATGGCGTCGAGGCCGTTTTCTGCCATGGCGTCGACCAGACGCACCCCGGCGAGATCGCGCGCCGAATGCAGGCTGTCGGGCGTCAACTGGCCGCAGATGGCCTGGGAGCCGATCATGTCGCCGAAGCGGCCCTCTTCATCGGTGAAGGCAACCGATTCGAGCGGGAAACGCAGCGCAATCTGCTGCTCCTTCATGCAACGCAGGCACTCCAACCCGGTCAGCACGCCCAGCGCACCATCCAGGTGGCCGGCACCCGGTACCGTGTCCAGATGCGAGCCGGTCATGACGCTGGGCCGTTTGCCGTCCCAGTCCAGGCGTGCATGGATGTTGGCGGCGCCATCCACGTACAGTTCCAGACCCGCATCCCGGATGCGCTGCTGCAGCCACTGGCGGGCCTGCATGTCCGCAGCGCTGAAGGCCATGCGGTATAAGCCCTGGTTGTCACGTCTGCCGATGGAGGACAGATCGACGATATCCTGTTTCAGACGCTGGAAGTCAATACTTAGATGGGGCATGAGCGGTGTCGGCCTGGTTATTGCTGTTTACTGCCGTGCAGGATCATGGCCAGCGTCAGCGCGAACACCAGTGCGCCGGCGGCGAAGAACGCCAGCGCGCGTGACAAGGGGTGGTGTGCCGTGGTCACTTGCACGGTGTTGCTCCATGCGCTGTGGGGCTTAGAGCGCACCCGATAGTAGCGCCGACCGTCGCGGCGTCCGCTGATGACAGTGGCGAGGTCCGGGCCCCGGTACAGGGCTGCGGCATCACTGAAGTCGGGCCGGGTGCTTTCCTGCAGTTCGAATTCGCCACCGGACTCGGCGGCGGCACGGGTCCAATTCCACTCCAGCCGGTAGTAGCCGGCGCTGGCTGTGTCGGTATCGGAAGAAAGCACGAGCAGGGGAGTGCCCGAACCCGCAACCGCCGTGAGGGAGAGACAGAAAACAGCGGCGCCAAACGCGCAAATCAGAAATCGGCCAGATTCCCGCGTCAGCGAACCGCCACAAACGGATTGTGGCCTGGCATAAAACAATGTTCTGGAACGGTCGGAATCCTGAGCTTCCGGGCTTGGGATCGAAATTTACCCTAACACGTTTGAACCCCGAGCTCAAAAAGCCCCGGGCCGGCAAGACTTTTCTGAGGCCGACCGGTTTACCGAGCTGCGCGCGGCCCCGCACCGGTGTGCCGTGCAACGCGGAGTTTCGCTACACTTCACGCCCATGAATCCCCGATCCACAGCGCACACCGCGAGCCAGGACGCCGCGCTCACGCCACGTGCAATCTCGAGCACCGACATCGCCGACGCGCTGGTGACGGGATGGCGTACATTGCGCGCCGTGCCAGTGGCCAGCATGGCGTTCGCCGGGCTGTTTGCCCTGATCGGCCTGCTGGTGCTGGTTGCGGTCGGGGCATTCGGCGTCGCGCCGATGGCGCTGCCGATCGCCGGCGGTTTCATGCTGGTGGGCCCGGCGCTGCTGACGGGATTCTTCCGGCTCGCGGTCATACACGCCGCCGGTCGCAGGCCGCGCCTCATGGATGCCTTTGCCGCCTTCGCGGGCGCACCGGCGGGTCTGTGGCTGGTGGCCCTGCTGTGCGCGTTCCTGTTCCTGATCTGGATCACGGATGCCGCTGTGCTCTACACCGTCATGATCGGTGCCGAGCACCTGCCCTATGAGCTGCCCTGGTTGGTGCGTCTGCAGCAGCAGGTCGTTGCCTTCGAACTCTGGGCCGCGCTGATGGGGTCGGTTCTGGCATTTATCATCCTGGCCATCTCGGCGTTCTCGGTGCCGTTGCTGCACGAGCGCCGCGCCGGTCTGGTCGCGGCTGTGCACGCCAGTGTGCGCGCGGTGTTCGGCAATTTCGCGATCTGTATTGCCTGGGGGCTGGTACTCACTGGCGCGACGCTGCTGTCCATCCTGCTGCTGCCGCTCCTGACAGTGGTGTTGCCGGTGCTCGCTTACGCCAGCTTCGCCCTGTATCGCAAGGTGTTTCCTCAGGAAGGCAACGAACACCTTGAGAAACCTGATGTTATCCGCCAGCGATGCCCCGGCCGACCGCGGAATCGCGCGCTTGCCGGTTGTCGCCCCGCTGGGCCAGGCAGTGGTGCGCAGGCGCGGGCATGAAGTACACTACGGCCTCTGGCGGCAGGGATGCATATTGGAAAGGGAGTATTCGCGTGGAAAACTACATCCTGCGTATCTATCGCAGAGACGAACACCACCCGGATCGTGTCGTTGGCATTGTCGAGGACGTTGAAAACGGGGAAACAACATCCTTCCGCAACCTCAGTCAGCTGATAGCGATTCTCTCCAAACAACGCTGTCTGGATGTCGAAAGCGAAGAACTCGAACGGGTATAGCCAGACCTGTGTCTGGATAAATGCGGTTCGACTGCCTGAGCAGCCCGCAAGTCCGGAACGTCGCCCGTGTTGATTGAAATCGGAGCAGCGGTGGCGGCCTGAACTCATCGCTTGGCGCCGCAGCGCCGCTTCAGCTCAGGCGCCCGAAACAATACTGAAATAATGCTAAGGCATGCATCGAGAAGCACGATGGCAAGCCGGTTGACTGGCACGTGGAAATCACGCTGCCGGCGATGAGCTGATCGAGTGGCGGTCAGACTGGGTCGCTCTGAACGGGATGCAGCGCTGGGTGGGTGGCGTGGAGCTGGAGTCTCGACGCCAGTCCGTGTGGCGTTACGTCCCCGGACTCGGGTTGTCCAGAGAGCCTGGGTAAGGGAAATCACGGCGCTGCCGATGCTGGCGCTATGCTTCCCGGACGGATGCGCGGACCGGGCGTTACCCGCGGTGGCGTCCTACTGCGTCTCGCTGGCTGGGACCCGGACGCCGGCGTTTCGTTCTCCAGTTGCAGCGCCTGTTCCTGTTCTGCTCCTGTTCGATCGATTCGGGCATGAAGGCGCGTTTTGCCGCGATGCAGCGCAACGGCAATGTCAGCATGGTAAGCGTCATGGAAGTCAATGCGCCGAACAGCAGCGAGATCGCCATGCCCTGGAATATGGGATCAAACAGAATTGCACCTGCGCCCGCCATCAGGGTGAGCTGCGTTACCACGATCGGACGCATGCGGATTTGACCTGCCTGGACCACCGCTTCCCTGATATCCATTCCGTGGTGGACCTTGTTCTTGGCAAAATCGGCAAACAGGATCGAGTTGCGCACCTCGATTCCGGCCAGGGCGATGAAGCCGATCATGGAAGTCGCGGTGAACTCGGCGTCCAGCAGCCAGTGCCCCGGGACGATGCCGATAATGGTCAGGGGGATGGGCAGCATGACGGTCATCGGAATGAGAAAATTGCGGAATTCGATGACCAGCAGGAAATAGATCAGCAACAGACGCGGCAGCGAAGGCCAGCCCCAGGTCGCGAAACGTTTCATAGGTGACCACCCATTCGCCGCTCCATTCGAAGCCGGAAACGCGTGCTGCTTTCCGGCGCGCCGGTGAGTGTGCCGGACAGGACTGCGCCGTCCGGGGTCTCGTAGCCCTTGAGCAGATCCTCCACAGCGAGCATGCCGTAGATCGGTGCGCCGAGTCGCCCCGCCATTTCGCCGACCACATATTCCATGGGCCGCAAATCCTTGCGATAAATGATCGGGTCCTCGGGCGTCATGGCAAAATGCCCCAGTTCGCCGAGCGGCACGGTGTTGCCGTCAGCCGCCTTGATGGGCAGGTCCCAGATGTTCTTGACCACGCCACGCGCTGCGAAGCGGCAACTGCATCACAATATAGATGGGTTCCAGCCCGCGGCCGTAGTGCACGTCGCCCAGCTGGTAATCGCCCATCGCCATGGCGATGTTGCGATTGATGGTGTCTACCGAGATCCCGCGCCGCGTGGCCTTTTCGGTGTCGACATCTGAAACGCCAGATGTCATGGGGTTCCGCCATATAGTTGTCGACATCGACAATGTTCGGCACCTCCTCGAACAGGCCGGTGAGGTCCGCGGCGACCTGGCGCCGGGTTGCGGCATCGGGACCGTAGACCTCGGCTACCATGGTCTGCAGCACCGGCGGGCCGGGCGGCATTTCCACCACGGCGATACGTGCTCCGAGCCGTTGCGCGATCGGCGTCAACAGTTCGCGCGCCGCACTCGCGATAGTCATGACTGCTGCGTTCGCGCTCGTGCTTGTCGAGCAGCATGACCTGGATGTCGGCCTCCCAGGGTTTGTCGCGCAGGTAATAGTGGCGCACCATGCCGTTGAAGTTATAGGGTGACACAGTGCCCGCATAGTTCTGCAGCGCGGTGACTTCGGGTACGGTGCGCAGCGACTCGCTGAGGCGGTGTGCCACGTTCGCGGTAACCGCCAGGGGTGTGCCCTCCGGCAGGTTGATGAGCACATTGAATTCGGGTTTGTTGTCGAATGGCAGCATCTTGACCACGACGGCGTTGGTGTAGAACATCGAGCAGGCCAGGACGAAAGCCGTGACGACGCCCGCGAACAGCAGCCAGGCCAGCAGCCGGCTGCGTACAAAAGGCGTTACGATAGGGCGGTAGATCCGACCGATAATCTCCTGGGTCTTTCTTTCCCGCCGTTCGGCCTGTTCCAGATGCGACAGGCTTCGGCCGCAGCTTCCACGAAAACCAGGGGGTGAACACGAAGGCCGCAAACAGCGAAAAGCCGATCGCGACTGACCCGAGCATCGGTATGGGCTGCATGTAGGGACCCATCATGCCGCTGACGAAACCCATGGGCAGCAGCGCCGCCAGGATAGTCAGGGTCGCGATGATGGTGGGATTTCCGACCTCGCGCACTGCGTCGACCGCCGTCGCGATAGTCATGCTGTCCTCCTGCAGCCAGCGGCGGAAGATATTCTCCACCACCACCGTCGCGTCATCGACCATGATGCCGATCGAAAATACCAGGGCGAACAGACTCACGCGGTCGATGGTGAAGCCGAGCACCCACGCCGAAAAGACGGTAATCAGTACGATGATGGGGATTACTACAATCACCACCAGCGCCGGACGCGGGCCGATGGTGACAAACGAGATGATACTGACCGCGACGGCGGCGACCATGCAGCGCCAGCAGCAGCTCGTTGACCTTCTCGTTTGCGGTCTTGCCGTAATTGCGCGTCACGGTGACCTTGATGCCTTCCGGGATGACATAGCCTTGCAGCGACTCGAGTTTGTCCAGGATCGCGTTGGCGACCGTCACCCCGTTGGTGCCTTCCTTCTTGCTGATCGCAATGGTAACGGCTGGCGCGCCGTCGGCGCTCGGTCCGTCTTCCGGCCAGGCCGGGCCGGTATAAAAACTGGCCAGGCGGGCGGTTTCCTCGGGCCCGTCAAGCACGCGGGCGACGTCGCGCACATAGACCGACATCCCGTGATGGGTGCCGATGACCAGGTTGCCTACGTCTTTGGCATTGCGCAGATAGGCACCACTGCTGACCTGGAACACACGGTTATCCATTTCCAGGTTGCCGGAACCCCGCTCGGCGTTGGCCTGGCGTATTGTCTCGGCCACGTCGTCGAGACTCATGTCATAGCCGGCCAGACGCTCGGACAGCACCTCGACGCGGATCTGCGACTTCTGGCCGCCGACCACGAACCCGGGCCCGGTGTCCTTGACTTCCTCGAGGCGTTGCAGAACGTCGAACGCCAGAGTACGCAGCCGGGCGTCATCCACCGCCAGGTCCGGACACCACAGGGTAACCGTGACCACCGGGACATCGTCGACGCGCCGCGGCTTTACCAGAGGCATGGACACTTCCGGTGGTATCAGGTCCAGATTGCTCTGGAGTTTTTCGTGGACCTTGACGATGGACGGTTCCATGGGCTCGCCCACTTTGAAGCGCACCGTGACCATGCCGCGTTCGCGCTCCGCGACGGAGTATACGTGCTTGACCCCCGTGATCTCGCTCATGATGCGTTCCAGCGGCTGGATCGCCAGGTTCGCCACCTGTTCCGACGAGGCGCCCGGATACTGGAAAAAAATATCGATCATGGGCACCGAGATCTGGGGGTCTTCCTGGCGTGGTGTCATGAACAGCCCCAACAGGCCGAGCGCCAGGGCGAACATCATGAGCATGGGGGTGAGCGGGGAATCGATGAAAAAGCGTGCCATGTTGCCGGCGATACCGAGCGGCGGGCGCTCCGGCACTGGATATGGCCCGTGTTCCGGCAACGGGCGCCGGGACGGGTGTTTGGGAGTGATGAATTTGGAAGATTCGCCCATTTCGCCCCCGGTCGGAACCAACTCCGATAACAATGCCGCTACCCAATCTAATAGCACAAGTTACCGAACTACATTGCCAGAGCCCCCTGCCTGTCGGCGCATGCCGGGTGCAGGGTTGCGGCGGTCAAGACTACCGGGAGGTGTTCACGGCGTCCGGCCGAGAGACATGAGGTTTTGGCAATGTCTGCCTTGGTAATGCAGAGCAAAGCAATCCCGATACGCAATTATCAGGAGACAATTCCGATACTAGTGTTAAGCGATGTTCACCGTATTGATCTGGGTCAATCAGGCCTCTGCGAGCCGCTGCGTTCGAGTGCCAGTTTCAGAAGCGGCGGCGCCAGGAGGGTGGTCACGATAACCATCAGCACGACCGCCGAGAACAGCGCATCGGTGATAACCCCAAGGCTCTTGCCGATGGCGGCAAAGATCAGTCCCACCTCACCTCGAGGCATCATGCCGAGGCCTACGGCCAGGCGGTTGGTGTGCTTGCTGGCGCCGAGACCGCAGGCCAGCTTGCCGACCATCGCGGCAACCAGGAGTCCGCCCGCCATGATCAGTACGTGGGGGTCAAGAAAGGTTTCCAGTTTCACCTGGATACCCATGAGGATGAAGAAGATGGGCACCAGAATGACTTCCAGCGGCATGATCAGGCTCTTGATGCTGACACCGTAATCCGCGCGCGAGATTCCGCAGCGCTCGAAAAACGTGTCATTGAGGATCAGTCCGGCCGTGAAGGCGCCGATAATGGTCGCCAGTCCCGCCAGATTGGCCAGCCAGGCCAGGATCATCACAAACAGATAGGAGGTGAACATTTTCGCCTCGATCAGATCCAGCTGACAGAACAGACGGATCACGACGCGCAGAAAATAGGGGCCCAGAAACAATACGCCACCGATGAACAGCAGGCTCAGCACGACGATGCTGGCCACATTGACCGGGTCCACGCCGCCGGAGACGATGATGCCGGTGACGATTGCGAGCATCAGCAGCCCCAGTATGTCATCCATAATGGCGGCGCCGAGAATGACGTGCGCTTCGGTGGACTGCTCGCGGCGCAGGTCTTTCAGCACCCGGGCGGTGATTCCGACACTGGTGGCTCCCAGCGTGGCGGCGATAAACAGATCGGTGTTGAGCGATGCTTCCGGCATAAAAGCCCGGGCAGCCGCGAAGCCGAGCAGGAACGGCAGCGCCACTCCGATGACGGCCACGCGTGCCGAATCCGCACCCACGCGCCGCATCTCGCTCACGCTGGTGTCGAGTCCGACCAGAAACAGCATGAAGATGACGCCGTAACGCGAGAACACGTCGACGGTGTGCGCCACCTGCAGGATCTCACTGCCATGCGGTCCCTGCAGCACACTCAGAATCCGCGGCGCCGCCTCCGCGCCCAGGGTGGCGAACGCCGCGGTGCCCAGGCCGTCTCCGCCAATCACCTGCTTCTCCAGCTCGAAGATTGCCGGTCCTTCGCGCAGTACCAGGATCAGATCGAAGCCGAACAAATAGGCCAGATTACCGAGCACGACCCCCATGATCAGTTCGCCGAGCACCGACGGCTGACACAGCTTACGGGCGGTGAAGCGCCCGATAATGGCGAAGAACAGAATCCCGGTTACGCCGAGAATGACGGGGGCGATGGGGTCGTTATGGCCGTGCGCCAGCGGTTGCGCGAGGGCCGGGGCTGCCAGCGACAGCAGTATCGTCAGCGCGGCAAGACGCCCGGAAAGGTGGTGCGAGAGCGCGCTGCCCGATGGCCATGAGCGAACATGCTGTGGTCGGCTGCTCACGATTGCGCCTGCTTCGAATCCGGCAATAATGCCCCTGTCCGGTGAGCTGTCTGCTCGTTCCCGGTTAGCCCGGATACTGTCAGTTGCCACCTCGACTGCAACGATACCACAAAACGCGGGCTCGGCAGTCGAGCCGGGTTACGCCTAGGGTCGCGGACCAACCTCGCGTACGCAGCAGCGGTTTACTTGCGCAGTCGCGGTGGTCGAGTCCCTCCCAGAGCTGCCACCGGTGCGCCTCGGCGCGGGGACTGGCAAAGGACGATGTCGGGTGCGGCTTCAGCGCTCAGTGTCGCCAGTGTGATTGATCAGTGCCTGTTTCAACCGCTCCGACAGCGGCGGGTCGCCGAGCCAGATGCCGAGATACAGTTGCGCGAACCCGGTTGCGGCCACGTGGGTGACCGGTTTGCCGTTGAATTCCAGCCACAGGCCGTTGCCGGGCAGGAATACCAGCGCGTAGCGGTCGCCGCTGTTCACATCCTGATAGGCTGCGTGTAGTGCGTCGAGTTCCTCGCGCCAACGTGCCAAGGTGGCGTCGGAGTGCTGCCGGGCCAGGATGCGTTCGGCGGCGGTGATCATGTCGCTGGCCTTGATCGAAGTGCGGTAGACGATGTCCAGGCGTTTGGCTACACCGGGGTCGAGAGGGTCTGCGGAGCCGGCATTCTGGTCGATGTACAGCGCCGCGTCGTACACGGGGATAAAGCGGGCGTAGTGCGCCGTGCCCTGGCCGAGCCGGACCAGGTTGGTGTCCGCGTCGCGCAGCTGGGCGGCGAAGGCGGTGTTGCTGGCGTATACCGCCGGCCCCGGTACCCCGACACCCAGCAGCCAGACGGCCAGCGCCGTGCGCAGCCAGTTGCGGGTCGATGATCTAAGTGGGTGACATGATTTCAACGGCGTTGCCCTCGCTGTCCTCGATATAAACCGACCGGGTGCCATCACGGTGCCGCACCAGTGGTCCAAAGCGCTCGGCGGCGTCGCTGTACAAAGCGACGTGCGGCGGGTGCTGATCGGGCGTCACCAGTGCCAGCCTGATGTTGGCGAAGCGCAGCAGCGCCCAGGATGCATCCCGGTACAGTATCTGGATACTGAAGCGGGTCCGGTACCAGTCGACGGCACGGTCGATATCGGTGACCTGCACGGCGACATGGTCGACGCGGTCCAGGTCGGGAGCGTCACCCGTCATGGTCCGCGGTCTTGCTGAAGAACAAGACGATCTCGCCGACCCGGATACCGAGCTTGCTCATCTCGGCGCGGTTTACCAGCACGCCGTCGTCGTGCAGGAACATCCAGTCGTTGAAGTGCAGCTGCCATTGCCGGTCCTTGACCGTCACCAGCAGGTCGTACTGCCAGTTCAGCGCATTGCCGAACCGCCGCCCGCTGGCGGTGCCGACCACGTCGCCCGCCGAGCCCTGGTAGGTATGTTCGTCGAGCTTCCGGATACGCCAGATACGCTGACTGCGTTCGCCGTCGCGAAATACGAAGTCTTCCCGCAGCACCAGTTCATCGTCTTCCAGGCTGCCCTCGATATCGACGGTGAAATAGCGCGTCGGCCGGCCGGAGCGGTCCTGCACCATGCCCCAGGCGCGCGTTTTCCCCAGGAAGTAATCCTCCAGAACGAAATCCGGCGTGCTGCCGGCGAAGTCTTCAGGGCGCATTGTGGTGCAGGCCGCGAGCGAAGCCAGCAGTGCGATGAGCGTCAGGCGGCGTATCAACATGTGCGTTCTCCTGTGTGCCGGGCGCCGCAGCGGTAACTGGCTGGTCGGCACCGGCGGTTTCGGTGAAGTTGCGGATCAGGACGATGGCAGCGAGTTTCAGCAGTACCGGCGCCAGACCATACAGCAGCGCCAGCCAGCGCAGCGTAGCGGCGTCGTTATCGCCCGCCGGTTCGAAGCCCGCCAGCGCCAGCGCCAGGAACGCCAGTCCGATACCGATAGCCGCTGCCAGTTTGGTCGCCAGGCCCCACAGGCCGAACAGCAGGCCGGCCCGGCGCCTGCCGGCCAGGGCGGCATCGGTGTCCACCAGGTCTGCCTGCAGCGAGGCCGGCAGGGCCATGTCGGCACCGAGTGCGATACCGGTCACCAGGCAGATGACAACAAAGGCAAACTGGTCGCCGGCCTGCAGCCAGGGTGCCCACACGAACGCCGCGCAGGCGAGCAGCATGGAAAGCATCCAGGTCCGCGTCTTGCCCAGGCGCCGGGATACCGCAACCCAGACCGGCAGCGCGGCGACGCCGGTGATGAAGTACACGGCCAGGAACAGGCCGGTGGACGCGCCGGCCTGGAGCACCTGGCTGACGTAGAAAATGAACAGCGAGGCGGGCAGGGCGTTGGCGGCGCTGCTGAGCAGATAGGCCCCGATCAGACGTTGCAGGTTGGGCATTTTCAGCAACCCCGACCAGGACCCCGGGCGCAGGCTGTCGGGCGGCGCCGCGTGGCGCGCTTCCGGTGTCAGCAGTGCCGCGACCAGCACGGTCACCGGCAGCAGCACCCACGCCGCCTGGGCGCTGACTGCGAGCACCGCCTCCGGCTGGTCGGCAATGCCGAGCAGCGTCGGCAGGGCGATCGCCGCGAAGATGCCGACAATGGCGAAGCCTTCGCGGCTGCCGGCGAGCTGGGTGCGCACGTGGTAGACATCGGAGAGCTCGGCACCCCAGGCCAGATAGGGTACGTAGAGCAGGGTCCAACCCAGGTAGGCCAGCAGGTTCCAGACGAACAGATAGGCAATTCCGGCATTGTCCGGGGCGACAAACAGCTGCTGGATCGCGAAAGCCAGCAGCGGCGTTCCGGCCAGCAGGAACAGCCGCCGCGGGACGCCGTGGCGTTTCAGACGGTCACTTAACAGGCCGATCAGCGGGTCGCTGACGATATCGAACAGGCGGGCGACGAACACCGCAGCGCCCAGCGCCAGCAGTGGCAGGCCCAGCTGCTCGGTGTAGTAGACCGGCAGGTAGATCACCAGCGGCAGGCTGAGCAGTGCCAGCGGCAGCCCGGGCAGTCCGTAGGCCAGGAGAGCACTGCGGGTGACCGGTTCAGTCCGCACGGGCGGGTCTCTGCAATGCGATGTGCAGCACATCGATCATGCCGAGTTCGAAGCCGGCCTGGCAGTAGCGCAGGTAGTAATGCCAGCGGCGCAGGAACAGGTTGTCGAAACCGAGTTCCAGAATGCTCTGCTCGTGACGCGTGACACTCTGATCCCAGAGCTCGCAGGTCTTGGCGTAATGTTGGCCGAACGGCTGCTCCGCCACCCAGTCGAGACCGGCTGCAGCGGCGAGTTGCTGCAGGCGCTGGCGCGAAGGCAGCATGCCGCCGGGAAATACGTGCATCTGGATGAAGTCCGGCTGTTTGCGGTAGCGCTCCAGACGCGCGTCATCGATCACGATCACCTGCAGGACGGCGCGCCCGCCGGGTTTGAGCGTTGTGGCGAGGGTGTTGAAGTAGCCGGGCCAGTACGCTTCGCCCACCGCCTCCAGCATTTCGATGGAGACGATGTGATCGAACTGGCCGCGCACGTCACGGTAGTCCTGCAGCCGCAGCTCGATGCTGCCCGGCAGGGCTGTCTTCACGCTATGTGACCGGGCCCAGGCCAGTTGCGCGGGCGACAGCGTGATACCGGTTACGTTGACGCCGCGCGCGGCTGCGCTGTGGGCAAAACCGCCCCAGCCGCAGCCGATTTCCAGTATCTGTTCGCCGGGGCGCGCCTGCGTCAGTTCCAGGATACGTTCGTACTTGCGCTGTTGCGCCCGCGGCAGCTGATCGGCCGCGGCGCTGAGCGGGTCTTCGAACAGGGCGCTGGAGTAGGTCATCGATTCATCCAGCCACATGCGGTAGAAGTCATTGCTGAGGTCGTAGTGGGCGCGGATGTTGCGGCGGCTGCCGCGGCGGCTGTTGCGGCGCAGGCGATGACGGATACGGTCCAGCCACAGGCCCGGTGCCAGCCGCGCGGTACCGTTCAGGTGCTCGAGGTTCCGTGCCAGCAGGTTAAGCAGACGCGCCAGCTGCGGGGTGTCCCAGTCGCCGGCGGCATAGCTCTCGGCAAATCCCACGGCGCCGCGCAGCAGACAGCGGCGCAGCAGCGCCTGCGGCCGATGGATATGCATGCGCGCCGTGACGGCTTCGGTCCTCGCCAGGCGCACCATCTGGCCGCCCTCGAAGCTGAGCTCCAGGGAGCCGGTCCTGATACGCCCGAGCAGGCTCGCCACCACGCGTGCCGCAAGCGGCAGGGCGGAGCGCAGTTGGGTGCGTTGGGCTACATTCTCGCGGAGCATGGGGTGACCTCCTGTGCGGGTGGTTCAGGTTTGCGAAACAGTCGTGCGCGGCGCAGCAGCAGCTTGAGCGCCTGCCAGTGAATCATGGCGACGACCTTAAAGGTCATCAGTGGGGTGCGGGCCAGGGTGCGCAGCAGCACCGCGTCGCTGAACGGCAGCGCGCTGCCGGTCTGGGTCGCGGTCATGGTGAGGACCTCGTTGCGGAAACAGCGTATCGCCAGACTCAGTGCGGCGCCGGGCGGCGACAGACGGAAGCGGTAGCGCAGGTCCATGGGCATGAACGGCGAAACGTGAAAGCATTTGTGCTGGGCCGCGCGCACCGGCCCGCGCAGCGGACGGCCGCCATCGTGCAGCAGGTAGCTGTGGCTCTCCCCGAAGGTGTTATGGACTTCGCACAGCACGGCGGCGAGCGCGCCGCTGCGGTGCCGGCAATACCAGATGCTGATCGGGTTGAACGTGAACCCGAACAGGCGCGGAAAGCACAGCAGCTGTATCTGTCCGCCGCCCAGGTCGATGCCCTGGCTCGCCAGCTGGCGCTCGACCCAGGGGCGCAGCGGGCTGCCGTCGCGGGCGCCGTGATCGCGGTCGTGGAAGGCGAACAGGTTGGTCCGGTTGTGCGAAAACAGCCGGCAGCGCGCCGCGCAGTCGTCCAGCCGGTCGATATCCAGCAGGAAACTGAATACCGGGTAGGCAAACCGGTAGGCTAGCGGCCCCAGCCGCCGGTGCATGACGCGGCCGTGATAGACGCGGCTGTGTGGCTGCGGCTGTTTCATCGGCTCGCCCAGGCCGGCGCCGGCTGTGCTCTGGCATCGGCATCGGCGAGGGGCGGCGTGGTTTGCGCCCAGGGAACCTCGACCCCCAGCCGGTGCGCCACCTCAACGGCCGAGCGCAACGCGTCTTCATGGAAGCCGTAGCCGAAGTAGCTGCCGCAGTACCAGATGCCGTTGTCGCCCTGCAGGCTGGCGAGCCGCTCCTGCGCGGCCATGGCCTGGCGGTCGAACACCGGGTGGTCGTAGGCCATTTCCGCAATGACGCTTGCGGCCCGCGGTTCGCGCAGCGGGTTCAGAGTCACGAACAGCGGTGGCGCCTGCTCCAGCCGCTGCAGACAGTTCATCCAGTAGCTGACCGATACCGCATCGGTACCCCGGCGACCCTCGGTGGTCAGATAGTTCCACGCCGACCACACCGCTTTGCGGCGCGGCATCAGACCGGCATCGGTGTGCAGTACCGCCCGGTTGGGCTGGTAGCGGAAGGCGCCCAGGACACTGTGCTCGCGTGCGGTGGGTGCATCGAGCAGCTGCAGGGCCTGATCGGCATGACAGGCGAACACCGCGGCATCGAAGTGCCTGGCGCCGCTGCTATGCGCGTGCACGGTGACGCCGCTGTCGCTGCGCTGCACCGCCAGGACGCGGTCCTGGCAGGCGCTTTTGCCCTGCAGCGGTTTCAGCAGCTGCTTCACGTACTGATGACTGCCGCCGCACACCGTGCGCCACTGCGGGCGGTTGCGCAGATCGAGCAGGCCGTGGTTGGCGAAGAAGCGCGCCAGGCTGGCGGCCGGGAACGACGCCATGGTCTCCACCGGACAGGACCAGATGGCCGCCGCCATCGGCAGCAGGTAGCGGTTGCGGAGCGTCTCGCCGTAGCCGCCCGCGGCGATGAATTCGTCTACAGATGCGGGGTCCGTCGCTGCGTCCTGCAGCAGGCGTTTGGCGTCGCGGTTGAAGCGCAGTATGGATGCCAGCATGCCGTAGTGCCGCGCGTTGAAAAGGTTGCTGCGCTGCGCGAACAGCGTTGCCAGGCCGGAGCCGGCGTACTCGTAGCGCCCGCCGTTGGCCGACACCGAAAACGACATGCGGGTCGGCTGCGTGCGCACGCCCAGGTGCTCGAACAGGCCGGTCAGCAACGGGTAGTTGCGGCGGTTGAAAACGATGAACCCGGTGTCCACCGGCACCGGGCCTGCCTCGGTCTCGACCGTGCGCGTGTTGGTGTGGCCACCGAAATAGTCGTTGCGCTCATACAGCGTGACCTGGTGCCGGCGGTTGAGTAACCAGGCGGCACTGAGGCCGGCGATACCGCTTCCTATGATCGCTATGCGCATCTTGTCCTCGACAAAAGTTAGACAGTTGGTAGGCAGAAATGTACAATAGCTGTACAAATATTGCAAGCCTGTTGTACAGGCTGCGGACCGGGTCAACCGGGAAGGTGAAAAAACGTTGGTTAACGGAGGCTTGTATGAAAGCGACGGACACTCCCACAAGACAGCGCGGAGTGCTGTGGCTGGTCGGGGCCAGCTCCGGTATCGGCCGCAGTCTGGTGCCGCAACTGACGGCTGCGGGCTGGCGCGTGGCCGCCAGCGCGCGCAGTGTGGCACGGCTCGATGAACTCGCCGCCAGCGCGGGCCCGGCAAGTGTGCGCAGCTATCCGCTGGATGTCACCGACCGTGCGGCGGTCGCCGCGACGGTGGAGCGTATAGAGGAGGAGTGGGGCCCCATCGAAGTGGCGATTCTCAACGCCGGCGACTATGAACCGATGTCGCTGGAGCAATTCGACGCGGCATTGTTTCGGCGCCTGATAGAAGTCAATTACATGGGGGCGGTGCACTGCCTGGACGCGTTGCTGCCGCGCTTGCGCCGACGTCGCAGCGGGCAGCTGCTGGTGACAGCCAGCGTGTCCGGGTACCGGGGGCTGCCGCGCGGCGCACCTTATAGCGCCACCAAGGCGGCGCTCATCAATCTCGCCGAAGCGCTGCAACCGGAGCTGGCCAGCGCAGGCGTGCGCATGCGGGTGATCAACCCCGGCTTTGTCGACACGCCGCTGACCCGTAAGAACCGTTTTGCCATGCCGTTCCTGATGACTGCGGAACAGGCGGCGGCACGCATTGTCGGAAAGCTCGACGGCAGCGCATTCGAGATTGCCTTCCCGCGCCGTTTCGTATGGCTGCTGAAGCTGCTGCGCTGCCTTCCCTATCCGGTTTACTTTGCTCTGGTCAGGAGGATGACCCGCACATGAACGACTGTAGCGCCTGGGTCGGAAGCCTACGTGGGATTCTTCGAGAGCCTCGACATGGAGTCGCTGAATAACCTCGAGGCGGTGTTCAGCGACACCGCTACGTTCAAGGACCCGTTTAACGCCGTGCAGGGCCGACGTGCGATACGCCAGGTGTTCGAACACATGTTCCGCACCACCCGCTCACCGCGTTTCCGGGTGCATGACTGGATGTGCTCGGGGCGTGCGGCCCTCATCCGCTGGCGCTTTACCTGCAGCCTGAAGGGGCGCGGCATCGATGTAACAGGCGTAAGTTACGTTGAATTCGACCACAGCGGTCGCGTGACGTCGCACACCGACTACTGGGATGCCGCGGAAGGTCTCTACGAGCGCCTGCCGGTGATCGGCACGCTGATGCGCTGGCTGCGCGGCCGGCTCGCGGCCTGAGTGCTGCGCTGAGCGGGGGCGGGTGGTTCACCCGGCGCTCGCGCTAATCTGCGGTCTTGCCCCCGGCCTTCTCGTTCGCCAGCGCCTTTGCGGTAATCTCCTCGTAGAGGCTCAGAGCCTGCGCGACCAGCCCCTGCCACTTCGGGTTCTGCTCCACCAGATGGCGGTTCTCCTGCGCGTCCCTGAACACGTCTTCCAGGAAGGCGATGTCCAGGTCGTCCAGCCGTTCCCCGCCATCGACTTTTTTCTTCAGCGCCAGGGCCCGTGGCAGCCGTTGTGTTTCGAATCGCTCTACCAGTACCTGAATGATACCGGCCTGTTTCGATGCCTCGTTCATGGTCTTCCTCCCGCCCTAACCCGGGGCGTTTGTATCGTGGGGTGCTCCAGCAGCAAAAGCGTACCACCTTTGTCTGCCGCTGTACCGGCCTCCAGCACGCTACCGTCGCCCGGCGACCCGGTTTCCGATCTCCAACGGATGCGGGGTATGATCGCCCCGGGGCGTGCGGTGTCTTTCGTCGCTGCGTGTCCACGGTGGGAGCAAAGACATTTGGGCCGGGAGGCAACACGAAAATGCAAACAACAGCTTTGCGGTCTGCCGCAGGGGGCGCGTTGGTAGCGACGCTGGTTCTGAGCGGTTGCACCACGCTGGGGCCCGATTTCGAACGACCCGAAGCCGCACTGGAAGAGAGCTGGCTCGCGCAGGACGAACCTGTGGTAGAGGACGTCCAGGGCGACTACAGCCAGTGGTGGACCGTGTTCAACGATCCGGTGCTGAACGCGCTGATCGAGAAAGCCTATCAGCAGAACCTGCCGGTGCAGATCGCCGGTCTGCGCATACTCGAAGCCCGCGCGCAGCTGGGCATCGCGATCGGTGCCCAGTATCCGCAGCTGCAGCAGGCGGCCGGCGCGCTGAGCCGCAGCCGTATCAGCGAAAACCAGCCCAACTTCAGTCCCGCCCTCGACAAGAACTTCTGGCAAGCCAATGCCGGCTTCGACGCGTCCTGGGAACTGGATTTCTGGGGCCGCTTCCGGCGCGGAGTCGAGTCGGCAGCAGCCAACATGGGTTCGCAGGTGGCCAGCTATGACAGCGCCCTGGTGTCGCTGAGCGCCGAGGTGGCGCGGGTCTATGCCACCATCCGCACCCTGCAGGAGGGGCTGGCGGTGGCACAGGCCAACGCCGCAATTCAGCAGCGCGGCTACGAGATTGCCGACGTGCGCTTTCGCGCCGGTGCAGTCAGCGAACTGGATCCGGCCCAGGCACTGACGCAGCTGCGCGATACGCAGGCGCAGATTCCGACCCTGGAGGGCAACATACGCCAGTCCAAGAACGCATTGAGCATTCTGCTGGGCATGCCGCCGCAGGACCTCTCCGGGTTGCTCGGTGCAGGCGCCATCCCCGAGGCGCCTGCCGCAGTGGCGGTGGGTATGCCGGCGGATCTGCTGCGCCGTCGCCCGGACATTCGCGAGGCCGAGCTGCAGGCCGCGGCCCAGAGTGCCCTGATCGGGGTTGCGGAGAGCGAGCTCTACCCCAGCCTGAGCCTGGTCGGCTCGATCGGTTTCGTCAGCAGTGACACCAATCGGAGCGATCTCGGCGATCTGTTCAAGGCCGACAGCCTCGCCTATGGCTTCGGTCCGTCGTTCTCCTGGCCGGTATTCAATTACGGCCGTTTGAAGAACAACGTGCGGGTGCAGGACGCCCGCTTCGAGCAGCTGCTGGTCAATTACCGCAATACCGTGCTGGACGCGGCGCGCGAGGTGGAAGACGGTCTGGCCGGTTTCCTGGCGGCCAGGAGCGCGACCGAGTATCTGCACGACAGTGTCAATGCCGCGCAGCGCGCCGTCGACCTGTCGATGATTCAGTATCGGGAAGGCGCCGTCGATTTTCAGCGCGTGCTCGATTCCCAGCAGCGGCTGCTGCGTGCCCAGGATGCCTACACCCGCTCGCGCGGCGAAATTGTCACCAACCTGGTGGCGACCTACAAAGCCCTGGGCGGTGGCTGGGAAGTGCGCGCCGAACAGGGTTTCCTGCCCGAGTCAGTCGAACAGCGCATGCGTGAACGCACCGACTGGGGTGAGCTGATTCCCGGCGACACGCTCCCTGCGGCGCTCCCGGATGCACCGCCGACCGGTACCGCGCAGCCGTTGTTCAACAAGCCGGACTGGTAAGCTTGGGAGGTCGGCAGTGCATGCCGGGCGACCGCCTGGCGGCGACTTTGTCGCCTGCCGATCCGCTACGGTGTACCGCCTTGCGGCAGGCCCGATATGGGTGATTCGAAATTCTCCGCCCATACGGGTATAATCTCGCGCCTGTCACCGGCCGGCTGAGCGACGCTTGTGTCGCCATCGCGTACTGGCGAACTGTCGCGCGGCTGATCCCATTTAATCCCGGAACCCTGCTGCTGCACCTGACGGTGTTCGGCCCCATACGTGGTAGTTCCTGTTCATGATGTTCATGAAAAGTCTGGCAATCAGCACCTTCCTGCCGTTCCTGGCCTGGTTCCCGCTCATCAACCGCGCGTCGCTGCGCGCCGATTTCATCGCCGGGTTGACCGGCGCGGTGATCGTGCTGCCACAGGGCGTGGCGTTCGCGACCATCGCCGGACTGCCGCCCCAGTACGGTTTGTACACAGCCATGGTGACGCCGATCGTCGCCGCCCTGTTCGGATCGTCGCGGCACCTCATTTCGGGGCCGACTACGGCGATATCCATTGTCATCTTCGCTTCGGTAAGTCACCACGCCACGCCGGGTACGCCCGAGTTCATTACCCTGGCGCTGACCATGACCTTCCTCGCCGGCGTGTACCAGCTGGCCTTCGGTCTGGCCCGCCTGGGGGTGCTGGTCAATTTCGTCTCGCATACCGTGGTGATGGGCTTCACCGCCGGTGCTGCCATCCTGATCGCCACCAGCCAGTTGAAGCACGTGCTGGGGATTCCCCTTCCGCGCGGCGAGTCGTTCGCGCACACCTGGGTCGAGATCTACCACCAGCTGGATCAGACCAACCTCACCGTCCTGGTTATTGCGCTGGTTACGCTGCTGACGGCGCTTATCTGCAAGCGCCTGTTACCCAGGCTGCCGAACCTGCTCCTGGGCCTGATCGCCGGTTCGCTGGCGGCGATGGTGGCCGGTGGGGCCGACAACGGGGTAGCCTTTGTCGCCGAGATTCCTGCCCAACTGCCGCCGCTGTCCATGCCCGACTTTTCCATGGCCGCCATTCGCCAGCTGGCTCCGGAGGCCTTCGCTATCGCGCTGCTGGGCCTGATCGAAGCGGTCTCCATCGCCCGCTCGGTGGCCACCAAGTCGCACCAGCGCATCGACGGCAACCAGGAATTCATCGGTCAGGGGCTGTCCAACATGGTGGGCAGTTTCTTCTCCAGCTATGCCGGGTCCGGTTCCTTCACGCGCTCGGGCATCAATTACCAGGCCGGTGCGCAGACCCCCATGGCCGCCATCTTTGCCGCCGTGCTGCTGATGCTGGTGGTGCTGCTGATCGCGCCGCTGACCGCCTATCTGCCGGTGGCGGCCATGGGCGGGGTCATCCTGCTGGTAGCCTATGGTCTGATCGATTTCCATCACATCTGGGAGACTCTCACCAAGAGCCGCAGCGAAACCGCCATATTGCTGGTGACCTTTTTCGCCACCCTGTTCCTGGAGCTCGAGTTCGCCATCTACCTCGGCGTGCTGTTATCGCTGATTCTGTTTCTGGCCCGCACCTCCCGTCCGGACATCGTGACCCTGGCGCCGGACAGCCATGATCCGGGCCACAGGCTCACCAACGTGGAAACCAAACCGGTCAGCGAGTGCCCGCAGCTGAAAATCATCCGTATCGACCGGGCCATCTACTTCGGTTCGGTGAACTACATCCAGAGTCGGCTCGACGCCATCATCGAAAAGGAAGGCATCGTGCATATACTGATCGACGCCTCGCGCATGAACTACATCGATATGGCCGGTGCCGAAATGCTGGTGCTGGAGAACCGGCGCCTGCGCGCGCGCGGCGGCGGGCTGTATTTCTGCGGGCTCAAATCATCGGTGTGGCAGTTCATCGCCGAGGGGCGCTACGTCAGGGCGATTGGCTCCGCTGCGTTCTTCGATCACAAGTCACACGCCATTGCGGCGATTTATGCAAAGCTGGACGAAAGTATCTGCGAGCGCTGCAGTCGGCGCGTATTCCGCGAGTGCGCGCCCGTGCATCAGGTCTGATCGCGCAGTCGGGCAGGGTCGAATTGCGTATGTCCGGTTTTGCCGCGGCGACGCCCGCGGTCTGACCGCGGGCTGGAACAGCATGCGCACGCAACGGGGCGCCGGTTGCGAGCGTCAGCCGCGCGCTGGCAGCGCGGTTGCTGATGGATTGGCACTCCGTGGCGGACGCTGCCTGCGCCTAGCCCAGAGTTGTTGCCACAACCACAACCAGAACGGTGGCTAAGGCGACCCACAGCGGCCAGTGACGATGGCGTTGCAAACCCGTTTGTGTTTCCTGGAGCATGTCTTTGTAGAGCCTGTGGTCAACCTCCATCTTTTTCTCCAGTGCCCTGAGCTGGTCGTGGGTCGCTTCCAGCTGTGAGGCGGAATGAGACAGGCAGTTTTCGTACTGCTTGACCAGCTCGACATTGCTGTCCTGCAGAGCCTCGAGTCGACTCTCCATTGCCGACAGCCGGCCGGATAGTTCGGTCAGGGTGCTCTGCAGCGCCACGATCTGATGTTGCGCCGCCTCCTGCATGTCCTCGAGCCGGCTGTCGCTGGTCTCCAGCCGGCTGGAGGTTTCAGCGATGGCGGTCTTGAACGCCGCGAGTTGCTCGCGCGCCGAGTCCTGCAGGAACTTGATCTGATTATTCCGCTTCTCCAGCCGGTCTGTGGTTTGGGCCAGCGAGGTTTCCAGCCGCGCAACCCGATCGCGTGCCGCATGGCCCGCGGAGTCGATCTCTGCGAGCCGCTGTTCCAGGTCTGCCAGCCTGGCTCCAGCCAGGTCCCGGGCGCTTTCGAATTCCCGGCAGGCCTGTTCCAGGGTGCTGATTCTGGAGCTTTCTTCCGCCCTGGTGCGCTCTGAATCTGCGCGCACACGTCCAAGTTCCGCGCCCAGGGTCTGATTCTCCCGGCTCACCGACAGGATCTCGCGTGTCAATTCCGCTAGACTCTCGTAAGCGGGCGCTTGCGGTTTGAACGGCGACACCAGACTGGCATTTACCTTCTTCCAGTATTGCTTCAGGGTGCCCAACGATTTTGCCTTGTATTATGTGACGTTGTTATCAGGTCGGGATATTGGTAGCCGCTTGCACAATAGCCGGGCCGCAGTTTTTGTCTGCCATTCAAACTATAGATGTCGCTCGAACGATCTGCCAGCTGCGCGACCAACAGGATTTTCCGCTCGGCCAATCAGTTCCTTAGGTGACCCGTGGTGCGAGTTGCGCGGTTCGTTTCAAGTGGCATGCCGACGCCGACGGTTGGCTGACCCAGGGGCGGGGGGTGGGACTCCAGTCACCCGCAAAGACCGGCGCTTGGGTCTGGTGGTGCGGCTGGAATTTCCAGCAGTTTGCATTTCGCATATGATGCGACTGACAGAAGATAAAGGGGCGAAAGCGGGGTGTCCGTACTTTGTCAGAGCGGCAGAAAGCCAGGTGGGCACGGGTGTCGCAGCCGTCCTGGGGAGCAGGCCTTGAGCGCGGCGGCCTGACCCATGAAAGCTGATTCGACTACCAGGCGGGTCGTGCTTCGGGGTGTCTACGAGGACAACCTGGGTATTCCCCGTTCTTGCCGGGGCAAGGGGCGCACCGAGTCTTGCCCGGGTCCGGAGCGTCGGCCGAAACTGTTCGGCAAGGTCGGCAAGATCACGATAATCGGGCTGTTCGCCCTGGTCGCACTGCTCGGCTTCAATTTCCGGATCGTCTATCTGGACAGTTTCGGGCCGGTCGCGATGCAGATGTCCGAGCCGCGGACCGTGCCGACCTCGGTAACGAGCACGTCGGTGCAGGCGCGGCCGAGCGACGGTGCGGCAGACGACATGGATCTGCTGCTGGGCTCGGAGCTTGCCCCGATCATGGGGACCGATGCTGGAACCAGCAGGGGATACGATGCCATGCTGAGCCACCTCGGTACGCCGATGGCGGACCTGTTCGATCTCAAGGTGCAAACCATCGTTATCGATCCGGGGCACGGTGGCAGCGATCCGGGCGCCACCGGCCATCAGGGCCTGCGGGAAAAGGATGTCGCCCTGGACATCGCCAGACGCCTGCGCAATAAACTTGTCGCGGCGGGAACTTATCGCGTGCTGCTCACGCGCGACGACGATCGCAAGGTCTATCTCAAGGAGAGGGTGGCCTTCGCGAAAGAGAACCATGCCGACCTGTTTATCTCAATTCATATCAACTCGGTGCCGGCCGAAGCCGGGCCCGTCAACTACGTCGAGACGTTCTACTTCGGTCCGCACACCGATCAGCGCTCCCTGGATCTGGCGGAGACAGAGAATCGGGACTCGGACTATGTCATGGGGGACTTCCGCGAAATCATCGCACGGATCGGCGACACCCTGAAAACTGAAGAGTCGGCGCAGCTTGCCGCCTCCATCCACAGCCGCCTGTACGATAATCTGAAACGTCGCAACGGCGACCTGATGGATGCCGGGGCCAAGACGGGGCCCTTTGTGGTACTGTTAGGCGTCGAAGTGCCGAGCGTACTCATCGAGGTTTCCTGCATCAGCAACAAGGCGGAGGAAACCCGCTTGAGCACGCCGCACTACCGCGACAGCGTCGCCGGATTTCTGGAGACCGGGATCGTCGAATACCTGAAACGGCGCACAATCCGAACCAAGATAGACGGAGACAAAACAGAAAATGTCGCCCAGCAAGAAAGATAACATGCTCTACGTGGGGATCGATCTGGGTACCTCCCGGTCGGTGGTGTCTGCAAGTAACGGCTCCCGCAAATGGGTGGAGAGTTACGTCGGCTGGCCCAAAGATTTCGTAGCCAAGAAAATGCTCGGCAAACGGGTGCTGTTTGGCGGTGAAGCGCTCGAGCACCGCCTGTCCCTCGACCTCTCCCGGCCGCTGCAGAACGGCGTGATAAAGGAAGGTACGGAGCGGGACGAGGCCGCTGTGCACGAGTTGATCGGTCACCTGATCGAGATGGCGGATGCTCAGCCAGAAGACGAGATTTGCGTCGCGGTGGGGGTGCCGGCCGAGGCGCTCAAGGTTAACAAGATCGCGATCAGAAACGCCGTGTCTGAACATGCCAGCAAACTCATGGTGGTCTCGGAGCCCTTCTCGGTGGCTTACGGACTGGGTGCGTTAGATAACGCGATGATTATCGACATCGGTGCCGGTACTGTGGATTTCTGCATCATGCATGGAACGGTGCCGCTGGATGAGGACCAGCGCAGCCTTCTGGTGGCGGGTGACTATATCGACGAGCAGCTCTTCAAGCTGCTGTCCGAGAAGCATCCCGAGGCTGACTTCTCCTTGAATATGGTGCGCAGGTTCAAGGAAAAACACGGTTTTGTGGGTGAGCCGAAACGGCGCATCAAGATCGAGGCGCCGGTAGATGGCAAGTTCACTCAGTTCGATGTGACGGAGGAAATGCGTAAGGCCTGCGAGAGCCCGATGCCTGCCATTGTCGAGACCGTTATCGACCTGATTGCGGGTTTCGACCCCGAATTCCAGGAGCAGGTGCGCAAGAATATCATTGTGGCCGGCGGTGGCAGCCAGATCAGCGGCCTCGATGCCTACCTCGCAGACGCCACGAAGGAATTCGAGCCGTGTAGTTTCACCTGTATCAGCGACCCGCTGTATGCTGGGGCAGACGGCGCGTTGCAGTTGGCGACCGACATGCCGGCGGAGTTCCTGGAAAAGTTGTGAGCGACCGCCCGCCAGCCCGGCATTGTGCGCGCGCGGGTCAGGGTGAGACCGAACCGAATACCTTTTTCAGCAGCTCCGTGGAGCGGGCCGCCGGATTCTCGCGAATCTGTTTCTCTTCCGCGGCCACCATCAGGAACAGGCCGTCCAGGGTTTTCTGCGTCACATAACTGTCCAGATCCGTCGCATCGCTGGAAAGCAGACTGGTCAGACCCCCAGCGCTGGACACCATACGCTTGTAGGACGCGGTGACGCCGGCCGTTTCGGTCGCCTGGCCGACAATGGGGCGCATTTTTTCGCTCAGGGCTGCTTCGGTATGGGTGCGAAAATATCGGGTTGCCGCATCATCGGGGCCGCTCAGAATGGCCCTGGCATCCTGCACCGTCATGGCCTGAATCGCTGCGCCGAAAATCGCCGCCGCTTCGGGTACCGCCTGTTCGGCGGCATGATTCATGGACGCGACAAACTCATCGGCCAGCTGATCCTGATGCAGCGTACGCAGGGACTTTTCCACCCACGCCAGGCTGTCCGGCATGGGTATTCGGACTTTGGCGTTATCCAGGAAACCGCCCTCGCTGCCGAGCTTGTCCACCGCAAACCGGGTGCCTTTCTCGAGCGCCTGTTTCAAGCCGCCAACCATTTCCGCTTCGCTCAGCGAAGACAGCGCTGAACTGTTTGCGGTCTCCGATCCGGTGAGCGCGCCCCCCAGCTTGTCCAGGTAGTCCGACCAACCAGCGTAAACACTGTGTGCGAAACCGGCAGTCACCAATGTTCCCGCCAGGATTAGTCTGTGCCTCACCATAATGCCCACCTCACGCTGATCCAACAACGGCTTTCAGTATGATCCAAGGCCAGCGGTTCAGCCACTGGCAAGCTCGGTGATTGTGTGATTTCTTGCGTCGTGCCCGGCCTGGTCCCAGTGACAGCGGTGGGCGTGGCTGCTCTTCTGGAGCCAGTGGCAGGCTCGCTTGACGATGCGTTGCTGCTCTGACACAGTCGCTCAACCGGTGCTAAGAAACGAGTGGCTATCAATGGACACTGCAAAGTTGTATGAGCAAATCATTGCCAGTGCAGGGGAAGATATTACCCGCGATGGATTGTTGAAAACACCGCAGCGCGCGGCGAACGCCTTCGAGTTTCTGACCCAGGGGTACCGGCAGACGCTCGATGAAGTCGTAAACGAGGCCGTGTTTGACTCGGACAATGACGAAATGGTCATCGTCAAGGATATCGAGCTGTACTCCTTGTGCGAGCACCATTTGCTGCCGTTCGTGGGCAAGGCGCATGTAGCCTATGTGCCCAACGGCAAGGTGATCGGCCTGTCCAAGCTCGCGCGCATCACCGACATGTACGCGCGGCGCCTGCAGATCCAGGAACAGCTGACCAAGCAGATCGCGGATGCGGTGCAGGAGGTGACGGGTGCTGCCGGTGTCGGTGTGGTGCTCGAGGCTCAGCATTTCTGCATGATGATGCGCGGGGTTCAGAAACAGCATTCCTGGACCGTCTCATCCATGATGCTTGGTTCGTTCCGGGAAAATCACCGTACCCGCCACGAGTTTCTGCAATTGATCGCGAAACGTTAGTATGCTGCATGAGTCATGCTGACCCGTTCAGAGCGTCCCCGCGCAGTCAGTGCGCGGCGCTCCCCAAGGGCACCTCCTTTGCGCGCAACCCTCAGGGAATGGTCTACCTTTCCAGGGGACACTGAAGCAGGCGTGCCAGGGGCATTTCCGGTACTCCTTGCGGGTGTCAGGCTGCCCTGACGGTACTGCCTCTGGCTGCTCGTTGTTGCTCTGCACCAATTAAGTCGAAGGATCTGGCGCTAAGTCTGGGCAGACTTGTAAATCATATCCAGCGCACACTGGAACAGTCGTGGTGACAAGAACTATGGATAAGATAAAGCGCTTTTTACCCTTCCTCGCCTGGTTTCCGTTTAACGCACACAAATTGCGCGCCGATTTAGTCGCCGGCATTACGGTGGCGCTGGTTCTGATACCGCAGTCTATGGCCTACGCCCAGCTAGCCGGTTTGCCGCCTTACTATGGCTTATATGGGGCCTTCTTACCTCCGATGGTCGCGGCCATGTTTGGGTCGTCAAACCAGTTGGCCACCGGGCCAGTAGCCGTGGTCTCGCTGTTAACGGCTGCGGCGTTGGAGCCACTCGCCACTGCCGGCGGCGAAGCCTACATAGCCTATGCAATTTTGCTGGCATTGATGGTGGGACTGTTTCAATTGGCGTTAGGACTGCTGCGTTTAGGCGTGCTGGTGAATTTTCTATCGCATGCCGTAGTAGTGGGGTTTACCAACGCCGCGGCAATTATTATTGCGACCTCGCAACTTGGAGAAATATTCGGTGTGAGCGTAGATAAAGCGGAACACCACTACGAAACCGTGTGGAACACCGTTGTTGCGGCCATGAGGGACACGCACTGGCCGACTTTGCTTCTGGCGCTTCTGGCTTTCGCCATAATGATTGTGTTGAGGAAAATCAATCCGCGTATTCCCGATGTGTTGGTGGCGGTGGCGTTCACGACGGTTATCGCCTGGTTGATCGCATTTGACAGCCAACGCAGTGTGGATGCCAGTCAATTCGCTAACGAAACCGTGGGCAGTCTCATTGCCGAACAAAGGCAAATTGCAAACCAAATCGGGGCCACCGACGAACAGATACACAAGGCTGACCAGGATTTGCATAAAGCCAGAAGGGAGGTTGGCGACGATGATGCGCGCACCTTGCTGGCGCTGCACCAACTCGACTTACTGCGGTTGCGGGGCGAGAAGCTGAAGCAAGCCAGCAAGGCAAACCGGAAAGAGCTGCGAGGCTTACACTTCGAACAGGTGATGCTCGACGGCAGGGACCAGGGCCAGATTTATCTCAAAGGCCATGCACCTGAAGGCTCCGAAACCGATGGAAAAGTCTGGCATATTGTTCAAGTCAACAAAGACGGTGCGCTGCAAATCAGTTCCGGCGGAAAAGTCGTCGGCACGGTACCGCGTGGTTTACCGGCATTAAAAATGCCGACCTTGAATTTTGACATCATTGCGCAGCTGTTGGTCGCAACTATTGCCATTGCCTTGATTGGCTTCATGGAGGCCATATCGATCGCCAAGGCCATGGCTGTGCGTACTCGTCAACGCCTTAATGCCAATCAAGAACTGGTTGGCCAGGGATTAAGCAACATTGTGGGCAGTGCATTCCAAAGTTATCCGGTGTCCGGCTCCTTTTCCCGTTCCGCAGTGAACATCGATGCCGGTGCATTGACCGGTTTGTCGTCTGTTGTGACCAGTCTGATGGTGGTGATCACGTTAATTCTGTTTACACCGTTTCTGTACCATCTGCCACAGGCTACTTTGGCAGCGGTTATTATGATGGCGGTCTTCGGATTGGTTGATTTGCGTGCGTTTCTACATATCTGGGCGGTTCACCATGCGGATGGGGTTGTTGCGGTTATTACCTTCATTCTGACTTTGGCGGTTGCTCCGCACTTGGACCAAGCCATTGTCGTCGGCGTATTGCTGTCGTTGGGATTGTTCTTATACCGTACCATGGAGCCGAGGGTTGTGGCGCTCGCGCGCCATCCCGACGGCACGTTGCGTGATGCCAAATTGCATAGGTTGAAGACCTGCCCCAACATCGCAGTCGTGCGCTTCGACGGCTCGCTGTATTTTGCCAATACCAGCTACTTCGAAGATATCGTATTGCAGAAACTGGCAGACAAACCGGAGTTGAAGTTTATTATCGTCGACGCAGAGGGCATTAATCAATTAGATGCAACAGGCGAGGAAATGCTGATCCAGCTTACAGAGCGCTTGGACAAAAACGGCATTGAGTTGTTGTTTGCGCGCGTCAAGAATCAAATACTGGATGTATTACGTCATGCGCGCTATTTGGAACGATTTGGCGAAGCGCGCTTTTTCCGCCGCACCGAGCATGCTTTGGAATACGTGTGGAGCAAATTGGAAGAGGGGCATAAGGAAACATGTCCTTTGCATCTTGCAATGCCGGCGACGGAAACGATAGGATCAGACGCAAAATAGTTTCGGCTGTTTGCGGACGAACACAGACAAACAGGACGCCCGCTGGAAGGAGGCTGAGCTGATGATCTATCTGAACCGATCGGTCACCTCCGGTGACGTGATCCGGCGTTTGTCCTTCCTGTTTGATGTATACAGCATGCCGGAATGCATCAAATCGGACTATGGTCAGGAGTTCGTCGCACACCGTGTACATCGTTAGCCGGCGGGTCAGGGTTCCCTATCTTGACCCCGGCAGCCCGTGGCAGAACGGCCATGACGAAAGCATCAAGACAGGCTTGCCCGATGGTTGCTTGAATCGTTGGTCGTTCTACCCGGTGGCAGAGGTCGGCCGCTCGCAATTGGCGACACTGGCCGCCCCATACCTCTGATCCCGATTGTCACCCACATGCCGAGCCTGCCCATCGATGCCCTGTTGCCGGACCTGCGACGCACCCTCGCCGGTGCGCCCGGTGCGGTGCTGCAGGCACCGCCCGGTGCCGGCAAGACCACCCGTGTGCCGCTGGCGTTGCTCGATGCGCGTGGCTCGGCGACAGCAAAATCGTCATGCTGGAACCACGCCGTCTGGCGGCGCGCGCGGCGGCGCGCTTCATGGCGCCTCCTCGGTGAGCGCGTCGGTGCAGACCGTCGGCTATCGCGTGCGCCTGGACAAGCAGGGTCGGGCCTGCTACCCGCATCGAGGTGGTGACCGAGGGTATCCTGAGCCGGTATGCTGCAGCATGATCCGTCGCTCGGCAGGTGTCGGCCTGGTGATTTTCGACGAATTCCACGAGCGCAGCCTGCAGGCCGATCTTGGCGCTGGCGCTGTGTCTCGACATGCAGAGCGCCCTGCGCGAAGACCTGCGCCTGCTGGTGATGTCGGCGACGCTCGAAGGTGAGGCGGTCGCGCGCGCTGCTGGGGACGCGCCGGTGCTGACCAGCGCGGGCGCAGTTACCCGGTCGAGATTCGCTACCAGCCGACGCGCGCGCGACTTTGCGCGCGAGCCCGCGCCTTCTGTGACGAAGTGGCGCCAGGTGGTATGCGTCGCCTGCGGGAGCAAGCGGCAGCCTGCTGGTGTTTCTGCCCGGTGATCGCAGAGATCCGCCGGTGGACGCCGCCTTGCAGACGCCGGGCTTGCCGCCGAGATCCAGCTCGCGCCGCTGTACGGTCAGCTGGACGCACGCGCGCAGGACGGCGCGATACAGTCCGGCGGTCGCCGGGCAGCGCAAGAGTCGTGCTGGCTACGGCGATTGCCGAAACCAGCCTGACCATCGAGGGTATACGCGTCGTGATCGACGCCGGGCTGATGCGGCGATGCGCTTCGATGCCGAACGCGGTCTCGATCGCCTGGTGACACTGCCGGTATCGCGTGCGGCCGCCGAACAGCGGGCCGGGCGCGCCGGGCGGCTCGAAGCCGGTGTCTGTTACCGCCTCTGGTCGGAACACCGCCACCTGAGTCCCGCAGGCGTGGCGGAGATACTGCAGGCCGACCTGGCGCCGCTGGTGCTGGAACTCGGCGCACTGGGGTGTGCGGACTGCCGCCCAGCTGCGCTGGCTGGACATGCCCCCGGCCGCGCATATGGCCCAGGCGACCAGTCGCTATAACAGCGTCGGCAGCCCTCGACGCGCGCGGCGCCATCACCGAGCACGGCCGCAGGCTGCCGAACTGGGCGTGCACCCGCGCCTGGCGCACATGATGATCGCGGCGCCGCAACTGGGGTATGCAGCGCCTGGCCTGTGAACTGGCGGCGCTGCTGGGTGAAGCGACCCCTTGCGCGGCTCGGGCGATGACGCGACTGCAGTTACGGGTCGAATGGTTGCGCGGCAGCGATCGCGGCGAAGTCGCCCGGGTCAGCGAAGCGTGGCCCACTGCGCGCACTGGTGGCACAGTGGAGCGTGCGGCTGGGGGTCGCTGACAGCCGGGCGATGACGCTGACCTTGTACGCGGCGTGCTGCTGGCTTTTGCCTATCCCGACCGCATTGCGCAACGCCGTGGTGGGCAGGAGCAACGTTTTCTGCTGAGTAACGGACGCGGGGCCCGTTTCCGCGAGCCCGAACCGCTGGCGGCCGCAGGATCTACCGGTGGCGGCACCTTGACGGGCGCGAGGCTCGCATCTTTCTGGCCGCGGCGGTGCGATCGCAGCAGCTGCTCGAGTTTCACGGCGCACTGCTCAGCGAGCACCGCTTCGTCGCCTGGGACGACCGGCCGAGCAATGCGTACAGGCGACGCCGGCAACGCCGCTCGGCGAGCTGGTGCTGGACGACCGCCCCTGGCGGAGCGACCCGGAGCAGGTGCGCGACGTGCATGCTCGAGGGCATCCGTCCGCCAAGGCGTCGCCTGTCTGCCCTGGAACGATGCGACGCGCAGTTGCAGGCGCGCGTGGGTTTCCTGCACCGACTGGCGCCGCGGCTGGCCCGATCTCGCCGACGACGCCTTGCTGCAGGCCGCACGACTGGTTGTCGCCCTGGCTGGACGGTATAACGCGCCTCGCCCATCTGAAGCGGCTCGATCTGCGCGCTGCGCTGCTGGCGCTGCTGTCGATGGCAGCAGCAGCGTCGGCTGGACGAGCTGGCGCCGACCCACGTCAGTGTGCCGAGCGGCTCCCGGGTGCGCGTCGATTACAGCCAGGAGACGCCGGTACTGGCGGTGCGGCTGCAGGAGATGTTCGGTCTAACCGACACGCCGTGCGTTGCCGGCGGTCGGGTGCCCCTGTTGCTGCACCTGCTGTCGCCGGCGCGGCGTCCGGTGCAGATCACCCGGGATCTGGCTGCGTTCTGGAGCGGCGCCTATCATGACGTGAAAAAAGAGTTGCGCGGGCGTTATCCCAAGCATTACTGGCCGGACGAACCGCTGCAGGCCGAAGCAACGTCGCGCACCCGACCCAGGCGCTGAGTGGAGCTAGATCCGGATGTGGGTCGAGCCCTGGTGCAGACGGTCGATGAGATGATCCGCACCCGGGAGATCGAAGGGTCGGTATCCGGGATGGCCGCCAGCTGCTCTGACCGGACCGTTGGCGGTGCGCACCGACACCAGGCCTTAGGAAAAATCTAGGTCTCCGGTATATTGACGATTCTCAGAAACACGCGTAGCGTGCCTCGGCCATCCGGAGTCATCTCAAATGATTCCGATCGCAGACCCAACCCGAAACTTTCTCGCGGCCATGTCGTGGGGGCACATATGGAATTCTTCAAGACTGACACCCATATCGATTTCATGGGTAAGCGCCGGCTTATGGCTATTCTGCTGGCTGCACTGATTGTCATCAGCCTGGGTTCGCTGTTCGTTCGCGGGCTCGCGCTGGGGCTGGATTTCACCGGCGGTACGCTGATCGAAGTCGGCTATGCGGCGCCCGTCGACCTGGTGGATGTGCGCGAGGCGTTGACGCAGGGTGGCTTCGGCGATGCCGTCGTGCAGCACTTCGGAACGCCTCGCGAGGTGATGGTGCGGCTGGCGCCGCGCGCCGGCGAGGACAGCGCCGAACTGAGCACCCGGGTGCTGGTCGCACTGCAGCAGGCCAGCCCGAACACGGTTGACATGCGCCGGGTCGAGTACGTCGGTGCGCAGGTGGGCGATGAACTGACCGAGCAGGGCGGGCTGGCGATGCTGTTCGCGCTGATCGGTATCCTCATCTATGTGGCGCTGCGCTTCGAGTGGCGCCTGTCACTGGGCGCAGTCCTTGCCACCGTGCACGACACGGTCTTCACCCTCGGTTTCTTCTCGCTGTTCCAGATCGAGTTCGACCTCACCGTGATGGCGGCAGTGCTGGCCGTCATCGGCTACTCCCTGAACGACACCATCGTGGTGTTCGACCGCATTCGCGAGAATTTCCGCCGCATGCGCACGGGGACGGTCGCTGATCTGATGAATGTGTCGATCAACCAGACCCTGTCGCGAACCATCATGACCAGCGGCACCACCATGCTGGTGGTGGTAGCTTTGTTCATATTTGGCGGCCAGGTGGTGCACGGATTCGCCCTGGCACTGATTGTCGGCATCCTGATCGGTACCGTGTCCTCGATCTATGTGGCCAGTCCGCTGGCGCTGTGGCTGGGTGTCACCCGCGCCAACCTGGCGCCGGTAAAACAGCCGGGTGCCGAGACCGACGCCGGACCCTGAACCTGCCGAGAGTACCTGTTATGGGGCTGTGAGCGGAGGCGACCCAGTCGCAGAGACACCAGCGCGCGGAGGGTGGCTCGCATGACCACAACGCGTTCCGAGCGCGAAGGTACGCTGCGCTGGCGGGTCGAACCACCGCGTACCCCGTGGCGCCGGAGACCCGCCAGCACATCACCCTGATTGCTTTCCTCGCCTGGGTCGGGCGCGGCGCCGACGGGCTTTCCTCGTCGGCCTACGGGACCGATCCGGTTGCCGCGCGATGGAGCTGGCGGACCAGGTGTTGGAGCGTTTCCCGGGCAGCCTGTTTTTTGCCGGCACCCTGGTGTTCCGGCGCGAGAATCAGCTGACCCGTCAATTGCACAATTACACTGCGCTGGCCTTGCAGAGACGTCTGCATCTGCGGGGCATGCCGCTGATTATCATGCCCATGCTGGTGGGAGGCCCGCGCGACCGGTGCGGTAAGCGCAAACGTGCAGCCGGTCCGCAACCGGACTGAGCCGGGCACAGCGCTGCGCCGGCCTCGGGGCCGCAATGACGGCCGCTGTCCTGCACGGTTGCGGTGGCCGGTAAATCGGGCATGGCATACAATCGACCCGGACCCGGTGTTTCAGGTCCGAAGCGGCAACGCGCAGGGGCAGACGATGACAGACGCACACTCGGATGGTCAGGCAGACGAACACGCCGGCCAGCGCATGAACAGGGTTCTGCAGGCGGAGCGCGACGCCAAGCGGGCCATTGCCGAGTGCGAGCAGCGGGCGCAGGCGATAGTGCAGGCCGCGCAGGCGCGTGCCCAGCGGCTGGTCAGGCGCGCCGATCAGCGCATTGCAGTGATACAGATGCGCTGCAATCACCGTATTGACACGGTCGTCAAGGCCATCGAGAAGCAGCAACAGGAACCCGCTGCCGCAGCGCATCCGGGCCAGGTGGGAGAGCAGGGCATCAAGACCGTGCTCGCCGCTCTGGCGGCGGACCTGACCGGTGCAGACGATGCGACGCCCGGCGCGCGGCATACGCGCGAATGAGCGCTGGCGCTTTTGCTTATGCGCAGGCGCGTCTGCAGGCGCGTCACGGTCAACGGCCGGACGAGCGGTTGTGGCGGCGCCTGCAGGGCATCGGCGAACTGAATCACTACCTTCAGGTTGCGCGCCGTTCGGTATTGCAGCGCTGGGTGGCGGGCCTGCAGCCCCACCAGAGCAGCCACGAGATGGAGCTGTCGCTGAGAAGGCAGTTGCGTGCCTACGTGGGTGAGGTGGCCAGCTGGTTGCCGGCGCAGTGGCGTGTTCCGATCGGCTGGACAACACGGCTTGCCGATCTTGCCGCTATCCAGCACTTGCTCAGCGAGTCGACCGTGCCGGACTGGATGCGAGCCGATCCGGCGCTGGCGCCTTTCATCGCCGCCTCGTTCGCCGAGCGGCGCAAGGCAATGCGCGACTCGGATTGCGCCTGCCTCGCGCAGCACTGGACCCCGTCCGTCCCTCTGTACCAGACCTGGCGGGAATGCTGGCAACAGACGTGGCCACACGCGCCGCGCCTGACCCGTGGGCTGCGTCAGCTCGCCGCGCTGCACGCGAGCCAGACGGGTGCGGCGCTGGCGGGAGTCAGCGATGTGAGCGGTCAGCGGCGCTCGGCGCTGCAGGCGAACTACGAACGCGCCTTCCGCTACCATGCCTTCCAGCCTGCCGCGGCGGTTGCCCACCTGAGCCTGGTGACGCTGGACGTGCAGCGACTGCGGGGTGCCATTCTGCGCAGGTTGCTGTTCGAGGCGACCCCGGAGGCGCAAGCCTGATGCTGCGGCCGGTGCGCACCCGCTGGTTTGAAATGCTGGTGGCGCGTGACGCGCTGGCCCCGGCGGTCGGCGTGCTGGCAAGAAGCGGACGCGTGGAGCTGGAAACCCATGCCGATATCGAGGCGCCGCTGTGCCTGCCGCAGCTGCAGCCGCTCATGGACGAGTACCAGCGCCTGGCGCGGCGCTATCACGCCTACTGGCCAAAGACCGGGTTGCAGTCTGCGCTGCGTTCCGCCAGCCCGACTGAGGTGCTCACCGCCGGTCTCGAACAGTTGCGGGCCTGGGAGCAGGCCGCGGCACCGCGGGTCGAGGAGCTGGAATCCTGCATTGCCGCGCAAGCCGAACTGCGGCTGGTGCAGATGCTGGTCACCCGGCTGCAGGACCCGATGCCCGATCTGGCGCTGCTCGAGAGCGCCGGCCCAATTCTCGCCGCACGCCTGTTTGTGTTCCCCCCCGGCGCTGAAAGTCCGCCCGTGCCCGGCGCTCTGCTGCACCGCTGGGTGGAGGCGGGCAAGCGCAGGTTCCTGCTGGCGGTCGGCACAGCGGCCGAGCTTGCCGCGCTGCAGGCGGACCTCGCCGAGGCCAAGGGGCGCGCGGTTGCCTTTCCTGGCGGTTTGCACGGTGACCGCGCCGCGTTGCTGGAACAGATCAAGCAGCGCCTGAGCGACACCGACCACTGCACTGTGCGCCTCGGCTGGGAGCTGGCAGCGCTGTCGCGGCGCCACCGGCTGGCGCAGGTGCTGGCCGAAATCCGTCTGCTGGAATGGTTCATGGCCAGCATCAGTGGCTTACCGCGTACCGTTAACTTTGCCCGGGTCAGTGGCTGGACCGACGACTTCGACGGGCAGCGGCTGCGTGACGCGTTGGCGCGGGCGGGGGTTGCGGCGCTGTTGCATGCGACCGAGGCGCCGCGTGATGTAGAGCCGCCGCTGGTGCTGCGCAATCCGGCCTGGGTGCGACCGTTCGAAGTGTTCACGCGCATGCTCGGCACCCCGGGTGGCGATGAGGCCGACCCCAGCCCTCTGGTGGCGCTGCTGGCGCCGCTGCTGTTCGGCTACATGTTCGGTGACGTCGGCCAGGGTCTGGTGCTGGTGGCGGCCGGGCTGCTGTTGCGGCGGCGCTGGCCGGTGGTCGGAGTGCTGGTGGTGAACGGCCTCGCCGCCGTCCTGTTCGGCTTTCTGTTCGGCAGCGTGTTCGGGCGCGAAGACCTGATTGCGCCACTCTGGGTGCATCCGATCCAGCATCCCGGTGAGATCCTGCTGGTGCCGCTGGTGGCCGGTGCGGTGATCATGCTGATCGGCCTGCTGCTGCGTGCCCTGGAGATGTTCTGGCGCGGCCAGCTCGGGCGCTGGTGGCTGACCGACGCGCCGCAGCTGGTGCTGTATGTCGCCATACTGAGCACGCCGTTTTTCTCCGCCGCCGCGCTGGTCGCCGTGCCCGCGCTGTTGTGGTATCTCATCGGCAGCCTGCTGTGCACAACCGGGCGGCGCGGGCTGGGCCTGTTAATAGCGTTCGGAACCCTGGTCGAAACCCTGCTGCAGTTGCTGATGAACACCTTGTCCTTCGTCCGTGTCGGCGCCTTCGCCCTGGCGCATGCCGGCCTGTCGCTGGCATTCAATACGCTGGCTGCGACGACCGATCAGGCTGTCGTCGGCCTGTTGCTGCTGTTGCTGGGTAACCTGGTGGTTATAATGCTGGAAGGACTGGTGGTGACGGTGCAGACCACGCGCCTGATCCTGTTCGAGTTCTTTATTCGCTTTCTGCAGGGCAGCGGACGGGTTTTCCGGCCGCTGGCCGCACCGCGATTCGAATCGCAATAAGGAGAAGAATGTGACACTGGCGCCAAGACGCGTAACTTTGTGGCTGGTTGCTGCCGGCGTTTCTGCCGCCGTGGCGACACTGGTGATGTGGTGGTCGCCGCTGCTGGCGGCCGGGACACCGGCGACCGGTCTTGCCCTGTCGGCGTCCGCGGTGCAGTGGGGTTTTATTGCGGCGGCGCTGGCCACCGGCTTGTCGTCGTTGGGTGCCGGGCTCGCCGTCGCCAGTGTCGGCAGCGCGGCGATCGGGGCTCTGGCGGAGAAGCCGGAGCTGCTGGGGCGGGTGCTGATCATGGTCGGCCTGGCCGAAGGCATTGCCATTTACGGCCTGATCATCTCCATCCTGATCCTCAACCGGATTGCCTGAGCGGGCGCCGCCCCGACGCGAGACCGCTCTATGTCCCTTCCCGTGTTCATCGGCGACGAAGTCAGCGCCCAGGGTTACCGCCTGGCAGGACTGCAGACACTGATCCCGGGTGAGGATGACCTGCTCGCCCTGGTAAAGCTCGGCTGCGAGCAGGCGCCGCTGGTGTTGATCGACGCCGGCGTGGCGCAGGCTATTCCTGCTGCCGCACTCGACGCGCTGCTGACCGGTCTGGCACCGCCGGTCGTGATTGTGCCCGCGGTGCGGGGCACTGCGCCGATGTCGGATATCGCCACCCGTCTGCGCCGCCAGCTGGGCGTGCTGGAATGAGTCTCCCTGACAGCGAGGCGCAGGCCCAACAGCAGCTGCTCGCAGTGGTGGAGCGCTATCGCGAGGAACAGTGTGCCGCGCTGCTGGCGCGGGCCAACGATCAGGCCCGCGAGCTGGTCAGGCAGGCCTACGCCGAAGCACGCGCCCGCGGGCGGCGCGGGCTAGCCGAGGTGCGACAGCACTACCGCGACAGGATCGCCGCGGCGCAGGCCCGGCAGCAGACGCGCCTGCGCCAGCAGCGCCAGCACGACAACAGCGCGCTGCTGGCCAGCCTGTGGGAGCAGCTGCGTGCGGCGATCCTGTCCCGCTGGCAGGAGCCCGGGGCGCGCCGCGCGTGGATCGATGCATTGCTGCGCACGGCCGCGGCCAGCCTGCTGGACAGCAGCTGGACGATTGAACACCCCGCCGACTGGCCGCAGGCCGAGCAGGATGCCCTGCGCAGCCGGGTTGGGGAGGTGAGCGTGAGCTTTGCGCCGCAGGCGGGCATGGCTGCGGGGCTGCGTGTCTGTGCCGGCGGTGCCTGCGTGGACGGCAGCGCGGACGGGTTGCTCAAGGACCGTGCCCGTATCGAATCGCTGCTGCTCGCCGCGCTGCACGAGCATTGCAGCCAAGAGCACAGCGATTGTCCTTCCCTGTGACTGCCGGGCATGGCATGCAGCTGCACAAACCCCGGGTCGAGGCTTGAACGTGGCTGAAGCGAACATTGCCTGGATCAATGGTCCGGTGCTGCGCGCCAGCACCAGCGACCGGTTCCGCATCAACGAAGCGGTCCTGGTAGGCCGCCACCAGCTGCTGGGCGAAGTGATCCGCATCGATACCCGCGAGCTGGTGATCCAAGTGTACGAGGATACCACCGGACTGCGGCCCGGCGATCCGGTGCTGGGCACCGGAGCGGCGCTGTCGGTGAATCTGGGCCCCGGTCTGCTCGGCAATATTTTCGACGGTCTGCTGCGGCCGCTCAGCGGCGCAGGCGAGTATGTAGCGCCGGGCGCCAGGCAGACGCGCGCCGCGCAGAGTTATGCTTTTCAACCGACCGTGAAGCCGGGTGACCGCCTGACCCGGGGATCGGTGTTCGGCGCGGTGCAGCGGCCCGATGCCCGCGCCCAGCGTTGCCTGCTGCCGCCCGACTGCGCGGGTGAGGTCGTTTCGGTGGCGCAACCCGGAGAGTACCCTGAGGATCAACCGTTGTGCGTGCTGCGTGGACCCGGCGACCAGGTCTGTGAGGTCGCCATGAGCCACCGCTGGCCGGTCAGGACGCCGCGCCCGGTGGCGCAGCGGGTCCCGGTCGAGGGTCCGCTGTTCACCGGGCAGCGTATTCTGGACAGTATGTTTCCGCTCGGCTGCGGCGGACGTGCCGCCATGCCGGGCGGCTTCGGCACCGGCAAGACGATACTCCAGGAAACACTCGCCAAGTGGTGCGATGCCGAGGTGATTGTCTACGTGGGCTGCGGCGAGCGCGGCAACGAAATGGCCGGCGTGCTGCACGAGTTCCCGCAGCTCGACGACCCGCACACCGGCCGCCCGCTCATGGAACGCACCGTGATTATCGCCAATACCTCCAACATGCCGGTTGCCGCCCGCGAGGCGAGCATCTACACCGCGGTCACGGTGGGTGAATATTTTCGCGACCAGGGTATGCGGGTCGCCCTGATGGCCGATTCGACCAGCCGCTGGGCCGAGGCGCTGCGCGAGGTGTCCGGGCGTCTCGGAGAGCTGCCCGGCGAGGCGGGTTATCCCGCTTACCTGAGCAGCCGCCAGGCTGATTTCTACGAGCGCGCCGCGCACGTGCGCACTCTGGACGGGCATCTGGGATCTCTCAGCATTATCGGCGCAGTCAGTCCGCCCTCGGCGGACTTTTCCGAACCGGTTACGACTCACACCAAACGCTATGTGCGCTGTTTCTGGGCGCTGGACCCGGCGCGCGCCCAGGCGCGTTTCTATCCGTCGGTGCACCCGCTGCAGTCCTACTCACAGGACCTGGACGTGCTGAAGGATTTCTGGACCCAGCACGGGAACCCGCAATGGACCGAGCAACGCCGGCGTTTCCTGACGCTGCTGGAAGAACAGGCGCGGCTGGAACGCATGGCGCGTATTGTCGGCAAGGATGCTCTGCCGCCGCGCCAGCAGCAGGTGCTGCTGTGCGCCGAGCTGATCAACGAGGCGTTTCTGCGCCAGTCCGCCTTTTCCGCGCTCGACCGGTTCTGCTCGCCCGAACGCCAGATCGCCATGATGCAGACTCTGGTGCAGTTTATCGATCTCTGCGAGGCGGCGCTGGCGCAACAGGTGGACATGGCCAGGGTGGCCGCGCTGCCGCTGCTGCGGCGTCTGCGGCGTATGGGTGAGGATATCGGCGACCAGCAGCTCGATCGGTTCGACGCGCTGCGGCGCGACATGGAAGCGGAGTTCCTGCAGCTGGCCAGAGCGGGGTCAGCCGATGCGGGCTGATGTATATGCCGTCGACGCTGTGCTGCGCCTTGAGGGTCCGTTGTTGTTCCTCAAGCGAACCATCCGTTGCGGGCTCAACGAGGCGGTGGAGATCGAAGACGACGCGGGGCGTATCCGCCTCGGGCGCATCGCGGCCCTCGATCATGACAGCGTGACCGTGGAGGTGCTGGAGTCGACCTCCGGCCTGGCGCTGAGTGACACACGGGTACGCTTTCTCGGCGAACCGCTCGAGTTCGCCGTTGGGCCCGACATGCTGGGCCGGGTATTCGACGGTGTGGGCAGGGTAATCGACGGCGGTCCACCGGTGTCGGCGGCGCGCATCCTGCGCATCGATGGCCGGGCGATCAATCCGGCGGCGCGCGACGTACCGCGCGAGTTCATTGAGACGGGCGTGTCGACCATCGACCTGATGAACAGCCTGGTGCGCGGCCAGAAACTGCCGATTTTCTCCGGTTCGGGTCTGCCCCACGACCAGCTGGCCATCCAGATCGCCCAGCAGGCGCGGTTGCGGGACGCGGCAGCGGGCGAGTTCGCCATCGTGTTTGTCGCCATCGGCGTGCCCTACGACACCGCCGAGCGTTTCCGCCTCGCCATGGAGGGTAGCGGCGCGCTGGAGCACACCGTGCTGTTTCTGAATCTGGCTTCCGACTCCAGCACCCAGCGGCTGCTGAGCCCGCGCTACGCCCTGACGGCAGCAGAATATCTCGCCTTCGTGGAGGGCAGGCATGTGCTGGTGCTGATGACCGACATGACCAATTACTGCGAAGCGCTGCGCGAGGTTTCGGCCAGTCACGGCGAGGTGCCGAGCCGCAAGGGCTTTCCGGGCTACATGTACTCGGACCTGGCGACGCTCTACGAGCGGGCGGGGCGCATCAAGGGTGTGCCGGGCTCGGTGACCCAGCTGCCGATCCTGAGCATGCCCTCGGACGACATCACCCATCCGATCCCCGACCTGACCGGTTATATCACCGAGGGCCAGATCGTGCTGGACCGCGAACTGGATCGGGCCGACATCTACCCGCCGGTAAAGGTGTTGCCGTCGCTGTCGCGGCTGATGAAAGACAGCACCGGCGAAGGTTATACCCACGTCGATCACCCGGCGCTGGCCAACCAGCTGTACGCCGCCTACGCGCGCGCCGTGCACATGCGCGTGCTGGCCAGCGTGGTAGGGCGGGAAGGACTCTCGGACATTGACCGGCTGTTCCTCGATTTCGGCGCGCGCTTCGAGCAGGAACTGGTCCACCAGCCCGCCGCGCGTACCCTGGACGAGAGCATGGAGGTCGGCTGGCGGCTGTTGCGCATGCTGCCGAACACCGAACTGCACCGTCTCAGTGACCGCCAGATCGCCGAACACATCGATGCCGCGGGTGACGCATGAGCGTTGCAGACCGCGCTCCGACACGCTCCGCCATGCTGGAACTCGGGGAAGAGCAGCGGGTAGTGGCCGAGGCCTACGAGTTTCTCGACGAGAAGCGCCTGTTGCTGGCCGCGGAACTGCTGCGACAACTGGAGCGCTACGAGGCCCTGCTCGACGAGATCGAGGCGTTCGGCCGCAGTGCCCGCCAGCAGCTGGTCGCCGCGGTGCAGCGCCATGGCCTGCAGGAGCTGAGCGTATACCCGGCGACGCCGCTCGCGGGCGTCGGCATTGACCTGCAGCAGCGCAACGTGATGGGAGTGACGCTGCTGGACGCGCGCCTGGTGATACCCGCCGCAGGTCGCCACACACCGCCGGTCGCGAGCCAGCCGTCACCGGAGGCGGAACAGTGCCGTGCCGCCTTCGCCGGCCTGTTGCCGAAGCTCACGGCCCTGGCCGGCGTCTCGGGTAATCTCCACCGCCTGCTGGCCGAATACCGGCGCACCGAGCGCCGCGCCCGCGCCCTGGAGAACGTGGTCCTGCCCGAGATCGAGCAGGCGCTGGCTCGGGTGGCGGGCTACCTGGAAGAGATGGATCTTGAAGACGCCATTCGCGTGCGCATCAAGGCGGGACGCTGAGTTCGGGCCGACGCACGACTTCAGCGAATGTAGAAACTAGCGCATTGGGACTGAACTCGCGCGGATCGGCCTGCTCGGAAAATCGATAGGGTCTACGCTGGTTGTCCAGCCCGGACACCAGGTAACGCTGTTCCTTCAGGTCGTAATAGACCTCGAGCGTGCTTCCAGAGCACCGGCACCTCGTAGTAGTTGAGCGCGTGGGCCTCCGCCAGGCGCCAGAGCTTGCCCTCGTTATCGTAGATGTCCGCGACGGCGATCTGCCAGCTGTCCTCGTCCACGTAGAACACCCGGCGGGAGTAGACGTGCTTCTCGCCCGGCTTCAGCATGCCCTCCACCACCCACACCCGGTGCAGCTCGTAGCGCGCCAGTTCCGGGTTGATGTGGCGGTGCGCAGGATGTCGTCGGCGCCCACCGCATCGCCGTGTAGCCGGTAGGCGTTGTACGGGATGTAGAGCTCGCGCTTGCCGAGCAGCGTCCACTCGAAGCGATCCGGCGGACCGATGAAGAGATCGAACTCGTCGACGGTGCGCAGGTTGTCGCTGTCGGGCGCGGGAAAGTCGTAGGCGACGTAGGGCAGGCGCAGGACGCGCCGCAGCGCCTCGGTTGTACTGACCCAGGTCTTGCGCGGGTCGCCGGTCTGGTCGATGGGCTCGATGGTCGAGTCTGCCGTCTGCCGGCGCAGCAGGCCCGGCTCGATGGATCTTGCTCTTGAGGCGAACATCACGATTCGGGTACTCGTCGCTGAAGCCGTCTCCGGGCGGCGAGCCGTAGGGAAACCCCATCTCCTGGAGCGCCAGGACGTCATGGTAGTAGCTCCCGGCGGGTGACCGCGGCTTGTCCGTTGCTGCGACGACGCGGACACCGCGCCAGCGCAGGTTGTGGTTCCAGATCACCTCGACGCCGCTCCGAGGAATCGGGAACGGCGAACTGATCCGTGGCGCCGAGAACACCGCCCTTGCCCTCGCGTACCAGCTCTGGCTGTCGCGGCGTTGGCCTTCACCGCCTCGTACACCCACTCCGGGTAGGAGGCGGAACGGTGGGTCGGGTAGACGGGCATGCGCCAGCTGTCCGGGTAGGCGCGCAGCAGGGCCTTCTGTCCCTCGCTGAGCCGGTCGGCGTACTGGTCCAAGTTGTCGGCGCTGATGCGCAACAGTATCGGGTCCTCGGCGAAGGGATCGAGATGTTGTCTATCTGGCGCGTAACCGGGGGGCGGCTCGGTAATGCCGCCGGTCCAGGCGGGGATGCTGCCCTCGGCATTGCCGGGCCGTTCGGCGCCCAGCGGTGTGAGTTCGGCGCCGCCGAGTTCAGCGGCCGGCTCGGGAGTCGCCGCGAGGAGGCTGCTGGATGTCAGCGCCAGCCCGAGTATCAATGTCTGCCACATTTAGAAAGTGTAACTGATGCGCAGCCGCAGCAGATCGCGGTCGTTGACCAGGTTGCGATCGCCCGCCCCGAAGAAACTGGTGTAGCTCAGATTGCCTGTCCACCTGTTGATGTAGCCGATTCCGAGTCCGAGTGTAAAGGTCTTGCGCTCTTCGAGAAAGGTGCTCACCGGCGCCGGCGTGGTGCCACGCACATCGTGGGTAAAAAGCACTCCCGGTGTCACGCTGAGACCACCCAGAACGCCTTCATAGGTCAACGACGCGCCCAGCCGGTAGCCCCAGGAATCGGCCGAAGGCGGTTCCACCGCCTGCAACGGAACATCGTTGCGACCGGGCATATCGTGCACGTGCACCCAGGCGAAGTCGGCATTCACGGCCGTTTGTGACGCGCCCAGGCGTGAGCCGAACAGCTGGGTGAGTCCAAGCGTGGCCTGGGTGCGGTCAAGCCGCACGAAGCCTTTGATGCGCTGGTCGGCGCCGTATGTCCCCAGAGGACTGCTGGCGCCCGCGAACTGTATGGGTGACAGCGCCGCCGCGAACAGTTCGTTCAGACTGATCTGGAACGGATAATTGATGTGATGCGACACCTCGCCCGAGACCAGGATGCCGCGCGCCAGCGTGGCGGTGTTGAAACCCACCCCGATCATGGTGATGTCCTCGGGGTACTCGACCTGATAACCGGCCTGGTTGGCATACTGGCTGGTGGTCAGCGCCTCGGCGGTAGCAAGTGCGGCGTCGGCGGCCTCGCCGGGCGTGAGTCCGGTCGAGATATAGGGGGATTCCAGGGAGGCGGCCAGCGCATCGACATCGGCCTGGCTGGTTTGATCGATCGCCGCCTGGCTCGCCGTCAGCCCGCTCACCAGCGGCAGGCGGCTGTGGTAACGCACCAGGTGGGCAGACAGCTTGGTGGCGTTGCTGTCCGGCATAATCGAGCTCACTGTAAAGCCGAACTGGCCGGTAGCACTGGGCTTGTCCACGCCGCCGCTGCCGGGCAGTTTGAAAAAATCGGGGTCGAAACCCAGGGTGCCGGCGGGCAGGGCGAAGGCGCTGTCCAGGTCGGTGCCCAGGTCGGAGAATTTGCCAGCGCCCAGCATCGCGAAGTTGACACCGTCGCCGCCGGACAGGTCGTTAGCGGAAAAATAGGACCCCAGCGGCGGCAGCCTGACCGGTTTCCACTCGTACTGGTAATAGGCCTCGACCGCAACATCGGTGGTGAGGGCGGCCGCTCCCCACAGCATGCCCTGCGGTATCAGCACATCACGGCCGGGTGTCGCCGGTTCGTTGAGTGCAGACACATCAAGCGGGTTGATGACGTCGATGCCGTCGCGAATGAAGCCGCTCTCGCCCCAGTTCACCACCTGGTCGCCGAGCCGCAGCACCAGCGGCACGCCGGCGACGGTCTGGTGCATCGACACATAATGATCGAGCAAGTCGGCGTCTTCGCCGACGATGTCCTTACCGTCGTCACTGAGCGGCGTGCGCGCGCGTTCGTCCTCCTGGTTTTCGTAATCGTAAAAGGCAAAGCCGCGCACGTAGGCGCCGAACTGCCGCCATGCCAGGGTGAGATCGGCGTTCAGCCGCAGGGCGTTGGAGAATACACCCTTATCGTAGTTCAGAGTGCCGTCATCCTGGTTGGCGGATGTGCGCTTACCGCCGTTGGCGATGGCCACCAGTTCCGGGTCGGCGTCGTCCAGGCGCACGCCCAGACCGTAGGACGCGGTGACGTCCAGCAGGCCGTCCACTTCGCCGGCATGGAATTCGGAAGCCGCGCAGGGCAGGGCGAAGAGACAGCCGGCCAGCAGCGGAGCCTTGTGCGCGTGTTTCAGTCGCACGCAATCCGCCGGTCCAGCACAGCCATTTGGTCTCTGGAATTCGTGATTAATCCGTCGTTGCACCCCGAGGGGCATAAACAAGCAACATCGCCACGAAGCAATCCGTAACGGATTGATTCCAAGTCAGGAGACTGCTTCGCTGTGCTTGCAGTGAATGGCATTCCTGAATTAATCAGAGGTTGCCTCTATGCATCTGTCTGGTCGCTGTATCATAGACAGATCAGAGGTGTCAGCCAATATGAACCCCGGCGGTGCGGCCTGTTCCGGCGCCGTACCGGGTGCGGCACGCGCGGCCCGGTCCAGGGAGTGAATCCGGGTCTATTCAGACGACGCCGTGTCGGTCCGCCACTGTGCCGGGGTGCTGCCCGTCCAGCGTTTGAACGCGCGGTTGAACGCGCTTGCGTCGGCGTAGTTGAGCGTCGTTGCTATCCTGGAGATGGGCATGGTGCTGTCGGCGAGCAGTTGCTGCGCCATCGCATTGCGGATGTCATCGAGTTCGCGGCGAAAGCTGGTACCTTCCTCCTGGAGCCTCCGGTTCAGGGTGCGTTCGTGTATGCACAGTTGCCGGGCGACGTTGCGAAGGGTGCAGTTCTGATCCAGCAGCGACTGGCGCAACGAGCGGCGCAGAGCCCCGATGATGCTCTTGTCTCCCTGGGCGTGCAGCGCGGTCGCTGCCTGCTCCAGATGGCGATGCAGCAGAGGGTCCGAGCCGGGGATCTGGAGATCCAGCCAGCGGCTGGCGAAACTCACCGCACTCTGTTCCGCATTGAAGCGCAGCGGCGCCCGAAAAAACTGCCGGTAGGGCGCCAGGTCCGGAGGGGGCCGCCGCGCGAGGAGTACCTCACCGGGGTTCCAGCGTTCCCCGCACAGCCCGCGCATAATGTTGCAGGCGACGGCTATGGCGAGGTCGTAGATCTGACCGGTGGCTTGCGCCCCGGGTTGATGGACGGCGTAGCCGAGCAGCGTGGTGCCACCCTTGATGTGCAGGGTGGGAACGCCACCCTGGTCATGCAGGTCGAGGTGCTGCACCAGGCTGCGTAACGCGCTGCCGACGTCGGGAGCGGTGCGGAGCATGAACCCCGCAACCCCGAGCGAAGAAGGTGCTGCGCGCTCGCCTACCAGCAAGCCGAAGTGCGGGCACTCCGTAACGGCAACACAGTGCGCCAGCAGCCTGCTTGCTCCGACATAGGAAATCTCATTGTCGGAATCGGTAAATTGAGTCAGTTCGAAGCCCGCAGCGGCGAACACAGGGCCGGGCTGGTGGCCGAGTTCGCGCAGAACCGCAGGCACGCCGGTCAGCGGGCCGACGCGTACGATGCCGTCGACCCCGCTGCGCGACCTCTGCATCGGCGTCCCGCGGTATTCGCGATGCTCCACTGGCTCTGATCTCCAGTTTATTCTTGTCGTAGATTGTCTAGTTATTGTCTCAATTTGACAAGACCGAGCGCTGTAACGCGGTTTACGTACCAGGCTTGGCTACCTATGCTTCACGGCGGAGGCACACGTCGTCGTCGCTCGAGCTATATGCCCAGCGGCAGCGGGCGTGCCGGCAACGGCTATGATAACGGCTATGATTAGGTTGGTGCTGAGCGTAGCGAAGCCCACCACGATTGTTGTCGCGGTGGCGGATGCGGGGCGCATCAAGCCTGAGGCTGAGCGGCCGGGGCCGTTGGGCTATGCCGTGCTCAGCCCAACCTACGGTCACAATCGGCCGGATGGCGGATCGATCCGGCTTTTAGCCGTCACCCGAAGCCGCCGGCTTTGGCCGGTCGAGTATTCACCGAGCTGGCGGCTTCGCGCTGTTGGCGTGTCATCCAACCCGAGGGGCTGATTGTCAGTCCCCGTTCACGGAATCATCACAAGGAGAACGCAGATGAACAAAATACTCAAGCGTGCGGTTGGCCTGTTTGTCCTTCCATTGCTGCTGGTGCCCAGCGTAGTCATGGCCGCAGACGAACAGACGCCTTCCGGCACAATCGTTATAGACGAGACCCAGATCATGTGGATGGTGGGCGGCGATATCGGCGGCGGTACGCTGCAGTTCCAGGGCGAATCCCATAAGTTCAAGACCGATGGTCTGAAACTCGGGGGGTTCGGCATCGCCAAGGTCAAGTTGACCGGTGACGTCTATCATCTGAACGACATCGCCGATTTTCCCGGGGTCTATGGCGTGGCCGAGGCCGGCGCCACCGTGGCCAAGGTCGGCAAGGGCGATTTCGTTATGAAAAACGATAAAGGCGTGGTCATGCACCTGAAAGCGGGTGACAAGGGACTGGCGCTGGATCTCGGCGTCGAAGGTCTGAAAATAACGATGGAATAACGGTGATTGCGCCGGTGGGTACCGCCCGGCGCGGCGTTGCCCGTGCCAGTTATGCGACGGACAGGAGCTGGAACGGGTTTGCAGGCAGCACCACGGGCCCGTTGCCAGTGCCGCCGGCGAGACTGAAGGATTTATAGAGACACATGTTCAGGAAGATTACGGGCGCGCTGTCGGCGCTGACCCTCGTGTTACCCGGCATGTCGGCCCAGGCCGCCGGGCTATGGCTGTATGAGATGGGCACACCGGATGTGGGCACCGCGAGCGCCGGTATGGCGTCGCGCGCCGCGGACGGCGCCACGGCCTTCGCCAACCCGGCGGGCATGACGCGGCTGGCGGAATCGCAGCTGATGGTCGGGGTGCAGCCTATCTATGCGAATATCAAATTCGATACCGAGCAGGCCAGCTTTGGCGGTGGCGATGGCGGGAATGCCGGCGGGTTAACCCCCACCGGCAGCCTGTCCTATGTGCACAGCCTGTCCAACGATCTGAAACTGGGCTTCACTGCCGGTTCGTACCTCGGGCTCGGGGTCCAGTTCGAGAACGACTGGGCGGGCCGTTACTACATCCAGAAGGAGGACTTCCTCACCGCCATCGCCAACGGCGCCGTCGGCTACCGGGTGAACGACTGGTTGTCGGTCGGCGGCGGTGTGTCGCTGGTCTACGGGGAACTCGAGGCCGAAACGGCCATCAACAACCGGCTGGACGGCGGCGCGGACGGGCGCATGAAACTGAAGGCCGACGACACGGATATCGGCTGGAACGCCGGCCTGCTCATCGAACCTGCGTCCGGTACCCGTGTGGGCCTGACCTTTATCTCCAAGGTCGACCTGGAATACAAGGATAAGCCTTCGTTCAAGGGCGCCGGCCCCGTGTTGAATGCCGCCCTGCAGTTATCGGGACTCGACAATGCCCAGACTACCTTCGACTTCACGCTTCCGGATCAGCTGATGCTGAGCGGCTACCACCAGCTGACCCCCGATCTCGCGCTCATGGCGGACCTGGGCTGGCAGAACTGGTCGCAATTCGGTGAGATCGGCTTGTCGCTGGACACGACGACTGCGGGCGGCGCGGTGCTGACGCCGAGCACGACCGCCGACGCCAATTTCCAGGACACCTGGCATACCGCGCTGGGGGCACGCTACCGGCTCGATCCGCGCTGGTCGGTGTCGGCAGGTGTTGCGTATGACAGTTCGCCGGTGAAAAATTCCGACCGCAGCATCGTGCTCCCGCTGGATCGCCAGTATCGCTACGCCCTGGGAGTGCAGTATGACTTGCGCAAGGACCTTACCCTGGGCGCCGCCTACGAGTACATGGATGCCGGCAGCGCGCCGGTGAACCAGACCGGTGGAGCCTTGAAGGGTGATCTGGAGGGCGATCTGAAAGACGATGTATTTCACATCGTGGCGCTCAACGCGAACTGGAAATTTTAGCGTCGTGGCGCAGCTGCCCTTGGTGAAACAGTCAGGCACAGGGCGCAATATGCGCCGTTGCGCCGTTGCGCCGGAAAGTGATTATTGTGTTTTCCTCGGCGTCACAGCCGGAGTGGCGCTATGAATACCATGCTGTCCGGGAAAACGGTCGGCGCGAGTGTAGTGTTCGGCCTGCTGCTGGCTCTGGCTTTGCCGGGCCGGGCGGAACAGAGCAACGAGGCGCTGGCCAAGGCGGCCCAGAATCCGGTGGCCAATCTCATCAGCGTTCCTTTTCAGGACAATATCAATTTCGACGTCGGACCGCAGGAGAAGACCCAGAACGTGCTGAATATTCAGCCGGTCATCCCGGTCAGCCTGAGCCCCGACTGGAACCTGATCACCCGCACGATTGTGCCGGTCATCTCCCAGCCTGGTTTCGCCCCGGGGGAGGGCCGCAGCAACGGGCTCGGCGACACTCAGTTTACCGCCTTCCTGTCCCCGGCCAGGGACGACGGACTGATCTGGGGCGCGGGCGCAATCGTGCAGTTGCCGACCAACACCGATGACACCCTGGGCAATGACCGCTGGGGTCTCGGCCCGTCCGCGGTGCTGCTGCGTATTGAAGGTCACTGGGTGTACGGGGCCCTGGTTAACAACGTCTGGTCGGTCAGCAGTTCGAACAGCGATCCGAGCTACAACCAGTTCCTGCTGCAGCCGTTCATTAACTACAATCTTCCTGGCGGGCTGTATCTGACCACATCGCCGGTGGTCACCGCCGACTGGGAGGCGGACAGCGACGACCGCTGGACCGTGCCGCTCGGCGGGGGCGTGGGCAAGATCGTGCGTTTTGGGCGATTGCCGGTAAACTTCCAGACCCAGGCGTTTTACAACGTCGAGAAGCCGCAGTTGGGCGCCGACTGGACCTGGCGCCTGCAGGCGCAGCTGATGTTCCCGAAATAACCATTTGATCGTTACTGCATCGATCAAGAATCCAACAATAAACCGGGTTTGACCATGAAGGATTTTCATCACCGGATCATCAACGGCGGGATTGTGAATGCCGGGCGTGAAGGTCCGCGAGTTCGCGATCTCGAGGGGTAGTCGGTGAAAGCCTTGATAGTAACGCGGTGTTGGGGTGTATGCCAGGACCCGTGGGGCAACCCGATGGCGCGTGTCGGGGGTACTATCAGGAATCAAATAATAAGGAGGAGTTCGAAGATGCCAAGTCTGAAACGGTTTAGGGCAACGACCCTGGTCGCCATCGCATTGTCGCTGATAGCCGGTTCCCGGGTGTTCGCCGCGGAGGTTACCGGTACGCTGGGTTCTCCCGGCGCCACGACCACGATCAGCGGCAAGCAACTCCCCCCGCCCGATCCGGAGTTCGGCGGGGTGATCAAGCATGACGCCCTGCAGTCAAAGGCCTGGTGGGCCCCGCGCGTGGTGCCGCCGAAGAGCGCCCCCAACGTGTTGCTGATTATCACGGATGACGCCGGCTTCGGTGTGCCGAGCACCTTCGGCGGGGTGATTCCGACGCCGACCATGGATCGCATCGCCAACGAGGGTCTGCGCTACAACCGGGTTTTCTCCACGGCGCTGTGCTCGCCGACGCGCGCCGCCCTCATCACCGGGCGGAACCATCACTCGGCCGGCTTCGGCGTGATCTCGGAGCAGTCGACGGGCTTTCCCGGTTACAACAGCATCATTGACAAGGACAAGGCCACCGTTGGCCGCATCCTGCTGGATAACGGCTATTCCACGGCATGGTTCGGCAAGGACCACAACACGCCGGCTTTCGATGCCAGCCAGGTCGGCCCCTTCGACCAGTGGCCCACCGGCTTGGGCTTCGAGTATTTCTACGGCTTCGTCGGCGGCGACGCCAACCAGTGGCAGCCGAACCTGTTCCGCAACACCACCCAGATCTATCCCTTCGAGGGCAAGCCGGACTGGAACCTCATCACCGGCATGGCGGACGAAGCCATCGACTACATGACGCGCATCCACCAGACCGACCCCGGCAAGCCGATTTTCATCAAGTACGCGCCCGGCGCCACGCACGCGCCGCATCACCCGACCAAGGAGTGGGTGGACAAGATCCACGCCATGCACCTGTTCGACGACGGCTACAACAAGCTGCGCGAGCGCATCTTCGAGAACCAGAAGCGGCTCGGCGTGATTGCCAGGGATGCGAAGTTGACGCCCTGGCCCGATGACCTCCTGAAGCCCTGGGACCAGCTCAGCGACGAGGAGAAGAAGCTCTTCATTCGCCAGGTTGAAATCTTCGCCGCCTATGCCGCCTACAATGACCACGAGATCGGCCGCGTGATCCAGGCCTTCGAGGACCTGGGCAGGCTCGACAACACGCTGGTCATTTACATCAATGGCGACAATGGCACCAGTGCCGAGGGCGGACCGCTCGGCACGCCCAACGAAGTCGCGTTCTTCAACGGTGTCAATGAGATGCCGGTCGATGTGCAGATGAAGTGGTACGACGTCTGGGGCACCGAGCAGACCTACAACCACATGTCGGCCGGATGGTCCTGGGCCTTCGACACGCCGTTCGACTGGTTCAAGCAGAACGCCTCCCGGCTCGGCGGCATCAACCAGAACATGGTCGTGTCCTGGCCGGCGCGCATCGAGGACAAGGGGGCCCTGCGCGAGCAGTTCATCCACGTCATCGACGTCGTGCCCACCATCCTCGAGGCTGCCGGCATCCCCGCGCCCGAGGAGGTCGACGGCATCGAGCAGGCACCCATCGAGGGCACCAGCTTCCTCTATACCTTCGACGCGAAAAACGCTGACGTGCCGTCGCGCCACAAGACGCAGTACTTCGAGATGATGGGTCAGTGGGCGCTGTACGACGAGGGCTGGCTGCTGAGCACCAAGGTCAACCGCGCACCCTGGCAGGCGTTCGGAGTGGCAAACGCGGATCCTCTGAACAACCAGGTGTTCCAGCTCTACGACCTGACCAAGGATTTCAGCCAGGCCAACGACATCGCCGCGCAGCATCCGGAAAAGGTGGCGGAACTGCGCAAGAAGTTCGTCGCCGAAGCGAAGAAATACCAGGTCTTCCCCCTGGATGCCTCGGTGGCTGCGCGCATCGTCGCTCCGCGCCCGAACATCACCGCCGGCCGCACCGAGTTCGTCTATACGCACCCGATGGTCGGTTTGCCGCAGGGCGATTCACCCTTCCTGCTCAACAGCTCCTACACCATCAGCGCGGATATCGAGGTCCCGGAAGGCGGGGCCGAGGGCATGATCCTGACCTCCGGCGGACGCTTCGCCGGCTACGGGTTCTATCTGCTCGAGGGTAAACCGGTGTTCCTCTGGAACCTGATCGATCTGAAGCGCATCAAGTGGGAAGGCCCGGAGGCGCTCTCGCCCGGCCAGCACACCATCGAGTTCGACTTCAAATACGACGGTCTCGGCGTCGGCACGCTCGCCTTCAACAACATGAGCGGTCTCGGCCGATCCGGCACCGGCACGCTCAAGGTGGACGGCAAGGAAGTGGCTACCCACAAGCTGGAGCGGACCGCTGCCCATGATCCTGCAGTGGGACGAGAGCTTCGACATCGGCTCCGATACCCTGACCGGCGTGAACGATGCCGACTACCAGCCGCCGTTTCCGCTCACCGCAAAGCTCAACAAGCTGACCATCCAGGTGGATCGGCCGCAGCTCAGCGAGGCGGATATCAAGAAGCTCGAGAACACCGAAGCCATTGCGGTCGACGGCAGTCCGATTCACCACCTGCAGAGCGGGCCGCAGTAGCGCACCGCAAGGCCCTAGATTCAGGAAACATCGATACAGGAGAGAGATCATGTCCTATGCTCGCGTATTGTTGACACTGCTTGCGCTGCTCACGGTCGCCGGCTGCCAGTCCCAGGGCCAGGTGCTTGCCGGCGACCAGTCCGTCGCGATCCAGACGGCTGAGCGGCGTGGGCAATTCGAGCTCAATTGCCCGGCGGCGACAGGCGATGTATTGTCGAGCAACATGCTCCAGCCCGTGCTGTGGGGCGGCGAGGAGCGCGCCGAGTACACTGTTGGTGTCAATGGCTGCGGCAAGCGCGCCGTGTATGTCGTGATCTGTCCCCAGGGCTCGACGGGCTGTTTCGCCGGCAGCGGGCGCGGCGCCGAGGACCTTGGGCGGTAACGTCTGCAAACGGCTTCGGGGCGACCGGTCAGCGCCGGTCGCGCGGAAGCCGCCCGGGCCGGCGCGGACCGGCAGGTGTCAGGCCGAGGGTCAGCGGGATGCGTGACGGCGGTGGATTGCAGGCGGACTGCGCGCGACCTGGCCTGGAGTGTCGGACGATGGTCTACAGTTTCAGAAGGAGGGTACGGCGAGGTAACGAACATCAGTCGCAAGTGATAAGTAACAAATGAAATCGACACAAACGCTTTGTCACAGCCCGGCATCGGCCTGCTTGACCCGGCTGCCCGGCTACGACTTTCAGATAGGAGTGTATAGATATGCTGCGAACCAGCGTTTTGAGTATCCCGTTAACCATAGCCGCGGCGGGTCTGTGGGCCGGCACGGCCACTGCAGCTCTTGATCCCGGCTACCTGGCGGGGACCTGGGAGGTTAATGCGCAAAGCAGTTGCGGCGCCACGAAAGCCGAACAGCTGGCGCTGCGCGACGACGGTTCCTTCGGGTACGGCCGGCGCGGCAAAGCCGAGGCCGTCGGTTTCTGGCGCGTTGACGGCGATATCCTGGTGCTGGATATGATGACCGTGCCCGCCTCCTTCAAGGATATATACGCAGAACTGCAGGACGCGCTGGAGTACCGGATCTATACCATGCGGGCGATGCCGATCGACATGCAGCCTGACCAGTTCAGTGCTGTCGCCAGCATAGGCGACCAGCTGCAGCGCTTCAGCTTGCGGCGTTGCCAGTAGTCAGCCACCTCGAACAGCGGGAGACAACCAAGATGAAGACCATTCAACAGCGTTCGATAGTTTCGCGGCTGCTGCCGGCTGGATTGCTTGCGGTGGGTGCTCTGATGGCAGGCTACACGCCGACGGCCAGCAGCGACGACGCTGCCTATGCGTTCGGTGGTTTGCTGGCCGGTCATTTGCTGACCGACATGCGCTTTCGACAACAGCAGCAGGCACGCGAGCAGCAGCAACAGACGCAGGCCCTGAACAGCATGGCCTATGGGGGTGGTGCCGCGGGTCAGCCGGTGGCGGTTCTTGCGCCGGCCGCTTCCGCGATGACGCCGGAGCAGAAACTGGCTCAGCTCGACAAGCTGGCGGCCGGGGGCTACATCACGCCGGCGGAGTATAAGGCCAGAAGGAAGGCGATACTGGATAGTCTGTAGTACCGGCTCGGCGCAGGGTCAGGCGGCGCCAGTATCCGGTATCGCATGACAAATGCGGGCTAGCGGGGTGTATCAGCGTCGTCCGCGGGCGCCAGCAGGGTGTCCAGATAACGGGTCATGGCAGCGGCATCGAGCGGTTTGCTGAACAGATAGCCCTGCATGGTGCTGCAGCCCAGCGAGCGCAGGAAATCGCGCTGCTCTTCGAGTTCGACGCCCTCGGCGACCAGGCGCAGCTGCAGGCTTTGCGCCATCACCACGATAGCCCGGGTGATCGCTGCATCGTTGCTGTCTGCCGGGATATCGCGCACGAACGACCGGTCGATCTTCAATGTGTCGATGGGGAAGCGGCGCAGATAACTGAGCGAGGAATAGCCGGTGCCGAAATCGTCCAGCGCAATGCCAAACCCGAGTTGGGACAGTTTTTCCAGCGTTGCCGTGGTTGCAGGAATATGCTGCAGCAGGGTGCTTTCGGTTATCTCCAGTTCCACGCAGCGCGCCGGCAGCGCGTAGGTCTGCAGGTACTCCGCCAGGCGTTCGGCCAGTTCGGGCTCATGAAACTGGTGGCTGCTCAGGTTGACGGCGACGGACAGCGACCGCCATCCCGCCCGGTGCCATTCGGCCAGCTGTGCCAGCGCGGACTCCAGCACCCAGCGGCCGACCGCTACGATCAGCCCGGTTTCTTCCAGCAGCGGGATGAAGTCGAGCGGGCCGACCAGTCCGCGCTCGGCATGATTCCAGCGCAGCAGGGCTTCCACGCCCACCACACGACCGCTTTCGATATCGATCTGCGGCTGGTAGTGGAGCACAAATTCACCGCGGTCCAGGGCCATGCGCAGGTCATTTTCCAGGGTCAGGCGCTTCATCGCGTGACTGCCCATTTCGGCGGAATAGAACTGGAAGGTGTTGCCGCCCATCTCCTTGGCGCGATACATGGCCGCATCGGCGTGCTTGAGCAGGGTGCCCGAATCCTCGCCGTCGTCGGGATAGACGCTGATCCCGACGCTGGCAGTCACGTGCAGGGCGGTGGTGTGAATATCAAATGGCGGCAGCAGCGCGATCAGCATGCGTTCCGCCAGTGCCGCCAGCTCGTCTACGGCCTTGATGTCGTTGATGAGCAGAACGAATTCATCGCCGCCGAAGCGCGCGATGCTGTCATTGGGGCGCAACCGGTGCAGCAGGCGTTCGCTCAGCTGACGCAGCATGGCGTCGCCGATGTCGTGTCCCAGAGTGTCGTTGATGATCTTGAATCGGTCGAGGTCCAGAAACAGCACCCCCAGCTTGCACTTGGCGCGGCTTGCCGCAGCGATGTCACGCTGCAGACGTTCCAGCAGCAGCGCCCGGTTGGGCAGTTCCGTGAGGGTGTCGTGGTGGGCCAGAAAACGCAGCCGTTCCTCGACCTCGATGCGGTCGGTGATATCACGTCCGGTGGCCACGAAGTGGGTGACCGCGCCGGAGGCGTCGCGCAGCGGCGTTATGGTCTTCTGCTCGTAGAACAGAGCGCCATTCTTGCGTCGGTTGATAAAGACCTCGCTGAAGACTTCGCCCCGCTCGAGGGTGTCCCACAAGGCCTGATAGAACTCGGGTCCCTGCAGACCGCCGTTGAGCAGCCTGGGGTTCTTCCCCAGCACTTCGGCACGACTGAATCCGGTGATCCGTTCGAAGGCCGGGTTGACGTACTCAATCGAGCCTTCCGGGCTGGTGATCATGACCGTATCACCCGCCTGCTCCAGAGCACCGGACAGCTTGCGCATCTCGGCCTCGGCGATCTTGCGCTCGGTGACATCGAGAGCGATGCCCAGCAGGCACTCTTCGTCGCCGATACGCATGGGCTCGAACGAGGCCAGCACTTCGCGGAGGTCGCCGCTCCGGGTGCGTATGCGGATGTCGATTCCGCGCACCGGCTGGTGGTCGCGTAATCGGGCCAGCACACGGTCCCGGTCATCGGGATCGGCCCACAGGCCGAGTTCCGTCGAGGTGTGTCCGATCATCTCCTCGCGACGGTAGCCGGTGGCGTCCAGATAGCCGTTGTTGACCTCCAGGAAGGTGCCATCGGACAGGCGGGTGATGGAAGTCAGTGCCGGGGTGGCGAAGAACAGCTGTCGCAGGCGCGACTCGGATGCCTGCAATTCGCTGGAGTAGCGGGCTTCCAGCGCACTGCTGGCGCGCTCGCGCAGCGCGCTGAACGCGACCAGACACAATACCGGGTAAAGCAGCCGCGTGTAATCGTCCGCCTGCAGGGAATGGCGGAAGGCAAACACGGCCAGTGTGGCCAGGGTCAGCGCGGCGACCGGCAGCATACGCCCGGTGTGCAGCCGTCGCAGGTCCAGCTCGCCGTTGCGCCGGTCCGAAGCGGCGCCGGGTGCCTGGATGCTGGCGCCCCAGAAGATCAGCGCGAAGCCGATCAGCCATACGATGTCCAGATGGTGGCCCGCCTCATAGGTGCCGCCGAGCAGCTCATAGGCATAGAAGAAATCGCCGATGGCGTGTGCGGCGATACCGGCCACGACGTACGCCAGGGGGCGGCGGGCGGTTCCGCGTACCCGCAGCCACAGCGCGGCCACGGCATACACCAGCAACGACATGAAGACGATCGGATAGCTCAATGCCGTGGCGACATACAGCGTCGTCTGGTCGACCATGCGCAGCGGCTGGGCGAATACCGCCAGATGCGCGATTACAATGCAGGACACGAATATGCCGAGCTGGCTGACCTCCAGCAGGGTCACGGATAGCCCCGGGGTGCCGTCGCGATAAAAGAAAACGCCCAGCGCCATAAACGCCGCGAACAGGAAATAGAAGGCGTCCGGCCAGGCAGGAAAGGGCGTGAACTGGTGCAGCACCAGCTCCTGATAGTCCCAGATCAGCATACCCACAAACCAGCTGAAGCAGGCCAGTGCGAACAGCTGCCAGGCACGGCGCAGGGGTGCGGTCGCGGCGCGCGAGGCGGCGAAGCACCTCACGGCGGCCGCCAGTGACGCGACGGTCCAGAACAGGTCTGACCACCAGTGGGTCGGCAGCCGGCCCAGCGGCAGGGCGTAGGTGCCGATTGCGAACACCACCAGAAACCCGACCAGGCCGGCCAGCGTGAGGCGCCGCTGGTCGACGGCACCGATGCCAGCCCGGGCGCCGCGTGTGTCGCTTGTCACGGGCCGGTTATGCGCAGCTGCGGCATGGCGCTCTGCCACAGCTGCGGGGTCGGTAACAGGGGTTCATAAACCCTGTTTATGTTTAGCGTCAGGTGTCGCTGCGTGCATGCTCCAAGCCTCCCGGGTGATCGGACAGTATGTTCTGTCTTGCTCGACGCCCGATTCTAAAGCCGCGCAGCACGCCTGTACATGACCGTGAGGAGGGGCAAACGCCGCGCGGACCGCTGCCGGCTGTCGTTCGATCGGCCGGAATAGGGGGTATATTGGCGTTCAAAACCACACCACAACACGGGGCTTGCGATGTTACTGCTTGTTGTCTATGTCATGATCGCGCTTGGTTTTTCGTTTCTGTGCTCGATCGCCGAAGCGGTTATCCTCAGCGTCACCACACCACATATCGCGCTCATGCAGCGGCAGGGCCGGCGTGCCGGTGCACTGCTGGCAAGACTGAAACGGGAGATAAACAGCTCGCTGGCGGCGATACTCACGCTGAACACCATCGCCCATACCGTCGGTGCCGCGGGCGCCGGCGCACAGGCTGCCGAGGTGTTCGGCAGCGCCTATCTCGGCGTCGCTTCGGGCGTGCTCACGTTGCTGATCCTGGTGTTTTCGGAAATCATCCCCAAGACGTTAGGCGCCCACTACTGGAAACAGCTGGCGCCGCTGACGGCCTACCTGCTGCAGGGTCTGATCTGGATTCTGTATCCGTTCGTCAAGCTCTCCGAGGCGCTGACGCGGGGGCTGTCGCATGGTCCCGGCCTGACCGGTTTCAATCGCGAAGAACTGGCGGTCATGGCGGAACTCAGCGCCAGCGAAGGCCACCTGGACCAACAGGAGATAGTCATACTCCAGAATCTGTTGCGTCTGCGCGAGACCCGGGTGACTGATGCCATGACTCCGCGCACCGTCGTGTTCTCGCTGTCCGAAAATCTCAGCGTGGAGGAGTTCTTCTGGAAGTACGGCAGCGAGCGCTTTTCGCGCATTCCAATCTACACCGAAGCGCCCGGTCATCTGAACGGTTTCGTGCTGCGCAGCGACCTGCTGCTGGCGCAGGCACGCGGCAATACGGACTCCAGACTGTCGACCTATCGCCGCCAGATGTCGGCGCTGCCGGCGACGACATCACTGGCACGCGCCTTCAACCAGTTCCTGCGTCAGCGCGCGCATATCATGATGGTGGTGGACGAGTACGGTACCTTGAAAGGGATTCTCACCCTCGAAGATATTCTCGAAACCTTGCTTGGACTGGAGATCGTGGATGAAGGGGATGTGACTGCCGATATGCAGGCGCTGGCCCGTCGGCTGTGGAAGAAGCGCGCCGGCGCCATGGGAATAACAATCGACGAGTAGCAGCGAAGCAATCGCATCGCATGGAATCAGTGGCCCGGAACCTGCCGCCGCGCCGCAGGGTATCCTTCCGGGCGTTACGCTCTTCGTCTGTACGCTGAAAGGCACAGTTGCCCCTCCCGGTGCAATGACCGAATTAGTCACGGCAGGCTTAAATCGGTTTATGAAAACTACCGGTTAAGTTCCAGACACTGCGAAGTTTGCCAGACCGGTGGTGCGGAATTTTCGCGGGGATTGAGGATGCCGGTGCCGGACCACGGGACATCCGGGTAAGACCGCCCCCGCGCGGCACTTGGCGGGGCCAAGCCTGGCGACTACCACCGGGACCTGCGCTGATTCTGTTCGGTCGGGGGCTTAATGACCGGAAAAAAATGGCTATTATTAGAGATGGGCGTGCCTTCGTGTTCTGTTATCGGCAGCGCCCATTCAGCTAGGAGGAAACTTGCTATGAAGACCAACAAGCTAACTTTGCAGAAGGGCATGATGACCCTGGGTGGTGTTGCGCTGGCCGGTGCCCTGTCACTGGGTGCTATGCCTGCCAACGCCTGGTGGGGCAATGACTACTGGGACGGCCCCTGGTACGGGGGAGGCCCCTGGGGCTGGGGCGGCTATCCCGGTTACGGCTGGGGCGGCTATCCCGGCTATGGCTGGGGCGGCTATCCCGGCTATGGCTGGGGCGGCTATCCCGGCTATGGCTGGGGCGGCTATCCCGGTTACGGCTGGGGTGGTTATCCCGGTTATGGCTGGGGCGGCTATCCCGGTTATGGCTGGGGTGGTTATCCCGCGGCCGTGGCACCGGTGCAGCCGGCGCAGACCAGCTCGGGCGAGAAGTAGCACGCTGCGAGCTTGCAGGCCGTTGCCGGCAGCAGGATGCGCCGCCCGGTCTGCTCAGGAAGCGGGTCGCTCTGCGGCCCGCTTTTTTTGTCAGCCACGGAAGACACGGAAAGCACGGAAAGAGCTTTTTGCGTATGCCGCGGCGGCATTAGAAAAGCGTCTTGGTTGGGCTGCATGAGACTGAAGCCTGACCGAGCGACCGTGTTCCACTGCTCGATCTGGTGTGTAGATTGCGCTGAGCTTGCAAAGCCCAACGATGCGGGTTCGTTGGGGGTCATCCTGTTTAAACCCAACCTACGAACTGCGATTCCGTTGGGTTGCAACGTCGTTCAGCCCAACCTGCAGAGGCTCGACCCCCCTCACGGATTACCTGAAACGGGTTTCTTCCGTGCTTTCCGTGTCTTCCGTGGCTATAAACGCGCGTATCAGAACGGCACCGGCGCCGGATAGTCACGGAAGGGTTCGACCGGATTGAGCGGCGGCGGTGACAACAGCGGATCGTCGTCGGGCCAGGCCGCCTGGGTCGGCATGACGCCCTCCTGGTAGGCGTCAAGCGTATCCCGGATCGCCTGTGACTGCGCTGCGCCGGTCATCCAGCCGAGCATGTCCACCACCTGCTGTTGCAGCCGGGCAGCCTGGTCGAACTGGCCGTCGGCGGCAGCCGCCAGCGCCAGCGCCTGGATGTTCGCCGGGGTCGGCTGGCCGGGCGCCAGCTCATTGGCCAGGTTGAGCGCCCGCACGCTGTCGCGCACCGCGGGATCCGCGCTCAGGGCGCGCAGGCGTATCAGCGCATACTTCAGCTCCGGCTGCTCCGGATGCAGGGCGAGCAGCTGCTCCAGTTGCTGCGCCGTTTCCTGCTCCGCCTGGCCCGCGCGGTGCCGTGCCACCAGTTGCAGCAGGCGGGCAGGGGGGATGTCCGGGTTGACCGCCAGCGCGCTGCCGTAGTGCTCGGCCGCTTGCGCGTAGCGACCCTGGTTGAACAGCAGGTTGGCGAAGAAGAAATGCGCCCCGTCGTGGCGCGGATCGAGTTCCAGTACGGCGCGGTAGCGGGCTGCGGCCTGCCCGGATTCGGCGCGTGCCTGCGCCAGCACACCGAGCAGGAGTTGCGCCAGCGGCTGGCGCGGATCGCGCTCCAGCACGGTGTGCAACTGCTGCTCGGCAGCGTCTGTCTGGCCACCGAGGTACAGTACGCGCGCATAGCTGACGCGCGCCGCCAGATTGTCGGGATCGATCTCCAGGCCGGCGCTGAAGTGTTGAATCGCGCTTTCGTAGTTGCGCTCGCGCAGCGCCCGCATGCCCTGACCGAAATCGCTGCGCGACGTGCGCAGCACCTGTTCGAGCTCGCTGACCAGAGGATCTTCAGCGGTCGGCTCGCGGCGCTCGAATTTGTCCAGGTGCTCGCGCGCCAGGGTCGGTTCGCCCAGCTGGCGGTACGCCTGTGCCAGGGGATAATGAACCTCGCTGGCCTCTGGGTTGAGCGTCAGCGCCTCGCTCAGGTGGTCGCGGGCGGCGCCGTAGTCGCGCTGCAGCAGCTCGAGCTGCCCCAGGTAGTAGAGCGCGGCGGCGCGCAGCCCCGGTGTATTTGCGGCCCGTTCCAGGGCTGCCTGTGCCTGCGGCAGCCGATTGGTCTCCAGCCACAGCTGGCCCAGGCGCAGGTCCAGGGCGGGGTAGGCGGGATCCAGCGCGCGTGCCTGTTCCAGCAGCTCCAGCGCCCGCGTGCTCTGGCCGCGGGTCAGCGCCAGGTAGCCGGCGTAGTAGTGCCAGCGAAACGCGTCCGGCTGCAGCTGGCGTGCGTTGTCCCAGCACAGCGCCGCTGCGGCATCGATGCGGAACAACTGATACAGCGCCGCCAGGCTGGCGTAGCCTTCGGCGAGTTCTGCGTTGTCGGCCGGCTCCTCGCCAAGCCGCGCCGCCAGTCGCGCGCGGGTCTGCGTGATGCTGTCCTGGCCGACGTTTTCCACCCCGGAGATATCTGCTTCCGGCACCGCTTGCAGGCGCGGCTGCCATTGCTCCGGCAGCTCGGAGACGGCATCGGCGGGTGACGCAAACGGCACGGCCAGCAGCGCCAGGCCCGCCAGCCAGGATGCCGTTGTCGGTGCGAGCCGCGGATGTCGGTGCCGGCGCATCACGACTCGACTCCCGGCTGAGTGACGATCAGGGTGGTGTCGACCGCCGTCGGTGTCAGCGACTGCTGCGTGCCGTCCGGCCAGGTGATATCCAGCGCATCGACTTTGGCGTGGCTGCCCAGCCCGAAGGTCACGGGCAGTTCGACCTGCGAGAGGTAGGAGCGGGTCGGCACCAGGTCGCGGTACTGGGTGACGCCGCCCGCGGTCAACGCCAGCCGCGCGCCGATGGCGGCGCGGTCTTGGCCCGCGCCCACCAGCTTGATACGCAGCCAGTGGTGCCCCAGCTGTTGGTCGTTGCGGTACAGCGCGGCGCGGCGGCCGTTCTGGGTAATCAGCACATCGAGGTCGCCGTCGGCGTCGATATCAGCGTAAGCGGCGGCGCGCCCCACCAGTGGCCGCGCCAGGTCGCCGGTTTCGCTGACCAGCAGGAACGCCGCCGGACAGTCGCCACCGCAGTTCCAGAACAGCTGCGGCGGCTGCGCATACTGCTGGCTGGCCTGCACTTTGTTGATTTCGTGTTCCAGGTGACCGTTGGCCTGCAGCAGATCGAGGCGACCGTCGAGATCATAGTCGAAGAACAGCACGCCGAAGGTCAGCGCCAGCCGCGAGGCCGGGCCCAGACCGTCCAGCACCGCCTCGTCGGCAAACGGCGGTCCGCCATTGGTGCTGACAAACAGCGAGCTCATCTCGTTGGCGAAGTTGCCGATGGCGATGCCCAGCTCACCGTCGTTGCGGTAGCGTGCCGCGTCGATGCCCATGGCGCCGGTCGCCTTGCCGTTGCGGTCAAAAGCCAGGCCTTCGAAGGCACCGACTTCCTCGAAGCGGCCGTTGCCCAGATTGTGGAACAGGAAATTGCGTGCGGTATCGTTGGCGATGACCAGGTCCAGCCAGCCGTCGCGGTCGTAGTCGACCGGGACCAGCCCCAGGCCTTTACCGACCGGCAGGCCGGACACCGGGTCGTGGATCTGGATCCCGGCTGCCGCAGAGACATCGCTGAAGCGGCCGTCGCCGTCGTTGCGGTACAGGTAGCTGTCGGTGCCGCGGAAATTGTTCGGCGCTCCATAGGCTCGCCCCAGGCCCGCCAGCCGGAAGTCGATCTCCAGGTCGTCCCTGCGCGTCCAGTGCACATAGTTCAGCACGAACAGATCCAGATCGCCGTCGCGGTCATAGTCGAGAAAGGCCGCGCCGGTGCTCCACAGATCATCCCGGCCACCGACTCCCGCCGTGTCGGTGACGTCGCGAAAACGACCCTGTTCATTGCGGAACAGATAGTTTTTCTTGAGCGACGACAGGAACAGGTCCTGCCAGCCGTCGCCGTCGTAGTCGCCGACTGCCACGCCCATGCCGTAGGTTTCCAGGGCCAGTCCCGCGGCCGCGCTGACGTTCTCGAAATGTCCGTTGCCATCGTTGCGGTACAACGCCTGGGTCGGAGTGCTGTCGCCGGGATGGTCCGGCCAGTGGCGGAAGTTGACCAGGAACAGGTCCTGGTCGCCGTCGTTGTCGTAATCGAAGAACGCGGCGCCGCTGCCGATGGTCTCGGGCATCAGGCGTTCACCATAGGCGCCGTTGACGTGCACGAAGTCGATGCCGGCGGCATCGGTGATGTCGGTGAAGCGTACCGCCGGCGGTTGACTGGCCGGCGTTGCCGGCCGCGCGGCGGGCGCCTGCACCTGGGCCTCGGGGACCGGCGTGCTGTCCTGCGGCGTGCGGGTGAAAAGATAACCGAGCGCCACGATAGCCGCCAGCAGCACCAGGGTCAGCAATGATCGGCGCAGCGCCCTGCGGATGATCGCCTCGCCTTCGCTGCGCCCGGTCGATTTGGACTGGTCATTCATGGTCAGGAAACGTTGCTAATCAAAGTGACATCATACAGCCTGCGAATGGCTGTTCCCCTGATCGAGTGGGTCATTTTGGCATTGCAGAGTCTACCCGCGAAGGACGCTAAGGACGCCACGTAACAACCTCCCTTTCTGAGGCAGAGCTGAGGCAGAACACAACTTTTCCCAACACGCTGTTTTGAATGAAACCCATTCCATACTTGTTTCCTTCGCGCCCTTGGTGTCCTTCGCGCTTAATTCGCTTCTATGGCTGATACCTTCGTTTCGCGTTCCGCCGTCGGCGCGCGCTGCAGGTCATAGATCGCGACCGCCTCGGCGGCGTGGTTGGCCGCCGGGTTGCGGCTGCGGTGCGCGCTGACGGCGCGCTCGATGGCCTGGTCATCGGGGCGGTACTGGTCGTGCAGTTCGCGATGCTGCTGCGCCAGCGCCGGCTGTTCCAGCTCCGCGTACACCAGCGCCAGATTGTAGTGGGCAGTGAGGTTCTCGGGGTCGATAGCCAGCACCTGGGCAAAGCGCGCCTCTGCCTGCTGCAGCAAGTCGAGCCGTGCCGCGCGCTGTGCGCTGCCGCGCTCCTGGCGGGCGCGTTCGTACAGCGTGCGGCCCAGCTCGTTCAGCATGCGGTAATCACGGCTGAAGTCGAAGCCGCGCGCCCGGGCGGACTGAAAACGGGTGTCAGCGAGCGCTTCCAGCCCGGCTATGGCCGCATCCAGATTGCCCAGCTCGCGATCCACCAGCGCGGCGTACCAGGCCAGAGTCCAGGGCGGCGCCGGCGGATCGAACGCGGCCGCGCGGCGCAGCGCCGCCGCGGCCTCCTCGAGCCGACCTTCCTTGTAATAGACCCGCGCCAGATTCAGCGGGCCGTCGGGACGCCCGAGGGCTTCGACCTGTTCGAAGGCTGCGGTCGCCGCGCGCAGCTCGCCCTTGTTGGCGCCCTGATCGCCTTCGCGCAGCAGCGCGATGCCGTAGTCATTCCAGCGCTCCCAGACCGGGATGGCAACGCTCTGCGCGGGCGCGGCCGGGGAGGCGCCGACCGGCAGGGTGATGCGGTCACTGGCGAGCGTGGTGATCGGCAGCGCGTTGCGCTGGAACCGCTCGCCCAGCACGTGGCGCAGGAAGCGGGTGTCGAACTTGCGGTACTGCAGCTTCACCTCGATGGTGAGCGGTTCGCTGGCATCGGGCGGCACGCGGAAAGCGTAGTGGGCCACGGCTGCGGCACCGGGCGGGATCTGATGGTTATAGAGCGCCACGAAGATATCCTGGGCATTGCGCCGGTCGATGCGGTTGCCATCTCGATCCAGCACGTAGGCGTTCAGGTAATACGCCCAGGGGTCGGCGTCCCCCTCGGCGTCCAGCGCACCCGAGCGTCCGATGACCCGCCCGCCGCTCGACACGGTTACGTCCAGCCACAGTTCGTTGGAATCCGAGGTGCCCTGGGTCAGCTCGTGGCCCACGCCCAGGGTGCGGACCACCGTTTCCAGCAGATAGCGTTCGCCCGGCTGCAGGGCCGGCAGCTGCGGGCGCAGCGGTGCGTGCAGCGCTCCGTCGACCCGGCCGTCAGCGCGCAGACCGAAGATGTCCACCCGCGCCGCTTTGCCCAGCATTTCGCGGCGTGCCGCGTTGTGCTCGGTGGCCTCACCGATCATCACCGGCACCGCGGTGTTGGCGGCCGCGAAGCGGTGATCGTGCACCATAGGCCGGCCGCTGCCGGCGAAATCACGCGCCGCGGGGTCGTCGGAGACAACCCCCGGCATATGACACTGGGCACAGTTCTCTTTTGCCTGCGGCGGATAGTAGAAGCTGTCCACGCGGTGCCCCGATACACCGCTCAGCAGGAAGCTGTCGTAGTGATTCTGGCCGCGCAGCCAGCGGTAGCGGTTGAGCGCATAGGGCAGGTGCACCTTGTGGCAGGTGGAGCAGAACTGGGCACTCTTGTGCAGCGGTTTCAACAGCGTCTGCTTGTGAAACCCGGGTTTGGCCTTGATCAACTGGCGGTTGATGGCGCGCAGCAGCGGCTGCTCGCTGAAGGCGAACGGGTAGCGCGGTGGATCGGTGAGTGTGTAGTCGGCGTTGCCGCGCGGGCTGTTGATCTGGCTGATGGCGTGACAGGTCATGCAGGTGATGCCGGCCATGGCGCCGGGGTCGCTGTCAGCGTCATAAGCGGGGTCGCTGAAGCGGCCGCTCATCAGCGGCACCGGGTCGTGACAGCCGGCGCAGAACTGCGCGGCCTGCACGTCGCCATCGCGTTCCAGCAGCACCCGGCGTGCCTCATCCACGCTGAAGCGGTAGGCAGGGTTATTGAAGGAGCTCAGACGGTGCATGCTGGCTGCGGTCTGCTGCAGAATGTCTGCGTGGCACTCGCCGCACACCGCATCGGTGCTGAGATGCGCGGGGGGAATGCGCTGCCCGGCGGTGCTCTGCACCAGGGCGGGCAGGAACGGCCGCTCGAGTTCGGGCGGCTCCGGCTGAGCCCAGAGGTGCAGGCCCAGGGCCGCTGCACTGAACGCCACCGCAGCAGCCGACCAGTAGCCACCGCTGCGCCAGTGCAGCCGCGGTCCGGCCAGCCGGTGCAGCACGAACAGCCAGACCACCGCCAGCGGTGTGATGACGTGCAGCCAGTAGGCGACGGAGCGGACCAGGGGATCGTTGATCTCGAAGAACCCGAAGCGGGTCAGCAGCACCCCCGAGCCAAGCAGCAGGATGGCGCAGCTGTACAGCGCCAGCCCGGCGCCGACGGCGTAGCGATTATGACGCCGCCAGCGCCAGGCCCGGCGCAGGTGCAGGGCACCGAACAGCAGCCCGGGCACGATCAGCAGCAGGCCGAGGCCGAGATGAGCCAGGAACATGATCAGGTAGAAATAGTTCTGATAGGTCTGGCGGCCGATTTGCTCGGCGACAGTGACGCTCACCAGATAGAGCGAATTGATCGCCAGCAGTCCGAACAGCAGCAGCACAAAGCCGAGCAGCAGCCGCAGCCCGGGACTCAGTACCGCGCGGGTCGGGTTGGGCCGTTGCTTCGAAAACTGTGGAGAGGACATTCTGTTGCTGCTACTTTCAGTAATTGTTTGGCTCCCCTGGCACTAATTCTAGTCACCCGGATGGCGAGGATGAAACCGGATGGGTGGATTTTTTTTGCCGCAGCAAAACAGCACAGGAATCCGTTGTAAAGTCACAGGGTTGTAGAAGGGGCCGGGCCGCCATCGGTCCGGGCTGCGGCTTCCGGCCGGCGGGGTCTGCGTTTGGCAGCGGAAACCGCTATAGTGGCGGCGGGGTATGGAAGCACAGGGCGAGAAAGGCGACTCCGGTCGGGGTTGCCGCGGGCGCCGAGCATGGGAAACACCGATGTGGAATAAGCTGACAGGCTTCGCGAGACGCAATAAGGCCGAGGTGTCTGAGTCCGGATTGCGGGAGTCGCGGGCCGGCAACACAACCATCGCTATCGAAACCGCGCGTGAGGTTCTGACAGCGCGGCGCCTGGAGCGGACCTTCTGCGCAGAGCTGCTGGGGGTGAGCTCATTCATCAACAGCGTCAATCCGCTGGAACGCAAAGTGATGAAACGGGTGGATCGACTGTCGGGCAAGGGTGCTGATATTGCCGCCCTGGTGCCGCGCGTCCCCAAGGTGATTCCCGGGCTGATGCAATCATTCAGCGATGAAACCCGCTCCGGTGATGAGCTGGCAGCGGAGATCAGCCGGGATGCGGTGCTGCTCGGCAATGTGCTGCGTTTTGCCAACAGTCCCTTTTACGCAAGCCGCGAGTCGATTACCGGTATCGAACATGCCCTGCAACTGCTGGGTCGTGACGGACTGCGTGCCCTGACGGCCAGGGCGGTATTCAGACCGCTGCTGAAAGGTCACACGGATCATTTCAGTAAACTCGCCGGACCACCCTTATGGCAACAGGCGGAACACTGTGCCGTGGCATGCGAATACCTGGCCAGGCGCAACGCAGTGCCGGTATTCGATGCCTTTGTTGCCGGACTGATCCACAAGGCCGGCTATCGGGTTGTGGCCCGCGTACTCGGCGAGGAGTATCAGGGCGGAGACGCGCCCCGGTCCGCTGTATTCAGGGACTGGCTGATCGAACGGATGCCGGCACTGTCATGGCGGGTCGCCAGGGAGTGGGGTCTGCCGGTTACCGTGACGGAGTGCCTCAAGGGTCTGGGTCAGGTGGAGAGCGGGTCTGCGTTTCCGCGCCTGACCGGCATCGTGTTCGCTGCCGCGCGGCTCAGCGAGTTGTTTGTGCTGTCCAGGACCGGGCGTATCAAGGGCGAGATAAAGCGTTTCAGTTGCCGTATCAACGGCAATCTAGCCGACTGCTGTGGTGCCTGTTATGCGGAGATGTCGAAGCTGGACAAACCGGTTTGAGTCATCGCTGAACCCGTTGCCACGCTGTGTTCGCGCCCGACAGCCGGCAGCGTGGACGGGTGACGCCGCGCAAGGCGGGGTCGGTGGCAAGCGCACCCGTCAGGGGTGTCAACCGCCGCTCAGGCCGCCAATGGTCTGGGCGACCAGAACGGTCAACAGCGTGGAAGCGAGCGTGCCGATCAGGACATATTCGGCAAAGGCCCGCTCGTCCATCTGCCGAAAGCGCGCGAATCCCTTGGCGGCTATGAGTAAGGCGACCACATTGATATTCTGGCTGACGACCAGAACGCTGTACATCAGCCAGCGCTCCAGAATGCCGATGATCCGGCCGGCATTGTACTCCTGCCGGCCGAGTTGACCGCCGGGCAGGCGGGTGTCGTTGAACAGGTAGATCAGTCGGCTGCCCAACACGGCGTTCAGAAACAGCAATACATCCATCGCTTCATCCGTGTTTATCGGTCAGCTCTGTTTAGGCCGTCCCTGGTTTCCCGGCCAGACAGCTGTTGAGGATTACGGTCAACGCCGACATGGTCTGGATGACGGCTTCCAGCCCGCCGCTGCTGATGTTCTTGTAGACCGCCTGTTCGGTAACCTGCAGATCGCCGGCTATGCGCTTGACCGGAAGATCCGCCAGCAAGCCGTGCAGGATAGCCAGGCGGTTGGCTTCCCATTTCTGCATTCCTTTGCTGAGCAGGCGCAGAGAGCCGTCAGCCAGTGCGGCCCAGGTGTCGGGCAGACCCTCGAGGCGAAACAGGTCGCCGCTGTCCTTGAGTCGGTCCATGCCGTCGCGGGCCCGGTAGAAAGCCGGACCGTCCATCCCCAGGGCCTGGTCGCGATTCAGCTCGGTGGTGATTTCCCCGAGTCCCAGAGAAAATCGCACCCGCACCGGGTGCAGTGCGGCCAGGATCTGCACCATGTCATCGAACAGCGGGTCAGCCGTCTCGAACACAGCCTGAAATTCGTCACCAAGCGTCAGGGTGTAGGGTGATACCGGTCCGGCCGGCCGTTCGTTCAATTGTTTCAGCACCGCCTTGAGCTGTTGCTGGAGGGCCCTGCGGTTGGTCGAACCCCGGGAAGCGACCAGGTCGCCGATCAGAACCAGGTAACGCATAATACAACCCTTTTGGTTGGTTTAAGTCAAATTAAACCAAAGTGGTTGTTTATGCCAAGCCCAACCGTATGGGTTGGGTTGGCCGCACCCGCCGGGCCGGGAACCTCGGCCACACCGCGTAGACCGCCTGCACCGAAGCGGGACAGCGCCGTATTCGCAAACAAGATTCGGCTGCGAAGCAGTTCCTGCGCATGCCTCCCGTTTCGCGGTTTGCTAGCCGAACAGTCTCTCAAGACCACAGACGAGCGATCTGAGTCAGGTCCCCGGATCTGAGTAAACCTGCTCAGAGATCGAAAGTGCCTGGCGGCTGTAGACTGCACAGGTAAGGCTCGGCCTGTGATGATCTTGCGCACGTCCTTTTCCTGCAATCCTTCCGGTACCACTCTTTACCATGACACAAGTCAGCAATGCGCGTTCAATGCTGTCGATCGTGACCGCCAGCTGGCGGTTTTCGTTCCTGTGTTTGCGTGTGCCTTGCCAATCGATCAATGCCGCAATACAAGCGGCGTCAGTGGCACGCAATCGGGTTGATGGGTTGCCATCCGTGATTTCCCGATAAAAAAGCCCCGGCGACTATAGCCGGGGCCCGTATTGGTGGAGGCGGCGATAATCACCGCCGTATAAACCGATTACTCAAAGTGCTAAATGCCGGGAATATTCCCCCAACCACCCCTGGACAAACCGATAGGAACCGAGAGCGCCGCAGCGTGCCAGGTCAGGAAGTTGCCTTCGGGATGGTGACCGTCAGCACGCCATCGTGATAGTCACTGTGCATGCCGGATGCGGTTACCGGCCCCGGCAGGGTGAATGCCCGCTCGAAGTCCGAGACGTAGTGTTCTTGCTCGATCACCTGACCCTGATCGTTGCTCCGCTGTTGTTCGTTCCGGGTCTCGGCGGAGATGGTCAGTAACCGCCCGTCCAGACCCACATTGATGCTGTCGGCCTCGGTGCCGGGAATCTCGGCCTTGACGACGTATTGATCCTGCTCATCCCGGAGCGCGATTTTCGTTTCCGCCGCGATCTGTTTCTCCCCAGTCAGCGGCTGGAACAACTGGTCGGAGCGGAACTGCTGCATCGCCTCTTCGAACATCCGGTCCATCTGCGCCTGCATCCGCTGCATTTCGGCCCAGGGGTCCCGATTACCTATGGTTTGGTCGGCAGGCGTTTTCTGTTCCGCTTGCGTCGCGCTGTTTCCGGCAGCTTCGTGGTGCTCGTAGGTCTCGGCGCCGACGATGCCCACCAGACCCAGCAGGACGATGGCGACGAGGGGTTTTGCCAGTTTGCGTGTGTTCATGATTACCTCCTGGTAGAACTCATGGACTGACTCGGCGCAGCGGCCGGTCGGGGCCGCTCCGCGACACCAGGCGGCCGCGCCGCGTATGCGCAGCCGCACCAGACTCGATCAGCATTCGGGGTCTCCTGCCGGACCGGAATGTCCTGCGCTGCTGCGGTGACAGGTGGTCCCTCTGCTGCGAATCCCCGTGCGCACTGAGTGCCGCACGGTTTACCTGAAATTCGCATAGTCCGTGCCAACCTGCCTTATCTGCGTGGAACAGAGAGTTATGGAGTGCGAGCTGCAGCGGCGATGTCAGTACCGGGGGATATTTCCCCCGCTGTTGGGCGAATTGAACCACGCAAGAATGGGAGCGAATACTGCAGCGCGCTCGCTGTGAGTGGTTTTGTACGCGTACGGAGGAAGCTCGCCGCGCGGATGGAGGCCTCTCCCGGAAGAGGTCAGCAAAGCTCAGATGAACCGGGTTTCTCCCGCTGGCCGTGAGAGAAAGGATGTATCGCCATTGAGTTCCATCTGCCAACGCGTGTTCAGCCGTACCAGCTTTACCAGGGCACAGAAATCGGCGTTGATCTCGGGTTCTCCCCGGACGAGCGCGCGGGTGAAGCCGAGCAGCGACGCTCCATGGCCGATGATCAGGATGTCTGCTTGTGTCTGAGCAGTCAGGGTGCGGATCGCGGTTGCGGTCCTGGTCAACAGATCTTCCCACGTCTCGGGGTAGTTCGGGATTACCACCGATGCATCCCGCCCAATGATGCGGGGAAAGTTCATGGCGAGTGCTTCAGGTGCCGTCCATTCCGGTCGGGCAGGGAACCAGTCGGCGTTCAGCCATTCGCATGCTCCCTGCTCGAGTTCGACGGGCAGATCGAGCATGTCGGCAACCTGGTGAGCGGTTTCTACGGTCCTCAGGAAGGGCGAACTGAAGATGCGCGCGATGTTTTCCCCGCACAGGCGGCGACCCAGCTGCGTGGCCTGGGTCACGCCCTCGTCAGACAAGGGGGGATCATATGGATTGGGTGCCGTGCGATACCAGTCGGAATCAACGAAATCGCGCCGACTGGCATGCCGGGCAATCCAGACTGTCTGTTGTTCAGGCATTTCCGTCTCCATACTGTTACGTGGGCTTTATACCTAGGACCGTATTCTCAAATACGGTTCGTCGGCGAAGCAGCTCGTCCGAATACTTCCCGTTTCGCGGGGTAACGGCCAAATAGTCTCTCAAGATCACAGATGAGCGACCTGATTTATAGGTCCTCAGATACGGGTGGACCTGCTCCAACAGGGCAAGTGCCTGGCGGTTGTACACTGCATAGGTAAAGCTGGGCGTGTGATGATCTTGCGCAGTTCTCTTTCTTGTGATCTTTCCGGCGTCCACTATCTTCAGTACGTAATCCAGCAGTGGGCGCTCGGTGTTGCTGATCGTGATTGCGAGTTGGCGGTTTTCATTCCTGTGTTTGCGACCAAGCGTTACCGTGCCTTCCCCATCGATCAAGCCCGCAATATAGGCTGCGTCAGTGATACACAATCGCGATACTGTTTGATAGGTTGCCATCCTTGGTTCCCCAACAAAAAGAAAGCCCCGGCCATTATAGCCGGGGCCTGTGTTGGTGGAGGCGGCGGGACAGCTGGTTCCCTATCTTTCGATAGGGGCTGGACTATACCTTCACCCGACCTTGGGTCTGAACTATCGTTCTGACCTTTTGTCGGGGCGGGGCGTGTTATCCACGGCACAATATATCCGTGAATCCTAGTACCGGCTCCGTTCAGTTGAACTCAGCCGGCCTATGAGTCTCTACAGGGCAGGCCTGAGGTTAGCCCTCTTCCTACCCCTCGGTATTGCCCTGGCAGCCCCTGCTGCTTTAGGTTTCACCGATGTGAGCCCCGTTTTCACTTTACCCTCTCGGGTAAAGGCGACCCTTGTTGATCGAACCCGCGTCCGCAAGTCCTCTGCCGTCGGCTCTACATGCTTATCCACGTCTATTAGTTTAACCGCTGACTACCCGACGGGCAGGGAAGATCAGCAGCGATCCCAGTTAGGTTTTAACGGATCCGCCCTGGGAGAGCTTCACCGCGATCCTATGAGAATCGACGCCCGGAGCCTGAACGCATAGGCACGGCTTCAGTCGGACGGCACCCTACTGGGTTTTAAGCAGCGAGTGCGTAGTTGTCGTCGTTGGCAACTATAAGTTTTGCAGTTGGATTTACGAGGTTCTCTGCCCCTCGGCATGCACCTCAGGTTTCGCAACCCACGTCGAAGCCAGGTCGCCCCCTTCAGTCAATCAATAGACAGTATACCATCGGCAGAAGTTCCTGCTGGCGTTTTTACTGTCTCGGACCGGCAGATGGGGTTTGCAATGGCATTTCTCAAGGGGAGTAAAACTGGGATAACCGCGAAGGACGCTAAGGACGCGAGGTAAGAAATAAGGCTTTGTTCCTTCGCGCCCTTAGCGTCCTTCGCGGTTAATCGGGTTTGTTTGCCGCGCTTAGCGCCCGCGCAGCAGGCGCTGCTTGTCGCGCTGCCAGTCGCGTTCCTTGACGGCGGCGCGCTTGTCGTGCGCTTTCTTGCCCTTGGCCAGTGCGATTTCGAGCTTGGCGCGGCCTTTTTTCCAGTACATGGCGGTGGGAACCAGCGAATAGCCCTTGCGCTCCACGGCGCCGATCAGCTCGATCCAGTTCGTCGCGGTGCAGCAGCAGCTTGCGGGTTCGGGTCGGGTCGGGCTGGATGTGGGTGGAGGCGGTCGGCAGCGGGGTGATGAGCGCGCCGAACAGGTATGCTTCACCGTTTTTGAGCAGCACATAGCTGTCCACCAGCTGAACCTTGCCCGCGCGCAGGCTCTTGACCTCCCAGCCCTCCAGTGCCAGGCCCGCCTCGGCGCGTTCTTCCAGCGCATATTCATGCCGCGCCTTCTTGTTCAGCGCGATGGTGCTGGAAGGAGATTTCTCGGTTTTCTTCGCCTTGGCCATCCGGACATTATAACAGCCAGACCTTCGAAAGACTCAGTATCCGGTTGAGTGCTCGGAGGTTTTCGCCCAAAATGTGGCGCTTGGGAATTTCGGCAACGGTGGGGGTCTCATGGGCGCGCGACGCAGTTCCATCCACGGGGAGTGGTCCTCCAAGCTGGCCTTCGTCCTGGCGGCGACCGGCTCTGCGGTGGGTCTGGGCAACATCTGGCGTTTTCCCTACGTCACCGGCGAGAACGGCGGCGGCGCCTTCGTGCTGGTATATCTGGTGTGCGTGCTGGCCATCGGGGTGCCGATCATGATGGCGGAGATCCTGCTGGGGCGCCGCGGTCGCCAGAGCCCGCTCAACACCATGCGCACGCTGGCCGAAGAGGAAGGCCGGCATCCCGCCTGGCAGTACCTGGGCTGGCTGGGGATGGTGGCCGGGTTCATGATTCTGTCCTATTACAGCGTGGTGGCCGGCTGGACCCTGGCCTACGTGTTTCGTGCTGCCAGCGGGGTGTTCACCCGGGTGACCGCGGAAGGGTCCAGCGCGATATTCAACGATCTGGTGAGCGATCCCGAGCGGCTGCTGGCCTGGCACACCCTGTTCATGGTGATGACCATCGTGGTGGTTTCGCGCGGCGTGAAGAGCGGCCTGGAGAAGGCGGTGCGCTACCTGATGCCGGCGCTGTTCATCCTGTTGCTGGTGATGGTCGGATATGCCATGAATGCGGGCGCCTTCGAGCAGGCGCAGTCGTTCCTGTTCCAGCCCGACTGGGCTGAATTGTTCTTCCGCAAGGATGATGCGGGCGCTTTTCTGCTCGCTGAGGACGGGAGCCGGATCCTGCGTTGGGACGGAGTGCTGTCGGCCATGGGGCAGGCCTTCTTCAGTCTCAGCCTGGGCATGGGCGCCATTATGATTTACGGCTCCTACCTGTCGCATACCGCCTCCATTGGCCGCACCGTTGTCATCATCGCCGGCCTCGACACCCTGGTGGCGGTCCTGGCCGGGCTGGCCATCTTTCCGATTGTGTTCGCCTTCGGCCTGGAGCCCCAGGGTGGCCCGGGGCTGATTTTCATGACGCTGCCGGTCGCGTTCGGGCAGATGCCGGGTGGGGCGTTTTTCGGCAGCCTGTTCTTCATGCTGCTGGTATTCGCGGCCTGGACGTCAGCGATTTCACTGGTGGAACCTTTCGTCACCTGGCTGGTGGAGAACAAGGGTATGAGCCGGGTCAAGGCGGCGGCCTGGGCGGGTCTGGCGGCCTGGCTGCTGGGCTGTATTTCTCTGCTGTCGCTGAATGTGTGGTCCGAGTACACGCTGTTCGGCAAGTCGTTCATCGACCTCATGGACTACGCCACTGCAAACGTGATGCTGCCGTTGGGCGGGTTTCTGATCGCGCTGTTCGCGGGCTGGATGATGCGCCGCGAGTCCAGCATGGAGGAACTGGGCAGCGGCGATTCGCTGCGTTACCGCCTGTGGCGGATGCTGGTGCGTTACCTTGCGCCGCTGGCCATTGCGCTGGTATTCCTGAAAGTATCGGGTCTCATAGAGTTTTGAGTCTGGAGCGGAGCGGGGTGCGGCCCGGCCGGCCCGGCGCTTGTTTACAATGACGACAATCAGCAAATCCGCTCTGGTTCCCTACACCACCCAGGAGATGTACAGCCTGGTCCGGGATATCGAGGCTTATCCGCAGTTCCTGCCGTGGTGTACGCAGGCGAAAATCCTGTCGCGAGACCAGGACGAAGTGCGCGCCACGCTATGGCTTTCCAAAGGCGGGGTGGACAAGGCGTTCACCACCCGCAACCGGCATCAGAACAACAAGATGATCGAGATCCGCCTGGTCGAGGGACCGTTCAAGTGCCTGGAAGGCTTCTGGCGTTTTGATCCTCTGGGTGATGCCGGTTGCAAGGTCTCGCTCGACATTGCGTTCGAATTTGCCAATCGCATGCTGAGCCTGGTGGTCGGGCCGGTGTTCAACCAGGTGGCCAATTCACTGGTCGACTCGTTTCAGAAGCGCGCGGTGGACGTTTATGGCAAGCGCTGAAACGATCACTGTCGAGGTCGCCTATGCCACGCCGCAGGAGCAGCGCATAATCAGTCTCGAGGTGGTTTCCGGCGCCACTCTGCGCCAGGCGATAGAGCAGTCGGGTATTCTGGAACATTTCAGCGAGATCGACCTGGCTAACGCCAAGGTCGGCATATTCGGCAAGCTCAAGAAACTGGATGAAACGCTGCGCGCCGGCGACCGGGTGGAGATCTACCGGCCTTTGATCGCCGACCCCAAGCAGGTGCGCAAGCAGCGCGCGGCGGCCGGCAAGGCGATGAAAAAAGGCGGCGGGGGCCGCGACACCGATCAGTAAACCGTCGGCGTTCCGGGCGACGGTGCGCTGTCTTCGGGGCTGCTGGTGCCGTAGTCGGTGTCATCTCCACCGAAACCGATCCAGCGCCACAGCCGTGTCAGCACGCCCGGATCCTCGATCTCCTGCGGCGGTACCGTCACTGTGATCTGGCGCGCCGGTTCCACCGCCGTGCCGGGCGGCTGCGGCTCCATGGTGCCGGCCATGCGCGCCAGGGCGTCGCCCTCGAAAAACAGGCTGACGCGCTGTTTCTCGGGCTCCCCCTCGCCGTCGGTGCCGGGCTTGTACTGATAAAAGTAATCCCAGCGGTCAAGGTGGAAGGGATCCGCCAGCAGCGGCGTGCCGAGGATAAATTGCACCTGGCGTTTGTTCATGCCCAGCCGGATCTGGTTCAGCGCGTCCTGCGCAATGACATTGCCCTGCTGGATGTCGATGTGATACACCCAGGGCAGCCGGTTGACGATCGGATCGCCGGAACAGGCGGCCAGCAAAAGGCTTGCAATAGCGATAATAGGGATGAGAAGCTTTCGCATCGAGAACGGTGTCTGGGTTGCCCGTGGCACGGCCGGCATGATAACGGAAACGGCCGCTATTGAACATGGTAGGGAACGGAACGGTGGAATCAAACGATCTACGCAAGGCCGGTCTGAAAGTCACGCTGCCGAGGATGAAAATCCTCGAAATACTCGAGACCAACAAGATCCGCCATATGAGTGCGGAAGACGTCTACAAAGTGCTGCTGGAAGCGCAGGAGGACATCGGTCTCGCCACCGTGTACCGCGTTTTGACCCAGTTCGAGGCGGCCGGGCTGGTGACGCGCCACCACTTCGAGGGCGGGCATTCGGTGTTCGAACTCAATGAGGGGCACCACCACGATCACATCGTCTGTGTGCAATGCGGCAAGGTGGTCGAGTTCCTCGATCAGACCATCGAGCAGTGTCAGGAGCAGGTGGCGAAGAAAGAGGGTTTCAAGATTCGCGACCACTCGCTCATCATCTACGGCGACTGCGCCCGCAAGAACTGTCCGAACCAGAAGAGCTGACGTTGCACGGCCGACGGCTTAAACCCGTTGTTTGCCGCGGCCTTTGTTTTTCCCGTTACTGGCGCCGTGCGCCGACCCGCTGCCCTGGCCGAGCATTTCAGCGGCGTGGCGCAGCGTCGAGTCGGTAATGGTCCGCCCGCCCAGCATGCGGGCGATTTCCTCGACTCGCTCGCCGCCGTGCAGCGGACGGATACGGGTGCGCGTGGTCTTGTCGCCGGTCAGCTTGGCGACCTGCAGGTGCTGGTGCGCCTGGCAGGCAACCTGGGGCAGATGGGTCACGCACAGCACCTGCTGGTGCTTTCCCAGCGCGCGCAGCTGCTGTCCCACGGCTTCGGCGACGCCGCCACCGACACCGCTGTCGACTTCGTCGAACACCAACGTGGGAATCTCGGTGTCAGTCGCGGCAACCACCTGGATGGCGAGGCTGATGCGTGACAGCTCTCCGCCGGAGGCGACTTTCGCCAGTGGCTTGAGCGGCTGGCCGGGGTTGGCGCTGACCAGAAACTCGATGCTGTCGCTGCCGTGCGCCGACAGGCTGTCGGTATCGCCGGCCATTACCTCGATGCGGAATTGCCCGCCCTGCATGCCCAGGGACTGCATGCGTTCGCTGACCTGAGTCGAAAGCGTTGCGGCGGTTTTCACCCGCCGGCGATGCAGTTCGCCGGCCACCGAGGCGTACTCGGCCGCCAGCGCCCGGCGCTGGGCCTCCAGTGCCTCCAGGTGCTGGTCGGCCTGTTCGAGTTGCTGCAATTCCGCGCCCAGGCGCTGGTGGAATTCGTGCAGTGTCTCCGCCTCGATACGGTGCTTGCGCGCCAGCCGGTGCAGGGCATCCAGACGCTGTTCCAGCCAGTTGAGTCGCTCGGGGTCGAGTTCCAGCCGCTGCGGGTAGGACCTGAGTTGATCGACGCCTTCTTCGAGCTGGATCAGCGCGCTGCTGATGAGTTCGCTGGCTTCTTTGAGACTGACGTCGATAGCCGTGAGCGGCTGCAGGTCCGCGAGCGCCTGGCTGAGCAGCGACTGCGCCGAGTGCTCGTCGTCGTACAGCCGTTCGAGGTGCCTGGCACAGGTGTCCAGCAGCTGGCCGGCATTGGCGAGCCGCGCGTGCTCCTCGTGCAGCCGTTCCGCCTCACCGGGCTCGGGCGCGAGCTCGTCCAGCTCCTGGAGCTGGAATTTCAGAAACTCGAGACGCGAGTCGCGGTCCTGCCCGGTGCCGATAATCGCCTCGATCTGTTGCCCGACCTGTTTCCAGTCGTGGCGCAGCGCGGCGAGCGCGGCGAGCAGCGACTGGTGCCCTCCGTGATGGTCGAGGAGCTGGCGTTGCTGATCACGCTTCATCAGGGACTGGTGCTCGTGCTGGCCGTGAATATCCACCAGCCGTTCGCCGAACTCGCGCAGCTGCTGCACCGGCACCGGCGAACCGTTCAGATAGGCGCGCGAGCGGCCGCCGCTGGCGATAACGCGCCGCAGCTGGCATTCGTCACCGAGGTCAAGCTGCTGCTCGGCGAGCCAGGCGCGCGCCGCTGGCAGCGCCGAGATATCGAAGCCGGCGCTGATGTCGGCACGCTCTGCGCCATGGCGCACCGCGCCCGAATCGGCGCGGTCGCCCAGCAACAGGCCGAGCGCGTCCAGCAGGATGGATTTGCCGGCGCCTGTCTCGCCGGTCAGCGCCGTCATGCCCGCGCCCAGCTCGATCTCCAGCTGGTCGATAATGGCGAAATCGCGTATGTGCAGTGATAACAGCATGGCTACATCCCTGTTGCGTTGGTTGTATCAGCCACGGAAAACACGGAAAGAACTATAGCCACGGAAAACACGGAAAGCACGGAAAAAATATAGCCACGGAAAACACGGAAAGCACTGAAAGAATGAATTCTTTCTCGGCTCGGTGGCTGGCTCTGGGTGTGCCGGGTAATGTTCGCTCGCTGTTGTTACCAGTCCGACGCTCAGGGAAGCAGGCTGCACCGGGATTGTTGTTGGCTATGGCCTTTGTCCGTGTCTTCCGTGCTTTCCGTGGCTTAGATTTTTCGGTGTTTCCACCAGCCGCGCTAGGGCTGCTCCGCCCAGCGCAGTTTCTTGCGCATGATTTCGAAGTGATCGTGCTGCCTGGGGTGGATCAGGCGCAGGGCGTGTTCCTTGCGGCGGATACGCACCAGGTCGCCGGTCAGCAAGGCATAATTGATCTGTCCGTCACAGGTGATCTGCGCCTGGCTATGGTCCTCGCCGTGCACCAGGACTTCGATCTTGACCTGGTCGCTGACTACGATCGGGCGGTTGCTGAGGGTGTGCGGGCAGATCGGCACCAGCACCAGCGCCTCCAGGGCGGGGTCGATAATCGGGCCGCCACCGGACAGTGCATAGGCGGTCGAACCGGTTGGTGTGGAAATGATCAGGCCGTCGGCTCGCAGCGAATTCAGGAAACGTCCATCGATGGTGGTGTCCAGCTCTATCATGCGGGCGATATCCCACTTGTGTATCACCACGTCGTTGAGGGCATCGCTTTCGCTGACGGTATTGCCTTGGCGGCACACGGACGCGTGCAGCAGGGCGCGGTATTCCTCCCGGTAGTGACCGGCCAGAATCTCGTCCAGTCGCTCGTGCATGTCGGCGGGGGAAACGTCGGCCAGAAAGCCAAGCCGCCCGAGGTTGATGCCGAGCATGGCGACACCGGCCTCGGCCAGACTGCGCGCCGCGTTGAGCATGGTGCCGTCGCCGCCGACCACGATCACCAGGTCGCAGCGTTCGGCCAGCTGCTCGCGGCCGAGCACCGTTTCATTAGGCTGGCCAAAGTAGGCCGCGGCGCTTTCGTCCAGCAACACTTCGTGGCCGCGCCTGCCAAGGTCGGCGACAAGGTTTTCCAGGGTGTCTGCGACACCCGGGTCGTGGTGTTTTCCGATCAGGCCAATGGTGTGGAACAGCACGCTCATGGTCGGCTAATGCTAGCCGTTCCGCGCCGCTGCGCCAACTCGTAAATTGCGGCGGGCGGAAAACCGCATGCAGTGCCGCTGGTCGGCAGGATGTCAGCTACCGGGGAGAATACGCAGTAGAATTCGATCAGACGCTGCCCGTCGCGGCGGTGGCGGTATCTGACTCCGGGCCGGGAAGCTCGATGATACGCTTGTTCAGCAGCTGCGGAATCTGGGTGGCCGGCAGCGGCCGGCTGAACAGGTAGCCCTGGATGACATCACAACCGCGTTCGCTCAGGATTGCGTACTGCTCCATATCCTCGATGCCCTCTGCGACCACGCGCAGCTTGAGTATATGCGCCATGGCGATGATGGCCGCAACGATCTCGGTATGCTCTTCCTTGTTACCGATTTCGTTCACGAAGCTGCGGTCGATCTTGAGGGTATTGATGGGAAAGCGGTGCAGGTAGCTGAACGAGGAATATCCGGTGCCGAAATCGTCCAGCGCGATATCGACGCCCAGAGCCTGTATCGCGGCGAGCTCCTTCACCGCCAGTTCCGGCTGCGACATGATAACGCTTTCGGTGATCTCGACCTCCAGCTGGCGGGGATCCAGGCGGTGACGGGAAAGCGCGTCGCGGATCACCCGCGGGACATCCTGTTTGCCGAACTGTATCCCGGATATGTTCACCGCCACCGGCGGTGTGCTCAGTCCTGCTTTGCACCAGGCGCTGCCCTGCCGGCAGGCTTCGTTGATGACCCATTCCCCGAGCGCCACAATCAGACCGGTCTCCTCGGCCACCGGTATGAAAACGCCCGGCGGGATGGGACCGTCTTCGGGGTGTTGCCAGCGCAGCAGCGCCTCCAGTCCGACGATCGCCCCGCTCATGGCGTCGACCTGGGGCTGATAGTGTAACGACAGTTCGTTGTTGTCGATTGCCTTGCGCAGCTTGCTTTCCAGCGCCAGTCGTTCGTGCGCCAGTACGTTCATCGAATCGAGATAGAACTGGTAGTCGTTCTTGCCCTGTTCCTTGGCGTGGTACATGGCGATATCTGCGTTTTTGATCAGCTCATCCGCCTCTTCGCCGTCGTAGGGATACACGGTGATGCCGATGCTGGCGCTGACGTAAAACTCGTGCTGGTCAATGGCGATCGGTAGCGCCAGTGTCTTGATCAGTCGGTTAGCCAGGCTGCCCGCGCCGTGCGGATCTTTGAGATCCGGCAGCAGGATGATGAACTCGTCGCCGCCCAGACGGGCGAGGAGTTCGTCCGCTTCCCCACGCGACTCGAAGCGCGCCACGTAGTCGGCCTCGCGCAGACAACGGGTCAGGCGTTCGCTGATTTCCTGCAGCAGGCGGTCGCCGGCCTGATGACCAAGCGAGTCGTTGACCCGTTTGAAGTCATCGACATCGAGAAACAGCAACGCGAACTGCCGGTTGTTGCGTCGCGCGTCCGCGATCACCTGGTTCAGGTACTCCCGGAACATGGCGCGGTTGGGAAGTCCGGTGAGAGTGTCGTGGTAGGCGATGAAGCGGATCTGCTCGTGGGAGTGTCGCAGGTTGCGCGCCATGTCCTGGAAGGCGTTGGCCAGCGCGCCGATTTCATCCGTGGAACGCAGTTTATGCTCGATATCGAGTTGTCCGCGCCCGATTTTCTTGGACAGCTCCTCCAGGCGATGCAGCGGACGGATGACCAGCAAGTGCAGGGCCAGAAACAGGCAAACGCCGGTAATGAGAATGGTGACCACTGTGATGGCGGCGACGGCAAGCGCCACGTGTCGGCCGGCCGCCAGCAGTTCGGCATGCGGGAGAACGGCGAACAGGTAGAGATCGGGCAGCAGCTTCCTGGCCTCGATGAGGGCCTGTTCGCCATTGATGGTGGTCAATAGGGGCGGATCGTGCGGCGCTGCGCTGATAGCTTGCGTCACGACCTGTTGCGGTAACCCCAGACGCGTACTGATCAGGTCGGACTCGAACACCACCGCGCCGCTGGGATCGGTCGCCAGCAGGTAGCCGGTGTTGCCGATACGGTCGTCGCGGGTATGCGCCTCGACTTCGCTCAGGTCGGCGGTGATGGCAAGGTAGCCACGCAGTGATGGGGGCGTGCCGACCGAGTCTACGGCTGCGTCGCGCAGCACCAGGGGTTTGCCGACGAACAACGAAACTTCTCCGTTGTCGGGATTGCGCAGCACCATGCTCGTTACCCGGTCCGGGGCCTGCGCCATGGCCTGGAACAGCGGGTTGCCGGCTTCCTCGTCGGTGTAGTTTTCTATGCCTGCTCGGGTCAGGCGTATGTCTTCGTAACCGTCAGGCAGCAGAATGCGTATTTCGTAGTACTGCGGGAAGGCTTCCTGAAAACTCGTGAAAACGCGCAGCAGGGGGCCCTGCAGCAGATTGTAGCGTTCGCTTTCGTCCTCCGTGAGAACGTATTTTTTCACCACCGTGTGCTTGGCGAACAGCTCGATGTTGGCCAGCGCGGTCCTGAGCTGGTCGCTGACGTGCGTCTCCATGTGCTCGAGGCTCGAATGCATGCTCTCCAGCAGCTTGTCTTCCGATACCGTTCTGAGCTCGCTACTGGCTATCCATCCCAGCACGACTAGCGGTGCCACCACCAGCGGGAGCACCAGGAGCAGCAATTTGAAGCGCAGTTTCACGACGCCCGGCTGTGACGCAGCCCACGCTTACTGTTTGACGCGTGCGAAGGCGAGGTTGCGCTTTTTCATCGCGCGCGGTGGCAGCGGGGTGTGAAATTCCGACCTGGCCAATGCTTCCTTGCCCGGGTAGATCACCGGGTCAGCGAGAAACTCCTGCGGCAGCAGTTTTTCGGCCGCCGTATTGGGTGTCGCGTAATAGACGTACTCGGCGAGCTGCGCGGCGTGCTCCGGTTCATTGAGAAAATTGATGAACGCCCAGGCCAGGTCCTTGTGCCTGGAGCTCTCCACCACCGCCAGGTAGTCGATCCAGATGTTGCCGCCCTCGGCCGGCAGCACGTACTGAATGTTCTCGTCGAATTCCTGGACCATCAGGGCGTCGCCACTGTAGATCATGGCCGCGACGATGTCGCCGCTGACCAGAGCCGAATTTTCGTTGAGCGCCACATAGTTGTAGGTCTTGACGTAGGGCTTCTGCGCCAGCAGCAGCTGTTCGGCCGCCTTGATGGCGGCGGGGTCGCTGGAGTTGGCCGAGTGGCCCAGCGCCTTGAGTGCCATGCCCACCAGGTCACGGGAATTCTCGACCATGCCGATCTTGCCGCGCAGCGACTCGGCCGGCTGCAGGAGGTCCATCCAGCTGGCAGGCGCCTGCTCGACCAGATCCTGGCGGTAGGCGATGCCGAGGGTGCCCCAGAAGTAGGGCACGCCGTAGCCGTTGCCACCGTCGAATGCGTTGCGCCAGTGCTTGTCGACGTATTTGAGGTTGGGTATCGCGGCTTCGTCGAGCGGCGCGATCCAGCCGCGTTTGCGGTAGCTGTCGACGTTGATCCCGTTGACGATCACCAGATCGTAACCGACGGCGCCGGTCTCCAGCATCATGTCGTCGCGCAGGTCGTCGCTCTCGAAGTAAACTTCGCTCACCTTGGCGTTGAACTGCCGTTCGAATTCCTCGACCAGCTCCGGGTCGATGTACTCGGACCAGTTCAGGAATACCAGGGTGCGCGGCGGTATCGGAGGACTTGCGTCACTGGCGCTGGCGGGTGAGGTGACGGTGGCCATGGACAGCAGGCTGATGGCGAGCAGGCTGAGAATGGTATGGAGGTAACGCATGATCAGGTCCTTTGTCAGAATGCAAATCGAGAACTGTGAACCGGTTCACAGAAACTCTGCGGGCTTAAGAGGCTATCGGTCCTGGCTCGGGCGACTTTAGGTGCGGGTTCGCAGTTCTAACTTCCTTTGCCGGCTGCATTAATTTGGGGCGTGGACGGTTGCGCGGGGGTTGCGGGATGCCTGGCGGCCGGCCCGCGCGGGGCCACCGGCTGGCGCCGGGGGCGGGCGATGCAAGCGGCTGTTCCGCGGACGCTTTGTGTCACTACCCGGGGCTGCTGTTAGCACTCCCGGCCAATGAGTGCTAAAGTTCGGCGATTAGCGGCTTAATTGACGGGTCGATGTGCTGTGCCTGAACTGACGGAACGTGCCCAGCTTTTGCTGAAAGCGCTCACAGAGCGTTACATCCGAGAGGGTCAGCCGGTGGGCTCGCGCACCCTGGCGCGGGATGCCGGCATGCGCCTCAGTCCGGCCACCATACGTAATGTCATGGCCGACCTCGAGGAACTGGGGCTGGTGAGTTCGCCGCATACCTCGGCGGGACGCATTCCCACGGTGCAGGGTTATCGGGTGTTCGTCGACACGCTGCTTTCGGTCAAGCCCCTGGACGATGCGCTGGTGAACCAGCTCAAATGTCATCTCGATGCCGACAGGGAGTCAAAAGATCTGGTGGCAACGGTGTCCAGCCTGCTCTCCGATGTCACCCGGCTGGCCGGTATTGTGACCTTGCCGCGGCGCAAGCACGCCTCCCTGCAGCGGGTCGAATTCCTGCCTCTGTCGGAAAAGAGGGTGCTGGCCATCCTGGTGATCAGCGACAAGGAGGTGCGTAACTGTATTCTGCGCACCGAACAGGCTTACAGCGCTGCAGAGCTGCAGCAATATTCGAATTTTCTCAATCAGCAGTTCGCGGGCCGGGAAATCGACGATGTGCGCAACCGCCTGCTGTCCGAGCTGCGGGAAACGCGCGAGACCCTCGACCGCATGATGACAACGGCCATGCAGATGGCCGACCAGGTGCTCGGGCAGGCGGAGCAGGGCAGTGATTACGTGCTGGCCGGCCAGACCAACCTGATGGAGTTCCACGAGTTCTGCAATGTGGCTACGTTGCGCCACTTGTTCGAAGCATTCAACGAGAAGCGCCAGATTCTGCACCTGCTGGACCAGTGCGTGGAAAACGAGGGCGTGCAGATCTTTATCGGGGAGGAATCGGGCTACCAGATGCTCGACGAATGCAGCCTGGTGACGGCCCCGTATTCGGTGGACGGGCAGGTACTGGGTGTGCTCGGCGTCATCGGTCCGACGCGCATGGCGTATGAGCGCATCATACCGATTGTGGACGCGACGGCGCGGATTCTGAGTGCCGCCTTGAATACCGGTCGTAAGGACCCATATTGACAGCTGCGCGTTGCTCTGGCGGCGTTACCGTTTCGAGATAATAGATTAGTAAAGTATTATAACAATATTGGTTTTAAAGAGGTCAGTAATGACAAAAGAGGAAAAGATCACGCCGAAGGAAGAGCCTGGCTCGAGCGGCACGGTGCAACCCGACGCGCAACAGACTGACGCAGAAACCGCGGAGGCTCCGGCTGGTGAAAGTGCCGAGCTGCAGGCCTTGCTGACGGATGCCCGCACCAAGGCAGACGAGCACTGGGAACAGTGCCTGCGGCTGCAGGCCGAGTTGGAAAACCTGCGCAAACGCAGCGAGCGCGACCTGGCTCAAGCGCACAAATTCGCGCTGGAAAAATTCGCTGCCGAGCTGCTGCCGGTCAGGGACAGCCTGGAAATGGGCGTCGCCGCTGCGGCGGAAGATTCTGCCAGCGTAGAGCCACCTGCGCGAGGGCAGTGAGCTGACGCTGAAGATGCTCACAGCGGCACTCGAAAAATATAATATCATAGAAATCAATCCGTTAAATGAAAAATTTAATCCGGAATATCACGAAGCCATGTCCGATGCAGGAGCGCGCCGATGTCCCGCCCAACACGGTGGTGACGGTGGTCCAGAAGGGCTACCTGCTGAACGACCGCCTGATTCGCCCGGCCATGGTGATCGTATCCCGGGCGGCGGCGCAGCCCAGCGGCGGTCAGATGAACGAACAGGCTTGAAATAGCAGATGTATGCCCCCATTTGGAACCAATCGGCAGTGACAGTATTCGAACACGGAACCTTGGAGACAGACGAACATGGGCAAGATTATCGGAATCGATCTCGGCACCACCAACTCCTGCGTCGCAGTCATGGAGGGCGGCAAGCCGCGCGTCATCGAAAACAGTGAAGGTGACCGTACCACGCCATCCATTGTCGCCTTCACCGAGGGCGACGAAGTCCTGGTCGGCCAGGCCGCCAAGCGCCAGGCCGTGACCAACCCGGCCAATACCCTGTTCGCCATCAAGCGTCTGATCGGGCGTCGGTATCAGGACGCCGAGGTGCAGAAGGACATGGACCTGGTGCCCTACAAGATCGTCAAGGCGGACAACGGCGACGCCTGGGTGGAAGCGCACGGCAAGAAAATGGCGCCGCCGGAAGTGTCGGCGCGCGTGCTGCAGAAAATGAAGAAGACTGCGGAAGACTACCTCGGCGAGAAGGTCACCGAAGCCGTCATTACGGTACCCGCCTACTTCAACGATTCGCAGCGCCAGGCGACCAAAGACGCCGGCAAGATCGCGGGTCTGGAACGTCAAACGCATCATCAACGAACCGACCGCGGCGGCGCTTGCCTACGGCATGGACAAGAAGCGCGGCGACGTCAAGATCGCCGTGTACGACCTGGGTGGCGGTACCTTCGACATCTCCATCATCGAAATCGCCGACATCGACGGCGAGCATCAGTTCGAGGTGCTGTCCACCAACGGCGATACTTTCCTCGGTGGCGAAGACTTCGACAAGCGCCTGATCGATTACCTGGCCGACGAGTTCAAGAAGGATCAGGGCATCGACCTGCGCGGCGACCCGCTGGCCATGCAGCGCCTGAAAGAGGCCGCCGAAAAAGCCAAGATCGAGCTGTCCTCGAGTCAGCAGACCGATGTCAATCTGCCCTACATCACGGCCGACGCCAGCGGTCCCAAGCACCTTAACATCAAGATCACCCGCGCCAAGCTGGAATCGCTGGTAGAGGAGCTGATTACCCGCACCATCGGGCCATGCAAAATCGCGATCAAGGATGCCGGCATGTCGGTCGGCGATATCGACGACGTGATTCTGGTCGGTGGCCAGACGCGCATGCCCAAGGTGCAGGCGGCGGTGCAGGATTTCTTCGGCAAGGAACCGCGCAAAGACGTAAATCCCGACGAGGCCGTGGCCATCGGTGCCGCCATTCAGGGCGGGGTACTGGGCGGTGAAGTCAAAGACGTGCTGCTGCTCGACGTGACACCGCTGTCGCTCGGTATCGAGACGCTGGGCGGCGTGATGACCAAGCTGATCGAAAAGAACACCACCATTCCGACCAAGGCGCAGCAGGTGTTTTCGACCGCCGACGACAATCAGCACGCGGTTACCGTGCACGTACTGCAGGGCGAGCGCGAGATCGCCAGCGCCAACAAGTCACTGGGCCGCTTCGATCTGACCGATATCCCGCCGGCGCCGCGCGGTGTGCCGCAGATCGAGGTCATGTTCGACATCGACGCCAACGGTATCCTGAACGTGTCGGCCAAGGACAAGGGCACCGGCAAGGAACAGAACATCGTCATCAAGGCCTCCAGCGGCCTGTCGGACGACGAAGTCGACCGTATGGTCAAGGATGCCGAGGCGCACGCCGACGAAGACCGCAAGTTCCACGAGCTGGTCGACGCGCGCAACCAGGCCGACAACATGATTCACGCCACCGAAAAATCACTCAAGGAACTGGGTGAGGACAAGGTCAGCGCGGACGAGAAGACAGACATCGAACAGGCCATCGAGGATCTGAAGTCGGTGCTGAAGAGCGACGACAAAGACGCCATCGAGGCCAAGACCCAGGCCCTGGCCGAGCGCTCCGGCAAGCTGGCGGAGAAGCTCTACGCGCAGAAAGGCGGAGCCGAAGCGGCAGCGGGCGGCGCCGGAGACAGCGGAGGCGGAAGCCGGATGCCGGTGGCGCAGACGATGTGGTCGATGCCGAGTTCGAAGAGGTCAAAGACGACAAGAAGTAACGCGCGGGGATTGTTGCTGCGCGGAAACAAGGTCCGGAGCCGGCCAGAGCAGGCTCCGGATTTTTGCCGTGAGATTACACCGCGAAGGACGCTAAGGACGCGAAGGTTTTTGCTGTAAGATTGTCGGTCGGTGCGTGGCAGCACCTCACGGGTTCGGTCTGGACATAGGATCGGGCAGGCAATTTTTAACCAGGTCGGGTTTCCTTAGCGGCCTTCGCGTCATTTATGCCCCATGGGTATTCGCGGTTAAACCAAGATCAGTTAGCTATGGCGAAACAGGATTACTACGAAACGCTCGGTGTCTCCAAGAACGCCAGCGATGCCGAGACTGAAGAAGGCCTACCGGCGTGCGGCGCAGAAATATCCACCCGGACCGCAATCCCGATGACAGCGAGTGCCGAAGCGAAGTTCAAGACAGGCCAAGGAGGCCTACGAGGTCCTGAGCGATGCGCAGAAGCGCGCCGCCTACGACCAGTTCGGTCACGCCGGCGTCGACCCGAGCATGGGCGGTGGCGGCGGGGGCTTTGGTGGCGGCGGCGCCAGTTTCAGCGACATCTTCGGTGACGTGTTCGGCGATATCTTCGGCGGCGGCCGCGGCGGCGGACAGCGCGTCTACCGCGGTGCCGATCTGCGCTACAACCTGGAGCTGTCGCTGGAAGACGCGGTGCGCGGCACCACGGTCAAGATCCGCGTCCCCACCTACACGCCCTGCAAGACCTGCGACGGCAGCGGCGCCAAGAAGGGCACCCAGCCCACCACCTGCACCACCTGCGGCGGTCACGGTCAGGTGCGCATGCAGCAGGGCTTCTTCTCGGTGCAGCAGACCTGCCCGCGCTGTCACGGCACCGGCACCATCATCGCCGATCCCTGCGGCACCTGTCACGGGCAGGGCCGGGTCAAGGAGCAGAAGACCCTGTCGGTCAAGGTGCCTGCCGGGTGTCGACACCGGCGACCGTATCCGTCTCGCCAACGAGGGCGAGGCGGGGGAGAGCGGTGGCCCGCCCGGCGACCTGTACGTGCAGATTCAGGTCAAGGATCACCCCATTTTCAAGCGCGACGATGCGCAATCTGTACTGCGAGGTGCCGATCAGTTTCGTCACTGCCGCGCTGGGCGGTGAGCTGGAAGTGCCGACCCTGGACGGCCGGGTGAATCTGAAGATTCCGCCCGAAACCCAGACCGGCAAACTGTTCCGCATGCGCGGCAAGGGCGTCAAGCCGGTACGCGGCGGCGGCGTCGGTGATCTGCTGTGCCGGGTGGTGGTCGAGACGCCGGTGAAGCTCAACAGCAAGCAGAAAGACCTGCTGCGCGAGCTTCGAAGACAGCATGAAGGGCAACGACAGCCACAGCCCCCAGGCCCACTCCTGGCTGGATGGGGTGAAGAATTTCTTCGACAGCATGAAATTCTAACCCGGATAAGAACAATTAACCGCGAAGGACGCGAAGGAAACTCTTTTTCGCGATACCCGGTTCAGTCGGTCATTGCGCGTCGAATCAACCGCTGGGAGATTGCTTCGTCAGCATGTTTCTCGCAATAACCAATTGAGAAAGAATTCACCGGATAAGAGCGTTGAGCGCCGAGAAGTGGCCAGGCACACTGGAATTGAAAATGTGCGATTAATCGACTCGAATGTGAACCCATGTCTTCGACCCCGTTCGAGCGACCTGCAGGCCGGGACGATAATCCAGCCCGGTTGTGAAACAGAAAAAATGGTTTTCCTTCGTGTCCTTCGCGTCCTTCGCGGTTAATATCGTTTTGCAATGTAACTTCATACCAACGCCTGAATTGAGCAGACCCCTATGACAAGAATCGCCATTCCCGGAGCCGCCGGCCGCATGGGCCGTAACCTGATCGATGCCTGTCGGCGCAGCGAAGGCCTGAGCCTCGGCGTGGCGACAGAGCGCAGCGGTCACGAGCTGATCGGCAGCGATGCCGGCGTGGCGGCCGGTCTGGGCGAGCTGGGCGTGACCATCGGCGACGACCTGGAAGCGGCGGTGGCCGCGTTCGACGTGCTGATCGATTTCACTGTGCCGGCGGCGGCGCTGGCGCACCTGGAGATCTGCCGGCGTCACGGCAAGCGCATGGTGATCGGCACGACCGGCTTCAGCGACGCGCAGAAACAGCAGATCGCTGCCGCGGCTCGCAGAGATCGGCGTGGTGTTTGCGCCGAACATGAGTGTCGGCGTGAATCTGTGTTTCAAGCTGCTGGACATGGCGGCGCGGGTGCTGGGCGATGACGTGGATATCGAGGTCATCGAGGCGCATCACCGCCACAAGGTCGATGCGCCCTCGGGTACCGCGCTGCGCATGGGTGAGGTGGTGGCCGCGGCGCTGGGCCGCGATCTGAAGGACTGTGCGGTGTACGGGCGCGAAGGCATCACCGGGCCACGCGAACGCACCACCATTGGTTTTGAAACCATCCGTGCCGGTGATATCGTCGGCGAACACACCGTGATGTTCGCCGCCGAGGGCGAGCGCGTGGAAATCACCCACAAGGCTTCCAGCCGCATGACCTTTGCCTCGGGCGCGGTGCGTGCGGCGGCCTGGCTGATGGGACAGTCCGCCGGCCTTTACGACATGCAGGACGTTTTGGGTCTCGCCTAGGACCCTGTCCGAGTCATCGTGTCGCTGTTGCGACGGCGGCGCGTCGGTGCACCGGATTGTTTCTGCCGGGCGCATAGCGCCGGCGGTATTTCGCAAACGATCCAGACACTGCCCCGGCTTCCCTGCGCGCCTCGCTTCACGCCAACCGCGGGCAACTCCAGCCGGGTCTGCTTATGTGCTGTTTATTATCTTATATCGTATAAATAATAAGTTATAGTAATCAATTAATGTGCTTTATAATACTACAGCAGCGCCGTTTGAATGCCCGGCCGCGCCTCCTTACGCGATGATCGGCAGCGATCCTGGTGCACGGTGCGCTTTGCTCGCGCGGGAAGTGATCTGCAGCCGTTTAGCCAGTACCATGCCCAGTCGTTCGGTCGGGCAGGCCGCAGGTGGTTGCTGAAACAAATGGCAAGAATTCTCTGGGGTGACAGCGAGAACAGGTTGGTGCAGTCATTCGGCTGGCGGCTGGAGGCGCTGGCGCTGCGCAGCCTGTGGTGGCTGGTGACGCCGCTGTCGCTTGACCGCGCATCGGCGGCCGGACGTCGCATCTTTGCCCTGCTGGGTCCGCGCAGCGCCAAACACCGGCACGTGCTGGCCAACCTGGGTATTGCGTTCCCGGACCGCAGCCGCGCCGAGATCGAGCGTCTGGCGCTCGGGGTGTGGGGAAACGTGGGGGCCGTAGCTGCCGAGTTCGCGCAACTGGAAAAACTGACCGATGCGGGGCTTAATCGCGACCGTATCGAAATCGTCACTGCCGATCCACAGCCCGGCGCGCTGGCCGGTGACACACCCTGCGTATTTGTCACTGCCCACTGTGCCAACTGGGAGCTGGCGGCCTACGCGGCGCAACAGCTTACCGGTGCGCTGGATGTGGTCTACACGCCGCAGGACAATCCTTATCTGGACCGCATGATACAGGGCAAGCGCCGCGCCCTGGGCTGCGGGTTTATCGGCAAAGTGAACGCGGTGCGCAGCATGTTCAAGTCGCTGAGAAACGGTCGCTCGGTAGGGCTGCTGGTGGACACCCGTGTCGACGAGGCGCCGCTGCAGCCTTTTTTCGGGGTGGACGCCAATGTCACCACCACGCCGGCATGGCTGGCACTGAAAACCGGCTGCCCGATTGTGCCGATCCAGGTCGAGCGGCGCCGCGACGCACGCTTTCGTATCACCGTGCACCCCGCATTGCGGGTGATACGGCAGGCGGGCGAGAGCGCGGAGCAGGCAGTGAACCGGGTCACGCGTGACGTCACGGCCATGGTGGAGGTGTGGATTCGCGCTCACCCTTCAGACTGGATGTGCACCAAGCGCCGGTGGCCAAAGGATTTAATGCGCGCCCGCGGCGCCTACCGCTCGACGCCCGGCGTACAGGGCTGATACAACTCATTAAAACAAGAAGAGTTTTCTTCGCTCCGTCTTGGCAGCCGCAGACCCATCAAGTACAATTCGCGTGTTTGCGCGCATCCTGGCAGTGTGCAGCTGAGGCACCCTGTCCGGCCCGGCCGGATTCACAACATCAGCGGCGGAGGTTTCCTGTGAGTATGTCGGCCTTGTTGGCCCTGGAAGACGGCAGCCTGTTTCGGGGCCGGTCGATCGGTTCGGCTGGCCAGAGTGTGGGCGAAGTGGTGTTCAATACCGCGATGACCGGTTATCAGGAGATCCTGACCGACCCGTCCTACGCCCGTCAGCTGGTGACGCTGACCTATCCCCACATCGGCAATACCGGCGTCAATGGCGAAGACGAAGAATCGGAAAAAATCCAGTGCGCGGGTCTGATCATCCGCGATCTGCCGCTGCGCGCCAGCAGCTGGCGCAGCGAGAACAGTCTCGACGACTATCTCAGTCCAGCACGGCATCGTCGCCATCGCCGACATCGACACCCGGCGCCTGACGCGCATCCTGCGCGAGAAGGGCGCCCAGAACGGTTGCCTGGTGGCGGGTGAGCACATCGATGCACAGGCGGCGCTGGACGCGGCGCGCGCCTTTCCCGGGCCTCAAAGGTATGGACCTGGCCAAGGAAGTAACTACCGCCGAGGCTTACCCCTGGGCCCAGGGCAGCTGGACGCTGGAAGACGGGCTGCCCGCCGACACTGATGCCGCAGGATCTGCCTTACCACGTGGTCGCCTACGATTTCGGCGTCAAGCGCAACATCCTGCGCATGCTCGTGGACCGCGGTTGCCGGCTCACCGTGGTGCCTGCCCGAACGCCGGCGCAGGAGGTGCTGAGACTCAACCCCGACGGTGTGTTCCTGTCCAACGGCCCGGGCGATCCCGAGCCCTGCGACTACGCCATCAGTGCCATTCGCAGCATTGTCGACAGCGGCGTGCCGGTATTCGGCATCTGCCTCGGTCACCAGCTGCTGGCGCTGGCCAGCGGCGGCCGCACGGTGAAAATGAAATTCGGTCATCACGGCGCCAATCACCCGGTGCAGGATCTGGACACGGGTGTAGTCATGATCACCAGCCAGAACCACGGCTTCGCCGTCGACGAGCAGCAGCTGCCGTCCAAACTGCGCGCCACCCACCGCTCGCTGTTCGACGGCTCACTGCAGGGCGTGCACCGTACCGACAAGCCGGCATTCAGTTTCCAGGGGCACCCTGAGGCCAGCCCCGGTCCGCACGACGTGGCGCCGCTGTTCGATCACTTCATCGAACTGATCGAAGCCGCCCGCACGGTGCCGGCCTCCGCCGACAAGCGCGCCTGATATACGGGGACTTGTGGCCGGGAAGGACACTACAATGACCGCGAGGGACGCTAAGGGCGCGAAGGAAAAGCATGGATTTATGGAGTTACCTCGGCCGGTCGTCGCGCCATGCAGAGCGCATTCTGAGCGTCAGGTAGCATTGGTTCACCACCAAAGTCATGAAGCCGGGCAAAAAGAAGTTTTTACCTTCGCGTCCTTAGCGTCCTTCGCGGTTTATATTCACAGCAGCCTGAATTGGTGCGTAGCTGCATAACCCTACACAGCACAGTTTCGTATGCCGAAAAGAACCGACATCCACAGTATCCTGATCATAGGCGCCGGGCCGATTGTCATCGGCCAGGCCTGTGAATTCGACTATTCCGGTGCGCAGGCCTGCAAGGCGCTCAAGGAGGAGGGGTTCCGGGTCATCCTGGTGAACTCCAACCCGGCCACCATCATGACCGACCCCGACAGCGCCGATGCGACCTACATCGAACCCATCACCTGGGAGACGGTGGCGCGCATCATCGAAAAGGAACGCCCTGACGCGCTGCTGCCGACCATGGGCGGTCAGACGGCGCTCAACTGCGCGCTGGACCTGGCACGTGAAGGCGTGCTGGAAAAATTCGGTGTCGAGATGATCGGCGCCACCCGCGATGCCATCGACAAGGCCGAGGACCGCGACCGCTTCCGCGAGGCGATGAAGAAGATCGGCCTGAAAATGCCGCGCGCCGCGGTCGCCCACAGCATGGAAGAGGCCCTGCAGGTTCAGGCGCAGGTCGGTTTTCCCACCGTGATACGGCCGTCGTTCACCATGGGCGGCAGCGGCGGCGGCATTGCCTACAACAAGGAAGAGTTCGTCGAGATCTGCGAGCGCGGTCTCGATCTATCGCCGACCAACGAGCTGCTGATCGAGGAATCCATCCTGGGCTGGAAGGAATACGAAATGGAGGTGGTGCGCGATCGCAAGGACAACTGCATCATCATCTGCTCCATCGAGAACTTCGATCCCATGGGTATCCACACCGGGGATTCCATCACCGTTGCCCCGGCGCAGACCCTTACCGACAAGGAATACCAGATCATGCGCGATGCCTCGCTGGCGGTGCTGCGCGAGATCGGCGTGGATACCGGTGGTTCCAATGTGCAGTTCGCCATCAACCCGGACGATGGGCGCATGATCATCATTGAGATGAACCCGCGCGTGTCGCGCTCCTCGGCACTGGCATCCAAGGCGACCGGTTTTCCGATCGCCAAGGTGGCCGCCAAGCTGGCGGTGGGCTACACCCTGGACGAGCTGCAGAACGAAATCACCGGCGGCGCCACGCCGGCGTCGTTCGAACCGAGCATCGACTATGTGGTGACCAAGGTGCCGCGCTTCACCTTCGAGAAGTTCCCCAAAGCCAACAGCCGCCTGACCACACAGATGAAATCGGTAGGCGAGGTGATGGCCATAGGGCGTACCTTTCAGGAATCGGTGCAAAAGGCGCTGCGCGGGCTGGAAACCGGCATTGACGGCTTTGATGAGCAGGTTCGCCCGGACCAGGAAAATGTGCTGGACCTGGTGCGTCGCGAACTGCGCGAGGCTGGCGCCAACCGTATTCTGTACGTCGCCGATGCGTTCCGCGTCGGGCTGTTCATGGAAGAGATCCACGAGTTGACTCGCATCGACCCCTGGTTCCTGGTGCAGATCGAGGAACTGGTACATCTCGAGGAACAGGTGCGCGACGCCGGCATCGGCGGCCTGGACAGCAACCGGGTGCGGCAGCTGAAACGCAAGGGTTTTTCCGACCGGCGACTGGCCAGCCTGCTGGCCATCGACGAAACCGCGTTCCGCAGGCTGCGCCACGAGTTCGACGTCCGGCCGGTGTTCAAGCGGGTGGATACCTGTGCGGCGGAATTCGCCACCAGCACCGCCTATATGTACTCCACCTACGAAGAGGAGTGCGAGGCCGAGCCGAGCGGGCGCGACAAAATCATGGTGCTGGGCGGTGGACCCAACCGCATCGGCCAGGGTATCGAATTCGACTATTGCTGCGTGCACGCGGCGCTGGCGATGCGCGAGGACGGCTACGAAACCATCATGGTCAACTGTAACCCGGAAACCGTGTCCACCGACTATGATACCTCGGACCGTCTCTACTTCGAGCCGCTGACCCTGGAGGATGTGCTGGAGGTGATCCACAGGGAACAGCCCAAAGGCGTGATCGTGCAGTACGGCGGCCAGACGCCCCTGAAGCTGGCACGTGCCCTGGAGAAGGCGGGCGCGCCCATTATCGGTACCACGCCGGATTCGATCGATCTCGCCGAGGATCGCGAGCGTTTCCAGAAAATGATCCAGGAACTGGGGCTGCTGCAGCCGCCCAACCGCACCGCACGCAGCGTCGATGCAGCGCTCGCCCTGGCCGAGGAAATCGGCTACCCGCTGGTGGTGAGACCTTCCTACGTGCTGGGCGGCCGCGCCATGGAAATCGTCCACAACGAGGACGGCCTGCGCAACTACATGGCCGAAGCGGTGAGCGTATCCAACGCATCGCCGGTGTTGCTGGACCGGTTTCTCGACGATGCCATCGAGGTGGATGTCGACGCGGTGTGCGACGGCGAGAACACGGTGATCGGCGGCATCATGCAGCATATCGAGCAGGCCGGTGTGCACTCCGGCGATTCGGCCTGTTCGCTGCCCGTCTACAGTCTCAGCACGGAGATCCAGGACCGGCTGCGCGAGCAGATTCGCGCCATGGCACAAGCGCTCAACGTGGTGGGCCTGATGAACACCCAGTTTGCCATCCAGGACGAGGACATCTATGTGCTGGAAGTCAATCCGCGCGCTTCGCGCACCGTGCCTTTTGTCTCCAAGGCCACCGGTGTGCAGCTCGCCAAGGTGGCGGCACGCTGCATGGTGGGCAAGTCGCTCGCCGAGCAGGGCGTGACCGGTGAAACCGTGCCGCCGTATTTCTCGGTCAAGGAAGCGGTGTTCCCGTTCGTGAAGTTCCCTGGTGTGGATCCGCTGTTGGGGCCGGAAATGAAATCCACCGGCGAGGTGATGGGGGTCGGGCGCAGTTTCGGTGAGGCCTTCGCCAAGGCGCAGCTCGGCGCGGGGGAAAGGTTGCCGCGCTCGGGCCGCGTGTTTGTCAGCGTGCGCAAGGGCGACCGCGAGGACGCGGTGCAGGTGGCTGCCGAACTGGTCAAGCAGGGCTTCACCATCGTGGCGACGCGCGGCACCGCGGGGGCCCTCAGCGGCGCCGGCATCCCCTGTGAGGTGGTCAACAAGGTGACCGAAGGGCGTCCGCACATCGTCGACATGATCAAGAACGACAACATCGACCTGATCGTCAACACGACCGAGGGCAAGCAGGCGATCGCTGATTCCTACACCATCCGCGGCGCGGCGCTGCAGCGCAAGGTACCGTACAGCACCACCATCGCGCACGCCTATGCGACCAGTCTGGCGCTCAGCTTCATCGACTCGCCTGTCGTGCAACGACTGCAGGATCTTCACCAGGAGAAGGTGGCATGAAGAAGCACCCGATGACCAAGCGCGGCGCCGAGAAGCTGCGCAAGGAACTCCAGCATCTCAAGTCGGTCGACCGCCCGCAGGATCATCCAGGCGATCGCCGAGGCGCGCGCCCACGGCGACCTGAAGGAAAACGCCGAGTATCACGCGGCCCGTGAACAGCAGGGTTTTGTCGAGGGACGCATCAAGGACATCGAGGCCAAGCTGTCGCATTCCAACATCATCGACGTGGCGCACCTGGACGCTGGAGGCAAGGTGGTGTTCGGCGCTACCGTGGACCTGGTCGAGGAGGAAACCGGGGCCGAGGTGACCTATCAGATCGTCGGTGTCGATGAGGCTGATATCAAGGCTGGACTGGTTTCGGTGAGCTCGCCCATCGCGCGCGCCCTGATCGGCAAGGAAGAGGGAGACCTTGCGACGGTGGTTGCGCCGGGTGGCGAAAAAAGTTTCGAAATCGTCGAGGTCCGCTACGAGTGAGCGCGCCGCGCTGCGTGCTGCCCCGCCCATTGGACCCACGGACCTGATCTCCTTGCACCGTCCCGCCGCCAATATCGGCGAACGCGTGCTGCTCACGCTGTGGGTGGGTGGCCTGTGGTCCATCGGCTACCTGGTTGCGCCCGCGCTGTTCGCCACCCTGGAAGACCGCGCCCTGGCGGGCACCCTGGCCGGGCTGATGTTCGAAATCATTGCCTGGATGGGGATGGCCTGCGCCCTGGTGCTGATGATCATCAACCAGCTGCGTTACCCGCAGCGGCGTCTGAACTGGCGCATGGTGGTGCTGCTGGTCATGCTGCTGCTGGTGATGCTCGGCCAGTTCCTGTTCGCGCCCATGATGGCGGAACTGCGCGCGGCGGGACAGTCGGACGGCGACGCCTTTGCGCGGCTGCATGGAATTGCCGCGCTGGTCTATCTGGTCAACAGCGTACTGGGTCTGGTGCTGGTGATGGCGCAGGATGGTGCGGGCGACTGACGGAAAATATTTCAATTAAAAAAATAAAAACAGTATATTACAATTCGAATATTAAAGTAATTACTTGTTGTGAGCTGATTGATTGCAGCGCTGCTGTGAGCGCCGCTTGCCGCGCTTCGCCCGGGGTAGGCGGCGCGCGGCAAGCGCGCAGCGTATCCGCAGCTGTCTGGAGCTTGCTTCGTCGCCGTGTTTGCCGCAGGTACGGCTGAATGCAGGCTCGCTCGGACGGCTGTCCCGGGCGCAGGCGACCCGCCAGGCGCCGGCCGGCGTGACTGATCTGCGACAAAAAGTGTGGTAACCTCGCCGGCTTCTGTGGCCGGCTCGGCAGCGCCGCGCGCCGACAAACCCTTTCGAGCAGTTCGCATGCCTATACTGACGCTCTTGTTGGTGATGCCGCTGTTCGGCGCGGCACTGATTGCCGTTTGGCCCGGTCAGAACCCCGGACAGGTTCGCGCGCTGGCTATTGCGGTTGCCGCCGGTGTGCTGGCGCTGGCGTGGGGGCTGATCGGCTGGTTCGACGTTACCTCGGCGGGCCTGCAGTTCGGTCACCTGTCGCCCTGGAATCCGCGCCTGGGAACCTCGTTCGCATTGGGCGTCGATGGTTTTTCGTTTCCCATGGTGCTGCTCGCCACGCTGTTATGCTTGTTGGCCATCCTCGCGTCGGCGAGCGTCACCGGTGGCGTGAAGGGCTATTACGCGCTGATGCTGGTGCTGGAGGCGGCGGTGCTCGGCGTGTTCATGGCGCAGGACTGGTCGCTGTTCTACCTGTTCTGGGAACTGACCCTGATCCCGCTGTTTCTTCTTATCGACCGCTGGGGTGGCAAACGCAGGCATCAGGCAGCCCTGAACTTCGTGCTGTACACCATGGGCGGATCGGTATTTATGCTTATCAGCCTGCTGGTGGTGTTCGACTCCACACCGGGTCATTCCTTTCATATGCAGGACATCGTGGACGGGGCGAAGTCGCTCTCGCAGCAAACCCAGGTGCTGATTTTTCTCGGTTTCCTGATCGGCTTCGGTGTCAAGATGCCGATTTTCCCGATCCACGGCTGGCTGCCGCTGGCGCATGTCGAGGCGCCCAGCCCGGTGAGTATTCTGCTCTCGGGGATTCTGCTGAAGATGGGTTCCTACGGCCTGATCCGCGCCGCCACTATGCTGCCCGATGCGGTCATCGCCCTGCAGGGCGTCCTGGCAGGCCTGGCCCTGTTCAGTCTCATCTATGGTGGCCTGCTGGCGTGGCGACAGACCGATCTCAAGGCCATGATCGCCTATTCGTCGGTCAGTCATATGGGCCTGGTGCTGCTCGGTATCGCTGCCCTCAACGTCGCGGGGCTGACCGGTGCGGTGCTGCAGATGGTGGCGCACGGACTGGTCGCCGGTGCCCTGTTCCTGCTCCTTGGGCTGTTGTATGAGCGCACCGGTACGCGCGATGTCAACCACTACAGTTCGCTGATCCAGGTTACGCCGCGGTTCGCACTGTTCACCTCTCTGGCACTGCTGGCCGGCATGGGTATTCCCGGTACCGCCGGTTTCATCGCCGAGCTGCACGCCATTGTGGGCGGTTTCCAGAGCTGGGGCTGGGTCGTGCTGCTGATCAGCGTCGGCATGCTGATCAGTGCTGCCTATGGGGTACGCACCATCGGGCGTCTGTTCACCGGTCCGGTGCGGCCGCGGATGCGCGATGTCGCGGACCTGCGACCGGCGGAAATGGCTGCAGCCGGCGTGCTGACAGCGGGCATCGTCGGCTTTGGGGTGGCGCCTGGGCCGCTGCTGGGGCTGATGTCGGCTTCGGTTGCACGCTTGAGCGTGCTGTTCGGGGCTGTCTGAGCCATGTCGGAGAGCGCTGACCGCCGCGCCGGTGACATCCGCGAACGACTGCGCGATGCCATTGCGCATTTGGAACACGTTTTGCCGGGGCAGGCCGCGATCAAAGACTTCGTGCATCACAATACCCTGCACGGTTTTCAGCACCTGGACTTCCCCGCGGCCCTGGAGGCTGCCCGGCAGGTCACCGGGAACTACGCTTACCTGTCCGATGCGCAGTTCCGCGCGTTGTACCGGCAGGGCCGTATCCGGCGCGCGGACCTGTGTCAGGTGCTGGATGAAGACCCGGTGCTGAAACCGGACGAGCTCATCAGCAAGGTGAGCGGCGAGGAGATGCGTCAGCGCGACGTCTATCTGGTCAGCCTGTTGCACCCCTTGCGGCCGGTGACCGGCGCCCAGCTCAACTGGTATTTCGAGGAACAGCAGGCGCTCACTGCCGTGCAGTCGGATGTGGCACCCGCTGCCCGCCAGCGTCTGCTGCGCGTCGCTGCCGGGCACGGCCAGCGAACCGAAGCCGCGGCCGTGGAAGCGCTGTGGAATGCCTGCCTGCATGTGTTGGGGCTGGATCACTTTATCCTGCACCCCGAAGACCTGCTGGACCTGTCACCCGAACAGGCCGAACGCATGTTGTCGCGCATGGTGCCCGACGCGGACCATCCGGAAGGACAACCGATGATGGATCGGCTGATCTGCAAGGCGGCGGCACGGGAGTTGAAGACGCTGCTGGATCGGGTCGGCAAGGAGCTGACCCTGGGGGGACTGATAAAGGCGCTGACCGGACAGGACCTGCTGGAGCAGATGCGTCCGCTACTGGTTCGCTATCTCGCCGCGTTCCTCGATCAGGGGGTTGCGGCCTGGCAGGCCCCGGATCGTGGCGCGGGCTTTTACGCGGTGTGGCGCAGCGTCGCCGCGCACGATCTGGTGCGCATATTCGAGGGTCTGCCGGACTGGGCCGACAGCCTGGACGCGCTGCCCGAGGACCCGCTGGATACCGTCATTATCGAACTCAGATGGCTGGGCCTGGCGGAGGACGTATGGGAGTCGTATCTGGAACGCCTGGCGCTGGAGCTGCCGGGCTGGTCGGGGATGTTTCTGTGGCGACACAACCGTCCCGGCTACGATGGCCTCGAGCAGGTGCGGGTCGACATGATGGACTATCTTGCGGTGCGCCTGGTGATGGAGCGCCTGTACGCCCAGAGGGTGTGCCGCGGGCTGTGGCAGATCGAAGCCAGCCTCGATGTCATCGGCTGGTATTTCCGCCACCACCTGCCCGAGTTCCTGGTGCGCCATATATTCTACAACCAGCGCCTGCCGGAATACCTGGCGACCCTGGCCCAGCACCGCTTCAATTGTTCTGACATCTGTAGCGCCGATGAGCAGCAATGGCTGCACCTGGCGCACCTGATCTGGACCTGGCAGCACAGCCCCTCATGCGACAAGCCGGAAGGCTACACCGTGTTCCGCAGTGCCTGGCCGCTGTTCCGGCTGGTGCAGCACCTGGGGCTCAGTGGTCCGGAGGTGCGCACCCTGAACATCGCCCAGGTGGAAACCATCTTTGCCTGCATCGAGGCGCTGACCGAGCGGCACAGTGGTTACCTGTGGCTGCAGGCCTACGAACTGCGCTACCGGGATCAACTGTTCAACGCAATCGTAAACAATCGCGGGCGCGGACGCTGGGCAACGCGCACTGCGCGCCCGCAGGCGCAGGTCGTATTCTGCATGGACGACCGCGAAGAAGGTATCCGCCGCCACCTGGAGGAACACAATCCGGCCATTGAAACCCTGGGCGCGGCAGGTTTCTTCGGCGTGCCGATCAACTGGCGCGGCCTGGACGATGACGGTGTGACGCCGCTTTGCCCGGTGGTGATGATTCCTTCGCACGAACTGCGCGAGACCGAGCGCAGCGGTCACGAAGCCGCCCGGCGCAGGCACGACAAAAAGCGGGCATTGCGCCTGCGCGTCAAGGACCTCATCTATCAGGAGACGCGCCGTAACCTGTTTGTGGCCACCCTGATGATCGTAGCGAGCGCGCCGGCGGCGCTGCCGCTGCTGGTGGGTAAGCTGTTCGCGCCGCTCGCCACCTGGCGCTGGAGTGAACGCCTGCGCCGCAGCTTCGATACGGAAGTGCCGACCCGCGTTGAGGTGACAGCGCCGCGGCCGGATCTGCCCGCCACGCCGCAGCAGCCGCGCCTGGGTTTCACCGACAGTGAACAGGCCGACCGGGTGCAGGGTTTTCTGCGCACCATTGGATTGCAGAACAGTTTTGCGCCGCTGCTGGTGCTGATGGGACACGGCTCCATGAGTCAGAACAATCCGCATCTGGCAGCCTACGACTGCGGCGCCTGCAGCGGTCGCCACGGCGGACCCAATGCGCGCGCTTTTGCCACCATGGCCAACCGGCCCGAGGTGCGCGCCATGCTGCGCCGGCGTGGCATAGACATTCCCGCCGACACCTGGGTGCTGGGCGCCGAGCACAACACCTGCGACGAGCGCATCGAGTGGTTCGATGCCGACCGCTTGCCGGCCGCGCTGCGGCCGCAGTTCGAAGCGTTGCAGGCGGACCTGAACACCGCGACACGCGGTTCGGCGCACGAACGCGCGCGGCGCCTGGCCTCGGCGCCGAAACGGGCCGGCCGCAGACTGCTGCGGCACATCGCCGCCCGGGCGCGGGATTTCAGCCAGGTGCGGCCGGAGCTGGGGCACGCCACCAATGCAGCCGCCATTATCGGGCGCCGCTCCCTCAGCCAGGGCGCTTTTCTGGACCGGCGCGTGTTCCTGATTTCCTATGATCCGAACCAGGATCCGGACGGCACGGTGCTGGAGGCGATCCTGCTTGCGGCCGGACCGGTGGGCGCCGGCATCAGCCTCGAGTATTACTTCTCGACGGTCAACAACGAACGCTATGGCTGCGGCTCCAAGGTCACCCATAACGTCACCGGGCTGCTCGGGGTGATGCAGGGCGGCAGCGACGATCTGCGCACCGGGCTGCCCCGGCAGATGATCGAGATTCACGAAGCCATGCGCCTGCAGGTGCTGGTCGAGGCCACGCCCGAAGTGCTGACCAGCATCTACCAGCGTCAGCCGCCGCTGCGGGAACTGATCGACAATGGCTGGATCCTGCTGAGCGCCGTGCATCCCGCCAGCGGCGAACTCAGCGTGTTCAAGCCAGGGCAGGGGTTTGTGCCCTGGCAGGGCGCAGTGGAGCCCTTGCCGACGGTGGCGAGCTCGGCGCACTGGTACCAGGGGCACAGCGAAGCGCTGCTGCCGGTGCTGATCGAAAACCCCGCAGCGGTCGGCGGTCATGGTTGAAACGCTGGTGTGGCTCATACCGGTGCTGCCACTGCTGGCCGCGTTGTGGATCGCCATCGGCTACCTGAGCGGTGAGAACCGCGGCGAAACGGGCGAGCGCCAGACCAACCTGGTGGCGGTCGGCGCCGTGGCTCTGTCTTTTCTGGTGCTGCTGGTGATCGATGCCCTGATTCTGTGGCGCGGGGAACTACCGGGTCACATACAGCTGGGGCCCTGGTTCGGCAGCGGCCGGTACTGGATTCATTTCAGCTTTCTGCTCGACGGTCTGGGCCTGGTCATGGTTCACCTGGTGATCCTGCTGGCACTGCTGACGCTGCGATTCGCGGTCAATTACCTCCACCGCGAGGCCGGCTACCAGCGTTTTTTCCTCATCATGAGCCTGTTCACCGGGGCCATGCTGCTGATCGTTGTGGCCGGTAACGCGCTGCTCACCTTCGTGGGCTGGGAGCTCGCCGGCGTCAGTTCCTATCTGTTGATCGCCTATGCGTTCGATCGACCCACCGCTGCCCGAAACGCCACCCGTGCCTTTGTCACCAACCGCGTCGGCGACGCCGGTTTTCTGCTTTCGATCCTGTTGTCGCTGTTCTGGATCGACAGCGTGGAATGGCCGAACATACTGGCGTGCATAGGCAGCATCGGGCCGCTCGAGGCGGGTCTGATCGCCGCCGGCTTTTTGCTCGCCGCCATGGCGAAATCCGCCCAGGTTCCCTTCGCCCCCTGGATTGCGCGGGCCCTGGAAGGCCCCACGCCGTCCAGCGCCATCTTTTATGGCGCGGTGATGGTGCACGCCGGTGTGTTTCTGGTGATACGCCTGCAGCCGCTGTTGGAGCAGACGCCTCAGCTTATGTGGCTGGTGGCTTTTGTCGGCGCCGTCACCGCGCTGTATGGGTTTATCAGCGGGCTGGTGCAGAGTGACATCAAGAGCGCACTGGTGTTTTCCACCACCGCCCAGGTGGGCCTGATGTTCCTGGCCTGCGGCCTGGGCTGGTTCGAACTCGCTGCCTGGCACCTGGTGCTGCACGCGGTGTGGCGTGCCTACCAGTTCCTCAGCGCGCCCGGGCTGATGCACATGATGAGCCGTCGCACCCGCCCGGTGCCGCGCTGGTTGCAGCGCCAGCGCTGGCTGTATACGGCCGCACTGCAGGGTTTCTGGCTCGAGCACCTGTCGGACTCGCTGCTGGTAAAGCCCACCCAGGCGCTGGCCCGTGACGCCCAGACGTTCGATCAACAGGTGGTCAACCGCATGGTCGGTCTGCCGGGTTCCATCGGCGCGGTCTCTTCGCTGGCGCAATGGGAACGGCAGAAGCACATTCACACCATGCAGCTGGACGGTGACTCGGGCAGCGTCGGCAAGGGTCAGGGGGCGGCCGGCAAGCTGATGGAATGGATCGCCAGCGGCATGCACTGGTTCGAGGCGCACCTGATATTGCCGAGCGGGGAGCAGGGTATACAGCAACTCATACTGCGGCTCGGCGGTGTGCTGAGCAAAATCGACGAGCTGCTCAGCCGGCCGCGTTATCTGCTGCTGATGCTGGTCGTAACGTTTGTGGTGATCCTGTGACGGGAGCTGCCGGAATACACTGGACGGCGCAGAGCGGCTACCCCATCCTCGCCACCCTGCAGCTGCTTCCGCTCGCCGCCGTCGGTGTGATGATGGCGCTGCGCGGCAAGCGCTATGTATTCCTGGCCGCGCTGCTGTTTGCGGTGCTGGAACTGGTGGTGGCACTGGATCTGTATCACACTCTGCACCGCAAGCTGGGCGGACTGCAGCTCAGCGAGCGTGTCGAGTTGTTGCCGCCGCTGGTCTACCATGTTGCCGCCGACGGGATTTCGGTGCTGTTCCTGCTGCTCACGGCGCTGCTGACACTGCTGGTGGTGCTGTATTCACAGGTGCGCCGCATCGCCGCACTGCCCGAGTACCTGATGTTCATTTTCGGCATCCAGGCGTCGCTGCAGAGCCTGTTCGCCACCCAGGACCTGCTGTGGTTCGCACTGACCTCCGCGGTGGAACTGATTCTGGTGGCGTTCGTGCTGCACCGCTGGGCCCAGGCGCCGCAGGAAGACCTGGCCATGCAGCGCTACCTGCAGTTCATGAGTACCGGCCTGGCGCTGTTGCTGGCGGGTGTGCTGATCCTGGGCTGGAACTTTGCCGAATCGCATGGCGGTGAGTGGACGTTTGAAGTCGGCCGGCTGGCGGGCACTGCGCTACCGGAGTCGGTCGCGGTGGTGGTGTTTTTTCTGTTGTTCTACGGGCTGGCGATCCGCATTCCGCTGTTCCCCCTGCACGGCTGGCTGCCACTGATCGCCGAGCACGGCACCGTGGCGGTGGCCGGGGTGTTCCTGCTGGGGCTAAAGACCGGCGTGTACGGTCTGCTGCGCTTCGTGTTTCCGCTGCTGCCGGACGCCGTACAGGCCTGGAACAGCTGGGTAGTCGCCTTTGCGCTTGCCGGCATCTTCTACGCTGCACTGCTGGCTCTGATGCAGACCAACCTGCGGCGCCTGCTGGCGTTTGCCGTGGTCAGTCACACCGGTGTGCTGGTGATCGGCCTGTTTACGCTGAATTCGCTGGGATTCCAGGGCGGCATCATGTTGTCGGTCAATTTCGGTCTGGCCACGGCCGGGCTGCTGTTCATGACCGGTTTCGTTTTCCGCCGCACCCGAACCCTGCTGCTCCCGCAGATGGGCGGCTTGTTCGATCATATTCCGGTGATCGGCATTGCCTTCCTGGTCGCGGGCCTGTCGATCGTCGGCATGCCGGGCACGCCGGGCTTCGATGCCGCGCACCTGGTCGTTGAAGCCTCCATAGGACGCTTTGGTGCGCTGGTCAGCATTGCGGCGGCACTGGGTAACGTCGCGGCTGCTGCGTTCCTGCTCTGGGCGTTTCAGCGCGCCTTTCTGGCGCCGGTAAAGGAACTCGGCAAAGCGCGGGAGATAGAGCCCGCCACGGCCATGGAGCGGGTGATGGCGATCACGGTGATCGTGATTCTGCTCGGAGTCGGCTTCTATTCCCGGCCGTGGCTGGATCTGATCGAATCCGGATTTGACTCGGCAGCCTTGAACGCCGTATATTCCCATCCCATCGCGGCGCACTGACCAGCGCAACGGTCGCTCAATGATAGCTACTGCTCATGTCGTCGAACCGCGATTTACCACTGTTGAGTCTGATGCTGATCACGCTGCCGCTGGGCGCAGCGCTGATCTGGCTGGCGCCCGATGAGAGGCAGGCCCGCTGGATTGCGTTGCTCACCGCGCTGGCGGATCTGCTGCTGGCGCTGGCGGTGCTGGCCGGATTCGATCGGAGCCATGAGGGCTTTCAGTTCGTCGAGTACGCCGAGTGGATTCCGAGCCTGAATATTCGCTATCACCTCGGCGTGGACGGGCTGTCGGTGCTGTTTCTGCCGCTTACCGTGCTGCTGTTCAATGCGGCGCTGCTGGCCTCGTGGAACAGTGTCCGCACGCTGCCACGCCTGTATTACATGCTGCTGCTGGTACTGGAGAGCGCCACGCTGGGGATTTTCTGCGCGCTGGACACCATGCTGTTCTTCTTTTTCTGGGAACTGACCCTGGTCCCCAGTTACTTTCTGATCAGTCTGTGGGGGATCGGGCCGCACCGCCGCTACGCAGCGGTCAAATACACCTTGTTCATGACGGCGGGTGGCGTACCGCTGCTATTCGGTTTTCTGCTGCTGGCATTCCGCCACGCGCAGGTCAGCGCGGCTGCGTTGCCGCAGGGGCTGGTGTTCGACTACACCGTGTTGGTTGATCAGCCGTTGCCGGTCGAGATGCAGGCAGCGATTTTTTTTCTGCTGCTGCTCGGTTTCGCCGCCAAGACGCCGGTCTTTCCGCTGCATACCTGGCTGCCGACGGTGGCACTGGAAGGTCCGGTCGCCATTGCCGCGATCATGACGGGCCTGAAGGTCGGCGCCTACGGCCTGATACGCTTCGTGGTGCCGCTGGCGCCGCAGGCCGCCAGCGAGTACCACTGGCTCATGGCCGGCCTGGGGGTCGTCGGACTGCTGTATGGCGCGCTCGCTGCACTCAGCCAGACCAACCTGCGCCGCATGCTGGCGTTCGCCAGCATCAGTCATGTCGGTCTGGTGATACTGGGTATTGCCTCGCTGAACACGCAGGGGCTGCAGGGCGCGCTGTTCCAACTGCTCAACTTTACCATTGTCGCCGGCGGCCTGTTCCTCATGACCGGCTTTCTGCGCCACCGCACCGGCTCCACCGATGTCATCGGACTGGGCGGGGTCGCCAGCAGCATGCCGCTGCTGGCGGCGTTCTTCTTCTTCTTCGGCCTGGCCAGCATAGGCGTGCCGGGCACCAACGGTTTTCCGGCCGAATTGCTGCTGGTGATGAGTGCCCTGTCCACCCATACCGGGGCGGGGCTGGCGGCGCTGGTTGCCATCGTGCTGGGGGCGGGCTATTTCCTCAGCATGTATCGGCGTGCCTTCTTCGGTCCGGCGGGCAGCAGCGTTATCAGCGAGGCGCTCGATCTGCGTGGCCGCGAATTGTGGCTGCTGGTACTGCTGGCGATGTTGATTCTGCTGCTGGGGGTATGGCCGGGCAGCGTGCTGGAAATGACGCGGCTGGCCAGCGAGGGCTGGGTCGAACACCTGCGTCCGGCGGGCGCCGCGCCGCCGTGACGCCCGGGCGTGCGGTGTTGCCTGGCATGGAATAGGGGGATATATGGAAGAGTTTATCAGCTGGCGCGATGACTGGCGTCTGGGGATTCGGCTGCTGGATGAGCAGCACCGGCTGCTGGCAGACTGTCTGAACCGGGTCGTGCGGCAGTGTTCGTGCACTGAGGAGGACGACGAACGGGACCGGGAGGAACTCAGGCGGCGCCTCGGCGCGCTGCTCGACGAGTTGTACGCCACGGCAAAACAGCATTTCAAAAAAGAAGAAGCGCTGATGCTGGAGCGCGGATATCCCGCCTATGCTGCGCACCTGCGGGAACACGTAATGTTGCTGGCGGAGTTGAAGTCCACGTTCATCACCCGCTTCGAGCAGGGCTGCTGTCACATGGACCCCGCGGTGTTCAAGGCGCTGAAGTCGTGGTTTATCGTTCACGTGATCCGCAGCGACCGGGAATTCGCGGATTTCATTCGCCACCACGATCAGGGCTGACGTATTGTCTGCCGGCGTCACCCGGTTTGATCCGCGGACATTTGTGTTTGGCCTCGAATGCGCTAGTCTTCAGGGTGTAGCAAACGGCTCAGTCGCCGCCTGATTTGATTGCGTTTCCGGTCAACGCGCCGTCTGGATGATCGGGGGCTGAGCCACCCGCGCCCGGGCGCGAAACCCTGTTCAGCTCTAGCGGCTGAGGAGACACAGTATGGCAGTGGCAGAGACAGTGCACCGGTTTCTGGTGCAACACTCAATCGACTATGATCTGGTACCGCACCCACATACCGGTTCCAGTCACGAAACCGCGGAAGCCGCGCATATCAGCGAGGATCACATCGCCAAGGCGGTGATCGTCAAGGATGCGGCGGGTTTTGCCATGGTGGTGGTGCCGGCCAGCAACTGGGTGGAGATAAAGCACCTGCGCAAGGAACTGAACCGGGAGCTGCATATGGCCGAAGAGGACGAAATCGGCAAGCTGTTTCCGGACTGCGAGGTGGGGGCGGTCCCACCGCTGGGGCCCGCCTATGGCATCGAAACCTTTCTCGACCGGTCCGTTGTCACTCTGGCCAATGTGTATTTCGAGGCCGGCGACCACGAGGAACTGATTCACGTGAGCGGGGAGGCCTTTGAAACCCTGCTCGGCGGCGCGCGCCAGGGCTACTACAGTCACGACGAATGAACCGTGTCGGAAGCCGGGGGCACTAGCGCGGTGGCATGGAGACCCTCGATCACATCAGCAGCCTGATCGCCCTGAGCATGGGGCTGGCGTGGGCCAGCGGCATCAATCTGTACGCGGCGCTGCTGACGCTCGGTGTTCTCGCCAACACCGGCAATATCGTGCTGCCCGAGCAGCTGCAGGTGGTGGCCAGTCCGCTGGTCATGGCGGCGGCGGGTATCATGTACACGGTGGAGTTTTTCGCCGACAAGGTGCCGGGGGTCGACACCGGGTGGGATGCCCTGCAGAGTTTTGTCCGCATTCCGGCCGGCGCCATGCTGGCCGCCGCGGCGGTCGGCGACATCGGTCCGGCGGCGGAGCTTGCCGCGGCCATCCTCGGTGGCGGTCTGGCGACGGCGACGCACGCCACCAAAGCCGGTTCGCGGGTCATGATCAATACCTCGCCGGAGCCGGTTTCGAATTGGACCGCCTCGATCGGCGAGGACCTCGCCGTGATCGGGGGCGTGTGGGCGGCGCTCAACCATCCCTATGTGTTTCTCGCGTTGCTGGCACTGTTTGTCCTGTTGATGGCCTGGCTGCTGCCGCGGCTGTGGCGCGGGGTCAAAGCGGTGTTCTCGCGACTGGCGGCCTTGTTCAGCCGCAAACCACCGGCGCTCCCGCCGTTGCCCGGGCCGGACAACGCCAAGGGTGGCCGGTCATAACCGGGCAGCCCGCGCGGCCTCGCCGGGCCGGAAGCTTGCAGGGTTCAGCAGGGCGAGGTGGCGTCCAGTAGACAAACCAGCGCCAGGGGGCGAGCGGGTACCGGAACATGGCAGGGCAATCAGCGTTCGAATTTTGCATCGACTGGACCAGTCCGCTGGCCGCACACAGCGAGCGAAGGGTGGTCGCCTGTGAGCTGGACAGAGGCCTGACTGAGCCGCTCGCGCGCTTCGGTGACTGTCTGCACGGGCTGGCATCCGACGGTACCTGCCGGGAGGTGTTTACCCCGGGTCAGCTGCTGCCGGCCTATGCGCCGGAGCGGCGCAAGACTATCGCGCGGAAACATTTCGATACCTGTTTTGCCGGTCAGGTGACCGAGCCCGAAGCGGGACGCTATTACCCCAGGGCGATCATCGCCGCTGCACTGGGATGTTCGAAGCGCGAACTCACGCCGTTTCTTCTCACTCGGGTGGAGGACGATCAGCTCGGCATCGATCTGAACCATCCGCTGGCCCGTTTCGACCTCTGCCTGAGCGCGCGACGGCGCGACGTGCAGCAAGTCCCCGGCCGCGCCTGCACGGGGACGTCCGCCCTGGTGGCGCTGCTGACCGGCAACGGACCCGGCATGCAGGCCGCTGCCGCTGTCGCGGCAGCGGGCTGGTTCGCCACGTATCCGTTCGAACGCGAGGACGCGGAGCAGGACAGTCTGTTTTACCGCAGCCCGCGGCTGGTGCCGCATATCGATTCCACTGCGTCCGCCGAAGTCGCGGGCATCCACGCGCGGTATATCCAGCCCGGCGTCAGGGTGCTGGATCTGATGAGCAGCTGGACGTCCCACCTGCCGGATTTCGACGGCCCGGTTGCGGTGACCGGGCTGGGCCTGAACGAACAGGAACTGGAGCAGAATCCGCGCCTCGACGAGCGCGTTATTCACGACCTGAACGAGTCGCCCGAGCTGCCGTTCGAAGATCAGGCCTTCGACCTGGTGATCTGCACCGCTTCGGTGGAATACCTGACCCGGCCGATCGAAGTATTCCGGGACGTGGCGCGCGTGCTCAGGCCGGGCGGTACCTTTATCAACACCTTTTCCAATCGCTGGTTTCCGCCCAAGGCCATCAGTCCGTGGGCGCGCCTGCATCCCTTCGAGCGCCTCGGCCTGGTGCTGGACTATTACCGCACAGCGGAGCTGTTCGCAGACCTGCACACCGAATCGTTGCAGGGGCTGCCCAGACCGCCGGGTGACAAGTACTCCGGACGTCTGCCGTTCTCGGACCCGGTATTTGCCGTGTGGGGAATGCGCAAGGGCAAATAGGATAATCGCAGCGATTCAGCGATAATTGCGCCCCTGACAGGAACAATTGCGAAACGAGGTCACATGCAAAACGGGATTCTGCTGGGGGGCGCCGGCGATCGGCAGATCTGGCTCGATGCCGCGATGGCCAATCGTCACGGCCTGATCACCGGCGCCACCGGAACGGGAAAGACTGTCACCCTGCAGCTGCTCGCGGAATCGTTCTCGCGCCTCGGCGTGCCGGTGTTTGCCGCCGACATCAAGGGCGACCTGTCGGGCGTGGCGCGGCCGGGCAGCGATCATCCCAAGGTCGCGGAGCGGGTGAGCCGGATCGGCATCAGCGACCATGCCTTGGAAGGCTCTCCGGTGCTGTTCTGGGACGTGCGCGGGGAGAAGGGCCACGCGGTGCGCACCACGGTCTCGGAGATGGGACCGGTGCTGCTGTCCAACCTGCTGGAGCTCAACGAGACCCAGGAAGGGGTGCTGCAGGTCGCCTTCTCCCTGGCCGATGACCAGGGCCTGCTGCTGCTCGACATGAAAGACCTGCGGGCGATGCTGAACTGGGTCGGCGACAACGCCGCTGACCTCAGTCGCGAGTACGGCCGCGTCTCCACACAGAGCGTCACGGCCATACTGCGGCGCCTGCTGGTGCTTGAAGAGGCGGGCGGCGATCTGTACTTCGGCGAACCGGCGCTGCGCATCGAACACCTGCTGCAGAGCGATTTCTCCGGCCGCGGCGTCATAAGTCTGCTGGATGCAACCACCCTGTACAACAACCCGCGCATCTATGCGACTTTCCTGCTGTGGCTGCTCTCGGAGCTGATGGAACAATTGCCGGAGCGGGGTGATGCACCGCTGCCGAAGCTGGTGTTTTTCTTCGATGAGGCCCATCTGCTGTTCGACAAGGCACCCCGGGCGCTGCTGGAACGCATTACCCAGGTGGTGCGCCTGATCCGCTCCAAGGGCGTGGGCGTGTTTTTCGTTACCCAGTATCCCAGCGATGTGCCGGAGGAGGTCATAGGACAGCTGGGTAACCGTATTCAGCACGCTTTGCGCGCCTTCACACCGCGCGATCGCAAGGCGCTCAGGGCGGCGGCCGAGACGTTTCGCGCCAACCCGGCTTTCGACACCGAGGCCGCCATCGGCGAACTGGGCGTCGGGGAAGCCCTGGTGTCCACGCTCGACGCGAAAGGCGTGCCCAGTGTGGTGGAACGCACCCTGATTGCGCCACCGCGCTCGCGTATCGGGCCGCTCAGCAGCGAGGAACGCGCCGAGATGATCGCCAGATCGCCGCTGCGTGGCAGCTATGAAAACGTCGTCGACCGGGAATCCGCGTTCGAAATTCTGAAAAAGCGCGCCCAGGAACTGGAAGCGCAACGCGCCGAAGCAGCGCAGCGGGAAGGCGAATCGGCCGCCGGCGCCAAGGCGCGCGGGAGCAGCGGTCGTCAGCGACAGGGCGCGGTAGAGGCCTTCACCAAGTCCGTGCTGCGCAGCGTCGGCAGCAGCCTGGGGCGCAGCATCGCACGCGGCATCCTCGGTTCGATCATCGGCAGGCGCTGAGCACATCACGGCTGCCCTTGCCTGCTTGGGCCGCATTGCCCACCTCTGAAACCGGACCCCGAAACGGCTTCCCTGACCGGTCTCCCCGGCCCCGAAATCTATACTTGACTAAAACGATAGGTTATATACAATAATACCTGACAAAATTACTCAGGTATTGTCCCTGCGAACCGTGCGGTCATTGACCGGATGGGGCGTGAGGGTCATCGCCTACGCAAACGGAGGTTGTTAATGGCTAACGCAACACCGCAGTTGGCTGAGCTGATGAAAGGTGGCTATGAAGCCGGTTTCAGCACCGACATCGACTCGGATACCCTGCCGCCCGGGTTGAATGAGGACGTGATCCGGCTGATCTCGGCGCGCAAGAACGAGCCCGAGTTCATGCTGGAGTCGCGCCTGAAAGCCTTCCGGCACTGGCTCACCATGCAGGAACCCGGCTGGGCGCACGTCAAGCACCCGCCCATCGACTTCCAGTCCATCAGTTACTACTCCGCTCCCAAGAGCCGCAAGGATGCTCCCAAGAGTCTGGACGAGGTGGACCCGAAACTGCTGGAAACCTACAACAAGCTGGGCATCCCGCTCCAGGAGCAGGAGTTGCTGGCCGGGGTGGCGGTGGACGCGGTGTTCGACAGCGTGTCGGTGGCGACCACGTTTCGCGACAAACTGGCCGAGGCCGGGGTCATATTCTGTTCCATTTCCGAAGCCGTTCGGGAACACCCTGAGCTGGTGCAGCAGTACCTCGGTTCGGTGGTCCCGCACACGGACAACTTCTTCGCCGCGCTGAATGCCGCGGTATTCACCGACGGCACTTTTGTCTACCTGCCCAAGGGCGTGCGCTGCCCGATGGAGCTATCCACCTATTTCCGCATCAACGCGCGCAACACCGGCCAGTTCGAGCGCACCCTGATCGTGGCGGAGGCGGGCAGCTATGTGAGTTACCTGGAAGGCTGCACGGCGCCGATGCGCGACGAGAATCAGCTGCACGCCGCGGTCGTTGAGCTGGTGGCACTGGAAGACGCACGCATCAAGTATTCGACGGTGCAGAACTGGTATCCGGGCGATGAGCAGGGGCGCGGTGGCATCTATAACTTCGTCACCAAGCGCGGCGATTGCCGCGGTGACCGCTCGCACATTTCCTGGACCCAGGTGGAGACCGGTTCGGCGATCACCTGGAAGTACCCGAGCTGCATCCTGCGCGGCGATGATTCCATCGGAGAGTTCTATTCGGTGGCGCTGACGCGCGGTTACCAGCAGGCCGACACCGGCACCAAGATGATTCACATCGGGCGCAATACCCGCAGCACCATCGTGTCCAAGGGGATTTCCGCCGGCAAGGGACAGAACAGTTACCGCGGTCTGGTGCGCATGAGTCAGCGTGCCGAGAACGCGCGCAATCACACCCAGTGCGATTCGCTGCTGATCGGGGATCGCTGCGGTGCACATACGTTCCCGTACATCGAGGTGAAAAACCCGACGGCACGGGTCGAGCACGAGGCGACGACATCGAAGATCGGCGAAGATCAGCTGTTTTACTGCCGGCAACGCGGGCTCTCGGAAGAGGAAGCGGTTTCCATGCTGGTGAACGGCTTCTGTAAAGAGGTGTTCAAGGAATTGCCCATGGAGTTCGCGGTGGAAGCCCAGAAACTGCTCAGCGTAAGTCTGGAAGGCGCGGTGGGTTGATCAGAGCATGAAATCAGGAGATTTTGACATGTTGGAAATAAAGAATTTGGCCGTTTCAGTCGAGGGCAAGCCGATTCTCAAGGGCCTGGATTTGAACGTCGGGGCCGGCGAGGTGCACGCCATCATGGGGCCGAACGGCTCCGGCAAGAGCACGCTGGCGCACGTGCTGGCGGGGCGCGAGGGGTACGAGGTTACCGCCGGCGAGGTGCGCTTCCAGGGGCATGACCTGATGGAACTCAACACGGAGCAACGCGCCCACCAAGGCCTGTTCCTGGCCTTGCAGTACCCGCTCGAGCTGCCCGGCGTGAACAATACCGTGTTTCTGCGGACTGCGCTTAATGCCATACGCAAAGCGCGCGGTGAGGCGCAGCTCGATGCCGTCGCCTTCCTCAAGCTGCTGCGCGAGAAGCTCAAGGTGGTGCACATGGGTGAAGACCTGCTCAAACGCTCCGTCAACGCCGGCTTCTCCGGCGGTGAAAAGAAACGCAACGAGATTTTCCAGATGGCGTTGCTGGAGCCGCAGCTGGCGATCCTGGACGAAACCGATTCGGGACTGGATATCGACGCCCTGCGCGTCGTCGCCGACGGCGTCAATGCCTTGCGCAGTCCGGAGCGCGCCATGATTGTGGTGACTCACTATCAGCGGCTGCTGGATTACATCGAGCCCGATTTCGTGCACGTGCTGGCCGGCGGACGCATCGTGCGCTCCGGCGACAAGAGCCTGGCCCTGGAGCTGGAAGAAAAGGGCTATGGCTGGATCGGGGGCGAGGAGGCGGCATGAACACCGTTGCGCAACCCTTAGAACGCTACCGCGACCTGATTGAACAGGCGGGCGCCGGCCTGCCGGGCCGCGAGCTCGACTGGCTGGAAACCCAGCGCGGGCGCGCCGCCGCCCGGTTCACCCGGCTCGGGTTTCCCACCCGTAAGGACGAGGCCTGGCGCTACACCAGTCTGGATGGGCTGCTGGGGCAGACCTTCGTACCGGTCAGCGAGCCGTTCACGGCGCTGGACGAAGCGGATCTCGGCGACTACCTGGTGCCCAGCCAGGACAGTTACCGGCTGGTGATTGCCAACGGTCGTGTGGTTCCGGTCCTGTCCAGGCTCAACGGTCTGCCGTCCGGCGTTCGGGTGCAGAGCCTGCACGACGCGCTGGCCGCCACACCCGAGCGGCTGTCCGGCTGGCTGGGCCGGGCGGCCGGAGAGGGCGCCCATGCCTTCAGCGCGCTCAACAGCGCGCTGGTCAACGATGGTCTGTTCGTGCATGTCGAGGCCGGCTGCGCGGTCGACAAGCCGATCGAGGTGCTGTTCCTGAGTACGGCTCTGGATGACTCCATCCTGGCGCAGCCGCGCAACCTGGTGGTGTTGGAGCCCGGCGCCAGCGCTATCCTGGTGGAACGCTACGCCAGCCCCGGCAATTCGGTGTATTTCAACAATGCGCTGGTGGAAGTGTTGCTGGAGGAGGGCGCTCGACTGCAGCACTACCGCGTCCAGGAAGAAAGCATCAATGCGTATCACATCAGCGGTCTGTACGTACGCCTGGCGGGAGGCAGTGACTACGCGGGCACCTGTCTGGCACTGGGTGGCGCCTGGTCGCGTACCGACTGCAATGTCGAGTTCAGCGCCGGCGGAGCGAACGCACAGCTGAACGGATTGTACGTGGTGGGCGATCGGCGCTTCGCCGACTTCCACCTCGACGTGCGTCACAGCGTTCCCGACTGCGCCAGCCGGGAGAATTTCAAGGGCATTGTGCTGGGTCGGGGTCGCGCCGTGTTCGACGGCCGTATACGGGTCGAGCAGGACGCGCAGCGTACCGACGCGCACCTGTCGAATGCCAACCTGCTGCTGTCGCGTAACGCCGAGGTGGACACCAAGCCACAACTGGAAATCTATGCCGACGACGTGAAGTGCAGTCACGGCACCAGTGTGGGGCAGCTGGATCCGCAGCAGGTGTTCTACCTGCGCTCGCGCGGCATCCCGGAAGCCGAGGCGCGCAGAATGCTGTGCCTCGGGTTCGCCGGCGAAGTTCTGGACGGCTGCGCGGTGGGCGGACTGCAGGAACAGGTGCAGGCGCGGCTGCGCGAGCTGCTCGACAGCACGGTGACTGGCGCAAGCGGCAGCGCCGGGGCTTGAACGGATAGCAACAGGGTGATGCCATGCAGACAGCGGTGATTCGGTTTATGGACAGAGAGGATGAATCGCCTCAGCGGCGCGAGGTCGAGTCCGAGATGGTGGAGCTGGACAGCAATGACGCGGCACTGGAACAAAGGGTGGTAGCGGCGCTGCGCAGCGTTTACGATCCCGAGCTCCCGGTCAATATCTATGACCTGGGTTTGATCTATCTGGTGCACATCGACGATCGCAACGTCGTCAATGTGCAGATGACTCTGACCGCACCGGCCTGCCCGGTGGCCGGTACCTTGCCGGGCCAGGTCGAAAACGTGTTGCGCGAGGTCGAGGGGGTGCGCGATGCCAGCGTCGAACTGGTGTGGGATCCGCCCTGGGACCAGCAACGTATGTCGGAAGATGCCCGGCTGACATTGGGATTGCTTTGAGGGTTTGAACAACAGAGGAACACACTATGGCAGTACAGTTGACTGAAGCCGCCGCACGGCATGTGCAGAAGATGCTCGAGAAACGGGGCGCAGGCCTGGGGCTGCGCCTGGGTACCCGGGTCAGTGGCTGCACCGGTTTCGCCTATGTGGTGGACTATGCCGATGAACTCCAGGACGGAGACGCGGTGTTCGAGAGTTTCGGCGTCAAGGTTATCGTGGACCCGAAGAGCCTCGGCAACCTGGACGGCACCGTGGTCGATTACCAGAAGACCAATGCCATCAATTCGGGTTTCGAGTTCAACAACCCCAACATCGCCGACACCTGCGGTTGTGGCGAGTCGTTCAGCGTGCGCAACGCCGGCTGAAGCCGGACAGGGAAACCGAGTGATGACCAGCCTGCAAGACATCGTGGAGACTTTTGAGTTGCTCGGCGACTGGGATCAGCGCTACGAGTACCTGGTGGAAGTCGGCGAACAGCTGCCGCCACTGCCCGAGGCGGCACGCGACGAAGATCACCGGGTCAAGGCCTGCATGAGCCGGGTCTGGGTGTGCGCTTATCCGGATCCGCATCTCGACGGGCGCATCGCGTTCCATGGCGACTGTGATACGGCCATCATCAAGGGCGTGCTGGCACTGCTGATTCAGCTGTGTTCGGGCAAGACTGCGCGGGAGATCCAGGAGCTGGACATGGACGAAGTGTTCCGGCGTCTGCAGCTCGATGAACACCTGTCGCCCAACCGGCACGTCGGCGTCTATGCGATCTTCGAACTGATGAAAACACAGGCCGCCGCGCTGGCGGAAAAAAAACAGTGCGTGGCCTGAACCCATAACCGTCAGAACGCTACGGCATCATCAGCTAAATCTGGGTCTGGTAACGGTGTCCCGGCGCTAGCGTTGGCGTAGCGTTAACAGGCCGTCGGAGCGCAACAGGGTGCGAGCAACAGAACCCGGCTTTGGGGCCTTCGATCCGGATCGGCTGGAAATCGATCAGCACAGTCTCGGTCTTGCCCGGCACCAGCGGGTCAGTTCCTTACGGACCGATTCTGCCCACTATCCCGGGCTGACCATGGCGGGCGGCGAGGGGCTGCGGCAGGGTCGCGCCGGTGCGGCGCTGGCGTTCGAAGAGGCCCGCTGCTCCAACGGTTTGGGCGGCTGCTGAGTCAGCATACGCCCGCTGTTACGGCGGCATGACGACGCGCGGCGTCTGCGCGTTGCGCCATTGCTGGAAGGTCGGGTACTCGAGATAGGCGCCGCTCAGCACGTAATCGAGTACGCTGCGCAGACGGTAAAACTGCACCACCGAATCGACGCGCAGGATTTCCTCACCCTGTTCGTCGAAGAACAGCAGCGTCGGCGTATAAAACAGCCCCAGCTCATCGGCCCAGCGCCGTGCCGTGGTGCGCTGTCCCGACGGCGTCACCACCGGCGTGTCATCCCACACGCCCAGCTGCGCGGCATCCATCTGCGCGAAACGCGCGCGAATATCGTCCTGGCGCAACGGTCCGGTGTGCAGCACGTCGCAGGCGTGGCAGTCGCCCTGCTCGAAAAACACCACCAGCGGGCGCTGGCCCGGCCAGTGGCTGCGGTCCAGGGCGTGCGGCGGCGGCAGGAAGAAATCCTCCTGGCTCATTTCTCCAGCCTCGAAAATCATGGGTACGTCGGCGCGCGCCAGGTAGCTGCGGAAATCCTCCCTGCGGTAATGACCATCGGCTACATACTCCAGCGCCGCGCGGAACTTGTAGGGCGGGTAATAGCCGGACAGGCGCAGGGCTTCGCGCTGTTCCCGGTCATAGAAGACCAGCGTGGGGGTGAAGTTGACGCCCTGGTCGACCGAGTAGCTGTGCTCGCTCCACTCCCGGCCATTCAGATCCGTTACCTCGCGCTGGCCGTGGATATCGATACCCACGGCGTCGAAGTGGCGTTGGGTATAAGCCAGTATATCCAGTTTGCCGAAGTTGCCCTCCAGCAGCTGCTTGCAGTAGGCGCAGTATTTCTGCCCGAAATAGACCATCAGGCCCTGCTTGCCATCGGCGATGGCCTCCCGCAGGTCATCGCCGATGTCGAGGAAACTCAGTTTGAACCAGTCCGGATAACCGAGCGGTTCTTCCAGCGGCTGGTCATCGAACGACTCGAATTCATCGCCGCCGGGTTCGGCCCGGGCGGGCGGCACGGCGCCAAGCGCGAGCAGCAGCACGAGCAGCAGGCCGCGGGCGAGGTGCCGCGGCAGGTGCCGCACGTCCGCGGTCAGGGCAGCGGCTGTGGTACCGGACCTTTTCTGCAAAGTGTTGTTGATAATTCTCGCCATCGCGGTACCCGGCCATGATCCAGATCAAGGATGCGTTGCGCCTCAACTGCAATAGTCCGTATTCGTCGGGTCGACTGCAAGTGAGCGATCAGACGCTGTCGTTTTTCGCCCGCCGCGGGCTGGAGGGGAAAGCTATGTGCAAGCTGTGTTGGGTGCTGCTGGTGGTGCTTCTGATCGGGGTGTCCGCCGCCGGCTATAAACTGTTCGTCGGTCCGGCGCCGGAGAGTTCAGCCGATGGCAGGCGGGTTATCCGCCTCTCCGAAAAGGAGCGCGGTCTGGTGCTGATCGAAATGCGCGGGTTTCTGGCCAGCGTGCAGCAGATTACCGCGGCGCTGGCGGTGGGCGACATGGAGCAGGTGGCAGTGCAGGCGCGCCGCTCGGGGCACTCTGCCCAGCACGCAGTGCCGCCGCTGTTGATCGCGAAACTGCCCGCGCCGTTCAAAAAAATGGGTTTCGATACCCACGCCGGTTTCGACCGCCTGGCGCTCGATGCCGAGCAGCTCGGCGACCGCGAGCACACCCTGGCTCAGCTCGGCGAACTGATGCAGCACTGTGTGGTGTGTCACGGTGCCTACCGTATCGACCCGGAACCGCAAGCGCAGGCTGGTCGCGACGGCTAGGTTGGGCCGAGCAGCGCCAACCTACGGATTCAATTTGGCTGGTTGGCCGCATGTGGGACAGCAACACTGGTGATTGCATGGTGTCAACGCTAGAGTGCGGTGAATTTTGACTTGTTGCGCCGGCGCCTGAACAGCAGGCCGACATTGCCTACGCGCTGCACCAGTTCGGCGCCCCCGTGCTGGCACAGCGCGGCGATGACGGCGTCGCGCTGTGTGCGGTCGTCCGCGCTGACCCTGACCTTCATCAGTTCGTGATGTTCCAGGGAGCGCTCGAACTCCTCGAGCAGAGACTGTGACAAGCCCCCGGCGCCCACCAGGATAACCGGTTTGAGCGTGTGACCGAGCCCGCGCAGGGTTTTCTTTTGCTGTTCTGTCAACGGCATGGTAATACTCTCGACAAGGCGTCGCAGTATAGCGGATTTGATTAGAACCTATCTGATGACCCCGCCACGGTCGCGGCCGCGGGGCATCATGCGACAGGTTCCAGGCACGGACCCGGGGATCATGGCACGCACCAAGAGCAGTCGTCGCTGGCTGAAAGAACATTTCGACGATGAGTTTGTCAAACGGGCACAGCGCGAGGGTTTTCGTTCCCGCGCGGTGTACAAGCTGGACGAAATCCAGCAGCGCGACCACATCATCAGACCGGGTATGACCATCGTCGACCTGGGGGCCGCGCCGGGCGGCTGGAGCCAGTATGCGCTGGGACTGATTGGCCGCAAGGGCAGGATCGTGGCGATGGATATCCTGCCCCTGGACCCTTTACCGGGTGTGGAATTTGTTCAGGGTGATTTTCATGACGAGGCCGTGCTGGAGCAGCTGCTGGAGACCGTGCGCGGTCAGCCGATTGATCTTGTAATGTCGGATATCGCCCCCAACATTACTGGAGTTGACGTGGTCGATCAGCCGCGCGCCATGTATCTGGCGGAATTGGCAACAGATTTTGCGGACAAGGTATTGCGCCCCGGCGGTGACCTGCTGGTGAAGCTGTTTCAGGGCGAAGGGTTTGACGAACTGGTGCGTGACTTGCGCAGCCGCTATGACAAGGTGGTGATACGCAAACCGAAGGCATCACGGCCGCGCAGCAGAGAGGTCTACGCGCTGGCGAGAGGACGGAAAGTATAGTATGGTTTCAGACAACTTCTTCGCTGCCGAAACGCCTTACACGACAGTAACTTTCAGCTATTTCCCCGCTGCGGTCACCGCCGCCTGGGTAAGAGGAAACTGAATTGAACGACATGGCGAAAAACATTCTTCTGTGGGTGATCATTGCGATCGTCCTGATGTCCGTGTTCAACAACTTCGGACCCCCCGCGCCGCGCGCCCAGAGCTTGTCCTATTCCGAGTTCATTGCGGATGTGAAAGCCGGGCGGGTACAGAACGTCATTATCGACGGGCGTACCGTGAAGGGCCAGATGAGCAGTGGCGAGACCTTCTCCACCTACACGCCCGATGATCCGCAAATGATCAACGACTTGCTCAGAAATGGTGTCCAGGTCAAAGCGCAGCCGCCGGAGCAGGAGTCGCTGCTGATGCAGATCTTCATTTCCTGGTTCCCGATGCTGCTGCTGATCGGTGTGTGGATCTTCTTCATGCGCCAGATGCAGGGTGGTGGCGGTGGCCGTGGCGCCATGTCGTTCGGCAAGAGCCGCGCGCGCATGCTCGGCGAGGATCAGGTCAAGGTGACCTTCAACGATGTGGCCGGTGTCGAAGAAGCCAAGGAGGAAGTCGCCGAACTGGTCGAGTTCCTGCGTGACCCCGGCAAGTTCCAGAAGCTGGGCGGCAAGATTCCGCAGGGCGTGCTTGATGGTGGGTTCGCCCGGTACCGGTAAAACCCTGCTGGCGAAAGCTATCGCCGGCGAGGCCAAGGTGCCGTTCTTCACCATTTCCGGTTCCGACTTCGTGGAGATGTTTGTCGGCGTCGGTGCCTCGCGGGTGCGCGACATGTTCGAGCAGGCCAAGAAGCACGCGCCCTGCATCATCTTCATCGACGAAATCGACGCCGTAGGTCGCCATCGCGGTGCCGGTCTGGGTGGCGGTCACGACGAGCGCGAGCAGACCCTCAACCAGCTGCTGGTCGAGATGGACGGTTTCGAAGGTAACGAAGGCGTGATCGTCATCGCCGCCACCAACCGTCCGGATGTGCTCGACCCGGCATTGCTGCGTCCGGGCCGTTTCGACCGCCAGGTGGTGGTGCCGCTGCCCGACGTGCGCGGACGCGAACAGATTCTCAAGGTGCACCTGCGCAAGGTGCCGATGGCCGACAACGTCAAGCCCGGCTGATTGTCGCGCGCGGTACACCCGGCTTCTCCGGTGCCGATCTGGCCAACCTGGTCAACGAGGCGGCGCTGTTCGCGGCGCGCGCCAACAAGCGCCTGGTCGACAGGACGATCTGGAAAAGGCCAAGGACAAGATCATGATGGGCGCCGAGCGCAAGCTCCATGGTGATGAGCGAGGACGAGAAGAAACTCACCGCCTATCACGAGGCCGGCCACGCCATTGTCGGTCGCCTGGTGCCGTCGCACGATCCGGTCTACAAGGTGAGCATCATTCCGCGTGGCCGCGCCCTGGGCGTGACCATGTTCCTGCCCGAAGAAGACCGCTACAGCTTCAGCAAGCAGCGCCTGGAGAGTCAGATCTCCAGCCTGTTCGGCGGGCGTATCGCCGAAGAGCTGATTTTCGGCGCGGACATGGTCACCACCGGTGCCTCCAACGATATCCAGCGTGCCACCGAGCTGGCGCGCAACATGGTCACCAAGTGGGGCCTGTCCGAGCGCCTCGGTCCGCTGACCTACAGCGAGGAAGAGGGCGAGGTGTTCCTGGGCCATTCGGTGACCCAGCACAAGAATGTGTCGGATGAAACCGCGCACGCCATCGATGCCGAGATACGCGCCATTATCGACCGCAACTACAGCCGTGCCGAAACCATTCTCAAGGAGCACATGGAACAGCTGCACCTGATGGCCGAAGCGCTGATCAAGTACGAGACCATCGACAGCGATCAGATCAACGACATCATGAATGGCAACGACGCCGCGGCCTCCGCGCGACTGGGATGAAGGTTCCTCCAGCGGCCAGGGCGCCAAACCGGCTGTCACCGGCGGTGAGAAGGGCGCCAAGGATGGCGGCGAACCCATCGGCGGACCCGCGGGACAGCACTGAGTCCGTACTTGTCGCCGGGCCGCGCCAGGATGCAGCAGGGCTGGAGCGTGAACGTGCTTGACGGGTATGCCGCGGCCTACCGCCACGGCGCGCCTGTCCCGGCGACCGACGCGGGCTAGCCCCGCGCGGGCAGCACTGCCGGATCAGCGTTTTGCGGCTGGACTGCAACGGCAAATTGCTCGACCTGTCACGCCCGCAGGTGATGGGCGTACTCAATGTCACCCCCGACTCTTTCTCGGACGGGGGTGATTTTTTTGACCCGCAGCGGGCCCTGGATCACGCCCTGCACGATGCAGGCAACAAGGCGCCGCCGTCATTGACATCGGCGGCGAATCGACCCGTCCCGGCGCCGCGCCGGTGTCTGCCGCCGATGAATTGCAGCGTGTCATCCCGGTCATCGATGCGCTGCAGGCGCAGCTCACGTGCCGATTTCCATCGATACCCGGAAACCCGAAGTGATGCAGGCGGCGGTCGCGGCCGGCGCCGGCTTGATCAATGATGTCAACGCGTTGCGTGCGCCGGGGGCGCTGGAAGCGGCGGCCGCCAGCGCGCGTGCCGGTGTGCCTGATGCACATGCGGGTGACCCGCGTACCATGCAGGCCGATCCGCACTATGCGGATGTGGTGGAGGAGGTAAAAGTCTTTCTGCTGCAACGTGTTGCGGCTTGCGAGGCGGCCGGTATCGGACGCGAACGTCTGCTGCTCGATCCCGGCTTCGGCTTCGGCAAGACCGTGGAGCACAACCTGCAGTTGCTGGCGCGGCTGGAAGAGCTGGCCGCGCCCGGGCTGCCGCTTGTGGTAGGGCTGTCGCGCAAGTCCATGATCGGCAAACTTCTGGGCCTGGACAGTCGCCGAACGGTTGCCCGCCAGTATCGCGCTGGCGGTACTGGCGGTGGAGCGCGGCGCGCGTCTGGTGCGTGCCCACGATGTGGCTGCGACCTGGCAGGCGCTGCAGATGCAGGCCGCAGTGCAACGATTGACAACAGCACCAGTATGGTGGAGGAACAGGCATGGGGAGAAAGTTTTTCGGGACTGACGGTATTCGCGGGCGGGTCGGCGAAGCGCCGATCAACGCCGAGTTCATGCTCAAGCTGGGCTGGGCCACCGGCCGGGTGCTGGGCGGACGGCCCAAGGCCCGCGTGGTGATCGGCAAGGACACGCGTATCTCGGGTTACATGTTCGAGTCGGCGCTGGAAGCCGGCCTGTCGGCGGCCGGTGTCGATGTCCGGCTGCTGGGTCCGATGCCGACCCCCGCGATCGCCTATCTGACCCGCACCCTGCACGCCTGTGCCGGCATCGTGATCAGCGCGTCGCACAATCCGCACTACGACAACGGGATCAAGTTCTTTTCCGCCGAAGGCTGCAAATTGCCGGACGAGGTCGAGGCGGCCATCGAGGCGGAAATGGAAAAGCCGATGGTGACCATTGCCTCCGAGAAACTCGGCAAGGCCGAACGCGTCGACGACGCGCGCGGGCGCTATATCGAGTATTGCAAGAGCACCATTCCCTTCAGCATTTCGCTGCGCGGCCTGAAAATCGTGGTGGACTGCGCCAATGGCGCCACTTATCACATCGCGCCCAGCGTGCTGAAGGAAATGGGCGCCGAGGTGATCGCCATCGGCGTCTCGCCCGACGGCCTGAATATCAACCACGAGTGCGGTTCCACCCAGCCCGGCCTGCTGCGCGAGGCGGTGCTGAACCAGAATGCCGATCTCGGTATCGCGCTGGACGGTGACGGTGACCGCGTCATCATGGTGGATGACAGGGGCGAACTGGTCGATGGCGACGAGCTGCTGTTCATCATTGCAGCCTCGCGCCACGAACAGGGCAAGCTGACCGGACCGGTGGTCGGCACCCTGATGAGCAACCTCGGGCTGGAGCACGCGCTGCAGGGTCTGGGCATCGAGTTCCGGCGCGCCAGGGTGGGTGACCGCTATGTGCTGGAGTTGCTGCGCGAGCACGGTGGGATGCTGGGTGGCGAGTCTTCCGGTCATATCATCTGTCTGGACCGCAGTACCACCGGCGACGGCATGGTCTCGGCGCTGCAGGTGCTGGCGACCATGGTGCAGAAAAGCGCCAGCCTGCATCAGCTCAAGCAGGGGATGAAGAAATATCCCCAGCATATGATCAATGTGCCCCTGGCGCAGCCTATCGATGTCGACAGCAGCGCGCCGATCCAGGCCGCGGTAGCCCGGGCGGAGGCCGTTCTCGGTGGGAAAGGCCGTGTGCTGCTGCGACCGTCCGGTACCGAACCGCTGATCCGTGTCATGGTGGAGGGCGAGGACGCCGCCCTGGTGCGTGAGCAGGCACGGTTGCTCGCCCAAGTGGTGGAGCAGGCCGTCGAGGCGCGCGCCGAGGTGGGCTGAGGCGGGCAGGTTCTTTTGAATCTATCCCCTTTTTCGCCCCCTTTTTCCCTATTTTTTTGCGATGCCATGCGTAAACTGATCTGGGGTCTTCCCGTCACCGTCCTGACTCTGGCCGGGCTGTCGGTGGGGCTGATTGCCTGGAACCTGCACACCTACAACCGGCTCACAGATGAGGCGCTGATCGCGAAACTGCGCTTCGTGCAGATCGCCCCCCGGCACTACCAGGTCGAACTGCGCTCGGGTGATTTCTGCACCCAGCAGCAATTCGAACTGTTCGGGGATGAATGGCGTCTGGACGCGCGTTTCCTGAAATGGAAACCGCTCGCCAACCTGTTCGGCTTTGATGCCATGTACCGCCTGGAGCGGCTGACCGGGCGCTACCGAAGCATCACCGACGAGAACCGTCTCAGACACCAGGCCTACGATATCAGCCCGCGACCGGGGGTCGATCTGCTCAAATACCTGGAGCGCGACTGGAAGTACTGGTCGCCGGTGGATACCTATTTCGGCAGTTCTGTGTACGAGAGCGTCGACCCCGCCTATGAGTATTCGGTGTACCGCTCGCAGTCCGGATTACTGGTGCGCAAGGAACCAATGAGCGCCGCGCACTACGAGGGCGATGCCCTGGTTATTCACATTCGCAAAGACTGCCAGGATTAGGCCCGGTTATTTACCGCAAAGGACACGAAGGCCACAAAGGAACGACTGTCAGGTGCTCTTGAGGACTGGTTTGTCAGGCACCATTCGCAGCACCGCGCGTTCGGCACCAGGGTTAAAACATCGCTTGGTTGCCGGTTTCTTCATGTCCTTTGTGCCCTTAGTGTCCTTCGTGGTTATGTTTTTGGAACGTTAGGAGCGACACGGAATATCTTCCCCGGCGGCGCAATGTATTTGATTTTTGCGCGCTGGACCGCTACGCTACGCGGCTATTTTCAAGGGCTTGCGGGAGAGCGGCATGCGACAGACACTGGTCGCCGGGAACTGGAAACTGAACGGTTCTCTGCAGAGCGTTAAGGAACTGATTTCCGGTATCAAAGCGGGTGCCGGTGATGCGGGCGGTACGCAGATCGCAGTCTGCCCTCCATTCGTTTACATCCCGCTGGTGTCCGAGTTGCTGGCGGGTAGCAGTGTCGCCTGGGGCAGCCAGGACGTCAGTGACCAGGAGTCCGGTGCCTTCACCGGGGAAATCTCGGCAGCCATGTTGACGGATTTCGGTTGCCGCTACGCGATTGTGGGCCACTCGGAGCGCCGTGCCCTGTATGCCGAAGACGACGAGTTCACGGCGCGCAAGTTCGCCGCGGCGCGCAAAGCCGGTCTGATCCCGATTCTGTGCGTGGGCGAAACCCTGGAGGAGCGCGAGCAGGGTATCACCGAACAGGTGGTGGAACGCCAGCTGGATGCAGTCATCAAGCTGGAAGGTATTGCGGCGCTGGGCGAAGCGGTGATCGCTTACGAGCCCGTGTGGGCCATCGGCACCGGCAAGACAGCCAGCCCGCAGCAGGCGCAGGACGTGCACGCCTTTATTCGCGCCAAGCTGGCCGGTCTGGACCAGACGGTCGCCGACAAGGTGCAGATTCTTTACGGAGGTAGTGTCAAGGGCAGTAACGCGGCCGAGCTGTTTGCCATGCAGGATATCGATGGCGGTCTGATCGGCGGCGCATCGCTGAATGCCGAGGACTTCCTGACCATCTGCAAGGCCGGCGGCTGAGCGCACACCCGGATACACACAACTTATGTTTACAGTTTTGCTGGTTCTTCAGGTGCTGATGGGCATCGCCATTATCGGTCTGGTGCTGCTGCAGCAGGGCAAGGGCGCGGACATGGGCGCGGCGTTCGGCGCCGGAGCCTCGGGTACCGTTTTCGGTGCCGCGGGCGGCGGCTCTTTTTTCACCCGTGCCACGGCGGTGCTCGCCGCGCTGTTTTTCGCCAACAGCCTGCTGTTGTCTTCGCCTCTGGTGCGCAACGTTGCCGACGCGAGCGTGAGTGTAACCCAGTCGGTGCCTGCCCCGGCGGCCGAAGCATCCGATATTCCGGCGATCGAGGAAGATAGCGTCGTTCAAGAGGCAGATCTGCCGCCAGCGGATGTTCCAGTGATTGAGGAAGACGTCGTGGTGGTGCCGGAAGCGGATCTGCCGCCAGCGGATGTTCCCGAGGCTGCGGAACAGCCGCAGCCTGACGAGGCGACCCAGACCGCGCCAACGGCTGAGGAAGCGCCCGCCGACGCCCAGCCCGAATGATTTTCATTAACGCCGACGTGGTGGAACTGGTAGACACGCTATCTTGAGGGGGTAGTGGCGTAAGCCGTGCGAGTTCGAGTCTCGCCGTCGGCACCATTGGCCGGGAAGGGGACCGTAAAACGGTCCCTTTTCTTTAGTTGCCAGCCAGTTCCGGGCGGCGCGATGGCGCCACAGCGGAATTTTCCCGTGCCCTTATGGGCTTTTTTTATGGGCCCAAAAATATAAATTAACTGGTTGATTTAGCGCAAAAACCATTCGATGCCGCTTCTTGACACTCGCAAAGCTGCTGGCCTAGACTGCACTGCTGTAGCGCGCACGGATCTCACACCCACAACCCGGTCCTGGCCGGGCCGCGTCGGAATGAAGCGACATGCTGGAAAATTACTTGCCGGTCCTCATTTTTATGGCCGTCGGAATCGGTTTCGGCCTGATACCGGTCGCGGCTGGATTCCTGCTCGGGCCGCGCAAGCCCGACAGTGAAAAGCTCTCGCCTTACGAATGCGGCTTCGAGGCGTTCGAAGACTCGCGGATGCGTTTCGACGTGCGCTATTACCTGGTCGCGATCCTGTTCATCATTTTCGATCTCGAAATTGCTTTTTTGTTCCCCTGGGCCGTGGTGCTGGATGAAATCGGCATGTTCGGTTACCTGGCCATGATGCTGTTCCTGGGCATCCTGGTCATCGGTTTCATCTACGAATGGAAAAAGGGAGCCTTGGAGTGGGAGTAGCGGCGCGAGCAGCGAGCAGGGGCCCCGCGCAGCGGGGATGCGAGCGCCCGCGAGCGACGCCATGTGTGAGCAGTCGCGGAAATTTCGGTTCTGTGGCGCGAGCAGCGAGCAGGGGCCCCGCGCAGCGGGGATGCGAGCGCCCGCGAGCGACGCCATGTGTGAGCAGTCGCGGAAATTTCGGTTCTGTGGCGCGAGCAGCGAGCAGGGGCCCCGCGCAGCGGGGATGCGAGCGCCCGCGAGCGACGCCATGTGTGAGCAGTCGCGGAAATTTCGGTTCTGTGGCGCGAGCAGCGAGCAGGGGCCCCGCGCAGCGGGGATGCGTTGAAGCCGGCATGCTTCCTCCTGGCGGGCCGGCGCGAGAGGTCGCGTAATGGGCATAGAAGGCATTCTGGAAGAAGGCTTCGTCACCACCTCGGCAGACAAGCTGATCAACTGGGCGCGCACCGGCTCCATGTGGCCGATGACGTTCGGACTGGCCTGTTGCGCGGTTGAAATGATGCAGGCGGGCGCGTCGCGCTATGACCTGGACCGCTTCGGCGTGGTGTTTCGCCCCAGCCCGCGCCAGTCCGATGTGATGATCGTTGCGGGTACGCTGACCAACAAGATGGCGCCGGCGCTGCGCAAAGTGTACGACCAGATGTCCGAGCCGCGTTGGGTGATTTCGATGGGATCCTGTGCCAATGGCGGCGGTTACTACCACTATTCCTACTCGGTGGTGCGCGGCTGCGACCGTATTGTGCCGGTCGACATCTATGTGCCGGGTTGTCCACCGACCGCCGAGGCCCTGCTGTACGGCATTCTGCAGCTGCAGAACAAGATACGCAGAACCAACACCATAGCCCGCTAGGCCGAAGAGAATCATCGATGCAAGCAAAGGAGCTTCTGACCCAACTGCAGGAACGCTTCGGCGACAGCCTTCGGGACGCCTGCCTGGCGCTGGGTGAGGTGACCGTCGAGGTGGCGCCCGAGGACCTGCTGGAAACCTGCCTGGCGCTGCGCGACGAAGCCGCGTTCCGTTTCGACCAGCTCACCGACGTGTGCGGCGTCGACTACCTGTCTTATGGCCAGGACGAATGGGCCACCGAGGAAACCAGTGCCACCGGCTTCAGCCGCGGCGTGCAGGCCAACAGCGACGGACGCCTGCCGGTGCTGGACCAGGACCTGTCGGTGGAGACGCTGCAGCAGAACCGGCGTTTCGCCGCGGTCTACCATCTGCTGTCAATTGCCAACAACCAGCGCCTGCGCATCAAGTGTTTCGCCCCCGACGACGAGCTGCCGGTGGTGCCGTCGGTAATCGAGATCTGGAACAGCGCCGACTGGTATGAGCGCGAAGCGTTCGACCTGTACGGCATCATGTTCGAAGGTCACCCCGACCTGCGTCGTATCCTCACCGACTACGGCTTCATCGGCCACCCGTTCCGCAAGGACTTCCCGCTGAGCGGCAATGTCGAAGTCCGCTACGACCCGGAGAAACAGCGCGTCATCTACCAGCCGGTGACCATCGAGCCGCGCGTGCTGGTACCGCGCGTCATCCGCGCCGAGGAACGGGAACAACCGGCGCCGGCGGAAGCAGCCGAAGCGGATGAGCAGAAAGCGCAGGCGGAAGAGTGATTTTTCTTAACCGCGAAGGACGCGGGGGGACGCGAAGGAAATACCTTAGTTGCTGCGCGGCGCTCGTAAGGCGGCGCAGGATTTTCAGATCATCAACATGGTCATCGTGAAGGAACAGAGCAGAGTGTATAGCAGCGAAATTGTGCGGTGTGGTACTGAAAAGGGTTCTCCTTCGCGTCCTTCGCGTCCTTCGCGGTTTAAACTTATCTGAATCGCAGTCCGAATCATGCCCGAAATACGCAACTACACTCTGAACTTCGGTCCCCAGCATCCGGCGGCGCACGGCGTGTTGCGGCTGGTGCTGGAACTGGACGGTGAGGTGCTGCAGCGCGCCGATCCGCACATCGGCCTGCTGCATCGCGCCACCGAGAAGCTGGCCGAGAGCAAGCCCTACAACCAGAGCGTGGGCTACATGGACCGCCTCGACTACGTGTCCATGATGTGCAACGAGCACGCCTACGTGATGGCGGTCGAGAAGCTGCTGGGGCTCGAGCTGCCGCTGCGCGCGCAGTATATCCGCGTGATGTTCGACGAGATCACCCGTATCCTCAATCACCTGCTGTGGCTGGGTGCGCACGGGCTGGACATCGGTGCCATGACGGTGTTCCTGTACGCGTTCCGCGAACGCGAAGACCTGATGGACGCCTACGAAGCGGTGTCCGGCGCGCGCCTGCACGCGACCTACTACCGGCCGGGCGGCGTGTACCGCGATCTGCCGGATCGCATGCCGCAGTACCAGGAATCGCGCTGGCACGACAAGGGCGACGTGGAGCGTCTCAACCGCAACCGCCAGGGCTCGCTGCTCGATTTCCTCGACGATTTCACTCAGCGGTTTCCGGGCTGCGTGGATGACTACGAAACCCTGCTGACCGACAACCGCATCTGGAAACAGCGCACCGTCGGTATCGGTGTGGTGACCCCGGAGCGCGCCAGACAGCTCGGTCTAACCGGCCCGATGCTGCGCGGTTCGGGCATCGCCTGGGACCTGCGCAAGAAGCAGCCCTATGAAGTCTACGACCGGGTCGATTTCGACATCCCCGTCGGGGTCAATGGCGACTGCTACGACCGCTACCTGGTGCGCATGGAAGAAATGCGTCAATCCAACCGCATCATCAAGCAGTGCGTCGACTGGTTGCGCGACAATCCCGGCCCGGTGATGGTGGAAGATCGCAAGGTGGCGCCGCCGGCGCGCGAAGAGATGAAGCAGGACATGGAAGCCCTGATCCATCACTTCAAACTGTTCACCGAGGGCTACTGCGCGCCCGAGGGCGAAGTCTACGCGGCGATCGAACACCCCAAGGGCGAGTTCGGCATCTACATGATTTCCGATGGCGCCAACAAGCCCTACCGGGTGAAAATACGCGCGCCCGGTTTCGCGCACCTCTCGGCGCTGGATGAAATGACCCGCGGCCACATGCTGGCCGACGTGGTAGCGGTGATCGGAACGCAGGATATCGTGTTCGGAGAGATTGACAGGTGAGTGCTAGGTTAACCGCTAAGGACGCTAAGGACGCGAAGGTAACAAACGAATGTTGTCTTGGTGGCTTGATCGAAGGTTTGATTCGGGACACTTGAACATTGATAGCGACGTACACGAAAGTAATAAATTGGCTTTTACTTAGCGTCCTTCGCGTCCTTCGCGGTTAGAAACAGGATTTGAAATGGCAACAGCAGAACAGAGCAAACAGGTGTACGAGTTGCCGGCCGAGGTGAAGGCCGAGATCGACGAGTGGCTGCAGAAGTACCCGCCCGAGCAGAAGCAGTCGGCGGTGCTGGCCGCGCTGCACGCGGTTCAGCACCGCGAAGGGTGGCTGCAAAACGCACACATGGATGCTGTCGCCAGATACCTGGGCATGCCGCCGGTCAGCGTTTACGAGGTCGGCACTTTCTATTCCATGCTGGAACTCAAGCCGGTGGGCCGCAACATGGTGTCCATCTGCACCAATATCTCCTGCATGCTGTGCGGCGCCGACGATATTGTCGAGCATATCGAGAGCAAGCTGGGCGTCAAGCTCGGCGAGACCACCTCCGACGGGCGCATCACGCTGAAGAAGGAAGAAGAATGCCTGGCCGCCTGCATCGGCGCGCCCATGATGGCGGTGAACGGCCATTACCACGAGAACCTGACCATCGAGAAGGTGGATCAGATTCTGGACAGTCTGGAGTAGGGCCATGACGAACCAGGTCTGTTTTACCACGCTGGAATTCGACCAACCCTGGACCCTGGAGAACTATCTCAAGGTCGGGGGCTATAAAGCGTGGAAGAAAATCCTGGCGGACAAGACACCCCAGGAAGATATCATCGAAGAAGTGAAGAAGTCCGCTCTGCGCGGACGCGGCGGGGCGGGATTCCCGACCGGACTGAAGTGGAGCTTCATGCCGCGCAATGCGCCGGGCCAGAAATACATCGTCTGCAACTCGGACGAGTCCGAGCCCGGTACCTGCAAGGACCGCGATATCCTGCGCTACAACCCGCATGCCCTGATCGAGGGCATGGCCATCGCCGGCTACGCCATCGGCGCCACGGTGGGTTACAACTATATGCGCGGCGAGTTTCACCACGAGCCCTACGAGCGTTTCGAGCAGGCGCTGAAGGAAGCCTACGAAGCCGGTCTGATCGGCAGGAACATCAAGGGTTCGGGCATCGATTTCGACTGCTACAGCCACCTCGGCGCCGGCGCCTACATCTGCGGCGAGGAAACCGCGCTGCTCAATTCGCTGGAAGGCAAGAAGGGACAGCCGCGCTTCAAGCCGCCGTTCCCGGCCAACTTCGGCCTGTACGGCCAGCCCACCACGATTAACAATACCGAGAGCCTCGCGTCGGTGCCGGCTATTATGCGCAACGGCGGCGAATGGTTCCTGAACCTCGGCCGGCCCAACAACGGCGGCGAGAAGATCTGGTGTGTATCGGGGCACGTGAACAAGCCGGGCAACTACGAGATTCCGCTCGGTGCGCCGTTCAAGGACCTGCTGGCACTGGCCGGCGGCGTGCGTACCGGCCACCAGCTGAAAGGGGTGATTCCGGGCGGCTGTTCCATGCCGGTGATGCCCGCCGAGGTGATCATGAACACCGACCTCGACTACGACTCGCTGTCCAAGGCGGGCTCGGCGCTGGGCTCGGCCGGCATGATCGTAATGGACGATTCCACCTGTATGGTGCGCGCGCTGATGCGCATCGCGCGTTTCTACTACGCGGAGTCCTGCGGCCAGTGCACGCCGTGCCGCGAAGGCACCGGCTGGATGTACCGGGTGATCAAACGCATCGAGGAAGGGCAGGGGACCATGGAGGACATCGACCTGCTGGACAGCGCGGCGAGCCAGATCGAGGGCCACACCATCTGCGCCTTCGGTGATGCCGCGGCCTGGCCGGTGCGCAGCTTCGTCAAGCATTTCCGCGCCGAGTTCGAGTATCACGTCACGCACAAGAACTGCATGCCCGGCACCAGCAGCCACCGTGCCGCCGGCAGCACGGGAGCCGCCGCATGAGCGCCAAGCCGGACAGCGTGGCCGCGGACCTGCTCAACATCGAGATCGACGGCAAACCCTACCGGGCGCGCAAGGGCGCCATGATCATCGAGGTCGCCGACGCCAACGGCATCACCATCCCGCGCTTCTGCTACCACAAGAAACTGCCGGTCGCCGCCAACTGCCGCATGTGCATGGTGGAAGTGGAGAAGGCACCCAAGCCGCTGCCGGCCTGCGCCACGCCGGTGATGGACGGCATGAAGATCAATACCCGTTCCGACTACGCCAAGGCGGCGCAGCGCGCGGTAATGGAATTCCTGCTCATCAATCACCCGCTGGATTGCCCGATCTGCGACCAGGGCGGCGAGTGCGAGCTGCAGGACCTGGCGCTGCAGTACGGCCGCGGCGTGTCGCGGTTCAGCGAAAAGAAACGCGTGGTGAAGGACAAGGACTTCGGTCCGCTGATCGCCTCGGACATGACGCGCTGCATCCACTGCACCCGCTGCGTACGCTTTCTGCAACACGTGGCCGGCTACAAGGAAATGGGCGGCATGGGGCGCGGCGAGAACGTCGAGATCGGCACCTACATCCAGCACAACATCGAGTCCGAACTGTCCGGCAACATCATCGATGTATGCCCGGTCGGTGCGCTCACCTCGCGCCCGTTCCGCTTCAAGGCGCGCTCCTGGGAAATGCTGCAGACGCCGTCCATCGCACCGCACGACTGTGTCGGCTCCAACCTGCAGCTGCACACCCGCCGCGGCAGCCTGCTGCGGGTGGCGCCGAACGAGAACGAGAGTATCAACGAAGTCTGGCTGTCCGACCGCGACCGCTTCAGCTATCAGGGTGTCAACAGCGCCGAGCGCCTCGACCAGCCGATGCTGCGGCGTGCCGACGGCTGGCACCCCGTCGAGTGGGAGGAGGCGCTGCACGTCGTGGCCCAGTCGCTGCGCGAACGCGTCGAACACCACGGCGTCTCCCAGCTGGGAATTCTGGTTTCGCCCAGCGCCACGCTGGAAGAACACAGCCTGGCTGCCCGCCTGGCCGAGGGTCTGGGGGTCACCAATATCGACCATCGCCTGCGCCAGAGCGATTTCTCCGGCCAGCAGGATCAGCCGCTGTTTCCGTACCTGGGCCAGGCCATCGACGATCTCGAACACCTGAACGCCGCCCTGATCGTGGGCGGCAACCCGCGCAAGGACCAGCCCATCATCGGTCACCGGCTGCGCAAGGCCGCCCAGGCGGGCGCCAGCGTGATGTTCATCAATCCGGTCGATTACAGCTACACCTTCGAGCCCGCGCACAAGGCCATTGTGACGCCGGCGCGCATGGTGCAGAGCCTGGCTGGGGTGGCGGCGGCGCTGCTGCAGAGCAAGAAGGCGCGCGCCCCGCATGCGCTGCGCTCGGTCATCGACCAGACGCTGCCGGATGCCACCGAGCAGGCCATGGCGCAAGCGCTGAGCGACGCCGGGCAGGCCGCGGTGCTGCTGGGTATCGGTGCCGGCATGCACCCGGCGTTTTCCACTCTGCGCGCGCTGGCGGTGCTGGTGGCCGAACTCAGCGGTGCGAAACTCGGTTTCCTGTCCGACGGCGCCAACAGCGCCGGTGCCTGTCTGGCCGGCGTACTGCCGCATCGCGGTGCGGGCGGCCAGGCGCGCGACACGGCGGGCCTGGATGCCGCGCAGATGCTGGCCCGGCCGCTCAAGAACTACCTGCTGGTGGGTGTCGAGCCCGAATTCGATTGCGGCAATGCGGCCGCGGCCCAGGCTGCCATGCACGAGGCCGAGTTCGTGGTCATGCTGACGCCCTTTATCACGGAGCGCATGCGCGAGTACGCCGACGTGCTGCTGCCCATCAACTGTTTCGCCGAGACCTCGGGAACCTATGTGAACTGCGAAGGCCGCTGGCAGAGTTTTGCCGCTGCGTCGCGCGCGCCGGGTGGCAGCCGGCCGGGCTGGAAAGTGCTGCGTGTGCTGGGCAACCTGCTGGAACTGGACGGTTTCGATCAGGCGTCTTCGGAGCAGATCCGCGACGCCCTGCGCGGGCAGCTGGGCGAAGTAAGCGCTGACAACACGCAGGCGGGAGAGAGTGTCGACTACAGCTACAGCGGCAAGGGCCTGCAGCGGATCGGCGACCTGCCCATGTATGCGGTCGATGCGGTGGTGCGACGCGCCGAGGCGCTGCAGAAGACTGCCGACGCGGATGTGAAGTGCGTGCGTATCAACCCCGCCGATGCCAGTCGCCTGGGACTCGCCGCAGGTGATACGGCGTCGCTGCAGCAGGGCGGCGCGCACGTCGAGCTGCCGGTGGTGATCGATGCGCGTATCGCCGAGGGCGCGGCCTGGGCGGCGCAGGCCAGCGAGGCGACGCTGGGACTCGCAGCACCCTACGACGCGGTGCAGGTAAAAAAGGTTTAGGGTCGGGACATGAGCGAAACCAGCATGCTTGATTGGATTATTACCGGCGGCATCATCCTCGCCAAGGTCCTGATTATCGTCATGCCCCTGATGCTGGGGGTGGCCTACCTGACCTACGCCGAGCGCAAGATCATCGGTTACATGCAGCTGCGCATCGGCCCCAACCGGGTCGGGCCGCGCGGCTGGCTGCAGCCGATCGCCGATGCGCTCAAGCTGCTGATGAAGGAAGTTATAGTCCCGGCGCGCTCCAACCACTACCTGTTCGTCATCGCGCCGACCCTGGCGATTGCGCCGGCGCTGGCGGCCTGGGCCGTGATTCCCTTCGATGACGGCCTGGTGCTGGCCGATGTGGATGCCAGCCTGTTGTACATCCTGGCGCTGACCTCGATGGGTGTATACGGCGTCATCATCGCCGGCTGGGCCACCAATTCAAAGTATGCGTTTCTCGGTACCATGCGCAGCGCGGCGCAGATCGTCGCCTATGAGATCGCCATGGGTTTTGCGCTGGTCGGCGTGCTGCTGGCCGCCGGCAGCATCAACCTGGGTGACATCGTGCGCGCCCAGACGCGGCAGTTTTCTGCACTGGTTCTGGCTGCCGTTGTTCCCGCTGTTTCTGATCTACTACATCTCCGGGGTGGCCGAGACCAACCGCGCCCCGTTCGACGTGGCGGAAGGCGAGTCCGAGATCGTGGCCGGTTTCCACGTCGAGTATTCGGGCATGGCGTTCGCGGTGTTCTTCCTGGCCGAATACGCCAACATGATTCTGATCGCGACCCTGGCGGCACTGCATGTTCCTGGGTGGCTGGCTGTCGCCGTTCCAGGGCATCCCGGTGCTGGAGCCGATGTTCGCCTGGGTGCCCGGCCTGGTCTGGCTGCTGCTGAAGACCTCGCTGTTCCTGTTCTTCTATCTCTGGCTGCGCGCCACGTTCCCGCGCTACCGCTATGACCAGATCATGCGCCTGGGGTGGAAGGTGTTCATCCCCATAACCATTTTCTGGCTGGTGGTGGAGGGCGGTGCCGTGGTGGCCGGCCTGGGCCCCTGGTTCGATTGAGCGTGATGCCATGTATGCACTGAAGCACTATGCAAAAAGCCTGCTGCTCTGGGAGCTGCTCAAGGGCATGAGGCTGACCGGCCGCTATCTGTTCGCGAAAAAGATCACCATCCAGTATCCGGAAGAGAAGACGCCCCAGTCGCCGCGCTTTCGCGGCCTGCACGCGCTGCGCCGCTATCCCAACGGCGAGGAGCGCTGCATTGCCTGCAAACTGTGCGAAGCGGTATGCCCGGCGCTGGCGATCACCATCGAAGCCGAACCGCGCGCTGACGGCACCCGCCGCACCACGCGCTACGACATCGATTTGTTCAAGTGCATCTTCTGCGGCTTCTGCGAGGAATCCTGCCCGGTGGATTCCATCGTCGAAACGCGCATCTACGAATACCACTTCGAGAACCGCGGCGAGAACATCATGACCAAGGAAAAACTTCTGGCGATCGGCGACAAGCACGAAGCCCAGATCGCCGCCGACCGGGCGGCTGATGCGGCGTATCGGTAGGTATTAACCGCTAAGGACGCGAAGGATTTTTTGGGGCCGGTTCTCCTGTGTTGCGGAGAGCTGATGTGAAACACGGATTGATCGGTTTTCTTAACAGGAGAGGCGTTGCAGGAGACGATTCTGGGAAGTGGTAAACAGGTTTTTACTTCGCGTCCTTAGCGTCCTTCGCGGTTAATCATATGACATTCGAAAAATTCGTCTTTTATCTCTTCGCGGCGATTCTGGTGTTTGCCGCCACGCGCGTGATCACGGTGCGTAACCCGGTGCACGCGGCGCTGCACCTGGTGCTGGCGTTCTTCACCTCCGCGGCACTGTGGCTGCTGCTGGAAGCCGAATTTCTGGCCATCACCCTGGTGCTGGTGTACGTGGGCGCTGTCATGGTGCTGTTCCTGTTCGTGGTGATGATGCTGGACATAAACGTGGCGCCCGTGAAGGAAGGCTTCATCAAGTACCTGCCCGCGGCGCTGACGGTGGCCGGGCTCATGATCCTGGAAATGTACCTGGTGGTGCGCGGCAAGTATTTCAATGCCGAAGCGATGCCGACTCCGGTGCCGCGCGCGGCGGACTACAGCAACACCCGGGAACTGGGCAGCGTGCTGTACACCGACTATGTATACCCGTTCGAGATTGCCGCCGTGATCCTGCTGGTGGCGATAATCGCCGCCATCGTGCTGACCATGCGCAAGCGGCCGGAAACCAGGTTCCAGAACCCCGCCGAGCAGGTCAAGGCCCGCCGCCAGGATCGCGTGCGACTGGTGAAGATGGAGGCGGAGAAGAGGGATTAGGGATTTATTAACCGCGAAGGACGCCAAGGACGCGAAGGAAAACATTGTTTCTTGCTTGGTGTGCTTGGCGGCATTTGTGCTTTGATCGAGGTCGCCGGTTTTTACAAGAGACACTAACCGCAAAGCATTCCGAGAACGCGAAGGCAATATATTTGGTTTTCCTTAGCGTACTTCGCGACCTTCGCGGTTTACTGAAGGACGTCGCTGGCAGCAGCCGGTGCTATGAGCAAAGCACGCCAAGGAGGGTGTTGCTATGGCCAGGGAAGAGGCGATAGGGAAGGCCGTGCTGGATGCGGCCATACGGGTGCATTCCGAGCTTGGCCCGGGATTGCTGGAAAGTACGTACGAGATTTGTCTGGCTTCCGAACTCGCGAGTCGGGGGCTGGAGCTGGAACGGCAGGTTGAATTGCCGGTTTGCTATCGAGGCAGACGAATCAGCGCGGGCTACAGGCTGGATATGCTGATCGAGCGGCTGGTGGTGATTGAGCTGAAGGCGGTAGATGAGCTGAACAAAGTACATCTTGCACAGGTGTTGAGTTACCTCAAGCTGGGAAGCTTTACACTGGGATATTTATTGAATTTTAACGTTGCACATATGCGAGACGGTATCAGGCGAGTGGTCTATGAGCATAAATACAAAATTCCTTCGCGTCCTTAGCGTCCTTCGCGGTTAATAAAACGACATGATTCTTTCAGACTATTTGATCTTGGGTGCGGTGCTGTTCGGGCTGAGTGTGGCCGGCATTTTCATCAACCGCAAAAACGTCATCATCCTGTTGATGGCCATCGAGCTGATGCTGCTGGCGGTGAACATGAATTTCGTCGCCTTTTCGCATTTCCTCGGCGATACCTCCGGGCAGGTGTTCGTGTTCTTCATCCTGACGGTGGCGGCGGCCGAGGCGGCGATCGGGCTCGCCATCCTGGTGGTGCTGTTCCGCAACCGGCGCACCATCAATGTCGACGACCTGGACACCATGAAAGGATAAGCCTGTGGAGACTGTCTACCTGATCATCGTCCTGGCGCCCCTGTTCGGTGCCATCGTAGCGGGCCTGTTCGGCAAGGTGATCGGCCGTTCCGGCGCCCACTGGGTCACCATCATCGGCGTTGCGATATCCTTCCTGCTGTCGCTGGTGGTGTTCAAGCACATCGTGCTGGACGGCGCCGAGCCCTTCAACGGCTCGGTATACACCTGGATGGTGACCGACGGCATTCGCATGGAAATCGGCTTTCTGGTCGACAAGCTCACCACCCTCATGATCATGGTGGTGTCGTTCGTGTCGCTCATGGTGCACATCTACACCATCGGCTACATGGCCGACGATCCGGGCTACCAGCGCTTTTTCAGCTACATCGCGCTGTTCACCTTCTCCATGCTGATGCTGGTGATGTCCAACAACTTCCTGCAGCTGTTTTTCGGCTGGGAAGCGGTCGGCCTGGTGTCCTACCTGCTGATCGGGTTCTGGTTCAAGCGCCCCACGGCAATCTTCGCCAACCTCAAGGCGTTCCTGGTCAACCGCGTCGGCGATTTCGGTTTTCTGCTCGGCATCGCCGCCATCGTCATGGTGTTCGGCTCGCTGGATTACGCCGAGGTGTTCGCCATGGCGCCGTCCAAGGCCAACGTGACCATGGAGATCTTCGAGGGTTCGCCGTGGTGGGCGATGTCGGTGATCTGCATCCTGCTGTTCATCGGTGCCATGGGCAAGTCCGCCCAGGTGCCGCTGCATGTGTGGCTGCCGGATTCCATGGAAGGCCCGACGCCGATCTCGGCGCTGATTCACGCCGCCACCATGGTGACCGCGGGTATCTTCATGGTGGCGCGCATGTCGCCGCTGTTCGAACTGTCGGACACCGCGCTCAGCTTCGTGCTGGTGATCGGTTCCATTACTGCGCTGTTCATGGGCTTCCTCGGCCTGGTGCAGAACGACATCAAGCGGGTGGTGGCCTATTCGACCCTGTCCCAGCTCGGCTACATGACCGTGGCGCTGGGCGCCTCGGCGTATGCCGCCGGCATTTTCCATCTCATGACCCACGCCTTTTTCAAGGCGCTGCTGTTCCTGGCCGCCGGCTCGGTGATCATCGCCATGCATCACGACCAGGACATCCGCAACATGGGCGGGCTGCGCAAGTACATGCCGATCACCTGGATCACCGCGCTGGTCGGCTCGCTGGCACTGATCGGCACGCCGTTTTTCTCCGGGTTCTATTCCAAGGACACCATCATCGAGGCGGTGCGCCACTCACACCTGGCCGGCTCCGGCCTGGCCTACTGGGCGGTGCTGCTGGGCGTGTTCGTCACTGCCCTGTACAGCTTCCGCATGTACTTCCTGGTGTTCCACGGCAAGCCGCGCATGGACGAGCATACCCGCTCGCATCTGCACGAGACGCCCTGGGTGGTCACCGTGCCCCTCATCATGCTGGCCATCCCCTCGGTCCTGTCCGGCTACCTGATCGACCCGGTGGTGTTCGGCGACTACTTCGCCGGCGCCATCCACGTGCTGCCGCGCCACGACGTGCTCGGCGAAATGGCGCAGCACTACCACGGCCCGGTGTCCTTCGTGTTGCACGCGCTGCAGGGGCCGGCGGTGTACCTGGCCGCGGCCGGGGTATTTGTGGCCTGGTTCGTGTACATGCACAAGCCCGAACTGGCGGACAGCGTCGCGCAGCGCTTCAAAGGCATCTACCGGGTGCTGGTCAACAAGTACTATGCCGACGATTTCAACCAGGCCGTGTTCGCCGGCGGTGCGCGCGGCACCGGCTGGACGCTATGGAAACTGGGCGACGTGCTGATCATCGACGGCCTGCTGGTCAACGGCAGCGCCAGACTGGTGGGCTGGGTGTCGCAAAAAGTCCGCAAGATACAGACCGGCTACCTGTATACCTACGCCTTCGGCATGATCATCGGCCTGCTGCTCCTGCTGAGCTGGTTCCTGTGGCTGGCACCGGTGGCCGAGTGATTGAAACAAATTTATTGAACCGCGAAGGACGCGAAGGACGCGAAGGAATACATGTAAGGGCGATGCCATAGTGGCACGGGATCGGTCATGCAGACACTAATGAGATTGGAAGTTGAGAAACGGGTTTCTTACTTCGCGTCCTTAGCGTCCTTCGCGGTTAAAGATTTCTTGAAAAGAAGGAACAATTGAATGAGTAATCTTCCGTTACTCAGTTTCGTGATCTGGCTGCCGATTGTCGGCGGGCTGATTATTCTGGCCGACAGCGAGCGCGAGGGCAGCAATCCGCGGCCGCTGGCGCTGGCCTTTGCCATGCTCACTTTCCTGACCAGCCTGCTGCTGTACAGCGGCTTCGACAGCAGCACGGCGGCCATGCAGTTCGAGGAGCAGGCCTCCTGGATCAGCGCCTTCAACGTCTACTATCACCTGGGCGTCGACGGCATTTCCATGCCGCTGATTATCCTCACCACCTTTACCACGGTGCTGGTGGTGCTGGCGGGCTGGGAGGTCATCAAGGAACGCCCGGCGCAGTACATGGCGGCCTTCCTGATCATGGAAGGGCTGATGAACGGGGTATTCGCCGCGCTCGACGCGGTGCTGTTCTACGTGTTCTGGGAAGGCATGCTGATCCCGATGTTCCTGATCATCGGCGTGTGGGGCGGGCCGCGGCGTGTCTACGCGACCATCAAGTTCTTTCTGTATACCTTCCTGGGTTCGGTGTTCATGCTGGTGGCGCTGATCTACATGTACAGCAAGTCCGGCAGCTTTGCGATTCTCGATTTCCACCTGCTCAAGCTGGGGCTCACCGAGCAGGTGCTGATCTTCCTGGCCTTCCTGCTGGCCTTCGCGGTCAAGGTGCCGATGTGGCCGGTGCACACCTGGCTGCCGGATGCCCACGTCGAGGCGCCCACCGGCGGTTCGGTCATCCTGGCCGCCATCATGCTGAAAATCGGTGGCTACGGGTTCCTGCGCTTCAGTCTGCCGATCACCCCGGATGCCAGCCACGAGCTGGACTGGCTGATCATTCTGATGTCGCTGGTGGCGGTGGTGTACATCGGCTTCGTGGCGCTGGTGCAGCAGGACATGAAGAAACTGATCGCCTATTCGTCCATTGCCCACATGGGCTTTGTGACACTGGGTATCTTTCTGGTGTTCACGCTCATGGACAACAACCCGAATGACATGCAGGGTGCCGTGCTGGGTATGCAGGGCGGTATGGTGCAGATGATTTCGCACGGTTTCATCTCCGGCGCCTTGTTCCTGTGCGTCGGCGTGCTGTACGACCGCATGCACAGCCGCCAGATCGCCGACTACGGCGGGGTAGTGAACACCATGCCGGTGTTTGCCACCTTCATGGTGCTGTTCGCCATGGCCAACTCCGGCCTGCCGGGTACCTCGGGCTTTGTCGGCGAGTTCCTGGTGGTCCTGGCGTCCTTCAAGGCCGACTTCTGGTTTGCATTCCTGGCCGCGACGACGCTGATTCTCGGCGCCGCCTACAGCCTGTGGCTGGTCAAGCGCGTGGTGTTCGGCGATGTCGGCAACGAGCAGGTGGCGAAACTGCAGGACGTCAACGGCCGCGAAATAGTGGTGCTGGGTGCGCTCGCCGCCGTGGTGCTGCTGTTCGGGATCTGGCCGGCGCCACTGGTCGAAGTGATGGATGTGACGCTGCAGAACCTGGTCGCGCACGTCACCATATCGAAGTTATAAGGAAACAGCATGACGCTCGATTCGCATGAGTTTTTCCTGATTATGCCCGAGATCTTCGTACTCTCGATGGCATCCCTGATCCTGGTGCTGGACCTGTTCCTCAGCGACGCGGAGCGCAACATCAGCTACTGGCTGAGCCAGGTCACGTTGCTGTGCGCGGCGGTGATCACGCTGACCGTCAACACCGACCAGACCGAGCTGCTGTTCTTCGGCACCTTTATCGCCGATCCGATGGCGACCGTGCTGAAGGTGTCCATCTACGTGATCACCGCACTGGCGTTCCTGTATTCGCGCCATTATCTGGCGCTGCGGGGCCTGTTCAAGGGCGAGTTCTACGTGTTGGGCCTGTTCGGCATGCTGGGCATGATGGTGATGGTGTCCGCCCACAGCCTGCTGACCGTGTACCTGGGACTGGAACTGCTGTCGCTGTCGCTGTACGCCATGGTGGCCTTCAACCGCGACACCTACAGCTGCTCGGAAGCGGCCATGAAGTACTTCGTGCTGGGCGCGCTGGCCTCCGGCATGCTGCTGTACGGCATGTCCATTCTTTACGGTCTCACCGGCACCCTGGACATCGGTCTGATCGCCAACACCCTCAGCCAGCAGGAGTCCAATGTCGCCCTGGTGTTCTCGGTGACTTTCATCGTCGTTGGCCTGGCGTTCAAGCTGGGTGCGGTACCGTTCCACATGTGGGTGCCGGATGTGTACCAGGGGGCGCCGACGCCGGTCACGCTGTTCATCGGCAGTGCACCCAAGATCGCGGCGTTTGCCATGGTCATGCGGCTGCTGGCCGAATCGCTCGGCGCCCTGCAGGCCGAGTGGCAGGGCATGCTGGTGGCGCTCGCCGTGCTGTCGCTGGCGATCGGTAACGTGGTCGCGATTGCCCAGACCAACCTGAAGCGCATGCTGGCGTATTCAACCATTTCGCACGTCGGTTTCCTGTTGCTGGGTATCCTGGCCGGCACCAGCGAAGGTTACGCGGCCTCCATGTTCTACATCATCACCTACGCGCTGATGTCGGCCGGTGCCTTCGGCATGATCATCCTGCTCAGCCGGGCCGGTTTCGAGGCCGACGAAATCGACGACTTCAAGGGCCTCAACCAGCGCAATTCCTGGTTCGCCTTCATGATGCTGATCCTGATGTTCTCCATGGCCGGCGTCCCGCCCACCGTCGGCTTTTATGCCAAGCTGTCGGTGCTGCGCGCTGTTATCGACATCGACATGGTCTGGCTGGCCGCGGTGGCGGTCTTCTTCTCGGTGATCGGCGCCTTCTATTACATCCGCCTCATCAAGGTGATGTACTTCGACCCCGCCGAGGACCAGCAGCCGCTGGCTCACCATTTCGACCTTCGCTTCGTGCTGACGGCGAACGGCCTGGCGGTGCTGGCGCTGGGCCTGTTCCCTGGCGCTCTGATGACGCTGTGCAACCAGGTTATCAGCTGATATACCCTGCGGACTCCTGGCCGCCGGATTATGGGCCGAGGATGTGTGACCGGTGCCGCGGCCTGTGGTGGGCTGAAATTGGCGTGTTCCGGAAAAAAAACCAGACTTCTCGTCTGGCATAGCTTGCAGCGCTGTTAACAACTCATTAAAATGCCCAACTCTGATGCGGGGTGGAGCAGCCTGGTAGCTCGTCGGGCTCATAACCCGAAGGTCGTCAGTTCAAATCTGGCCCCCGCTACCAATATTTGCAATGCGAAAACAACAGGTTAGAGAAATATCCTCTAACCTGTTTTTCGTTTCAGAATTGTGAGTGCGGGAGTTTTGCGGGAATTCATCTCGCAAACATGTTTCGCCGCCGCTAACAACTCCTCAATCTCGGGCGAAGAATACGTATGCCCAAGTAATACCTTCCTGGTTTCCAGCGATACGCCTGCCGCCCGTAAACGTCTACCAAACGTATGCTTCAGATCATGGACCCTGAGGTTTGCAAAACCCCACGAAATTGGTTCTCCATGTGCCTGGGCATGCGCTTTGGCCGCCGCTATACGTGCCCGCTTCCATGCGGAGTTGTACATGTTGCCCACCGGTCGACCATGGTACGTAAAGACCCTTGACGGGTGTACGCCGCGCTGGTCCTTCACCAATGATCGTGCAATGGGGTTCAGCACCACAAGACGGTCCTCCTTGTTTTTGACAACCTGTGCCGGTACCACAAATACCGAAGTGTCCAACTCCGGAACCTGGATCTCCCAGTCCCACCGAAGCTGACAGACCTGTGGGTACACTTCCAACGCGGGTGACTTAGTCTTTCCACGGATCTCATGGTTTCTCCTTTGCGCGATGCTTGGCGGCTCACGCATCGGAGTTACCGTGAGATTCTCGAAACTGTCAAACTTCGAATGCCTCCCCAGCACAGCTGGGGCGGTCTCCCATCTTTGTCCAGGGAGAACCCATTTTGCTACGAAAGCACTTCCCAGCGCTCACGCGGCAATTTTCAGACGTAAAATGGGTATGAACCCCTGCAGGGAATACTTGGTTAACGGAACCACACATCAAGACGAGGAGCAACAGAAAATGAAACACGTACAACAAGCCGTACCACAGGTGCAGACCGACATCTGCCGCTCGACCTACTCGGAACTGGACATTCGCTACGATAACGACAACAGGCTGGCCTGGTACTACATGGATGTGAAGCCGCGCATGTGCTGTTCGCTCACGTTAATCAGCGAAATCCAGCAGTGGTACAAGGAACTGGCAAATTCCGCGCATCTCGAACAGATCAGGTATATCGCGCTGGCCTCCCGGCTACCGGGCGTTTTCAACCTCGGCGGCGACCTGAGCCTTTTCATCAGGCTCATCCGTGACGGCGACCGGGCCGGCCTGATGCATTATGCGACCTCGTGCATAGACACGCTCTATCAGCATTACACGCACCTTGGCAAGGACATCACCACCATCAGCCTTGTGCAGGGCGACGCCCTTGGCGGGGGCATGGAATTTGCCATTTCGAGCGACGTCCTCATAGCCGAACGCAGTGCGAAACTGGGCATGCCCGAAATCCTGTTTAATCTCTTTCCCGGCATGGGGGCCTACAGCCTTCTGTCACGCAAAGTGGGGGAAATCATGGCAGAACGGATGATTCTTGGCGGATGTCTCTATTCTGCTGAGCAGCTGTACGAGCTGGGCATCGTCACTGTGCTGGCCGAGGATGGGCAGGGAGAGCAGGCCGTGCTCGACTACATCCGCAAGGAAGAGCGGGCCTCAAACGGCTACCGGGCTTTCCGGCAGGCCAAACGGTATAGCAACCCGGTCACATATGCGGAACTGGAACAGATCGCCACCGCCTGGGTCGATGCGGCACTGCGCCTTAAAGAACACAATCTGCGCATGATGGAACGCCTCGTTTCCAGGCAATCCGCAAAATCCTGCCGCAGCCAGAGCCCTGGGGGGGCCGAGAACATCGCGACGGTCAGGCGCCAGGCCGTATGAGACAGCGCTGCTGCAACGCGCCGGCGCCCTGGTTGCTACCGGCCGGCAAACACTGGGCATGACACGGACGCTGCATACCCGCCGCCGTCACACCTAGCCCGTTGTAAACGGGCAAACAGGGAAGGTGTGTGGCGGGAAAAGCGGGCGACCTCCGCTGGCGTACGGCCGATTCATCCTGCGCCTGCCGAGGCGCCCGCGGCCTGGAAGGTCGCGTGGCAAATGAGGCCTGATACCGCTGCCATGCGGGCGGCTCGAGACCGTCCACAAGGCCCGGCTGTCGTCCGCGACAGGGTTTCCGCACTATAGCGGGTGCGATCAATGCCGGGTTCGCTCAAGGTACAGTTGGAGTTCCGCGCATGCCCCCTGAAACACCCTCGACAGCCGGGCAACATAGTTCGCCATCGTGGAGCGATCCAGCTCCTGCGATCTTTGCTCTGCCTCGACGCACATCTGTGTAATCGAATTAGCACCAACTGTCGCTGCACTGCCCTTCAGGGCGTGCACGATCTTCAGGAAGGCACGTTGATCATTGGAAGACGAGACATCCCGCAGTTCGGCGAGGCGCCTTTCCCCCTCGCCGATGAATTGCCTGAGGACTTTTGGCAGAAACTCGGGGCTCGATACGTCCTCCTCCAGGCTGGAAAGCGATTCGGCGTCGATGTAGCGCCAGTTCTGCCTGCCACTGCCCCCCGCCCTCGCCGCAGGAAAAGGCTGGATATCGGCCACACCGGCCTCATCTTCCTTCAGCGGTCGGGTCAGCCTGTCGATGGTCTCCATCAGGGTTTTGGCATCAACCGGCTTGGTCAGGTAATCATCGGCCCCGGCCTGCCTGCACTCCGCGATCGTTGTCGGCAGGGCGTTCGCCGAGAGCATGATCACCGGCCGGTTCAATTTAGTTTCAATGAAGCGATAGGCCTTGAGCACGTCCAGACCTGATATTCTCGGCATGTTGATGTCAAGCAGCACGACGTCGTAATCCGTATCGTTTTCGGTAAGTAGATCGAGCGCCTCCTCGCCATCAACGGCGATGTGCACCTCGTGTCCGGCGCGCTCCAGAATCGCCCGGAGCACGCTCCGGTTCACCTCGTTGTCTTCCGCCACGAGTATGCGCACACATCGGGAAGCTTCCCGTTGTTTCAGGTAGTCGGCCAGCGTCGCCACGCCGTGCGAAACCTGTTCTTCCGCGCAGACCTGATGAACCGCATTGAACAACAGCGATTCATTAATCGGCGTATACAGCACGGCTGAATAATCGGCCACTAATAGCGACCGCATATCCTTAGATCGATCCCTCGAGTCAACGAGTATCAGCGACACACTGGCAAGCAGTGCATCTTCCTTCAGGGCGTCTGCAAACTGGACGGCATCCATGCTCAACAGTCCTCTCTCGACAATCACGGAGCGGAAAGGCCTGGACTGTTCGCTGGCTGCAACGAGTCGGGAAAACACTTGCGCTGTTCCCCTGGCCGCCTCGTAGTCGATCTGCCATCTCTGCAGGTACTCTTCCACTTCCGGGGCCAGGGTATCGCCCAGCAATATGAGCACTCGCATACCGGAGAAGGTGGAATGTGCGAGTTCATCCTTGCAGACATCGGGCTGACGCTCGAAGGGCAGGTCGAACCAGAACATCGTCCCTTTGCCCGGCTCGCTTTCAAGCCCGATGCGACCACCCATCAAGCTGGCAAGCTCCTTCGAAATCGCTGTCCCCAGGCCGGTTCCGCCATACTTGCGTGTCACCGAGGGATCTGCCTGGACAAAGCGCGCGAAGATCTTCTTCTGGTCCGCCTGCGTGAGGCCGATGCCCGTATCGATAACCTTGAAGCGGACCCAGATGCGCTCATCCGGCGCATTTTCCAGACGGTGCACCAGGACACGGACACTGCCCTGTTCGGTGAATTTGACTGCATTGCTGAGCAGATTCATCAGAATCTGCTGCACATGCAGTTCATCACCCTCCAGGCGGAAGGGTATTGCAGGATCGATGTGGCAAGTCAGATCAAGCCCTTTCTTCCGGGCTTGTGACCTGAATGTCCTGACCGTACCGTTGACCAGGGTGTGAAGGTCAAACGGAGCTGACACGGTGACCAGCTTGCCGGCTTCGATTTTCGAGAGATCGAGAATATCCTCGATCAGTGCCAGCAGGGTGTGCCCTGAGGCCTGAATGGCACTGGTGTATTGCTGTTGTTCCTTGTCGAGCAAGGTGGTCGTGAGCAGGTCACTCATGCCGATGATGCCGTTTAGGGGCGTGCGCAGCTCATGGCTCATCTTCGCCAGAAACCGCGACTTGGCGTCATTGGCTTCCTGCGCCACCTCGATCGCCTGATGCAGCTTGCGGATCAATGCCACCATGTACAGGGGCACCAGCACCAGGGTGATCAGCAGACCGAATCCAAACCAGAAGTGGCTTGACCAGAAGGGCGACAGCACCAGGACCGCCGTCAGGCCCGTTGCGGCGAACAGCATGCATAACAGGAGATATTTCACGCCGTAACGGAAACCGTTGCCGACCACCACCCAGAGATAGAGGGCGATAAGCGGTGTGCCCCCATCGCCCGCCAGGGCGAGACCCCAGGAAGCCCCTGCCATGTCACCGATCATACCCAGCACCCGCCGGAGAACATTCCGGGCCGGTGCAACCAGGATCCAGGCAAACATGCTGATGGACACAGCGAGATAGCTGCCGGCGAGCAGCGTCACCGAGTCCAGCTCCGTCGTGGAAAAATAGACGAAGATCAGACTCATAATGACAATCCGGATCAGCGCCTGTTCGTGCTCGCTGTCTGGCCGTCCACGCAGGCGACTCCGGGCCCATTCGATCCAGTTCATCACGAAACCTTTGTACTTATGGTTCTTTCAAATGTTCGGCAGGGTGAGAATATTAAAGGGACCGCACACAATTTTCAGTGAAAAATGTGCTTGCATCTTGCGCTTGACAAGCATCTCAGGCGCAGCTCAAAGGACGACGCCGCTTAGGCTCCCGGGGCACACAGCTGTGCCCGGCAGCCGAGGGGCTGCACCGGAAATGCCGGCGCATCAGCAACCGGAGAATCGTCTGGCGCCGAAAGGTTGACAACTAAATCGAGTCTAACCTGGTTGATTTCTCCGATTTAGCAGCAGCTTGTTGAAAAACTCCGTTCGGTGGCTTGCATCACCATTACGAACGATTGGCGGCGTGATGAGTGTAATACGGATTTTCGGGAACGACAGGACAATTTCTTTTGCACCGATGTCGACGATCTCCTCGCATCGAGGGGAGTTGGTGACGGCAGCGCTAATTTCAGTCAACCATCCTTGTAACGGTTTCCATTGGAAGAAACAGCTTGAGTGGCTGGCCAGGCAGGCGGATGAAACCGAATTGCTGATAGAACTCGGCTGCCCGCTCATTGAGGGCGTCAACGACCACGGCGTAGACCGCGTAGGGTGCAAAAAATCATACGAACATTATGATATTGTTAGTAAAAAATATTACGGATACTCTGTTCGCCCAATGACCAACGTCATACAACCGTTCCATCTGCTGGTTATCGCCGTATCAGGTTGGCTTAACCGGCACCAACAGGCGGTCATCGACTATCTCATGGAAGAGAACCGTGTACTCAAGGAGCAACTCGAAGGACAGCGGCTTCGATTCACCGACCAACAGCGGATACGACTGGCCGTGAAGGTCAAGGTGCTGGGGGGCGCCGGGCACTTGATGGACTGGAGACGTTGGTGACACCCGACACGCTGCTTGCCTGGCATCGGAAGCTGATCGCGCAGAAGTGGGCCTATGCCAAGAAGGGAACGGGTCGACCGCGGGTCGCGCAAGAGATCACCGATTTGGTTCTCCGCATGGCGAGGGAGAATACTTCCTGGGGTTACGATCGAAGTCAAGGTGCTCTCGCCAATCTCGGTCACATCGTTGCACCGAACACGGTCATAAATATCTTGAAAAGTCATGGCATAGAGCCTGCGCCGGGGCGGGAGAAACCTACCTCGTGGAAAGCTTTCTTAAAAACACACTGGGACGTGATGGCCGCCACGGATTTCTTCACGGTTGAGGTCTGGCCGGTCCGAGGTTTGGTGACCTGTTACGTATTATTCGTAATGCGAATCAAGACACGTTCTGTTCACATCGCCGGCGTGACCACAGCACCTAACGGCGCCTACATGAAGCAAGTGGCGCGCAACCTGAGTGACGTGAGCGATGGATTTCTTGTAATCAGTGTCGCGAACGGCTTGGTGATATGCTCAATTTCTACTACCGGGAAGCAGCTTGACTATACTCGATCCATTTCTTGCACCCTACGAGCAATTGCTGGTCGTCCGCTTGTCGCAATACCACGTTGTAGTCGGTGCGTGAACCGCTGACGAGTGCAGGGCCTGCAGACATACAGCCGGCAGGCGCAATGCAGATGATCAACAGGGTCAGTTTTGCCATTTCATTCCTGCGGTTATCTTTTCCTCTAACTTCGCTGTTCAGGTTTCGGTGAGAAACGGTGTCAGGAACTACACGGTTATCTTCGACTGTTCACCTGGCAACATTGCGGATTACCGGGCGAGCTCGCGTGCCCCCAACTCCGGCCTGAAATCGCACCCACCCGGTGTATGTCAATTCGCCTGCACAATCCCCGGGGGCTGCCAGCTGCCAGCACCGGCAGGGAGGATGGAGGGTGCTTCCGTCTTGGGCCAGTAGAGGCGCATGACAAGATAAATCGTGTCGTTCGGTGCCGGCAGCCAGTTAGCTTCTTTATCCTTACCTGGCGAGTCCTTCTGTATATAAAGCGTGAGTGAACCGTCCGCATTCTTTTTCATGCCTGGCAACATGGGCGAGTTGATAAGATAGCGATTGATCGGATTCTTGACCAGGAACTGCGTCTTGCCGTCGTACATGGTCACTGACCAGAAAGAATTCACGGGCGGCAGTTGCCCGGCCGGAAAGGTGATTGTGTAGTTGTGTTTGCTGGCATCAAGCGTCTCGCCGGTCGCATCGGTGCGCGTCATGGGATACATGGCCTCAAGGCCATCATTGCCGTAGATGCCACCCTTGGCCGCGGCGGCCCGCTTGAGCCAATCGCCGTTGTAGAAAGCGCTGTCACCGAACAGCGCGCCAATCTTCCAGCCGTTGACATTTTTCATTCCGGAATCGAGATACTTGGTTACTTTGTCGTCGCCTTCCTTCATCGCCAGCAGGACGGCGGCCTTGTGTTCCAGTGACAGCTCCTTGAAGTCAAAGGTCTTGCCCGGACCGATGCCGATACTGGCCAGTCTGGCGTGGACGTCCTTATTCTCGGCGGTGTCGGGCACGAACTCGAGAGCGGCATCCAGGTAGGCGTAAAAATTATCTTTGATTCCCTCAGTCGTAGCCGGCAGGAAGTCGATCTTCCGTGCTGCGGCGGGCGCGGGCTGGTTCAGGAATGCGGACAGTGGCTGCAACTTGTATCCCGCCTGCACCTTTACCACGTTCGGCATGTCGTCGGGGTTGAACAGCTGGGTGCGGAAAATAGTCAGCGAGAAGGGCGTTGTCGATTGAAAGACCTCCCTGATCCCGGCGGGCTTATCGCCCTTCCAGTCGGGGCCGACCACGAGATAGTCACCGGCATCCGGGCCCGTCGCACGGGTCCCGATGTAACCATAGTTATAGGCATTACCGTCGATAAACTGTACCGAGTAGTAGCGCTGTTTTGGTACTGCTGGCACCGAGATCACCATCGGCTCCGCCCGCAGGTCCAGCCAGACCATCGAATATGGCGTGTCGCTATTGGGTGTGACGACAGCTGTGTCCTTGTAGGTAAACACTGCGGCATCGTTCCATATTGTGTTGAACGGCGCCTTGAACTGTCCCGAGTTTCTGTCGACCGCGAACTCCTGCATCACCGCGTAGTTCATCACGATCGGCAAGCCGTAGATGAAGGCCTCCTCGGCGATGGCCTTGGTTTCTGCGATGCCGGGCGCGGTAATACGCGCCTTCTTATCGGCCTTTTCGGCAGTGGAAATGGTATCCGCATTTGTGCCGGCACCCGCTAGCAGCGCCAGGGCCATAAAGCCGTACAGTGCGCCGTTAAAAAATGTCTGTGCTGTTCTGATCATTAGGGTACTTCTCCAGAGAAGCTGTTTCGGTAGCAGGCTGAGGCCATTCTTGATCAATCTTAATGCTGATCTCTAGTTGATTGGCTGAGCGGGGGGTGGGATCAAAAATTCGTTGTTTACGCCTTCAGGAAGCCTGGGCGAGTTATCCGCACCCGGTAGCTCCCGGAGTCTATCACTGACATTAAGATGCGGGAAACCATTCACAGCCGCAACCTGTAAAAGTGAAGCCTTCAACGATTTCTTCAAATGGGTATTCTTTTTCAACAACGGGGGGATTGAGGAAGACTTACGCCATGAGCAAAACAAGATGAACAATTACAATCACCTGTTCGCGAATCCCGTGATACTTCATAACGTCGACACCATTAGGAAGGTCATTCGGAAACTGAACAAAGAAGGCCTTGAGATCACAGCAGAAGATGCTGGCCGGGCTGGCTTCCTATCGGCGAAATCACATCGATCTTGCCGGAAAATACCCGATCCGAGTGGATCGTCGGAAGACTTGGCAGGCATTGAAATTGTTCTGATCCAATATTGGCCAGAGTGAAATCCGGGGTCGGAAGACAGTTTTCGCTTATATGGAATCAACAGTTCGTCGCACCGCCAGCATTAGAGTCTAACCGCGTTCCGGCGTATCCACGGCAACAGTTCATCGAAACTGCAACGATCGTTCTCCAACAACCCGATCAGGAATCGGTGGGCCTTTTTGGCCGCCACTTCCAGTTTGTAGCCATTCAGGCGCAGGAATACGTCGGTGGCAAAAAACGCCACACGCTTGTTGCCGTCGACGAAAGGGTGATTCATGATCAGGGACTCGAACAGGGCTGCCGCCATTTCGGCGAGATCCGCGTAGTAGCCGGTCCGGGGCCGGTACAGAGCACTCTCCAGCAGGCCGGGGTCGCGCACGCCCTCTGGTCCCCCGAAGCGCTGGAGCAGCACGCGATGGATTTCCAGCACCTCATCGCGGCTGAGAAAGGCGACGGTCTTACCTGGCAAGCAGCCTGCCCAGTTCTTCGTTTTCTTCGATGGAATCGTCGAGATGCGTCAGGACTTCCGGGCGTACGCGCTTGCGCCGGACATAGTCGCGAATCGCTTCCGTGAGCAGACCCGACACGTTCTGGTGCGTCTCTTTGGCGAGCGCCTTGAGTTCGTTCCAGGTGTCCTCGTCGACTTTCGAGCTGATCTTGATACTCTGCATGTCTGCAGGATGGTTGACGGAACCAGATATGTCAAGTCTGTTGGCCGGTTGAAGACCGGTAAGGAGCAAGATATTCAATTCAATACAATACAATACAATTGAAAACGTCGTCTTCGTGTAGACGGGACAGAAATCCAGCTCCCGCTACCAAACACATCAAGGGGTTACCAATCGGTAACCCCTATTTCATTTCAGGCGTGTGCCAGTTTTGTGTCAACGCTGTTCACCGCCCGCGGCTTGACGCGTTTATCCGCGTAGTCGGCGAGGGGAACAGACCAGAGGTGGGCATAACGTCTCACCATCTCGCTGGATTCCCAGTCTCCCAGTTTTTCCAGGATGTGCAGCGGCGTACTCTTCTGCACATGCCAGCCGGCCCAGGTCTGCCGCGAGTCGTGCCAGCGAAAATCGGTCATGCCGGCACGCTTCAGCGCGGCTCGCCAGGCCTTGGTGCCCGCCTTGCTTACCGGGCGACCACTGAAGGCGAACACCCGCTTCGGGTGCTTCCCTTCCTGCTCGCGTAACACCACCATGGCGTCCGCATTCAGCCGGACTGCAATGGCCCTGCGTCCCTTGGCCTGATCCGCATATATCCATGCGCGACCGGCCTTGGCATTGAGTACTGCGCTTCGCATGTTGTACTTAGGATCCGTTGCCAGACACTTGGCACTTTGCTCGGCGTGCTGCGTGCTCAGAACCCAGTGCTTAGCGCCCAGTACCCCGGAGCTAGGGTCCGGAAGGGAAAAATCGAAATGCTTTTGGGGCCCAGTCGGGCCCGCAGCAAAAAGAGAAATGGTCGTTTCAAATCCAATCAGGGAAGCGGGTCGGCCCTCTAAAGTCTGGGGTGTCGCCGGGGGCAGGCTGGCTGCACGGCAAACAGGCAAAAAGCCTGCGTACTAGCTAACGGCACCTGAAAAGGACTGGCCGTTCAGACTTGTGATGGCATGAAACACACTGCACGTCTCCGCCGATCGGGGCGTAAGCTGCCGTTGGGAGACGGTGCCTGTATTTTTCCACCGATGCTGTAACCTGCAAGCCGATTTTCGCGAATTACCTGGTTAGATGAAAACAAGCGAGTTGATCAAACAGTTTGCTGAGCGCGGATTTCAGGTTCATGGACGTGCCCGGGGTAGAAGTGGAGGCTGTCACCTGATTGGGTCAAAGCGCGGTGACTGGGATCAGGTATCCTTCCGCCAGCTCTTCCCAAGGGATGCACCCGCTCAATTTGACCCACCGGTTGTTCTCATCCAGCGGGAATGGCCAATAAAATTCGGCAAGCGAAAGTTGTTCTTGGCTGTGATATCGGATCATCGGTGCACGGTTTTCAGCAGGGTGGGCTTGTTCTTCGTGAGGAATTATGCACGACGAAACTGATCTTCCATAGCTGGTCTGCCACCCAAAGCCGGCATTCCTACCCGGAGGTTGTTGGCGCATAGGTGTGACATTCCCGTGTAAGGGGAGCATAACCCACCCCCGCTGGCATCCGATCTCCACTGTTCGTTCTGTTCGCGGTGGTTGTGACTGAATCCGGGTTTTTGTCTGTGGATATCCATTAACCAAATGTGCGCTGCCGAACAGACAATACATAGCTCATGCGATTATCCTGATTTTAATGAATATCGGTTGTTTGCTTAATCAGCTACGGGATCGTCCCGCCGTTGATCAATGCAGGACACCTGGGAACCCGGTCTGCTGTATACATTGCATACAGATCAACTCGAGGTAGCAGATATGGGTAAACTGACCAAAACATTGTGTGCCACTGCCATTGCCGGCGCCATGCCGATTCCTTTCACAGCTGCTCACGCCTGGGGTGGCCCCTGGGGCGGTGGTGGTCTTTTGGGGCAACAACTGGGGCACCGAAGACTGGGGTGACGGCCTAGGCGACCTGTGGGGCAACGGAGACTTCGACATGAACTTCAGTAGTCACGGTTCCGGCGCAGAACCAGCCCACCGGCCAGTAGCAAATAACCCTGTCAGAAATCCAGACGAGCCCGCACAGAGATGCGTAGGCTCGTTTGTATTTAACGGGTTTACGGGAATGACGAGCTTGATCAGAGCTTGCCTGTAAGCCAGCGACACTTGGACATCGTGACAAAGGAGGAGCATATGCGAAACAAGGCAATAAAATTAGGCACGGGTATTGTTGCATCCAGTTTACTGCTTGCCGCCACAGCCCATGCGTTCGATATGGGCAACATGATGAATCCATCCAAATGGATGGGCGGTAATAAGGGCTCTGATCGCTACGATGATTACGGCGGTGGTCCTGGCGGCTACGGCGGTGGTCCCGGCGGCTATGGCGGTGGTCCTGGCGGCTACGGCGGTGGTCCCGGCGGCTACGGCGGTGGTCCTGGCGGCTACGGCGGTGGTCCCGGCGGCTACGGCGGTGGTCCCGGCGGCTACGGCGGTGGTCCCGGCGGCTACGGCGGTGGTCCCGGCGGCTACGGCGGTGGTCCCGGCGGCTATGGCGGTGGTCCCGGCGGCTACGGCGGTGGTCCCGGCGGCTATGGCGGTGGTCCTGGCGGCTATGGCGGCGGTCCCGGCGGCTACGGCGGTGGTCCTGGCGGCTATGGCGGCGGTCCTGGCGGCTACGGCGGTGGTCCCGGCGGCTACGGCGGTGCTCCCGCATACGGTGGCGGTACCGGCTATGGCGGCGCACCGGGTTACGGAGCCGTGCCCGGAGAGACCGGCGTCCCGGCTTATGGTGTAGCGCCGGGCTATGGTGCACCGGCGGCGAATGCGAATGCCACCGAAGAGACCGAACGCCTACAGGAGCGTGTCAGGATGCTGGAGGAAGCCAGCCGGCAGCAGCAGGCCGCCCCGGCCGTTCCCCCGGCCGCACCGGCGGCATACCCGGCTTGGGGGAATGTCCAGCAGCCAAATTATTCCACGCCTGGCGGCGGTCAGGCGGGGGGCTACCAGAACAGGTAGTCGGACCCAGACAACGACGTCCAGCCTCTCTGCCTTGTGACGGCAGAGGGGTATGACGCTATGACGCGTGGGGAGCTCTCAGGCCGATATCGCCAGCCGGCCCAGTGGACAGTACCGTGACCAAAGCATAGGCAACTGCGCCAGGCGAGTATCCCGGCCTGTCTATTCTGCAGGCGCTGCATCACTGAGTAAGTCCTCTTCACTGGTCGCGCGCCGTTCCTGCTCGACCTTTTCGTCGATATGGCGATCCGGTGTGACATCCAGTGATGCGCCGCGGCCGGAGGGTTTCAGTGTGACCGGCCGCGCAGGTGCTGCGGATACCCGTTCGGGTTCGATATCAGCGCCTACCGGCAAATTCGGCTGCCCGGCCGCGGATGGATCGAAACGCAAACGGTAAATCGGTTCTGGGAAGACTTCTGAATTCGGGATGCGCAGGTGGTTTCCATCCAGGCGCATCAGAATGGTGGCGCGCGACGTAAGTCGGATGACGTGGCCCTCATTGTTGTTTATTACCACGTGATCATTCGGTCGGAATGGCTGTCGCAGACTCAGCATAATGCTGGCGACATAATTTTCAATGGTGTCGCGCACCGCAAAACCCACCGCCAGACCGATTACGCCGGCGGAACCCAGTACCGCGCTGAGCAGCGCTGTGGCGCCGAGCAGATTCAACGCGAGCACCAACGCCAGAATGAAAAACACGATGCGCAAAGTGGTGGCGGCCAGCTTCGGCGATGAAAGTGTTCGGCGTGATGTGCTGCCAGAAAGCCCTGCGTCGTGCCAGAAAGCCGCCCGTCCAGAGTACGGCGATAAACACCACAATGGACAGGGTCAAGAGCGGGGCCAACGCAATCGCGTCATCCAGTAGCGCACGGGATTCCTCCAGCGCCGGAGTCAGCTGGGTGTCGAGAGATACGTCGCGTTCGATAGCGTTTTCAATGGTGACTACTCCGTAATGCGCGGGTGCAGTCGGCGCGAGCTGATTACGCGTAAGTGGATCGCTTGCGCAACAAAACACATAAGCGTGACTCCGGTTCGATGATGGCTGCGGCGTCTGCAACTCGCGACCTGGCGGGAAGGGAGGGTCGCACAATAGCTGCTTCCACCAGCCTGCCTTGGCAACGCCCTGCATATACTTTGCAACCGATTATAGTCAAGCGATCGGCAAGTTATCCCAATCGTTGCAAAAGCGCGTACTGTAGGAGCGCCGTCCGCGGCGTATGGGTGATCGCGTGCTCGACGCGGGCGGCGGGTGGGGCTGTTTGGCGGAACATGCGAGCCGGTGCGGCATTCAGGTTACCACCGTTACTTCAGCCTGCACGAGTTTCCCGGTGCAGTGGCCAAAACGCCCAGCGATCAGAAACAACCAGGGTGTCGCAGAACGTGACCCCGTGATTATTTCTGTTAATGACATGGCTTATGTCAAGTGGCCTTTAAGATCACCAAGACCCTGGCCCACCCTGGGGGCCACCCGTCACGCGAGGGCTTTTTGTACACGCATGATTTTTCACCGTCCGTACGCTACCGTACCTAAAGCTTTTGGCAAACGGGGCGGGTGCTATAGGTGCAGGGCAACGGATACATCCACGGGTGCGTTGGCTGGGACCAGGCTGATCAACATTGCTGTGTGTGGCAGCGAACAGACCCTTTGAGAAAATTGCCGGATCATGCGTGGTTCAGACCTCCCTCAATAAAGGACAGACCATGAATACCAAATTTGCAACAACCTGTTTCGTCATCGGTGCCTTGCTTGCCCCTGTTGCGGTCATTGCTGAAAATATGGACACCGAGCAGGCGCAACCCATGACATACGTCAAGGATTCGATGATAACAACCAAAATCAAGGCCAATCTGGCAAGCGAAAAGATGGCAAGTCTCGTGCAGATTGGCGTCGATACCGACAGCAATGGCGCGGTGGTCTTAAGCGGCAATGCCAAAACCCAGGAAGACGCCGACAAGGCAGTTTCAATTGCGCGTGCCACCGAAGGCGTCACTTCGGTGACCAGCAATATTACGATTGAACTGGATAAGTGATCTTAGGTTCTAGGCAGATACCCTGCGAATCCAGCTGCGCGCAGTGCACAGCTGAAGTCTGATCTGGCCGGCCTCGGTTCCAGCAGAATCCAGGCCGGACTTTGTTTGAATATCAGAAAAACCGGCAAGCTCTCAAAGCCCGTGACCGGTCTTGGGGTATTGAACTCCGTGTCTGTGGACGTTGAGTAAACGGTACTGGTGTATAGCCCGCAGTTGTCCGGGTCTGACGCAACTTTCTATTCACGCCTGTTGGTGTCGACTATTGCTGCCGCTTCCTGTCGCGTGTAGAAGATACAATCCTTCAGAAACCCGGAAACCAGCGTATGTTTCGCTTTCGAGACGTTTCCGTTAGCGTATCGGGCGGTGACCACCTCATCTGGCAGGCCATCGAGCGTATGGAAGGTGGCAACATGGCCGTTCGGATGGCGTGACACGTAGACCGTTCCGGTCTCCTGATCAAGAAATGCCGGTTTGAAACAGCCTTCGCGACACCCATCACTGACACCAGGGCTCCCGCCGTAAACACGGTTTTCCCGTTTGAGCATGGCGTGATCCAGGCAGGCATGGAGATCTGGCATGTTTCGTATCCTTTCCACTGCACCGGAGTCTTGATTGACGCCCATCAGCAGCAAAATCTGAAGCGATAATCTTACTTGAACGTATTTCATGGTCTGTACGCTGCCGTACGCATATCCGCCTGTTTCTCGCGACCTGCGGGCGCAGGCGAATGTGCGGCAGCAGACAGACTCGGCCTGCTCATGCGACTAGGCTTGCAGCAGGATTACAGAAGGGGTTTGACATGAATCGGGATATCGTTGAAGGCATCTGGAAGCAGTTCAAAGGCAAGGTAAAAGCGCAAATGGCAAAGTTCAGCGACGAGAACCTCGACGCAATGTTTGCCAAGCGCCTCGAGGTGGCAGGCAGGGTCCAGGAGGGTTACGGCATCACCAAAGACGCAGCCGCACAGCAGATCGCGCGCCTTGAAGAACGCACAAGGGAATAGCGTACGAAGAATCGCCGCTGACGCGATTGAGCCAGGCAAACGTTGCCTTGCCATGATCGATGCCCCGATCAGTGTGCTTCTCGTCGAAGACGCGCCCGCCGATGCCAGTCTGATTCAGGCGGGGCTTGCGGGCGCGAAAGACGGCTCGTTCCGTGTCGAGTTGGTGACGCGGCTTGACGATGCGCTCCAACGACTGGGCAGGGCCGGTGTCGAGGTGATCATGCTTGACCTCACGCTTGCAGACGGCCAGGGCCTCGAGGTGTTCGACCGGGTGGTCGAGGCCGCTCCGAATGCCCTGATCCTGATCCTGAGTGAGGCGCGCGATGAAGCTGTCGCGCGTCAGGCTGTTCAACGTGGCGCGCATGATTATCTCCTCAAAGACCATATCGACACCCACTGGCTGTCGCGTAGCCTGCGTTACGTACTTGACAACAAGGCTGCGCGGGACGCACTGCACAACAGTGAGGCGCGCTTCCGCGCGATGAGTGACGCTTCGCCGCTGGGCATCTTCGTCTCCGATGCAGAGGGGGCGTGCAGCTACACCAACGCGGCTTATCAAAGGATCTCGGGGCTGAGTTCGGAACAGACGCTGGGCTCATGCTGGAGCATGGCGATTCACCCGGAGGATCGCCAGCGCGTGCTTGCCGATTGGTGCGCCGCAGCGCAGAGCGATGCGCCCTTGCGGACAGAGTTCCGCCTGCAGCGGGAAGACGGCAGTATCGTGTGGACGCGCGTCAACAGCGCCGCCATGCGTGACGGGATGGCGCCGCACGGTCATGTGCTGACGGTGGAGGATATCACCGCGCGCAAGGCAACGGAGTTCGGCCTGCGGGCGGCGGAAGAAGCGCTGTTCGAGGAAAAGGAGCGTGCCCAGGTCACGCTCAACTCCATCGGTGACGCCGTGCTGACCACCGACCTGCTGGGCAACGTCACCTATCTGAATCTGGTGGCGGAGACAATGACCGGCTGGTCCGGCGAGGACGCACTGGGGCGACCGCTAGCAGAGGTGTTCAGGATCATCGACGGCACGACACGCCGGGTCGCTGTGAATCCGGCACAGCGCGCCCTTGAAGAGGACAGGACCGTGGGCCTGGCCGCGGATTGCGTGCTGATACGCCGCGACGGGTTCGAGTCCGCCATCGAGGATTCCACCGCGCCCATCCACAACCGGGACGGCCAGGTCGCAGGCGCGGTGATCGTCTTCCATGACGTCAGCCAGTCGCGCGCCATGGCGACGAAGATGGCCCATCTGGCCCAGCACGATTTTCTCACCGGGTTGCCCAACCGTGCGCTGTTGACAGATCGGCTCTCCCAGGCCATCGGGCTGGCCCAGCGGCACTGCAAGCAAGTCGCGCTGCTGTATATCGACCTGGACGATTTCAAACACATCAACGACTCACTGGGGCATGCGATCGGTGACCAGCTGCTGCAGTCGGTCGCCGAGCGTCTGGTGGCGTGTGTGCGCAGCACAGACGTGGTATGCCGACAGGGCGGTGACGAATTCGTGGTCCTGCTGGCGGAGATCGAACGGCCGCAGGATGCGGACCTGGTTGCGGAAACCTTGCTCGCCGCGTTCGTTGCACCGCACCTCATCGGCGGACGGGAACTCCATGTCACGCCGAGTATCGGCATCAGCGTCTATCCGGATGATGGCGCCGACGCGGACAGCGTGATGCAGAATGCGGACACGGCTATGTTTCATGCCAAGGCAAGCGGCCGCAACAACTACCAGTGCTTCAGGGCGGAGATGAACATCCGCGCGGTGCGTCGTCTGGCCGTCGAAAGCAGCCTGCGTCGCGCCCTGAAGGATGGCGAGTTCCTGCTGCATTACCAGCCGCAGATCGATCTTGCTTCAGGTGCGATGATCGGTGCCGAGGCCCTCATCCGTTGGCGGGATCCGAACCTCGGTCTGGTTTACCCGGGGCAGTTCGTGCCGATCGCAGAAGAGTGCGGCCTCATTGTGCCTATTGGTCGCTGGGTGCTGCGCGAAGCCTGCAGGCAGGTCCGGGCCTGGTTGGATTCCGGTCTGCGCGCCGTGCCCGTGGCGGTCAACATCTCCGCGGTGGAGTTCAGGCACAAGGGTTTTCTCGAGGGTGTTGCCCTGATCCTCGCGGAGACCCGTCTGGCGCCGGGCTATCTCGAACTGGAGCTGACCGAAAGCATCCTTATGCACGACTCCGATTCCTCGGCTCTGGTACTGAAGGCGCTCAAGCTGATGGGAGTGCGGCTGGCCATTGATGACTTCGGTACTGGCTATTCAAGCCTGAGTTATCTGAAGCGCTTCCCCATCGACACACTGAAAATTGACCAGTCATTTGTGCGCGACATCGTCACCGATACGGACGACGCGACCATTGTGGCCGCGGTGATCGGCATGGGGAAAAACCTCAAGCAACGGGTCATTGCCGAGGGCGTGGAAACGCATGAGCAGCTTGCCTTTCTCAGGAATCAAGACTGCGACGAGGGGCAGGGGTTCCATTTCAGTCACTCCCTGTCCGCCGAGACCTTTGGGCTGCTGCTTGAGGCTGAAAACGCTGATTAGAAGGAGGAGCGGCGCTGACATGGGCAATACCCCATAGACCATCATCTCGGGAAAGAGGCGATCATGAATATCCTCTATTTCCGTTTCGCCAAGTCGTTGTGTACAAGTCACCATTGGCTGTGGAATTTCAACAAAGAACCCCGGCGGAACGTGCCGGGAACCTGTTTATCTTCCGGGAAAAACAGCAGGTTGCTGGATTGGCACGGGTGGTGCCTGTGTAGTCGGTGAACATTAGCCAGGCTGTATGCCGGTAAGTACGTCACGCTGACGCAGAGCCAGCCAGGGAGAGCCACGCCATGACAAGTCGCAACACACCTCGACCAGCAGTGCATCAACACCCTGCGCTTCCTGTCCGTGGACATGGTGCAGAAGGCCAACAGCGGGCATCCGGGCCTGCCGCTCGGCGCCGCGCCGATGGCCTATGTGCTGTGGACGCGCTGGCTCAGGTACAACCCGCATAAATCCGATTGGTTCAACCGCGACCGCTTCGTGCTCTCGGCCGGACACGGTTCGGCGCTGCGCTGGCGGCGCCCCCGTGGTCGGAGTTGCGTCCAGGACAAATTTGAAGGAGAGGCTATGAGCGAACAAACACGAATCAGTCACCCGAAGGAGCTTCTCTTACCTACGGACGTGGAGGGATTCGATTCCCTGGCCGAGCTTGCCCTGGATATGCGTTCGTCGTGGAATCATGCCACCGACCAGGTGTGGCGGCAGCTGGATCCCGTGCTTTGGGCGCTCACGCAAAACCCCTGGGTCGTCCTGCAGACGGTCTCGCGCGAGAAACTCCAGCGTGTTCTGGCCGAGCCCGCTTTCCGCAAGAACGTTGACGATCTGCTGCAAGCCAGGCGGGATGCGGCGGAGGCGCCCGCGTGGTTTCAGCAAACCTACCCGCAATCACAGCTAGGCTGTGTTGCGTATTTCAGTATGGAATTCATGTTGAGCGAAGCCTTGCCCATCTACTCGGGCGGGCTGGGCAACGTGGCCGGCGATCAGCTCAAGGCCGCCAGCGATCTGGGCGTGCCGGTGATCGGCGTGGGGCTGCTCTACCAGCAAGGCTATTTTCGCCAGGTGATCGACAAGAACGGCGCGCAACAGGCGCTCTTCCCGTACAACGACCCCGGACAGTTGCCGATCACGCCGTTGCGCCAAGCGAACGGCGAGTGGTTGCGGTTGGAGATCGCCTTGCCCGGTTACTCGGTCTGGCTGCGCGCCTGGCAGGTTCAGGTCGGTCGCGTGAAGCTGTACCTGCTGGACAGCAATGACGCAGCGAATTACCCCGCGCATCGCGGCATTACCAGCGAGCTCTACGGCGGCGGGCCGGAGCTGCGCCTGAAACAGGAGCTGCTGCTCGGCATCGGCGGCTGGCGACTGCTCGCCGCGCTCGGGATCCAGCCGGAGGTCTGCCACCTGAATGAAGGGCATGCGGCCTTCGCCGTGCTGGAACGCGCCCGCAGTTTCATGCAGGAGAACGGGCAGACCTTCGAGGTCGCGCTGGCCGTCACCCGGGCGGGCAACCTCTTCACCACCCACACGGCGGTGGCCGCCGGCTTCGATCGTTTCGCGCCGGCGCTCATCGAGCAATACCTCGGTGGATACGCCGAGCAGCAGCTCGGCATAACCCGCCACGACTTGCTGGCCCTGGGCCGCCAGAACCCGAACGACGCATCGGAACCTTTCAACATGGCCTATCTGGCGATCCGCGGCAGCGGTGCGGTCAACGGCGTGAGCCGCTTGCATGGCAGGGTGAGCCGGCACCTGTTCGAGCCGCTGTTTCCGCACTGGCCGGCGGAGGAAGTCCCGGTCGGACACGTGACCAACGGCGTCCATATGCCGACCTGGGACTCGGCCCCGGCCGATGATCTCTGGACGGAAACCTGTGGCAAGGACCGCTGGCTGGGGACGGCGGAGACGCTGGAGCAGGACATGCGCCGTGTCTCCGACGCCAGGCTGTGGGAATTTCGCACCGACGCCAGCAAGTCGCTTGTCGACTACGCCCGCGAACGCTTGTCCCGGCAACTGGCCGCGTCCGGCGCGTCGCCCGAGGCGGTCGATGCTGCGAAACATCTGTTCGACTGCAATACGTTGACGCTGGGTTTTGCACGCCGTTTTGCCAGCTACAAGAGACCGAACCTGCTGCTGCACGACCCGGAGCGACTGCTGCGCCTGCTGACCAATCCGCAACGCCCGGTACAGCTCATCATGGCCGGCAAGGCGCATCCGGCAGACCAGGCCGGTCAGGCCCTGATTCAGCAATGGATCGCATTTCATCCGGCGGCCCGAGGTGCGTCCCCATGTGATCTTCCTCAGTGACTACGACATGCATTTGACCGAGCAGTTGGTGCAGGGCGTGGATGTCTGGCTCAACACGCCGCGCCGCCCCTGGGAAGCGTGTGGAACCAGCGGCATGAAGGTGCTGGTCAATGGCGGCATCAATCTGTCGGAACTGGACGGCTGGTGGGCGGAAGCCTACACGCCGGAAGTCGGCTGGGCGCTGGGGGATGGCCAGGAACACGACGACGATCCCGCCTGGGACGCAGCCGAAGCCGAGGCGCTCTACGACCTGCTCGAACGCGAGGTGATCCCCGAGTTCTATACGCGTGATGAACAAGGTATCCCCACCGCCTGGGTGGCGCGGATGCGCGAAAGCATGGCGCGCCTGACGCCGCGCTTTTCCACCAACCGCGCGGTGTGCGAATACACCGAGCAACACTACCTCCCGGCGGCCTCGGCCTACCGTGAGCGGGCTGCCGACAAAGGCGCGATCGGCGTGGAGTTGGTCAATTGGCGGCACGCGCTGGAGCAAAAATGGACCGCACTTCGCTTCGGCGAAGTGAAGCTCGAAACCGATGGCGAGCAGCACGTCTTCGAAGTGCAGGTGTATCTCGATGACCTCGACCCGGAGGCCGTGCGGGTCGAGCTTTATGCCGAATGGCGTTGACGGTAGCGCGCCGGAGCGCGTGGAGATGGCAGCGCGTGCGGCAACTGGTGGGCGCAACCAACGGCTACGCCTATCGCGCCAGGGTGCCCGCAGCCCGCCCGGCGACGGACTATACGGCGCGACTGATACCGCACCGCGATGGCGTGGCGGTTCCTCTGGAAGACGCTCATATCCTGTGGCAGCGATGATCCAAGCGACAGAAGAGCAGATAATGAAGAAAGCCACTGCAATCAGCTGCGTCCTCAATCTCGGCTCAATTCAGGGA
>CAVOGN010000013.1:0-45092 GCA_963695455.1 uncultured Gammaproteobacteria bacterium | reverse complement strand
CATAGCATAAATGGATGCTGCTGGAATACCATCAAGGAAGGCCTCGACGCCCCGCATGAAATCAAGGTTGTCGTAGGCGAGTTCGACGGTTTTGTCATCGGGAGCGCCATCGATAAAGCGCAGGGTGCCGAGGCGGGTCTCCACCTCATCCGGTGTCAGAATCGAATTCGGCACATCAGCCTTGTATTTGGGCTCGGCCGCATAGACTGAAGAAACAATTCCTGTCCCCAGCGTAACCGCCGCAAGCAATGAAAATATAGAGTGCCTTGTTTTAAACATACTGTTTCCTTGCGCGTTGTGATTTATTAGTCAGTGAAAAAGCTAACGTTTATCTATTCATCGCTACAGGGTTGTCAGAAACCGGTGAGGAGCCGGCCAATGCGACGGTGAGACAAGCCTGAATACTCGAGGGTATTAATCAATACGGGGGTCGCCGGCCCGGCGATCCTGACGGCGATCAGAGCGGCGTATCGTGCCGGTGGCGCCCGCAGGTCCTATCAGCTTGCGGCCTGCTGCGGGTGAAGCGGGCGCGGGATCCTGCGGCGCGGTTTCCGGCGGCGTGCCAGTGGTCTCTTCGACCGTTGTGGTGGTCGTGCCGTCCGGGTTAGTCGTTGTGGTTGTGGTGGTCGTGGTTTCGGTAGCGCTCGCAGAACTCACCAATAATGTCAGATATAATGCCGTGAGAGTTGGTACAATCAACTTCATGTTTTTTCTCCGAGAATAATTGCAACTTTATGATTTTAATGGGATATGAAAATGTCGCGACTCAAAAAGTATACAACTGCAACCCGCTATACCTCGCGCGCAAGCGGCCCTCACGGGCGCTATCTCGCAGCGATCGGCGGAACTATGCAGAGTCGCCGGCAGAATTTCTTATCTATTCACGACAAACTGCTTCAGGACAGCAACATACAATCGCCACATTAACCGCGGCAACCTGAGCAACCAGAATGCGACGCCCCCCCACAATCCCGCTGGTACGCGAAGCTCTCCTGGAGCCTTTCGTCCAGGCAGCCCGACATATCGGCGCACCCACTGACGCCATCCTGCAATCGGTCGGATTGCCTACACAGCTGACAGGCGACGCGGAACTGCTTCTGCCCGAGCTGCCCTGCTGGCATTTTGTGCAACGGGTTACAAGGCGGGAAGATATTCCGAATTTCGGTTTGCTCGCAGCACAGACAACAGCACACCAGGATATCGCGAGCCTGGCGCCCCTGATTGGTGGCTGCATCAACCTGTATGAACTGTTAAAGCGGGTTTGCAGGATTGCCCCTACGCAGAGCAGCATCAACGAGTATGTACTCAGAGATGAAGGAGATCTTGTCTGGCTTCAGCAAAGGGGATTCCGCTTGCTGGCTGACGATGGACAGATCCAGTTATTTGAAGTGATGGGTATGATCCAGCTGGTCCAGTTGGCCGCTGGACAGCGCTGGCACCCGCCGACCATTCATTTGACCGCCAAACACTGTGCAGAGATCGAGAATTCCGAAGAACTGGGATTCAGCCGGATTCTTTTCTCCCAACGTTATCCTGCGATCGCGATACCGCGTCAACTGCTCCCACTGCCGGTGCCCACATCGAGTACGCCAGTACCTTCAGATCGGAAAACACCGGCATCGCTTTCCCCCATGCCCGGTACCTTTATCGCTGCGCTTCGCGAAGTCATCAACACGTATCTGGGGAACACCGAGCCTAAAATAGAATTTCTTGCAAAAACCATGGATATGACCGTTCGCACATTGCAGCGTCGCCTCGCCGACCACGATCTCAGTTATAGCTGTATCCTCGACCAGAGCCGGTTCATGAAGGCGGAAGCTCTGTTGCAAGATGCTGATACCAAGTTAGTGGATATCAGTTTGATGCTGGGGTATGCGGATGCGGCAGGCTTTACCCGGGCTTTTCGCCGCTGGGCGGGCGTCTCACCGCGTGAATATCGACGTGAGTGTCTGGACAGCTGACCAAGTCTGTGTTTCGAGTATTTCCAGAAGTTGCAGGAGCGAGAAACCAAGGGCCTGAACGGCCATGGGCGTCGTAAGAGCATGGGCTTCTGCTTTGGGTCGGTTGCATCTGTCTAGTGGTGGCTAATATAGCCGACCACTAAACGTGCACCATCGTCCACTTCCGGTCATTTAGAAACTGCAGATATCTAAATAGACGTTCAAACAGTCGTCTAAACGAGACACCACATCTCGTTATCAGTTTTTCTACTACACCCTATTTCGTTTCCGGATCCATGCCGCGCTGAAGGTCGACCATCGCTTGCTGTCCTACAGTTATCATCCCACTTTGAGGTCGATTCAGATCCGCAACGAGCGCCACGAGTGCTGCAAACGCAAGCGACAGTGTAATCACTGCGACCAATCTTCGCTCGCCTGTAAATCCAGCCTGCATACCCATAGTGATCATTGTCAGGGCCGTGATGACACTTAGCGCTATCCAGACACTGTCGGGAATTCGATTGCGCAGCCCTCCAGTCACGCGTTTTTCGTGCATATCGATGACATCATTGATGGATTGAATCATCAGCGAGGTATTTGTGTTGGGGCTCTTTACCGCTGCTGTTGACACCTCTGCCCACAAACGGCTATGGATCTCAACGGATTTCGCCAACGCGGCATCCAGGTCAGTGCCACTCGCGGCTTTCAGGCGAATGTCTACATATTCGCGCAACAGGCGTTTCACTTCCGTTGCGTATTTCCTGTCAATCAAGTCGGCTCGCAGGTATGCCGTGCCGATTGTATTGGCTTCTTCGAGAACATTCTGCTTTCTGATGTCGTGCTGAGAAGCTGCCATGGAAAATGTGATGGCGAGAACAAAACCCAGCATACCCAGCAACCCGCCAACCATCGGACCGATAGAAGTATGCGCATCTTCATCCTGACGCACTCCACCACGAGCGCCGAGCTTGTAGCCAACTTCGTAAGATGCCAGCATAAGCAGTGCGAAACCAACGTAGATAAGCCCGACAGGCAAGGATTCAAACAACCCGAGATTCATATGATGGTCCTGAGTTTCCCATTAGCTAATAGCTGCATAAACGAGACCTCACGTCTCGTTATCGCTTTACCTTTCTTGATGCATACAGGCCATGTCAGGGTAACCAATTACGCCGCACAATCATCGACCCGATTATCATGACCAGACATCAGGAACTTTAGGAGCGGGCGCATTTATTTGCAGTTACCCGGAAACACCGGGGCCCCTGTATTGCGCCTTCTACTATTGATCATCACCGTCCTTACGATTGCCTCTTACGCCATCGCGGACCTCTTCCTGTTTACATTCGCGCTTGTCCTGACCAACACGACCTTCTTCCTGGCGACAATCCCTTCTGTCCTGGCGTTCGTCCGACCTGCCACGTTCCTGGCGTCTATCTTGACGGTCATCACTATCTGCAAGCTGCAGGTTCTCTTGGGTATCGGGCGTCAAGCTGCCGAACAAGTTCGCGTCACCAGCGGCGTGTGAATACGTCTGGACCAACGCCAACAGGGCACCGGATACAATTGTACTCAAATTTTTCATCTCATTTTCTCCTGTGTGTATCTGCCTAAAGTCGCATCCCGTAAATACTTACACTGTCAGGACCTGACCGTTTTTATACAAAACCGCGGTCAATGATTTGAGGAAGTCCGTCGTCGTCAAGTTAACCTATCTTTGTTGTTACTCAGCATGACAACACTACTTTGATGCTCCACAAGCTCGACCTCAGGCGTGCACCAGGTCTTGTGGACCCAGGCGCGAGTATCTACTCCTATCTGTTTTTCATAATACAGTCAAGCTGCACGCGACTTGGCAGGTGCACCACTAGACCCCACAATCGGCCCTCACGGACTCTATCTCTCAGCGATCGTTGGAACTGTGCAGGTTGCCTGGCAGAATTTCTTGTCTATTCACGACGAACCGGTTAGAAAGGCCATATAAAATGGCACAGTAACCCGGGTAGCCCTAGCAACCAGAATGCGACGACCCACCACACTCCCCATCGTGCGCGAAGCCATCCTGAATCCATTCATCTATGGCGCCCGGCGCATTGGCGCACCCACTCAAGCCATCCTGCAATCCGTGGGTTTGCCCACATTGCTGGCAGGCGACGCGGAACTGCTTCCGCCCGAACTGCCCTGCTGGCATTTGTACAACGGGTTACAAGACAGAAAGACATTCCGAATTTGGGCCTGCCAGCAGCACAGACTACAGCACACCAGGATATCGCGAGCCTGCCCCCCCTGATTGGCCGCTGCATCAACCTGTACGAAGTTTTAAAGCGGGTTTGCAGCATCGCCCCTAAGCAGAGCAGTATCAATGATTATGCTCTCAGAGATGAGGAAGAGCTTGTCTGGCTCGAGCAAAGGGGATATCGCTTGCTTGCTGAAGATGTACAGATCCAGTTACCGGTGCGCTTCGCGAAGCCATCAACCCGTATCTGGGCAACATGGATCGTGAACACTCCACCGGCTCAAGCCGGTGGCGTCGGGTTACGGCTAAAAGCCGGATCGATCGGCCATGCGGCCGATTGAGACCGTAGGTTGGGCTGAGCGCGGCGAAGCCCGACAGCCTCGGTTGTTCCCCCTCACAGCCTGATCCGCCCCGCATCCAGCACCACGCGTCTGGGTAACCCGCGTCCGTTGGGCTTCGCTACGCTCAGCACCAACCTACCCCTATCCGCCGCCTAAAGGCGGGGGGTTTACGGATCCCCTATCCGGGACTCTAAAATCGAATTGCTGGCGACGGTCATGGATATGACGGTTCGCACATTGCAGCGTCGCCTCGCTGACCACGATCTCAGTTATACCTGTATTCTTGACCAAAGCCGGTTCCTGAAAGCGGAAGCTTTGCTGGTAGATGCTGATATAAAGCTAATGGATATCAGTCTGATGCTGGGGTTCGCCGATGCGGCAGGCTTTACTCGCGCTGTTCGCCGTTGGAGGGGCGTCTCGCCGAGTGAATATCGGCGTCAGCCCCTGGACGCCTGATCAAGTCTGTCGTTCTTCTGGAAGTTGCTGCAGTGAATAACCAGGGGCGTCACTGGGAAAGGACGGCGCGACTTACAGCTCACGCCGCCCGAACCCCTTCGCCACCTTCTTCACCCCCTTTGATCTGTTGCTCAGCTATCCAGCAACTTATCGAGACGATCCAGGTCATTAACCACCGACCAGTGCCCACCGCCTTCGTACACACGCTGTTCCCAGTCATCCAGGCGTTTCATATAGTCTCTGGGATCGACATTGTCGCTTCTCAGTTTGGTCACGTTCAAGGCAACCACCTTGACCTGAACCAGCGGCATGGTGAAATCACGAATATGACCCCTGACCAGATCTTCCTCCAGATCTGAAAAGATCAATATGTACTTTTCCCGTGCCCGGGTTTCGTTCAGGAACTCTGCTGCCTGCAACACCGCTCCACTGATATCCGTGTGCGCGCTGGGTTTCGCAGTGCTGACAAAGTCATCCAGCTGGCGCTTGAACTGGTGCTTCTGCGTCGTCGCAATGCTCGGGCGCATATCAAACGTCACTTTGGAAATGATGTCCTTCTCGCTGAAACTGCCACTGTCGATCCTCGCCATGGCGAGCGAATCGCCACTGTTCAGAGTGCCCAGGAGATAGTTGCCGATTTTCTGGGCTTTATTCAGTTCCCTGGTGTAGGTGCCCGAGGTGTCGATGAGCATATACACCGCCTTGGACTTCGGCGCCTTCTCGCCGCAGGCGATCAGGCCCGAACACAGAACCAGCGTTGTCATCAGTTTGCAGATCTTCATGGCTTGCTACCTCCCACTGACTTGTCACTTGTCACAATAATTTCATCCGCTTCATCACCGTCGCGCGCCCCCTTGCTGCTGCGCACGAGCTGTTCAATCGACAGTGGCAAAAAGATCACCATATCGTATACATGGATCGTGATACGGCCGACCTGATACATCATCTGGCCGGTCAGCTTGGCTGACATACGCCAGCACCCGCACGACACTTGCGCCGGCCAGGCCTATGACGGTGCGGCTGGCGTGAATGAACGACTCCAGAGGAATCGCCACAAACGCCAGGGCAAACGGCAGGATGAATCCCATCACCATCTGACCGATGGACGGAATCCAGCGAAACTCCACGTTGCTGGCGGCGACGCCGGCCAGCGACTGAGCCAGGGCTTCACGATCCAGCGCCAGCAGGTCGCGCATATAGGCCAGCGACGCCTCCACACTGGCCAGAATGGTCAGTATCGTCAGCGTGACAATCACCATACGCTTGCGCATCTTGTCATCCATGCTGCTGATGATGGGGAACAGATGGGTGATCCGCAGGGATTCCAGCAGGAACAGGCCCATCGCCACCTCGACCATAATGATCACCATGGCGGCAATATCCGCCGTACGCCAGCCACCGATTTCGCTCACGCCACCGACCATTTCCGACATCGGCAGAGCAATCAACTGATAGTTGATAACACCGCCGAACGTTGCGATCACCAGCACCAGACCCGCGACGAAGAACTGGGTCAATGATGAAGACGCCAGCACACGGGCGACCTGATCGTCCTTCCTGCGGATGCGCTCGTATTTCTCCATCTGTTTGTCAATGAATAGCGATCGCTCACTCAGATCGGTGACCGCGGTACTCATCGAAGACACGGTTTGCGACAGACCACGCCAGGACGGCAACATCTTTTTCAGCACCTGCAGACGGTCCAGGCTGCTCTTGCGATAGGCCTTGACGGTTTCCCGGTGGGCCGATTCGATGGTTTCCTGGATGCTCTGCAGCACCTGACTGACCGTCGAGTCACCCGCCTTCTCGATGCGCGATATGGTGTCGACCGCTTCCAGCCACTCGGGCGGCGACGGCGGCGTTTCGTTGGACGCCTGATAGTCGGTCTCGATCCGGTTGATGAGATCGGTAATCGTGCGCTGTGCGGCCGGGTAGCCGCTCAAGTCCCGCTCCACGATCGCATTGACGCGTTGGAACTCCCGTTCGATGGTCCGCTCGGTTGACTCCTGACCGGCCTGCAGAATGACCTGCTTGTTACGCTTGACCATGCGTTGTTCCAGGGCCATCAAGGATGCCGCCGTCATACGCAGGGCGACACGTACGGAACGCGCCGCGGCCGCGATTGACTGGTGGGCCGATGAACGCGCCAGATACATGGCTGTCACCAGCAGGATGGTCCAGATCAGCAGGGACAGACCCCGGTTATCCGACCACAGTGTAATGATTTCTGCGAAGCTCATGGTGCCACCTCATTACTTGCCAGTTACTGTGAATTTCAGTGATCAGGCGCGCCTCGCCTGATCGGCCTGAGGTAGTTTTATCAAGCACCGGTAAAAATCCTGTGAAAATAAGGCAGCGAAATGGCCGAAACAGTCCGAGCGGGTTTCAGGCGGTTGTTTTAGCGGGAAAACCCGGTCTGGAACCGATGTCCGTTGGTGTGAACAGCGTCACACCTGAAGTGGAGATCGCGGCCGATCCGGGACCCTGTCAGTCTTCGATCAAAGCGCTGACAGCCTTGATCTGCTCATTCAGGGCTTCGGGTTCCGTCAAGTCCTGCTGCGTTGCCTCGTGGTATTGGGGATCGAGCCGTGATTCTGCGCTCGGGATACGAATGATGAATTCGACGCCCATGATGTCGAGCGGTTTGAAGCTGATTTCCGTTGACGAAATCCGTTCCACCACGTCCACACACCAGGCCGGTCTCTCGGGGTACGCGGGGTCCAGAATGCGTGTCTTACCGGTTGGCTCGAACGCACTGAATACATGCGTCTGTTCCGCCGCTTGTCGCGACACCTCCAGGCTGCGGATACGACCCGCCACGTCGAACTTCAGCCCCTTTTCCAGTGCGCCGTCTTCGTTCCTGCACTCCGGCCTGCCTTTCTCGTTAACCGCGGTCTTGATGATCTGATTGACGACAACGCCGGACTCGGACTCGATCCGCAGCACGTAGGTGTCGTCCTGGTTGCTGATATTGTGAAAATCTATACTGCCTTCATAGCCATTGATCAGCTGTTTGACAAAATACAGGCCCAGTCCCTTGCCCTGATTACCCTTGCTGCGCTTGGTCGAAAATCCCAGCTGATAGATCTTGTCGCGAACATCCTCGGCAATCAGCGGGCCGGCATTGTAGATACGCAGCACCACTTCGCCGGCTTCTTTCACCATTCGCAGCGACAGCCGGGCATGCCGGTTCCGGTATTGTTTCTGGCCAGCATAATACAGGCCGTTGTTAATCATGTTTTCGACCATCAGCAATACGTGGTTTTCGTTACCGAGCAGCTCGCCGACATCGTTCAACTGGACCACTAACTGATCGTCCTCGTAGCAGAAGGGTTCACCTGGATTGAGCAGCTCGATACTGACACGATCGCCCTCTTCCACGAAACCCCGCACCGCCCTGACAGCAGCGCGTCGCGCCGGAAACGTCGGCGCAAAGGGTGTCGCCCGCGAATCCGCACCCAGCACCTGGTGATACAGGAGTTCCTCACATTCGTACAGCTTGTTGGCAACATACATGGCGATATTGTCTGTGGTGGAAAGATCGAGCAGATCCCACAGATACACCATGCTGTCCAGAGCCTCCTGGTAGCGCCGCCTGTCATCCGGTTCCAGCTCCAGTTTCAGCGCCTGGTTCAGAAGCGACCTTACCCGGTCATAGCAGATCACACCGTTGTGACGGACCTCTGAGGCAATGCTCTTGAAATGAATAAACTTCTCATCGTATTCGATATATTCGAGCAGTCGTTCACTGATGAAATATTTCAGCTTGTCCGCATGCCCGGAATATTTATGCGCCTTGTTCTGCAGGGCGTTCCTGCTTGTGAACAACTCGTCAATCTGTTCTTTGAGTGACCTGATTTTCGCATCGTACTCACGGCCCGTTCGGCGAAAGCGCAGGAAATCAAAAATCACAATCAGAACGACCAGGGAGAACAGCAGCAACCTGTGCTCGGAGTCGCGCATCCAGACCAGCAGCGCACTATCGGCATAGCGCGCAAGCTCGGGGTCCGTCACAACCAGCAGCAGCGCGAATCCGGCACTGGCGAGAACACCCAGCCAGGGAAACTGTAAGATTGTTTTTGTCAACGCCCGTCTCCTGGCGCTACCCGGGTAGCCGGGGCAAGCCTGGTCCAGCTGTAGGCGCCCTGCTCACCGCAGCTGATGATGCCCTGACCGTTTTTGCACTGCTCGATAAAATGACCGGCACCGCCTTCGGCAGCATCGATGGATCGGCGCAGGGTCTTGATATGCTGACGGTAGGTCGCACTTGAATAGGTATCAGAATCGACGCCGAGGTATTCCGCAATCTGCCAGGTTGTGACCGGCCGGGGCGAGCGCTCCACCAGGCAGCGCAGTATCTTTCTCGGCGTCGGCGCCAGCGGGCGCTTCGGATTATCCGGATTCATCAGTCTGGCGCCCTTCCAGTACACCTCCCAGGTAGCCAGATCCAGCTTCAGATCACCGCTGCTGAGCACATCACCCGCGCCGGTTGTTGCCGCATCATTCACGGCCCTGTGCCGCAAGGCCGCCCGTACCCGCCAGCACAACACGTCCTCCACATTGCGCTGATGCTTGGCAATAAAGTCAGCGACCTGGTGCTCGGAAATCGCCTCTTTCTCGATACCGGTGCCGCTATGTTCGGAAAAAAAGATGATGGGCAGTCCCGGCCATTTGTTGAGCAGTGCCGCGGAAACCGAAAAACCCGCGCGGTCATTGCCATTCATCCTGGCATCCAGCAGCGCGATATCCGGCCGGTCTTCAGCTGACATCAGGGCGATCTGCTGGCGCGCCGCCTCACTGAACCTGTAGACCACTACCGTGTTGCGTCTGCCGTCCAGATCCGCGCGCTCCAGAGCATTCTGAAATTTGTCTATCCAGTGGGACTGGTCTTCGACCCAGAATATCTTTGCCATTGGAGACCCGGTAGAAAGCGCGTGACGAGACGCTGAAACGGCGCCTTAACAGGGTAACTATCGGGCTGCGGTGGGACTTTCTGGAGCGCCCGGGAATCATCCGAGCAGACGTGGTTCACATTTTTTTGCTCTTGGGAGAACCGTCGCGTGCGCCAGCGCAGCGCCGGTTCAGTCGTGTTCGACCTGGGCAAATTCAGGGAATCCCGGATAGCGAATCATGCGAAACGGTCGATAATGCGATACACGAGGCGATGGAGCGCCTCGCTGTATATCGCTGGTCCGACTCTCCTCTGGCCGGCGATCAGCCAGCCAGCGTCTTGCGTACCCACGGACGCTGGCTTTTTCATCCGGCTCCACTGCTCGCCACCCCAGCCAGACCGCGCAGGCCGGTGCCGAAGAAGTGCTACTTACACTTCAGCAGCATGGCGCGACTTGAATAACCAACACCGCCGGCACCTATCACTTCGTACCCGCTGGCGCCGCACAGGTTGCCCGCTTTCTCGTAGCAGTCTATCAAGTCCGCGCCTGCAGCCGAGCAGTCGATTGCATAGCCCTGCTCCCCGTTTGGAAGGTATGTCTTGCTTACTGTTGTTCCACAACCAGCCAGTAAAACGAATACCAAAGTCAGTAAATACTGTTTCATGTTTCCGGCCTTTCCAGTCAGCTGCAGGGGATCATGCCCGCAAGTCGTGCCGCTTTCCCTACGCCGTGATCCTGGAGCGACAGTTGCAACGCATGCCCGGCGTCGGTACCGAACGTCTACCATGGAAGGCTGACTGCAGCCTGTGCCCCTCGCCGCGCCCCTGGTCGCGCTTGCGGTCCGGAATCGTCATGTGTTCGGCACCAAGCAGTTTGGCTTTGAATGCCGATTCGTTCAAGGGGAGCCGGGACGGGGGGGGTAAGCACAGAATTTTCCGGCTTCCCGGTTACGGCGATTTCGCGAGTGATTTTTCGTCGCGCCGGGCGCTGGTACCGCGGCAAGTGGAACCAACATCGACCAGGATTCTCTCCTGTCAGGATGCGCCGATCAGCAGCAGGCCGTTGATTGATGGCTTCCAGCGGACCGATCAGCTGAGGACATTGCTCAGCACACCGGCATCTCCCCGTCTCGTGATGACGGCGCCACCCGACCGATACGGCGCGTACGCAGCTGCTCCAGCAGATAGACCGCCAGCCATGCATAGAGGGTGACCGCGACAAACAACCCCATGCGCACCGCGAACGCCATGTAGACATCCTTGCCGCTGTCGCTGTCCTCCACGGCGGGCCCGAGCAGGATCAGCATGGTGGTCGCCACGTTCAGCCAGAAAGACGCAGGGTAGCGCGTGGGCATGAGGCGGTACAGCTTGCTGGAAAAATACACCCCGAACAGCAGCATCCACCAGAAGAACATCCACAGACTGGTGCTCAACCCCAGCAGACCCCAGAACAGCACCGCGAAACAGCCGGCGAGAAAGGTGGAACCGAGCAACTCGCGCCCGGCGCTGCGGGCATCCATGAGCGACCCCTGCTGGCCCAGTGACACCGACTTCATCAGGGTAGGCATGTACATCAACGGGTTGGTCAGCGTGAGGAAATACACCGGCAACACGATCAGGGTAGCGCGCAGGGCAATCCAGGTGGACTGTTCCTCGCTTCCCGCGGGTGCAGCTGGCGGCGGCCCGGCCATCGGGTCCTCCGGGAACCAGGGATACACCAGCCAGCTGCAGACAATGCTGATCACCAGACCCAGAACCAGTGCCTGGATCACCGTGGTGGCGAGTGCGTAGTCTACCGTCCCGGCCGCGGAAATGAGCGTGAACCCGACCGTGAGCAGCGCGCCGACCAGGCCCTTGCCCAGGTTGACGGTGAGATAGGAGCTGAAATACAGGCCGAGCGCGACGATGAGCAGCGCCGCCACGGGGTAGTGCTGCAGCATCGGTATCAGCACCAGGCCGACGCCGAGGGTGAACAGCACCAGCAGGACGAGACCGACCAGGCCCTTGAGGCCCGGCGGCGGCGCCGGTTTGGCCACCAGCATGATGGCGAACAGCGGCGCGAGAAATGGCAGCGGCACCGCCAGGGCATAGGCAACCGCCAGCGCCAGCGCTGTGGTGAGGCTCAGGCGAAAAATGCGTCGTGCCTGGATGTGCATATCAGGTGCCAGCCGCGTCAATAGGCATAGGAAAGCAGGCTCAACAGGCGGATATAGGCCTTGCCCAGCAGTTCGAGGAAGCCGTGTCCCTCGGCATAGGCGATCACCGAGGCCTGGCCGCCGATGCGCAACTGCTTGCGCAGTTCATCATGCTGTTCGGGATTGAAACCGACCACCACGGGGAAGCGCTGCGATTGACGCAACCAGTCGCGATTGTTCTGAATGGTCGGCAGGGTACCGGGGGGTGGCGGCTGGCTGACACTCACGCCCACACCGATGCTGCGCACTTCGCCGGGGAAGACCCGCCCGGGCAGCACGTCGAACACGATCTCCACGGGACTGCCGGGGCGCAGATGGCCGAGATTGTTCTCGGTGAACTCGGCGTCGATCCAGACGTCATGGATGGCGATCAGGGTCATGACCGGCGCGCCGGTGCCGGCGTACTGGCCAACGTCGGCGCGCAGGTCGGTGACGATCCCGCGCGAGGATGCCCGGACCATCGTGTTCTCCAGATCCAGCTTCGCCTTCTCGACCGCGCTCTGTGCCGTCTTCAGGATGGTGTTCTCTTCCTCGTCGCCGCCCTTCTGCTCGATGGCACGCTGGATCTCGGCCTCGGCCGCGTCCACCTGGGCGCGTGCCTGTGCCAGCCTCGCCTGCGCTATCTCCAGCCGGCGCACCGAGATGGTCCCGGGGTCCTCGCGATAGAGCCGCTGCAGGCGATTGGCATCCTTCTCCGCCTTGACCCGATTGGCCTGCGCCGCGCGCAGGTTGGCCCGCGCCGATTCCACGCCGGCGCTACCCGCCGCCACCTGGCTGCGGGCATTGTCCAGATCGGACTGCGCCTTGCTCAGCGCGATCTCGTACTGCGACGGATCGATCTGGAACAGTGGCTGATTGGCCTCTACCTCCTGGTTGTTGCTGACCCACACCTGGGTCACCACGCCGGCGACTTTCGGCGCCACACCGACGACGTAGCCCTGTACCCGCGCCTGACGAGGTGTACGGCGTGAAGCGGTCGGCGAACAGGTACCAGGTGAGGCTGAGCAGGATCACCAGCACAGATCAGTCCGATCCCCTTCTTCACCGAAGTGGCCGCAGGTTCGTTGGTCGTCGGCTGCGACGTTTTCGGCTGCCCGGCGGGTTGCTCTTGATCACTCATGCTGCGAAGTCCTGGAAGTCGATGGTGGCGTTCGCATTGGCGGGCAACGGTGCGGTGAGCAGGTCGCCCCAGTCGGTGCGCTCCTGCATGGTGTTCCCGCACGTCTGCGGGAATCACCTGCTTGCATCGGCGTAGGCTGCCAGCCGCCACCCAGGGCCTTGTACAGGCCGATGACGGCGCGGACATGACTGCCCTGGTTGATGAGCTGGCGTTCGGCCTGCGCAGAACACCGAGCGCTGCGCGTCCAGCACCCGCTGGAAATCCGCATAGCCTTCCTGGTAGCGCTTGTTGGCAAGGTCCAGCGAACGCTGCGGACGCGTCGCACGGATTCGTCCAGTATGACCTGCTGCTCCCGGGTCTTGACCACGCTGATCGCCGCATCGTCGATCTCCCGCGCGGCCTGCAGCACGCTGTCCTGGTAGCTCTCGATCAGCTGCTGCAGGCGCGCATCCTGCACGCGCACGTTGTTCGCGATGCGGCCGTAGTCGAATATATTCCAGCGAAATGCGGGGCCGATGGCCAGGCTGCCGGTATCCGGGCTGCCGCTCAGCGTGCTGCCCGACCAGCCGATGCTGCCGAACAGCGAAATCGCCGGATAGTACGTCGGCCTCGGCGATACCGATCTGCGCCGACTGCGCGGCCACCTGCCAGGCGGCGGCGCGTATGTCCGGGCGGCGCATCAGCAGCCGCGCCGGGATCTCCCGGATGCCGGTCGACTCGATCCCGGGCAGGCTGTCGACCGGCGCCGTCCAGTTCCGGCAGAGTCGCCCGGCGGGCGGCCCAGCAAGGTGCAAAGCGCGTTGCGCAGCGTTGGTCAGCGTGATCTCCAGTTGCGGGGATGGTCGACAGCGTGGCCAGGTACTGGGTCTTGGCCTGCTGCAGGTCCAGCTCCGAGTCCTGCGCCGCTGGTGAAGATGCGCTCGGTGATTTCGTAACTGCGCTTCTGAATCGCCGCGTTCTCGCGGGCGATGGCGATGCGCAGCTCGGTGGTGCGGTAGGCGAAATACAGATCGGCCACCTGGGCGCTGAGCAGCACCTGCACATCCTGCTGATTGGCGATGGAGGCGAAGAAGGCCGCATCGGCGGACTCGATGCCGCGCCGGAAGCGCCCCCAGAAATCCAGCTCCCAGGCCAGATTGAAGCCCGCCTGGTAGCTGGCCAGGCTCTGATCGTCGTTCGGCAGAGCACCGCCGTGCTGCCGGGTGTTCACACGATCGATCGCGCCGTTGACCTGCTGCACCTGCGGATACAGGCTGCTGTCGGCGATGCCCAACTGGGCCCGGCTCTCCAGGATGCGCAGCCCGGCGATGCGCAGTGACAGATTGTCCTGCCTGGCCGACTCGATCAATCGGTTCAGCACGGGATCGTTGAACACGTCCCACCAGAAACGGAGATCTGTCCTCGGTCTGTTCGCGTCCCGCGACCTGCCGTACAGAGTCCGGCTGCCAGCTCCTGCAGCCAGGCCACCTCGGGCTCCTGGTAATCAGGCCCCAGGGTCGTACAGGCGTTCAGCGTGAGCAGCGCGCCGCACGAGCAGGGCTGAACGGTTCAGCAGGAAGCCTGGATACAACCTCGGGCAACGGCTCACTCAGGCGCCGGTCGACGCGGCTTCGCCCGGCGCCCGCGCCTGCTCGCGTCGCAGATCCCCTTCGGCCACCCAGTCCATGAAGATCTGGTAGCCGACGCGCCAGCAGCACCGCACCGACGAACAGGCCGATAATACCGCCGGTGACCATGCCGCCGAGCGCGCCGAGCAGAATGACCGGCATGGGTGCATCCACGCCGCGGCCGAGCAGCAGCGGCTTGAGCACGTTATCGGCCAGCCGGCGGCGACCAGGTAGACCGTGAACACCACGTTCATGCACGGTGGAGTCACCGGTCCACCAGAGGTAAGCGATCGCGGGCAGCGTAATGATCGCGGCAGGCAATTGCGCAATGCCGAACAGCAAGACCACCAGCGCCAATACACCGGCGGCCGGGAATGCCCGCCCAGATAAAACCGACCCCCAGCAACAAGGCCTGGATAAACGCCACACCGATCACCCCCATGGCCACCGAGCGGATGGTCGCCGTGGACAGGCTGTGCAATCGAACGCCCGTTTCCGGTCCGGCCAGCCGGCTGATGATGCGCTGCATGGCCAGGCTACCCTGACTTGCCATAGGCCATCATGATCCCGGCAATGATCAGCGAACCCAGGAACTTCAATAGGCCGCCCGCCGTGCTGGCCGCTACCGACACCAGTTTCTTCGAGACCTCCATCAGCTGCGGCTGGATTTTGGTCAGGTAGGCCGGCAGATCCTGGGCGGCCGCATCCCAGGACGCATAGAGGTTCTTGCCGACCAGTGGCCATTCGGCCACGGCGGGATCGGGTTTCATGATGGTGATCTCGTCGTTCTTGAACCGTTCGTGCACCTGGTACACGTGGCTCGCGAAAGAGCTGCCGAGCATGAAGCTGGGCACCCCGACCACCACCACGACCGACCAGCACCAGAAGGGTCGCGGCCCGACCCTGGCGCATCCTGAATCGCCTGACCATCCATTGATGCGCAGGATAGAGCGCGACCGCCAGGATCACTGCCCACAGCATGAGCCCCATAAAGGGTTCGAAGATGCGCATGCACAGAACCACCAGAAATGCGGTAATCGCCAGACGGATCAGCACGTCGGTCAGATCCGCGGCCAACCATTTCTTCACGCCCTCAGTGTCCAGCTGCATAGGCCCATTCTCCTCTGATTAAGGTGACGCCAGCCGCATTCAGCCTGCCCGGCAGTCGGCATGCGGTAGCCCCAGCGGTATTGGCCCCTGGCGCGCGAATCAGCGGGCAATGATCCTATAAGTGTGCCGCAGACTCCAGTCGCAGGCCGTGGTGCCCTGCGACCGTATCCATTGGGCCCGGCCCCTGCTTCGGCCACGGTGGAGTTTCTGTTGCCCGCACGTTCATGCTTTGAACAACGTCCAAATACCGATTCCGATAAAACCGATACCGGCGATATAGTGAAGATACTTCGCACTTACATATTGCGATATCAAACCGCCCGCCAACACACCGATCCCGGACGCCACAATAAGCGCCAGTGAAGCGCCCAGGAAAACCGTGAATTTGCTGACTTCTTTGTCAGCCGCAAAAAGCAAAGTGGCCAGTTGTGTTTTGTCTCCCAGCTCCGCGATGAATACAGCGGTAAAAACCGTTAATAAGACTTTCAAGTCCATGGAATCGCTCACCCATCTTTCTGGTGCTTAACACAGCTGCCGAGGCGGTCTGCGAGCGGCCTGGCGATCCTGTTCCCAGCACCATTGCCTGATCTTCGAATCTGCAGCTGACGGATTCACCGACTGTTGTCCCGCCGCCTCTTCCAGTCGCTGCCAACCCGCTAATCCTACCTGCTGAATTTCTGTAATGCACTGATATTTTTGATTAACTTCAGCCGTTTCCCATGTCCCTGCGGCAACCCGGCTCCTCTCTTGACACGCGTCTGTTTTGGGCTATTATTCCCATGTGGGATTTTTTCCCACATTTTATCAACCATAGAGGAGCAGGACCGGACTCCGATGCATTGAACCGTTCGATAACACCAAACGGAACCGGCACCTCCAAAGGAGCACATCATGAAAGCAAAACCTGTATTCGCTCTTTTTCTGAGCCTGCCGGTGTGGCTGGCCGGTTGCGGCGGCGGTGGCGGCACGGACAGTACTGGCGCAATTACTCCCAGCAGTACCGTCGGGGTCAGTTCCGGGACCATCACAGGGTTCGGCAGCGTGTTCGTCAACGGGGTGAAATTCAACACCGACAACGCCAGCGTATTTCGCGGCGACGACCAGCTGAATGACGTGCGTGAACTGGAGATCGGCATGATCGTCCGCGTCGAAGGCAGTATCGATGACAAGATCGCCAGCAGCGTCCGATTCGAGGAAGATGTCAAAGGCCCCGCGGATGGTCCAGCCAGTGGCGACAGCTTCTCGGTGATGGGCCAGACCGTGATCACTGACGCCGGTACGGTGTTCAACAACACCTCTCTCGCCGGTATCGCCGCCGGCGATATTCTGGAGATCAGCGGGCTGCGCAACGCCAACGACGATATCGTAGCGCGGTTTGTGGAGCGCAAGACCAATCCCGCCAATGTCAATCGCTACAGCGTCATCGGTAACGTTCGGAATCTCGATTCCACCAGCCGGACATTCCGCATCGACGACCTGGTGGTCGATTACGGCGCGGCTGACGTAAACGACCTTCCCTCCGGTAACCCGGTTGAAGGACAGCTGGTAGAGGTGAAGGACGACAGCAAGGCCTATGCGCCGGGTTCGCTCAGCCTCACCGCCACCAAGGTCGAACCGCACAGTCGACTCGGGAATACCGCGGTTCCGGGAGCCAAAACCGAGATCGAAAGCATCGTAACCCGCATCAACTCGAGCAGCGAGTTTGAAATCGGCGGCATCCTCGTCAGGACCACGCCATCGACCCTGTTCCTGTTCGGAACTCCCGCCAACATAGTGGCGGGCGCGCGGCTCGAGGTCGAAGGCCTGCTCGGCAGCGGCGGCGCGCTCGAGGCGAGCAAGATCAAGTTTGAGGATAATGACGGCCGCATTCAGGCAAACGTCGACTTTGGCGGTGTGAATGCGGCGGGCGGAACAGTCTCTCTCCTCGGTATCCCGGTGACCGTCACCGGTGGGACTGCCATGGAAGACAAGCGTGACGACGTTTCACCATTCTCGCTGGGCAGTACTCAGGCTGGCGATTACCTGGAGGTCCGCGGCTTTCTTGGCGCCGATGGTGCGTTCGTCGCGACCGAACTGACGCGTGACGCCAATGACAGCAAGGTGGAAATACGCGCTCCCGTGAATCAGATAGATCCGGTAGCGGGCACTGTGACCCTTCTGGGTGTCACGGTAAACACCAGCGGCAGCACGCAGTTCAGAGGCTTTGATGATCAACCTATATCGGCCGATCAGTTCTTCGCTGCGATCGTCGAAGGGCTCACCGTGGTACAAGCCAAGTGGGATCCGTTCACCGATGTCAGTGCGCCTGTCAAGGAACTGGAACTGGAAGATTGAAGTGTCAGGCAGTGGACCGGGCGGCCTCGACTCGGGTCGCCCGGTCGTTCCTGGCGCAAAGGCCGGGGGCCGACGGGATTTCCGAGCAGGCCAGTGGGCTCCTCGGTACCGCTGCGCTGTTGCCCATTCGCGACACACGGCTTCACCTGAACGGAAGCAAGACCCTGGCTATAGAGGTCCAGGATGTCATGGACGAAGACCGGGCCCTGTTTCTGGAATTCAAGAAGCATTGGTAGTAGTTGGATGAAATTCATCGATACGATTCCACCGGCCCTGATGACAGCCTTCTCGCAGTTGCTGCGGCCGCTGGTGCGCATGTTGCTGCACTTCAAAATCACCTACCCTGTTCTTTCTCAGCTGTTGAAAGCGATCTACGTCGAGGTCGCCGAGCACGACTTCCCAATCGCCGGAAAACAGCAAAGCGACAGCCGAATCACGCTTCTGACCGGCATCCATCGCAAGGATGTGCGACGACTCCGACAGGAACCGGACCAGGCCGTCACCGATCCGACAAACGCCACACTGGGCGCACAGCTGGTGGCGCGCTGGACCGCTGCGCCGGAATTTCTCGACCATGATGGACACCCCAGGCCGCTCCCGCGACTCGGCCAGGATACCGCGCAGCCGAGCTTTGAAACGCTCGTGCAGACGCAAAGCAAGGATATCCGCGCCCGGGTGGTACTCGACGAGTGGCTGCGCCTCGGCGTGGTCCGTGTCGATGAGCACGACCTGGTGTGGCTGAACACTGAGGCCTTTGTTCCGGACAGTGGCCTGGATGAAAAAGCCTACTTCATGGGACGCAACCTGCACGACCACATTGCCGCCTGCGCCCATAACATCACCCGGGCGGGGCCGCCCATGATGGAACGCAGCGTCTATTACGACTCGCTGACCGAGGCTGACGTCGCCGAGCTGGAAACGGCTGCCAAACAGATTGGCATGCAGGCGCTTCAGCTCATCAATCGCAAAGCGATGGAGCTGCAGCAGCGTTCGGATGGCAAGCCGGACGCCACCCGGCGTATCAACTTCGGGCTTTACTTTTTCCACGCAGTCGGTACTGCGGGCAACGAAGCGGAGATCAAGCATGATGAAGAATCGGCATAGCGGGTGTGCCAGGCCATCCCCGCGCTTGCTGCCAGCACAATTGAATTGCCCCTGGCATCTGTCGCCACGAATGCTCAGCAGAGCAGGAGGATCAACCATGAACACGATCTACAAACTTATTGTGACCAGTGCCACTGCTGCACTTGTCGCTCTCACGGGTTGCGGTGGCGGTGGTGGTTCAGTCGCCGGCGTCGGTGGCATCGGCGGCACGGGCATTCAGGTGGCCGGCGTTGGCGTGGGAACCACAACCGGGTTTGGCAGCGTGATTATCAATGACGTGCGCGAGTTTACGATTGACTCCCAGACCACGATAGTCCGGGACGGCAGCGAAATCACCGAAGCGGAACTGGAACTGGAGGGCAGAGGCTTCGCGACCCGGGTTGAAGTCGGCACTGATGTCAGCGACGACTTCACCAGCGGCACGGCCGTAACCATCGCGCTCGACAACAATGTAAAAGGGCCGGTAACCTCCACCAACCCACTGACCGTGCTTGGCCAAAGCGTTATTGCGACCGGTGACACGGTGCTTGCCGGCTTGGCCGACATCTCCAGTCTCTCCGTCACCGACGAAGTCGAAGTGAGCGGATTCAGCGACGCCAATAATGTTATTCAAGCCACCCGTATACAGTGGCAAACGGCCGGAATCCCGGTCTGGAAGCTGACCGGCATAGTCGGTAACGTGACGCCGGGCAGCTTTGATATCGGAACCCAGTCTGTCCAGCTCAACGGTGTTGTTCCGCGTGATTGCGGAACCGGCCTCGCGAATGGCGATCTGGTTGAAGTCAAGGCAGCACGAGATCCGGCATTTGTTGCCGGCAACCCGCTGGTGACAGTAACCGACGTTGAATGCAGGATCCCCGGGCTGGGGACCCCCAGCAATGCCGTGGGAACGGTACTCGAGGCCGAGGTCGAGGGGCTGGTCTCGACGATTACCTCGCCGAGCGACTTCGTGGTCGGCGGGCAACGGGTACAGACCACGGCCGCAACGAGCTTCGAGGGCGGTGCCCCGGCCGACGTCGTGCCCGGGGCCAAACTGGAGGCCGAGGGCACACTGGACACCGGCAGCGGGATTCTGACCGCCGAGAAGATCAAGTTCCGCGAAACCCGTGTCCGTATCGAGGCGCCCGTCAATGTGCCGGGCGGTGGACTGGGCGGTTCCTTCGCCATCATGGACCTTATCCTGGTCAACACAACATCGCTGACGGAAGATGATGACGGCCTTGTCGATGGAACTGGCCCGGCGGGCAATATCCAGGTCGAGGTGCGCGGCTTTGCGGACAGCGACGGAACGGTGTTCGCGAACGAAATACGCGAGCGCGGAACCGCCGACCTGACCGACGTGCGGCTGCGCGGCCCCGCGACCGACACCTGTGATCCGTCAGCAGGGGATAATGAGCTGGCGATCCTGGGTGTAATCGTCGACACCAGTGACCCCGGCACCTTGTTCGCGGATCTCAGCGGTCCGTTGCCGGACAACATCGCGCTGTGCAATCTCGTGAGTACCGGCACAGCGGTGCAGGTCGAGAACGGCACATTCAGCAGTGCCCCTGCACGGATTGACAATGCCAGCTTGATTGAAATCGAGGACTGAATCCTCCCCTTCCCCCTCCCGCAAGGGAGGGGGTCTTTTCTGGTCAGTCACAGATTCCAGCTGTAAAATAGGCGCCTACCCCGCAGCTTCAAATCTTCCTTTGTTTGCGAATGGTCCACCGGTTCGGTCAGTCTTGCGGCCGATTGGGACGGAAAGCCAACTTTCTAAGTACAAACGACAAACGCCGCTTGCCCTCTCAATGATGTGTCTGCAGATCCACACTCTGTGGACAGCATTCGTCATGCGGCATGACACCCGGCGCCTGTTCGTACCAGCCACGTGTCTTGTTGACCACTTTCACCGCCGCCAGCATCACCGGCACTTCGATCAGCACACCGACGACCGTTGCCAGCGCCGCACCGGATTCAAAGCCGAACAATACGATGGCGGTGGCGACGGCCAGTTCGAAAAAGTTACTGGCGCCGATGAGCGCGGACGGGCCTGCCACGCAGTGCGGCGAACGCACCCAGCGATTGAGCAGATAGGCCAGCCCCGAGTTGAAAAACACCTGGATCAGAATCGGTACGGCGAGCAGCAGGATGATCAGCGGTTGGGCGATGATCTGGTCGCCCTGAAACCCGAACAGCAGAATCAGCGTGCTCAGCAGGGCGATCAGTGAAACGGGATGCAGCGTCTTGATCAAACGCGCGAGTCCGGCAACACCGTCTTCTCTGGCCAGGACAGTATGCCGCCACAGCTGAGAGATAAGCACGGGGATCACGATATACAGCACGACGGACAGGAACAGCGTGGCCCAGGGCACCGCAATGGACGACAGCCCCAGCAACAGACCCACGATCGGCGCGAAGGCGAAGATCATGATGACGTCGTTGAGCGCGACCTGGGTGAGCGTGAAATGCGGCTCACCGTCGCTCAGATGGCTCCAGACAAACACCATCGCGGTACAGGGTGCAGCAGCCAGGATAATCAGCCCGGCGATATAGGAGTCGATCTGCCCGGCCGGAAGCCAGTCCGCGAACAGGCCGCGAATAAACAGCCAGGCCAGCAGCGCCATGGAAAAAGGCTTCACCGCCCAGTTGACGAACAGCGTGACAGCGATACCCCGCCAGTGATCCTTGACGTGATGCAATGCCCGAAAGTCGATCTTGAGCAGCATGGGGATAATCATCAGCCAGATCAGCACTGCCACCGGCAGGTTCACCTGTGCCACTTCCATTCTGCCGATCAGTTGAAACGGCTCGGGGATGAAATGCCCCAGCGCAATACCGGCCACGATGCAGAGAAACACCCACACCGTCAGGTAACGCTCGAAAAACCCCATGCCAGCCCCGCTGGCCTTGCGTGCCGTTGTTTCACATTGTGCGCTCATGTGTCTGCACCTGATTCAGCGCCGGCGCAGGAGGCCGGCGAATCCAAGAAAACATCAAACCGGGACGACCCGCCCACCGGTTTCGTCCTGCGGCCCAACGGCCGGCAGCCGGAACGACAACACCGCGGCCGCGAGTACCAGCGCCGCGGACCACCACAGGCAACCGGTCAGTCCCTGGGTCTGATACACCCAGCCGGACAGCACCGTTCCCGTCAGACGCCCGCCGGCGTTGGCCATGTAATAGAACCCCACGTTCATCGACACCTTGTCGAAGTCGGAGTAGGCCAGTATCAGGTAGGAGTGCACCGCCGAGTTGATGGCGAACACCACCCCGAACAGGACCAGTCCGGTGACCAGCACCAGGGCCGGATCGAGTCCGTAGTGCAGGCCCAGGGCGATGCCGGCCGGAAAGATCGCCAGTATGAAAGCCCACAGCCGCGCGGTCCCGCCGCCGGGTCCCCGGCCGTGGTGACTGCGGCGGATCAGGCGTGGCGCGCCGGCCTGGACGATGCCGTAGCCGATCACCCAGAGTGCCAGGAAACCGCCGACCTGGGTAAAACTCCAGCCCAGTACGGAATAGAGAAACACCGGCAGTCCCACCACGAACCACACATCCCGCGAACCGAACAGAAAAAAGCGCGCCGCCGACAGCCAGTTGACCGCCGGTGTGTTGGAGAATACCTGGGTGAATTTCGGCTTCGACTTCATCTTGCCGACGCCTTTGGGCAACAACCGGGCAGTCACGATCAAGACCATGGACAACAGGCCGGCCAGCACCGCCAGGGCGCCGCGGAAACCGATCCCTTCGAGCAACGCCGCCCCGACAAAGAAGCCGGCCCCTTTCAGGGCGTTCTTGGAGCCCGTCAATGCCGCCACCCAGCGGAACAGCTTCGACTCGCCGCCGTCGCCGGCCAGCATCTTGACGCTCGCCTTGGCCGACATCTTGTTCAGGTCCTTGGCAATACCCGACAGAGCCTGGGCGGCCATGACATAGGGAACCGACAGCCAGGCATCGGGCACGGTCAGCAGGGACAGCGCCACGACCTGCAGCCCCATGCCGATGTGCATGGTCAGGTTCAGTCCGATGCGCGCCCCCAGCCAGCCGCCGACCAGGTTGGTGACAATGCCGAAGAACTCGTAGAACAGAAACAGCATCGCCACCTCGAAGGGCGAATAGCCCAGCAGGTGAAAATACAGCACCACCAGCATACGGATAGCGCCGTCGGTGACGGTGAACGCCCAGTAGCCGGCGGTAACGACCAGGTAATTGCGCGTGCCGCTTTCCATCGCCGTTCAACAGCAGGCGGCGCTGCGGCGTACGGCCCGGCGGATCAGCCAGGCGGGTGAACCTTCATGGGTCTCCCCCGCCACCTCGACGGTGGGACAGGCCTGCGCCTGCCCGAGCAGCTCGCCGCAGGCAGGGTTCAATCTCCACAGTCTTCATGTCTCCACCCCGCTCGGTCCGCCGTGAGGATAATCAAAGGCTGCGCGCAACCAGCGCCGCCAGGTCCATCATGCGGTTCACATAACCCCATTCGTTGTCGTACCAGGCGTAGACCTTCACCTGGGTGCCGTCTATCACCATCGTGGAGGGCGCATCGACGATCGAGGAGCGCGGGTCATTCAGATAATCCACCGACACCAGGGGGCGCTCTTCGTAACCGAGGATCCCTTTCAGCTCGCCCGCGGCGGCGTCCTTGAAGTAGCCGTTGACCTCGTCCGCCGTCACCGGTCGCGCCGCCTCGAACACGAAATCGGTCAGCGAGGCATTCAGCAGGGGAACGCGAACGGCGTGGCCGTTGAGCTTGCCGGTGAGTTCCGGAAAGATCCTGGTGATCGCCCTGGCCGAACCGGTCGTGGTTGGAATCAGTGACTGACCGCAGGCGCGCGCCCGGCGCAGGTCCTTGTGACCCTTGTCGACGATGGTCTGGGTGTTGGTGATGGCGTGGATAGTGGTCATGCAACCGTGCACGATGCCGATGCGTTCATGCATCACCTTCACCACGGGTGCCAGACAGTTGGTGGTGCAGGAGGCCGCCGTGACCAGGTGGTGCTCGGCCGGATCGTACAGCTGATGGTTTATCCCGTAGACGATATTGAGCGCACCTTCCGTCGGCGCCGCGACGATGACTTTCCGCACGCCCTGGTCGAAGTAAGCCTGCAGGTCCTCCGGTCGCTTGTGGTGCTTGCCGGTGGCTTCGATAACGATGTCGCAGTCTGACCAGTCGGTCTCGCCAATCGTCGGGTTGCGGCTGCAGGTAATGCGCTGGCCACCGACGAGCATCGCTTCACCGTCCGCCGCGCAATCTTCGGCCCAGGTGCCGTGCACCGAGTCGAACTTGAGCAGGTGTGCCGAGCCCGCGGCATCTGTCGCAATCTCGTTCACCCGAACAATCGAGAGCTGTTCCCGGCCCCAGCCGGCGCGCAACCCGAGCCGGCCCATGCGCCCAAAGCCATTGATACCTATTCGAACGGTCATTCCGTTTGTCTCCCTGTTCGGTCTGGATCAGCGTTGCTCAGGCACAGCAGGCACTCTGCGGCCGGTTCGGCATATCCCGTAGCGACTGCAGATCCTCGTTAAAGGGCGGTTGGGTGACGATCCCTTCGGCCGCTGCCGTGATGACTTCCCGCGCCCACATCGGTAGATCGGGGTTGATGCGGTAGTAGATCCACTGTCCCTGCCGACGGTCCAGCGCCACCCCGGCTTCCCGCAACAGCGCAAGATGGCGCGATATTTTCGGCTGAATTTCGCCCAGCGCATGGGTCAGCTCACACACACAAAGCTCCCCTTCTCGACTGAGCAGTGTCAGAACCCGTAACCGGGTGAGATCAGCGAGAATCTTGAAGAACTGGTCAGGCTGTATATTCATGTGTGCATATATACTCTACCTAATATATCTGCACAAGCATATATTCAGACCAGCCTCGCCAGCGAACAAACCGCGCACCCGTCGTCTTGGCTCCCTGCCCGGGTACGGACTCATCCCGCGGCCTTGGGCAACCCGCGGGTGAATTCGGATCAGCAGCGAAGTCCTCGCGATTGGCCGTCTGTCGCAGGGTACGCAATCCCCTGCACCTTAAAACGCCCACGGGGGCCGTTCGGCCGCGTGTTCCACCTGCACCGGGCTGACGTGCCAGATTTCGCTGCAATATTCACTGACCGCGCGGTCCGAGGAGAAGCGCCCGCAACGTGCCGTGTTGAGTATGGACATCCGGGTCCAGGCGTCCTGATCGCTCCAGATCTGATCCACCTCCTTTTGACACGCCTTGTAAGCGGCGAAATCGGCCATGACGAAATACTCGTCGCGTTGTCGCAGGGAATTGAGCAGCGGCCGAAATCGCTCCCTGTCGCCGGCTGAGAAAAGGCCATCAGCGACTGCATCGATGGCCGCCCGCAGATCGGCATCGGACTCATAGTGGTCCCGGGGCTCGTAGCCAGCGAGCCGCAACTCGTTCACTTGGGACTCTGTTATCCCGAAGGTGAAGAAGTTCGATGGATCCACCGCCTGGCGAATTTCGATATTCGCGCCGTCGCGGGTGCCGATGGTCAGTGCGCCGTTCAACGCGAACTTCATGTTGCCGGTGCCGGACGCCTCTGTTCCGGCGGTGGAAATCTGCTCGGAAAGATCTGCTCCAGCATAGATCAGTTGGGCGTTCTTGACGTTGAAATTGGGCAGAAACGCAACCCGCATGCGATCAGACACCGCTGGGTCGCTGTTGACAATCCGCGCGACCCCCTCGATCAGTTCGATGATAAGTTTGGCAAGATGATATCCGGGCGCCGCCTTGCCGGAGAACACCCAGCTGCGCGGCGCAAACGTCAGGCCCGGGTCGGCCCGCAGGCGCAGGTAACGGCTGATCACGTGCAGAATATTGAGGTGTTGGCGCTTGTACTCGTGCAGGCGTTTTGCCTGGATGTCGAACAGACTCTTCGAGTCAACGGTGACGCCGGCGCGACGTTGGATCTCCTCGGCCAGGCGTTGCTTGTTGCCAAGTTTGACCCTGCGCCAGGCGGCCTGAAAGTCGCTGTCGCCGGCCCAGGTCTCGAGTTCCCTGAGACGCTCCAGATCTCGCAACCAGCCGTCGCCGATCGTCTCGGTGACCAGGCGGGCCAGCTCTGGATTGGCCAACGCCAGAAACCGCCGCGGTGTCACCCCGTTGGTGACGTTCGTAAAACGGGAGGGATCGAGCTCGTAGAAGTCGCGAAATATCCTTTCGCGGAGAAGCCGGCTGTGTAGCTCAGCTACGCCGTTGATTTTGTGGCTGGCGACGCAGGCAAGATGGGCCATCCGGATGCGCCGCCCGTGGCATTCGTCGATCAGGGACATGCGGGCCACGCGCGCCTCATCCCCCGGCCAGGTGCGTCTGACCCGGTCCAGGAAACGGCGATTGATCTCGTAGATGATCTCCAGATGCCGTGGCAGAACGCTGCCGAACAGTTCCACCGACCAGGTTTCCAGGGCCTCCGGGAGCAAGGTGTGATTGGTGAAGGACACCAGCTTACGCACCATAGCCCATGCAGACTCCCAAGCCATTGCGTAACTGTCCACCAGCAGACGCATCAGCTCGGCCACAGCCACCGCCGGATGGGTGTCGTTCAGCTGCACGGTGAATTTATCCGCCAGATCCTCCATGCGGTCCGTGCGCTGGCGGTAGAGGCGAATCATGTCCTGCATGGCGCACGAGGCAAAGAAATACTGCTGCTCGAGACGCAAGCGTTGCCCCTGGGACGGCTCGTCATTCGGATAGAGCACTTTGCTGATCGTCTCGGAAGCCACCTTCTGCTCGACGGCGCGCTCATAGTCTCCGACATTGAAGGCCTGGAAGTCGAAAACTTCACACGCTTGTGCGCTCCAGAGTCGGAGCAGATTCACAGTGGACACGCGATACCCCGGGATCGGGGTATCGTAAGCCATACCCTTGACCACCTGAGCCGGCAACCATCGCACCCGGTGGCGACCATCACCATCGGTATAATGCTCGGTGTGGCCACCGAAACCGACCTCGAAGGTGATCTCCGGCCGGGCAATCTCCCAGGGATTGCCCAGACGCAGCCATTTGTCTGCCAACTCCACCTGACGACCCTGCTGAAGCGTCTGTTCGAAAATACCGAACTCATAGCGAATGCCGTGTGCGATCCCCGGAATTTGCAGAGTGGCCAGCGAGTCCAGGAAGCAGGCCGCCAGTCGCCCCAGACCTCCATTGCCCAGTCCGGGCTCTGGCTCTTGCAGGCACAGATCATCTAAATTCAGCTTGAGCTCGGCCAAGGCCTTCCGCACCGGCTGGTCGATATCCAGACTGAGAATGGCATTGGCAAGATGAGGCCCTGGCAGGTATTCGGCGGAGAGATAGCAGACGCTGCGGCTGGCGTGCCGGTAATAGGTGGCTGCGGTGTCGACCCAGCGCCGCAGCAAGCGGTCGCGAATCGTCCAGGCCAGCGCGAGGTAATAATCATTGCGCGTAGCCACCTCCGGAAAACGCGCCTGAATAAAATAGAGGTTTTCCAGAAAGGACTGACGGATAGATGCCGCGTCAGTGGCCGTGCGACAGGATTGCCATCTACTGGATGCCGGCGCTGCGCGCTCTGGACCGGAAACCTGTGTTCACCATAGTGCGGTGCTCCCTGCGAGTGAGGCGGACTATATTCTAACCGATCGGTTGTTGTGCTTCCCGAACACTCCGATCCCGCAATTACGCCGCCAACGGTTCCTGATCATGATGACATCGCCCAGGGTGTCACGCGTCGACGAGGCAACTGCCATGACAATGCCGTTGCCGAAAGCTTCTTCCAGTTGCTGGAGCGCGAGCGCCTCAGCCGTCGAATCGAAATCGTCGAAGAGTGTGCGGTCACCGAGATACTGTGCATCCGATCAAACAGGTAACCGCCAGGGCGGCAACCGGCCGCTGAATCCAGGTGCGTGTCAGCCACTGGCGGCAGTGCCACCCTGATCGGACCGGCAGCGGGATAGGCGCCAGCATCTACCATTCTCTGCAACGGACTGCAGCGCCATAGCCCAGCGTCGTGAAGGTCAGCATGGAGAAACCGAACAGCGTTTCGAGATCTGGAAGCGCCATGCACAAGCGCTTTTCCAGGTTTAACAACGCCCAGCTCCGCGCCTCGTTGACAATGGCCAGCAACATACAGCTGGTAAGCAGCGAGGCAGGAAAAGGACCGTGTCACTTATGTCTGTAAACAGTCTGTATGACGTAGAAGATCAGCGCAGTCGTCCAACCGAATAGAATGACCCCGTTCGCCCCCTGCAAGGAGGCCAGCATGCGCCAGTTTCCGGTCAGCACCACGTCACCGTAGCCGACGCTGGTAAAGGTCACCATGGAAAAATACAACGCGGTCTCCAGATCCGGCAGCGTCGTTATCGCAGACTGGTTGAGGTAGAACAGCGCCCATATCAGCGCTTCCAGAACCATGCCAATAAACATCCAGGCGGTGAAAGCGGACACCAGAATGGCCTTGGGCAGATGCCTCCTGAAATGACCACGCCGGCCAGCCGCCAATCCACGAACCTGACCCCGGCTATCATGAACGCCGCCTGCACAATGGTGGTCGCACACACCAGCGCCAACCCGATAGCGACTCTCTTTCAGCACCTGTCCAGCCCACCCTATGCCGTCCGGTTCTGCCGCTGGCCACGGCTTGCTCAATCTCCGGGCGTGTTCTCTCACGTCACTATGGTCTAACCCGATCCCGGCACCTTACTTCGCTGCCGCGCTCACCTGAGTCTGATAGGCGTTCAGCACGTCCTGCAGCGTGTCGTAGAAAGCATCCTCACCGAACAACTGTTCGCAGGTGGTAGCGGCTGCGCTCCTTGACGTCCTCCAGCACCTGCGCAACCACCAGGCGTACAGCCTTTTCCTGCAGCAGCGCGAAAGTCGACACGCAGCGTCTCCGCCGCGGAGTAGTCCACGTCGTCCACCGCCGACGCGTCGAGGCACAGCCAGCGCAACGGCGGATCGGCGTGGTTGACGAGATCGGTGATTTCTTCCGACAACTGCTGGGAATTCGCGTAGTACATGCTGTGCGTGAAGCGGTAGATCAGCAGTCCCGGCGCGGCCTGCGCCCCGGTCGACACCGGTTGCGCATGCAGAACGCCCGATTCAGCGGGCACCAGCACCACGTTCTTGGGTCGATAGCCGCGCCGGGTGTGATCGATCAGCGACAGCACGATGGCCAGTATGATGCCCTGCTCCACGCCGACGAACACCACCATCAGCGCGGTGATCAGGGCCACCCAGAACTCCGACCGCCGCTGGGCAAGGATGCTGCGCATGCCCTTGACATCGATCAGGTCGACACCGATCAGGAACACGACCGCCGACAGCACCGCCTCCGGCATGTACGCCAATGGGCCGGTCAGAAACAGCAGCACCAGCAGCACGATCAGCCGCGGTCACCAGCAGCGACAGCTGGGTGCGGCCGCCGGCGCTGTCGACCATCTGGGTCTTGGTCGGGCTGCCGTTGACCACAAAGGTGCCGGACAGGCCGGCGCCGATATTGGCCAGCCCCAGACCGACCAGGTCGGTGTCCTCGCTGAAGCGCTCGTTGTAGCGTGCGGCATAGGCCCGCGAGGTCGCGGCACTCTGTGCCAGGATGACCACGAACATGGCGAACGCCGTGGGAACCAGTTTGCCGATCAGCTCCCAGCTCCACTTCACCTCCGGCAGCCCGATGTGCGGCAGACCGCTCGGCACCGCACCGAGCACGTGCACGTGCTGCCCCAGATCGAGCGCCCAGCTCAGCGACAATGGCGCCGATCACGGCGATCAGCGCGCCGGGTATTTTCTTCGAGATCTTCTTCGAACCGACAATGACTGCCAGCACGCTCAGCGCGATGGCCAGGGCGTAGACATTGACCTGCTCGATCTGCTGAATATCATTCCAGATCTTCTGCAGGGTGCCGTGCCCCCCACCCTTCAGGCCCAGCATGCCGGAGATCTCGCCCAGCGCGACCTGGATACCGACGCCGGTCAGGAAACCGATCAGCACCGTGCGCGACAGAAAGTCCGCCATGAATCCCAGACCGATGATCCGCGCCAGTATGAGGAAGCCCGCGGCCATGAAGGCAAGCACGGCCGCCAGCGCCACGTACTCGTCGGACCCGGTCGACGCCAGGCCCACCAGCCCGGCGGCGAGAATGGCGGCTGTCGCCGAATCGGCTCCGACCACCAGGTGCCGTGAAGACCCGAACAAAGCGAACAGAGCCATCGGGAATGAGAATGGTATAGAGACCGGTGATCACCGGCGTGCCGGAGATCTTGGTGTAGCCCATCACCTCGGGAATGGCGAGCGCCGCCAGCGTGATGCCGGCGATGACCTCGGCCGGGACCTGGGCGCCCTCTATCGGCAGCAAACCCTGCATTATGCGAAAGCGCAAAGCGTCCGACCTGGTAGCTGCCCCACGGCGAACCGCGTGGGCGAGAGGTCTTTCGGCCCCAGCGTGTAGAACTCACCGCTCCTCGCGTCTGTCGGGGACCAGGGAAACCCGGAATCACAGATGTGCCGATCCATGAAAGGTCACCTCCGCGGTTGAACATAGACGCCCCGAACAGACTTGGAGCGCGAGTTGGGGTGAGCATCGGTTTTTCCGACCGTCGCCAGGCTGATGAAGGCAACCGCGAACCCTGCCCACATCGGCTTTTCCCAGTTCATGGAAAGCGCGATGCCATAGGCCAACACCATCGCCAGTGCGACCTTGAACGAATACTTGAAACGATCGGACAGCACCATTGTCTGAACCGGTTCGGTTACGAGCTACATGTACCCGTAGCGGAAAACCCGCTTACGGTGTCGACATGAGCTCTGAAATCATCCACGCGTTCAACTCTTCCCTGCTGACGCCTTTGCTTTAACGCAGCGGGGCACCGTCACCCAGCAACCTGCCATCGGACTTCTTCAGCTTGCCATAGTAGTCGTACGGACTGTCGTGGAACTTCTTGCGCGTCTCGGCCAGATCGCCGCTAAACCGCGGGTCCTGCGGACGCTCCTGCGCGTTCATGTAAGCCGCCACATCCCAGGCCTCCTGGTCGCTCAGCAGGGCCTTCCTGCGCACCGGGTCGGCCAGACCGAAAGGCATGTTCAGCTTGATGAAGCCAGCCGCCGTGTTCACGCTGTGCATGCCGGCGCCCCAGTTGTACGAGTCCGCGCCCCACAGCGGCGGAAACACCACCTGCCCCTGCGCAAACTGGCCTTCGCCATTTCCGCCGTGACAAACCGCGCATTTATCGTTGTAAACAGTCGCGCCGCGCTTCGGATCGAAACCCTGCGCGGGCTCCGCCAGCTTGACGAAACCGCGCCCGGCCATGCGCTGATCGCCGGTCGGCGCGCCGCTGGCCAGCCAGTAGACGTAGCTGACCAGTCCCACGATGACGTCGCTGTCCGCGTCGGGCGCATGGCCCGTCGCCGAGCCCTGGGCATTCATGGAGTAGGTGAAACACCCCTGCACGCGTTCGATGAAGGTATTCACTTTATCGTTCTTCTTGCGATAGGCCGGATAGGCCACCCAGGAGGCCCACATGGGCGATGAATTCGCCAGCCTCCCCGCATCGAGGTGACAGCCCGAGCAGACCTGCTTGTTGCCCACATAGGGCGCCGAATCCGGGTGGGTGTTGGTGGTGTTGAACATGGCCTCGCCCAGGCGGACCATGTCGCCCATCCTGCCGTCCGGATACGCCCCGCGCGCTGGCGGCTTGAAACAGCCCTCCGCGCCCGGCTCCCGACCGGGTCCCACTGCGCCGTGCTGCGCGGGCACCACGGCACTTTTACCCTTGCCGGCCGCGGCGGGTTTGTCCGCACTGCTGGCTGGTGCCGGCCCGGCGGCCTGTTGCTTCGCTGGCGCGTTTGCCGGTGAGAGGGGCAGAGCCGCCAAGTAGGCGGCCACTGACTTGGCCTCTGCGTCCGTGAGCTTGTCGGCCACCGCCTTCATCAGACCGAGCGGCTCGCCGCTGCGTGTCCCGGACTTCCATGCCTGGATCTGTGCCAGCAGATAACTGTACGGCTGGCCCGCCAGCGGCGGAAACGACGCGCCGACACCCAGCGCACCCGGTCCGTGGCACTGAAAACAACCGGGCAGGCCGCGATTCGCCATATCCCCGTAGCTCGCCAGTTGCTCGCCCGCCGCTGTGGCGACACCATCCGGCGCCTTGGCTTGCGAAACCGGCGTGAGCGCCGCGTAGTAGGCCGCCACATCCTTGATGTCCTGGTCGGTCAAGGGTGCAGCCATGCCCGACATCACCGGGTTCTTGCGTTGGCCCTGTTTATAGGCGTGCAGCTGGCTTTCGATATAGGCCGCGTTCAGACCGGCCAGCCGCGGAAAGCCCGACGGCTCGTTGCCGCCGCCGTCAGCGCCGTGACAGGACGCACAGGCCACCGCACCCGGTTGCGCCGCGCCCTGGTTGGCAATGCGTTCACCGGCGTTTTCGGCAACGGCCGGAAATGCAGCCAGCAGCGCCGTCAGCAGTATGCCGGTGACCCGGCCCGGCCCCTGTCCTCGCGACGAAGCTCGAAACAGGCTCCTTTGCACATCCGCCCATAGCTCATTGCTCATTCTTATGTCCCCCGTCAGCGAAGCTCGCGCACTGGCCCCCAACCTTAGCAAAAAGTCCAGGGGTAAACACCGCCTCTGTCTCAGTGGCCGACGCTCGCGAAAATCACGGTCTGTCTGAAGCCGCCCGCCCTGCCATCCCGGTCGCGTACCTTCATTTGCTGCTGTCACCGGCGACGCGGGACACGATCAGCGCGAACGAGACGAGTGGATCTTCGCAGCAGAGAAATTCGACCGCATGTCTAAACACACGGCAGACCGAAGCGCGGTTCTGGCACGCCGAACGCGACCGTGGCCATTTACACACCCAGAATGACTCACTGCCGCTGGACTGCAATAGACTCACACCATATACCGGAGTCTGGCTACCCTGACTGCAGATTCGGATGAATTGGGTATACTGTCACCCGACCTCTCTGTTGAACAAGGTAATACCGTGGAACAAACCATCGGACACGCACTGTCGGTATTCATGGCTTTTTTCGCTATCATGAATCCGATCGCCAACACCCCCATCTTCCTGGGACTGACCGCGGACGACTCAGCGGATGTCAGAAAGCTGGTGGCGGCGAAATCGCTGTTGCTCGCTTTTGCATTGATTGTCACCTTCGCGCTGCTGGGCAAACTGATTTTCAGCCTGTTCGGCATCACCTTGCCGGCATTCCGGATCATGGGGGGTGTTCTGGTGGCTCTGATCGGCTACCAGATGCTGCACGGCCAGCAGTCGGCGGTTCACCAGCCCAGCGCCGAGAACCAGCAGGCCAGTCTGCAGGCCGCCCTGAGTATCGCCGTGACGCCCCTCGCCATACCTCTCCTGGCAGGCCCGGGGACCATTGCGACCGCCATGAATTTCGCTTCGACCGGCGGGCTTGTCGAGGGCATCATCACCATCGCGGCGTTCTCCGTGCTGTGCCTCATCACCTATGCTTTCTTCGTTTACGGGGAGCGTCTGGTACGCTACCTGGGCCCGGCCGGCCTGAGCGTGGTCACCCGCATCATGGGCCTGATTCTGGCGGTGATCGGAGTGCAGATGCTCATCGGCGGTATCGGCGGAGCCGTCGACGCCTACCGCGGACTGCACTAGTGGGGTCAGGTCTTGCGCTGAAACATTTTGGTCTGGCCATCATGCGACGCCCTTCGCATTAGATGGATAATGAATGGCTTGCTCGCCAGCCCTTTTGTGTGGCAACACCGGCATGCCCAAATAGCATGCTGCAACGCAAGACCTGACCCCACCCGCTTGGCCGGAACGACGGCTGCGCAATGTCATCTATTTATGCAAAGCCTGGTAATATGCCTTTCGAAGCATAAGACAGAGGAAACACCATGCGCACACCCGCCTTGTTGCTTCACCTCGGCGCGGTCATGAGCCTGATCGTCGCCGCCAGCCCGGTGACCGCCAGAGAACCGCTGCCTGCCACTCTGGCACCGGTCGAACCCGCACTGCAGCAGCTGATCGACGATACCTATGCCACGCTCAAGGGCACGCCCGCCACAACCGACCTGCAGAAACTGGTTGACACAGCACACACGCGTTACAAGGATCTTAAAGAAGGCAAGAACGCGGACTACATTCCCATACTGGCCACCATACCTTCCGAACTGTTCGGCGTGGTCATCGCAACGCGCGACGGCAAGCTGTACAGCGCAGGCGACGTCGACTACCGCTTCGCGATCGAATCCACCGCCAAGCCCTTCACCGCCGCGCTGGTGATGCAGCAGTACGGTGGACCGGAGGCGCTGCTCGACAAGATCGGTGTGGAACCGACCGGTCTACCGTTCAATTCCAAGCTCGCGCTCGAGGTTCTCGATAACCGCTCGGTGAACCCCATGGTCAACGCCGGCGCCATCGCCGCGGTCAGCATGGTCAAGGCCAACAGCGAGGCGCAGCGCTGGAAGATGGTCTTGGACAACCTGAGTGACTTTGCCGGCACCCCGCTGCCCCTGCTGGAAGAGGTTTACAGGTCCGAGTACGAAACCTCATGGAGCAATCGCGGCATCGCTAACCTGCTGTACAACTACGAGCGCCTCTACTGTGACCCCGAAGAGGCGCTCAGGGTGTATACGAAGCAGTCGTCGGTCGGCGTTACGACCGGGGAACTCGCGCTCATGGGCGCCACCCTTGCCAACGGTGGCATCAACCCGAGAACCGGCAAACGCCTGCTGGACGAAAAGCACGTTCCGGAACTGCTGGCGATCATGTTGACAGCGGGATTCTATGACGAATCCGGCCAGTGGTCCTACACGGCCGGGCTGCCAGCGAAGACCGGTGTCGGCGGCGGCATCGTCGCCGTGGTCCCGGGGAAAATGGCCATCGCAGCCTTCTCGCCGCGCCTCAATGAAGCCGGGAACAGTGTGCGTGCCCAGAAAGCCATCCGCTACATTGCCGGTGCGCTCGGCGTGGGTATCTTCGGGCCCAATCCCGAGTAATGAAGAACGAACAGGCGGTTTATACTTCGGTCGCGATGGGAAGGCGCAAGACCGCTCATGCTGCACTGTCTTACTGCAGGCCCACGGCCGGCTGGTGCCATGTACCCGGCGGGGGTCAGGTCTTGCGTTGAAACATTTTGGTCTGGCCATCATGCGACGCCCTTCGCATCAGTTAGATGGATAACGAATGGCTTGCTCACCAGCCCTTTTGTGTGGCAAGAACGGCTTGCCCACATAGCATGCTGCAACGCAAGACCTGACCCCCGCGCTGTGCTGCAACGCAAGACCTGACCCCCGCGCTGGGCTTCTTTTTAGGCTTCCTACTGCATTTCGATGGCGCAATCCGGCTCCAGATTAAAAACGTAAGAGTCTCCGGCAGTAAGCTGCACTTCCGCGTGACACTTCTTCGCCCCCTTCTTGTAACCAAACATATATATGCCGGCATCGAGAACGAAATCGTAATGACTGGGTTCGACGAAGCGGTAAGTCTCGACATCGTCGATAGTGAAGGTAACATCGCCGCCGGCCATTACATTATGGATTCTGACGTTCACCGCACTTTCTGCCAAAGTCACACGAGGGGGTTCGTGAATCACGCCGGTACTCGTGCACGCAGCTAAAAGTGCAAGCACAAACAATAGAATAGTATTCTGTTTCATGTTGCTGTACTTCTCGCCGTTCGCTCTACTAGTGGGGTCAGGTCTTGCGTTGAAACATCCTGGTGTGGTCATCATGCGACGCCCCTCGCATTAGACGGATCACGCATGGGTTGCTACCCAGTCCTTTTCTATGGCAGGAACGGCTTGCCCCGATTGCATGTTGCAACGCAAGACCTGACCCCCGCGATTCCTCAGAATTTCTCGGGGATGAACTTGAACTCGTAGTCCGGCTCCCGGTAACCATGCGGCGACTGCCGCTTCGGCAGTTTCACCTTTTCCCGCGGCATCTCCTTATATGGAACCAGGCCGAGCAGGTGATTGATAACGTTGAGGCGCGCGCGTTTCTTGTCATCCGATTTCACCACATGCCACGGCGCCCATCCGCTATCGGTGGCGGCAAACATGGCATCGCGCGCCCGCGAATAGTCGTACCAGCGCTGGTAGGACTCGAGGTCCATGGGTGACAGCTTCCAGATCTTGCGGCCGTCGTCAATGCGTGCTTCGAGGCGGCGCGTCTGCTCCTCCGGACTGACTTCCAACCAGTACTTGATGAGAATGATGCCGGACTCGATCATCAGCTTTTCGAAGTGCGGCGCCACTTCCAGGAAGCGTTGGGCCTCCTCTTCGCTGCAGAAACCCATGACCCGCTCGACGCCGGCACGGTTGTACCAGCTGCGATCGAAGATCACGACTTCACCGGCCGCCGGAAGATGCGGCATATAACGCTGCGCATACATCTGCGACTTCTCGCGTTCCGTCGGTGCCGGCAGCGCAACCACGCGAAATATCCGTGGGCTCACGCGCTCCGTGATGGCCTTGATGGTGCCACCCTTTCCCGCGCCGTCGCGGCCCTCGAAAACGACGCAAACCTTGAGGCCTTTGTGTACCACCCATTGCTGGAGCTTGACCAGTTCGACGTGCAGTTTCGCAAGTTCCTTCTCGTAGTCCTTGCGTTTCAACTTGGCCTTTGACTCCTCCGCGGTTGGTTTTGAGTCTTTTTTGCCGTGTTTGCCGTGAGCCATTACTGCCCCCCGATTTAGTCTGGTTTAGTCTAGGGAAGGTCTGAAAAACCTTCGTTTTTGCAAAAAACCTCAAAAAGAACCGCTATCAGCGTAGCTGAGCCCAAAAAACTCTGAAAATTCGGTCATGATTTCGCGTTTTCCCTTGTTGAGTCCGCGCCCTATGCGAACTTCAAGCGTATCTATGCGGTTAGGTACGGTTCACTTCGCAACAGGTTGGTAAAGGCCGCCAGCAAATGCAGACGATTGGCGTTCTTGGCCAATCCACGATAGCGAACCTTGTCGTAGCCGAACAGACGCTTGATGTAGAAGAACGGGTGCTCGACCTTGGCCCGAATGCTTGCTTTCTTGCGCTCGGCCTTCAGGAGCTTCTTTGATGCGCCCAGCGCCTTCACTTTTCCTGGCCGCATCGCGATGTGCCAGTCGACCTCGCGGTCCTGATGCTCGGCGCGTTTGTCGATTCCCTGATATCCCGCATCACCCCAAACCGATGCCTCATCGCCGTGGAGCAACTGCTCTGCCATGGCAATATCGCTGATGTGCGCAGGTGTTGAGACCATGCTATGGATTAGGCCCAGTTCATCGTCAACGCCAATATGCATCTTCATCCCAAAATGCCACTGATTGCCTTTCTTGGCCTGATGCATTTCCGGGTCGCGCGCTTTGTCCTTGTTCTTCGTCGAGCTCGGTGCCGAGATGATCGTAGCATCCACGATACTGCCTGCGCGCAACATCAGCCCGTGACGTCCCAGATGACGGTTCACTTCCTCGAACAGCTTCTTGCCCAGATCCTGTTTCTCCAGCAGACGTCGAAAGTTGAGAATCGTCGTCTCGTCGGGAATGCGATCGAGGTGAAGGCCGGCAAAATGACGCATCGATTCGATTTCATACAGCGCATCTTCCATCGCCGGATCGCTGAGGTTGTAAAACAACTGCATGAAGTGAACGCGCAGCATGGTGTTCAACGCATAAGGCGGCCGACCCGTAGCGCTCTTACCCAGATAGTACCGAGTGACCTTTCGTTCGAGCTGTTTCCAGGGAATCAGCTTGTCCATACGCGCCAAAAAGACTTCTCGCCGCGTTTTGCGTTTCTTGTTCTGAAATTCGGCTTCAGCAAAGGTCATCTGGCTCATGGATAGCGGCTCCCGTGGGGGAAAATCGACGAAATCACAATTATGCCAGAATAGCCGAGTTTTTCAGACCTTCCCTAGACGTAATTCAAGTGTAGACGTAGTACCGGCCACCGAACCGCCCCGCGTCGGCGGCGGTTACTGGCCGGAGGATTTTTCGTGGCGGTCATACAGCCAGCCTCCGGCTGCCCCGGCCGCCGCGCCCAGCACTGCGCCGTGTAACGGCTGACCGGTCGCGAGTTCGCCGATCAGCGCACCGGCGGCGGTACCAATCGCGGCGCCCGACAAGGTGCGTTGCTCGCTTGAGCTCATGTTGGCGCAGCCCGCAAGGCTGCCCACCAAACCCATAACCAAAACCAGCCTGCTTGTCTTCATTGTCAAAGATCTCAGGTGACTGTGCATCATATTCCCCTATCAATGTCGATCATTGTGCCGAACAGGGCCATTGCTCGAATACCGCCCGCATGACCGCCTCCACCGGAGTCCCGCTCTCCAGGTGCTGTGGATGATTTTTCGACCACTCCAGGAACACTGTCATCACCTCTTCCCGGGTCACTGAGGGGTGCGGACAGACAATGGGTTGGTACCTGGGACCCGAGGTGAGCGCTGCGTGATAATCCAGCGCGGCATCGATGTAGCCGAGGCAGAACCCCATCGCCGCGGCGTAGGACGGGTCATCTGCGCTCACGCTGCACAGTTCGATAAGCTCACCCGTTGTTTTTACATGGCGGGCGGCCGACGGTCCGGCAACGATCGGGGCTGAGACAACGACTGCCGCCAGGGCGATCGCATATGGGAGGAATTTCATCGTCTTGCTCCTTGGTGGAGGTGGGGTCAGGTCTTGCGCTGCAACATCTCTCAGGCGCATGCAAAGAAAGGTAGACTAGAATAGATACCCTATCCATTCAATGCAAAGGGAGTTGCATGATGGCCAGACCGTTACGCCTGGAGTTTCCGGGTGCGCTTTATCATGTCACGGCACGTGGCAATCGTCGGAAGTCCATTTATCAGGATGGCGATGATCAATTTGCAGCGGCGCTGCAGGATTACCTGGGTACCGACGTGGACTTATCCGAGGTGCCGCGACCCCAGCACAGGCCCGCAGCCCCGCCAATAGCCTATTATGAATCTCGCGCCAACTCCCGACAGGAGGCGATGGCGTGGGCCTATGATACCGGCCAATATACGCTCAGGCAGATCGCAGACTACTTCGGTGTGCACTACAGTACGGTGAGCAGGGTGCTCGGGCGAAGGAAGAAACGCTGATGTTTCATTGCAAGACCTGACCCTTTCATTGGTCCGGGCTGCAGACAAGGGGTAAAACGGGTAAAAAAGGCAACCGGTGGTCTAGTGTCGCTTCCTGAGGATGCCGCGCGCCAGGGCGGCGGTAACGGCCGCATGGCGGTCCGCGACGCCGAGTTGCCGATAAATGTTGCGGGCCCGCTTCTTGATGGCTTCCGTGGTCAAGACAATCTCGCCGCGATTTCTTTGTTGCTCAGCCCTTCGACAAGCAGTTCCAGCACGTCCAGCTCGCGGTAGCTCAGCTGCCCCGGGTACCGGTCACCTGTGACGGCCATTCGCCGCACCGATGTACGCTGTTCCAGAAACGCAGCTCGCAGCATGTCACGGTAGGCGTCGCTGCTCCCTTGCCGGCGGGATAGCTCGTCGAGCAGGTCCTGCAAGCGCGTTCCACGATCCACAAAGGTTCGCACGAGGCCGTGGGGCGCGGCGCGATGCAACGTCTCTGCGAGAACCGCAAGGGCGTCGTCGCGACGGTGCTCGGCATCCAGGGCCATGGCACAGAGCAGCGAGAGCACGGTGGCCTGCCGAAGGTTGTGATGCCGTTCCATCCGCACGATCGCGTCCTCGATGAACGGGCGAGCCCCCTTGCGCATCTCGGGCGATGCGTTCGTAACCAGCCACTCGGCCCAGGTCAACGACGGAACCTCCAGCCAGGCCGAGTGGTGATCGTCAGCGGCGGGCGGATCCTGCAACGCCGGCGCTGCCCATCGGCCGGAAATTGCCAGCCGCAACTCGAAGGAGCTGGAAATGCGCAGCGATGTCGGATCACCGACCTCTACTGCCCAGGCCCGTGCCTTGTCCGCATAGGCATTGAGGGCGGTGATGTCTCCTGTCGCATTCGCGACGAGGGCCTGCCCGATCAGCGCATCGTGATAGACACGACTGATCACAAGGTAGCGACTCGCCTCGACACGTCCGAACCAGTCGGCGGCCTCATCGAGATGGTTGCGTTCGTAGGCCACCATTCCAAGGACATGATGGGCGTGCTCCAGCCAGAATCTGGGAATCGGGCTGTGCTTGTGGCCCGCCACCAGATTCAACGCACAGGGTCGCGCGGCATCCAGCTCTTGCGCATAGAGATGTATGAATGCCTGTGCCACGACAAGCTCGCAGGGGTAATGCCGGTGACGGGCGCTCTCGGCGATCGCCTCGTCCAGCAGCAGCGCCTCGTCCTTGCGTCCGTGCGCACTGAGTGCAGCTGCCGCATACAGGTTGGCCGTGACCCAGGGCATGTAACCGACCTCGGCCCGCTCATCGAGTGCGATGCGTGCATGCCTCAAGGCACTTTCGGCATCGCCCTGCCAGTAGGCGAGAAAGGCCTTGTGCCCCTCAATAACCACGCGATACGGTGGCTGACCTGCCGCGGGCAAACGCTCGGCCTCAGCGAGCACAGCCGCGAGTCCTGCAAGATCCCAGCGGAACACCCGCTGATACGCATGCGCTATCAGCAGTGCAATCCGCCCGTGCTCGGCGCCGGGCGGGAAGATCGCCAGCCAGCGGTAAAGAAACCGTCGGGAAGGATCCTGCTTGACGGCCGATTCCAGGTGCTCCCCCACCAACGCCGCTGCAGCATCCAACTGGCCCGCAGCGACCCAGTGTCGCAGCGCCTCCTCGACCAGCCCCTTGCCTGCGAACCACTCGCCGGCCCGCTGATCGACCCGGGCGCGAAGCTCAGCAGAAACCAGTTCGTCCACGCGCTGGAGAAGAAACTCCCGGAAGATGTGATGGAACCGGTACCAGACTCGCTGTTCGTCCAGTGGCACAAGGAACAGGTTCCGGGACGCGAGGCGTGCCAGTATTTCATGCGTGTTTGCGCAGCGATGCGGGCCGGAAAGAACATGATCACACAAGGGCGCGCAGAATTGCTCAAGCAATGCCGCAACCGCCATGAATTCGCGCACCTCCGGCGGCTGGACGTCGAGCACCTCGGATACCAGGAACGCGGCGATATGACGGTCTGAGCCGGACAGTTGCCGTGCGCGTCGATCAGGGCGGTCAGCTTCCTCAAGGGACAGCCCGGCCAGCCTCAGTCCTGCCACCCATCCCTCCGTCTCTTGGTGCAGAATCCTGACGGTCTCGTCGTCGAGGTGCAGCCTCGTTCCGGCATCAAAGAAGCTTCTGGTCTCGTCAAGTGAGAAACGCAGGTCCCGGTCACGCAGCTCGGAGAGCCAGCCGCGCGCGCGCCAGCGCCCGAGCGGCCACGGCGGATCCGCGCGGGTAAGGATAATAAGGCGCAACGAATCCGGCAGGTTCTCCACGACTCGTTCCAGGAGTGTATCGACCTCCTTGTTGGCAACCAGATGATAGTCGTCGAGCACAACGACCGAGGGCTCCGCCGGTTGCGACAGCTCGGATACGAGGGTTTCGACGAAGTAAGACCAGGACGGTCGCATGCGCGCCCCGAGCAGAGCGGCGGTGCGGTTCAAACTATCGGGAAGGACTTTCTGCAACGCGGACACGAAGTATTTCGAGAAGCGTTCCGGATCATTGTCGAGGGAGTCCAGCGAAGGCCATGCATGGCGAACAGACCGATGCTCCAGCCATTGCGCTGCCAGTGTCGATTTTCCGAAGCCTGCGCCCGCGGAAATCAGAACAGTCCGGCAGCGCCGCAACTCATCGAGTCGATCAAACAACCGGGACCGCTCCACCGTGCTATGCGGCGTCTGCGGCTGATGCAGTTTAGTCTCGATGAGCAACGGCTGTGGACGCTCCATCGGTGGCTCTTTCTTATCAATTATGTCGTGAGAGTATAACCCGATGAACCTCTGCTTAATTCCTGTACCGTCATTCCGGCGAAGGCCGGATTCCGGCAGCATTATCCACCTGGATGCCGGAACAAGTCCGGCATGACGGATAAATCACAGCTTCCCTGACATACTCGCCCCTGACAGGCTGTTGGTTTACGCGGCTTTTCTCACCTGTATCGACACAGGCTTATCAGGCTTCTTTAAAGCGTCATACACAACTTATATGGTGCACGGATACGGTGCACGGAAAGTCTGGCGCCGGCTGAAGCGGGATTAGACAACCGGTTGTTTTTTACCCGTTTTACCCCTTGACTGCAGTGGCACGCGGTTGATAGGGCTCCTGACGATGTACGTCATGGATACCCCCGGCAACCTTCGCCTATGTTGATGCATGATGTTCGGGTTTTCCGGAAGACAATGCATGAAAGTGCACTTCTGGCGATCACCGAATAAATAGATAAGCTCTCCTAGCCGTTGCAAAGCAGATCGATAAACCTATACTTGCGGAAGAATTGACATCCATAAGGAAATGCGTCCGATATGACTTTCCAAAGCAACCAGTTACCTCCCGCCCTCGCACAACAGTTCCCGGTCCTGGTCATCGCTCCACTGACAGGTGATGCCACGGTGACCCGCAGTGCCGAGGCGATTCGAGATGCTCTGAAAGAACGAAATATAAATGTCGTCTTCGCACCTGGCCTGGAGGACGGTGAAACCGCGGTGAGCTCCGATCCGTCCTACAGTTGTATCATCCTTTCCTGGCGTCTGTGCAAGGAGGGCCCGGAGGATGCGCTACGCATCATACAGCTGGCGCGCCAGCGTACCGAGGGTGTGCCCATCCTGCTGTCGATGAACAGCGCCAGCCGCAGCCCGGTTCCGCTGGAATTCGCGGAGAACATGGATGGCTTCATCTGGTTGCCCGAGGACAGCCCGGAATTCATCGCCGGACGCATCGAGGCAGCCGCCAGGCGCTACCTGGACAGCATCCTGCCGCCGTTCTTCGGGGCGATGGTCAATTTTGCGGACACCCACGAATACTCCTGGCATACCCCCGGCCATACCGGGGGCACGGCCTTCATGAAAACGGCTGTCGGGCGGACCTTCCTCGACTTCTATGGCGAACAGATGCTGCGTTCGGATCTGTCGGTCTCGGTCGGTGAACTGGGTTCCCTGAATGACCACAGCGGTCCGGTTGCCGAAGCAGAGCGCCACGCCGCGCGGGTATTCGGCGCCGATTACACCTTCTTCTCGGTCGGTGGCAGCTCCGCCAGCAACCTGATTATTCTGCATTCGGCCGTCGCCGACGACGTCGTGCTGGTCGACCGCAACTGCCACAAGTCGCTGAACTATGCCCTGAACATGTCCGGCTCCATCCCGGTGTACATGAAGCCGCGGCGCAACGCCCGTGGCCTGATCGGACCGGTACCCGCATCGGAAATGTCACCGGAAGCAGTTAAAAAGAAAGTGGCCGATAGCGCCTTGATCAGCGATAAGACCACCACACCGGTGCTGGCCGCACTGACCAACTCCACCTACGATGGCCTGTGCTACAACGTCCAGACCACCACCCGCGAGCTGAGCAAGTCCGTGCCGCGCATTCACTATGATGAAGCCTGGTACGCCTACGCGCGCTTCAATCCCATTTACGAAGGTCGCTATGGCATGCACCGGGGAGAGCGCCATCCGGACGATGCCACCATCACCGTCACCCATTCCACGCACAAGCTGCTCGCCGCCCTGTCGCAGGCGTCCATGATCCATATCCGCTCCGGCAAGGTGCCGGTGCAACCGGCCTTGTTCAATGAAGCCTTCATGATGCACACCTCGACCTCGCCGCAATACAGCATCATCGCCTCCACGGATGTGTCGGCCAAGATGATGGCGGACGCCGGTGCCTATCTGACCGATGAGTGCCTTAGCGAGGCTATCGGCTTCCGCCAGTCGATGGCCCGCTTCGGGCAGGACATAGCGGCGCGCCGCGCGGATGACTGGTGGTTTGGCGTGTGGCAGCCGGACGAAGTCAGCGGCCAGCCGTTTGCCGAAGCGGACCCGACTCTGCTGCGCACCAGCAGCGATGCATGGGTGTTGAAGCCCGGGGCCGAATGGCACGGTTTCGGTGACCTCGGCAACGACTATTGCATGCTGGATCCCATCAAGGTCACGGTACTCACACCGGGTCTGAGCCGTGCCGGGGAGCTGGAGTCGTTCGGCATACCTGCGCCCTTGGTGTCTTCGTTTCTCGCCAGCCGCGGCATCGTGGTGGAAAAAACCGAGCCGTACTCCTTTCTGTTGCTGTTCTCCGTGGGTGTCACCAAGGGCAAGTGGGGCTCCATGGTCGCCGGGCTGCTGGAGTTCAAGCGGCATTACGACGCCAATGAGACACTGGCCCAGGTGCTGCCCGGCCTGGTCAGCAGCTACCCGGAACGTTACGCGGACATGGGTATCAGGGATCTCGCCGATGCCATGCACGCGGACATGGCCAGTACCGGACTGCTCGACAACATGGACGCCGCCTTCACCGTGCTGCCCGATGCCGTATTAACCCCGCGCGCGACCTACGGACAACTGGTGAAAGGCCGTGTCGAGCAGATCCCGGTCACCGACATGATTGATCGCATCGTGGCGGTACAGGTCGTGCCGTACCCACCGGGCATCCCCCTGATGATGCCGGGCGAGAAAATCACCCAGGAGAAGCGTGCCATCCTGGATTACCTGCTGGCCCTTCAGGCCTTCGACAGCCATTTCCCCGGTTTCGAACACGATACGCACGGCATTGAAATTCAGCGGGATGCCCAAGGCAAGCCCGTTTACATGGTCTATTGCCTGAAGGAGTGATTAACATGAACCCTGGCATCAGACCCGCCAGACTCGCGGTGTCGATTTCCTTGCTGCTGCTCGGCACGTCTGGCAGCGGCACCGCGGTTGCCGCCGACGGCGCTGCCGCCACCAGTTCGAGTTCTGTCGACTACTTTTTCAAGAAAGCGTTGGCCACCG
>CAVOGN010000012.1:0-86820 GCA_963695455.1 uncultured Gammaproteobacteria bacterium | reverse complement strand
GCAGTCGGGGAATAAATGCGGAGGACAAGAGTGAGCCATGAAGGCCCATCGTCATCGGGCGTTGGGTGGTAGTGCTTGGCGAGAACACGCCTGACCAGGTCCTTATCGATATCCACTCCGAACGCTGTGTTGATCTGCTGCGCGATTCTAAGACAGCCGTGCGCCTACGCTCGCCCTGCAACTGAATGTGTACCCCGTATGGTGCAAATATTCGAACGAACCGTATGAGGCGTCATCGGTGTCTTCGGAAATAGGGTCACCCCGTTTAAAGGTACCGTGCGGGACTGTTGATGGGATCAGTGATGCATTGTCCTGCATTGTGGTGCAACGCGAGTAACGGGCGCCCCCACAAGCGGTTGAATTTAAAAACGCGGTAGCTGCCGAGGCTGGCTCATAACCCGAAGGTCGTCAGTTCAAATCTGGCTCCCGCTACCAGGGGCTAGGAAAAACCCGGATGTCGACAGCACCTGGGCTTAGTATTTTTCAGCACCCGTATAGTTTACGCGATGTCCGGCTTCGAGCTTCGACTGCCGGTTTCGGACCTTCTCTGACTAGGCGCTCACTCTTCGTCTAGAGCAACCGTTCGGTTGCTAAAGGCATAAGGATTCAGGAACTGTCTGCCCCAGAGCAGATTCCGGTCGGTTTCAGTCAGACCGGCTTCATCGCAGACCAGCGACCAGTGGCTTTCGATGATCTGTCTCTGGTGTTTGACGATGTCCCGCGCCTGGTCGCGACTCAGCAGGAAATGTGGCGCAGCGTCAATGCAAGAGGCAATTCGGCTCATTCGATTGTTGCCTGAAATCAGCATGGCTTGAGAGGCTTCGTTTCCTGTTCGACCCTGCGGGCAGATATCGTAAGCCGGGGTGAGCGTCAGCATCTCGCCATCCCAGAAAGCGGCATGATTGCGAGCATGATCGTCCGTGTTCCCGCAAAGAATATTGAAAACCAACCGGGAATAGAGTTCGCGCAGCGTTGCAGAGGCACCCGTGAAACGGTGGCGGACGATTTCAGCGAGAACTTCATAGCTGGCATAGCGGGCCATCATTTCATCCAGGCCGAGAAGGGTCAGCGCCGATACCATCGGTTTACGTTCCCAGCCTTTGTCTGTGTAGCGCCGGTCAAAGCGTTCTACGAGCAGAACACTCTTTTCCTGATGATTGAGTGAGTTTTACGTCCGCTGCACTCAGTCCAACGAGTCTGGCGAGGCGCATGGCGATAAACTCCACTTTAACGACACTATAAAGATCAGTAGTCGAAGAGAATTTCGCGATCAATTTCTTGTCATTGTCCTGGATCAGGGCCTTGGGGCGTGCGCCGCCAATGGAGCTGCCGTGCTGCAAAGCCTGATCCAGTTCGGGCGTCAGTGGAATGCCTTTTTCAACGCGTTCGGCGGCTTCGAGCAACTCATCCAGGGTGGCGTTCGTCGCCAAACGCGGCTCATAATCGGTCGCTGAGAGCTGAAAGTCCAAAGCACCGACACGGTCGGAACCGGATTCCAGTAGATAGGCGGCTGGCCTATCCAGTTCTGCGCTATTGGCTTCGCGCCCCTTGAGTCCCAGCTTTTTATTGATGATGACCCTGCGGCCCCAGGCGTCAGGCGCAGCATCGCGGATACAATTCGGCATTGACAAGCCTTTGAGTAGTGCCAATACACCCTGTTGCAAAGGCAACTCGGGTTCATAGAGGGGTATCGCGTTTTCCCGCGCCAGATAGCTTTTGCCGTAATTGAAAACAAGGTTGCGGCCATCCCGGCTCAGGCGCCCGGCGACAACCGGTTCGGTTTCGCCGGGCAGCCAAACCCAGACAAAAGCTTCTGTGTAAGCTTCATTAGAAGTCATCTTTGACCGCCTTGGCTGGTTTTCGGACATATTTCGGAAGAAGCGCCAGCTTGTCATCCGCACGCTCGATATGGTTCGTCATTGTGGGGCCGTCCGCATCAAAGAGCTTGACGCCTACTATGGCGGCGACCTCAGAAGACAGCGCCGATCTCGCATTTCAGATCGCCTTTTTCGATGCGCTGGAGTAACCCCCTGGAGATACCGGCGCGATCCGCAAGGTCCTGTGCCGTCAGCTTGCGTTCGGTCCGGCCCAACCGGATCAGCTTGCCCATCAGCTCGGCCGCGTCTCGGCTGTAGCGGGAATAGGTGCGGGATAATGGCTTAGCCATGTCTTGTCCTCTGATCCATCAATGAAGCAAATAACCACAATATGAGCTATGAATGCAGCATATGTAACAGGGGTTCCCGAAAAAGTCAACACAAAATTGGTCTATAAACGGACCATATGAACACCATGTGATCTACAAAATAGGCCGTTTCTGGTTGTCAGGTGTGAGATGCCGGCCGTCGGCTCTCGAAGATGTGCTCTTCCTGCTCAACAGCCCTGTGTCGGCGGTCACTGCCCGCTTGTTGTGGACGATTTCACTAAAGCGGTTACGTGAACGGGTATGCGTCGGACATTATCCGCTGTTACACCGGCGCTGTGGCAAGCTGGTTCTGACGGCTCGAGTGAATTCGAACTGGCATAGAGGAGTACCCTCAACACTGATGACATCATCTTCGCCGTTGAAAATGCGGAACACGGCAAACTACAGGAGTTTAATTCGTCATTGTTGTGTAGACCGGATACGAATCCAGCCCCCGCTCCCAATTAACTCAATCACTTAAGCGATCGCCCTGGTCGCTTTTTTGTTTCTGGTAAAGCCCGGGGTTTCTCTTGGGTTCCTGCCGTCACGGACTAAGATCAAGTGCGCCGGCAAAGGGAGTTTGCCATGCTTGTCGTCACCCGCCGACCCGGCGAAGCCAACGTCATTGAGCTGCCCACCGGGGAGCCGATCAAGGGCGCCGTGCTCCGTGTCAAAGGGAATCAGGTCCGTTTGGGCACCGATGCGCCAGACCAGCTGTCAGTGCTGCGGGAAGAGTTGCTGGAAGAGCCTGCGACGCTGCATTAAAACAGCCAGCGCCCGAATCCTTCAGGCGCTGGCCTGCCGCTGGTTGGAGGAGTTAAGTTCTCAGCGCCCCACGGTTAGGGGTCGCAAGGCGCTGGCGGCGTGTCGCTGGTCGAGTAGCGGCCCTGTCCAGCGTCACGTTCTTCAGACGTCCCGATCGCAATTTATATTCCGCCAATCGTCTGGCCGACGGCGCGTTGCCGTCGACTGTCAGTAGCCCGAGAGTCATGGCCGAGAGGTCCTTCAGACGGGCATAAAAAAGCCAGCGCCTGGAGAACTGAGGCGCTGGCTCGCCGCTGCACTTAGGAGGCAATCTCACAGCGACCCACAGCGAGGTGCTTCCCCCTTGCACTGTGTATCACGGTTGTCGGCCAATCCTGATGATTGCTTAGATGGCGGTATCAAGGAGAAGCAAGCGCTCGGAGCGCAAGAACCAGACGCTGGCTTTGTCATTAATGACCATAGCAACGAATTCAGGCTCAACGTGTTCCAGTACATCGGCACCGATAGAAAGGTCATGTGGCTCTGGATGGATATCCAGGCCAGGTATGGCAGAGTCATAGCCGTGTACTGTGAATTGAGGTATCGCATTGGCTAACGTCTCCTTTCCACAACTGTGGTCAAGATGAGAAACCAACGAACCCAGGGCAGGGGGCCACCTAGCACCGTGCGTCTCAGTTATCGGCCAATTCGCAGGATTCCGTATCGGGGATTCCCCGATAGTTCTTTTGCCAAAACACTGAGTTAGATCAATGCAAACAGCGCTTCCGGCCTTTATCTTAATTGGTTAGCCCGGTACCCAGGGCCCGACGGTCATCGACTACAGGTCTGTTAACAATGCTGGTATGTGAAAATGTTTAAGCTGGTTTTCCTGTTTTTCGTCTTGTTACTTTGCAGCTGGGATGATGTCAGTGCAGCGCCCTATAATCCCGACTGGGGTAGTGTGGGGGTATTCACCAACGCTCAGACCTGTGCCGGCTGCCACCGTGCCAGTGCCATCGACGAAGTACCCAGCGTCATGCGCTTTCCGGATGCGCAGGGCGAAGATATCAGCCCTTCCTATCAGTGGCGGCACAGCATGATGGCGCACGCCTTTAACGACCCCTACTACCAGGCTGCGATCGAGGACGAAGCCACATTTTTTTCCGGGCTTGCAGGACTGGTTGAGGATACCTGTCTGACCTGCCACTCACCGATGGCGCACACCAACGCGCACCAGACGGGCACAGGCCTCAGTCAGGATGCGAGCTGCACCCTGCCGGATGGCTGCTACCGCCTTGCTACAGCCAGCGCTCAGGATCATGCTCGGGAAGGTGTCAGCTGCACCTTATGTCACCAAATCGAGGATGACAATTTGGGCAGCCCGGCCTCTTTTTCCGGCGGGTTTTCGATCGCCGCTGCCGGCGATGCCGATGCTTTCGCAATTTACGGACCCTATCAGAATCCGCACGTGGGTGGTGCAGCTTTGATGCAGAGCAACACCGGCTATACGCCCCAGTTCGGTAACCAGATGACGTCCTCAGCTCACTGCGCGAGTTGCCATACCCTGTTCACACCCACACTGGACGCTGATGATGACTCGCCCACCGGCGCCGAATTCCTCGAACAAGGCGCGTTTCTCGAATGGCAGAACAGTATCTACGTCACCGGAGCGAGTGAAGAGCAGCAGTGCCAGGACTGTCACATGCCTGACCCTGCACCTGGCACCTATAGCACGCGCATCGCTCTTCGCCCGAACGGTACTGTGAACAGCGCCTGGCCGGAACGCTCGCCGTTTTTCACCCACAGCATGGTAGGCGGCAACAGCCATATGCTGGCGCTGCTTCGCGATAATCGCAACGCCTTGGGTATCGAGAACAGCACTACCACCAGCGGTTTCGATGAAAAAATCTCCCAGACCCGCGCCTTGCTGGAAAACCAGGCCGCAGCGCTGGACATCACAGAGATCAGCTTATCGGACGGTGAATTGGCTATCGATGTGCGTGTTACCAATAAGACGGGGCACAAACTTCCAACCGGTTATCCCAGTCGCCGCGTCTGGATATACCTGACCGTGCGGGACGCTATCGGCGAGGCGATTTTCGAATCCGGCGCCGCGGACGCGCAAGGCCGAATCTCGACGGACACTGCGCGCTTGACTCCTGAGTGTCTGGCGATCAGGAAACCGGCGGAGTTCAGCAATCGCAACTGCTTCGAACCCCACCGGGACCTGATCGACGATGCCGCTCAGATCGGCATCTACGAACCAGTGTTAGGTGACAGCAATGATCACATTACCCATATCCTGCTGCATGCTGGCAGTTATCTGAAAGACAATCGGATTCCCCCGGCGGGGTTTACCAACAGTCGGGCAACCAGCATTGAACCGCAGACCCTGCCCGTTGGCGTGGACAATGACCCGGATTTCAATACCACCAATGGCACGCAGGGCAGTGGCAGCGACACGGTGCATTACCGCATCGCCGTCAATAACACGACCGGCCCTTACAGCGTGGAAGCCCGCCTGCTGTACCAGGCCATCAGTCCCAGCTTTGTAGAGGGGCTGCACAGCACTGGCGTCCGCGTCAGTGATTTCAAGCAGATGTACGCACAGAATCCGTCCGTGATAGAGACGCTGGCGACCGCAAGCGCCACCGCGTCGGCAGATGTCACACCCATCGCAGCAGTGTTGCCCACGAGTCGTTCCGTGCAAGTCGGTGACTCGGCCACGGCGTTTGCCACCGTGATCAACCCGCTCACCATCACTGCTACCAGTTGCGGCATTGCGCCACCTCCAGGCTTGCCGGCAACCTTTTCGTATCAGACCACTGATCCTGCCACCAATGCTCTGGTTGGTACGCCTAATACACCCGTAGACATTGCTCCAGACAGTCTGCAAACGTTCATGTTCTCTTTTACGCCGACAGACGCGTTTGATCCAACCGATATCGAGTTGATATTTGACTGTTCTAATACCTCTCCGGCTCCAAGCGTGACAGGCCTGAATACACTATGGTTATCCGCATCGAACACGCCGGTACCCGATATCGTGGCGCTGGCAGCGACTCCCACCGGCGATGGTATCGTCACCTTGGCCGGCAGTGGCGCGTTTGCGGTCGCTACAGTGAACGTGGGCAGCAGCGACACCATCGCCGTCAGTGCCGATACCGGTAACACAACTTTACCGGTTAGCATCGCGCTGTGTGAAACCAACCCGGCAACGGGAACCTGCATTAATCCGCCAGCACCGACCTCCGGGCCCGTAACCACTTCCATTGCAAGCGGTGCCACACCGACGTTCGCGTTCTTCGTCACCAGCACAGGGTTGGTGCCGCTCGATCCCGCCAATAACCGGATCTTTGTGCGCTTCAGGGACGCCGTTGGTGTGACGCGAGGATCGACGAGCGTGGCTGTGCGGACCCAGTAGCAATCCGAGCGGAGGCGAGGGATCGGATCGCAATCTTAGTTGTAGTATATATTTGGCAATGACCGGTCCAGCCATTCAATGAACAAAAAACGGCCCCGAAGGGCCGCTGATGTTGATAGGAGTAACACAGTGATTTAGGAGCGACATGATTATTTCTTCGGATGATCACAACCCCATCGAACTTTACGATCAACATCGCGATGGCTGGGTGAAAATGACCATTTAAGAATCAGGAGGAGGATGAATGCAGCTAATACATGTTTGTATTCTGCAGGTGGCAAATTGAATAATTCAGACAGAGTATTCCATCACCAGAGCCCAGCAATCGAGGCCAATACAAATAGAGCGATTGCATAAATATATCCTTTGTGGTTCAGATTGCGCATCATGCTGACCCTCAAGTCAGTTCGCTCAATAGCGATTGAAGTGTTTGCCGTGTTGTTTGGATCTTGATCAGTACTTTGGGTCATACAGCAAGTTACTCTGGATGACCGTTTAGGATCGACAATTGTCTGTTAGAGAAAGCGAGTATCAGGAAAGCATGTAGGTCGTATTTCGAGCATAGACCCGCTGTAGTCCGGACACAGCGAATCCCGCTGAGGTGGGAACCAGTGCTTCCTCAACCGGCCAAAGATGGTCGTTCGCCGGACAAATATTCAGCGGCACAGCCGTTCCAACTTCTTGCGAACATCGGCTCTCGCCGCCACCCTGTCGTAAAGCATGAACTCAGCCCGTTTTGCCCACCCCCTTATAGGACGGCTGGTTGCGCGCCGGCATCGGGATTCTTCCGGCACCGCGCGCGCGAAGCCCTGCAGTAGCGTTGACCGGTGCGGAAAAGACCCTTTATGCTGTCCGGGCTCTCGCGTGTCACGCTATCTGATCGTGGAGTTGGGACAATAGCCATTGCGTGCTGATAGCGCTAGCGTGGCGGGTTTTACGGCGATGCAAGGGGGGTGGGCTTGAAAACTGGGATTCAGTATCCCCCAGGCGTGCTGGGGAGTTTTTCCGGGAGACCGTATGTTGGCTCGCGACTGCACCACCGAAGCTGAGTGGGACGGTTTCGTGCGCGCCATTCCGTGGGCTACCGTACACCATGCTTTTCGTTACGGCCGACTCCTCGCGAGCTCCTTCGGGTACCTGCGCCCGATCTACCGCGTAATCGAAGCCGACGGCCGGATCCTTGCCGCGCTCCCCCTGATGCAGTTCTCGGTTGGGGGGCTGTTCACGTCCCTGCAGTCGCTGCCGTTCGACATCTACGGTGGGCCGCTGCTGCGGCCCGATCATCAGGACGACTCCGCCCTTCACCAGGTGCTCGTACGCGACCTCGATGCCCAGGCTGCGCGCCTGGGGGCGTTCGAGGTACGGTTGTCCATCCCAGTTTCGGCGCCACCTGCTGTCTGGCGGGCGGTGGAGGGGATCGGGCGCCTGGAGGACACGGCCACCGAGTGCCCGGTGCTCGACCTGGAACGCCCGCTCGATCAGGTGCGCCGGAGCTACCGGCCGGAGGCGCGCCGAGCGCTCAGGAGCAGCACCCGCAACGGCATCGAGGTCGAAGCGTACGCCGCCGTGGACAGCGTGCGATCGCTGTATCCCCTGTACCGATCACGAATGCAGGAGATCCGGGCAACGGTGAAGCCATGGCGGTTCATAGAGGGCATCATTGCCGAGCGACTGGGTGTTCCGTTCGTCGCTCGACAGGGTGGGCGGGCAGTCGGATTTCTGATTCTTCTGGCCACTCCCGGCATCGCTATCTACTGGATCTCCGCAATCGACCCGGCAACGTCGCGGGCACGGCCGATGAACGCGCTGCTGGACGCGGCAATCGCCTGGACGCACGGGCGGGGTATCCCGCGCTTCAGTTTCGGCGAGTCGCATGGGCGCCCGGGGTTGGTGCGGTTCAAGCAGGGTTTCGGCCCCGAAGCGGGGCGACACATCGTGGCGGTGCGCAGCTATCGGCCGGGCGTCCAGCGCACCTGGCGGCTGCTCGAGCCGGCGGCCCGACAGACCTACGCGGTCTGGGATCGCTGTCGCGCGTCGCTCCGCGACGCGGCGGGGCGCGGCGCATGAGAGCCCTCGCCGCGCCCCGCGTTCCCGACAGTTGCCTGGTGCCACTCGCCGGCCGGACGGTGCTGGTGACTGGTGCGACGGGCTTCATCGGCCAGCGCGTTGTGCGCGCGCTGCTCGCGGGTGATGGCGTCGCGGTCCGGATCCTCGCGCGCTCAGACAGTCGAGTGCGCGAGGCGTTTGGTGCCACGAAAGAGTCCGTGGACGTGCGGCTGGGAGACCTTACCGATGCGGCTTCGCTGGGCACCCTATGCGAGGGCGTGGATTACGTGATCCACAGTGGCAGCGCCGTGCCGTACGCGTTCTCGGGCCAGGCCCCGCCGGGTGAGTTTGCGCGGGTCAATATCCAGGGCACGGAAAACCTGGCGTGGGCCGCGCTGCGGTCCGGTGTGCGTCGCTGGGTGCAGGTTTCGAGCACCGCGGCAATGGGCACGCCGCGCGAGGGCAGGGTCGACGAGACCACCCCGTGCAGACCGGTCTCGGACTACCAGGTGTCGAAGCACGGCTCGGAGCAGGCGCTGCTGCGGCTGCATCGCGACGAAGGCCTCGACGTGACAATCGTGCGGCCCTGCCTGGTGACCGGGGAAGGCAAGCGCGGAGGTGAACTGCTCAAGCTGTTCCGACTCTGCGCCCGCGGGCTGTTCCCGGTGATCGGCGGGCGGCTGAACGTCGAGAAACCGCTGGTCGCGGTGGACGACGTGGTGCAGGCGCTGTTGCTTGCCGCAACCCAGGGGCCGAGCGCCGCCATATACCTGGTGCATTCGGGTGGGGCGCACACGCTCGGTGCGATCCTCGAAGAAGCAGGGCGGTTGGTGGGCAAGCGCCGGCCGTATGTTTCGATTCCACTGCCGGTCGCCTGGGCCGGGGCACAAGTCGGCAGCTGGGGCTCGCGACTGCTCGGGCGACAGCTTCCGCTCACCAGGGAGCGGCTAGAGCTGTTTCTGATGGATCGGCATATCGACATACACAAGGCGCGGGAACAGCTCGGGTATCAGCCCCAGCATCAGGATCTGGGAGAAATGCTGAGACAGACCTACGCGTATTATGTAGCCAGCAACCAGCTGTAGGGGTAGCTGTCTTACTTCCACTTCCCGCCTGGCTGAACGGCAGGTAACCAGGTTCATCGAGGATCACCAGATCGGTGTGCTCCAGCGGTTCGTTGGTTACTTTTGGGTGGTGAGTTCAATCGGCGAACGCAACAAAGTCTCTTTGGACGCGAGGGATCGATCCTATGGCGACCACGTCTTTAGGTGATGGACTTGTAGTTTTGGGGACCGCAGCGGCGAGCGTTAACGGACTTAGACAGGAAACCGCCAGGGATCGCAGTGTCACCTGTCCCCAGGCGTAACCAGGGTCGCGTAGTCACCCAACGAGGCACGGATCTCCTGAAGCGTTGGATATCTGGCGAAGGCCGGATCGTTCAGTGCACCGCCACATACCAGGTAGCTGACATCGGGCTGCCGGTCGGAATGCAATCCCAAGTAGTAAAAATAGATCACCTGGCCTGGCCCGTCACCATCCCCGCCATCACCCATGACCACCGCGGTACCCGCCGCAGCCAGCCGGACGGGGCCATTGCTGACAATCGAATCAACATCGCCGAACGCTTTGTCGATACTGAAGCGGTCAGGGTGTACGGGCCGGGGTTGCGTCGAAATAGGCCGGACTCGCAACTGGCAGTGCGGTTCATATTCGTTGATCCCGTATGAGACTCGGCCATCCTGAAAGAAGAGGCGTGTCCGGTTGGGTGGGATGGTGAGCTCCTGATGCAGCTCAAGGACCCAGCCCTGGATGGGGACAAACGTCTGAGTTGTCATATCTTTGATGGTCATGGGGCCACAGGCAGACAGCAACCAGGGACACGCCACTAGCAGCCCAATGAAAGTAACTCGACGCTTCTGCACCTGCTCTATCCAGTCGTTGCGGCTATACTCGATCGCCTGAGTATAGCGATAACTATAGACCTAACCCGAATGGTCGGGGCGTTTTTCTCGTACAGTAGCCGCTTATATCAGCGATTACGCAACGAGCATTCCCGGCCAGTAACTCGCCGTTCGAAGTCAGGCAAAGCCTATACACTTCTCACAATCCGGCTGGAGAGTACGGTGGAGTTCGGCCAACTCCGGTCATACGCTAAATGTCAGCGACCGGCAGGTTAATGTTGTGAGCGGTCACGGAATTTATCTTATCGATATAAGAAATCATTTTGTTGAAATGAGTCTTGTCACTGCTTTACGCAAGCACGGGATAATCAGTGTATCCATGCTCATCTCCACCGTAAAACGTATTCGAATCGTATTCGTTAAGCGGTGCACCCTGTCGAAATCGCGCGGGTAAGTCGGGATTTGAGATAAAGGGACGACCAAAACTTACCAGATCACACAAACCGGCGTGGATACGTCTACGCGCCTCGTCAGCCGTGTAATTACCATTGCCGATGTATGTGCCGGTAAATCCCGAGCGAATCGCGTTAATGACCGATTCAGGACGGCCTTTTACCTCGTTGCCCTGGAAGGAGTCCTCAACTACTTCGATATACGCGATTCCGCTGTCGTTCAGATGGCTTGCCAGGGTGCCAAAGGTAGCGACCGGATCAGCGTCGTGCATGTCATTGAATGTACCGGTAGGGGAAAGCCGGATACCCGTTCGCTGGCCGCCCCACACGCCCACAACCGCATCGACGACCATCATGGGAAAGCGGATACGGTTTTCTATCGAACCGCCGTAGGTGTCGCTGCGCAGGTTTGTCCTGCTGCGAATGAACTGGTCGATAAGATATCCGTTGGCGCCATGTATCTCGACACCATCGAAACCGGCACGCTTGGCGTTCTCCGCAGCACGTCGGAATTGTTCGACAATTACCGGGATTTCGTTGGACGTTAACGCACGGGGTTCGAGGATATCCACCATACCGGACTTTTCGTCTATGAAAGTCTGTGCCCCTTCGGGTTTGATTGCCGAGGGTGCAACCGGCTTCTCACCATTCGGTTGCAGCTCTGGGCGCGAGATCCGTCCTACATGCCAGAGTTGCAGAAAGATACGCCCACCCTCATGATGCACCGCCGATGTTACTTTGCGCCAGCCTTCGACCTGTTCTTCGGAGTGAATCCCTGGCGTAAACGCATAGCCCTTTCCTTGCGGTGAGACCTGCGTTGCCTCGGCAATGATCAATCCTGCACTGGCACGCTGTGCGTAATAGGTCGCGTTTAGTTCCCATGGAATGTCACCTGGCTGTTTTGCGCGAGATCGCGTAAGAGGCGCCATGATTACCCGATTAGGCAGGTGCAGATCCCCAAGCATGAAAGGGTCGAACAAAACGTCTCGTGCTTCTGTCATATCGTGCGCCTCAGGAAGTTTAACGTTCAGGGGACAGTATAACGATTAATACTGCATTCAAGACATTTAATCTAATGTCGACGAACTTCTGGGTTGGGTGTGCGCCGTGCTAAAGCGGCGTTTTCCAGTGGGTGAGAGTCCCACCCGGCAAATGTCGCTCCAGCCGGAAGCAATCGGAGCAGTCATGGAGGTAACAAAGTGGCTGAAGCCTCTGGTGTCGAGGGTCACTAGGTGACTTGGCGAGTGTGCAGGCCGTAACGTGAGTGAACGCTGAGCAAGCCTGGAAAAGGACGTTGCACAGGTCGACCCGTCCACCCATGCGGGGAAGGCTGATAGGTCTGGGGGAAAGAGCGAAGTGGTGCCCCCAGTCCCTGTGCCGGGGTAGTGGCGACAGCATGCACACACGGGAAACGCAGGCAACACGGGAAGCCCGATAGCGTGGTCGGTCGTGGCGACCAACCTGAGGCCGGTGACGGTCAGAGAGGGCGCTATGGGGTGGCGGAAAGGCCCGTAGTACCGTGGAAGCCGGGTAATGCCGGTGGAGGAAAGGGGTCTTAGTTCAAGACGGGTGCTGAAAGTGGCAATGCACGGGAGATTGGGGCAACCCTAGGAAACTCCTGTGATGTGCAGGCGCTGCGGAAGGCATCACATGCTGAAGCGAAGGAAGAACCCGGGCTGTGATCCGGGAAGCGAATGTCCTCCACCCAGGTGGTGGGTGGCATTGGCGGTTATGTGCAGCAGGTTCAATCGGTGTACGCCGGGGTAACACGGCCCCGTGCCATGGATCGGGTGCGCTGCGGATATGCCAAGCGTCCCTTTGCCGGACCCGGCGCCGTGCTGGCCTATCTGTCGCGCTATACCCATCGGGTTGCCATCGCCAACAGTCGACTCATTGCGCTGGACGAACAGGGCATTACCTTCACGTGGATTGACAGGCCTGCGGCTGGGGGCAAGCATCTTACAACCCTTAACATAACTTGCCGTTCACGGCCAGCAATCCGTACTCACACTTCCAGTCAAAATGTGTAGTTCAACGCTGTTCCCTGTGTCAGGTGATGGCGGCGCGCCTGGCCGCCAGGATTCGCCGCGGGGCAATAAAGCAGATCAGGGATGCGTGTAACCCAGCACCAACAGCAACAGCGCCGTCATGGCCATGACCGCGTGGAGGCTGACGACAAACATCGGCGGTGGCGTACGATATTCCCGCTCGCTCATGCGCAGGGCCAGAAGGACCAACCCGCCGAACAGGGCCAGAACAAACAGCAGCGCCGCATTGTTGTATAACATATTAACGGGACCGCCGAAAATCTGCCTCCCCAGCAGGCCCAGACCCAGCAGGGCGACGCCGGCGTGCGCCGCCGCCAGGGCCAGGGAACCCCGCCGATAGCGCACGCCCAGAACCACGAGCCACATGCCAAGTACCGCCGCCAGACAAAACAGAAGTATTGCGGCAAGGATCATGAATTGTTCCGGATCAGAGATAGCGATACAACTTTGGGTAGCATCATCACGGCGCCGCATGTACGCGAGCAAGCGGATGCGTCACCGAACATTGTATCAATTGGCGGGGCCGACAGCCGGGGTGTACGGGGAGTTCGGCCAAAACCAGTCATATGGCACAAGCAACAAACGGCGGCAGATGCCGCCGTCTCTGTAGATACTGCTGTAAGTTTTGCCGTCCGAATACATGGTGAGCTTTAACGCTGGCTTCTGGCCTACAGTTCCGCAGCAACTTGGACACGCGCGGGAGTTGCCTTCGCAACTGACCCGAATAGGCGATTGTCAGAGCGTTCTCCACCGCTACGTATCGGCGTACCGGAAGTCGCCGAAGATGGTGAGACATTCTTCTCCACATCTCAAACAACGTCTACCCTAATCAAATCGCAATAGACCACATTTGTGAATCTGATTCCACCATCCGCAGCCCTGGCCGAGGGGCCACCATGGGTCTCTCAGGGAATCAACGAACCAGGCAGGAGCACACATAGCACGGCCCAGAGCAGGGACATGTCCCATTTCGAGCGCAATATCGGTGATCGTTTCGTGCTCATTTTCACCAATTACTTTGCTAAGGCGGCACGAGACATTCTTTCCCGCCTTGCAGCAGCACAGACGCTGCACTTCATTTTCCTCGGGGAGATAATCGTCGTAGCAGCAACAACCTTCCGTATACGCAGGCGGACAATCTTCATTGGTACAGCCGGGATCAGGCGGACAGTCCTCGTTTGTACAGCCGGGATCGGGTGGACAATCTTCATTGGTACAGCCTGGGTCCTGTGCATACGCATAGTTCGCCGCGCCACCGTAAAAGATGGAACTATCAGGCGGCGCCAGGAACTCCAATCCAACCCACAAGAAGCTAAAGACACTAGCTAGAAAAACGATTTTCAGTCTTCCATATTTCATCGCGCTTACCTCGCTCGCAGTCATAACCGTGAGGCCATGAAAAAACGCATTTCGAGAACCTCGGTATCGCTTTTGCCGCGCCCGCTCCAGTCTTCGTCTAAACGAGCGCAATGCGTAAAATATTAGACCTCACTATTTCGCCAGGTCACATTGACACTGATCAACCAGAGAGAACACTTTCAGCAATAAGAAATAAAAACGTTTTATGGAATTCTTTCAGCATCTTTCGGCGGTTAATAGGCTCATCAAGTTCGGGACAGGCTTGAGTCGTTCTCTGGAATTGTTCAGCGGCTACTATTCGCAGGCACTGGACGACGACTACCGGCCGGAAACCTGCCGTTCGAGGCTCCAAAAACAAGTGGGGTTGTCGCTCAGGCCGGCAAAGGGGAGAACCGGCCATAAAAATTCGTCCCCCAAGAAGTCCTTTTAACGTCTGGAACGCCATTTATTTCTGTCGTTCCCATCCTGCTCTTGTATTTCAGCGTCGGCCGAGGTTATGTATAAAAAATCTTGATATAACCGTATAAGTGAGTGTTGCTAAATCCCTTCCTCACACGCCGATCGTGGCTCTACGTGGTTCGTCCATGTCCAATTTCAGTGAGTCATCCTGGAACGCAAGTATTCACACTGGCTCGGGCAGAAATTGCCGTGCGCATAATAAAAACGGCGGCCAACGATTTGACGAATGCCGCCCCGCGCTTTGTGCTGAGGGTGCCAAGTCGACCAATCCTTGATCCAAAACGGCACGAGTATATTACGATTGCAGCATTTACAGTTTTGCTACGAATGAGTGCGCTAAACTGCGGCTAGAACGAACAGTAGATGCAGTCGCGGTGATCGCCACTCGAGCCGATATCCGCTGACAAACCAACCCCGCCGAGGCGGGGTTAGGTGTGCGGTTTCGGAATGATTATTTTTTGGATCGATGTCCAGGCTGTCAGTGGATGAAATGGTAAATCTCGTTCAGTCCGATAAGCCCTACCACGATAAGGTAGATGGCAACGACGTAGTTCAACAGTTTCGGCAAAATGAGGATCAAGATGCCCGCGATGAGGGCAATGATCGGCGAAAGGTGTGCGGCAGTGATGGTCATAGCGATCTCCTAATTCCGCTTTGTAGTTAAGGTCCTTTAACGGACGATGCTGGGATTGATCGGCGAGTTTGGAGCAAGCGGCCAGACATGGCTTGCCGGGGGCGGAGCCGAGCAACACCCCGTTCGCCGACAAGATAGCAATCAGGACAATCAAACCCTGACAAAGTATAGAAAAAACAAACGCGATTTTCATCACTCGTCCACGGATCATCCACGGGTAACGAAGCGACCAGCGCCCTGCCACCACGGCGAAATCCTGCGTCATTCCGCACTCACTATCCATCTATTCGCCCTCGCCCCTACCACTTGCGCGACTATCCCGCGCATCAGGGCAACCGGCATCCTGGCTCCCCCTTCTGGGGAATCGCCATTGGAATGGGGTGAAGGGTTTGATGGTGTCAGCCGAACAGGTCAGCCGGTGGCGCACGGCTTGCCGGCCGCAGACCTCTGGAACCGAGGTAAGCGCCTGCAGATGAGTCAGTATCTTCTCGATCACCACCGGACTCTCAATGCAGGCAATCACCTTCACAGGGCCACCGCATTCACCGCGGGTCGCGATATCGATATCGCCTCAAGCGCCTACTTTTGGTGAACACCCGCTTGAGACGTTGCGCCACGCTCATCGATGCCCGTCGCTCCATGGTAATGCTTGGGACGTCGGTGGGGCGAACATTCAACGGAATGACCGGGTTGCGCTGCTTAGTTGCCGTTCAGACTTCTTGTCTGAAAGACAAAAACGGGTTGTTCTCGGAAATTCGTCAGTCGCTAATATTCGTAGGCACTGAACGACCACTTGCCCAGTAACCTGTCATTCAAGACCAGGGCAGGGCCCAATAGAAGTCCGGCCCACCTGAGCCGCTGAATCAAAGTCCCTGATGCCTTGGAGGACGGTCCGGACGTTTGGGGACGGTGCGATACAGAGCGTTCGATATGTGTCCACGATGGGATCCATCAGCCCATTCACGCGCTCTCCATCATGCCCACTCAGTAACCGGTGATGCCTCAGGGGGGACTTGCAGCTTGGGCTGGGGGTGCGGTGGCGCTTGACCTTATGGTTCGCGACAGTTGGCATCCGGTATAAACTTGGTTTTCTCTTTTTGGCTTTGTGCTACCTGCTGAAGGGGATGCCATGTCTCGGATACTGCGACTATGCATTACAGTCCCGATACAGCTTGCTGTCTGGGGTGCTTCTGAAGGTGGCGAACTCGCTTATGTCTGCACGGTGGAGCACGTTTACAACGTGTCAGGTTACGGGAAGTTAATAGAGTCAGAGTTGGATGACGAAATGGAAGGCGCGAGATTCGCGGTTTCCCGGTTAGATGGGAAAATACTCGGCGAGGTTCTGGCTACGCCGTTGGCCGAGTCAACGCGAGTGGTTAACCGGGGGTCGCGCAGCGACTCCTTCAGGGCCATCGCCGACTTTGGCGACCGGTTCCAGAGTCTCGAAGTGCAGGAGTTCCATGAAGGTGAACGGAAACCGTTTGTGGCGTCAGCAATGGGAAGGACTGGTATTGTTTCGGGCGTCTGCAGGTAGCAAGTCAACGGCGAGAATGCTACGTCGTCTGCGGTCAGTTGTGTCAATCGTCCCAGCCACGCGCTCTCCATCATGCCTACCCAGTGACCGCTGACGCCTCCGGCCGAACCTGCGGCTGGGCTGGGAGTTTCAGAGCTATTACAACATCAAGAGGCCCGAATAAGCACAAAACGTCCGCGCCGTATTGTGTGTTCGACGGCGAGTATCGTTTGACTGCATGCCAACGTACCCATGGCAGCAGTTCATCAAGACTGCAACGATCGTTCTCCGACAGTCCGATCAGGAATCGATGGGCCTTCTTGGCGTCCACTCTCAGCTGGTAGCCATTCAGGCGCAGAAAGACGTCGGTCGCAAAAAAGGCCACGGACTTGTTTCCGTCGACGAAGGGGTGATTCATGATCCGGGATTCGAACAGCGCCGCGGTCACCTCGGCGAGATCGGCGTAGTAGCCGGTCCGGGGCCGGTACAGGGCGCTCTCCAGCAGCCCGGGGTCGCGCGGGCCCGCTGGTCCGAAGCCCTCCCAAGCCCTTCAAATCGACGCCGCGGCATACTATTTTTGTATATGAGACGTTGTTAATACAGGCGACGTCGTGGGGCGTCCCGCGGCCGCGAGAGCGACGTTGCAGGCCATAGTGCGGGCATGAGACGCTGTTTCGAATCGGAGGGTATTGATATGAAAAACCTGACAAAAATCTCAGTTGCGGCGCTGCTGGCAGGCGCGAGCGCGCTGCCGTTGTCGAGCGCACAGGCCTGGTGGGGCGGTCCTGGCTGGGGTGGTCCCGGCTGGGGCGGTCCGTGGGGATACCGAGACTGGACCGATGGCCTTGGCGATATGCTCGGCGATCTGTGGGGCGACGCCGACTTCTATGTGCATTTCAGCGCCCGGGGCCGCGGTCACGGCTATGGACGCGGCTACGGCGACTATTACGATTATTACGGCTACGGGCCGTATGGGTATCCGGGCTATTGGGGCGGGTACCCGGCCTACTACGGGGGCGGCCCCTGGGCCCATCCGGGTTACGGGGCGCCCTACGGATTGCCACTGGCTCAGCCGCAAGTGATGAGCCCGAATAAATAGCGGGCAGACCACGGTTTCCAAAGACGCGAGACGGTTGGCCGGAGGAATGCGCAGATCATCGCGTGTCCTGGCGTTGTTGTGCATGCTCGCCGTGACGACCACCACCATCTCGGCGCGAGAAGTCCGACTTCAGCCCGTAAACCTTGACCAGGTCGGCGAACTGCGCATTCTCGAGAGTACGCTCACGGGCGACGAGATCGTGGACTACCAGGTGACCGGCGAGCGTTCGCAGATCCTCTCGGTCGATCTCATGACCTCGAACCCCGCCAGTTACTTCAACATCCAGCCAGCCGGCTCGAACGAGGCGATCTTCATCGGCTCCACCCAGGGGACGGTCGCCGACGTGCCGCTTCCCAAAAGCGGGGCCTATGTGATCCGCGTCTACCTGATGCGCTCCGCCGCGCGCCGGGGTGAGACAGCGGAATTTTCCCTCGGCATCAGTCTCGGTCCGCCGGAATTTGCCGATGGGCTGTCGGGCGGCCCGGACTACTGGAGGGTCTCCGGTGTCGGGGGTAATGACGCGCTGAACCTGCGCGCGGGCCCGTCTACCCGTTACGAGTCGATCGGCAAGCTCCGCAACGGTGAGGTGCTCCAGAACCGGGGCTGTCGCCTTACCGGCGGCGAGCGCTGGTGCGCCATCCGCGCCACACACTCGGGCGTGACGGGCTGGGTCGCGGGCCGATACCTCGTCGAGGCTGCCCCGCCGCCGGCGCCCGCCGTGCCCGAGGGCGGGCCCGTCGGCAATGGCGTGCCGTTTGACGCCACGGGCTCTGTGCCCTGTGCAGCGCAGGCCGGTCAGCCCATGCGGCGATGCCCCTTCGGCGTGGTGCGCGAAGGGCCCGGCAACGCCGGCGTCTGGATTGCCCTTGGCGACGGCAGCGAGCGGCAGATCCTGTTCGAGGGCGGCGCGCCGGTCGCGACGAATTCGGCCTACGCCCTGAGTTTCGAAAAGATCGGCGATCTCTTCATCGTGCGCGTCGGGGACGAACGCTACGATATCCCGGAAGCGGTCGTGAATGGCGGCTGACCCCTGTTCCGGCCGATTGTGACCGGATCTTTGCCGCTGGAGTGTTCACACAATCTCTGTCGACCGTGTTTGAGTTAGGATATTCAGGATGATGAACCGAAAGGCAATCGGTGGATATTTTCTTGTTGTTGGGAGATGGGGCGCAGCCCGTGTCCTGACCAGTATTCTGTTATGCGCCGCCGCCGGGCAAGGCCTCGCCGCGTCACTCCAGCCGATCGAGCGTTTCGGGCCGAATCCCGGGCGGCTCGATATGTACGTGTATGTGCCGGACGGACTTCCGCCGGACTCGACGCTGGTGGTGGCCCTGCACGGATGCACGCAGAAAGCGGCCGATTTCGATGATGAAACCGGGCTGACGGCGTTTGCAGACGCGCTGAAGTTCGTGCTTCTGTTTCCCGAACAGCGTCCGGGAAACAATGGCAAGCGCTGCTTCAACTGGTTCCGGACGCAGGACAACAGGAAAAACCAGGGCGAGAGCGGTTCGATACGCAGCATGATTCAATATGTAATCGACACCCGCCAGGTCGATCCGTCCAGGATTTTCGTTCTTGGTTTATCTGCCGGCGGGTCCATGACCGCCGTACTGATGGCCAATTACCCCGAGCTTTTCCGGGGCGGCGCCATTGTTGCCGGCACACCGTATGACTGTAATAGCCCCAGTTTCCTGACCTGGGTGCCGTGGTGGTTTCTGGATACGTGGTTTGGCGATGCCGCGGCTGCCAGCTATGCGTGCGGGTTGTTCAATTACGCTCCGACGCAACGGTCCGCGAAAGCCTGGGGAGATTTCGTTCGTGCAGCATCCGGCGGCACGCCGACCCGGTGGCCGCGAGTCTCGTTATGGCAAGGCACCGCCGACAGTATTGTGAATCCAGTCAACCAGAGGGAACTGGTCAAGCAATGGACCAATGTACTGGGCATCGATCAGACTCCGGATCGCGTCGACGCTGCTGGCAACATACGACACAGTGTGTTTCAGGATGTCAGCGGTGCTGCGCGCCTGGAAACCTACGAGATCGCGGGTTTCGATCACGCCATTGCCATAGATCCCGGTAGCGGTCCTGCGCAGTGCGGCAGCATCGCCCCCTACATCGAAGATGCCGATATTTGCAGTTCTCGCAAGATACTGGAATTCTGGGGCGTGGCGCCCTAGCGATACCCGACTTCGGGGTCGGATAGCCCGGCTGCCGTTTTGTGCCGCGTCGGTCGGCGGCTTGCGCCGGGTGGCTGCGCGACCCGGTATCTGCATTGCGTCGGGAGAGGAAAATGAAAAACAGAAAGGTGATGCGACTCGCGGTGGTCGTGCTGCTGGCGGCCATTGGCGCCGGTGGCTGGTGGTATGCCGGTACGCGGGAGAGCGCGGATGAAAGCCGTCTGATCCTGTATGGGAACGTGGATATCCGCGAAACCGACCTGGCGTTCAACAATTCCGAACACATCGATCGAATCCTGGTACAGGAGGGCGACCGGGTGCGCAAGGGTCAACTGCTGGCCGCCCTGCACCGTGAGCGTATGCAGGCCGAAGTGACGGCTGCGGAGGCCAGGGTGGCCGCCCAGAGGGCGGCGCTTGCCCGCCTCGAGACCGGCAGCCGACCGGAAGAGATCGCCCAGGCCAGGGCGAATGTCGCCGCCGCTCGCGCCAAGCTGGTCGACGCGCAGGTGACCAGCGAACGCACGCAGAACCTCTATCAGGAGCAGGCAGCTTCCAAACAGGCGCTGGATGATGCGCAGGCCAAACTGGTTAGCGCCCGGGCCGATCTCAAGGTGGCGGAACAGGCACTGGCGCTGGCGGTCGAGGGGCCGCGGACCGAGGATATCGAGGAGGCCAGGGCGAGTTTGAGAGCCGATGAGGCACAGGCGGCACTGGCCCGGGAGGTGTTGAAAGACACCGAACTGTTTGCACCGGCGGAGGGCATTATTCGCGACCGCATTCTCGAGGTTGGTGATATGGCGTCACCCCAGACCCCGGTATTGACCCTGGCACTGGTGAACCCGGTATGGGTGCGGACCTATGCACCGGAAACGGTACTGGGCCGGCTGGCGCCGGGCATGCTGGCCGAGGTATCCACGGACAGTTATCCGGCAAAGACCTATCGCGGCTGGATCGGCTTTATTTCACCGACCGCCGAGTTCACCCCCAAGAACGTGGAAACGCCTGAGCTGCGCACACGCCTGGTCTACCAGGTGCGGGTTTATGTGTGTAACCCGCAGGATGAACTGCGCCTGGGAATGCCCGCCACAGTCAGCATAGCGTTGGATCAGCCGCGACCGGGCCCGGGTCACGCCGTCCCCGCGTGTACCGGGCGGGCGGACGGTTGAAATGGACGCCGGGGCGGCTCTGGTCTTCGAGGGTGTCAGTAAGCGCTTTGCCGCCGCGGGCCGGGTGGTCACTGCGTTGCAGTCTGTCGACATCAGCATCCGGGCGGGCAAAGTCACCGGCCTGATCGGTCCTGACGGCGCCGGCAAGACCACCCTGATGCGGCTGGCAGCCGGGCTGCTGCGGCCCGATGAGGGGCGCATCCACGCACTGGGCATCGACGTTGTCGCCGAGCCGCTGGCGATCCAGTCGTCGGTCGGTTACATGCCGCAGCGCTTCGGTCTGTATGAAGACCTGACTGTGCAGGAAAATCTGGATCTGTACGCCGACCTGCAGGGGGTTGCCAGGGACGACCGTCCCGGCCGTTACCGGGAACTGATGCATATGACCGGCCTGGCGCCGTTCACGGGGCGTCTGGCCGGCCGCCTTTCCGGCGGCATGAAGCAGAAGCTGGGGCTCGCCTGCACCCTGGTGCGCCCACCGCCGCTGCTGTTGCTGGATGAGCCGACGGTGGGTGTGGACCCGGTATCGCGGCGCGAACTGTGGTCGATTGTTTACCGGCAGGTCAGTGACCAGGGTATGACAGTGCTGCTGAGCACCGCATATCTGGACGAGGCAGAGCGTTGCGACGCGGTTATCCTGATGCACGAGGGCAAGCGCCTGGGGCAGGGCACCCCGGAAAGCTTCAGTGCGCCGATGCGCGGGCGTACCTTTCGCGTTGCCGTGCCCGGCGTGGGCAAGCGCACCCTGCAGACGCGACTCAGTCGCGTGACGGGCATCGTCGACGCTATCATCGAGGGCGAACAGGTGCGCGTCGTCACCGCAAGCCCGGGACTACCGGACCTGTCTGGCGTAGCGGGCGACCGGGATGGACTGCACAGCCAGCCGGCGGACCCCGTTTTCGAAGACGCGTTTATCGCCCGGCTCAAGCGCGCCCAGGCACCCGGGCGCGCGCCGCTGCCGGTCGAACCGCAGGCGGCGGGGATGGCCGCAGCGGGGAATGGGGCGGTGATCGAGGTCCGGGACCTGCAACGCCGCTTCGGTGATTTCTATGCCGTCAAAGGTGTCAGCTTCAGCGTGCAGCGTGGCGAGGTTTTCGGTCTGCTGGGTGCCAACGGCGCCGGCAAGTCCACCACCTTCCGCATGTTGTGTGGGCTGCTGCCGGTGTCGGCCGGCGCCGTCCAGGTGGCGGGTCTCGATTTGCGCCACGCGGCGGCGCGGGCACGCGCGCGGCTGGGTTATATGGCGCAGCGCTTTTCCCTGTACGCGGATCTCACTGTATTGCAGAACCTGCAGTTCTTCGCCAGTGCTTACGGTCTCCACCGGATGCACGGCAGACAGCGCATCGCCTGGGCGCTGGAGGCGTTCGAACTGACGGACTATGCCGCTGCCAGCAGCCGCGAACTGCCGCAGGGCTTCAAGCAGCGCCTGGCGATGGCGGCGGCGCTCATGCACGAGCCGGACATCCTGTTCCTGGATGAGCCGACCTCGGGGGTCGACCCGCTGGCGCGCCGCGAGTTCTGGCAGCGCATCAACGCGCTCGCCGAATCGGGCGTCACGGTACTGGTGACCACCCACTTCATGGACGAAGCCAATTACTGCGACCGGCTGGTGATCATGGCCGAAGGCGAAGTGCTGGCCGAAGGGACGCCGGCGGAGATCAAAGCGCGCTGTCGCGATCAGGAGCACCCGGACCCGGGCATGGAGGATGCCTTCATCGCCATGATCGAAGCCCATCAGCGAGGCAAGGAGGCCGCGGCGTGACGGACAGAGCCGCTGCACGCATGCGCCTGACCGGGATGATCCGTAAGGAAAGCCTGCAGATCCTGCGTGATCCGTCCAGTATCGCCATCGCTTTCGTGATGCCTCTGGTGCTGTTGCTGCTGTTCGGTTACGGGGTATCGCTGGATGCAAAGCACATCCCGCTGGCGGTGGTGGTGGAACAGCCGGATGCTACCAGCGCCAGTCTGGTCGGCGCCTTCCAGCGCTCCGAGTATTTCGATCTGCGAGCGTTCGACAGTATCCAGGCGGCGCAACAGGCCTTCGATCTGCGCGACGTGTTCGGCATTGTGTGGTTGCGCAATAATTTCAGCGCGCGCGTGCTGTCGCACAGCGATGCGGCGATCGGCGTGATCCTCAATGGCGTCGACGCCAACCAGGCGCGCATCACAAAGGGTTACATCCAGGGCGTGTGGCAGACCTGGCTGGCCAGTTATGCGCAGTCGCGGGGTGTCGAACTTTCGCAGCCTGTCGCGCTGGAGCCGCGCATCTGGTTCAACGCCGCGGTACGCAGCCGTGCCTTCCTGGTGCCGGGGCTGATCGCCGTGATCATGACCCTGATCGGCGCCATGCTGACGTCCATGGTGGTGGCGCGCGAGTGGGAACGCGGCACCATGGAAGCCCTGATGGTGACGCCGGTGCGCATCGGCGAGCTGGTGGTCGGCAAGCTGGTGCCCTATTTCATTCTCGGTATGGGCGGCATGCTGCTGAGCGTCGCCATGGCGCTGTGGCTTTTCGATGTGCCGCTGCGCGGGTCATTCTGGGTACTGACCGCAGCCTCGGCGCTGTTCATGCTGGTGGCGCTGGGCATGGGGCTGCTGATTTCCGTGGTCGCCAGAAATCAGTTCGTGGCCGGCCAGCTTTCCATCCTCATCACCTTCCTGCCCGCGTTCATCCTGTCCGGTTTCATTTTTCAGATAAGTTCCATGCCCGAACCGATCCAGGTCATTACGCACATCATTCCGGCCCGCTATTTTGTCGCCATCCTGCAGACGCTGTTTCTGGCCGGCGATATCTGGCCGATCGTGTTGGCCAACAGTGCCGCACTCGCGGTAATGATGCTTGTGTTTCTCGGCCTGGCGCGGCGCAGGATGCACAAGCGGCTGGATGCATGAATACCCTGCGTCGTATTGTCGCGCTCGCCATCAAGGAGCTGCTGGCCGTCCTCAGGGACAAGAAGAGCCGCATCGTGCTGATCGGTCCGCCGATTGCCCAGCTGATTGTGTTCGGTTATGCCGCGACCTTCGACCTTAACAATATCCCGCTCGCGGTCTATAACCAGGACCGCAGCGCCCCGTCCCGCGAACTGGTCGCGCGACTGGCCGGTTCGCCGCATTTCAACCTGGTGCAGTATATCGATCACGACGCGCAGATTGCGCCTTTGATCGATAACAAGGATGCACTGATGGTGCTGCGCCTCGGGCCACGCTTCAGCGCCCAGCTCAAACGCGGCAACACAGCGCCCGTGCAGGTGATCATCGACGGCCGCAACTCGAACACAGCGTTGCTGGCGCTGGGTTACCTGCGCACGATTCTCACCGATTTCAACCTCGACTGGTCCCGGCAGCACGGCCGGCCGGGTCCGCCCGCCGCCCTGCAGATACGCCCCTGGTATAACGAGAACCTGCTGTCACGCTGGTTCATTGTGCCGGGCATCGTGGGTCTGCTGGCACTGGTGGTTACCACCATCGTCACGGGTTTATCGGTGGCCCGGGAGCGCGAAGCCGGCACTTTCGACCAGTTACTGGTTACGCCGCTGCGTCCGGTGGAAATCCTGATCGGCAAGTCCATCCCCGGTATCCTGATCGGTCTGGTCGAGGGCAGCGCCATTCTGCTGGTGGTGGTGTTCTGGTTTGAGGTGCCGCTGCGTGGCAGCCTCGGAGCCCTCTACCTCGGGATGTTTCTGTTCCTGTTGTCGGCTGTCGGCATAGGCCTGATGATTTCCTCGCTGGCCGTCACCCAGCAGCAGGGCATACTCGGCGCCTTCCTGTTCCTGGTACCCGCGGTCATTCTGTCGGGATTCGCTACGCCGATTTCCAATATGCCGGAACTCGTGCAGCAACTGACCTTGATCAATCCACTGCGCTATTTCATGGTGATTCTGCGCGGCGTTTTCCTGGAAGGGGATTCCTATGCGCTGTTGTCCGACCAGTACTGGCCCATGGCTGTTATTGCTATCGTTACCCTGTCACTGGCGGGGTGGCTGTTTCGCCACCGGATGAACTGAGCGCCGAGCCTTTGTACCCGGGGAATGTTGCGCTGAGCGCGCAGCGGCTGCGGGGAAAGGCGGTGCTGCCGGTCGCCGAGCCGGTATGTGTACAGTCTGATTTCCGTTGATAAACATCGGGATCTCCGGCTGTTCGGCTGAGTCTATACTGTACCTGTGAGTGGACACGGGATTCAATACAAGCACATTTTCCTTCAACCGGAAGACAGGAGTTGGCCATGAGCAGACACGTCGTTATCGATCATGATCCTGACACCTCGAGCCCCCGCCGGCAGGATCGCGCACTCGAGATGCAGAACTGGGACCGCGACAAGGGGCTGGAACTGGCAAAACAGGAAGGACTGGCGCTGACTGATGCGCATTGGGAAGTACTCTACTTCCTGCGTAAACGCTATCTCGAGCAGGGTGAACCGAAAACCGCCAGAGATATCGCCAGGGATCTTGAGAAGGCGTTTGCCGAGCGGGGTGGCGACAAAGCTCTGCGCCGGCTGTTCCCCGGTGGACCGGTCACGCAAGGCAGCCGGCTCGCCGGTCTGCCGGTTTCCGCTTATTCGCAAGATCCGTCGTTTGGCACTACCTATTGAGGACCGCGCTGACGATAGCGTGTGCCTGGCGAATTCATAACCAGGCCGGCACTCATTGTCGCTGCGATTTCAAGGCAGCGGGTCGACCCGCACGGCGGGGCCAACGGTCATGGGGCGCATCAGTATCGAGCGCACACCGTGTTGGGTCTCCAGCGTGGCAATACCAGGCTCGTTTCAGTTCCCGTAGAGGGCGGGGGACAGTGGTTTGTAATAAGCTCGTGTGACATAGGTCAGGGTAAAGGCAACAATTCCGCCAGCTCGCCGTTTTCTTTTGGAGGGCCATAGGCGCTACTGGCCGACAATTGGGTGCGCAACCATCGGACGGTGCGGACAGGGCAGGATGCCGGTTGACCTGCTGTCCAGGATAGACGCGCTACAGTACGGTGGGAGACGCAGGACCCTCATGAGCGCGTTTGAACGGTTGACGAGTGGTGAACAGGGCGCATTTTTTGCCTATACTCGATCTGCCCAGGACGGGGGTCCGCTACGTACTCGCCGAGCGCGTTGAACGCGACCGGTGTGCCTGTAGCCCGGGTGCAAGCGACGACCTGCCAGTACATTGCCGCTCCCTGTCGTTTGTTTCGTCAGGCCAGTGAGGGACCATGATGGCGTTGAACAGACTCTTCGATTCCGGCGTGCCGCTGCCGCCGCCTGATGTACAGAGCACGACCTTTTCCGTCGATGGTCTGGCGAGATTCACCTGCAATACATGGGACGAGGTCATCGCGGCGCAGGGCGAGGCGTCCTTCGATGTCATCATCGTCGGCTCCGGCATGTACGGTGCCTACACCGCGGCCAAGCTGTTCGAACTGGGGCGGCGCATGGCCGACGAAAGCCAGGCCCCGCGTGTACTGGTGCTGGAGTCCGGCCCGTTCCTGATCACCGAGCACATCCAGAACCTGACGCGGCGCAGCACGCCACTGGGAGCCCTGGTTGCCGAACCGCTGGTGGAACCGGGGCAGAGCAACGAAAGCTCCTTCGTCACGCACTCGCGCTGCGTGGGTGGCAAGTCGCTGTTCTGGGGCGGGTGGGCGCCGCGTTTCGAGCCCGAGGACCTCGACCGCCTGGACGAGAACGGGCAGCGGCTCTGGCCGCAGGAGATCAAGGACTACCTTAACCAGAGCGGCTGGCCGGGCGGCTACGCGCTGTGCGAAACAGAGATCGGCACGCAGCCGGTGCAGGATTTCGTGAACGGCCCCCTGTACGAGGCCCTCAAGAGCCGCGCCGAAACAGTGCTCGCCAACGGTGACGTCCCCGCGCTGAAGGCGGTGCTGCCGCCGCCCATCGCCGTACAGGGCGAGGCGCCCGGCTCGGGCCTGTTCAGCTTCGACAAGTTCAGCAGCCTGCCGCTGCTGCTGGATTCCATCCGCGAGGACAGCGAACTGGGCGGCGCGGACAACACCGCGCGCCGGTTGTTTCTGGTGCCCAACGCCAACGTGCTCAGGCTGGAAACCGCGGCCGGGCGCGTTCACCAGGTGGTGGTCGCCCTGGCGGACCCGGCGGAGCCGAAAAACAAGGCCAGGGCGCGCGTGGTGCGCCTCAATCTCAAGCCCGGCGCCATGGTGATCCTGGCGGGCAACACCATCAATTCGACGCGCCTGGCGCTGAATTCTTTTCCGCGCCCGGCGCCGCTGAACAGCAACGGCGAACTGATGGGGCGCAACCTGATGTACCACGCGCGCAGCAACTATGTCTGGCGCATCAAGCGCAGCGCCCTCGACCTGCCGCCGCCCGACCCGTCCAGGATCAAGACCGCCGCACTGCACATCACCGGCTCGGCGCCCACCCCGGGCGGCGACATCGGCCGGTTTCACTTTCAGTTCTATGCCGCGCCCAACATGGACGTGCCCATGTTTCCCGGTGCCAGCCGCGATCCCGAGCGGTTTCTCTACCAGATGCTGCCCAACATCGAGGACCTGCAGTCGGTTCTTGAGGCGCAGCAGGGACTGGGCAACGACCGCGTCGTGGTCGGCATCCGCACGGTGGGCGAAACATTCGGCAACCGCAGCAGCCCGATGGGCAGCGACGCCGGCGCGAGCTGGATGAACGTCAACCCCTACGGGGGCGACGGCGACGACGTCTACCTGGAAAACGGCAGCGAGCTGCGCATTCCAAAAAGCTATGTCCACATGGTGAAGGGCAGCGAGGACGCCGCCGTGTGGGCCGCGCAGGACCAGGCGGCCTTCGACTTGATCGATGCGCTGGCCGGCACGGGGCAGGGCGGTTCCGGCGGTACCGCGCCGGTGCCCGCCACTGGCGTCGAGGTGCTGGCGCAGGTGCCCGTCAACACGATTCCGGACAACGGCTATCGCATGGAGAATACGCCGGGCGGTCGCTTTTTCATCGGCCGCTTCAACGGGCAGTTCCGAGTGCTCGAAGGCGCCTGCACGCACGAAGGCTGTTTCGTCAACTGGGTGCCGGGGCAGGGCATATTCACCTGCCCGTGTCACACCGCGCACTTCGACATCGAGGGAACGAATGTCCTGGGGCCGCCGCCGTCGCCGCTGTTCCGGCCCGATTTCAGGATCCAGAACGGCACGCTGGAAGTCACCCGAGAACAGACCGGTACCGCCGACGTGGAATACATGGGTGGCGGCGCCGATGCCATCGGCACCACCTACCACGAATGCGGCACGCTCTGGATGGGCAGCGATCCTGCCACGTCCGTCACCGATATCCACGGGCGCTTCCACCACGTCAGCAACGCCTATTGCGTCGACCAGGCACTGTTTCCAACCGCCGGTTCCGCCAACCCGGTGCTGACCGGCATCGCGCTTTCGCGCAGGATCGCCGACTCGATCATCCAGCGCTACGTCCCGGAGGAATTCGCCGGTGTAGAGGCCGGTTTCGAATCGCTGTACAGCGGCGACTTCACCGCCGATGGCTGGGAAATCGCGCCGGGCGGTAGCGGTAATTTCTTTGATGTCGCCGACCCCGATCACCCGATACTCGGCGCAGGCGTGGACACGCAAACACCGGCACTGGGTGTGCTCCGCTACACCGGCGACACCTTCGACGATTTTATCCTGCGCCTGGACTGGCGCGCGTTCGATATCCACGCCAACTCGGGTATCTTTGTGCGCATGCCGACGCCGGTGGCGCTCAACCAGGCCTTCTACGACTCGACTATCGAGGTGCAGATCGACGAGCACGGCCGCGACAACGTCAATGGTATTCAGGGCTCGCCGCTGCACAAGACGGGCGCCGTGTATGGTGTGTTCCCCGCGCGCCTGTGGGCGGCCAAGACCGTGCAGCCGCGCCATATGGGGCGCGAACCCTGCTGGAACCGCTGCGAGATCGAGGTCAGCGGGCGCAACATCGCCGTGCGCATCAACGGGCTGAACGTCGCCGGTGGCGAACTCGCTCCGCTGCTGACGATGGATGCTGCTGCCGCGGGACTGAACAAACGCGAGGAGGGCTTTATCGGCCTGCAGTGTCATAGCGAGGTGGTTCAGTTCCGGAATATCCGCATCAAGCGCCTGTGACGCTTTTCGGCACGGCGTCGCAGTTTTCCTATCCGCCGGTCGACGCGATTGTTATCGGGTGACTAGCCGGAGCAGACGCTTGTATCGCCGCGTTGATAGCAGGAGATGTGGATATCGTGTCAGCGAAAAAATTTCATACCCGCCATGATGAGCAAGGCGCCCAGCAACGCAGGGGGGGCAGATTCACAGATCTCGAGCCCGCGAGCCTGGCATCTATGATGAAAGCTGTCGTGTGTCAGGTCAGGCGCGCAATCCCCATGTTGCGTGTAGACGCCTGTGCACTCCGGTTCCCACTGCCAATCATGAACAGCCCGGCTGACGATGTCACCCGGGCTGTTGTCGTTTCCCGGTACTGAACTTCTCTACCGGGCCGGAGTCAGTGTAAGCTGGAAATCCGTATTGAGACGCGTCGATTGCAAGGAACAAACCGAGGCTGCCGCCCGTCCTGTCCGATATGAATGACTTGAGCCTGAGGCGCGCCCTGCGCCTGATTCTTGCCTGCGTACTGATCGTGCCGGGCAGCGCAGCCTATGCAGACGCGGCCCCGGCGCCGAAGGTGATCGTGTCCGAGGCGCGGATGGAGCATTTCGTCGATCGCCTGGAGGCCCTGGGTACCCTGCGCGCCATCGAGTCGGTCACTCTCACCGTGTCGGTCACCGAGACCATCAGCGCGATCCATTTCGACGACGGTGACCGGGTCGAAAAGGACCAGATACTGGTGGAAATGACCAGTGCCGAGGAGCATGCCCAGCTCGAGGAGGCGCGCGCGCTGAAAGACGAGGGCTACCGTCAATTCCGCCGCGTGCAGTCGCTGGAAGCACAGGGCACTGCCGCAAAATCGCTGCTCGACGAACGGCGGCGCGAGTGGGAGACCGCCCGCGCACGCCTGGCGGCAATCGAGTCGCGGCTCGCCGACCGCCTGATCCGGGCACCTTTTGCCGGCGTGGTCGGCTTACGCGACCTGAGCGTCGGAGCGCTGGTGGAGCCGGGCGATCCGGTCACCACGCTCGACGACGATGCGCTGATGAACTTGGATTTCGAGGTGCCCAGCACCTACCTGCAGACCCTGCGCCCGGGCCTGCCTGTCAGCGCAACCGCGCACGCCTTTCCCGGGCGCGTATTCACAGGCGAGGTCAAGGCGATCGACAGCCGAATCGACCCGGCGACCCGTTCGATTCGCGTCAGGGCGGTGCTGCCCAACCCGGATCGTGTCCTCAAACCCGGCCTGCTGATGCAGGTCGAGCTGTTGAAAAACCCGCGCGACGCGCTGGTGATACCGGAAGAAGCGCTGGTGCCGCTGGGCGATCGGCAGTCCGTGCTGCTGGTCGATACGGCCAACGGCAACGCCGTGGTGCGCCGCGAAATCCGCATCGGCGCGCGCCGTCCCGGCGAAGTCGAGGTGCTGGACGGGCTGACCGTCGGCGACCGGGTGATCAGCCACGGCACGCTCAAGGTGCGCCCCGGCCAGCAGGTCAGCATCGCCGCGGTGGATGACGGCAGCACGCCCTACGATCAGCTGCTGCAGTCCTCGGCGACGGCAACAACGCCCCGTGATTCTTTCCGACGTCTCGATAACCCGGCCGGTGTTCGCCGCGGTGATGTCGCTGCTGCTGATCGCCTTCGGCCTGGTGTCCTTCGATCGCCTGCCGCTGCGCGAATACCCGGACATCGATCCGCCGGTGGTGTCGGTGGAGACCCTGTACCCGGGCGCGGCCGCCAACGTGGTCGAGACCCGCATCACGGAACTGATCGAAGACCGCATCTCCGGCGTCGAGGGCATACGTTTCATCGAATCCAGCAGCGAAGACGGCCGCTCCGTGATCAACGTCGAGTTCGACATCGGCCGCGACATCGACGGTGCCGCCAACGATATCCGCGACCGGGTGTCGAGCATGCTCGACGACCTGCCCGAGGAAGCCGATCCGCCGGAAATCCAGAAGGTCGACAGCAACGAAGACGTGATCATGTGGCTGAACCTGGTCAGCGATCGCATGAGCGTCCCCGAGCTCACCGACTACGCGGACCGCTATCTGGTGGACCGCTTTTCGGTGCTCGACGGCGTGGCGCGGGTGCGGGTCGGCGGCGGCCAGGTGTACGCCATGCGCATCTGGCTGGACCGGCGCGAGCTGGCCGCCCGCAACCTGACCGTGGCCGACGTGGAAGCCGCGCTGCGCGCCGAGAACCTGGAACTGCCGGCCGGCAGTATCGACTCCGAAGATCGCCAGTTCACCGTGCGCACCGAACGCATGTTCCGCAACGCGGACGATTTCGCCCGCCTGGTGCTGGCGCGCGGCGACGACGGCTACCTGGTGCGCCTCGGCGACGTGGCGCGGGTGGAGCGGGGCACGGCGGAGGACCGCCTGTTCTTCCGCGGCAACGGCGTGCCCATGGTCGGCATCGGCATCATCAAGCAGTCCACCGCCAACACGCTCGAGGTGGCCGCGGCGGCCAAGGCGGAGATGCAGCGCATCAACACCGGCCTGCCCGAGGGCATGGCGCATCAAGCAGAGCTACGACAGCTCGGTGTTCATCGAGGGCGCCATCCACGAGGTCTACAAGACGCTGTTCATCGCCATCGCCCTGGTGATCGGCGTGATCTACCTGTTCCTCGGCAGCGTGCGCGCCACGCTGGTGCCGGCGGTCACGGTGCCGGTCTCGCTGGTCGCGACCTTTCTGGTGCTGCTGGCGCTGGATTTTTCCATCAACATCCTCACCCTGCTGGCGCTGGTGCTGGCCATCGGCCTGGTGGTCGACGACGCCATCGTGGTGCTGGAGAACATTCACCGGCGCATGGAAGAGTACGGCGAGTCGCGCCTGGTGGCCGCCTACCGCGGTACCCGCCAGGTCGGTTTCGCGGTGATCGCCACCACCGTGGTGCTGGTCGCGGTGTTCGTGCCGATCGCCTTTCTGCAGGGCGACATCGGCCGGCTGTTTTCCGAGTTCGCCCTGACCATGGCGGCGGCGGTGTCGTTCTCCAGTTTCGTCGCGCTGTCGCTGTCGCCGATGCTCGCCTCCAAAGTGCTGCCGCAGGGCGGCAGCGGCGCGCGCGCCTGTCACACGCGGTGGACTGCGGTGTTCGGCAGGTGCGGCGCGGCTATCACCGGGTACTGCTGGCGTGCGTTGCGCCACGCCTGGATGGTGGGCATGGTGTTTGTCGCCATTCTGGCCGCTTCGCTGTGGCTGCTGGAGCAGATCCCCGATGAATACGCGCCCAAGGAGGACCGCGGCGTGTTCTATCTCATGGTGACCGGGCCGGAGGGATCCTCCTATGAGTACATTGCCGAGCTACATGACCGAGATCGAGCGGCGCATGATGCCGCTGGTGGAAAGCGGCGAGACATCCAGCGCCTGCTGGTGCGTGCACCGCGTGCTTTCGGCAACTTCGAGATTTTCAACACCGGCATCGTCATCAACGTGCTCAACGACTGGTCGGCGCGGCGCTCGGCCTGGGAGATCATGGACGACGTGCGCAAGCGCCTGGACGACCTGCCCGGCGTGCGCGTATTTCCCGTGATGCGCCAGGGCTTCGGCGCGCGCATCCAGAAACCGGTGCAGTTCGTCATCGGTGGCGGCACCTACGAGCAACTGGCCGAGTGGCGCGACACTCTGGTGGAGAGCATCAACCAGAACAACCCCGGGCTGGTCGGGCTCGACTGGGACTACAAGGAGACCAAGCCGCAGCTGCGCGTGGTCATCGACTATGACCGCGCCGCCGAACTGGGTGTCACGGTCGGCAACATCGGCCGCACCCTGGAGACCATGCTCGGCTCGCGCCGGGTGACCACCTACATCGATGCCGGCGAGGAATACGACGTCATTCTCGAAGGCGAGCGCGGCACCCAGCGCACGCCCACCGACCTGGAAAACATCTACGTGCGCTCCGAGCGCAGTGGCGCACTGATCCCGCTGTCCAACCTGGTGCGGCTCGAGGAGTTCGCCGACTCCATCCGCCTCAATCGCTACAACCGCGTGCGCGCCATCACGCTGGAGGCCAATCTCGCCGATGGCGTGGCGCTGGGCGACGCGCTGGCGAGCCTGGAACAGATGGTGAAGGAGCAGCTGCCGGGCAGCGTGATCGTCGACTACAAGGGCCAGTCGCAGGACTACAAGTTCGCCGGGCAATCCATTGTGTTCACCTTTGTGCTGGGCATTGCGGTGGTGTTCCTGGTGCTGGCCGCGCAGTTCGAGAGCTGGGTCCACCCGCTGGTGATCATGCTGACCGTGCCGCTGGCCATGGCCGGCGCACTGCTGGGGCTCTACCTGACCGGCCAGACGCTCAACCTGTACAGCCAGATCGGCCTGATCATGCTGGTCGGCCTGGCCGCCAAGAACGGTATCCTGATCGTCGAGTTCGCCAACCAGCTGCGCGATGCCGGCAAACCGTTCCACGAGGCGCTGGTGGAGGCCGCCGAAGTGCGGCTGCGGCCGATCGTCATGACCGGCATCACCACCGCGGCGGGGTCGATACCGCTGCTGCTGTCCAGCGGTGCCGGCACCGAGACGCGCGTGGTCATCGGCACGGTGATTCTGTCCGGCATCCTGGCGGCGACCCTGTTCACGCTGTTCGTGGTTCCGGTGGCCTACGACCGCTGGCGCGGCACACCGGTTCGCCGCAACGCGTACGGCGCAGACTGGAAGCGGAACTTGATTCGGTTGACGAGTGATCTGTGCCGACACGCCGTTGCCCGGCCGCGGCGTCTGCCGCTGTTCGGTTAGCGGGGCGCTGGGGTGGTTCGATTGCATCGCTAGGCGCAGCCGGTAAAATGCCGGCTCGGATCCAGGGCAGAAATCAACCACCAACGAGGATTGAACATGAACGGTCGGGCAGGACGCACCCTGAAACGGCTCGCGCAGCCGGTTTTGCTGGCACTCACCATTATCCTTTCAGTAGCCATTATCCTGTCAGTACCGGTAGCCGGCGCCGACGAGCTCATTATGCGCGATGGCTCCCGCCTGCTGGGCGAAGTCGTCAAGCGCGAAAACAGCACCCTTGATTTCAAGACCAGCTACGCTGGTGTGATCAAGATCCAATGGGATCAGGTTGCCGAGGTCAAGACAGACAAACCGATGGAAGTCCTGTTGGTGGATGATACGATCGTGTCAGGGACCCGCATCACCAACAACGTCGATGACCTGGTGGTGGAGGGCGAATCCGGCCTGCCGCCGCAAACCCTCGGCCAGGACATCGTCGACGTCATCAATCCGGAGCCCTGGCGCAAGGGCCAAGGCTATAAGCTGTCCGGACGCGTCAACTTCGCCTATTCGAAGCAGCGCGGCAATACCGACCAGGACGAAATCGATGTCGATGGCGATCTCACCTGGCGGCGCAAGAAAGACCGCTTCCTGGCGTTTGGCGAACTGGAGCGTGACAAGACCGACGACCAGCTGACCACGGAAAAGTGGAAGCTGGAAGGCTCTTATAATTACTTCTTCACCAAGCAATGGTACTGGGGCGGCTTTGGCCGTCTGGAGCACGATAAGTTCGCGGACCTGGATCTGCGTACCTCGGTCGGTCCCCTGGTCGGTTACCAGTGGTTCGAGAGCAAGCAGATGAATCTGAGTACCTCGACCGGTATCAGCTACGTCAACGAGGATTTCAACAATTCGGCCGACGATGACTATGTGGCGCTGCCCTGGGCGATCAATTTCGACCGCTTTGTGTTCGGCGAGTTCATGCAGTTCTATCACAAGCAGACCGGTTCCTGGAGTTTCAAGGATACCAGCAACGTCGTCTGGGATACCTGGACCGGCCTGCGCTTCCCGCTGATTCTGGGCCTGGTGGCCAGCACCGAAATCAAAGTCGAGTACGACAGCGGCGCCGCCGACGACACCGACGATACGGATACCACCTATTCGCTCAAGCTCGGCTACCAGTGGTGACCGTCGGCGGAAACATGGCGGTCACGCAATCCGGTCGGGTCTGACCGTGTAACAGTTGCAAAGCGGGTGTGATGCCACTCGCCTGAGTCTGTTGGAAGGTTAGACCTGACGCCCCCAGTCCCTGCATGCGGCGGCGGCAAGGCTTTGCCGCCGTACCCGGCAAACGGGCACCGGCTGTCCGGCACCGGTCCATGAGCAGGAAATTATCTGGCTGAGAAACAGAAGCTTGGCGGGCAGTCTATGGCTTGCCGGGGTTCTGGAACAGAACTTGCCTCGCAGCTGTGTATTACACGAGTTGCGGGGGCAGGTATGAAACAGTCAACGATTATTGGTGGGCTCGGGAGCCTGGCGCTGGTTACCGGCGTGCTGGTGATGTCACCGCAAACTATCGGTGCGTTTTTCAGTCTTCCCGGGCTGGTGGTCGTATTCGGAGGTACCCTGCTGGCCACGCTGTTCAGCCGGCCGGCCGCCGAAGTCCGCACCCTGTGGCACAAGCTGCCGCAGCTGTTCCGGGAAGAGCAAAGCACCATGGACACGGACGTGGCGCAGCTGTTGTGGTTTGCGCACAAGCACCGGCTGAATGGCCCGCGCACGATGGAGGCGGCGCTGCCTCAGGTGACCAATCCCTTCCTGCGGGACGGCTTGCGCCAGGTCATCGAAGGCTGCAGTTTTGACGACCTCAACAAGGCGCTGCAGTGGCGCATTGCCGGTGTGCGGTCCCAGGAAAGCGGTCAGATCCAGATCCTGTACACCATGGCCGCCTACGCGCCGGCCTTCGGCATGCTGGGCACCCTGTTCGGCCTGGTGCATATGCTGTCCGGGATCGGTGACGCAGGCCTCAACGAAATCGGTGGTTCCATGGCCTTTGCCATGATCACGACTGTCTACGGCATCATCGCCTCGAATCTGTTGTTCAAGCCGCTGGCAATCAAGATGGAGCGCCGCAGCGGTCAGCGCCTGATGCAGCTCACCGCGCTGATGGAGGGCATCCTGCAGATACAGGAGCGGCGTCATCCTACGCTCATCAAGGAGGCGCTGGAGTCTTACCGTGCTCACTACCAGGCGCCGGAACCGGTCGGCCGCCCGCTGACCCTGGTCAAGGCCTGACACGGGTCCGGTCAGCCGCCAGAGCATGGATTACGCGGCCAGTAAACAGTTCGTGTCGCCGCGCGGCGTGTCAGCAGCGGGCGGGGACAGCGCGGCTTTGTGCTGGGAACTGGATGGGGGCATAACGGCTGCCCGGCAGGAAACCTGGCTGCTGAGCTTCATCGACATCCTGGCTCTGTTGCTCACGCTGCTGGTCCTGTTGCTGGCTTATCAGGATCAGGACCGCCGTCTGGAGCAGGAACTCGCTGCCAGCGCCATGCAAAACGATACCGCCTCGGCAGTTTCGCTGCAGACTCTGTTGACCGCGAACAATGCCTCGCGACTGCTACCGTCCGTGTTTGACGCGGCCCAGGGGTACGCGGTGCCCGGAGAAGGTCTGCTGCCGCAGGCAGTCGCAACCGTCGCCATTGCGCCGGTGACGGCAACGCAGGGTCCCGTCGCGCCGAGTGAGCCTGAGGCGCCGCAAGCGTCGCCGGAAATGGCGCCGCCAGAGCCGGCCGTTCAAGCCTCGGTTGCAGCTCCGAACGAGGAAATTCCGGCAAGTTTTGAATCCGTCGACCGCCTGGCGGAAAGCGACCCGGCCGCCGTTTCAGTCTCTGTGCAAAGCGCTGCGCCGCCGGCCGTTCCGGCGTCTTTCGCTACAGCTTCGTCGCCGGCTGCTGCTGCGCCACTGGACCGGGTGATGGACGCGCTGCACAGCAGCCAGCTGCAGGACCGCATCGAGGTCGTCGTCGGCAGCAGCGACGTGAGCCTGGAAATCAGCGACAGCATCCTGTTCGCGCCTGCCAGCGCCGCGTTGTCTGCCACGGGCACCGGGTTGCTGGACGAGCTGGCGGGGCTGTTGCAGACCCTGCCTTATGCGCTCTCGGTCGAAGGCCACAGCGACAATGTGCCGATACAGACCGCCCGCTACCCGTCGAACTGGGAACTTTCATCCGCACGGGCGGCGGCGGTGACCCGCGCGCTGATTGAGAAGGGCATAGCACCGGAGCGCATCCGCGCGATCGGCTACGGCGACACCCGTCCGCGCGACGACAACGGCAGCACGGCCGGTCGCGCGCGTAACCGGCGTGTCACCTTTGTCCTGCAACTCGCGGGAGACCTGAAAGACCTGATACCTGCTCAGGGGCTTTCGACCTTGTGCGCAATTCACCAATCCGCCGCGTCTCCCTGGACCTCGCTGACGCAAACAGGAATTGCCAAGTCTACAGTCCGCGCTTCTCCGGGGTTGGCCGGGGGCAGCCGGTAGCGAAGTTGTCAATCGCGTTGTGCTTCAACGATAGACCGGGGGTTTTTCAGGGCAAGTCCATCCTGCGCCGGTTTGTTCTCGTGCGCGCGCACCGGCTCGCGAGAGCGCAGCCACGACGGAGACGGGGCGCGCAGACGCGGTCTTGCCAAACGCTGTGGAAGCCCGTGCGTGGCGGTCGCTCCCGCGACTGGCCGTTGCCCCGTGTCGCGGCCGCCACCTGTTCTTCACTCAAATGGTAGCTGCGGGGAAACAGCCTGTTATGCCTTTGCTTCTGCGTTTATTTTGGCTTCCCCTTCTGTTTGAGCTGTTGGACTCGTTTTATATTTGACACGAGCGAACCTGGCTGGTTGGTAACCACTCGGACTGGCCTCCCGAGCCATTTTTCTGCAACACAATTTCTGCTTCGATTTCAGATTTTGACATAACTATCTACTTAAGGCGTAACGTTGGAATTCAGCGGACAGCAAACAGCGCAATGTTTTGTTGGCGGTCCGCTGGAATGATTTGGTAGCAGCGTCGCACGTAGCAGTTGGCACCGAAACTCTGTTTGTCATGCTAGCGATTCTGTTTTGCTCTGCTTGGGCCAGTTCCAGCTGTACGCGTGCTCTCTTTCGTCACGACAAAGAACTCCACCCTGAGGTGCCATTCAAGGCACCTGACTCCGGTTGAATCAGTGCTGCCCACCCGGGCTCCCAAGCCCATACGAATCGTTCATGTTTGATCCAAAGCAAGACTTACCCAACCGCTAAGGAACCTCAGGGTTTCCCCTATGGCTGGCTTGCTGTTCTTGACCTCCTGATCGAGCAGATCCCCCATAAGTCTTTCGGGAAATACCTGATACCGTCGCATGCGATAAGCGGCGTAGGCTCTGCATCCCGCGCCGAGCAAAGCAACAGCACACCTGGAAAATCACTGATCGCTAAGCGGAGGTGCGTGGAGTAAGGCGGGTCTCTTTTGCGTGACTTGCCTTGCTACGGATTGGCGAGGATCGCCCACGTGTCAATGCCGGAATCTTGGCAATCTCTAATGTCCAGGCACGTGACTTATACAGCGAATGGACTCCACAAATGATAAAGGAGGATGGAAAATGACATCTCGATCGACAAAGCTCATGTGCCTATCTCGGGCATCCTTGCTTACGTTGCCAACGCTGTTCGCAGCTGGCGCTGCGGTGCAGGCCGACCCCCACGCCGGTCAGTCGCTCAATGTCGCAGTCACCGGATCGCGGCTCATCATAAACGGGGGAACCTTACCGGCACTCGCCGGCTTTAATTTTTTCGATACGCCGGTTGCCAGCCTCAGCCTCACCAGCCTGACGGACGGGTCGATCTGTGGCGGCACCGCCTGCGACACCCTGGTGCTCAATGTGGCGAGTTCGCCGGGTTTCGGCGGCTTGGGCTGCACCACGGCCGGACTGACTGCCGCGCAGAAGGCCGACATTAATGGCTTCGCGGCAAATGGCGGCAAGGTCATCATCTACGACAGTGAGTGTACCTTCAGTGGCTCGGTTGACTATTCATGGGTGACCTTCCCGTTCAATACTAACAACCCGGGGGCTCAGGGTTTCGTTGGTGGCACGCTGAACATCGTGGAGGACAATATCCTCTCGCATAACGATTCGACGAATCCCCATTACATCGATTCAAATGCGATCACAACGCAGACAGACGCGGTAGGTGACATGAACGTCGTGGACCTAACCACGGTCGACCCGGGCTGGTGCCTCGATCTGTCGGGCACCAACGTGAACAACGTGTCGGGCGCGACTCACATGTATGCCCAGTCAGGCACCGGTCTGTACATCTATAACGGTCTGGACACCGACTACATCAGCGGCTTCGTCGGCCCCACGGGCAGCGGTCAGCTTGCCAAGATCTGGCAGCAGGAGCTTGAAGCGGTGCCTGATCCGGCGCTGCTGCCCTGCCTCGTCTCGCTGGTCGGTATCACGCTTTCCCCGGATACCGCGGAGAACGAATTCGGGACCGATCACCTGGTGACGGCAAATCTGACAGACCTGCAGGGTGTCGCCCAGCCGGGCATAACGGTCAGCTTCGAGATCACCTCGGGGCCAAATGCGGGGCAGGTCAGCGATCCGGGTGAGTGCAGCGTGAATCCCGACTGCACGAGCGACGCATCCGGCAATGTCTCCTGGACGTACACCGACGCGGCCGGCGTCGAGGCCTGTGACACCATCGTCGCCCGCTTCACCAATGCTGCTGGCGATGTCATCGAGTCCGCCACTGTGGAGAAGTGCTGGGTCGCTCCGCCGAACACACCGCCCGTTGCCAGCTGCACGGAATCGGTGAACCCGTCCGGCAAGAAGATTCCGCCCGCGGGAAGCACCACTCTGCCCGGCGCCAAGGGCGGTCAGAACGAGGACGGTTTCTACGAAATCATCGGTTCAGACGCCGAGGATTCGACCGTCGATGTGTTTGTGACGAATGCCTCGGGTTCGGTAACTTTCGGGCCTTTCGCACCGGGCTCGGTGGTTAAGATCACTGAAGCGCCTGGGGCAACACCGAGCAGCAAGCCCATGGGTGGGGCTGACAGCGCGGTGGCGGCGCACATCCGGCTTGACGGCGATGCCTTCGTGTACGCGGTGGATAGCTTCGGTGAGTTCTCCCCGGTCGTCAGCTGCCTGGTACCGCCGCCTCCGAAGTAGGCGTTCGGTCTGAAGCAGTAAGTTCAAGGGGCTCAGTGTTTACTGGGCCCCTTTCTTTCGCTGTCCGCCATGGAAGCTTGAGGCGGATAGTCCGCGGTAGGCGCCTAGTTTTCCGTAGCAGCCGGAAACGCGGTGCGACAAACACCTCCTGGCGCCGCAGGGCGGCCGGGGCAAATCGGCTGCCGCGTTGGCGAGTCGATTCTGGCGACTGGGATGTCCCAGGATCTATCACCAGGTGGCGGCACGCTTGTCCGTCCGGCAGGTAACGCCTAGAGGGGTTGGCCTCGCTCCTCGCGACCCAAATCTGCTACCTCTGCGGCTCGCCTGCTCCCGCCCGATCGCCATCGCGAGAAGAATGAAACTCGCCTAAATCCGCAAATTGATTCCAACAGAGACAGCGGCTTCGCTCGCTGCCCCCATTAAGCGACAAATCTTCTCTGGCCGGTGTTCGCTATTCAGGAGCCCCGCTCCACCGGGGTCCGTGGAACGGCGATTCCCGGCGGCTTATCGCCGTACGTACGCCCTCAGCACCCCCCCCCCGTGCGAATTGCGGGCTGGCGACGCGTGGCGGTAAAGAAAGTCAGGAACAGGCCGAACCATGTCTCAATGGAACGTCAGCGTTGGGCCGGAAAAGACTTACCGGACTGCCGGCAGGCTACGCGAGTGGACGAGGGAAAGGCAATGCAAAGGAAATGTTCCGGTCACCAGTTACTCATCTGCGTCATGTTGGCGCTGCTCCTCCCACGGACCGCCGTGTCCCAAAATGAGCTTCCAGGGCTTGGCGCGCCGGATGAGGACAGCCTGTTTCTCGACGACCTGCCGTCGGTTTTCAGCGCCTCCAAGTACGAGCAGCGCTTGTCTGAGGCGCCGGCCTCGGTAAGCATTGTCACAGCCGATGAAATCCGCAAGTACGGCTATCGAACCATGGCGGACATTCTCGACAGCGTGCGCGGTTTCTACACAACCAATGACCGCAATTACGACTATCTCGGCATACGCGGCTTCAACCGCCCCGGCGACTACGGTACCCGCATTCTGATGCTGCTGGATGGCCAGCGGCTCAACGATGGACTCTACGACGCGGTCCTTGTCGACCGGGAATTTCCGGTGGATGTTGATCTCATTGAGCGGGTTGAAGTCATCCGCGGCACGGGATCGTCGCTGTATGGATCGAACGCCGTCCTCGGGATCGTTAACGTTATCACCAAGCGCGGCCGTGACCTCAAGGGCGCGGAGCTCGCCGCATCCGGAGGGAGTAACGACACCAGGGAAGGCCGCGCGAGCTACGGCGACAAGTACTCGAACGGCATGGAAATGCTGATATCCGGCACCGGTTTCGAGACCGACGGCGATGACCGCATCTACTTCCCGGAATTTGACGACCCGTCAACCAATAACGGTGTTGCGGAAAACGGCGATGATGAAAACGCGCAATCCCTGTTTGCCAAGCTGTCCTACGCGGATTTCACCTTGCAACTGGACTACGTGGACCGCGACAAAAGGTTTCCGACCGCGTCCTACGATACGATGTTCAATGATCGACGCAACAAGACATCTGACTCGCAGACACATGTGTTTCTGGGTTACGCGCACAGCTTTCAGAACCAGGTCGAGATCAATGCCGATATCAACTATGGCCGCTATGACTACCACGGCGCTTACGTCTATGACTATTCCGACACCGCCGTGCCCGATCCTGTTGTCTGGGATGATGATTCCGACGCCCAATGGTGGCGCTACGAACTGCAGGCAAGCATCTATGCTTTCGACCGCCACAAACTGATCACGGGCGTTGAATATCGGGATAACACGCAACAGGATCAGTCCAACAACGACGAGTTTGATGTGTACCTGGATTCCGAAGATGACTCGGATATCTGGGGAGTGTATGTGCAGGACGAGTTCAAGATCAGCAGCAAACTCACACTCAATGCCGGCGTCCGACATGATGACTATGATTCCTTCGGCGGCACGACCAATCCGCGCGCTGCACTGATCTATAACCCGCTGGATAAGACCACCGTAAAGCTTATCTATGGTGAAGCCTTCAGAGCACCGAACGCGTATGAACTCAATTACAACGATGGTTTATTTACCACGAAATCGCCAGACAACCTCGATCCTGAGACCATCAAATCAACCGAGCTGGTCCTGGAGCAGGGCATCGGGCGCTACCTCAACGCGGTGGTAAACCTGTACTACTACAAGATCGACGATCTCATCACGCTGGTCACTGATCCGGCTGACGACCTGCTTGTGTTCGACAACGTCGAGGAAGTCAAGACCCATGGCCTGGGTCTGGAACTGGAGGGCAAGTGGCCCGGAGGCTGGTCTGGAAGGATCAGTTACAGCTATCAGAACGCGGAAGACCAGGAAACCGGAGATACACTGACCAACTCACCGCATAATCTGTTCAAGGCCAATCTGATTGCGCCGGCTTTCTCACAGAGACTGTTCGGTGGTTTTGAATATCAGTATGTCGGAAGCCGCAAGACCCTGGGTCCCGACGATGCGGATGCGTTTTCGCTGGTCAACCTGACCCTGAATGCGCCCGACATATGGGGCGGGTTGAGCATTGCAGGAAGTGTTTACAACGTGCTTGACGAGGACTATGGGGACGTTGGCTCGGAAGAGCACGTACAGTCGGAAATCCCGCAGGATGGCCGTACCTACCGGTTGAAAGCCTATTACCGTTTCTAGGTCGCAGCCATGACAGGGTCGATGCAGGGTTGGTGCAAAACGGTGTGTGCGGCAGCTGTGTTGCTGGTCGGCACGGTCGCACCGGGTGCTGCGGATCTCGCCCTGGCCGAGTCGAGTGTTGTGGTACTGGGTGCCCAGACCAGAGCCGAACACAAGCAGTTCGTCGCAAGCTTCAAGCAGTTTCTGGTCGAACAGGAACAGGGTGTGCAGTTCGTTGATATCGCTCTGGGTGACGATATAGGCAATACCGCCGGACTGAAAGATATCATTCGGCAAAACAAGGTGCCCTTGATTCTCACCGTTGGTCCGGAGGCGTTCCAGTCCGCTCTGCGCCAGGAGGCGGATCCGCCGCTGATTGCTGGCCTGACGTATGATGCGGCGGAGCTGGAGAAGCACCCCAACGCCACCGGCGTGGTTCTTGAATATAGAGTCGAGACCCAGCTGGCCTGGATCAAACGCATCCTGCCGGAGTTCAAAACCATTGGTGTGCTGTATAACCCCGAGGCGAGCGGACAACGGGTGGCGGCGGCAAAGAAAGCGGCGCAAAAGCTGGGGCTGAAATTCGTCGCGCAGGAAGTCAACTCACCGAGCGAACTTCCGGTGGCGATGGAGTCCCTTTTTCGTCGTGTCGATGTGCTGTGGGGACTCACAGATCCGGTTGTCCTGTCGCGCCAGACCGCCAAGGCGATACTGTTGACATCGTTCCGCAACAAGGTGCCCTTCATTGCACCATCTTCGGCCTGGGTCAAAGCGGGTGCCCTGTATTCGCTGGAAGTCGATTATAGCGACATCGGTGTTCAAACGGGCGAAATGGCCCGCAGCGTACTGAGGGGTAAACAGGTCAGCTCGATAGCGCCGCAGGAACCGCGCGAAGTGCGCTATTCGCTGAACCTCAGGACCGCTGAACATATGCGGTTGAAGTTCTCCGGCGACATTGTCGCGGGCGCCGCTCAGGTCTTCGAGTAGTTGTGGTGCGCGAAGCTATGAAACTGAGTATCTCGGCAAAATTCAACATCTTGTCAGTGCTGTTGATCGTATTGACGGCCTTGGGGATAGCGGCGTTCGTGGTTCGCTACGAAGAGCGTGCTTCCTATGAGCAGCTGGTGAACCAGGCGACTGCGGTCGCCGCCATGGTCGCCGGAAACAGCGAATACGGTATCTATACCCGTAGCGAGGATGAGCTGCGGCGCCTGGTAGACAGCGTGGCGGTCTACAAGGATGTAGCGTATATCAGCATCACCGATCTGAACCACAGTCCGATCATAGAAAAGGCCTTCCGGGAAGAAATCATAGTGCCGGCCGTGGAGCACCCCGCAGGCGAACTTGTCGAGCGAACCGGCATCAAACGGGACCTGGTAAATCCGGGCGACGGTATGCCTTACATCAACATCATCGTTCCTGTGCTCGGCTCAAGCGACGACGACGCCCGGCTATTCGCACGTGATGACGAAAGCAGCGCGCGCAGTGTTGAGCCGGTCGGGCATGTGCAACTGGGCATCAGCCTGAGTGCAGTACAAGAAAAAGTGTCACATTTTCTTGCCGACATAGCCTGGGTTTCGTTGCTGGCGGCGGTGCTGGCCATAACGCTTGTGCTGTTTGTCTCCCGCCGCATCAGGCATCCGCTGGAGTTGCTGGTGCAGGCAATGCAGCGCGTATCCGACGGCGATCTGGATCAGAAGGTGGCGGTCCTGTCACAGGATGAGGTGGGCGACCTCACATCCGGCTTCAACCTGATGATACAGCGCCTCAAGAAAGCCTATGATGAAGTGACCGACCACCGCCTGAATCTGGAAAGAAAGATCGAGGAGCGGACACTGGAGCTGCAGTCGGCGAAGGAGGCAGCGGAAGCCGGTAGTCGCGCCAAAAGCGAGTTCCTCGCGACCATGAGCCATGAGATCCGAACGCCGATGAATGGTGTTCTGGGAATGACGGAACTGCTGCTCGCCACTGAACTGGACGACAAGCAGACGCGTTTCGCAAACACTGTCAAACGTTCAGCCGAGGCGCTGCTGAAAATCATCAACGATATTCTCGATTTTTCGAAAACCGAGGCCGGACGAACCGAGCTGAGACCGGTTCCCTTCAATCTTCGCGAACTGCTTGAGGACGTGGCGGAGCTGTTTGCAGAGGCGGCGCAAGCCAAGAAAGTGGAGCTCGCCTGCGCGCTCCCGGTCGATCTGTATGGTAATTGGGTCGGAGACGCGGAACGCCTGCGCCAGATTCTGATCAACCTTGTCGGCAACGCCATCAAGTTCACCGCGCAGGGAGAGGTCGTGCTGGGCCTGGAGGTGAGCGAGCCTGCGGCGGGCGGGGTCAGTCGGTTGCGCTTTGAAGTCAGGGACACCGGTATCGGCATCCGTGACGATGCGAAGCGACGGATCTTCGAATCATTCGCCCAGGCGGACGGCAGCACCACCCGTGAGTATGGCGGAACCGGTCTGGGTCTTGCGATCTGCAAGCAGCTGGTGGAGCTGATGGGAGGCCGCATCGGTGTCGAGAGCGTATATGGGCAAGGCGCTTCGTTCTGGTTCGAAGTCAGTCTGCCACGATTTGACGGAGCTATCGAGCCCGCGCGCCCGGTCGAGCCCTTGCGCGGCTTGCGTGTCCTGGTAGTCGACGACAATGCAACCAATCGCGAAATACTGTACCACCAGCTTGGCGCATGGCAAATGTCCGTCAGCACGGTGGACGCAGGACCAAAGGCCATCGAGATGCTGCATGCCGCCAGCCAGCGTGGGGCCCCATACCAGCTGGTTATTCTGGATATGCACATGCCCAGGATGGACGGACTCGATGTTGCGCGAGCGGTTAGCGCGGATCCTGCGATTGCGGGCGTCCCTATGGTATTGCTGAGTTCGGTGTGTCATGCAGAAAAGAACGAGGCGATGCGGGCGGCGGGTATCCTGCGTCATCTGACCAAGCCGGCACGGCAATCCGAGCTGTATGACTGTATCACCGATGCAATGCAGGGGGATTGGGATACGACTGGATTGGCGACGGCCAAGCCGGCGCGGGAACCGGGCCAGGGCGCGCAGAAGCTGGAAGGACGCATACTGCTGGTAGAAGACAATGCGGTGAACAGAGAAGTCGCACGCTACATGCTCGATGATGTCGGGTGCGAGGTGGTATGTGCCGTCAACGGGCGTGAGGCGCTGGACGCGCTGCAGGGTGATGCTTTCGATGTTGTCCTGATGGATTGCCAGATGCCGGAAATGGATGGCTTTGCTGCAACCCGTGAACTCCGCAAGCGAGAGGCGGGCGACAGCACAAATCGGCACCTGCCGGTGATCGCGTTGACGGCCAACGCCATGGATGGCGACCGCGAGAGATGTCTTGCGGCAGGTATGGATGACTACCTCAGCAAACCGTTGGCGCAGGCCGAACTGGTCAGCGTCCTGGCGAAGTGGTTGCCGGGAGGAGGCGATGAAAGGACAGCGCCGGAGGTGGTTGCAAGGTCGGAGTCATCCGAGCGCGCCGAGTTGGCGCCAGCACCGGACCATAACCCGATCAACAGCAGGGCACTGGACAACATCCGTAATCTGCAAGGCGGCGAGGCCATTCTTGCCAAGGTCATCGACCTCTATCTGGACGATTCGCCCGTGATTCTCGACGAGCTCCGTGACTGCGTTGTTCGAGGTCAGCACGATGGGATGCGTAAGGCGGCCCATAAATTCAAATCCAGTAGCGCAAATCTGGGTGCGGATCGGCTGGCACAGCTGTGTAAGCGACTGGAGGAGATGGGGCGTTCGGACTCGATTGCAGGGGCGAGCGCCCTGTTTGCTGACATCGAGCAGGAGTACGAGTCGGTAAGGACCGCGTTGACCGAAATAACGCTGGAGGTTCCGGCGTGAGGGATGAGTCCAGGCAGGATCATCAGGCGTTGGCGCTGATCGCAGACGATGACGCCACCATGCGTTTGCTGCTGCAACAGTCGCTCGAACAGCGCGATTTCCGGGTGGTCGTCGCGGAGAATGGCGAGCAGGCGATAGAGACATTTGCAGCCCTGAATCCGGATATCGTGCTGCTGGATGTTGAGATGCCGGATATGGACGGCTTTGCGGTGTGCCGGAAATTGCGCAACTTACCGAACGGTGTCTATACACCCGTGGTAATGGTTACCGGGCGTGATGATATTGACTCGGTCAATTATGCCTATGAAGTGGGCGCCACCGACTTTGTCAGTAAACCGATAAACTGGACAATATTAGGGCATCGCATGCGCTACGTCTTGCGTTCCGCCCAGGCATTCAACGAATTGAATGCCACCCAGGCCAGGAGCAGGGCGCTGCTCAGCGCAATTCCCGATATGATATTCCGGCTCGATGGCGCGGGACGCTATCTGGATTTTCAACCGGGCCAGGGGGTACAGCCGATGCTGCCGGCACAGGAGTTCATCGGCAAGACAATGCGTGAGGTGCTGCCCGAGAAACTCGCAGATCTTGCGAATCAGCATCTCGAGCGGGTGATCAGGTCGGGCATCGCGCAACGTTTCGAATACGACATTGTGATGAATGATGTGCCCAGCTATTTCGAAGCCAGGATGGTGGCCAGTGGTGAGAATGAGGTGTTGACCATTGTTCGTGACATAACGGACCGAAAATTGAGGGAACAACAGATTCACCAGCTGGCATTTTATGATGCCCTGACAGGTCTGCCGAATCGTCAGCTGTTCTATGAGCATCTGCAGCAGGAAATTCGTCGCAGCGACCGTGATAAGTCTGCAATGGCGGTGCTGTTTCTGGATCTGGACCGCTTCAAACTCATCAATGATACGCTTGGTCATAGTGTGGGTGATGCGGTATTGGCCGAGGTCGGTAGGCGCTTGCAACAGTGCGTGCGCTCGACTGATCTGGTAGCCAGACCCATTCATGACGAGGCATTGACCAGCGTGGCCCGCCTTGGTGGTGACGAATTCACCATGCTGATCGGGTCGATTGCTGATGCGCGGGATTCAGAGCCGGTGGCGCGCCGCACCATCGAGGCGCTGTCAGAGCCGATTATTGTTGATGGCCGGGAGCTTTTCATCACCCCGAGTATCGGTATTGCGACTTATCCTGTCGATGGCGCGGACGCGGAGACCTTGATCAGGAATGCGGATGCGGCAATGTACAAAGCCAAGGACGAGGGACGCAACTGCATTCAGTTCTACTCGACCGCCATCAATGCCAGAGCGCTTGCCAAGTTCACCATGGAGACCGACCTGCGTAAGGCGATTGACCAGGATGCGCTGCAGGTCTATTACCAGCCGCAGGTGGACCTGTGCAGCGGGCGCGTTGTCGCAATGGAGGCGCTGGTGCGATGGGAGCATCCACGGCTCGGATTCGTTTCACCAGTGGAGTTTATACCGGTCGCCGAAGAAGCCGGACTTATCGGGCGGCTTGGTGAGTTTGTGATGCGCACCGCCTGCAGGCAGGCGAAGGCCTGGAGCAGTAAAGGCGCGGGCGAGGTGCGTATCGCCGTGAATCTGTCCGGGCGCCAGTTCTACGATGGCAGCTTGACGAAAGATGTCGCGGAAATCCTGGCCGAGACCGGGCTTGAGGCGCATCGACTCGAGCTTGAATTGACCGAGAGCATGGTAATGAAAGACCCGAAGATAACGGTCGCGTCCTTGCATGAATTGAAAGAGATGGGCGTAAGTATCTCGGTTGATGATTTCGGGACAGGTTATTCTTCGCTCGCTTATCTGAAGCGGTATCCGCTCGATACGTTGAAAGTCGACCGCAGCTTCGTGCGGGATATCGCAACCGATCCTGATGATGCGGCGATTACCAATGCCATCATTGCGATGGCGAAGAGCCTTGGGCTGAAAGTCGTGGGCGAGGGCGTCGAAACGATTCAGCAGCTTGAGTTTCTGATCGATAACGGCTGCAATATTGCCCAGGGCTATCTATTGGGCAAGCCGGCGCCGGCCGCAACAGCCGAGGCCATGCTCGGCGCATCACTTGCGCTGAGTTACAGGGAAAAAAAGCAATCGGTCTAGAACGTCTCTCAAACGGTGTCGCGACCTCCCATGCGGTGTCGCGGCCGCTGCTCCGCTGCTCATTTACTGCGTGTAAACTGCGCCCCTCCGCAGGGTCCGCGCCTTGCCTGGACGCCCGATCCACTGGTTTAAGATTTTGATTTAGAGTCCCCGCTCGGGAATCCATAAACCCCCCCCGCCTTCAGGCGGCGGATATGCGCAGGTTGGTGCTGAGCGCAGCGAAGCCCGGCACCATTGCGGCTCACACAGGTGAGCGTGGAGGTGGCGAATGCCGGGCTGATCAAGCTCTGGGAGCGGGCCGCGGCGGCTGTTGGGCTTCTCCCTGCTCAGCCCAACCTACGCTTACCACCGGCCGCATGGTCAATTGGTCCGGCTGTTAGCCGTAAACCGAAGGCACCAGCCGGTGGAGTATTCAGGTTCCAGCCCGCATCTCTTACGGGACCCCGGATGCTGGCGCCGGGCATCATGCTGCAAGAGGACTGACGCCCAGTCGCGCCGCTCCATCGGCACGACTGGGAGGTACCGGAAACGCTCGTGCGGCAGAGCAGGGCTGGTTGGGAGGCCCGAGTGATGATCTCACCCGGGCGTAGTGTCTTCAGCGCCCGCTTTTTGTCAGCACTCTCACACAATTGCTCGAAGCGTCTGCCTCACTGCAGCGCGCGCAGCATCCAGGCCGTTTTCTCGTGCACCCGCATGCGGTCCGAAACCAGTGCCACCGTGGATTCGTCGCCGGCCTGCTGGGCCGGTGTCAGAACCTCGCGGCAGGTCTTCACCACTTGTTCGTGGCTGCGGGTCAGGATTTCAACCATTGCCTCGGCCGCGGGCACACCCTCGGTTTCCTTGATGGAACTCAGCTCGACAAATGCCTTGTAGGTGCCCGGCGCAGGGACATCCAGGGTGCGGATGCGCTCGGCGATGTCATCCACGGCTACCGCCAGTTCAGTGTAGTGTTCCTCGAACATCAGGTGCAGGTCGCGAAACCGCGGGCCGGTGACATTCCAGTGGAAGTTGTGGGTTTGCAGGTACAGCGTGTAGGAATCCGCCAGCAAACGCTTCAGGCCTTCGGCAATCGTAATTCGGTCCTGCTGGTTGATACCGATATCTATGTCGCTCATCGTTCTGCCTCCTTGTGTGCAGAGTCTGTTTCGCTGTGCCAGGTCGGGTCGTGATCCTGTCACCAGTCGACGCTATTCTGGGGCCAGGCTAACAATAGATAAAATCGTTTGTAACAATCTATGCAATCGAGGATGTCGATCTTGCTGGGGCCTGATCAGGCCCTGGCTGGTGGACTGTCAAACGCTCCTCATCCATGGACAGCCCGCAGGCATCGACGGTATAGCACGCGCCGACGAACTCGATGGCCGGTTCCGGCCGAACGCCTTGCTCTAGAACCTATCTCATAATCCCGCGCGAGGCGCGTTGCTGTCCGAGATACCGTCCTGCAAGGCGCCGTGCGCCGCACAGTAGCTGGCCTACGGGCAAGCGCTGCAACACCGCAGGCCGGTATTTCGGACGCAACCCCCTGGGGCAAAAGCGCCACGGTCGCGGCCGCGGGGGATTATGAGATAGGTTCTAGCGACTGACCGGGACGGTCAGCACCGGTGCCGCAGAGCCTTTGGCGCCACTTTCAGCGATGGTAACAGACCACAGGGTGGCCAGCAGTCGGAAGAACCGCTTGGTGGCTTGATCGGTGTCATCGATATAGAACCAGGTGCCACGATATTGCACTGCCACAGAGGCATGCTTCGGCTTGGCGGTGCTGGCGTGAATCCGCAGTTCCTTCGCAGCCTGGCCCGGTGGCGGGAAGCTTGCAGCAACACCGCTGCGTCGGTCCGCTTCGGGTACCGCGACCGCGGCGGACAGCAGTTCCACCAGACTGTAGACCGAGCGTGTGATGATTCCGATACCGCCTGAGTCGCGCCCATCCAGCGCCAGAGACACTGGCAGAATCACTTGAGCGGAAGGATCTGTCGGCGCGGGCAGCCCGAGCAGACGCAGCAGTTCGCTGACCTCGACCAGATAGCGCGGCGCGTGGTGGTGGATGACAACCGAAAAGCTGCCCTTGTGCTGCGGGTTCTCGATCCAGTGCAGAAGATTGGCCCGACTGAGGGTGGTGATGATGGTGACGAGACGGCTGAAGCGGGGATCGGGGTCATCCGGGGAGAACAGAAACCCCGGGTTCTGGATGCCGTTTATGCTCGACACCAGGGTGGTGTAAACGTGCGTCGGGTCAGCCAGCGTCCCTGCCAGCTGGGCCAATGAGGCAACGGGAATCGGCGACATCAGCTGCCGTGAATACTTTTCACCCTGGACAGGTACGTAGGAAATGGTGGGATTCTCTTCGTACGCGACGCCGGCGCTGAAGGGCACCAGGTTCCCGGCATAATTGTCATCGTCACCGACTCCGAGCTCTATGCTGGTGCCCGTGCTGACGCTGACGTTGGCGGTGACGCTGGCAACAGCGAGCAGGCTACCTATTTGCTGGTACCGGTTGTTGAGGATCTCCACCAGCAACTGCTGGTTGTCGGTCTCGCTGATAGCCTCGTTGTACGCGAGCCGCCCGCTGCGGATGGCGGTGGGGCCGACCACGGAGCAGCCAGCCAGCAGGCAGCCCAGTACCCCGGCGGTCACCAGAGTTCGACCGATGCCGGATGGGTAGCGACTTGATTTCATATACGATTCTCCAGCTTTCTTGTTCTTGCAGCTGCTGCCAGCCGAGCGGTGATCCGGCGCCGGCTTTGCTAACCTTACCAGCGGGTGACCGGTTCGCAAAGAACCGGACTATACTGCATCCTGGTGTGGCGAGCGGGTTGCGTCCGCCGTGTTAATGATGATTTGTCCAGACTGAGACAGGAGATTCTGACATGTCGAGTAAGGCAATGATCCGCGCATTGAACCGCTGGTTCCTGAGTGCCTCAATGGTGTTCATGACGCTGGGCGCGGTTTCCAGTGCGCACGGCGCTACGCTCGCCGGGGTCAGCTTCCCGGACCAGGCGACGGTAGAGGGCAAGGCCGTGGTGCTCAACGGCCTGGGCCTGCGAACCGCCACCATGCTCAAGGTCAAGGTCTATGTCATCGGGTTGTACCTGGAGAGCAGGAGCGGTGATCCCCAGGCGATCATCGCGTCCGGCGGGAACAAGCGCATCGCCATGCACTTCGTGCACGATGTCTCTGCCGACAAGCTGCGCGGCGGCTGGAGCGAGGGTTTCGAGGACAACACCGGGGATGTCGCCGGCATCAAGGATGAAATCGCCAAATTCAATGCCAGCATGCGCGACGTGAAAGAAGGGGACAGCATCGTGCTGGACTTCGCCGGCGACAATGTGGACGTTCTGATCAACGATACCAGGATCGACAGCGTCGCCGGCAAGGCGTTTCAGCAGGCGGTGCTGGCCATCTGGCTCGGCCCCAAGCCGCCCAACGACGCGCTCAAGCAGGGCATCCTGGGCCGCTAGTCCTTGCCGCGAGGCAGACTCAAAGAGTTGCAGGTAAGCGGCTAAGCGGGTGACAGCCTGTGCGCAGCGATCAACCCGGGTGATGAGAGATGCCGACGGGCCCCATAATGGGCCGGATAACTGAACGAGGCGGAAAGACATGAAGAGACTATCGAACACGGTCCTGTGGCTGGCTATGGCGCTGGGAGCTTCGGGTGCCATGGCGGACACCATGCGCTGCGGCGGCACGGTCATCGACGACGAGCAGATGGTGCCGGCGACCGCGGCGCAGGTACTGGCGGCCTGTGGAGAACCGACTTCCAGGGAGTCCGGGCTGTGGGTGTACCAGCAGCAGGGTGAGTTCACCAGGACCCTGCAGTTCGACGCCGATGGCAACCTGCAGAGCATCACCGAGCAGCCCGCCAGCGATTAAGGCATTGCCCCGGGCCTGGGGCTCGACGGTTTGGATATGGGTCTGACAGAATACCGGTCCTGACCTTCGAATACGTCCGCCTGGCAAGGCGCAAGCGCGCGGTTCGTATGTCGACCCGCAGACATATGCGCCGTGAAGCGGAGGAGTGCGATCGTCCATGAGATACAGCCGGCGGATGGCAACCTGCGCCACGAGCGGGGATACGCCTTGAGCAGGACACTGCGCATCGGGTTCGCAATCATTGCCGTGCTGCTTATCGGGCTGTTTGCGGCCGCGGCCGTGTTCCTCTACACGGCCGACTACAATCGCTACAAGGGGCAGATCGCCAAGGCCGTCATGGAGGCGACCGGCCGGCAGCTCGAGATTAAGGGGAACGTGGGGATCAAGCTGTCTCTGCCACCGGCACTCAGCGTAAGCGATGTGACCCTGGCCAATGCCCCCTGGAGTTCGCAGCCACACATGGCGCATATCGGGCAGCTCCGGGTGCGCATCAGGCTTATCCCGCTGCTGCTGAGAAAGATCGACATCACGGGGATCCGCCTGATCGATACCGATCTGCTGCTGGAAACCGATGCCAGCGGTCAGGCTAACTGGCAGTTCGGTCACCAGGCGGGTTCGCACACCGGTGCGGGTATGCGGGGTGTGGCGATTAAGCATCTGGAGGTCGAGCAGCTCGCCGTTACTTTGCGCAGCACGCAAACCGGGGCACCCGCGGCACACTACCAGCTGGACCGCCTCGAACTGAACCGCTCCGCCGCGTCCGACTCACTGGCTGTCGAGCTGCACGGCAGCCTGAACGGCCAGCCCGTGGCGCTGTCCGGGCAGACCGGGCCGTTGCGTGATCTGTTTGAGGGCGTGCGTTTCCCGCTCGAGCTGTCGGGTGAGGCTGCCGGTGCGACCATCAAGCTCTACGGCGGGTTTGATAATGCCCTGACGCTGGCAGGACTGGACCTGACGGTCGAGGCATCGGGAAGCGACCTTGCCACGCTCGGTACCGGGATCGGAGTCAAAATCCCGCACACGGACAGCTTCGACGTGACGGCGCAACTGACCGGCAACGCTGACCAGCTGGCGCTCCAGGACGCCCACGGCAGTGTCAGTTATAAGAACATCACGCTGGCGCTGAACGGGGTGATAGGCGACCTCAGGAGGCTCGAGGATATTCAAATGCAGCTGAAGGGCTCGGGCAAGGACCTGGCGGAACTCGGTTCGTTCGTTGCTGAGACGCTGCCGGCTACCGGACCCTTCGAGCTCAGCGGCAAGCTGACGGGTACGGCGAAGGCACTGGCCCTCAGCGATGCGCAGGGGACCATCAGGCACCAGAGCATCAAGCTCGCACTGGCGGGCAGCATAGGCGACCTGATCGCCCTCGAGGGCATCGCTCTGAACCTGACGGGTTCGGGCGACGACCTGGCCGAGATCGGTTCCATTGCCGGTAAGACGCTGCCGCAAACGGGTCCCTTCTCGATCCGCGGCAAGCTGACAGGTACCGCGAAGGCGCTGGCCCTCAGCGAGGCGCAGGGGACCATCAGCCGCCAGAGCATGAAGGTCTCGCTGGCCGGCAGCATCGGCGACCTGATCGCTGTCGAGGGCATCGATCTGAACCTGCAGGGTTCGGGTGGCGACCTGGCCGAGCTCAGTTCGTTCGTCGAAAAAACGTTGCCGAATACTGGTCCCTTCTCGATCCGCGGCAGGCTGACAGGCACGGCCAAGGCACTGGCCCTCAGCGAGGCGCACGGAACTATCAGCGACCAGAGCATCAAGCTTTCGCTGACCGGCAGGATCAATGACCTGATGGCGGTGAAGGGTATCAGCCTGAACGTCAAGGGTACGGGGAAAAATCTCGGCGAGCTGCGCAGCATGGTCAGCGCCAAGCTCCCCGACACCGGTCCCTTTTCTGCCACCGGGCGACTGACGGGTTCCGCCCAGGCACCGGCTGTTTCCAATCTGCGTGCGACGCTCAGCCAGGGGAGCGCGCAACTGGCGGTTTCCGGCAAGGTTGGTGACGTTCTGCAACTCAGCGGCATCGATCTCGATGTGAACGGGGCGGGCAAGAACCTGGGCGAGCTGGGCCCGCTGTTTGATACGCAGTTGCCGGACCTGGGTCCCTTCAGCATCAAGGGGCAGCTCAGCGGGTCGGACACGCTGCTGGAGTTGAACAACTTCTCTGCCAGCGTCGATCACAGCGACTTTGCCGGGTGGGCAAAGGTGGAGTTCGGCAAACGGCCCAAGGTGACGACCCGGCTGGAATCCGGCCTGGTCGATTTCACCCGCATCGTGGAACAAGCCAAGGGCGAAAAAGAAGCAGAAACCGCCAACCCGGAGAAGGGCAAGACGAGCGGCTTCAGGCAGACCCTGTTTTCCGATGAGCCCCTGCCGTTCGATGTACTTGACGCCGTGGATGCGGATATCGCGTTCAACGCGCGCAACCTCAAGGCGCGTGACGCGGCACTGGAGTTTGGCCAGCTGGTGCTGCGACTCGACGCGGGTGAGCTGCGCGTCGACAAGCTGGAAGCCACCTACGAAGGCACGAAGGTGTCTGCGAACCTGGACCTGACAACAGGTACGCCTGCGACTGTGGCCGTCAGGTTCCTGGTGCAGGGTTTTGACCTGGGTCGCTTTCTCAAGGAAACCCATGTGTCGCAAGACATCGTGGGTCACGTCGATGTAGCCGCAGACCTCAGGAGTCGCGGCAATTCGCCCCACAGTCTCATGGCACACCTGGACGGAACCACCGGTGCCGTCATCGGCAAGGGCTATGTACCCCGCTTTCTGGACCTGCTCGCACAGGACCTGTCACGCCGGGTGATCAGCGTCTGGGGTCACCACAAGGAAGCTGGAGCGCTCAATTGCGGCGTCATCCAGTTCACCAATAAACAGGGTATAGGTACCAGCGATGCGTTTTTATTCGATACCCAACTCGCCATCCTGAAGGGCGATGGCGAGATCAACCTCGCGACGGAACAACTGGATTTTGTGCTGTCTCCCAAGCCCAAAGACTATAGCCTGTTCAGCCTGGCAACCAAGCTGCGCGTTAGCGGCAGCGTCCTTGACCCCAAAGTACGACCCGACATGAGGTCGGTGGCAACGAAAGGGGCCAAAGCCCTCAGTTCGCTGGTCCTGGGGCCGGCCGGTCTGCTGGTACCTTTCATGAGCGCCGGTGCGCGCAATCAACACCCGTGCGATATCGTGGCACTCAAGAACAGGGTGCACAGCATTTATGAATAATTGGAGAAACCGCCTGTAGGAGTGCGCGGCTATTCTGTGGGAGCGCCGTCCCCGGCGCGAAAGTGCGCTACAGGTGTGTGATCCTCTTGTGGGAGCGCCGTCCCCGGCGCGAAGCTGCGTTGCCAGGACTGATCGCGGCGGGGACGCCGCTCCCACAGCGGTTGTTCTATGATCGGGTAAACATACCCGTACCGTACCGAAATGGCGCTTACCCTCAGCAAGCATAGGAGATGTCACAACGAACCTGGAAATCGCCTCATTGTTACTGATCCTGTTCGCGGTGACTATCATCGTCTGGGGTATCGCCGTCGTGCATACCTTGCCGGGCAAGATCGCGAAGAAGCGCGGTCATTCGCAGGTCGAAGCTATCGAAATTACCAGCTACCTGGGACTGCTGGTGTTTCCCTTGTGGATGGGGGCGCTCATCTGGGCCTACCTGGTACCGGTCAGGCTCAAGGCCACGGTGGAAACCCAAACCGCGGGGAAACCGGTGTCGGCGCCGGGACAGCCGGCGGTGCCGCAGGCCTTGCAGCTATCTACACCGGCAAATGCGACGCGTGCAAGTTTCTGCACCAACTGGAGATCCGCTCGGAGAGCTGGTTGAACTACGTTTACAATCCGTTCTGAGCAGTCCGCGCAGCTTAACAATTGCGAGACCGGGCGTCTGAAGTCGAAAACGGGGAACGGGTATGGAATTCACCTGGGAGTTTATCCGCATGTTCTTTATCGGACTGTTTTATGCGGCCCCGCTGCTGGCTACGCTGGCGCTGATTATCGTTATCCTGGGGTATTTTCTGGGGCGGCTGGAAGGGTGGTCAAAACCGGATGCCCTGTATCATGCCTTCGTTACCGCGACCACGGTCGGCTATGGCGACTTCTGTCCCGGCAGGAAAAGGTCAAACGTCCTGGCGATCGTGATCGCTTTTGTCGGGATTGTCTTCACCGGCATCATCGTTGCAGTCGCGCTTCACTCGGCCACCCACGCATTTGAGAAAACGCACGACGTCGCGAAGCTTGTCGGACACGTGGCTGAGTAAGGGGGGGCAGGTTCGCGCCGGGGACGGCGCTGCGACAAATCAGGCCAGCCCGGGGAGTAGTGTCTTCAAGCCTGCCGTGCGCATCTGGAATGCGCTCACCGTCAGTACCATGCCCATGCTGCGCGTGACGATGTTCATACCCGCAACGCCGAGCATGCGACTGATGGGCGCGGCAAAATAGAAGCATAGCCAGATGATGGCGGCGACCGCCACACAGGTTGCAGACACCAGGAGTTTTTCCTCGATCGAGGGGAATTTATGGGTCGCCAGAATTACCGTCGTGATCCCGCCCGGCCCGGCGATAATCGGCATGGTCATCGGTACCAGGGCGATCGACGGACTGGCCGTTGCGGCGTCGCCCTCGGCTTTGGTATGCGACATTGCGCTGGTCTTGCTGTGCAGCATCGACAGGCCCATCAAGGCGATGATGACGCCACCGGCCGCTTCCAGTCCGGGCGGTGTGATGCCGAATATTTCGAGCACGTATTTTCCGGTCCAGGTTACGATTAGCGGAATGACTGCAACCGCAAAGGCGGCTTTGAACGCGGACTCTTTCTTTTCGCTGTCGGGGCGGTCGGCTGTCATGCCGGCAAAGATTGCCAGGGCACCGAAGCCGCGCATAATTCCCTTTACGACTAGCCGTGCCGGGCATAAACTTGGGCCCCGGCGCAAAAGACCCGATGGGTCGTAGATATCTGCCTGCCTGTAAACGGTCCGCTGAGCCGTTGCGTGCCATAACGCCCGGCTGGACAGTATCAAACACGCGCGGCATGCGAAAGCATGCCATCCACAGTTTGTCGCCACCACCGACTACGTAGGTAGCCTAGGTAGTCAACCGAATAGGAATCCGCGCAGCTGTTGGTTTCTAATCGGCACAATGGCGGTAAAGCGCTTCGCGCTCAGCGACTCGATGGCGAGCGCACCGCCAGAGCGGGCTGATACGGAAGTCTGGGTGTTCCACCAGTACTCGATCAACGCGGACGAGGAACGCGGCTGCATGGTGATTTCCATGAACAAGGGCAAGCCAGGCCGGGTGCTATACCAATGCCGACAACGGCAGGTCCGATGACTGAGGGTGCCTCCCAAACGCTGCACGCCTGCCCAATCTGCGGTTTGCGGCAGACCGTCGATGTGGTGCCGAGCGGCGCCCGCGTGCACTGCGCGCGCTGTGATCATCTGCTGTTCCAGGACATGGCGGGCGAGGCAAACCGGCGGGTGTTCAGCTTTTCGCTGACCGCGCTGTTGCTGTTGATACCCGCCAATCTCTACCCGATTCTGGAGGTGACCAGCTTCGGTAACACCCGCAGCTACACGGCGCTCAGCGGCGCGCGCGCACTCTGGGAAGGCAACATGTGGCCGCTGGCACTCCCGGTTGGTCTGTTTAGCGTGGTTCTGCCGTTTTGCCTGGTTATCACGCTGTTGTCGCTAGCGATGGCGGAAGGTTCGGGTCTGCCGGCGGCGCCCCGGCGCTGGCTGCACCGCACCGCCGAGTTCCTCTCGGTGTGGTCGATCGTCGACGTCTATTTGCTGGCGATTTTCATGACGGTTGTGAAGCTGGCGCAGATGACCGACGCGGCGCCGGCCGGCGGTGCTTTGTTGTTCTTCGGCGTGGTGCTGTCGCTGTCGCTGGCGCTGCGCAGTCTGGAAACCGAGGAGGCGGCGGGGCATGACCCGGCGGCGCCGGCAGCGGAGAGCCTGAATCGAACGCTCGCGCTGTCTGTGGCGGCGCTGATCCTGTTCGTCCCGGCCAACGTCTTCCCGACCCTGACGCTGGCGATTGCGGGCTCGTCCGAAAGCGACACGGTATTCGGCGGCGTGGTCGAGCTGTGGCAATCCGGCATGTGGCCGCTGGCGCTGCTGGTGCTGTGCGCCAGCATCCTGATCCCGCTCTTCAAGATTGCCGGTATGCTGTTCCTGGTCCTGACCATCCGCATGCGCGGCCGGCGGCTGCAACGCACCCGGCTGTATCTGACGATCGAGAAGATCGGCCGTTTGTCGATGCTCGATGTCTACGTCATCTCGCTCATCGTGGCGGTCATCCAGATGGGCGCGCTGGCCAATGCCCGTGCCGAGGTCGGTGCGCTCGCCTTTGCCTCGGTGGTGATCGTTACCATGATGGCAGCAGGCAGCTTCGACCCGCGCCTCATCTGGAGCGCTGAGCAGGACGCCTCTTCAGGAGACTTGACGCGATGACTGAATCGGACCCAACCCCCCAGGCCAGGATCAAACAAGGTCGGCGCTTCGGCTTCTCGTTTATCTGGCTCGCGCCGGTGATCGCTGCGGCCGTGGGTGGCTTCCTGTTCTACAAATCCGAAATCGATGTCGGCCCGACCATTACCATTACCTTCGAAGACGGCGCCCGCATTTCGACCAAAGCCAAGGTTGTCTACCGGGGCGTCGAGGTGGGTGCCGCTCAATCGGTAGCGCTCGATGCCAGCCTCGGCCACGTCAACGTCACGGTGCAGCTGGACAAGACCGCGACGGCGCTGGCGCGCGAGGGGTCGCAGTTCTGGCTGGTCGAGCCGCGCGTCAGCATCGAAGAGATCTCCGGTCTCAATACGCTGATGTCGGGCTCCTACATCCAGGTCGCGCCCGGCAGCGGCAAGCCGATGCGGCGCTTTGTCGGTCTGTCCAAACCGCCGCTGGTGGCTGCCGGGCAGAAAGATCTGCCGCTGCTGCTGGAGGCCGACGACGCCGGTTCGCTCCCGGTCGGTGCGCCGGTCAGCTATCGCGGCATGAAGGTCGGCGTGATCACCGGGGTGACCCTGCCGGATGACGGCTCCAGGGTGCAGATCGGGGTTGCGATCGACGCCGGCCATGCGGCGCTGGTGCGCAGCAATACGCTGTTCTGGCGCGCCAGCGGCCTTCACGCCCGACTGAATCTGCTCGACCCGACCCTCGATATAGGTTCACTGGCCAGCCTGATTCAGGGCGGGATCAGTTTCGCGACGCCGCCCGGGGCGGACGAGGCGGCCAGCGCCCATGCAGTCTTTGAGCTGTTGGACCACCGGCCCGACACGCTGCAAACGGGGCCGCCAACGGAAGGGTTGAAGCTGGTGCTGACCGCGGAGCACGCAGGGATCACGGACGGTGCCCCGGTCTACTACCGGCAGCTGCAGGTCGGCAGGGTCCTGCACAGCACGCTGAACCCGGCTGCCTCCGGGGTCGAGATCGAAATCCTGATCGAGCCACAGCACGCGGCGCTGGTGAACAGTAACTCGGTGTTCTGGGACGCCAGCGGTGTGCAAATGGATCTCGACCTCAGCGACCCCAAGATCGAAATCGAGTCCTTGAAGGCGCTGCTGGTCGGCGGCATTGCTTTTGCGACCAGCGGCGCCCCCGGAGAGCCTGTCACAGCGGGCGCCGGCTTCGCCTTGCTCGACCGCGAACCGGGACGCGACGCCGCCACCACAGTGCCGGCCGGGCGGCGCTTCGTGCTGATCGCCGACCAGCCCGGCTCGATCGCGGTGCACGATCCGGTCTACTACCGCCAGGTACAGGTCGGCCAGGTCGGCGCCATCGAGCTGCTTCCCGACGGCAGTGCCGTTGCCGTCGACATCCGTATCCAGGACCAGCATGCCGCGCTGGTGCGCGAGCGCTCGGTGTTCTGGAATGCCAGCGGTATCCACGCCAACCTCAACCTGTTCGATCCCTCGATCGATGTCGAATCCGCCAAGGCGCTGCTGCGTGGCGGCATCGCCTTCGCCACGCCGGTCGGCGGCGGGCCGCAGGCGGCGGTCGGCAAGGAGTTTCGGCTATACAGCGAAGAAGAGGGCACCAAGCGCGTGCAGCCCGAGGCGTCGGGCCTGCGTGTAGTCCTCACGGCCGGTCAGCTCGGCTCGGTCGCGGTGGGCGACTCGGTCTACTACCGGGAGGTCGCGGTCGGCAAGGTGGTCGCCATCGGCTTCGAGGATAGCAGCGCTGTGGTGCACATCCATGCCGTGATCGACGATCGCTACGCACCGCTGGTGCGGAAGGACTCGGTATTCTGGAACGCCAGCGGCCTGCACGTCGACTTCAGCCTGTTCAAGGGCGCGTCGCTCGATGTGGAATCACTCAAGGCGCTGCTGGCGGGCGGTGTTGCCTTCGCCACGCCCGAGAGTAGCGGTGCGCGGGCGGCCGACGGCAGCCAGTTCCAGCTGCACGACAAACCGAAGGAGGAATGGCTGTCCTGGCAACCGGCCATTCGGCTGGGTCCGAAGGCCGCTGAACCGTTGTTGCCGAAGATCGACACGGCAGCGCGCGGAGTCCCGGTCGCGGACATGGAGCCGGTCGTCTACGCTGCGACTACCATGTCCCACGTGCGCCGCGGTCCCGGCACCAACTACCGGGTGATCGATACCCTGGCCAAAGACGCACGCGTCCAGGTCACCGGCCGTGCCCTGGGTCTGAACTGGTACCGGGTGCGGCTCGCCGACGGCAATATTGGCTACGTGTGGGCCAGGCTGCTGCAGCCGGCGAACCCCTCGACTGCGCAATGACGCGCGGCGTGCTGACGGCCGTGCGCGCCGCCGTGAAGGCGGTCGCCATGGACGTGGTGGAGAAACCCTACCGGGATGAAAAGCTGTTTGATAGCATAGAGAATGGCTTGCAGGCAGACGCAGTCGCCCACGCTTGAGGGCTCCAGGTACTTGAGCGAATAGAATTCCTGGCGCGTATTGGCTAAAAGAACATACTCTGGATGCAACAGGTGAAGAGCACTGAGATGTTGAGCCACTCATTCGAAAAGATCGCTGTGGGAGTGGCCATTTGTGCCCTTGGGGTACCTGGCCGCGATCAGTCCCGGCAACCCACCTGCAACACTGTGCGGCGGCAGCGGTAATGGACTGACGGTGTTCTGCGGCATGGCCAAGCGGGTCCGCACGCCGCTGATCGGTTCGCCGCGCACGCCTTGGTAACGGGTTTCTGGATTACATTGAGTAGGGGAGAGCAGCGATGAAAAACCTGGTCAGGGCCAGCGTTGCGGTACTGAGCGTCGCGTTACTGAATACCTCGGCACAAAGCGCCGGTCTGTGGCTCTACGAACAGGGTACGCCCGACGTGGGTACCGCCAGCGCCGGCATGACCTCGCGCGCGCAGGATGCCGGGACCGCATTCGCCAACCCGGCGGGGATGACGCGGCTGCAGGGATCGCAGCTCATGGTTGGCGTGCAGCCGATTTTCACCAATATCGACGCCGACGTGAAGGTGGCCAGCTTCGGTGGCGGCGATGGCGGCAATGCCGGTGGCTTCGTGCCCTCGGGCGGCCTTTTCTACGTGCACAGTCTCTCGCCGGATCTGAAAATGGGTGTTTCGGTCGGTTCGTACCTGGGGCTGGGGGTGGATTACGAGACCGACTGGGCCGGGCGCTATTACATCCAGAAGGAGGAGTTTACCACCGCGTTCGCGAACGGTTCGGTCGGCTATCGGATCAACGACTGGCTGTCGGTGGGCGCCGGCGTTTCGGTCGTGCACGGCGAGCTGAAGTACAAAGCGGCGCTCAACAATCTGCTCGACGGGGCGGCGGATGGCCGTCTCAACTTCAACGATACCGACGCTGATATCGGCGGCAATGTGGGGGTACTGATCGAACCTCGCAAAGGAACCCGTATCGGTCTTACCTATATCTCGAAAGTCGATTTCGATTTCAAGGACGGGAACATCGTCAGGGGCGCCGGCCCGGTGCTGGATGCCGCCCTGCGGCTATCCGGTCTCGCTGGTGGTGACACCAAGCTGAAGTGGACCCTGCCGCAGCAGGTCATGCTCGGTGTCCACCACCAGCTGAGCGACGATCTCGCCATCATGGGTAATCTCGGCTGGCAGGACTGGTCGCAGTTTGGTGAAGTGGGGGTGTCGGTCGACTCGACCACCTCGGTGAGTACCACGGCGAATGCCAATTTCCAGGATACCTGGCATGCCGCCCTCGGCGCCCGCTATCGCCTCGACCCCGTCTGGTCCCTGTCCGCCGGGGTGGCCTACGACAGCTCGCCGGTGACCAATTCCGACCGCAGTATCGCCCTGGCGCTGGACCGGCAGTATCGCTATGCCGTGGGCGCGTTGTATGACTGGCGCAAGGACCTCACGCTGGGCGTCGCCTTTGAATACATGGATGCTGGCAGTGCGCCGGTTGATCAGCAGGGTGGCCCCCTGCGCGGCGACCTGAAGAGTCAGTTCAAGAACGACGACGTTTACTTCCTGGCGCTGAGCATGAACTGGAAATTCTAGAGTTCTGGAAAATCGCTGGCTGATTCGCAATCTGCACGGCGTCCTCAACCTGTAGGAGCGCCGTCCCCGGCGCGAAGGTGTGTCGCCAGGATTGATCGCGGCGAGGACGCCGCTCCAGGTTAATGAGAACTTCACCATTGGTGAATTGCAGAAGCCTGCAGGAATACCTGGTACGTTCCCTATTTCAAAGGGCGAAATCGGTGTGCAGACCGAAACTTATGCAGTTATCAAGGATACTCGCCGCAGGTCAGGAGCACTCGAACCACCTGGGTCAGGCACTGCCTGTCGCGCGCCGCAACAGGGTGGACTCGTGAGTCTGGCGCCTTATGGCGCGGCTCTTGCCGTGGCACTGCATGTGCTGGTCGAGCTGGCGCTCATTGTGCGCGTGCTGCTGCGACCGCATCGCCAGCCCGCCTCACGCATCGCCTGGGTCGTTGTCATCCTCGTGCTGCCCGTGGTCGGGATCCTGGCCTACCTTCTGTTTGGCGAAGTGAATATCGGGCGCCGTCGTGTAGCCCGGCTACGCCAGGTCCTCGAGCGCATGCCGGACTTTCCCGCGCCTGCGTCCGCGCAACTAGCAAACCTCGAGGCAAATGTACCGGAGCGCCACGCGCATCTGTTCCGCGTCGGGCAGTCGATCAGTGGCTTCGAGCCCGTCGGTGGCAATTCGGCCCGCCTGCTGGCGGATTCCAACGCCGCGATCGACGCCATGGTGGCGGACATCGACGCGGCCGAGCAGCATGTGCATCTGTTGTTCTATATCTGGCTGCCGGATGGCAACGGCTGCAAAATCGTCGCGGCGCTGAAGCGCGCCGCAGCCCGCGGTGTGACCTGCCGCGCCATGGCCGACGATCTCGGCTCGCGCAGCATGATTCGTTCCGCGCACTGGCAGAGCCATGCGCGACGCCGGGGTACAGGTCGCCGCGGCGCTACCCGATTGGCAACCCGCTGCTGCGACCGCTTCAAGGCCGCATCGACCTGCGCAACCACCGCAAGATCGTCGTCATCGACGGGCGCATCACCTATTGCGGCAGCCAGAACTGCGCCGATCCGGAGTTCCGCATCAAGGCTGAAGTATGCGCCGTGGGTCGACGCCATGATGCGTTTCGAAGGTCCCATCGCGGCGCAGAACCAGCGTCTGTTCGCCAGCGACTGGATGACCGACGTGGACGAAGACCTCGATGAGCTGTTGCGCCAGCCGCCGGTGGCGCTGCGGTCAGGTGTGCCGGCACAGGTGATCGGCACCGGCCCGACGGTGCGCTACTCGGCCATGCCGGAGCTGTTCGAGTCCCTGATGCACGCTGCCCGCCGCGAGCTCGTCATCACCACGCCTTACTATGTGCCTGACGAGTCCATGCAGAACGCACTCTGCGCCGCCGCCTATCGCGGCGTGGACACGACCATTGTCTTCCCTGCCAGGAACGACTCGTGGATCGTGGCCGCGGCGAGCCACAGTGAATACGCCGACCTGCTGGCGGCCGGGGTGAAGGTCTACGAGTTCGTGGGAGGCCTGCTGCACACCAAGTCGCTTACGCTGGACGGGGAGGTTGCACTGATTGGCTCGGCGAACATGGACCGTCGCAGCTTCGAGCTCAATTACGAGAACAACATACTGTTCTGCGATCCCGTGCTGAGCGCCGAGCTGCGGCAACGCCAGCAACAGTATATCGCCCGCTCACGCCCGGTCGACCCGGCGCAGGTGGCCGCCTGGCCCCTGACACGCCGCCTGTGGAACAACACCATCGCAATGCTCGGTCCGCTTCTATAGAGGGGCAGCTCTTGAATCGTGAACTATTGTATCGACAGTCTGGATGCTTGGTCAGTTCGGCTCGAACAATCGTTTGGTCAGGCATCGGTACCGGGAGTTTGTGCATCGGGGTGTAAACGATAATGCCTTGACCGAGGTCGCACGGCATTCGGGCTTGCACTGTTCGACGCTCAGTGAGGTGCTGAAGTCGAGTTGGCTTCAAGATTCAAGGCCTGATTCCTTCAATAGATTGATCGAAATTGTCCCGGGCATCTGCAATAATGAGGCGATCTATTGACAACCAGAGGAAGTACAATCTTAACTGGTAAACGTTTCGCAACACTAACCGCAGGGCTGGTGGTCGTACTGGGTCAACCGCTGACGGCGGGCGCCGCAGAGGTCGACGGGTATATAAGGAGTTCCGATGGGTCGCTAGTCACCAGTGGTTCCGGCGACTGCCTCAGAACCACATTCAGGGACAGCACGGAATATCCCGCGGAATGCGGCTACGAGCGCGTGGTCGACAAGGCCGCCGAGGTCGAATCGGGGCCGACTGGGACCGATGTCACCATCGTCGAGAGCGCTGGCGTGGTCAAGGGTGACGAGGTGGTAGCGGTCACGGATGTCGCCATTACCGAGGTCACCATCAATAACGTCGAATTCGCTTTTGACAGTGCCGAGCTGTCGCCGGCCTACAAGGCGGAGCTGGATACGGCATCCGAGTTCCTCAGGCCGCACAGAAGCCTGCTGCGTCAGGGGCTGGCGTACCTGGACGTAGTCGGTTACACCGATTCGAGTGGCAACGATGCCTACAACCAGAAGCTGTCCGAACGCCGCGCCCAGGCCGTCGCTGATTACCTGGTCGAGCAGGACCCGAGCCGGGCCTCATTCATACGCGTCATGGGACGTGGCGAAGCGGACCCGATTGCCAGTAATGCGACCGAGGACGGACGCCGTCAGAACCGTCGCGTGGTGCTCGAGGTGGTTCCCAAATAGAGCCGGCCCTGAGCCCAGCGGGGGCGTCGCCGTCATGTGGCCGGGCGGCAAGCAATCCGGTCCGGTTCCCAGAGGCAGCCGGTGTGGTTGCTGCCGCGCGTACTAACAGGCAATATCTCTCTGCGGAGCGACTTCAGTCGCGATGAGTGTATGCGGCGGGTAACGGCATCGCGCCGCGAATCGCTCCCCACGGCAACAGGAAGCCGCTGCGCTTGCGCCCGGCCACCGGACCATGCCGGAAAGTGAAAATCCTGGAGGCGGAGGATCCTCTGATGTCGATGAAATTCAGATATCTGCTTGTGCTGTTGACGGTTGGGCTCACCGCTTGTCAGTCGGCCCGGCACCAGGCGGAGTCTCCGCCCCCTCCGCAGGACGTTACCCCGGGTTCGACGTTCACCGTGGTGAAGGATTTTCTCGTACCATCCGGGGACAGCAGCGTCTATTTCCAGGACGCCCGAGTGTACCCGCAGGGTGAGATCCAGCCGAACTATCCGTATTGCGAGTTCATCATCGGTGCCCCATCCGCAGACGGGCAGGTGATCAAAGGGCGTTATACGGTCAGCGATGTCGAATATGATGAGAACGGCGTGGGAGTGCGGGGCACTGACGTCGCGGTAACGATCATTCACCTGCAGGCGGCGTCGTCCGGAGAATCTTACCGGATGAACTGCACGCTGCCGATGCTGTCGCGCGGCGCGCGTTTTCTCACGCCTGCCGAGATCCAGGGCGCGGTCGGGGGCTACATGGATCTCAGCGTCGCGCCTTAGGGCGCGCTTCCGCTGAGAATGAACATCGCCAGACAGACCTGTAAGTCCAGTGAGGTGTCCGCTATGCTGTTACTGAAGGCCTTATATCTCGATAGTGCGAACCCGATGCAGCGTCGCCGCGGCGCATTGATGCCTGCGGGACTAGTCACCGTTTTCCTGTGTCTGCTGGTGTTGTGCGCACCGCTGGCAGCCAGCGAACCGGATGCGAACACGGACTCCGCCGCCACGGCGGCGAGTGATGACGCGGGTAAACAGGAAAGCGACCCGAAACACGAAGACATTCTCGATCGGATATTTGCGCCCCTGGATGACGCGGTCGCCGATATCAACCGCGACATCAACGAGGGCGACAACAATGGTGAGCCCGAGGCGAGCGAATAAGCGCCTGCATAGCTGTTATTGCCGCACTGCGCGCGCACCGAGCACTGGATCGAGCGATTTGGAAACAGGTTGGCAAGCCGCCGGGAGGCAGAGCTCATGAATCTCAGATACGGTGTGTTTCTGGCTGGTATTTCACTGTCGGCTGCGCCGATGGTGACCCACGCCAGAACGCTGGAATGTCAGGGCACCATTATTTCAGAAGGCGATACCGAACAGCAGTTGCTGGATGCCTGCGGCGAACCCACATCCCGTCAAGGCGCCAACTGGCAATACGACGTCCCTGGGTCGCTGCCCGCGGTGGTTACACTGGGAGAGGGTCTAGTTATGTTTATCCGCGATGCGGGCGAAGTAGACCCATCCGGATCCCCGCTGGGCGATCATCCCTGAGCACCGGCCGGCGGCAATGAAGCCGCCACGGGCTTTTTCAACTGCTTTGGTCTCTTGATCTTCTGATGCTGGTGTCGAGGTGATCCGCCAATCGCAGGCTCATCTGCACGATGGTGAAGGTCGGGTTCACGTGCCCACTGGTGGCAAAAACGCTGCTGCCCCCGATGTAGAGGTTGGCGATGCCGAACACCCGCTGGTTCCGGTCCACGATGCCGCGCTGCGGTGAATCGGCCATGCGCGTCGTGCCCATATGGTGATAACCGGCAACCTCGTCGCTGGACAGTCCGGGCGGCGCCGGGTTCAGGTCGAGCAGCCAGTCCGGCAGCCTGACACGCCCGAGATCGCTGTCCGCCATGATTCTGCCCGCCTGCAGGGCGCTTTGTCGTAGCGTGCGTTTATCCAGCTCGTTGAGCTGCCAGTTGATCACCACGCGCCGGTTTCCGAACCGGTCGAGGTCCTCCCCGAGCCGGATGCGGCTGGCGGGGTCCGGGCTCTGTTCGGCTGCGGTCTTGAAACACATATCGAAGTGCAGTTCGGTGTCAGGCCCCGGCGCGGCGGTCCCGCTGGCTCCCAGCAGGGCATCCGAGTTGCATAAGAACTGTCTGAGTCTGTTGCGAAAGGCAGTCGTCTCGTCCGGCAGGCACATGCCCTGCTGCGGTGAGAAGCGCAGGCCGAAACTGAGGATTTTCTCGCTATGCTGCAGCGCCTCGGTCGGTTCATAGATTGCCGCACGAAGTTCGCTGCATTTGCTGCCCGAAAAACGGCGCAGCCCGGGGTGGGTATGATTGACGATGCCGAAGCCCGTGGTGAAATGCGGGTGTTCCATAAAGAACCGGCCCACCAGGTCGGTGGCGTTGCCTATCCCGTGCTCCATCTGCCGATTTGCATTGAGCAGGGTGCGCGGGTTTTCGACGCCGCCATGGCATAACACGTAGTACCTGGCCCTGACGGGGAATCTCCTGCCGGTATAGCCGGACACCTGGAGCGCGCTCACCGCATCGAGGTTTGCATTCAGATCAATATCGACCAGGTTGGCGTTCAGGACGCACACCAGCTGGTCCGAATCGGTCACCGCCTGACGAAACTTCTCACCCAGGCGCGCCGGCGGCTCGCTGTAGCGGAACGCGGTTTTTCTCAGGCCCGCATCAGTTTCTCCCTGCAGCAGGTAGTCGGCCACCTGCGGCGTATGGACGTGGAGAATTTTTGCGGCCTCCGCAAAGTACGGATCCAGGTCAGTCTTGCTGATCGGCCAGCCACTGTAGGGAACGTAGTCCCGCACTTCGAAGTTGCCGGCCTCCATTTCGCGGCACCATCCGCCCCAGTGATTGGAGGTGCCGCCGAAGAACCGCTGCCGGCAGGCATGCGGTTCGAAATATTCCAGCCCGCTGTTGGTCCCCTGGTAGACGTTGTTCGAGATTTCGGAAAACTGCAGTCCGCCTGCTTCCAGCAACAGCACACGATGCTTCTGCGCAGCCAGCTTCAGGGCCAGCGGCAGGCCCGCCGGGCCACTGCCGCTGATGCAGACATCGAAGCCGCTGTCGAACAGGCGCTCACCGCCGTCGTTGAGGTCGGCCAGCATGTCGAGTTACGACCGGGGATCGTCTGCGCGCAGTATCCAGCCCCGGTGAAGGACCAGCTTTGAATTGTTGCGCCTGGCGCTTGACCGGCGGCCTGCGGTGTGTGCAGCACGCGCACTGGTGAACACAGCAGCAACAGATGCTGCCAGAAGACTGAGAAAATTCCGCCTGCGCATCATGGCGCTTCCTTCTGTAAGGGTTGCGGTAACAGTTCAGTGAAGTCTAACCCTGTTCGAAACGCGCCGGTAGCCGTTATTGCATGTGGCCAGACCGCGTCTGGCCGCGCGGCGATGTCAATGCCACCCGGGTACTGGCTTCCCGGGCGTCGACTGGCCCGGTCAGGGCGGTATACTGTCGCCATGCCAGCCTACCGAACCGCGCCGTTTGCTTCCCGCCGACTGCCGCCCGGTATTCCCTATATCATCGCCAACGAAGGCGCCGAGCGCTTCAGTTTCTACGGCATGCGCGCCATCCTGGTGGTGTTCATGACCCAGTACCTGCTCGATGCCGGCGGCGCGCCGGATCTCATGAGCGATGAGCAGGCCAAGGGCTGGTATCACCTGTTCGTGTCGGCGGTGTATTTCACGCCGCTGCTGGGTGCCTTGCTGTCCGACGGCGTGCTGGGCAAGTACCGCACCATCATCGCGCTGTCGCTGGTGTACTGCCTCGGCCACCTGGTGCTGGCGCTGGACCATACCCGCATCGGTCTGGCCATCGGTCTGGCTCTGATCGCGCTCGGTTCCGGCGGCATCAAGCCGTGTGTGTCGGCACACGTCGGCGACCAGTTCGGGCGTTCCAACCAGCGTCTGCTGTCGCGGGTGTTCAGCTGGTTTTATTTCGCCATCAACCTGGGTGCGTTCGTGTCCATGTTGATGACGCCCTGGTTGCTGGAGGAGGTCGGGGCATCGGTGGCGTTCGCCGTGCCGGGTGTGCTGATGGCGATCGCCACGCTGGTGTTCTGGTCCGGGCGTCACCGGTTCGTGCACATCCCGCCCGCCGGCATGGGCTTCGTGCGCGAGGCGCTGAGCCGCACCGGCGCCACGGTGATCGGCCGTCTGGCGCTGATCTACCTGTTCGTCGCGGTGTTCTGGGCGTTGTTCGACCAGACCGGCTCGGCGTGGGTGCTGCAGGCGCAGCAGATGGACCGCGTGCTGTTCGGCGTGGAAATCCTGCCGGCGCAGATCCAGGCGGCCAACCCGCTTGCTGGTGATGCTGCTGATTCCGCTGTTCGCCTATGTAGTCTATCCGGCGTTGCAGCGGGTCTGGCGTCTGACCGAATTGCGCAAGATCGGTATCGGGCTGTTCCTGACCGTACTGGCTTTTGCCATCCCCACATGGGTCCAGCAGCAGATCGATACGGGGGCCAGCCCGTCCATCGCCTGGCAGCTGCTGGCCTACCTGGTGCTGACCTCCGCCGAGGTGATGGTGTCGATCACCTGCCTGGAGTTTTCCTACACCCAGGCGCCGCGCACCATGAAATCCTTCGTCATGGCGTTTTTCATGATGTCGATTGCGGCAGGCAACCTGTTCACCAGTGCGGTGAATTTCGTTATCCAGAACGCGGACGGCAGCAGCAGGCTGGAAGGCGCCGATTATTACCTGTTTTTCACCCTCACCATGCTGGTCACTGCAATCCTGTTCGTGTTGGTTGCACGGGTCTACAGGGGCGATACCTACCTGCACGAGGAAATTCCCGAAGCCGCCGCGGGCAGCGAATCCTAGCCAGGCAACACCCGCGGGTCGCGTCGGAGATGATGCAGGAGCGACTTCAGGCGGCGGATATGAGTAGGTTGGTGCTGAGCGTAGCGAAGCCCAACGCAACTGGTGTTACACAGACGCGTGTCGAGGTGCCGGATGCCGGGTCAATCAAGCTCTGAGGGAGAGCGGCCGATGCTGTTGGGCTTCGCCGCGCTCAGCCCAACCTGCGGTCGCTATCGGCCGCATGGCCGATCGATCCGATGTTAGCCAATCGAGTATTCACGGAGAGAAACAGATATGCCAAGAAAGAAACCGACGTCCGGGCGAAGTAACACCAGGGCCGGCAAGATGGGCGCGTACACGCTTTACTACGCGACCAACCGCGCCCACAGGGGCAGGGACCGCTGGCGCCCGAGCGGCTATGGGGCGGACTTCAGCGAGGACGGTTCGGAGAATCTGCGTTTCGGCAAAGTCACAGTAAACGCCAGCCCCGATCAGGTCGCCAGGCATCTGGCGCGTGGCATCGGCTTCGGTCTGGGCGATGGCGAAGCGCTGGCAGGGTATTTCTCACGACAGGCGCGAGGCATGCAGATCGAAGCGTTCGAAGAGGTGCTCGATGCATCAATACCGGATACGCAGCAGCAGCCGAAACTCGGCTCGGCGCGGACGTTTGACGAGCTCCAGAAGAAAATGCGTGAGAGCCGCGACCTGCTGGTTTTCATTCATGGTTTCAATGTCAGCTGGCGGGATGCGGTGGGTTCTGCCCTGGCCCTGCAGGAAATGCTGAACCTCAAAGCTGCCGGGTCTGCACCGAAGGACGTGCTGGTGTTCCTGTTCACCTGGCCGTCCGATGGCCTGGCGCTGCCGTACGTTTCTTACAAGTCGGACCGCACCGACGCCGAAGCCAGTGGCTATGCCTTTGGACGCGGCCTGCTCAAGCTGCGTGATTTCATCGGCGCCCTGCGCAGCCGCGGGCCATCCGGGCAGGTGCTCTGCAAGCAGGAACTGCACCTGCTGTGTCATTCGATGGGCAACTACGTGCTGCAGAGCACCCTGGACAGAATGGCGCGTTTCAACCCGGGCTCACTGCTGCCGCGCATGTTCGATCATATCTTCATGTGTGCTCCAGATGTCGATGATGACGTGTTCGAAGCGGGGCAGCCGCTGGCGCGCTTGCCCGAACTGACGCGCAGCGTCAGCGTCTACCACAACAAGGGAGATACAGCCATGTATGTCTCGGACTACACCAAGGGCAATCCCGAGCGGCTCGGGCTTGCCGGCGCCGCGAAACCGGCGTTGCTGCACAACAAGATTCATCAGATCGACTGTTCGCCGGTGGTGAGCGGCCTGGTCGAGCACAGCTATTTCATCGCCGGGAGCGTTAACGAGGACATACGGTTGAGCATTCAGGGGCTCACCCAAGACGACGCCTCGCGGCATCGGGAGCTGGCCGGAGGTTCATGGCCGAACGTGTGGCGGATGGCCTGAGGACGTCAAGGGCGCGGACCCCGGCGTGTGGAACCCGGAACCTGCGCGATGCAATGGGGCGGCCGGGCAGCAGGTAAAAAATACTGTACAATAATGATACATTAAGTGTAAATTGACTGTACAAGCTGTTGCCCGTAAACCGCCCTGAGGATCTGCCCATGATTACCACCACGCTTGACCCCATTACGCTCAATGACGTGACGGACCTTGAGAATGCGCCTTATGTGATTGAAGGCGAAGGCCCTAACGCCTTGAAGATCTACTTCGAATCGGAACAGAACAAACGCGAATATCTGGATATTCCAGTGCATGGTTCGGATGACATGTCCGGTCTGAAAAAGATCTACGACGACATGGCGGACAACCCGAATACCGGTTCCATCAATTAGCCGGACCGATTGCTTAGCGGTATCGTTGGGCTTAGCTGGCTCAGCCCAGTGGTTCCGTCACTTTGGTGATTTCGAGGCAACCCTGACAGCGGTGCTCGAATGCGGTGGCGATGCCGATACGACGGGCGCCATCGCGGGTGCGCTGGCCGGTGCCGTGCTGGGGGAGGCGGGTATTCCGCGCGCCTGGATCGACGGCATTGTCGACTGGCCGCGCGGGGTAGCCCTGTGTCGCCGCCTGGCGGATCAATTGTTTTGTGCGTCCGGGGCGCAGCGGGGGACGCCCGGAATCGGCTATGCCTGGCCGGCGGCTGGCATCAGAAATCTTGTGTTCCTGCTGATTGTGCTTGCGCATGGCTTCCGGCGCCTGGCACCGCCATACTGACATCGGGGGGTGACCGTACGCCGTTGCGCGCTTCCCGGCACGACGACAGCACCTACCGTATCAGGCGGCCGTCGATCCCTTGAGTTCGCGTATCCGCAGCTGGGTGCCCTCTAGTTCCTGTTTCAGGGTATTGATCAGGGACATGATTGTGGCTATGCCCGTGGGGGACAGGCAGTGGTCGACTTCCAGTTCCTGGTCCAGCATCCTGATCTGCTCCATGATCGTGTGCAGGTCGAGCCGCAGTATCTTCAGCTGTTCCTGATCATGGTCCATATTGCGCCGCCGTTTAGCGGCGGCCCCTTTACGACCCCATTTTTTCTGTGTGTTGGTTGCCATAGCGCTTCGCCCGCAGTTCTTGTGGGGAAGCTATCGGCAGCAATACTCATCTTCTTTGGTGTTAAGGTGGATACCACCCGGGAGACCACGTGATCTCCCGGGATCGAGCTGCTGCACGCCGCGGGCCGTCGCGCAGCCCGTTCGTGTCCGGGTGGTGCCTACTCCTGGCTGCTGAATGCACCGAGCAGGTGCAACAGGCTGGTAAACAGGTTGTAGATCGCCACGTACAGCGTCACCGTTGCCATGATGTAATTGGTCTCGCCGCCATGGATGATATTGCTGGTCTCGTAGAGGATGAGACCGGCCATCAGCAGCACGAACATGGCCGATACCGCCAGCGCCAGCCCAGGCAGCTCGAAAAACAGAGCCCCCAGACCGGCCAGAAACGCCACCAGGATGCCCACCATGAGAAAACTGCCCATGAAGCTGAAATCCCGACGGCTGACCAGAGCATAGCCCGACAGGCCAAGAAACGTGATACCCGTGCCGCCGAGCGCCATCATCACCAGCTGCGGTCCGTTCGCCAGGCTCATGTAGGCGTTGAGCAGGGGGCCCAGGGTGTAACCCATGAACCCGGTCAGGGCGAACACCATTGCCAGCCCAACCGCGCTGTTGCGGAATTTGGCGGTCAGGAACAGCAGGCCGAAGTAACCAACCAGCGTCAGCAGCAGGCCGGGGTGCGGCAGGTTGAGCGCCATCGAAACACCCGCGCTGAGTCCGCTGAACAACAAAGTGAGTGCCAGCAGGAAATAGGTGTTTCGCAGTACCCGATTGCTTTCGATAACGTTCAGGCGGGTGCCGACCGCAGTGCTCTGATAGGTGTTCATTTCGATGTGCCTCCGCATTGAAACCTGAGTTGCCAGGCTGGTAGGCCGGCTGTCCAGCGCGCTCTGCACCGCTGCGCTGTTTCAGCTGCCGCCACACCAGCCTCCCTACTGTAATCCGGTGCAGGTCCGGCAGGAAGTCGAAATATGGTTGTGAAAGATTCGAAAAAACCGAGTTGTCTGGGCGGCTTGCGGCGCTGCGGACAGATGCCGGCGTCGGGTCCGGCGCCCGGCTGCGTTCAGGTGAACACTTGGCTGCGCGCGGTCTCTGTGATGGCCGAAACCGCCGGGTGTTTGATGCGCCGTTCGGCAGAAATGGCGTAAAAGCGTTCCTTGATGTCGTCGGTGCGGCCGATCACCCGTACCCCATACTTGGCGACCACGTCGTCCTCAACCGCTGTCGGCGACGTGAAGATGCCGGCGCCGGCTTCACCGAACGCTTTCATCAGCGCGCGGTCCTCGAACTCCGCGACCACCAGGGGCTTTATCTCCTGCCGCTCAAACCATTGCTCCAGCATGCGTCTGAGCGCGCTGCTGGGGGTCGGCATGAGCATCGGTGCACCCGTCAGGGCGCGCGGAAATCCGCTCGTATACTTGCGCGCCTTGGTCGGCGTTGCGAAGAAGCTGATTCCGGATTCGCCCAGCAGGTGATTATAGGCGCGAATGTTCAGCGCCGGACTGATCGGGCTGTCGGCAAGCACCAGATCGAGCTTGTGCACCGACAGGTTCGCGAGCAGATCGGCCAGCGGCGCCTCCTGACAGATCAGGTGTACCGGGTCCGGCAGTCGCAGTACCGGTTCCAGCACGCGATAGGCGAGCAGCTTTGGCACCACCATTGCCACACCCACGGTGAGCGTCAGCGCCGCGCCCGGTATGCGGCCCTCCACAACATCCTGCAGTTCGTCACCCAGCCGGAACATTTCATCGGCATAGGAAAACACCACCCGTCCGGTATCGGTGAGCACCAGGTTGCGGCCACTCTTCTGAAACAGTTTGGCGTTCAGCTGTTCCTCGAGTTCGCGCAGCTGGCCACTGATGGTCTGCGGCGTGAGATGCAGGATTTCCGCGGCGCGCGCTATGGAGCCATGCGTGGCTACCGCCCAGAAGTAACGCAGATGTTTGAAGTTCAAACCGGACATGGTGGTCTATGCAATGATGCCTGACGGGTCTGCGACACTATAGGCGAAAAACGCAGTAGCGCAAAGGCGGAGCGGGGGCGGAACCGACGCCAGTCTGCGCACCTTATTGCACCGGGGAAACAAAGCCGCTCGGTTTTACCGCTAACACCGCGGTGTGTGTTTCACGCAGCACGTCTTCGGCTGTGTTGCCGATGAACAGTCCGGGTATGCCGACTCTGCCCAGGGTGCCCATGACAATCAGATCGGCTGCCCGCTGCGCCGCGCAGGAAGGAATGATCTGCGCCGGTCGCCCCTTGAGCAGCCGAACGTTGTCGTTGCCGGTACTCAGGCCATACGGCAGCAGCAGCTGATCGAGCGCCTGCCGGTGGCGTATTTCGGTGTCCTCCAGCAGGCGCTCGAGTTCGTTGCGTGCGATGCGTCCGCGCCCGCTGGCGAGCATCGACTCCCCGGGCAGCTCCCAGGCGTGCACAACCTCGAGTGCAGCGCCCTCGCGCTCGGCAAGCGAGGTCGCGAGATCGAGTATCAGGCGCTGCAGGTCACCGGACTCATCATCGAACGGATCCACCGCGGCGAGCAACCGCTGGTAGGACGCCGCACCGGTGGCCCGATCGATCCACACCGGGCAGGGGCATTTGCGCAACAGATGCATATCGGTGCTGCCGAAAAACGTCGGAGCAAGGCTGCTGTCGCGTTCCGCCACTTTCATCACCAGGTCATAGCCGTTGCGCTGCACGGCCCGCACCACTTCGATGAAGGGCGTGCCGGTCGCCACCGTGGTGTACGGGGGCAGGCCGGCATCCGTATAGGGCTGCACAAGGGTTTGCAGGGCCTGCAGGCGCTGTTCGCGCAATTGTGCGTTCAGGTCGATTGCGTAGGTCCGTTGGACATAGTCGGCAAGACCCGAGTCCGGGGTTACATCCATCACCGTCAGACGCGCACCATTGGTCTGTGACAGCGCGACAGCTCTGTCCAGGGACGCGGTGAGCCCCTCCTGGCGGTCCGCAACAAAGAGTATGTTCTTGAAACGTTTCATCGCTAGCCTCCGGTGTCTGTCATGCTGTCGAAACAAGAGCGAGCATCAGCAAGGCGCTGATACCGAGCCACACAGCGCCCGCGAGCGACCAGCTGTTCTCGCCAGCGCCCACGTCGCGCCGCTGTAGCCACCGGTGCTCCAGGGCCTGCCGAACCCGTTCGCCCAGAGCGCGCCACACGGTCAGCAGCCGCGGTTCAATAACCCGTGCCGCGTGGGGCAGCTGGCGAACGCTTCGTACGGCTCGGAGCGCTGCGCGTCGTGCCGTTGTGATCCGTTTGTCCAGCGCCAGTCGGCCCGGCAAACGCCGTGCAGCCAGCAGCGCCGCTGCGGCCAGCAGTACACCCAGACTCACCGGCACCAGGTTGACGGACAGCGGAACGGTATCGGCGACGACGAAGGGAAACAGCGCAATCAGTGCCAGCAGCGCCAGCCACGCCGTTGTCGACGCGGCACCGTAGGCCGACGGCCCGCTGCGGCGCTGTTTCCAGACCAGAAACAGGAAGCGTGCCATCAGCAGGGTGGTCGCCAGCGCGGATGCCGCAAGCAGCGTTACCAGCTGCTGTGCCTGTTCCGGAAGGGCGGTCGTGAGCGCCGACTTGGCGAGTGCACCGCTGGTGAAGGGGGCACCCGCCAGCGCGAAGGCCAGAAAGCCGAGCCCCGTCACCAGCCAGGGGCGCAGGCCGCCGCGTTCCGCCAAACCGAGCCCCAGAAACAGTGCTCCCTTAACCAGCGCGTGGTGCGCCGCGTAAAGCGCCAGTGCGCCGATCAGCGCCGGGGCCGCCGCCGGCCAGGCCAGCGCCGCCCCCATACCGGCGGTCAGCACGCCCATTTTGCTGATACTGGAATACCCCAGCAGCAGGCGGGGGCGCTGCTGCAACAGGCCGACGCCGGCGCCGAAGAAAATGCCTGCAATGCCGGCGACCATGAGCGCCTGCCCCCAGTCGGCGAGTCCCGCAGCGCCGGGCGGCAGGAAACGCAGCCAGCCCAGCAGTCCGGCCTTGATCATCGCGCCGCTAAGCACTGCAACGCCCGGGGTCGGGGTGACGGCATAGGTCTGCGGCAGCCACAGATGCAGACCGGGCAGCGCCAGCTTGATGCCGAATCCGATGACCAGCAAGAGCACCATCAGGCCGGCCGGCGGGTTCGAGGCCAGGCCGTCGAAGCTGAGTGTGCCGGCATTTTCCGCCACCAGCATGACGATCGCCACGAACAGCAGCAGCTCTCCGGCGATGGTCCAGGCGAGATAGCGGCGTGCCGCGCGTCTGGCGCGCAGCGTCGCCGGATGGACCACCAGCCCATAAGCGGCCAGCCCCATGAGGGTAAAACCCAGGTAGAAGCTCACCATGTCCTGGGCCACGGTCAGGCCCAGGTTGCCGGACATCGCCAGCAGGAAGAAGACATGCCAGCGTGCCGTGTGACGCTCGCCGGCCGGACTGCCGGCCGCATACAGGCTTGCGGCCAGCCACAACAGGCCGCTGAACAGCAGGAACACGCGGCCGGTCGGGTCCACGCCGAGTTCGGTACCGAGCAGCAGCCAGGGCAGCGCGACGCGGGTGTCGGGCGGCAGCGTAGCGGCTGCGACCAGCGCGGGCAGCGGTGCGATAAGTGCAAGCCAGCGGGCGTGACGCCAACCGGCAAACACTGCCAGCACCAGTGGCAGCGACCAGACCAGTAGCAGCAGCAAGGTGTTCACAGTCCGTACTCCCGTCGGGCGATCAGGTCCGCCCACTCCAGGGGACTGTATGGCGCGGCGGCAAACAGACCGGCGGCGAGCGCCAGGGTGGCGGTCACCACCGGCGGCCACAACAACGCCCCGGCGGTTTCGAAACGGCCCGCCGGAATATGTTCTGCCGGCCAGGAGGGGGCAGCGTCGCGGAACCAGGCCCGGTACAACACCGGCAGGAAATAGGCCGCATTGAGCGCGCTGCTGGCCAGCAGCACCGGCATCACCCAGGCGGCCATGCCGGCCTCCACGGCGCCGAGTCCCAGGTACCATTTGCTGATGAAACCCGCCACCGGCGGCACACCGATCATGCCCAGTGCGGCGACACTGAAGGCCAGCGTGGTGGCCGGCATGCGCCGACCGACACCGTTCATCTCGCTGACTTTGTGAATGCCCAGCGTCTCGGCGTAGTTGCCGGCGCCGAAGAACAGGGTGATCTTCATGATGCCCTGGTGCACCAGGTGCACGATGCCGCCGATGGTACCAACGGGCCCGAGGATCGCCGTGCCCAGCGCGATGTAGGACACCTGGCTCACGGTGGAATAGGCGAGCCGTTTCTTCAGGTTGTCTTCGGCCAGCGCCTTGACTGATCCGTACACAATGGTGACGGAAGCGGCGACACCCAGTGCAGTGAGCAGCCCCAGCTGGTCGGCGAACTGCACGCCGTACACGTCATAGACCACGCGCACGATTCCGAAAGCGCCGGCTTTGACCACCGCGACGGCGTGCAGCAGGGCGCTGACCGGCGCCGGTGCGACCATTGCCTGCGGCAGCCAGCCGTGCAGCGGCACCAGCGCCGCTTTGACACCGAGCCCGATGAGCAACAGCACGAATATCACCTTGAGCTGCGGATGGTACTCTGCCGGCAGGCGGCTCAGTATGCCGCCTTCGACGAACACCGTCGGTCCGGCGATGACGTGCAGCCACACCGTTCCAATCAACAGCAGTACCCCTCCGCCCAGCGTGTAGGTGAGATAGATACGCGCACCGCGCAGCGCCTCCGGTGTGCCACGGTGGGCGACCAGGGGATAGGTCGCCAGCGTCAGCAGCTCGTAGAAAATGACGAAGGTAAACAGGTTGCCCGCCAGCGCCAGGCCGACGGTGGCCGACACGCACAGACTGAAGAAACCGAAAAAGCGGCTGCGGTGCGGTGATTTTTCCAGGTAGCCGACGGCATAGACGGTGGTTACCAGCCAGAGCACGCTGGACAGGGTGACGAACAACACCGACAGTGTATCGGCGTGCAGCACCAGGTCCAGGCCGGGTGCCAGCGTCCAGCGCGTCTCGTAGACATGCTGGTGAAACACGCCCCAGATCATGATGCCGACCAGCAGCAGCTTCAGGCCGGCACCGCCAAGGTTCAGTGCCGTGCGCAGCCGGTGGCTGCTTTCGCGCAGGAAGAAAATCACCAGCCCGGGCAGCAGGGAGCTCGCGACCACCAGCAACGGTAACGCGGTGTCGAAGTTCATGCGCCGGCCTCCAGCAGTGTCCACAGCGGGGCGCCGGCGAGCCCCAGCGCCACCGCGGCCGTGGCGCCGAGCACCAGCGCCGGCCATTCCTCGCGCGCCAGCGTCACTGCCTGGCTCGGGTAGGGTCCATGGCCAAAGGCATGGCCCAGTACCCGGAAGATATACGCCGCAGCCAGCAGCGAGCCGATGGCAGTCACCACAATCCACCACCACTGACCGGTGGCGAAAGAGGCGGCCAGCAGCTGCCACTTGCCGAGAAAGGCACCACTGGGCGGTAGGCCGATCAGGGCCACACCGGCGAAGGCGATGGCGAAAGTGGTGGCCGGCAGGCGCTGGGCGGTGCCGTCGAGCTCACGAATCGTGTCGTGTCCGGACCGCTGCTGGATCACGCCGATCGCCAGGAACAGGCCGGCCTTGGCGAAACCGTGGGTCAGGGCCAGTATCACCAGGCCGCCCACCGCGAGGTCGCGGGCCGGACCGGGGGGTAAGGCCTGCAGCACGGGAAAGAACATGAACAGGTAACCCAGCTGGGCGACAGTGGAATAGGCCGCCAGCAATTTGAGTCGCTCGGCTTGCAGCGCGCGCCAGGAGCCCCACAGCACGGCACCGGCACCCAAAAGGCCGAGCAGGTTGGCCGCCGCCGCTGTGACAGCGTCCGCGAACACATCCAGCCACAGGCGCAACACCAGATAGAACGCTGCCTTGACCACCAGGGCGGACAGCACGGCGCTGACCGGAGCCGGTGCGCTGGCGTGCGCCGGCGGCAGCCAGAAATGCAGCGGAAACAGGGCGGTCTTCAGCAGCAGGCCGGCAGTCATCAAGGCCAGCGCCGGCCATACCGCCGGCCCGACTTCGACAAGCCGCGCCAGCGCTGCCAGGTCCAGGGTCCCGTAGCCGGCATAGATCAGGCTCACCCCGGCCAGAAACAGCATCGAGCCCAGCAGTCCGACCAGCAGATAGCGCAGCGCCGCCTGCACGGCAGCGGTGCTGCCCGTGAGTGCTGCCAGTGCCACGGCGCTCAGCCCCAGCAGCTCCAGGGTGACGTAGAGGTTGAACAGGTCGCCGGACAGCAGCAGGGCATTCAATGCGGTCCATAACAGCAGCCACAACGGCCCGAAGCGGGCACGTTGCGCGGCGGTGTTGAAATAGGCGCTGGAGTAAACACTGGCCGCCAGCGCCACCAGGGCGGTCATCATCACCAGCAGGGCCGACAGACCGTCGGCGCGCAGCGCAATACCGAGCCCGGCCGACCAGCCGCCGATTGCATAGTGCAGCGGGCCGTGCGTGGCCACGCCGTAGAGCAGTGCCGCGGCGGCCGCACCAGTACCCAGCCCGGTGGCAATGACGACGGCGCCTGCAGCACGGGGCAGCAGCAGTGTCGCCAGCGCGCCGGCCAGCGGCAGCGCGATCAGCCAGATGAGGGCGTCAGTCATCGCCGGGCTCCGCGTGCAGGCGCCGCACCAGGGCCAGTGCCAGTGCGGTGGCGCTCACCGCGACCACAATGCCCGTCAGCACCAGGGCATGCGGCACAGGATCCGGCGTCAGCCCGGGACCGCGGTAGGCGGCCGCAATCAGCATCAGGAATACGCCCGACCCCATGACATTGATGGCCACTATGCGCTGCAGCAAGGCCGGCTGCAGCAATGCCGCGCGCAGTCCCAGCGCCACGACAAGGCAACCGGTAAGACCATACAGCCACTGTGCAGTCAGCATCGACTTTGCTCCTCCTTACCGGCGGCAGGGGTTGTGGTGCCGGAACCGTTCTCGGGCCGTGCCGCCGCGGTCGCGGCGGCGGGTAGGGCGGATTCAGCTGCGCCCGTTGTCTGCCACAGTCCCTGCGGTCTGCCGCCGAGAAACGCCAGCACCAGGGTGGTGGCGATGCTAAGCATGGCGGCGCTCTCGATCACCAGGATCAGGGCGCCGGCCCACGCCGGCGGGTACCCGAGAAACGGTCGACCGAGCACCAGCAGCGCCAGACCGACCAGCAGGAACACCGCGACGCCGGCGGCCATGACGATGCGCAGCACGCTGCCGCCGGGTAAACCGATGTGCGAGTGGCCCGCCAGGCGCAACACAACCGCGGCGGCCGCGAGCGTGGCACCGGCCTGGAAGGCACCGCCCGGCGCATGGGCGCCGACCCATAACAGGTAGCCGGCGGTGAGAATCAGCACCGGCACCAGCCAGCGCGCCAGACTGTCGAAGACCGGACCGGCAAACCGGTAGCCGGGTCGTGCCCGGCCCAGGGCGAAGATGCCGAGCACGGCCGTCAGCAGCACCGCCAGTTCCAGCAGCGTGTCGTAGGCACGGAAGTTCAGCAGCACCGCAGTCACCGGATTGCTGACGCCGCTGGCCGGGAGGTTGGCGGCGACGGCCTGGGCAAGCGTGTCCCTGGCACCGCTGGCGAAGCCCTCCAGCAGCGCCCAACCGAGCATGCCGGCAAGTGCGGCGCACAGCAGCGTGACTGCCCATTGCACGCCCGGTCGCGCCGGTGGTTGCCCTGGCGCTGGGTTCTCACCGGTACGCACGCCGCCTGCCACGCGGGGTTGCTCGCCCACCGCGGCCAGCAGCAAGGCGCCGGAGAGGCCGGCGCCAATCGCCGCCTCTGCGAGCGCGACATCCGGCGCCAGCAGTCGGCCCCAGGCCAACGCCAGGACCAGTCCGAACGCCATGAACAGAATCACGCTGCGGCGCGCATCGCGGGTTGCCAGTGCGGCCCAGGCCAGGCTCACGATCGAGATCAGTAACAATCCGTCGAAGGCCAGCAGACTCGGCGTATTCACGTTCCTCTCTCCTGACGGCGGGCGTGCCGCGCAATCAAATGGGCGCTGGCGGCGCTGGCAGCGAGTACCGCCAGCCAGATCAGCAGCAGTTTGGCGATAGTGAACAGCTCCTGCGAGTACAGCGCCAGGCCGGCTGTCAACAGGCCCAGGCCCAGGTTATCGGCCTTGGTCAGGGCGTGCAGCCGCGAATAGAGGTCCGGCAGGCGCAGCAAGCCAATGCTGCCGGCCAGGTAGAAACCCAGGCCGAGCAGTATCAGCACAGCAGAGACGGCATCAATCATGGTTCGCCTTGCGCGCCTGTCCGGTGAACGCGGCCGCAGCGACCGCGGCCAGCAGCGCCAGTATCAGCGCGACGTCGATCAGGGCCGGCTGCTCGAGCAGCACGGCGAGCAGCAACAGGATGCCGACGCCGGACGTGCCGATCAGCTGTGCGGCCAGCATCCGGTCACCGGAGCCCGGGCCGCGCAACACGCGCAGCAGACCGAGGAACAGGCTGAACATCAGGGTCAGTGCGGAAACCGCGAGCAGCTCAGACATCAGGCGTTTCCAGTCGGATGCCGAACAGCCTGGCGATGGCCTGCTCGAGCCGCTGCAACTGCGGGTCCGGATTGTCTCTGCTGTCGAGCAGATGCAATTCGATGTGGTCGCCATCGAGGTCCGCGGCCAGCGTGCCCGGCAACAGGCTTATGCAGTTGACCAGCAACACGCGCGCGCGGGGATCTTGCAGCCGGGTGCGATAGCCGGCGAAGCCCGGCTGGATACGCAGCTGCCGTCCCAGGGTGCGGCGCGCGACGTCAAGGCCGCCGGCCAGCGACTCGCGCAGGAACAGGCCGACGAAGCCCGGCCAGCCGGCCAGTGCAAACCCGGGGCCCGCGCCGCCGCCCAGCCGAGCACTGGCCAGGGCGGCCAGTGCCACTGCCGGCGCACCGACCAGCCAGGCGTCCGGACGGCCCTCGGTGATGAGCCACCAAAGGCCGGCCATCAGTGCGGTTGTTGCCAGAGTGCCCGCCAGCGTTGCTGTGCGCTTGTGCGCCGTGTGCGTGGTTGCGCTCAAGTCCCGGCGACCTTCAGGCGCGTACGTCCAGCCTGCGGTGTCGCACCGGAGCCGGCGCGAGCCTGCGCTGCCGAACGCGTTCTGTCAGCCCTTGTAAGAGCAGTATCGCAGCGGCGGCCAACAGGACGACTTTCAGACTGATGAGGCCGGCGAGAACGCCGAACAGTAACGCGTTGAGAGTGATCATTGCTCATTACTCCTGTCAGTGGTTTGGGTGCTGCTCGACCGGAAACACCGGAGGAGCTATAACACAGCGCCATCCTAGCGCCGACGAAAACCCTAAAAAAGTCGAATCGATAACATTAATACATCGAAAAAAACGATTCATTGTCTGGCTCCGAAGAGGTTCCGGCTCGAGGCTTGCTGCGCACCGGCGGTGGGCAGGCTGCATAGAGCGATACGCGCAGGCCATCCGCTGTGACTGCGGTGCTGCGGTGGGCGCCGTTTTCCGGGGCCTCCGTTTACCCGTCGGTGGACAGCAGTTACCATCGCAGCTCGCGACAGGCGTTCTCTATGTGCGGCCGTTATACCCTTACCACTGATGCGCAGGCCCTGGTCGATGTGTTCGAGATCGAACGACTGTTGTTCGATCCGTCCGAGCTGCGACCGCGCTATAACATTGCCCCGAGTCAGGCGGTGCCGATTGTACGCTGGACGGAGTCGGGCAGGGAACTGCTGCTGGCGCGCTGGGGGCTGGTACCCCACTGGTCCAAAGAAGCCAAGCCAAAGTACTCCACCATCAATGCGCGTGCCGAGACCGTAGCGGACAAACCAACCTACCGGCAGGCCTTCAAGCACCAACGCTGCCTGATTCCGGCCAGCGGTTTTTACGAATGGCGGCGCGAGGGAGACGCGAAAGTGCCGTACCACATCCGCGTGCCAGGAACGGAGGTGTTTGCGCTCGCCGGGTTGTGGGACCGCTGGGAGCGGGAAGGCGATGGCTTTGAAAGCTGTTCCATCATTGTCACGGCGGCCAGTCCGGTCATGCAGAGGATTCATGATCGTATGCCGGTGCTTCTGAACCCGGCGCAGTACAACAGCTGGCTGAATACCGGGCATTTCAACCGTGCACAGCTGCAGGGGTTGCTGGTCCCGTTCGCCGGGCAGCTGGAAGCTTATCCGGTCAGCCGCCGGGTTAACAGCCCAAGCTATGATGATCCGTCGCTGATCGAGGAACAACCCGGCTGATAGACTTTGAGTCCGCATCGGCAGAACGGCAGGTTGGGCTGAGCGACGCGAAGCCCAACGCCATATTGGCCGGCCGCCGCCTCGTCGGGCAGCGCTTCGCTCAGCCCAAGCTGCGCGAGGTGACCGGAACCTGTTGTGTCACGACAACTTGTTTCTGAATATCGGCTTGTTACACACCAGTCACATACGCGATCGAGTTTGCTTATGAATAAGCTTAAAGTTTTTTTCACACCGGGAGTGCTGATGGCGGGTTGTCTCGCCGCGACCGGGTGCACAGCGACGGATTACCGGACGCTGGTTACCATCGCCGATGCAAGGACACAACCGGCGACACAAGTGGACCTGGGTGAGGCGGGAGACTCGGTCGGAGATACGGTGGTATTCGATCAGCCGCTGCTGGATGAGGCCGGTGCGGCGATCGGCAACAACAGCGGCGCGTGCATTCGCAGCCGCGTCGCTCACAGCTACCAGTGCCAGTGGACGCTGACCTTCGATGACGGCAGCATTCAGGTGGCCGGACGCGAGGCGGATCGGGGATCGTCAGCTATCAGTATTGTCGGCGGCACGGGAGCCTATATGGGCATTTCCGGGCAGATGATCTCCACCAACAACGACGACGGCACCTTCACCCAGACCCTGACGTTTCGACTGAAATAGACTCAGTCGATCCTCACTGCGAAGCGATCTCAAGCGGTGGTGCGCCATGCACTCGATCCCGTGGTGGGCTCGGCCTGGCGTCGGGTCGGAGCCGGCGCAAGCCGAGTCTCTTGGCGCGCGCGGGCCGGGGCTCGGGCATACGCACAGGTCTTTATTTTCAATCAGAATACTGCCCGGGCCGCTGGCAGAAGCGCGGCGCGCACGGGTCGCTACGCGGGCCGGCCTCGGCGACCGGCTGGTGTTTGCTCGCGAAAGGGTGTAGAAATAATCAGCAAAGGCGGGTGTTACTGCTCTCACCACAGACGCCCGGCCCTGCATATACCCTGTTAGACTGATAATTAAAGAAAAACTAATAACACTGTTGTTAGTTGATACATAACGGGTTGGCCATGTATCACGCGTTCTACCAGCTGCACTCCGATCCTTTCCGACTGACGCCCGATCCGGCGTTCTGTTTCCGGCACCAGCGTTATGCCCGGGCGCTGGCGTACATGCAGTACGCTCTGCAGCAGGGCGAAGGTTTCATAATGGTCACCGGCCTGCCGGGCACCGGAAAGACCACCTTGATCGAACAGTTTCATTCCGAGCTCAACGGGTCCAGGACCCTGGTGGCAAAGCTGACCAGTACCCAGCTGCAGGCTGACGAACTGTTACGCCTGATCTGTCTGTCGCTGGGCGTGAGTATCGAGGCGCAGGACAAGGCCGGTATGCTCCACCAGCTGCGGCAGTTCTTTGTCGCGCAGGCCAACAGGGGACGACGGACCCTGCTGCTCATCGACGAGGCCCAGGATCTGCCCATGTCGGCGCTCGAGGAGCTGCGCCTGCTCGGTAACCTGCAGCTGAATGCACGACCGCTGCTGCAGATTTTTCTGGTAGGCCAGGAGCAGTTGCTCGAGATGGTGCGGGGAGCGGCGATGCGACCGCTGTATCAGCGTCTGGTTGCGGCCTGTCACCTCGAGCCGTTGAATGTCGACGAGACGCGTGCCTATATCGACTATCGCCTGGAGCGCGCCGGCTGGAGCGGGGAGCCGGCGTTCGACGCACGCAGCTACCGCATGATCCATCGCTTTACCGAGGGGTTTCCGCGCCAGATCAACAAGGTCTGCAGCCGCCTGCTGCTGTATGGCAGTACCGAGAAGAAACGCCGCCTGGATTGCTTCGACTGTGTGAAAGTGTTGAAACACTGGCTGGAGGAACTTCCCGGATCCACGTCCGAGAGCAGTTTCGAGGCCTGTGTCGAGATGCTCAACGCCGCGTGGGGCGAGGACCAGGGCGACGCTGACGGGCCGGCAGTGGTGACGGAGGTGCCGCACCGCACGGTGCAGCAGGACCCGTCGCCGGGCGACGCGCCGGCGGCCCAGCCCGACACGGCGCTTGCGCTGCCCGGACCTGATCGGGTAGCGGCACGGGCGCAAAGGCCCGTGCAGTCCCGGGGCGCGTCAACACCGTCTGAGCAGAGGTCTGCACGGGTGATGGCTCCGCAAGCCGTCTGCGCTCGGGAAGGCGCAGCGCCGGTGGTGGCGGCGCAGCCACCCGGATGGCGCAGCTAAGGGTGACCCATCCGGGGTTGTGGAAGCTGCGCCGGCGGGCAATAGCGCGGCAGCTGCTGCG
>CAVOGN010000011.1:0-354121 GCA_963695455.1 uncultured Gammaproteobacteria bacterium | reverse complement strand
GGCGTGCGACCTCCTCGCGGCTCAGTACGACGGGCAGCGTGCGCGGCTCGCGCACCGGGCTCATCTTTGCCAGTGCATCCGGGCGCTCCAGGGTCACGCCAAAGAAGAATCGCAAGGCCGTGATGGCAGCGTTCAGCATGATGCTGGAGGTTCCAGTTTCGACCAGGTGCAACTGATAGCGACGCAGATCTTCCGGCGTTGCCGTATCCGGTGAGTGGCCAAAGAAGCGGGTGAACTTGACCACAGCTCGGATATAGCTGGCTTGCGTCTGCGGCGCGAGTTTGCGCAACATCATGTCTTCGAGCATGCGTTGGCGTAACGGACTGATCGGCTTGGCAGTGTGTGTCATGAGTCTGCTCCTGTTGTGGATCAAGGCGACATGCCTCAATCCCCAACATAGGAAACAGACCGTTAACACACTGATCGCCTTAAACTCTGCCACCCACTACCGCTCGCAGAGCGGTTTAGTCCTCTATTGCTACTGAGACCTTCGCGGCAATCTGGTGAAGTCGCCTCGCCCGGCTACTGTCATTGCCGGTCTCCATAACACCCAGGGAGCATGCTCAGGGCAAACGGCAAGTTTCACCCAAACCAGTCGTACAGGGAACAGGTATATGCGGCTTCTCTAATAGGTGGGAGTCGACCCAACCCGGTCGTGTAGCTTGTTATATCAGCAGCCACTTAAACAAACCGGCGACCCGAATATTACGCTCATATGAAAACGAACTTTCCGGGATTCCCCGATTGTGCCCCCTACCTGCGGGGAGTAGCTTACGGCTTCCGCACCGGGCCCAGCAAAGGCACGCCTGAAAATTGACAGAGAGGAATGTTGTACGCCTCGGTGCACGGGTCAGATCGGGGATTCAGTACGACTTGGTTTGACAAGGATGGAAGGATCCCCTCCACGTGTCGACGCGCGTCTGGAAACTTGGTGATATTCGATGCGCAGGCACGTGACTTTTATTATTCAGTAGTCATTTCGTCCCAAAGAGATCACAGGAAGCCTTTAATGCGACAAAACCTATCCCGAATAATATGCAACGTAGCTCTGCTGGCAGGGCTCCTCTGTGGCCTACCAGGCATAACGCTCGCGCAGAAGCCAAATATCATCTTCATGCTGAGCGATGACCAAGGCTGGACCGACCTGTCTGTGGGCACTACTAATTTTAACAATCAATCCGATTTCTATGAAACGCCCAACCTCGAACGTATCGCCGCTCAGGGGCTCTCGTTCACAGATGCTTATGCGAATGGAGCGAGTTGCGTGCCTTCACGCGCCGCACTGATCACCGGTCAGTATGCACCACGGACGGGCGTTTATACGAACCGTGATCGCCCACCCCGCAATGCGCCGCTGATCGGATCTTCGAACACAACTCGTATCGGCGAACAGGCTGTCACGCTGGCGGAAACGCTTAAGACAGCGGGCTATGTCACTGCCCACATCGGCAAGTTCCATGTGGTTGACAATCGCCGCGAGATAACCGATTGGCACGGCTTCGACTTTAACTTTGGCGGTAGCGGTGGAGCTGCTCCTGGAAGTTATTTTGCCCAGCGAAATGGAACTGAATGGCGCTTCAGCAGCTCTGTCGGGCCGGAGCTGGATGCTTTCGCTAATCCCTACGATGAGTCTTACCTGGAGGCGCGTGGGTTGCCCTTGAGTCTCGCGGGCACACCCAAGCACCTGACGGACGCTATGGGCGACGCGGCGGTCGAGTTTCTTGAGGCTGCAGTGGATCCCGAACGACTTGGCGGCAATCCGTTCTTTATGCAGGTTCATTTTTACGCGCCGCACCGTCCGCTGGATGGCCGCCCCGATTTAGTGGAAAAGTATGAACGCAAAGCGCAAACCAATCCCAGTAACGTCGGACATGACAAAGAGCCGGCTTATGCTGCGCTTGTCGAATCGATGGATGAACAGGTCGGCCGCATTGTCGACTTTTTGGACGAGACTGAAGACCCGCGTAACCCTGGCCAGCCGCTTTCGGACAACACGCTGGTTGTTTTCTTCTCGGATAATGGTCCTACCACCGATTCGTCTGCCGCTCCGCTGAAGGGTAGAAAGGGGGACTTCTTCGAAGGGGGTATTCGTGTCCCGATGCTCGTCATGATGCGCGGATTGGTGCCGGCGGCTACCATAAGCCAGGTGCCGGTGATTGGGGTGGATTTTTATCCGACCTTTGCGGACCTGGCCGGTGCAACCCCACCGAATTCGAATACTCACCCGCTGGACGGTCAAAGTCTCGTATCTGTCTTAATGGGTGATGTGCAGGCGGAAGCGGCTCTGCATGAGCGTCCAATTTTCTGGCACTATCCCGTGTATCAGGGGCAGGCTAGACCGCAATCCGTAATCCGCCGAGGCGACTGGAAGCTCATCTACAAGTACGAGGACCAGAGCTATGAATTCTATAACCTGGCTCTTGACCTGAGTGAAAGCAATGACCTGCTAGACACGCTGGGAGGATGCAACACAATTGCTGCCGAATTGAGTGTCGAACTGCGGGATTGGTTGGATTCGGTCGATGCTGATTTGCCCCGGCTTGCTGATAGCGGCAACGAGGTTCCGTTGCCACCAGCCATAGATTGCGGTGCTCCACCACCACCGCCCCCACCAGGGGATACCGCACAGGTGACCGGGACCACCTTCAATTCGTCCGGCCTTCCGGAAGAGGGGGTGCGGCTCAGGGCTCTGGATCCGGTTACGCGTGACGAATTCGCCCGGGATTTCAGCGATGCCAATGGTCTTTACAGCCTAGAGGTGGCGCCCGGTACCTATGACATCAGGGCTAACAAGTCCGGTTGGGGAGTTACCAGCATCTTCATAACGATCGGGCCCGGCGAGACGCATACCGTGGATTTTGGCAGCGGTGCCCCGCCACCCGGCGGGATTTCCACCTACCAGATGGAAGACGGGGCACTTTCCGGGGATACCTTAATTGTTACGCGCAGCAGCGGATTTACAGGCGACGGCTATGTCCGCTACAGGCCGGACGGAGGGACAGTTGAGCACGCTGTGGATGTGCCGGCGGCGGGCACGTATGAACTCACGTTCAGGTATAGCCTCCGTAGCGGCCAGGTGGCGGGCTTGGTGACTGTCGACGGTCAGATTGCCGACGCGAACCTCGTGTTCCCCACCACTGGCAGTTGGACAAATTGGCAGAGTGCAACCACGACGGTTGAACTCAATGCGGGCACACAGCCGGTAGCGTTGTCCGTGTCCGGGTCAGGCATCGACGTTGACAGCGTTGTGGTCAAGCCGAGGTAACCTTCCCTGTCTGGTCGACGAGTCCCAGTACAGACGCCACCGGGCAACCTTCGACTCTAATGAGACGGTAGACGGATTACCTCTTGCACGAATGCGCGCTCGCACCTAATCAGGACGGTGAGTGTTGTGGACCTGGGTCGCTAGCCGACTTGGCTGCGACGTTTGCCCAGCGAAGCCGACGCTATAATGCCCGACGCGACGAGGGACGATGCTCCGGGAACTGGCGACCGATAATGCGTTCACTCAAAGCTCTTGTCACCTTTCGCCATTAACTGACGAATATCAATGCCCCAAATATCGGGCAGGTGTAAACCTCAAATCAGGAAAGCCTTGTGGCAAAAAAACCAACTACGGAGCGGTTATCATGATCAAACAACTACTGACTATCGCTACGCTAGTCGCGACGCTTTTAGTGCCTGCCGCCGTTGCCGCGAAAGGCAAGCCTGCTAAGGCAATTCTCTTGAAAGATGCGAATGGCGTCGAAATCGGGCGCGTAATCGGAATGGGGTCGGTGAGTTGGCCTTATGTATTAACCAACCAGGGTTATCGTGCACTTTTCAGACTCGGGACGGGCATGGTTTATGCCGAAGCGCCCTTGTATTACGAATCGGTAGACTGTACAGGTCAAGCATACACAGGCGGAAGGTCTCCCGGTACGGTGTTTATGCCAACCCTGGATGACAGTGCAGCTTATGCGGCAGGAGCTATATACTTCAGTCCGAACGACGCACAAGCCGTGACAGTCGACGTGAATTCCAGACTTATTGATTCTTTGACCTGCGTGCCCGAGGTATCGACTCGCGAAGTCTACCCTGCTTATCCAAATGATCCGGCTATTACGGGCATCGACAATACGGCGTACCCGACTCGTATGTTGATCGAATAACCTGAGGTAGCTGAGCGCGCAGGCGCGTAATGACGGAACGCAAGAATCTGTTGAGTCATAAGCGGCGCACGGGAGCGGCGCTGATGTGCTGAACATATTCTTTTGGCGCTTATGCCCATTCCGGCCTGAACAACAATTGCTATCCGCGAGGACATTTAACGGCTGGTCTGTCCTCCAAAGGCACTCGTTTCGTGGTCGCTTATAAAGGAAACCGGATGGACAGGTGGCGTCCGGACCGGATCCTGGCAAAGGCAGGCTGTGATCGGTTGCGTCACAACGGCATGGACAGCCGACAGCGAGCGGTTTGATGGAGCGGGGTGATTCCGCTCCGGCGGGGCAGCCCATCGCCTGTTCGGCTAGCCGTCCGCGGTCCAGTCGAACTTGCCGCTGGCGCCGCGGTACTTCTTGTCGTAGGGCTTGGCCTCGATGGCGATGTTCTTGGGTTCAAAGTCCGGGGGCAGCATCAGCTCGCCGTCGACAGCCTGCTGCCCCGTGAAACGCATGTCGAGGTAGGGGCGCGTTTCCGATGAGACCTGTTTGAGCGAGAGCCGTAACGGTTTGCCGTTCGACAGCCCGTTGACGGCAATCCAGATGGTGCCCACCACCTGGTCTGCCTCGTTGCCGGGATGAATAACCGAAAAGCGGAACCGGAAGCGGTTGGCGCTGTCGGTCGGTTCGACCTCGACGTCCGTCAGCTTCAGCTCGTTGGATGGTCCATCGGCGACGGCAGCCGGAGTGTCGAGTTCGGGTGCTTCGGTTGGGACAGTCGCGGGCGGCGGAGCCTTTTGGGCGGCGAGCGCGCGGACGATGGCCTCCGGGTCGGCGACGGGCTTGCGGCCCGCCTGGAGCTCCCGCTCCAGTTTGGCGATACGTTGCCTGAGTCGGTCGCGGTCCTGCTCGAGCTGGGCGATGCGCTGTTCCGAGTTGTCCACCGCCGCGCTGCCCGTCTTTTCCATGCCTGCGTGCAGGCTGCGCCCATAGTCGTAGCCGAACCACGCGGCCAGCATAACGACCACAGATGACAGCGCGGCCCACAGGATGCGCCGGGAAGGGCTCGTCTGCATGACAACTTTGGGTGCGACGACGGTTTTCTTCTTGCGTGCCATGGTTCCTTTCTCTGTCCACCGGCTTGGTGCGCCAAAATAACATTCGAAACGCGGAGCTACCACCCGCGGTAACCTTTTCCGGCCCGGTCTGTACCTCCGGGCAGTTTGCTTGATTATTGCTCGGGTAATCCGCCCATGACTGCTATCAGTCGCGGTATGAAGCGCGACAGCTCGGCGTTCAGGATGGCAAATTCTGCATCGAAGTTGGCTGCAGCATCATCGCTGTGCGCATCGTCTGCTTCCTGTTGCACCAGATCCAGGAAGCGCAGGCGTCTGACCACCAGGTCATCACTGAGAACGCAGGCCAGGCGCTCATCCCATTCGATCGCCAGCCGCACGATCTGGCGACCGGCGGCGAGGTGGGTTTCCACCTCGGTGCCTGCCAGATCGACCTGTTTGCAGCGAACCACGCCGCCACCGTCGGCGGGTTCGCGCAGCTCACACTCATCCATTAGCGTAAAGTCAGCCGGTGGCCGGTCGGATACCCAGGAGGTCAGTACACTGGCTGGTGCTGTGGCGGTATCCAGTGGGAACACATTTAAGCTGCCCAGACTTTCGCGTAACAGGGTCATCAGTTCTTCCGCACGTGGCGCGCTGGCCGAGTCCACGAACAGTAGTTGTTGGCTCGGATCGATATAGGCGAACAGACGGGTCGAACGTGTGAATGCCTGGGGCATGAGTTCCGTTGTGATCTGGTCGCGCAATTCGGCCTGTTCCTTGCGTTTTAGCTGGCGAGATTCGGCGTCCTCAATCTCCGCTACCCTGTCCGCCAGCACTTCACGCACCACAGAAGCGGGTAGCAACCGCTCTTCGCGCCGGGCACAGACCATCAGGCAACCATTTGCAGCATGTACCAGCAGCTGGGCATCTCGCCCCAGCGGCGGTTCCCAGCCGATAGCATGGGTTTGCAGTGGCCCGCAGGCGTGGAAAGCGGACGCTCTCAGCGCCCGGTCAAGATCTTCCGCAGTAACATTGAACGGCTGTTGGAAACGATAGATGCGCAGATTGCGAAACCACACAGAGAATGACCTCCCAGTCAAAAGACTGCGGATTATGGTGCAAGCGACTGCGCATCGCTACGTTGATCTCCTGGCCTGAATGTGCATGCGGCAGTATCTGATTGTGATACCGCCGATCCCGGCTTAATCAGGTGCAGTGCTGAAGCCGGCTGGAAGTCTTAACCGAGGGGATTGCAGATGGAAGGATTGCTGCATGCGGCGCTTGGCGGTCTCAATCATACCCCGATGCGCAACGGGCCGAAGTTTACAACATTACCTGATACGGCTGTCTGCTGGTCCGCGCCCGGATTCAGCCAGTTTATTATTGGCACGAATTCTTCCCGCTCCGCTGCGACGTCGGTTTCATTCATTTCAAAAATACCTGTTCCCTGTTCTGCGGCCAGGATGTATTGGTCGGAGTCAGACAGGCGGGTCAGGAAAGGCAGACTCAATCCCTGCAAGAAGCGTTCGAAAGGTTCATACACGCGCATGGTTCTGCGTGCCCGGTTAGCGACCACAGCAATTTTCGTGTGCTGTTTGCGAAGTCCACCCCGGAACAACAGCTCCCTGATGAAATCCGCGGTAGCGTGAATGTCGATAGTGGAAGGGCTGACGGGAATGATAATGAAGTCGGTCTTTTTGACCATCTCCTGCAGAAGCATGCCTTCCACGCCGGCGGGGGCGTCAATAATCAGTTTTTCGGTGTCTTCCGGGACATACATCTGCAGGCTGCGGATCAGCTTCCCTTTCTGGGTTGCGGCGTTGGCGGCGTGGATTGGGTTTAGATCGCTGGAACGTAGTTGCAACCAGTGCAAACTCGATCCCTGGGGATCGTAATCCATTATCGCGGTCTTGTGGTTTCTGCTGGCAAAATAGCTCGCGATGTTCGTTGTCAGGGTCGTTTTGCCGCTGCCGCCTTTTGAGTTGATAATCAATATTGTCTGCATGCTGGTCTCTCTTGTTTGCCTGGGGGCGACCGGATTGCCCAGCTACTGACAGTTCTAACGGGGAAAAAAAGCGTCCTTTTATGGTTGCATCGAAGGGATGTGATCCAGTTCACACAAGCATGCGGAACCAGAGGGCAGTTTGACGCGTCCTGGCGAGTGTGCCGACGACCGAGCCGACCGTTGGCAAGCTGCTGGTCAGCCCGGGGTTTTTACAGGTACGCGCGCCCGGCAGACAAACGGAGCAGGTGGCGGCCGGTGGTTAGCACCGGCCCGGCCTGCTACGGGTCTCCACGGCTGATCAAAAGCGGGCCTGCGGCGCCGCGCATCGGTCGCAAGCGCCAGTGAAGGGCAGGGCACCGCGGTACGGATTGGCCGACGGGTCACGGTTGCACACCGCGACTACCGCACTGAGGCTGCAGGTTGTTGCGCGCTTCGTGCGAATTCCCTGGCGAGAAACTGTCTGGCTGGTCGTGCTCAGGAGTCTCGGGATTTCCACAGCCAGTAACTGCCCGCGACCGCGATCACCAGCACCACCAGCAAGGGGCCCCAGTTGGTGACCGAGTGCAGCAGCTGCGCCAGCCACCCGGCGCTATGCTCGTGGCCCGGGTGTGCCCATGCAGCTGGGCCAACGGCTGGCCCCACAGCCAGTGTTGCGAGTTTGAGTAGGTTTGCTCCTTTCATGCGCATTGTGTCCTCTTTCGATTGTGGCGCCAGTCCTTGCTCCGTCCCTCTAGCGCACCTTGACCTTGACCAGTTCTTCGCCGTTGGGGTCGGTGACGTGCACGGCGCAGGCGATGCAGGGATCGAAGCTGTGGATGGTGCGCAGGATTTCCACCGGTTGCTGGGGATCGTGCAGAACGTGGTTGTCCTGCAGGGCCGCCTCGTAGGGGCCGGGTTGTCCCTCGGCATCACGCGGTCCGGCATTCCAGGTGCTCGGCACCACGGCCTGGTAGTTGTCTATCTTGCCGTTCTTGATGACGATCCAGTGGGCGAGGCCGCCGCGCGGCGCTTCCATAACGCCGACGCCGCGCGCTTCGGCCGGCCAGCTTGATGGTTCCCACAGGGTTTCGTTGAAGGTGCGGGTGTCGCCGCTCTTGATGTTGGCGACCAGGTTGTCGTACCAGCTCTGCATGGTGTCGGCGATGACTTTGGTCTCCAGGGTGCGCGCCGCGGTGCGGCCCAGCGTCGAGAACAGCGCACGCTGGGGCACCTCCAGCTTGGACAGCGTCATATCGACCAGTTCCGTGGTCTGCTCGTGGCCGCTGGCATACAGCATCAGCACCCGGGCCAGCGGCCCGACTTCCACCGGCTTGTCCTTCCAGCGCGGCGACTTCAGCCAGGAGTAGGACTGCTCGACATCCAGGTGCTGGTACGGTGGTGTCGGCCCGGTGTAATTGAGCTTGGTCTCGCCGTCGTAGGGATGCAGCCCCTCGTTCTTGCCGCCGCTGTAGTCGTACCAGGAATGCGCAGACGTACTCCTGGATCTGGTCGGAGGCGTGCAGGTCTACCTGGTGGATGGTGCTGAGATCGCGATCCAGGATGACGCCCGGCGGGAATCAGGTAACTGGCCGGATCGTCCATGCCTTTTTCGGGGAAGTCGCCATAGGTCAGGAAGTTGCCGATGCCTTCGCCGCGCATGCCCCAGTCCTTGTAGAAACCGGCGATGGCCAGGGTGTCCGGCACGTAGACCTGGTCGACGAAGCTGCGCATGTTGTTGATGATCTCCTGCACCTGCGACAGGCGCTTGGAGTTGATTGCCGAGTCCGAGTTCAGATCGATGGCGCAGGGTACGCCGCCGACGAGGAAATTGGGGTGCGGGTTCTTGCCGCCGAAAATGGCGTGCAGCCGCGCCACGTCGCGCTGCCAGGCCAGTGCTTCGAGGTAATGCGCCACCGCCATCAGATTGGCTTCGGGCGGCAGCTTGTAGGCCGGGTGGCCCCAGTAGGCCTTGGCGAAAATGCCGAGCTGTCCGGCTTCGACGAAATCCTTCAGTTTCTTCTGGGTGTCGGCGAAGTAGCCGGGCGACGACTTGGGATAGTTGCTCAGGCTCTGCGCCAGTTCCGAGGTGGCCTTGGGATCGGCCTGCAGCGCGGAAACCACGTCCACCCAGTCGAGCGCGTGCAGATGGTAGAAGTGCATGACGTGGTCGTGCACGTACTGAGCGGCGATCATCAGGTTGCGGATCAGCTGCGCGTTGGCCGGTATCTGGTAGTTCAGCGCATTCTCCACCGAGCGCACCGAGGCAATGCCGTGCACCAGGGTACAGACGCCGCAGATGCGCTGCGCGAAGGCCCAGGCATCGCGCGGATCGCGGCCGCGCAGAATGATCTCGATACCGCGCACCATGGTGCCGGACGAGTAGGCCTGGGCGATCCGGTCACCATCCATCTGTGCCTCGATGCGCAGGTGCCCTTCGATACGGGTGATCGGATCTACAACGATGCGTTCATTCATGCCGGGTTCCTGTCACTGTGAGTTGTCATTGGACCTCAGTCCGCCAGGTGTTTTTCTATCAGCTCGGTCAGGCTCAGGATCGGTACATCCATGTGGTATTCCTCCAGCCCTTCCTCGAGGTGGATGCGGCAGTTGGAGCAGGCCGACACCATACCGTCCACCTGGATGGCGTCGAGCTGGCTCTTCTTGGCCCCGAACGCCTTGAGTCGCAGTTCATTGGCGCGCTCGTTGGTACTAACCCCACCGCCCGCGCCGCAGCACCAGTTCATCTTGCCGGCTTCGGGCAATTCGACGAAGTTTTCACTGATTTCCTTCAACAGATTGCGCGGCTGTTCCAGTACGCCGCCGCGGCGCCCGATCTGGCAGGGATCGTGGTAGGTAAGACGATCGGTTTCCTTGCCCTCCAGTTTCAGTCGGCCTTCTTTGCGCAACTGGTCGAGCAGTTCCAGAATATGAATGACCTCAAACGGGAACGGGCGGCCGATCAGGTTGGGGCCTTCCCAGCGGATCGCCATGTAGGCGTGGCCGCACTCGGGGCTGATGACATTCTTGACCTTGAGTTTTTCGGCGGCGGTGACAACTCTGCCCACCAGTTCCGCGGCCAGGTCGGACACGCCGATCTGGATGCCGCTATTGGTGGCTTCGAAGGCCTCCGAGGAAATCGTCCAGCTGACACCGGCCTTGTCGAAAATCCGCGTGACCGCGCCGATGAACTCGGGAAAGTTCATGATCTCCATGGACGACAGCAGCAGCATGTAGTCGGCGCCCTCCACGTCGAGCGGCACCTTGAGCCCGGTTTCCTCCTCGACATGCGCGATCTGCGCCTTCAGGGCGGGCAGTTTCACACCCATGGGGCTGCCGATCTGTATTGCCCGGGTGGTGGCGCCGACCAGTCCTGCGGGTGCGTGGCCGGCGACCGCCATGCCCTCGCGCAGCTTGCGGATCATGTAGGCGATGTCGTTGCCGACCGGGCACACCATGGAGCAGCGTCCGCACAGGGTACAGCCGTCGTAGACCAGGGTCTCCCAGTCGGCCAGTTCCTGGTCGGTGAGCGGTTTGGAGAGTCCCAGTGCGCGGCCGAGCTTGCCCCAGAAGGTGTATTCCTGTTTCCACACCTTGCGCAACGGGGCGACCTTGTGGATCGGCGTGTATTGCGGTTCGCGCGTCTCGGTGAAAAACAGACAGGCCTCGGCGCACAGACCACAGTTGACGCAACTGCTGAAGAAGGACGCCGTAGGTGCGTCGATCTGTGTTTTCAGAATGTTGTGGGCGCGTTCGAAAGATGGGCCGCTCATGACTGTATCCCCTTGTAACCGGCTATTGCACCGTTGTACCAGCGCGCCAGCCACAGGGTGAAGGCGTGCGACAGCTTGGTGAACGGGAACAGCACCATCAGCAACTCGACGCTGAGAATATGTACGGCCAGCATCGCCGGTCCGGATGCGCCGACGCGGTGGAAGGCGAGATAGCCGGTGATCAGCGGCAGCATGGTGAGGACCCAGACCAGGTAATCCGAAAACTCCGACAACATGCGTTTGACCGGATCGATGAGGCGGTGAATCAGGACCGCCAGCAGGGCGATCATGGTGACCACGTTAGTGGCGTCAATGATGTTGGACGGCAGGCCGGGCCAGCTCAGTCCGAAGGCGCGTTCGAACACCAGGATGTGCGGCACAAACAGGAAAATCACGACGAACAGGCCGATGTGGAACACGTAGCCGGCGATCACCGTGAAACCGGAGCGCTGCAGAGTGCCGGCATCCGGGACGAAGCGACTGAACACGGTGCCCATTCCGCCGGCCATGGCGGAACCGCGTGGCTTGGCGAGGTTCTTTTTGCGTCCCATCAACAGTATTTCCAGAATGCGCACCACGATCCCGGCGAAAATGATGAAAGTGGCCGCGTTGAAAGCGGGTCCGCGAACCCAAAGCAGAAATTCGATGTCACTCATGATCAGGACTCCTGCCCGAGATCGTCGATGGTGACCTTGCGGTGCTGTTTGCGCTGCGGCCTGCTTTGCGTGCACGCCATGTCGCGCCGAGTGCGGCCCCGGCCAGCAGTCCGGCGCCGGCGGCATACACGGCGGTTGTGCCGATGTTGTCGGTGGGTACCGACAGTGCCTTGTAGAAGCTTCCGGCATCCCAGAAATCCGGTTCCGAGCAGCCCAGGCAGGGATGGCCGGCCTCGATCGGGAAACTGGTGCCGTCGTTCCATTTGGTGGTGGCGCAGGCATTGTAGGTGGTAGGTCCCTTGCAGCCGAGCTTGTACAGGCACCAGCCCTTTTTCGCGCCTTCGTCGTCGAACGTTTCCGCGAACAGACCCTTGTCGTAGAACGGGCGCCGGTAACAGCGGTCGTGAATCGACTGCCCGAAAAACGCCTTGGGCCGACCCAGGTGGTCCAGTTCCGGCAGTCCAAAGGTAAGGTACTGCACCAGCACCCCGGTGATGACGGCCGGAATCGGCGGGCAGCCGGGCACGTTAATAATAGGCTTGTCCTTGATCAGGTCGGCAACCGAAACCGCGCCGGTCGGATTGGGGTTGGCTTTGGGAATGCCGCCGAACGAAGCGCAGCTGCCGACCGATACGATCGCCGCTGCACCCGCGGCGACTTCCATCAGCATGTCCTTGTTGCTGATGCCGGCAATGGTCGAGTAGCCGGGATTGCCGACCGGTATCGAGCCGTCCACCACCAGCAGGTAACTGCCGAAGTTCTCGTGCATGGCCGCTTCGCGTGCACCTTCCGCGCCTGTGCCGGAGGCCGCCTGCAGGGTATGGTGGTAGTCAAGCGAGATCGCATTGAAGATCAGCTCCTCGATGGTGGCTCCTGTGCTGCGGGTCAGTGACTCGGTGCAGCCCGTGCATTCCTGGAACGACAGCCAGATGACCGATGGCCGGCGCGCCTTTTCGAGCGCCGCGGCAATCAGGGGTGCCGAACCGGGCGGTAACGCCATCAGAGAGGCGATGGCCGAACAGTACTTGAGGAACCCGCGACGGGTAACGCCCCCGGCCTGCAGGGCCTCGGCTACGGTTGTCACCTTCTTCATGGAGCCTCCTTAGTCTGGGCGCCGGAGTGCGATCCGGACACGGCAAGCGTGGTCATCTGGCTGTGACGCATTACGCCGCTGCGGGCCCGCGGGCAGGCCGGCAGCCGGGATAACCCGGCACGCGCGAGCCGGCTAGCCATACTCGCTGATCAACTGGTCCAGCCGGCTCACGCCGGTGGGCAGATCCTGTGGTTGCGATTTGAGAATGGCCGGACAGTCCGTGATTTCGAGAAACTGTCCGACCACGACACGATCGCCGTTGTAGTGCGTTACGCGCCACACCCCCGGAATCGCGGTTTCGGTGATTTCACTGGTGCCGAGCGCGTCGAGCTGGGCGCGCACTTCACCGGTGCCCAGCAGTTCTTCCAGCTGCCGGCTCTCCTGCGGGGCCAGCGGCAGGCTGTTCAGGTCGATGGTGCGTTCCGTGCCGGTGGTGGCAAAGTCCTCAAGCGCATGACGCATCTCATGGAGCAGGGGCAACACGTTGCCCGTCAGGGCAGGCGAGCTGTCCGCTTCGATCGGGATGGAATCCACACTAGTCATAACTAGTCCACCGACGGGTGCCTGTTCCCGAAGCCGGCGCGCCTCGAAAAAAAGCACGGTTTTCTGCTGCCTTGCTATTGGCTAATTATTGGCCTCAACCCGCCACTTGTAAAGCAGCGCGACGACCCGGCTGGCGGCCTCGGGGATGACGGCCGATACGACTTCGCTGGTGGTTTCGCCCCAACCGAATTCGGCTGGCTGGATGCCCAGCAGCGCGCGGTTGACGGGCAGGCGGTCGAGCAGCGTCGCTATGGTGATCAGATCCGCCAGTCCGACTTCGTGCACGCTGCGTTTGCCGTGGCCGATAAACGCATCCATGTCGGTCCCCACCAGTAGATGAACCGTTCCCGGCTCGGCATCGAGTTGGGCTGCGTCGAGAACCACGAGGTTGTCGCAATCTTCGATCTCGGGGGCCAGCGTGAAACTCAACGTGCCGCCGTCCAGGTAAGTAACCCCGGGGAGGTCGGGGTAATTGACGCGCAGATAGTTGAGTAGATGAACGCCGAGACCTTCATCGGACAACAGCGTGTTACCAATCCCCAATACCAGCGTGTTTGCCATGAGTCACTGACTGTACGGTCTATACTGAGAAGCGTATGCTACAGGCAGCATAGTTAGGCATGGTAGCAGCCTGGCAAGATTGACGGGAGAGATTTATGTGCCTGGGCATTCCGATGCAGATCCGGGAGATCGAGGGTTTTGTTGCGCGCTGCGAAGCCAAGGGCGTGGAACGCGATGTCAGCCTGTTCATGATGCAGGACGAAGCGCTCGCAGTAGGCGATTATGTGGTGGTGCACGTCGGCTATGCCATTCAGAAGATCACGCCGCAGGATGCGCGCACTGCCTGGGAACTATACGATCAGATGCTGGCGGGAGAGGCGTGAGCGCCGATGCACGAGTTATCCGTGTGTCAGGCGCTGGTCGGCCAGCTGGAAGCGCTGGGTAAGGAACAACGGGCGCTCCGAGTGGTAAAGCTCCTGGTCGGAATCGGGCCGCTGTCAGGCGTCGAGCCCGCGCTGCTCAGCCAGGCCTTTCCGCTCGCGGCGGCCGGGACCCTGGCCGAGGACGCCGAGCTGACCATCGAGGACCGGCCGGTGCGCGTGCACTGCCTGCAATGTGGTCAGGATTCGGATGCCAGCGTCAACCGGCTGTTGTGCGGCCACTGCGGAGACTGGCGCACCGAGCTACTGAGCGGTGATGAGCTGATGCTGATGCAGGTCGAATTTATGCGGGAGCGAGCCTATGTGTGATACCTGTGGATGTAACGTGACGCACGGCAATCGTCACTTGCTGGCCCCCGGTGGCCGGCTGGAAAAGACCGGGCAGGGCAGTGAAGCGGTGACTGTGTTGCGCAACCTGCTGTCCGAGAACGACCGCAGCGCGGCCCACAACCGGACCCATTTCGATCGCCACGGCGTGTTTGCGATCAACCTCATGTCATCGCCCGGCGCGGGCAAGACCGCGCTGCTGGAGGCGACTATCGATGCGCTCGGCGAACGTTTCCGGATTGCCGTGATCGAGGGCGACCTGGAAACCGAGAACGATGCGCAGCGCATCCGCGCGCGCGGCGTGCCGGCGGTGCAGATCACCACCGGCAGCGCCTGCCATCTGGATGCGCACATGGTGCACGATGCGCTGCATCAGCTGGAGCTGGACGGCATCGATATCCTGTTCATCGAGAACGTCGGCAACCTGGTGTGCCCGGCCAGTTTCGATCTTGGCCAGCACCGCAATGTCACGCTGCTGTCGGTGCCCGAGGGTGACGACAAGCCGGCCAAGTACCCGGTCATGTTTCGCGCTGCCGATGCTGTGGCGCTGACCAAGGTCGACCTGCTGCCGGTGCTGGGTGACTTCAGCACCGAGAGTGCCCGTGACCACATGCGCGCACTGGCCAGTGCCGCCCCGGTGCTGGAACTGAGTGTGCGCGGCGGCGACGGGATCTCGGCCTGGCTGGAGTGGCTGGCCGCCGAACTCGAACACTACCGGGAGCACGCCCGGCGCGGCGAAACCCTGCGCCCGCGCATCCAGCCCGAGGGCCTGCGGCTGCATGGTCTGAAGGCTTGAGCGAGGCGACCCGCGTGGCCCGCAGCGCACAGAGACTGGCTGAAGTCGATCCGCGCACTGGCGCTGCCGGAGCGGGTCAGGATCATGAATGTGTGCGGGGGCCACGAACGGTCCATCACCATGGCCGGGTTGCGCGCCGCCTTGCCGGCCAGCATAGAGCTCATTCCCGGTCCCGGCTGCCCGGTATGCATCTGCCCCGAGGAGGATGTCTACGAAGCGATCCAGCTGGCGCTCAACGAGGACGTCACGCTGCTGGCCTTCGGCGATATGCTGCGGGTTCCGGTAAACGTGGCGAAAAAGGATATTCGCTCGCTGGAGCAGGCCAAGGCGGCCGGCGCGGATATCCGACCCATTGCGTCGCCCGCTGGAGGCGGTGCGCATCGCCCGGCAGCATCCCGGACAGACAGATGCTGTTTTTCGCGGCCGGTTTCGAGACCACCAGCGCACCGGTGGCCGCCATGCTGGTGCAAGGCGTGCCGGCCAACCTGTCGGTGCTGCTGTCGGGACGCCTGACCTGGCCGGCGGTGGCGATGCTGCTGGACTCGGGCACGCCGGGTTTCGATGCGCTGGTCGCGCCGGGCCACGTCGCTACGGTCATGGGCCCGGAAGAATGGCGCTTCGTGCCGGATCAGCACAGGCTGCCCGCTGCCATCGCCGGTTTCACGCCCGAGAGTCTGCTGGCGGCCATCTACTCGACACTGCGCCAGCTGCTGGAAGGCCGCGCCTTCCTGGATAACTGTTACCCGGAACTGGTGCGTCCCGGTGGCAACGCGACCGCCCGCAGCCAACTGCAGCAGGCCATGGATGTGGTCGATGCCAACTGGCGCGGCGTGGGTGTGATTCCGGCCTCCGGGTTCGCCATCAGGGAACGCTACCAGGCGCAGGATGCACGGCGTCAATTCCCTTCCTACGCAGACGACGCGCGCAAGCGCGCCGGACAGATGCCGCCCGGTTGCGATTGCGCCCAGGTGGTGCTCGGAAAGCTCTACCCGGACGAATGCCGTTTGTACGGCAGCGCCTGCAACCCGCGCCATCCCATCGGTCCGTGCATGGTGTCCGATGAGGGCGCCTGCCGCATCTGGTGGGCGGGCGGCGTACGCGAGAGCAGGCGCAAGGACAGCGACCAGGCCAGCATCGCCAGCCTTGTGTGATGGCGATGGACAGGCCCGCGCCGGTCACACAGGAGTCGCCGGACCCGTCCGCGCCGTCGGCGTGTCGCTGGGTGCTGTCGGGTATCGTGCAGGGGGTCGGCTTTCGACCTTTCGTGTATCGAATGGCGCACCACTATGGATTGCGCGGCTGGGTCCGAAACTGCACCGGTCGGGTGGAGGTGGTGGCCAGTGGAGCGCCGGACTGCCTGCAGGCGTTCGCGCGCGATCTCCTGGCGAAGGCCCCGGCGATTGCGCGGCCCGCAATCGAGCGTGCTGAGACCGTCAGCGAACTCCACTGTGACGACTTTCGCATTCTCGCCAGTGACAGCGGCGATGACAGCGATATTCACGTGCCGCCGGATTATTTTGTCTGCGCGGACTGTCTCGCCGAACTCAACGACCGCGCCGACCGCCGCTACCGCTATCCGTTCATCAACTGCACCCAGTGCGGACCGCGCTATACCCTGATCCGGGCGCTACCCTATGACCGCGCGCACACCTCGATGGCGGACGTTGCCCTGTGCGCGGACTGTGAACGGGAGTACAACGACAGCCTGGACCGGCGTTTCCACGCCGAACCGGTCGCCTGCCCGGTGTGCGGGCCGCAACTGCTGTTCCGGCAGTCGGGGCGTGAAATCAGGGATGGCGAAATGGCTCTGGCGGCCTGCGTGCAGGCGCTGCAGGACGGGCGGGTCGTCGCGGTCAAGGGCGTGGGCGGTTATCACCTGATGTGCGATGCTGCCAGCAGCTGCGGCCGTCGGCGTACCTGCGGGAGCGCAAACCGAGGCCGCATAAACCGCTGGCGCTGATGTGTCCGGACACTGCGGATCTCGCCGTGCTGCGTGAGATCGCCTTGCCCAGCGCTGCGGAGGAACAGCTGTTGCGCAGCCCCGGGCGGCCGATCGTGCTGGTGCCAGCGCAGACCGGACGGCCGCGTCGCGGCGCAGGTGGCGCCGGGCCTCGGGCTGGTGGGCGTGATGCTGCCGTACAGCCCCTTGCACCATCTGTTGCTGAATGCGTTTCGGCGGAGCGCTGGTCGCCACTTCGGCGAATCTCAGCGGCGAGCCGGTGATGACCGATGAAGCGACGGTGGAACGGCGGCTGGGTGGCGGTGGCGCAGGCATTCCTGCATCACAATCGACCGATTGTGCGGCCCGCCGATGATCCGGTTTACCGCACCATCCAGGGCCGGCCGCGGCCGCTGCGGATCGGGCGCGGCAATGCGCCCCTGGAATTGCGCCTGCCTGTGGAGCTGGACCGCCCGGTCCTGGCGGTGGGCGGGCATATGAAGAACACGGTATGCCTGGCCTGGGGTACGCGTGCGGTGATGTCGCCGCACATCGGCGACATGGGAACGGCGCGCAGCCTCGAGGTGTTCGAGCAGCTGGTCGCGGACCTGCAGGCGCTGTATGGCGTGCGCGGCGAGGTTCTGATTTGCGACCGACATCCCGGTTATGCGACTACACGCTGGGCGCAGCGCCAGGGTTTACCCTGTGTCGAGGTGCAGCACCATGCAGCGCACGCGGCGGCGCTGGTCGGTGAGCAAGCCGGTGCCTCAGCGCCCGGCGACTGGCTGGTCTTCACCTGGGATGGTGTCGGTTATGGTTCCGACGGCGCGCTGTGGGGTGGCGAAGCCTTGCACGGCGGGCCCGGGTGCTGGAGTCGGGTGGCGAGCATGCGGCCGTTCCGGCTGCCGGGCGCCGAGCGTGCCGGCCGGGAGCCATGGCGCAGCGCGGTGTCACTGGCCTGGGAGCTGGGACGGGATGCCGATGCACGCCTGATCATGGCGCAGGCGCGCGCCGCCGACCTGGCGGGTGATTATGAGCTACTCTATCAGGCCTGGCAGCGCGGTCTGAACATGCCGCACACCTCGGCGGTGGGGCGCTTGTTCGATGCGGCGGCGGCGCTCACCGGCGTGTGCCACACGGCGAGCTTCGAGGGTCAGGGCCCCATGTGGCTGGAAGCGTTGGCCGGGGAGCCGGCGAGCCCGCTTGCTCTGCCGCTGCAGCTCGGACCGGATGGTATTCTGCGCAGCGACTGGCAGGGGCTTATCGACGTCATGATGGAGGCTTCGCGTTCGGTCGGCGAGCGCGCCGCGCTGTTTCACAGTACGCTTGCCGGGGTGCTGGTGCAGCAGGCGCTGGCGGTGCGCAAGACGCGGCGGTTCGATTACGTCGGACTGTGCGGCGGGGTATTCCAGAACCGGCGTTTGAGCGAAGCCTGTGCCGCGGGATTGCGACAAGAGGGGATCGAAGTGCGGCTGTGTGAACGGCTGCCGTGCAATGACGCCGGGCTCAGTTTCGGCCAGGTGATGGAGTACGCTGCTACGCCTAATCTCTGACCAGGTTAGGAATACGGGTCATTGCGAGCACCCAGTTACCCAAGGGACATAAAGGGCAAGAACGCAGCGCGCGGCAATCTCATAGTCTGCAGCCAGCGGCTTGGAGATTGCTTGGTTACCGGAACATATATCCTTTCGGGTACCGGATTCCGCGGTTGCGCGCTCTGGGCGGAATGACAGCTTAATCGGAACTTCCCTGAGAGAGATTTCATGCAGGATTCACACATTTCACTGGCGCACGGAAACGGTGGCCGCTACATGCGCGAGCTGATCGAAGACGTGTTCGCGCGCCATCTGGCCAACCCCGGCCTGGATACCCGCTGCGACGCTGTGCCGCTGACCCTGACACCGGGCGAGGTGATGTTCACGACCGACGGTTTTACCGTCCAGCCGCTGGAATTTCCGGGCGGCAACATCGGCTCGCTGGCGGTACACGGGACGACCAACGATCTGGCGGTGGCCGGCGCCGAGCCGCTCTACCTGAGTCTCAATGTATTCATCGAGGAGGGGCTGGAGGTCGCCCGGCTGGAGCGCATTGTCGCCGCGCTGGCGCAGGCGGCGCGCTCGGTGGGGGTGCGGGTGGTCGCCGGTGATACCAAGGTGCTGCGCCGCGGGGAGGGCGGCGGCCTGTATCTGGCGACCACTGGCGTGGGCGTGCGTGCGCAGGGGCTGTGCCTGGGCATGGAGCACATCCGTGCCGGCGACCGGGTGTTGGTGAGCGGCCCGGTCGGTGACCACGGTATCGCGGTGCTGCTGGCGCGCGAGCAATTCGGCCTGCGCGGTGATCTGGTTTCCGACGCCGGCAGCGTGTTGCCCCTGACCCGGGCAGCGCTGGCTTGCGACGCACTGCGCTTTATGCGCGACCCGACGCGCGGCGGTCTCGCCACGGTGTGTCACGAGCTGGCCCAGCAGTCAGGGCTCGGCGTCAGGCTGCAGCAGACCTCTGTTCCGGTGCGCGATGCAGTGCAGTCGGTGTGTGACATGCTCGGCTACGATCCGCTCTACCTGGCCTGCGAGGGCCGGGTGGTGGCCGTGGTCGGCGCAGCGCAGGCACAGGAACTGCTGGCGCGCTGGCAAAGCCTGCCCGAGGGTGCCCAGGCCGCCATCATTGGCACCATAGAGGCGCGGCGTCCGCAGGTTGTGATGAGTACAGAACTCGGTGGGGAACGGCTGCTCGATGAGCTGGAAGACGACCCCTTGCCCAGGATCTGCTGATTGACTGAACAATCGATAATCCGTGGGCGGTCTGGTGCGGATGCTTCCCTGGAGGTATCTCGCGCGCTGATACAGGGGCTGCAGCGGCCGGGCGCCTACCCGCATCCGACCCGGCGCGTCGAACTGCTGGAGACCCATTGCGCCTGGGTGCTGCTCACCGGCGAGTTCGCGTTCAAGATCAAGAAGCCGGTCGACTTCGGGTTTCTCGATTACTCCACGCTGGAGAAGCGGCGGTTTTTCTGCCAGGAAGAGATCCGTCTGAACCGACGCTTCGCGCCGCAGATTTACCTGGACGTGGTTGCCATCCGCGGTGAGCCGGAGCAGCCGCACATCGAAGGCGACGGGCCGGTGCTCGAGTACGCCGTCAGGATGCGCCAGTTCCCGGCCGATGGTCTGTTGAGTCAGCTGGCGGAAACCGGGCGCCTGGAAGCAGCGCACATCGACCAGATGATCGAACGGATCGCGGACTTTCATCAGACCACCGAGCGCGCCCCGCCCGAGTCCGAGTACGGTGACCCGGCGCGGATTCACCACTGGGTGGTGGAAAACTTCGAACACGTTCGCTCGGCGATCAGCTCTGCCCAGGACCTGCAGCAGCTGGCGCGTCTGCGCCAGTGGGTGGAGCAGGAGCGAGCCCGGCTCGACACCCTGTTGCGCAGCCGCAAGCGGGATGGATTTATTCGCGAATGCCACGGCGACCTGCACCTCGGCAACCTCACCCTGATCGACGGAGTGGTAACGCTGTTTGACTGCATCGAGTTCAACGCGGAGCTGCGCTGGATCGACGTCATCAGTGAAGTGGCGTTCCTGGTCATGGATCTGCAGGAGCGCGGGTTCGCCAGGTTCGCCAACCGTTTCCTGAACGGCTATCTGCAACACAGCGGCGACTATGAGGGTATCGCCGTATTGCCCTACTACCTGGTGTACCGGGCTGCGGTGCGCGCCAAGGTCGCCGTGCTGCGCGCGCAACAGGCCGACCCCGCCTCGCCGGTGCTGCGCCACGCCCGACGGGAGTACCACGAGTATGCAGGCCTGGCCGGCCAGTACACGGAGCCGCGGCAGGCGGCGCTGCTCATCACCTGTGGGTTGTCGGGTTCCGGCAAGTCCACGCTGGCAGGGCAGCTGTGCGAACAGCACGGTATGATTCAGCTGCGCTCCGACCTGGAACGCAAACGCTTGACGGGTCTGGGTGCCCTGGACCGCAGCCGTTCGGCGCTCGGCAGCGGTATCTACAGCCCCGAGCAGACGGAGCAGACCTACCGGCGCCTCGCACAGCTTGCCGCGGCAGTGATCGGGGCGGGTTACAGCGCGCTTGTCGACGCAACCTTCCTGCGACGCAGGCAGCGCGCGATGTTCAGGAAACTGGCCGAGGAGCGCGGGGTGCCGTTTGCCATCCTCGACTGTCAGGCGCCCGATGCCGAGCTGCGGCGCCGCATTCGGCGGCGGCAGGCCACTGGCGCCGATGCTTCCGAGGCAAACCTCCAGGTGCTGGATGCCCAGCTCGCCGGCCGCGAGGCGCTGGACGACGACGAGACGGCGCGGGCTATCCGCGTCGATACCTCCGCGCCCGAACACTTCGCCATCCTGCTGGGCGAGCTGCGCAAGCGCGCACTGATCGATCCCGGCTAGTCTTCCGGCTGCGGCACCTGGCAGCGGGTCCGCGCGCAGCGGCTGGGCTACTGTTGGCTGATTTCTTCTGCTATAATACTTGAAATTTCAGGCGGGGTCGCCGGAACTTTGGCGGTTTTCGCGTTTTGAAGTGGGCCTATGGCCCATTTTTTATTTGTGGTGTGACCGGATGCCGCGCGAATCGGCCGAACTCCGCAAGCTCCTGGAGCCTGCGGTATCAGCGCTGGGCTTTGAACTGGTCGGTGTGGAATTCATAGCCGGCCGGCGTGGCTTATTGCGCGTTTATATCGACAGCGAAGACGGCATAACCGTCGACGACTGCCAGTCGGTGAGTCACCAGGTGAGCGGACTGCTGGATGTCGAGGACCCGATCCGCGGCCAGTATTCCCTGGAAGTCTCGTCGCCGGGCCTGGATCGCCCGCTGTTTCGGGCCGCAGACTTCGAGCGCTTCGCCGGGCACGAGGTCCGTTTGCGTCTGGTGGCGCCGCTGGAGGGCCGCCGCAAATTTCGCGGTGTGCTGGCTGGTCTGAGAGACGGCAGGGTTGTGGTGCAGGTAGAGGAGCAGGAACTGGTGGTAGGGCTGGAAGAGATCGACGAGGCGCGACTGGTTCCGGATTATGACTCGCATCGGCTGGAGGGTGCGCAATGAGTAAAGAGATTCTGCTGGTCGTGGACGTCGTTTCCAACGAGAAGGGCGTCGACAGGGAAGTGATTTTCGGCGCCGTCGAGGCGGCGCTGGCTTCGGCGACCAAAAAGCGCCACCTGGAAGACATCGATGCCCGAGTCGCGATCGACCGCAACACCGGCGACTACCAGACGTTCCGTCGCTGGGAAGTGGTCGAAGAAAGCGACGATGCTGATGACGAGGAGGGCGGCTACCGGTTTCCGTCGCGCCAGATCCTGCTGGAGGAGGCGCGCAAACAGAATCCCGATATCCAGGTGGGGGACTTCATCGAAGAACCCATGGAGTCGGTTGACTTCGGGCGTATCGGTGCCCAGACCGCCAAGCAGGTGATTGTGCAGAAGGTCAGGGAAGCCGAGCGCGCCCAGGTGGTCGAGGAGTACCAGAACCGGGTCGGCGAGCTGGTTACCGGTATTGTGAAACGGGTGGAACGCGGCAACGTGTATCTGGACCTGGGCGGCAATGCCGAGGCGATCATCTACCGCGAAGAAATGATTCCGCGTGAGGCGGTGCGGGCGGGCGACCGTCTGCGCGGCTACCTCAGGGAGGTGCGCTCCGAGCCGCGCGGCCCGCAGCTGTTCATCAGCCGGGTGGCACCGGAGTTCCTGGTGGAACTGTTCAAGCTGGAGGTGCCCGAGGTCGGACAGGGGCTGATCGATATCGTCGGCGCCGCGCGCGATCCCGGGCTGCGCGCCAAGATCGCGGTGCGCACCAACGACCCGCGCATCGACCCGGTAGGGGCCTGTGTGGGCATGCGCGGTTCGCGGGTGCAGACCGTATCCACCGAACTCGCCGGCGAGCGTGTCGACATTATTCTGGCGGACGACAACCCGGCCCAGTTCGTCATCAATGCCATGTCGCCGGCGGAAGTGGTGTCGATTGTGGTGGACGAGGACAGTCACAGCATGGACGTGGCCGTCACCAACGAACAGCTTTCGCAGGCCATCGGCCGCGGCGGCCAGAACGTGCGACTCGCCAGCCAGCTGACCGGCTGGGAGTTGAATGTCATGGACGAGCAGCAGGCCGCGGAGAAATCCGAAGAGGAAGCCCAGAATCTGCAGCAGCTGTTTATGGACGACCTCGACGTGGACGAGGAAGTGGCCGCCATCCTGGTACAGGAAGGTTTTTCCACAGTGGAGGAAATCGCTTACGTGCCCAACAGCGAGCTGCTGCAGATCGAGGAATTCGATGAGGACATGGTCGAGGAGCTGCGCGGCCGGGCCCGTGACGTGCTGCTGACCCGCGCGATTGTCAAGGAAGAAAGCATCGGGGGAGCGCAACCGGCGCAGGATCTGCTGGAGATGGAAGGAATGGACAACGATCTCGCCTACAAGCTGGCCGCGCAGGGGATCGTAACGATGGAAGATCTGGCCGAGCAGGCCGTTGACGATTTGCTGGATATTGAAGGCATGGACGATAAGCGCGCAGGTGAGCTGATCATGACCGCGCGCGCGCCTTGGTTTGCTGACGAGGAACAAGGGTAAACGTCGAGGAGACGCCTTAGCATGACGGATGTAACGGTACGACAGTTCGCAGATGTAGTGGGATTGCCTGTTGATCGCCTGCTGGCGCAACTGGGAGAAGCTGGCCTGAGCGTTTCTGACGCGGACGACACCATTTCCGATAAAGAGAAAGCACAGCTGCTGAGCTACCTGCGCAAGAGCCACGGGAAGTCTGAATCCCTGTCGGTGTCGCAGCCCAAACGGGTAACCCTGAAGCGCAAGTCGCACAGCGAGTTGCGCACCACTGCAAGCCGCACCGGCAGCGCCAGAACGGTCAGCGTAGAGGTTCGCAAGAAGCGCACTTACGTCAAACGTGCGGACCTGATGGCCGTGGAGGAAGAACGGCTCAAGCAGGAGGCAGAGGAGAAAGCCAAGCTGCTGGCCGAACGCGAGGCCAAGCGCCAGGCCGAACAGGAGGCGCTGCGCCGCGCCGAAGAGGAAGCTGCGCGCAAGGTCGAGGAAGAGCGCCAGCGCGCCGAAGAGGTGGCGCGCAAGGCACAGGACGAAGCCGCCCAGCAGGCCGAGGAGGTACGCAAGAAAGCCGAGCAGGAGGCCCTGGTGCAGGCGCGTGCCGAGCAGGAAGCGCGCGCACAGAAGGCCGAGCACGAACGCAAGGGCAAACGCCAGGCGGAAGACGATCGCCACACCAAGTATGGCCGTCAGGAGCTGCATGTCGCCAAGGACAAGACCGGTCGGCGCAAGAAAAAGAAAGCGCCCCGCAGCGGCGTTGCCATACGCACCTCGGGTGAACACGGCTTCGAGCGGCCGACCGCACCGGTGGTGCGCGAAGTGGAAGTGCCGGAAGCCATCAGCGTTGCGGACCTCGCCCAGAAAATGTCCATCAAGGGCACTGACCTGATCAAGTCGCTGATGAAAATGGGCATCATGGCTACCATCAACCAGAGCCTCGACCAGGATACGGCGGTGCTGCTGGTGGAAGAAATGGGGCACAACGCGAAGGTCGTGTCCGAGCGTGACCTGGAAGCACAGATAGAGGAGCTCGCGGCGAAGGAAGTCAGTGGCGAGCGGGTCGCCGCGGCCGCCGGTGGTAACCATCATGGGGCACGTCGACCACGGCAAGACCTCACTGCTCGATCACATCCGCAGTACCCGGGTGGCGGCCGGAGAAGCCGGCGGCATTACCCAGCACATCGGTGCCTACCATGTAGAGACCGACAAAGGTGTGATCAGTTTTCTCGACACACCGGGCCACGCGGCGTTCACGGCGATGCGCGCGCGCGGTGCCAAGGTGACCGACATCGTCATCCTGGTCGTGGCCGCCGATGACGGCGTAAAACCGCAGACGATCGAGGCTATACAGCACAGCAAGGCGGCCGGCGTTCCCATGGTGGTCGCGATCAACAAGATCGACAAGCCGGAGGCTGACCCGGACCGGGTAAAGAACGAGCTGTCCCAGCACCAGGTGGTGCCGGAGGACTGGGGTGGCGATACCCAGTTCGTCAAGGTGTCGGCGAAGACCGGTGAAGGGATTGACGAGCTGCTGGATGCCATACTGCTGCAGGCCGAAGTACTGGAGTTGAGCGCAGTGGAAGACTGCCCGGCGCAGGGTGTGGTTATCGAATCGGCGCTCGACAAGGGGCGTGGTCCGGTCGCCACTATCCTGGTCCAGAACGGGGTGTTACGTAAGGGTGATACGCTGGTTACCGGGCAGGAAATGGGCCGGGTGCGTGCCATGTTCGATGAGTCCGGCCGACCGATCGACTCAGCTGGTCCCTCGATGCCGGCGGTGGTGCTGGGTCTTTCCGGCACGCCGACCGCCGGAGAAGACGCGCTGGTGATCAACGACGAGCGCAAGGCGCGTGAACTGGCCGAGTTCCGTCACCAGAAACAGCGCGAGATCAAGCTGGCCCGTCAGCAGCAGGCCAAGCTCGAAGATATGTTCTCGAAAATGGGCGCCGGCGAGCAGCAGTCGCTCAACATTGTCCTCAAGGCCGATGTGCAGGGCAGTGCCGAGGCGCTGCGTGACGCACTGAGTAAGATCGCCACCGACGAAGTGGCGGTGAAGATCGTGTCTTCCGGTGTCGGCGGCATCAACGAAACCGACGCCAACCTCGCGGTAGCGTCCAACGCCATCCTGATCGGATTCAATGTGCGTGCTGACGCATCCGCACGGCGGGTGGTGGAAGAGCACGGCCTCGACCTCCACTACTACAGCGTCATCTACGATGCCATAGATCAGGTCAAGGCGGCGGTATCCGGCATGCTGTCGCCCGAAATCACCGAGGAAATCATCGGTCTGGCAGAAGTGCGCGACGTGTTCCGTTCACCCAAGCTCGGCGCCATCGCCGGCTGCATGGTGGTGGAGGGCGCGGTGCGCCGCAGTGCTCCGATCCGCGTGCTGCGCGACAATGTGGTGGTTTACGAGGGTGAGCTGGAGTCGCTGCGCCGCTTCAAGGACGACGTCAACGAAGTGCGTGCCGGCACCGAGTGCGGCATCGGGGTGAAGAACTACAACGATGTCAAGGTCGGTGACCAGATCGAAGTGTTCCAGCGCGTAGAGAAGGCACGCACCGTAGAGTAACCGGCGGTCGGTGTGAGCCAGCAAATAGCGGCACCCGCAGCCAGGCTGCGGGCGACGCCCCTCAGGATAACTTTCCGAGATATTCAGTTTCTGACATGCCCAGAGATTTCCCAAGGACCCGTCGGGTCGGCGAACAGCTGCAGCGTGAGCTGGCGGCGCTGATCCGGGACGAAATCAACGATCCCCGGGTTGGTATGGTGAGCGTTTCGGCGGTAGAAGTATCGCGTGACCTCTCGCACGCCAAAGTCTTTATCTCCACCCTGGGTGAGCCCGAGGATGCTGAAGCATCGGTGAAGGTTCTGCAGGGCGCCGCCGGTTATCTGCGCCGCTTGCTCGGCCAGCGCATGACGCTGCGCAGTGTTCCGCAGCTGCATTTCAACCGTGATTACTCGATTGAGCAGGGCGCGCGCCTGAGTGCCCTGATCGACTCCGCGGTGCGCGGAGACCACACCGATAACGGCGATTCCGAGCCGGACAGTTGAGGTAGGCAGGCATATGGGGCGACGCCGCGCGAAAGGCCGAGACGTTAATGGCATTCTGTTGCTCGACAAACCATCGGGCATCACCTCGAATGCTGCCTTGCAGCAGGTCAAACGGCTGTATTTCGCCAGGAAGGCCGGGCACACCGGAAGTCTGGACCCGCTGGCCTCGGGCGTGCTGCCTATCTGTATGGGCGAAGCGACCAAAGTGTCCGCTTTCCTGCTGGACGCGGACAAGCGTTACCGGGTGCGTTGCCAGCTGGGTGTGCGCACCGCCACCGGCGATGCGGAGGGTGAGATACTCGCAAGCCGCGCGGTGGATCGTTACAGCCGTGCGCAGCTCGAATCGGTACTTGACGGGTTTCGCGGCAGCATCGAGCAGATTCCACCCATGTATTCCGCGCTCAAACATCAGGGTCAGCGCCTCTACAAGCTGGCACGCCAGGGCGTGGAAGTGGAACGCAAGCCACGCCCGGTGGAGATCTATGCACTGCTGTTGACAGGCCAGGGCGATGATTGGATAGAAATCGACGTCCATTGTTCGAAGGGCACCTATGTCAGGACGCTGGTCGAAGACATAGGCGAGCAACTGGGCTGCGGCGCCCACGTCAGTGCGCTGCGTCGAACCGGTGTTGGGCCCTACGACGAAACCGGGCTGGTCACCATCACGGCGCTCGAAGAGCTGAAGCAGTCTGACCTCGCCGCCATGGATCGGCTGCTGCTGCCCATTGAGTCGGCGCTGACCCAGTGGCCCGGTGTGGAGCTGTCGAGCGACGCTGCTTTCTATCTGCAGCAAGGCCAGCCCGTGCTGGTACCGCGCGCGCCTACCAGCGGCTGGGTGCGGCTCTACGAGAGGGATCACAGCTTTCTCGGCATGGGTGAGATCCTGGACGACGGGCGGGTGGCGCCGCGCAGGCTGATGAAGGGCGCCTAGCGAGGATGGAAAGCGACTGTTTGAACAGCATTTTCTGTTAAGCTACGCGTGGTTCCCCGACCAATCGGGTGGCCCCACTGAGCCCCGGTGGCAGGCCGATAAAAGTGCCTAAACTATTGAGCGAACTGACCCCGGCGGTTAAAATACGCCGCTTTCCGTCAGGAACGATTTCTGGAGTAACAGATGGCTTTATCCACTGAAGAGAAGAATCAGATTGTAAAGGACTATCAGCGTGTCGCTGGTGATACCGGTTCCCCCGAGGTGCAGGTTGCGTTGCTGTCCGCCAATATTCAGCACCTCACCTCGCATTTTCAGGAGCACAAACACGACCACCATTCGCGCCAGGGCTTGTTGCGTATGGTCAGCAATCGACGCAAGCTGCTCGATTACCTCAAGCGCAAGGACGTCGGTCGTTACCAGGATCTGATTGCACGTCTCGGTCTGCGCCGCTAGGCAGGAATCAAGTTTCAACTAACCGCTGCAGCCAGCAGTAAGGATGTTCAAGTGAACCCCATCAAGAAATCGTTCCAATACGGCAGCCACACGGTCACGTTCGAAACGGGCGAAATTGCCCGCCAGGCGACCGGTGCTGTCATGGTCAGCATGGGTGATACCGTGGTGCTGGTCACCGCGGTCGGCCTGAAGGCCGGCGCGGAAGGGCGGGACTTCTTTCCCCTTACCGTGGATTACCAGGAACGCACCTACGCAGCCGGCAAGATTCCCGGTGGCTTCTTCCGCCGCGAGGGCAGGCCGAGCGAAAACGAAACGCTGGTGTGCCGTCTCATCGACCGCCCGTTGCGTCCGCTGTTCCCCAAGGGGTTTACCAACGAAGTACAGGTCATTGCAACTGTGGTGTCCCTCGATCCGGAAATCAATCCGGACATTCCCGCCCTGTTGGGTGCTTCGGCCGCGGTGTCGATTTCCGGTCTGCCGTTCAATGGTCCGATCGGCGCGGCGCGGGTCGGTTACATCAACGGCGAGTATGTGCTGAACCCGGATGCCAGCCAGCTTGAGAACTCGCATCTCGACCTGGTGGTTGCCGGCACCGAGAATGCGGTGCTCATGGTCGAGTCGGAAGCCAAGCAACTGCCCGAAGACGTCATGCTCGGTTCGGTGGTGTACGGTCACGAGCAGATGCGGGCAGCAATAAAGGCGATTCGTGAGCTCGCTGCGGAGGTGAATGCACCCGCGTGGGAATGGCAGCCGCCGGCCGGTAACGACGCCCTGGCCAAGGCTGTTGCCGATGCCAGCGAAGCCGCATTCACGGAGGCCTACCAGATCGCCGACAAGCAGGAGCGCTATGCGCGACTCGACGCAATCCGGGCGGCGACCAGCGAAAAGCTGATCAGCGAGGACGCGGATGGTTACAGCGCAGAAGACGTGCGCGGAGCCATGGAAAAGCTGGAAAAGAAAGTGGTGCGCAGCCGCATCATTGGCGGATTGCCGCGTATCGACGGTCGGGATACCAGGACGGTGCGCCCCATCACCATTCGTACCGGCGTGTTGCCGCGGGCGCACGGTTCGGCGCTGTTCACGCGTGGCGAAACCCAGGCGCTGGTCGCCGCTACGCTCGGTACCGAGCGCGAGGCCCAGATTATCGATGCTTTGCAGGGCGAACGGCGCGACAATTTCATGCTGCACTACAACTTCCCGCCTTACTGTGTCGGCGAGACCGGTCGCGTGGGCAGTCCCAAGCGGCGCGAAATCGGTCACGGCCGACTCGCCAAGCGCGGTGTGCTGGCGGTGCTGCCGGAACCGGGTGAATTTCCCTATACGGTACGGGTGGTATCGGAAATCACCGAGTCAAACGGTTCCAGCTCCATGGCCAGCGTATGCGGCAGCAGTCTGGCTATGATGGATGCCGGTGTTCCATTGAAAGCGCCGGTGGCGGGTGTCGCTATGGGTCTGATCAAGGAAGGCGATCAGTACGCGGTCCTCACCGACATCATGGGTGACGAGGACCACCTGGGCGATATGGACTTCAAGGTTGCCGGTACCGCTGACGGTGTCAGCGCGCTGCAGATGGATATCAAGATCGACGGCATTACCCGGGAGATCATGCAGGCTGCGCTGGCCCAGGCTCACGAGGCGCGTATGCACATCCTCAAGGAGATGAATGTCGCGATCGCCAGCCCGCGTGAGGAAATGTCAGCCTACGCGCCGCGCTACATCACCATGAAGATCAATCCCGACCGTATCCGGGACGTCATCGGCAAGGGTGGCGCGACCATTCGAGCCCTTACCGAAGAGACCGGTGCCAGCGTGGACATCGACGACAGCGGTACTGTCAAGATCGCTTCCGTCGACCGCGCTGCTGGGGAAGAATGCCGGCGGCGTATCGAACAGCTGACCGCCGATGTTGAGGTTGGCCACGTCTACGAAGGCAAGGTGGTGAAGCTGATGGACTTCGGCGCATTCGTCACCATCCTGCCCGGCAAGGACGGGCTGGTGCATATCTCCCAGATCTGCGAGGAGCGGGTAGAGAAGGTCAGCGACAAGCTGTCGGAAGGGGATACCATCAAGGTAAAAGTTCTCGAGGTCGACAAGCAGGGCCGCATCCGTTTGAGTATGAAAGCGGTGGGTGAATGAAATGACAGCCGCAGTCGGTTGCCGCTCTTAGCGGACAGAGGAAAGGGGCTAAACAGCCCCTTTTTTGTTGTGCAGTGAAAAAGTTATAAGTGCCTGGTGCGCGGGCGTGGTTCAGGCAGGACGCGCCAGGTCGGAGTGTTCGGCGCCGCGTAACAGGTTCAGCATGTCCAGCGCGGTAACAATGCCGGAAATCCGGTTGTTGCGGGTCACGAACAGACGGTGAATATGCCCTTTCACCATCATGTCTGCGGCTTCCTGGATACTCGCTGCTTCGGGTACGGCGAACACCATCGGCGTCATCAGATCGCGTACGCGGGCCGATGATTCATGTTCAATGTGGAAGGTAGAGGTCTCCTCGCCGGCAATCTGCATTTCCAGGGAATGAAGATAATATTCATGTGTGTGGCGTTCGCTGGCGTGGTGTTCCGGTGAGCTCTCGTAGCGCACGATATCGGTAAGCGACACCACCCCGACGAGATCGCCGGTCTTCGACGTTACGGGGGCACCCGAAATGTTGTTGTCGGTGAGAAAGCCCGCCAGCCGGCTGAGAGACCAGTCTTCCTCTACAGAGAGCACCTCTCGCTGCATGATTTCGCTGACGGCAGCGTCGATATTTATGTTCATCAATGCCTGCTCCATGTCCAATGATCCTGCTGTCGCAAGGAGGTTAGCAACCTTTTCCCGGTGCTGACTTGATCTCTATCAAAAACAGGCCAGGAATCGCTGCCCGGTTTATCGGCCGGTAGAAAAGCGAAAGGGGCGTTGACGCCCCTTTCGGTGTTATTGCCGGACTGTGTTGCTCGCCGGTGGTGATGGTTGTTACAGCGACGGTGCGAATACGACGTCGTCCAGCAGGGTGTAGATCCCGTCCATGTTCTCGTAGTCCACCTGCATCAGGCCGTTGTCCCGCTTCTGGCCGATGTTGCGCTTGTTCCAGATCAGTTCGCCGTTGCGCGCGTTGTATACTCGCAGCAGGCCGCCTTTGCAGCCAACCGCGACTCGCTCGCTGTCGGGCGAAATGTCGGTCACGCAGCGCTTGCCCTCGCTCATGGACTCAGTGACTTCGAGCTCGGTGCGGGTGCCGGTCTGGGTATCGAGCAGCATGACTTTATCGGCCTTGCCGTAGGAGTGCGGCAGGCCATCGTCGCCGAACACGATCATCGACCGCTTGGGCGCCACGATGGCAAAGAAGCTCAGGTCAGGCGCGATCTTGACGCTGGAAATACGACGTGGCTTCTCCGCCTCGCCCTCGGCCCACTTCAGTGTCTGTTCATTCCCGGTCTCGATGTCATAGATGTTGCGCAGTGAAATCAGTTTGCTGCCGTCGGTACTGAACTGCAGGGTACTGAACTGGCGGGGGATCATGAACTGGCTGTCGGGGTAGGACTCGACGACGCGACGCTTGCCGCTGCCCATGTCAATCACTGCAAACTGATCGCGGCCGACGAAGGCAACCCGGTCGCCCCGGTTGGTGATGCCCAGTGCATAGATACCCGCGTCAATGTGCTCGACACTCTGTATCAGCTTGAACTTGGCGAGATCCATGATATGCAGGTCAGAGCGGTATTCGAACCCGATCTGGCGATCGTCTGTGCCGGTCGTTGCGTTGCAGGTGTTCACGATGACGGCGGCGTAGCGCCCGTTGTCGGATGCGACAATGGGTCCGACATAATCGTAGTAGCCGGTGCTCGGATCACAGTTGCCTTTTTCGCTGCCCAAACCGGCGAGCTCGATACGGGCCGGGTCGTTACCGGAGAAGTCCATGTAGCCGCCGATAAAGTCCGGCATCTGGATCCGCTCGTGACCGACCATGTGGCCCAGTGAACTCGGTAACAGCACCACTTTGCCGTCGGGGTAGGAACCGGTCAGCACCACATCCTTGAAATTGCTGATGCCCCAACGGCGGTTACCGACTCGTCCGTACTGGTCGCCGAAGAGTTGGTCGAGGTCGGAACGCTGTCCCAGCGCTTCGACCAGGGTACCGGTTTCGCTGTCCCAGACCTTGATGCCCCCGGAGTGTTTCTCGGTCGCGGCAAGCGTAAAGCCGCCTGCGCCGCCGGTGATGAGGTATTTTCCGTCCTCGGAGAAATGAATCGAGTAGATGTCGGCTTCCGAGGCTAGCGCGGTACCACTGCTGACCGCTAGGCTCAACGCGGCGGTTTTGAACAGCTTAGAGAATGTCATGTAGCTCTTGCCCCCACTTAATCGTCCTTAAAAAGGGTGCCAAAACCCGTGGCTCCCAGGAGAAATTGCCAGATACGGGTGCGCCAGTAGCCTCGACGCAATCGTCAGGACGGAGTATCGGCCGGCACTAATGTTGCTTGAGGGCGATGTAAGGCGGACTGAAACGGGCAGACACGCTTTGCAAGCATGGCTGAATAGGAAATAAAAAAATAGATAGTACAATAAGATAGGGTATACAACTAGAAAGAATCTAGATCTCGGTCGGGGAGGGTGCGGATGAATCGTCGCCGGAACCGGCGTGTTCCGGATTAGACGCGGTCGCCACAAGCGGCAGCGTCAGTCCAAGGATGGCCCGCTCGACAGTGGTTCGCGGAAGAACGCGCAGATGCGCTTATCCAGCCAGTAGTCTGGTTTCCACGGCCAGGCGCCGGATACAAAGCCGACATGACCACCGGCGCTGGAGAGCTCGAGCTGTACCCCGGGTCCGAGTTCCGCGGCGCTCGGTATGGCAGCGGCCGTCATAAAAGGGTCATTCTCCGCGTGCAGTATCAGTGTGGGAGTTGAAATCCGACCGAGAAAGGGGCGGCTGCTGCATTTGCGGTAGTAGTCGTCCACCCCTGCGAAGCCATGCAGAGGGGCTGTCACCCGGTCATCGAAGTCCCGGAAACTGCGAAGTTTGCGCAACTCGCTGACATCCAGGGGCAATGCATGGTGTCGCGCCTTGCGGCGCGTCGCGCGCCGCAGCTTGCGCAGCAGATAGGCCTGGTACACCCGCGAGAACCCGTGTTCGAGCCTGAGTGCGGCCGCGTTCAGCTCGAAAGGCACCGACACCGCGACGGCTTTGGTGACCAGCGCCTGTGCCGGGTTCTCGCCGAGCCATTTCAGCAGCACGTTTCCCCCCAGCGATACGCCGACAACATAAATCGGCCGCTTGTCATCCTGGCTGGCCAGATACCGCAATACGGTATCCACGTCGCCGGTGTCGCCGGAATGGTAACTGCGCGCGAGGCGGTTGGGTTCGCCGCTGCAGCCACGGAAGTACAGCACCGCGGCACTGAATCCGCCGGAGCTGAGCGCGTGCAGCAGCCCGACGACGTAGTGCGAGCCGATCGAGCCTTCCAGTCCGTGCAGGATCAGTACCACGGGACCGGGCCGGGCCTCGGTCCAGTCGATATCGACAAAGTCCCCGTCGTCCAGTTCGATGCGTTCACGTCGCAGTGGTGGTGGCGTGCGGTTGCGAAACAGCGGCGGAAACAGCGTCTGCAGATGGGCGCCAGGAAGCCACCAGGCCGGTCGGAAGCCGCTGGTGACCGGCATGCGTCAGACCAGCAGCCGTTGCAGGGCGCCGCGCAGCGAAGCCACAGTGAGCGGCTTGTCGAAAATAGCCGAAACACCGCTGTGGCGGACTCCGGCCAGGCGGGCGCGGTCGGTTTCCGCGGTAACCATAAGCACCGGGATGCTGGGCTGAGTGCTGTGGCTGCGGATCAGCTGGCTGAGCTGTTCGCCGTCCATCTCCGGCATGTTGTAATCCGTGACCACCAGATCGAAGAACTCGTTGTCGATCATCTGCAGAGCCTGCTTGCCATTCTCGGCCTCTGCAAACTGCTCGATGCCGAGTCCTTCCAGCATGTGCCGCACAATGTGTCGGGCAGTGAAGCTGTCATCAACGATCAGAACCTTGAGTTCGTCGGCGGCGAACTCGCCCAGTTCCAGCGGTTCCGGCGTGAGAAAATCGAGTACCGCGTTCAGTGAAGTCTGCAGCTGCTGTTTGTCAAAGGGCTTGGGCAGTATTGCGATGACACCGGCCTGCCGCAGTGGTTCCAGGTAACGTAGATGGGTCTCGCTGGAAATCAGCATGAACGGCAGATCCAGGGTGCGCTCGTTATTGCGCAGAGTCTGCAGCAATTCGGTACCGGTCATGTCGGCGAGGTGCATGGCGCTGATGACAAGATCGGGAACACGGGCGGTGATGGCGGCCAGCGTCTGCGCGCCGTTTTCCACCCGCGTGATCGCCGCCGCCCCCATCTCCCGCAGGTATTCATTTATGATCTTGTACTGGGTTGCCGAGGGTTCGACCAGCAGGAGGTCGAGCTGAGCAACGCTCAGCACACTCATTGATGCGCCCGGTTGCTCTTCAACTCATCGACGACCCCGGGATCCGCCAGTGTCGAGGTGTCGCCGAGGGTGTCGATTTCGTTGGCAGCGATCTTGCGCAGGATACGGCGCATGATTTTTCCGGAGCGCGTCTTGGGTAACCCCGGCGCCCACTGGATCACATCGACGGTGGCGATCGGCCCGATTTCGCGGCGTACCAGCTGGATCAATTCTTTTTTCAGGGCATCGCTCGGTTCCTTGCCTTTGATCAAGGTGACGTAGGCGTAGATTCCCTGACCCTTGATGTCGTGCGGAAATCCGACTACTGCGGCCTCGGCCACATCGTCGTGCAGCACCAGCGCGCTTTCCAGTTCGGCAGTGCCGAGACGATGGCCGGAAACGTTGAGCACGTCGTCGACGCGTCCGGTTATCCAGTAGTAACCATCCGCGTCGCGGCGCGCCCCGTCGCCGGTAAAGTACATGCCGGGATAGGTGGAGAAATAGGTGTCGCGGAAGCGCTGGTGGTCACCGTACACGGTGCGCATCTGCCCGGGCCAGGGGCGCGTGATGACCAGGTTTCCTTCCGCTTCGCCTTCCAGCAGTTTGCCTTCGTTGTCGACCAGCGCCGGAACTACACCAAAAAACGGGCGCGTGGCGGAGCCCGGCTTGGTGGGTGTGGCGCCCGGCAAGGGGGTAATCATGTGGCCGCCGGTTTCGGTCTGCCACCAGGTGTCGACAATCGGGCAGCGCGCGTCGCCGACAACGTTGTAATACCATTCCCAGGCTTCCGGGTTGATTGGCTCGCCCACGGTGCCGAGCAGGCGCAGCGACTCGCGGCTGGTTTGTCGGACCGGTTCATCGCCTTCGCGCATCAGGGCGCGAATGGCTGTCGGCGCGGTATAGAAGGTCGCAACGCGGTGCTTGTCGCATACCTGCCAGAAACGCGCGGCAGAAGGGTAGGTAGGCAGGCCCTCGAACATCAGCGTAATAGCGCCGTTGGCGAGCGGGCCGTAGACAATATAGCTGTGTCCGGTGATCCAGCCGACATCAGCGGTGCACCAGTAGACCTCACCCTCCTGATAGTCGAACACATACTTGTGGGTGATCGCCGCGTACAGCAGGTAACCACCGGTAGTGTGCAATACGCCTTTGGGTTTGCCGGTCGACCCGGAGGTATAGAGTATGAACAGCGGGTCTTCTGCACCCATGGGTTCCGGCTCACAGTCAGCGTCGACACTGGCAGCGATTTCGTGCAGCCATACATCGCGATCGTCGTGCCACTGGATGTCACCGCCGGTGCGTTTCACCACCAGCACGGTGTGCACGTTCGGGCACGACTGCAGCGCCTGGTCGGTATTGGCCTTGAGCGACACGGACTTCCCGCCGCGCACGCCCTGATCGGCCGTGATCACCACCCGGCAATCGGAATCCAGGATGCGATCCTTGATCGATTCGGGCGAGAAGCCGCCGAACACCACGGAGTGCACGGCACCGATACGGGCGCAGGCCAGCATCGCATAGGCGGCCTCCGGGATCATGGGCATATAGATACATACGCGGTCACCTTTTTTCACACCGCGTTTTTTCAATACGTTGGCAAAGGTGCAGACCTCACGGTGCAGTTCGCGATAGGTAATCTTGCGGTCTACCGTCGGGTCGTCGCCTTCCCAGATGATTGCTGTCTGGTCGCCGCGGTGCTCCAGGTGGCGGTCGATACAGTTGTAGCTGGCGTTCAGCTCCGCGCCCTCGAACCAGCGGATCCTGGCCTCGCCGAAGTCCCAGTCCAGCACCCGGTCCCAGGGCTTGTCCCAACTGAGAAACTGTTCCGCCTGTTCTGCCCAGAAGCCTTCGGGGTCCTCGACCGAGCGGCGATACATTTGTTCATAACGCGCCGCATCGATGTGTGCATGGGCGGCAATCGCTGCGGGTACCGGATAGATCTTTTCCTGAGACATCCACCTATTCCTCTGGCTGGGCTCCGGGTGCGGAGCGGGACTGGTTTGTAGTGGCCCGCATTGTACGGACATTCCGAAACCTGTATCAACGCTCCTGAATGCTGAGCGTCCGGGGTATGCGCTCGGGAGCCCAGTTCGCCGCGGCCCATGCCCAGAATTCCTCCACGCAAGCGTCCCCCAGCTCGGACGGAACGCTCTGGCCAAGCAGCTTCAGCGCCCTGACGAGGGTGGTCACAGGCGGGTCGCGATCGACGGGCCGCGCCCCGGTCTGCTTGCTGAGCTTGGCGCCGTGCTGATTGACCACCACCGGCAGGTGCAGGTAACGCGGAGTCGGCAATCCCAGCGCTCGCTGGAGAAAGATCTGACGGCCGGTGGAATCGAGCAGATCGGCGCCACGCACGACATCGCTGATCCCCTGCAACGCATCATCGACCACCACCGCCAGCTGGTAGGCAAACAGACCGTCGGCGCGCCGCAGTACGAAGTCGCCCACCTCGCTCGGGAGCCATTCGTCCACATGTCCCTGCAGCCGGTCGCGGAAACCGATGCTCACAGGCGCGACGCGCAGGCGCAATGCGCGCGCCTGGCGCCCCGGCGGAAGTCCGTTACGGCAGGTGCCGGGGTAGACTGACACCGCTGCCCCGGGCAACGCATTTTCACGAATCTCGCGTCGCGAACAGGCACAGGGATAGACCAGTCCCGCCCTGCTGAGCTGCTCCAGACTGTGCCGGTAGGCCTCGTTGCGCCGGCTCTGGTACAACACTTCACCGTCCCAGTACAGCCCGAAGGCGCTCCAGGGTGCGCAGTATCCCGGCGGCAGCCCCCGGCGTCTCGCGCGGTGGATCGAGATCTTCCATGCGCACCAGCCACTCACCGCCGCGTGAGCGGGCATCGAGGAAGCTGGCCACCGCGGTGAGCAGCGACCCGAGGTGCAGCGCGCCGGTCGGGGAGGGGGCGAATCGGCCCCGGTAGTGCGAATCAGGCATGGGAGAAGAGTTTATCGCACAAAAAACCGGCGCACGGCCGGTTTTTCTGTGGTTCTGTGAGCTGGCGGTCAGCCCATCTGTTTTTCCCGGATCTCATCGAGTGTCTTGCAGTCGATGCACAGGGTGGCCGTCGGTCGTGCTTCCAGGCGCCGAATGCCGATCTCCACACCGCAGGCTTCGCAATAGCCATACTCCTCATTATCCAGATTCATCAGCGCTTCGTCGATCTTTTTGATCAGCTTGCGCTCGCGGTCGCGTGCGCGCAACTCCATGCTGAACTCCGATTCCTGGGTAGCGCGGTCGTTGGGATCGGGGAAATTGGCGGCTTCGTCCTGCATATGGTGAACGGTACGGTCCACTTCCTCCATCAGTTCGCGTTTCCAGGACAGCAGGATGTTGCGGAAATGCGCCACCTGCTCGTCGTTCATGTACTCCTCACCTTGTGCTTCGTCGACGTACGGCTCGATGGCGGAAACCGGACCGCTAGCGGCGCTGGCCGCGGAGCGATCTCCTTGGCGGTTGCCTTGCTGCGCACCTGTCTTGGCTTTGCTGGCGGCTTTCGCTGGCGCGGCGCTTACGTTGGCGCGGCGGTTTTCTTCTTGACGGGTGCTTTCTTCATTGGCTGAGGCTTTTTTGCCTGTTTCTTGCTGCCGCCTTTTTCGTGGCGACCGGCTTTTTCGCTACCGATTTCTTGGCGACAGCTTTCTTCTTCGCCTTGGCTTTAGTCTTCGCAGCCTTTTTCTTGGCAGCCATTCAACTTCTCCCAACCAACACAAACAAGCCGTGCTCTATAGCAAAATCTCGCAAAATCAGGCAAGTTTCGTGGGGCCGCCCGACACCAAGTGCGGTAGTTTCCGGGCGTCACCCAGCCGAGTCAAGAGCGGAATCGGCAAATTTCCCCGAATCGATCGCCCTTGTTGCCGGTTTTGTCTGTGGGGTACGCTAAGTTCGATTGGCAGCAGGCGGGAAGCGGATCTGTGGGCACGCTGACAACTCTGTTATTCGATGTAGACGGAACTCTGGCGGAAACCGAGGAAATCCATCGTGAATCCTTTAACCGCGCGTTTGCTCAGGCGGGACTGGACTGGGTGTGGTCAAAAGCACTGTATGCCGAGCTTGTTGCGGGTGACTGGTGGCAAGGAACGTATACGTTACTTTCTCGACACGCATCTGCCGGACTTCGAAGCACCCATGAAGTTGGACGAGTATATCGCCGGCCTGCACGCGGCCAAGACGGATATCTATACCCGCACCGTGGCGGCCGGCGAAGTGCCGCTGCAGATCGGGTGTCAAGCGCTTGCTGGACGAAGCACGCGCGGGCGGGCCTGCGTCTGGCGATTGCCACCACGACGACCCCTGCCAATGTCACCGCGCTGCTGCGCCACAGTCTGGCACCGGACGCCGAGAGCTGGTTCGAGGTGATCGCCGCAGGGGGCGTGGTGCCAGCGAAGAAACCGGCGCCGGATATCTACCACTACGTCATGGAGAAGATGGGCGTGAGCCCCGCGGAATGTCTGGCTTTCGAGGACTCCGCGAATGGTCTGCGTTCAGCGCGGGCTGCAGGCGTGACGACGCTGGTTACCGTCAGTGAGTATAGCCGCGTGACACAACTTCGCGGGGGCGGCGCTGGTACTGGATCAGCTCGGCGAACCTGACCGCCCGTTTACCGTGATTAGCGGGCGACGCCGCCGACGGTTACCGTTACGTAACGGTGGATCTGCTGCAGGGAGCTACACGCGCAATGCCGCTGAATGCGCTAGCCGGCACGCGCGGGCGAGACGCCTGCAGCTCGATTACGCCGTTTCACGTCATGGCGTTGCTGGCGCGCGCCCGGCGAACTCGAAGCGCAGGGCCGTTCCATTGTGCACATGGAAATCGGTGAACCGGATTTCACCTCGCCGCAGCCCATCGTCGAGGCCGGTATCCGCGCCCTGCAGGCGGGCAAGACCCACTACACACCGGCAGTCGGCCTGACGGCGCTGCGCAAAGCCATCGCTCGGCATTACTGCGATAGCCTATGGCGTGACGATCGATGCCGCGCCGGATCCTGGTCACGCCCGGTGCATCGGGCGCATTGCAGTTGATACTCGCGTCTGCTGGTGGATCCGGGCAGCGAAGTCCTGATGACGGATCCCGGTTATCCCTGCAACCGTAACTTCGTCTACCTGTACGAAGGTGTGCCGGTATCGGTTCCGGTAGGGGCCGAACACGGCTACCAGCTGAACCCGGAACTGCTGCAGCAGCATTTGGAGCGACAAGACCTCGTTGCGTGCTGATTGCCAGCCGTCCAATCCGACCGGGACACTGGTATCCGAGGCATGTCCTGCACTGCTGCGGGTGGTTCGGGAGCACGGTGCGGCACTGATTGTCGACGAGATCTATCACGGACTGACCTACGCAGGCAATCCTGACACAGCGCTGGCGCTCGGCGAGGACGTGTTCGTCATCAACAGTTTCTCGAAATATTTCGGCATGACCGGCTGGCGCCTGGGCTGGCTGGTCGCGCCGCAGGCCTGCGTCGAGGCGCTGGATACCCTGGCGCAGAACCTGTTTCTGGCTGCGCCTACACCGGCCCAGTATGCGGCGCTTGCGGCATTTCGATCGGGGTACGCTGGAGATTCTCGAACAACGTCGGGAGGCAGTTTCAGCCAGCGCCGCGATTTTCTGCTGCCGGCGTTGCGGCAGATCGGTTTCGAGATCCCGGTCGAGCCGCAAGGTGCATTCTACCTGTATGCCGACTGCAGTCGTTTTACCAATGACAGTTTGTGTTTGCTCACGAGTTGCTCGAGCAGGCCGGCGTTGCCATCACTCCGGGCATCGATTTCGGGCGTCATCGGGCCGGCACGGCATGTGCGTTTCGCCTACACGACCTCGATGGAGCAGCTCGAGCAGGGCGTGGAGCGCATCGTCCGTTTTGCCGGGGCAGGACAGTGACGAGGTGCACTGAAATGAAAGATCTGCTTCGCCGGAGTCGCCTACCTGCGCGAAGGGTTTGCGCTGCTCGGCAGGCCCGGACTGCGGCGCTTTGTCTGATGCCGCTGCTGATCAACGTGCTGCTGTTCGGCGGCCTGATCTGGTGGGCGTACGGCTGGGTCGAGGCGACCTCGCAGTATCTGGTCGCCCAGTTGCCGGACTGGCTGGAATGGCTGAGCTACCTGGTGGTACCGGTGTTCGTGCTGACCTGCCTGGTGCTGATCTTCTACGGTTTCTCGGTGTTGGCCAATCTGATCGCCGCGCCGTTCAACGGGCTGCTGGCCGAAGCTGTGGAGAGCCAGCTGACCGGGCAAGCCGTTGCAAGGCGACTGGCGTCAGCTGCTGCGCGATATTCTGCCGAGCCTGTTCTTCGGAGCTGCGCAAGCTGCTCTATTTTGCGCTGCGCGCCGTTGCCGCTGCTGGTATTGCTGCTGGTCCCGGTGGTCAACGTGGTCGCCTCGCTGCTGTGGGTACTGTTCAGCGCCTGGATGATGACGGTGCAATACATCGACTACCCGATGGCCAACCACCGACTGTTCTTCAAGGAGCAGCGCGCGCGGCTGCGCAAGCGGCCGCTGCTGGCGTGGAGTTTCGGTGGACTGGTCATGCTGTGCACTATGATTCCGCTGGTCAATTTCTTTGTCATGCCGGCGGCCGTGGCCGGGGCGACCGTCATCTGGGTGCGCGAAGGCCGCCTACAGTCCGCGGGTTAGCCCGCATGTCTCACCGGGATAGACTTTCCGTGGAGCCGGGATATGTCTCGTTTTCAAAGCATGCTTGTCGTTGTCTGGGCCGTCAGAGTTCTTCCAGCGCCGCCCGGTGAGACATGCGGGCGAGCAGCGCTGCGCCATAGGCCGCTTCCTGGTGTCGCGCCGCTGTGACCGGCACGCCCAGCATCCGTCTGCGTATGATCGTCCAGGGCGCGTTGCCGGCGCCGCCTCCGACGCTGATGACCCGTTCCGGGTAGGGAGCGCCGAGCGCTGCGAGGCGTTCATAACCGCGCTGTTCGATGCGCCCCAGGCCTTCCAGGATACCCTGCAGGAACTGCACATCCGAGGCGGGGCGCGGCGTGAGTCGCGGCTGTAGCGCCGGGTCGCAGACCGGGAAGCGTTCGCCGGGTGCCGGCAGCGGGTAGTAATCCAGGCCGGTGGGTGTCTGCGGCTGCATCAAGCCGCTGTAGTGGGCGATCTGCTGCGCGGTGAAGAAACGGCGCAACACACTGCCCCCGGCGTTGGATGCGCCGCCCACCAGCCAGCGCTCCCCGAGGCGGTGACTGTAGACGCCGTAGCGCGCGGCAAATACCGGTTTGTCGGACAGCACTTTCAGCACCAGCGTACTGCCGAGCGCGGTGACCGCGTGACCCGTCGCATGGGCACCGGTGGCAATGAAGCCGGCGGTGCTGTCGGTGGTCCCTGCGACTACCTCGACGTCCAGGGGCCAACCCCAGCGGCCTGCCAGCCCGGCGTCGATGCGACCGATCACGGTGCCCGGAGCAACTACGGTCGGCAGCTGCCCTGGTCGCAGTTGCAGCCGTGACATCCAGTCCGGCCAGGCGCGCTCCAGCGGGTCGTAGCCCATTTTCAGGGCGTTATTTTCGTCGCTGATTCCGAACCGCCCGGTGAGTTTTCCGGCCAGCCAGTCGGCCTGGTGCAACGCCAGGCAGTGAGGCTCTGCGAGCTTGCCGCGCAGGTAGAGGAGTTTAGCCAGACTGGAACTGGGGCTGCGCGCCGCGCTGTCCTGCGGGGCAACGCGCGCGATCTGTTGCGCTTCCTGCACCGCGCGGGCGTCGTTGTACATCAGCGCGTGCGTGAGCGGTTGTCCCTGCGGGTCGCACAGCAGCAGGGTCGCGGAGGTGGCATCGATCGCAACCCGCTGTAGCTGCCGGGTAGTAATCTGAGTTGACAGCTGGTCCAGGCACTCGCTGAGCGCTGTCCACCAGAGAGCGGGGTCCTGTTCAACGCAGACGCCCGCGCGGATGGGGTCGGGAAGCTCGATCCGGGCTTCGCCGATCACTTCCTTGCCAACGTCGATGGCGCACGCCCGGCAGGCCGAGGTGCCGACGTCGATGCCGATGAACGTGATCATCAGATAGAGTGTAACCGCGAAGGACGCTAAGGACGCGAAGGAAAACGCTTCGAGATAAAGCCGGCGAGCATCACAGGCCGCACGAAGACGGTCAAGGCACGTTCGCCGATCAACTTACCGACCGCACCGGTGAAGGTCTTCGCCTCAGCGAACAAAGCGCTTACTTCGCGTCCTTAGCGTCCTTCGCGGTTAATCGCCCCTCTAAGGCAGTTCCACTTTACCGGGTGGCTGCCAGCCGGGAGCGCGGTGTTCGGCCACCACCGTGGTGTAGATACCGCCGCGCACGTTGAACTCGGAAGTGAGACGCATGAAGCGCGGCTTGCACACGCTCACCAGCGTATCGAGGATCTGGTTGGTGACGTCCTCGTGAAAAGCGCCCTGATCGCGGAATGACCAGATATAGAGCTTCAGTGCCTTGAGTTCGACGCAGCGCCGGTCCGGGACATATTCCAGCTGCAGGGTGGCAAAATCCGGTTGCCCGGTTTTCGGGCACAGACAGGTGAATTCCGGTATCCGAATGCGGACGGTGTAGTCGCGGCCGGGATGCGGATTCGCGAACGTTTCCAGGTCAGTGCTTGGCTGAGTCGGCATGGCGGCACCTTACCCGAACGCGCGCAAACAACGCAAGTTACAGGGAAACAAGCGTTTGTTCGGGCCTTGTCGAATCAACGCAAATGGTGGTCAGGCATGGCTGCGCGGCGCTGATCGTGGTGTGGCGCGCATTGCTGCCAGCTGATGCCAGCTCCGGCAGGCGCTGTTCGTAATGCCCTTTGTTCCCTGCGTTTCCTGTCGGGTGAAAACGGGCGGCGGCAGCGCGCATGGCGCACGTCGCGCTTGTCACCGGCGGGGTGTATCGGTATCTTTCGCGGATGCGATTGAGCAAGCTCAAACTGGCTGGTTTCAAGTCTTTCGTCGATCCTACCACCGTTCATTTTCCCTCTGACCTCACCGGCGTGGTCGGACCGAATGGCTGCGGCAAATCGAACGTCATCGACGCCGTGCGCTGGGTGATGGGCGAAACGTCCGCCAAGCACCTGCGCGGCGATTCCATGGCCGACGTCATTTTCAACGGCTCCACGGCGCGCAAGCCGGTCGCGCAGGCCTCCGTGGAACTGGTGTTCGATAACTCCGACGGGGCCATCGGCGGCCAGTACGCCAACTACAACGAGATCGCGCTACGGCGTCAGGTGTCCCGCGACGGGCAGTCGGCCTACTTCCTCAACGGCGCCCGCTGTCGGCGCCGTGATATCACCGACATTTTTCTCGGCACCGGCTTGGGGCCGCGCAGCTATGCCATCATCGAACAGGGGATGATTTCGCGCCTGATCGAGGCCAAGCCGGAGGAACTGCGCGTCTTTTTTGAAGAGGCTGCCGGTATCTCCAAGTACAAGGAGCGCCGTAGGGAAACCGAGAATCGGATTCGGCATACCCATGAAAATCTTTCCAGATTAAATGACTTGCGTGATGAAATTGAGAAACAGCTTGACAAGCTGAAGCGACAGGCACGCACTGCCGAGAGGTTCAAGGAACTGCGCGAGCAGGAGCGGCGGGTCAAGGCGGAACTGCTGACACTGCGCTACCAGAAGCTGCACGAGGAAAGCGGCGACCGCCGCAAGCTGATTCAGGAACAGGAAACCCGCCTCGAGGCCGTGACTGCAGAGCTGCGCTCGGTGGAGGCGGCCCTGGAGAGCGGACGCGAAGCGCATATCGAGGCTTCGGATAGCTTCAACGAAGTGCAGGGTCGTTACTATCAGCTCGGCGCCGAGGTGGCGCGTATCGAGCAGGCGATTCAGCACGGCAAGGAGACGCGCCGGGCCCAGCAGGAAGAACTCGAGAACACCGAGCAGGCCTGGAACGAGGTGCAGGCCCACATCAAAGTCGACGGCCAGCGCCTGGAGCAGCTGGCGCGTGACCTGGCGGAAAACGAGCCGGCCCGCGTCGAGGCCGGTTCCCGAGCCCGGGGCTCGCAGGAAAAGCGCGAGCAAGCCGAACAGGAGATGCAGCGCTGGCAGTCCGAGTGGGATGCCTTCAACGCTCGCGCCAATGAGGCGTCGCAGACCGCCCAGGTGGAGCGGACCCGCATCGATCATCTCGAACGGCAGCTGGGTCAGCTGTTGACGCGCCGGGAGCGTATTCGGCAGGAGCAACAGCAACTCGACAGCAATGGGTTGGATGCCGAACTCAGCGAGCTGGAACAGCAGGCCGGGGAGCGCCAGCAGCAGGCGCAGCTGCTGCAGGAACAGCTGGAGCAGCTGCGCGTCCGAATCGAGGAATTGCGCGATCTTACCCGCGCCCAGCAGAGTCAGCTGCACGACGTTCAGAATGCTCAGCAGGACATGCGCGGCCGGCTGGCGTCGCTGCAGGCCTTGCAGCAGGCGGCGCTCGAACAGCGCGAGGGCGAGGTCAATCACTGGCTGGACGCCCGCGGGCTGGCGGACGCTCCGCGCCTGGCCAAGCAACTGGACGTCGACAGCGGCTGGGAGCGTGCCGTGGAAACCGTGCTTGGCTCCTATCTCGAGGCTGTGTGCGTGGACGGTACCGGGGATCTGGCCGATGCCTTGAACGAATTGCAGCGGGGAACTCTGTCGCTCATCGATACTGCGGTTGCGCCGCCGGCAGAAGACGCCAGGGGAGCGCCGCTGACTTCGAAGGTACGGGCACCCTGGTCGTTGAACGGCCTGCTGGCAGGTGTGTATGCGGCCGAATCCCTCGCTGATGGGTTGCTGCTTCGCGAGCGGCTGGCGGCCCACGAATCCGTGGTTACTCGCGACGGTGTCTGGATCGGCAGCGGCTGGCTGCGCGTTGCCCGTGACCAGGACGAGAAAGCTGGCGTCCTTGAAAGAGAAAAAGAAATCAATATCTTAGGGGATAGTCTTAATAAGCAGCAGGAGGCTGTGCTGGCGATCGAGCAGGCCCTTGAGGCAGGCCGTGGCGAGTTGCAGCAGGCCGAGGCCCGGCGTGAAGAGCTGCAGGTCGAAGCCAACCTGGCGCACCGGCAGTTCAGCGATGCGCGCGCCCAGCTCGATGCCCGCCGTACCCGTCTGGAGCAGATTCACAGTCGTAGCGCCGCGCTGCACAAAGAGGTCGACGAAATCAGCGCGCAACAGGACGAAGACAGCCAGACTGTCGAGCAGGCACGCGCTCGTCTGCACGAAGCACTGGCGACCCTGGATGCGCTGGCCGACGAGCGCGAACAGCGCTGGGGCGAGCGTGACCGGCTGCGCACGCTGCTCGACGAGGCGCGTGCCGAGGCGCAACGCGACCGCGACCAGTCGCACGAGCTGGAACTGCGCTATCAGTCGCTGTTCACGGAACAGGAAACCACGGGCCAGAACCTGCAGCGCATGCAGGGTCAGCAACGCCATCTCCAGCAGCGCCGCGAAGAACTGCGCCGTGCCCTCGACGACGGCGAAGCGCCGCTGCAAACGCCTCGAGGAGGACCTGGCCGGCCAGCTGCAGATGCGCCTGGAAGTCGAAGCGGAACTGACCGACAAGCGCCGCAAGGTCGAGGCCATCGAGCACCGCCTGCGCGAGCAGGATCAGCAGCGCCACCGCCGCGAGCGCGACGCGCAGGAGCTGCGCGACCAGCTGGGGCAGGAGAAGCTGGCCTGGCAGGAAATCAAGGTGCGCGGCGAAACGCTGCTCGAGCAGGTGGCGGCCAGCGGCTTCGAGCTTGCCACAGCTGGTCGAGGAACTGGACGAGCAGGCGACGCGTGGATGCCTGGGCGGAGGAAGTGGAACGCCTGGAAGCGCGCATTCAGCGACTCGGCCCCATCAACCTGGCGGCCATCGAAGAGTACGAAGAACAGTCGGAGCGCAAGACGTACCTGGACGCCCAGCACGCCGACGTTACGGCGGCGCTGGAAACGCTGGAAAACGCCATCAAGAAGATCGACCGCGAGACGCGTACCCGTTTCAAGGAAACCTTCGACAAGGTCAACAGCGGTTTGCAGGCCATGTTCCCGCGCCTGTTCGGCGGCGGGCATGCGTACCTGGAAATGACCGGCGAAGACCTGCTGGACACCGGCGTCACGGTCATGGCGCGCCCGCCGGGCAAACGCAACAGCACCATTCACCTGTTGTCGGGCGGCGAAAAAGCGCTTACCGCGGTGGCGCTGGTGTTCTCGATTTTCGAGCTGAACCCGTCCCCGTTCTGCATGCTGGACGAGGTCGATGCGCCGCTGGACGACGCCAACGTGGGGCGTTTCTGTGACATGGTGCGGGAGATGTCGGAGCGCGTGCAGTTCGTATTCATCACCCACAACAAGATCACCATGGATCTCGCCAACCAGCTGACCGGTGTCACCATGCACGAACCCGGGGTGTCGCGGCTGGTCGCCGTGGACGTCGACGAAGCGGTGCAGCTGGCTGCTGTGTAGCGACAGAGTGGCTGCGCTGATGCGTTCACAGCGGTGCGACGAGCCGTCTCCAAAACACCCGGGCGATGGCGCGCGCTGCCAGCGGGTGACGTGCGCTGGCGCCCGGCGCGGGTGGCTTTGAATGAATGATCTGCGCATCATCCTGCTGCTGATCGGTCTTGCAGTAATCGCCGGCGTGTATTTCTGGACCCGGTTCAAGCAACGTCCGCGGCCGGTACCGACCCAGCGCCGCACGCCGGTCAGGCGTGCGGCGCCCGACGAGCTGGACGCTGCGGAAATCGAACAGGAACTGACGCGCATGGGGGAGTTGCTGGCCGAGGAAGAAGCGGGTGACAGTGAAGCCAGCCCGATGGAGCCGGCGCCACCAGGCCCCGATACCGTGGCCGAGGCACCAATAGGTGAGGAGCTGGTTGTGGTCTCGGTGGTGGCCGAGCCGGGAGCCGAGTTCGAAGGCGAAGCGCTGCTCAAGGCGTTCCAGCACAACAAGCTGAAATTCGGTGAGCACCACATTTTCCATCGTATGGTGTTCCGCGATAACCGCGAACAGCCGGTGTTCAGCGTCGCGAATCTGATCAAACCGGGGAATTTCCCGCCGCAGGATATGGACGGATTCGCGAGCCCCGGCCTGACACTGTTCCTGCAGCTGCCGGGTCCGATCGACGCCGTCGAGGCATTCGACGATTTTGTCAAGACAGCCGAGCGACTGGCTGTCGAGCTGGGCGGCGAACTCAGGGATGAGCAGCGTCAGCTGCTGACTCACCAGGGTTTGATGCTGGTGCGCGACCGCATCGCGAAACACCGCCGCCATTCCATGACCAGACCGGCCTGACAGGGTCGAGCCATGACCCCGGAGCAGCGCGCCGAAAAGCTTCGCGAGCGGGTCCGTTACCACAACTACCGTTATTACGTTCTGGATGATCCGGAAATACCGGACGCGGAATACGACCGCCTGTTGCGCGAGCTGCAGCAGCTCGAACAGCAGCACCCCGAGCTGATAACGCCCGACTCACCGACCCAGCGCGTCGGCGCCCAGCCGCTGAGCGCGTTTGGCGAGGTGCGCCACGAACTGCCCATGCTGTCGCTGGACAACGCGTTCAGCGATGAGGAACTCGGCGAGTTCGACCGCCGGGTGCGGGAACGGCTGGACGTGGACGCAGTCGAGTATACCGCTGAACCGAAGCTCGACGGCGTCGCCGTCAGTCTGCTTTACGAGGACGGGCGGCTGGTGCGCGGGGCGACGCGCGGCGACGGCAGCAGAGGTGAGGATGTGACCCAGAACGTACGCACTGTTGAGTCGATTCCGCTCAGGCTGCGCGGCAAGGGCTACCCGCAGCGCCTCGAGGTGCGCGGTGAGGTGTTCATGTCCCACGTTGGCTTCCGTGAGCTCAATGAACGCGCGGTCGCCGCGGGCCAGAAAACCTTTGCCAACCCGCGTAACGCGGCAGCCGGCAGCTTGCGCCAGCTCGATCCCCGGGTTACCGCCCAGCGGCCGTTGGAGATCTATTGTTACGGGGTGGGTGTGGTGACGGGCGGCGAGCTGCCGGATCGGCACAGCGGCGTGCTGGAGCAGCTGCGCGACTGGGGCCTGCGGGTGTACCCGGGTATCGAACGTGTCGACGGCCTGAGCGGTTGCGTGAAATATTACCGCAAGCTCGAACAGCGGCGCGGCAGCCTCGCGTTCGATATCGACGGCGTGGTATTCAAGGTCGACCGACTGGATCAGCAGCAGCGGCTGGGATTCGTGGCGCGCGCGCCGCGCTGGGCGGTGGCGAGGAAGTTCCCGGCCCAGGAGGAGCTCACACGCGTGGTCGGCATCGATGTACAGGTGGGACGTACCGGAGCAGTAACGCCGGTGGCACGACTTGAACCGGTGTTCGTGGGCGGTGTGACGGTCACCAACGCGACCCTGCACAACGAGGATGAGGTGCGCCGCAAGGACGTGCGCATCGGCGACACCGTCATTGTGCGCCGTGCCGGTGACGTGATTCCCGAAGTGGTCTCCGTGATTGCCGAACGCCGGCCGCGCAAGGCGAAAGAATTCGTGATGCCGAAACGCTGTCCGGTGTGCGGATCGGATATCGAGCGCGTTGAGGGTGAAGCGGTGGCGCGCTGCACCGGCGGCCTCTACTGCGAGGCGCAACGCAAACAGACCATCCGGCATTTTGCCTCGCGCCGTGCCATGGATATCGAAGGCCTCGGGGACAAGCTGGTCGAACAGCTGGTAGACCTGAAACTGGTTGACGACGTGGCCGGCCTGTATGCGCTGGACGCCGAGACGCTGGCGGGCCTGGAGCGAATGGGCGAGAAGTCGGCGGCTAACCTGATTGCAGCGCTCGAGAAAAGCAAGCACACCACACTGGAGCGGTTTCTGTATGCGCTCGGTATCCGCGAAGTCGGGGACGCCACCGCCCGCGCGCTGGCGCAGGCGTTCGGGGACCTGGATGGACTGATGGGTGCGTCCGCGCAGGAGCTCGAGGCGGTACGTGACATCGGTCCGGTGGTCGCCCAACACATCGTGCATTTTTTCGAACAGCCCCACAACCGGGACGTGATCCGCAGACTGCGCCGAGCCGGCGTGAACTGGCCGCCGGTGAAGCGCGCCCGCCGCCAGCCTCTGGAGGGCAATACCTATGTGCTGACCGGCACCCTCAGCTCCATGACACGCGACCAGGCCAAGGAACAACTGCAGGCGCTGGGGGCTACCGTTTCGGGCAGCGTGTCGGGAAAAACCACAGCGGTAATCGCCGGTGAGAAGGCGGGTTCGAAACTGGCGAAGGCCGAAAAACTGGGGATTCCGGTACTATCGGAACACGATCTGCTCGCGCTGCTTGGCGGGTAATAAAGGGATGCGTCGATGAAGCCATCTGCAGTAACGCCGCGGCCGGCCGTGGCAGCCGCCCGGTGAGAGTACCGGGTCGGCCAGTATTCGCGCGACAATCCGGCAGCGTCGCCCGGTCAGGCTTCCCGCGGCCGCGCCAGTTGATATGAGGAGTGCGGCCCTGATGATCCACAAGCGCTGGCAAGCAACGCTGAAACTGGTTGGGCTGGAGCTGAGTCCGGTCAGTCACACTGAACGCATGGTATCGACGCTGGGCGGTTTTGTCGGTATCTACGCCATCTTTACGATCAGCGCAGGGTTGGTGGGCACGCAGGCGGCCGCCCTGCTTGTGGCCTCCATGGGCGCTTCGGCGGTGTTGCTGTTTGCGGTGCCGCACGGGCCACTGTCGCAACCCTGGCCGCTGGTCGGCGGTCATCTGGTCTCTGCGCTGGTAGGCGTGAGTTGCGCCAAGCTGATACCGCACAGCGCCGTCGCGGCGGCAGCGGCGGTATCGCTGGCGATCGGTGCCATGCACTACCTGCGCTGCATCCATCCGCCGGGCGGCGCCACCGCCCTCACCGCCGTGGTCGGTGGCGCCGGCGTGCAGACGCTCGGGTACCAGTATGTCGTTACCCCGGTGCTGCTCAATGTCGCGGTGATCCTGGCGGTGGCGGTGCTGTTCAACGCGCCGTTTGCCTGGCGGCGTTATCCGGCCGCGCTGAAACGGCCGAGACGAATAGACGAGCACGCCGCCAAGGGCCCGATCTCGCATGAGAATCTGGTTTATGCCCTGAGCGAAGTCGATTCCTTTATCGACGTTTCGGAACAGGATCTGCTCGTGATCTACGATCTGGCGACGCAGCGCTCGCTCGAGGCGCATATTGCTCCCGACGCAATCGAGCTGGGGCATTGCTACAGTAACGGCAAATACGGGGCCGAGTGGTCTGTCAGGCAGGTTATCGACGCCTCCGCTGGCCGCGACGGGGCTAAGGACAGGGTTATATTCAAGGTCATTGCGGGTGACGGACGCTATACGACAGGGGTTTCGACGCGCACCGAGTTTGCACGCTGGGCACGCTACGAGGTGTATCGTGAAGATGAAAACTGGCGCAAGGTCGATAATATCGGACCTCGCTAGCGGGTGCCGTCTGCAACGCCATTGCAGCGGGAGTGGTCGCGGGAAACATGACGGGTGAAGTGCAGTACTGGCCGTTGGCGATCGGCTGGACAATTGTGCTGCTCCTGACACTGTTCGGGTGGAAGCGGCAGGCGGCACTGGCGGCGGCCGGCATGGCGATCGTTACCTACGCGGTAGTGTCGGTAGGGCTGGGCGCGCGATGAGGCGCCAGATCCGCGCCGCCGAGCGCCACCTGGCGCGCGTCGACCCGGTGCTGGGCCGGCTTATCCGGCACCACGGTCCCTGCACCCTGATGCGCGATCCGCGACCGCACTTTCACACGCTGGTGTGGGCCGTCATCAATCAGCAGCTGTCGGTCAAGGCGGCGCAAAGCATCGAGGCGCGGCTGCAGGCGCGCCTTGGTGCGGCGCAGTTCGAGCCGCAGCATTTCCACCGGGTGCGCGAAGCGACCTTGCGCAGTTGCGGTCTGAGTGGCGCCAAGGCGCGCTGTATTCGCGAGATCAGCCGTCGCATACGCTGCGGCGCGCTCGACCTGCAGCAGCTGGAGTACCTGGATGACCGGCAGGCTTCACAGCTGCTGATACAGCTGCCCGGAATAGGGCAGTGGACGGCCGATATGCTGCTGATGTTTTCACTCGGGCGGCTGGACGTGCTTCCGCTCGGTGACCTGGCACTGCGCAAATCCATTCGCGTGCACTACGGCCTGCCGGAGGATGCCGAGCAGGGAGTGTACCTGGGCGTCGCGGAAAGCTGGCGCCCGTACCGCACCGTGGCGAGCTGGTATTACTGGGCGGCGGTGGATTAGCCTCTATACCATCGCAGTTGACGCCGCCGTTCTTGTCTTCGGCTGCTATTGATCACGACCGCTACCACAAATACCTGAACGGCATAAAGGCCACGAAGATCGCAACGCAAGAGGAGGGTTGACGGTACTTGGGAAAACCCAGTAGCCAGGGCCTGGGAGTCTGCACGGCCTGGCGGTAACGACCCCCGGCTTGCTCTAATCCTTTCGTGCCTGTAGCGGCTGGAAACGGGCTTTACCGCGGTGTTTCCCAGGCCATCGGGTAGAGCAGATCCAACACCTGGTTGAAGCCCGCCGAGCTGGCGGAAATGGCTTCGATGATATCGTTGCTTGTCACCCGGGTCAGCGTCAGCGCCTCTTTCTGGATCTTGTCCAGCGCCGCCTTGCTGATACTCTCCGCATTCAGATCAGCGTCCAGCAGTGCGCCGTAGGGGTCATAGAAAGGCGAACCGAGGGGATCCTTGCTCTCCTGCGCGCAATGAGTGATCTGGTCTGCGGCATGGATAAGCGCCGACTCGATGTGCGCCTGCAAGGCGATCTTCGGATTGTGGTGATAGAGCACCGAGGCGCAGAGATTCTCCGGCATGTTCCAGTGCAGCAGCAGCGCGTGGCCGACTTCGGCATGGTCGAAACCGACGACGTCGTGCTCGATTTCGCAGATGTTCTGGTTCGACTGCAGCCGCATCGACTCGGCCGCGGCGGTTTCCTCGGGGAGTTTCATCAGCATCAACAGTCGCCCTACGTCGTGCAGCAGTCCGGCGGTAAACAGTCGCTCGCTGTGCAGGACATTGCAGCAGCGGGCCAGGTTACGCGCCATGAGGCCGGTAAACACGCTGTGCTGCCAGAAAGCGGCCATATCGATCAGGCTGGTCGGGATCTTGGAGAACACCTCGGCAGCGGATGCCGCCAGGGTGAGGTTGCGCAGTTCGCGCATGCCGATCAGGTTGACGGCTCGGCTCACGGTATCGATTTTGCGTGGCAGGCTGAAGAATGCGCTGTTGACCAGTTTCAGCAGCCGCGCGGTCAGGGCAGTATCCTTGCCGACCACCTCGGCAATGTCGTCCGCCGTGGTGTGCGGCGAGTCTGCCAGGGCCTGAACCTGCATGCAGATCTCGGGCAGCGACACCAGGCGGACATTGCGTTTGACCAGATCCTGCGGGGTCACGGTGTATCCTCAAAACGAAACCATAGTAGTGCACTGTTTGACGGCGCAGGCGCGGCTTCCTTTAACGCCGTTCGAGGCGCACAGCAATTATCAGGCAAGCTATATAAGAATATGAAAAACCGTATGTTACCGGATAACTCCTGCCGGTGAACGGTAGCCTTCCAGCAGTTTGACGTAGTTGGTGCGCTGGTAGGCCGCCGGATCGATGGCGTGCTGCTGGCTGACACTGCCCTTGAGCTGCTGCAGCGAGTCGTACTCATGCTGTGCCAGCCAGCGCCTGACATCGTCCAGGATCACTGCGAGTCGGCCGGGCCCCTGTTTCAGCAGCACCGCGCACAGGTGCACCACGTCCGCGCCGGCCATGATCGCCTTGATAACCTCCTCGGCGCCGTGGAAGCCACCGGTAGCGGCCAGAGAAAGATTCACTCGACCGTGCAGGATAGCCAGCCAGTGGATGCGCAGCAACGACTCGTAGGGTGACGACAGATCGAGTTTCGGCAGCACTTCACGGCTGACCAGGTCGATATCCGGCTGGTAAAACCGGTTGAACAGGGATACGCCGCTGGCGCCGCTTGCCTCCAGGCTGCGTACGAAGTGGCCTGGAGAACTGAATTGCGACGACAGTTTCATGCACACCGGCAGGCTGATGTGCTGCTTCAGCTCGTACAGCATCTGCACGTAGCGGCTTTCCACCTCGGCTGCCGATTCCTCGACATTGGCGGCAACGTAATAGACGTTAAGTTCCAGCGCGTCGGCACCGGCTTCCTCGAGCTGTTTTCCGTAACGTATCCAGCCATCGTTGGATACGCCGTTGAGGCTGGCGATAACCGGGATGTCCAGCGACGCTTTCAGCGTCGCCAGCAGTTCCAGGTATTCGTCCAGGGGCGTGGAACACTCTTCCGGAACCGGCAGGAAACTGTCCGCTTCGCCGAAACCGATCGCCTGCTCGTGCAGGAAGCGGGCAACGCTCTCCTCCGACTGACGCACCTCTTCCTCGAACAGGGACGGCATCACGATTGCCGCGGCGCCGGCATCTTCGAGCCGCCGGGCCGTGGCGGCGTCACCCGTCAGTGGCGAGGAGGAGGGTACCAGGGGGTTGCTCAGTTTGAGCCCGAGGTATTCGGTTGCAAGGTCGACCATGGCTAAGGCTCCTCTCGGGTAGTAGTGGTGTCGGGGGAGCCCGCGTTCCAGGGCAGCTCCGCCAGTTGTTGATAGTGATGATACCGCGCCACGACATCTTTTTGCGATTGTTCCAGCAAGGCTTCCGCGGCCTCCGGGTGCGACTGCCAGAGCATGCTGAAGCGGGTCTCGGTCTCGGCAAAGCGGCGGTAGGGAAGCGAAGGCGCATCGCAATCGAGGTGCAAGGGGTTTTTCCCCTGCGCGGCGCGCGACGGAGCGTAGCGGAACAGCGGCCAGTGGCCGCTCTGCACCGCCAGCTGCTGTTGCCGATGGTTGTTGGCCAGATCCACGCCATGTGCAATACAGGGCGCGTAGGCCACGATCAGCGACGGGCCCGGGTGCGTCTCGGCTTCCAGGAAGGCACGCACCGTCTGCACGTCCTTGGCGCCGTAGGCCACCTGCGCGACGTAGACCTGCTCGTAGTCCATGGCAAGCCTGGCGAGGTCTTTTTTGGCCACCGGCTTGCCGGCGGCGGAAAACTTGGCGACCGCGCCGCGCGGCGTCGCCTTGGAGGTCTGTCCGCCGGTGTTGGAATACACCTCGGTGTCGAGCACCAGCAGGTTGACATCGAGGCCGGAGGCCAGCACATGGTCCAGCCCGCCGTAGCCGATGTCATAGGCCCATCCGTCGCCGCCGATGATCCAGACACTTCGGCGCAGCAGGGTATCTGCGACATGCTCGAGTTCACGCGCCTCCGACCGGTCGATGGCGGTGAGTTGCGCACGCAGCTCGCTGACCCGTTCGCGCTGGGCCTGAATACCCTGTTCCTGCGACTGGTCGGCGTCCAGCAAGGCCGTGCTGAGTGCGCCATCCAGTTTGCCCCGCAGCTTGCGCAGCAGCTCGCGGGCGTACTCGGCCTGTTTGTCGATGGCGATGCGCATGCCCAGGCCGAACTCGGCGTTGTCCTCGAACAGTGAGTTGGACCAGGCCGGTCCGCGCCCTGCGCTGTTCAGAGTCCAGGGCGTGGTCGGCAGGTTGCCTCCGTAGATCGAGGAGCAGCCGGTGGCGTTGGCCACCAGCATGCGGTCGCCGAACAGCTGGGTCGCGAGCTTGATATAGGGGGTTTCACCGCAACCGACACAGGCGCCGGAGAACTCGAACAGCGGCTGCAGCAGCATGGCGCCCTTGATGCTCTCGCGCTTGACCTGGCGACGGTCATACTCGGGCAGGGTCATGAAGAACGCCCAGTTGTCGCGTTCTGCGTCCAGCAGGCCGTCGACCGGCAGCATGTTGAGGGCCTTGCGGCGGGAGTTGGATTTGTCGCGAATCGGGCAGATATCGACGCACAGGCCGCAGCCGGTGCAGTCCTCGGGTGCCACCTGATAGGCGATGTGGTAGCCCTGCGGGTAGTCCTTGCCCTTGATGGGCGCGCTCTTGAAGGTGGAAGGCGCACCCTGCAGGTGTTCGGCGGCAAACAACTTGCTGCGTATGACGCCGTGCGGACACACCAGCGGGCACTTGCCGCAGTGGGTGCACAGATCGGTTTCCCACACGGGGATCTCCAGCGCCAGCCTGCGTTTCTCGTAGGCCGCGGTGCCGAGCGGGAAGGTCCCGTCGGCGGGCATGGCGCTGACCGGCAGCGTATCGCCGCGCCCGGCGATCAGCTGCGCGGTGAATTCCCGCACAAAGGCCGGTGCGTCGCCGGCCACCAGCGCAGGCCTTTCCCGGGTGCTGCTTGGTTCGGCGGGGACGGGTATCTCGTGCAGCTCGGCGAGCGCCGCATCGATAGCGCGGAAGTTGAACTCGACGATGCGTTGCCCTTTGGTACCGTAGCTCTGCTGCACCGCGTCCTTGATGGCCCGGATCGCCTGGTCGCGTGGCAACACGTCCGAGATGGCGAAGAAACAGGTCTGCATAATGGTGTTGATGCGCTTACCCATCTGCGCCTGTTCGGCGATACGGTAGGCATCGATGCAGTAGAAGCGAATGTTCTTTTCGATCATCTGCTGCTGCATCCTGCGTGGCAGACTGTCCCACACTCTGTCCGGTGGCTCCGCTGAATTGAGCAGGAAGACGCCGTTGTCGGCCGCCTTGTCGAGCATGTCGAAGCGCTCCACGAACAGCGCCTGGTGGCAGGCGACAAAGTGCGCATCGCCGTCGCCGATCAGGTAACTCGAACGAATCGGCTGTTTGCCGAAGCGCAGGTGTGAAACTGTTACCGCGCCGGCTTTCCTGGAATCGTAGACGAAATAGCCCTGCGCATGCAGGTCGGTGGTCTCGCCGATGATCTTGATCGAATTCTTGTTGGCGCTGACGGTGCCGTCCGAACCGAGACCGTAGAACACCGCCTGCACGGCGCCGGTGTGCGCGTCGGTGCGGAACGCGGGATCCCAGTCCAGACTGGTGTGCGAAACGTCGTCGTGTATGCCGATCGTGAAACCGTTGCGCGGTTGCTGATTGCGCAGTTCATCGAACACGGCCTTGATCATCCCCGGGGTGAATTCCTTGGACGACAGACCGTAGCGTCCACCGACCACCACGGGCAGGGCCTGGAAACGGCGTTCGCTGCCGTAGCAGTGCCGGGCCAGGGCGCTGATGACGTCCTTGTACAGCGGTTCGCCGTCGGCGCCGGGCTCCTTGGTCCGGTCCAGCACGGCGATGCGCTTCACCGTGGGTGGCAGCGCGTCGATCAGTGCCGCGGACGGAAACGGGCGATACAGGCGCACCCGCAGCACACCGGTTTTCTCGCCCTGTCGGTTGAGATAGTCGACCACTTCCGTTGCCGCCTCGGCGCCCGAACCCATCAGCACCATGACGCGCTCGGCCTGCGCGTCACCCGTGTAGTCGACCAACCGATAATGGCGCCCGCTCAGTTCGCCGAAACGTTCCATCGCCGCCGCGACCACGGCGGGGAAGCGTTCATAAAAGGGGTTCACGGTTTCGCGCCCTTGGAAATACACATCCGGGTTCTGCGAGGAGCCGCGCAGCACCGGGTGTTCGGGGTCCAGCGCGCGATCCCGGTGTGCCTGCACAAGCGTGTCGTCGACCAGCGCGCGCAGCAGCGGCGCATCGACCGCGCTGATCTTGGCCACTTCGTGCGAGGTGCGGAAACCGTCGAAGAAATGCAGCACCGGAATGCGGCCTTGGAGCGCGGCAACGTGTGCGATCACGGCCAGGTCCTGGGCTTCCTGCACCGATGCCGAGGCCAGCATGGCAAAGCCGGTGGCGCGCGTGGCCATGACATCGCTGTGATCGCCGAATATGGACAGCGCCTGCACCGCCAGCGAACGCGCGGCAACATGAAACACCGTCGGCGTGAGTTCGCCGGCAATCTTGTACATGTTGGGAATCATCAGCAGCAGGCCCTGGGAGGCGGTGAAGGTGGTGGCCAGGGCACCAGCCTGCAGTGCGCCGTGCACGGCCCCGGCGGCACCAGCTTCACTCTGCATTTCGACGATGCGCGGTACCGTGCCCCACAGGTTGGTTTGACCGTTAGCCGACCAGGCGTCGGCCAGCTCACCCATGGGCGATGCGGGGGTGATCGGGTAGATGGCGCACACGTCGCTGAGTTGGTGGGCGATGCGGGCTGCCGCTTCGTTACCGTCAATGGTGATCTGCCTGGATGCCATTACAGGTTCCAACCGGGGGTTGAAGTTTTGAGGATAGGACGAGCCAGCCGGTGACGCTACCGCTAGCGCACCAAGGTTTGACAGAAATCAATGTTTGCCAGCCAGAAACGCCGCAAATACCCCGCGCGCTCCGCTCGAACGCGTCACCGCGCTTGGACACCTGGGTGCCAAATGGCAGGCAAAGCGTGGTTGGCCGGGCGCGCGGCGTGCGCTCTTGTCGTGCCCCGGGGCAAGGTCAGGCTGGCGTTCCCGGGCCGGAAACCGGTATTGCGCGAGTCTGCCACGCCCCATACTGGGGCCCGTTGCAGGTGCGCATGTCGGCAAATGGTGCGCGAAATTTTCGAGATGACATCTGCTGATTTTCCGGTAAATTAGTTCCGAGTTTCATGCCTGCAGCGGCGCGCAGCCAGGTCTGTAGCACACCGCTGCCATTGACCAGAACTTGCAAGCTGGAGGATCTCGAGATGACAAGGGAAGAAACGAAGCGGGATTTACATCACCTGTACGGGCACTGGCGGGACCAAACGCCAAGCGGCGATACCAGCACGAAAGCGCTCATGTTCTACGCCTGGCTCAAGTCTGTGGACACCGGCATATTGAGCTTTGGAAACTTCGGACCCGGTGAAATCCACGAGCATATTGCGGTGTGGATTGAGGAGTGGGAGGGTCACCCGGAGTTCTGCCAAACAGAGCACTGAGCGGCGAAAGATAGTAACTAAGACCCGCCACGGTTGCTTGTCCAGGTGCCTTGCCTGGTGTCGTTACAGGCCGGTCGGCGCCAGGCCCGCGGCACGCTCCGGCTCAGGCTGCTTATAGAGGCACATCAGCAACCGTCATTCTCCAGTTTACAGGAGGGCTTTCAGGGCGCCTCCGGTACGCTTTTTTTGCGGAAGCAGGCGGTCCGATGAACTGGCACCTCATTTCCGGCTGACCGGCTCCGGTTGCGGTCTGGGCCTGGAGTCCTCGATAGCGGTGCCTTAATCTCGTCATTATTGGCCGGTCGGCGCAGGGATCAGCAACGCTCCCATCCAATGGGCTTTGGTGGCCAACCAGCAGCCGTTATCCCGTTCTACCTGAACACTGATTCGGGGCTTCCGGAATCAACCACACCTACTCGCGGCGCTATGGCCTTGTTACGGGGGTAAAGCAACGGTCAATACGGCCGAAGCAGTGTGCTTAGGAACGAATACAATTTTTGTTGCTGAACATGTCGAGGGTATGGTCTATGTCCGATGTCTTAATCAAAGCTGACTCCGAAGTGGACGCGCGTGGTCTTAACTGCCCGCTGCCGATCTTGAAAGCCAAAAAGGCCATGCGGGATCTCAAACCCGGCCAGGTTATGCACGTCACAGCGACAGACCCTGGATCTGCTAACGACTTCCCGCTTCTTTGCAAACAGACGGGCAACGAACTGGCGGAAACTTTCGAGGAAAATGGCGAGTTCCACTTCTATATCCGCAAGTCCTGACTAGATCCCATCAGATCCGCGGGCGATCCGGTAGCCTTGGGTTTCCGGCGTATATAGTACCGGGTCATTTCCCGAACAAATTCACCCTGGGCAAGCCGTAATAATCCAGCATCCCGGTGCGGGTCTCATGCGCCGGGTTTTCCCTCCTGACCGAAACTCGGCTGCAGGCGTGCGCTCATTAACTGCGGCTAGTCTGCGTGCCGATGAAACAACCGCAAGCGGGATGCCCTGCGGTCCCGAAGGCAGGGCTGCGCGCCAAGCTGAGTATCCACATAAACAGTCAGGTAGCAATTGCCTGCGCAGGCGGAAAAGGATATTGCTCTGCCGTGATGGTAGAATATAGGGCCCGTCAATACAGAAAACCATGAGGTGAGTGGTGGACAGCACTGGTTGCGCTGCAGGCGAGCCCTTTGCCCTCAGAGTGCTGGGTGACATGATGGAACCGGAATTCGAGCACGGCTGCGTAATCGTGATCGACCCCGAGGGCCACGTAAAGGATGGCTGCTTTGTGGTGGCCCGGCACAATGACGAGTTCTTCTTCCGGCAGCTGGCCATCGAGGGCGATCGCTACCTGCTGAAATGCCTGAATCACGCCTATGACGAAGTCGTCGAGATTTCCGGTATGGACGCCATCCACGGAGTGGTGACCCAGAAAGCCGGCAAACGACGCAAGGACCGCAAGCGCTACGATTGAAAAAAGCTTTAACCACACTCTTGACCACAAAGGCGCACGAAGGACCACGAAGGAAAACCTTTTCTGTATCTGGCAGGAGTTTCCATTCTTTTGTGAGTTAAGATCCGGTCCGCTTGTCATCCAGCACATCGCGGTTGTTTCCTAGCGGCGGTACCCGGAGTTTGCGGCTAAAGCGCTGCATTACCAGGAAGGCGCACGAAACAGGTCCTTTTCTTTACCTTGGCGTGACTTCGTCTTCCTTTGTGGTTAATTGTTCAGGTGCCAGGGGAGCAGGCAGATCTCTGACCTGGCGCCTCATTTTCTACTGAGCTGCTCCGGTCGCAGTCTGGGCGTAAAGTACTCGATAGCGGTGTCTTCATCCACGGGCTGCCCGTCGGCGCCGACCATTTCCTGCTCGTAGTCGCTCCAGCCGCGCAGACCGGTCTTCAGGGACCTGACTCTGGAATAGCCCATTTTCTGCATTACGTCGGCGGCCAGCACGCTGCGTTTGCCGGAGCGGCAGATCACCACGATGTCACGCTCGCGTGCCTCGACCAGTTCCGGTACGGTTTCTTCGTAATCGTATTCGCAGGCGGATTCCAGCACACCGCGCGGCACGTTAATGGAATTCCTGATGTGCATGGCATCGAACTCGTAGGGTTCGCGAATATCCAGGATCAGGATGCCCGGATCGTTCTGCAGCAGTTCCTCAAGGTCCCAGGGGAACAGTTCTTCCACTTCGTCAAGACAGTCGTTGACCAGTTCCTCGAAGGACTTGACGGTGCGTCCGGGCCGCCGGTCGCCGGCCATCAGGCGGCCCCGTCGCGGCTGGAGCGCATGCCTTGCTCCACCGCGATAACCGCGGCTTCGACGCGCGAGTGCACGCCCAGCTTGCGCAGAATGGCTTTCACGTGCAGCTTCACGGTGCCGTCGGAAATGCCCAGGTTGCGCGCGATGACCTTGTTGCTCTGGCCCTCCGCGAGCAGGCTCAGAATCTCACTTTCGCGCGGCGTCAGGTCGTCGAAAGGCGAGGCCTCTTCGGGCAGCGAGCCGTCGCCCTTGACGACTTTCGCCAGTACCGGCGCCAGGTCCGGCGCTACCACGGTCTTCCCGGCTACGATATCTCGCAACGCCAGCACCAGTTCGTCGGGTTCCATATCCTTGAGCAGGTAACCCTGTGCGCCGTTGCGCAGCGACTCCACCAGGTCGCGTTCCTCGGTGCTGGTGGTGAGCATCACAATCGGCTTGTGAAAACCGCTCTCGCGCAGCTTCTTGAGTACGCCGATGCCGTCGATATCGGGCATGCGCATGTCGAGCAGGACCACGTCCGGTTTAAGCTCCTCGGCGCGGCGCAAGCCCTCGCGGCCGTCGCCCACCGAGGCGACCACCTCGATGTTGCGGTGCGCCAGCAGCCCTTCGAGCCCGCTGCGGAACAGCGTGTGGTCATCGATCAACAGGATGCGCAGGCCCATGTTAATGTACCCCGCTACTGATGTTGGCCCGTTCGGTGGGCCAGGAGCGGCTTAGCCGCGAGGGCTGCTTCGCCGGGAATGGCCAAAGCGCCTGGCGGGGCAGGCTCTCGCAATTGCCTTCCCTGAGGCGTGATGCAGCGGGTGAGCGCTTCCCGGCTCCCGCGCGGAAAGCCTCCCGACGACGCCATTGCCGTGTTGCGATTCTGGCAAACGGCGCGCCAGAGCCTGCCCCGCGAAGCGTCTTGGGCATTCGCTGAGGATCGCGCCCCGAACGAAGTGTCCTTGGGGTGCGCCTTGCACTGACCTCGAGGGGGCGCTCTGAATGGATCAATATGAGTAGCGCGGTACACTAGTTGGCCGCGCGCTCGGGCAGCTCGACCGTGACCGTGTGATTGACCGGGACCTCTTCCCCGGGCTGCGGAAAACACAGGATCACGCGGGTGCCTTCACCGGTTTCAGTCTCGATTTTCAGCGTGCCGCCGATGCGCGCGGCGCGCTCCTGCAGGATCTTCAGGCCGAGGTGCTCGCCCGGACCGCCGGTTAGAACCTGGTCCTGAAAGCCGACACCGTCATCTTCAATGAGCACCATGTAATCGTCGTCCTTGTGGCCGGCGCGCATCAGAACACGCACTGTGTTGGCTTCGCTGTGCTTGCGGATATTAGCCAGCGCCTCCTGCACAATGCGCAACACCTGAATTTCGACTTCGGCCGGCAACTGGGCCCCATCCCACTCCAGCTGCAGATAGGCGCTGATACCCGAATTGCGGCGAAAGCGCTCCACAGCCTGCTGGATGGCCGGTATCAGGCCGCGCTTGTCGACCGGGGCGCGGAAGTGCGCGATCAGTTCGCGCAGCTCCGTGTAGGCTTCGTCGAGGCTGTTCTCGATGCGCTCCAGCTCCTGCCACAGAGCAGCCTCCTTGCCGCTGTGCAAAGTTTCATCCAGTACGCGCACCTGGAATTTCAGGCTTGCCAGACTCTGTGCCAGCGAATCGTGCAACTCGTTGGCCAGCCGCGTGCGCTCTTCCATGATCGACAGCAGGTTGGCCTCTTCATCGAGGCGGGATTTTTCGATCGCCATGCCCAGGTGGTGGCCGATACTGGTAAGCAGACTTTTCATGTCCTCCTGTTCCACCAGACCGCGCTGCTGGGTAAACAGGTTGTACACACCCAGCGTCTTGCCACGATAGCGCAGCGGCACCGCGATAATCTCGACATTGTCGTTGTCGAAAAAGGAACGCCCAGCAAAGCGGCCGCAGCTTTGCACATTATCCAGCGCGTATACTTCGCCGGTCTTGGCGGCTTTGCCGCACAGGCAGCGGTCGACGCTGACGAGCTGTTCCTGCTTGACCACTTCCGGCGTCAGACCGCTGCTGGCGATCAGCTGCATGTTGCCGTCCGCGGTCAGCATGCGCACGGTCCCGGCGCGCGCGTCCACGACGTCCTTGAGGGTGTGCAGAAAGCGTGTCAGCAGGTCTTCGAGATCACGCGCCGCATTGATGTTGGCCGCGACGTCGTAGAGGATTTCCAGCGAATGGGTTTTCTGCTGAATACGGTGGGTCTGCTGTTCGACTTCCGATTGCAGGTCCAGCGACAGCGATTCCAGCCGTTCGCCGAGCGCGTTGATATCCTGGTACAGCTGGCTGAACTTGGGCTGGCCGGACTCGGGCAGGCGCGCGCTCAGCTGTCCGTTGCGCATTTTCATGACCCAGTCGCGCAGTTCCGCCAGCGGCGCGAGCAGGTCGCGGCGGGCCAGATGGAACGCGAAGGAAAGCAGTACCACGCCGGCGATCAGCAGCACGCTGGTGGCGAGGTGCAGCCAGTTGCTGGCGTCTGCGCGCAGGAAGAACCAGGTATTTATTATGCCGAGCACGAACAGCAGGATGCCGAGCGCCGAGAGTGCACCGAGGAAGTGGCGGGTGGTCGGCAGGTCGAGCGGTCGGGTCCAGCGGGGGCGCCGTGTGTGGCGCGGCGCCCCGGCGTCATAGTCGTGTTTGGCCTGGATTTCGCTGTTCATCGTCTGCGGTCCCTATGACTCAGGCCATTATAGCGCTTAATAATGGGGGGTATCAGCGCCCTGCCGGCGTGTGCCGGTATTACCGGATTAAGTTTCCGGTTGCTGCTGGGCCGGATCATTCGGATTGACGAAGATGATTTCGTTGTTACCGTCGATCTCGACGTAGTCGATCACGGTACCGTCGAGCATGGGCAGGCTATGGGGCGCGACCACAATATCGATCCCCTCTGAACTGAACAGGTTGTCGCCCTCGCGGCTGGTGTCGTCGAAGCCCAGCGCATAGTGGAAACTGCCATCCTCCAGGCGGGTTACTGCGACGCGCAGGGGCATGCCCTGCATATTACCCTGCCGGGCGGATTCGCGGATCTGCTGAGCGGCTGCCGGGGTTACGCTAATCATTGAACCTTTCCTCTGACAATCAGTGCGTTGTATTTAACCACAAAGGGGCACCCAGGAACACGAAGGGTGAGTACGGGAATAGGGCGGCTGGCGGGAAGACCGACGAGCACGGACCTGTTTACAGTGCTGCCTCGGGAGTTTGCGGTCGTTTAGTGAACCACAAAGGCACACGAAGGAACACGAAGGTAAAGCAGGGTAAGAAAAGGCCTCGTCTGGCGAGGCGACACATCGAGCAAGAAAGTCTTGCTCAAAACACGGGTAGAACGAGGCTGTAGGTGCAGACCTTCAGCCCCGTAAACCGCCACGCCAAATGCCCCTTTTCCCGGTTTTCCTTCTTGCGCCTTTGTGATTAAAGGAAATTTCAAGCTCTGGGCTGTGCTTTGCAGCTCGCCACAAAACGCAGAAACTGCTCGGTCCAGCGGTTATGGCGCGTGGTGCGCTGGTGCGTGTAGCAGGCCAGCAGGTTCTTGTACACATAGCCATCGTGCCGGCCGTCGATGCCGGCGCCGCGCAGCACCTCGAAGGCATAGGCGCGGGGCGGGACCAGGTTCTCGAGTGCCGAGTAATGGAATTCATGGGCGGCGATTTCGGCTGCGTCGTCAAGCTTCCCGCGCCAGGGCAGGGCGGCGGTCGCCCGCAGCCGCACATAGCCACGCCCCTGCGGGCGCCTGTGCATGACCGCGTCGCCTGGAATTACGCCCGCCATTTCGCAGTGCTTATCGTTCCAGCGCAGGCTGCGTGCCAGGTACATCAGACCGCCGCACTCGGCGTAGGCCGGGAGTCCGGCGTCGATGGCGGCGCGGACGCTGTCGCGCATGCGGTGGTTGGCCTGCAGCGACTGCATGCTGCTCTCCGGAAAGCCGCCACCGATGAACAGGCCATCGATGGTCGGCAGTCGGGTGTCGCGCAGCATGTCGATCCAGACCAGCTCGGCGCCGGCGTTCTGCATTGCCTCGAGATCGCCGGGGTAATAGAAGCCGAACGCCTCGTCCCTGGCAATGCCGATGCGCAACGGTTGCTCGAGCGGCGCAATGGAAAAGGGCGAGCGCTCCGGCGCTGCGGGTGGGGCTGAACCGGCGGCGAGCGCGATCAGGGCGTCGAGGTCCACCTGGGTGCCGATGGCAGCGCCTATCTGTTGCGATGTGGCGGTCGGCATCGCCCTGTTCGTTGCTCGGGATCAGACCCAGATGGCGTTCGAGAATCTCCATGTCGGATTTACGCGCCACGGCACCGAGCACCGGCACGTCGGTGTAATGCTCTATGACGGCACGCAGCTTGGCTTCATGGCGGCTGCCGCCGAGCTGGTTGAGGATCACGCCGCCGATGCGGATCTCGGCGTCGAAACTCTGATAGCCCAGTATCAGCGGTGCGATGCCGCGCGTCATGCCGCGTGCGTCCAGCACCAGTACCACGGGCGCATTGAGCAGCTTGGCCAGCGCCGCATTGCTGTTGCTGCCGTCCAGATCCAGACCGTCGTAGAGTCCCTTGTTGCCCTCGATGATGTTGATGTCCGCGCCCCGTGCGTAGTAGCCGACGGCGTCAACGATTTCGTCGTGCTGCATGGTGTAGAAATCGAGGTTGTGGCAGGCGCGTCCGGCGGCCCTGCCGAGCCACATGGGATCGATGTAGTCAGGCCCCTTCTTGAACGGTTGCACCACCAGGCCGCGCGCGCGCAGGGCAGCACACAGTCCCAGCGAGACAGTGGTCTTGCCGGACGACTTGTGGGCAGCGGAGATGAAGATCTGCGACATGGTTACAGCCAGCCAGTGTTAACCGCGAAGGACGCTAAGGAACGCGAAGGATACAAAAGCGATAACAGGTCTTGGGCCAGCAGGCTGTTGGTATGCCCGAAAATCGCTGCGCTCTGATACCCGATGAGTGGACGGTCGACTGCGCGGGAAAGTGCACCGCAAAGCCGCAGGCAAAAAATGACTTCGCGTCCTTGCGTCCTTCGCGGTTAAAACTCTGTGCCAACCGCGCAGAGTCTATTAGTCGGCCTTGGCGGCGTGCGGGTCGATGGCGCTGTCTTCCAGGGTGTCGGGCAGGAAGCGCAGCACTCGCACGGCGACCTGGACGATCAGCAACGCAAGGGCGACGCCGCCGACGCCCAGCGTGATCTCCCAGATGCTGGGGCTGTAGCTGGCCACTGCTCCGTCGAAGAAGGAGCTGGTGACTTCGTAGCCCGGGAACATGTCGAGAGGATAGGCCTGGCCGCCGATCAAAAGCACGTAGAGCTGCGCGAAAGCACCAACGATCACCAGAGCACAGGCGGTGGCGATGGCAGGACGCGATTTGCCGATGCGCGGGTGATAGATCATCGCCAGTGGCAGCAGGCTGCCGAGGCCGATCTGGACGATCCAGAACAGCGCCGTGTAGATGCCGCCGTCCATCAGGATGAAGCGTTCCACGCCGTGATGCTCGGTCGCGTACAGGTTGGTCAGGTGATAGACCATTACGAAGTACAGCACCGCGGCGATGAACACGCCGAGCAGGTTCTTCAGGCGGTACAGCAAGGCATCACCCAGCGGGCGGTTGCTCCACGCGTAGCTCGCCATCAGCACCAGGATGAAAACCGCCAGGCCGTAGGAGAACGACATGATCACGAACATCGGTGCCAGCAGGGCCGCGTCGTAGGCTTCCCGGGCTACCAGGAACCCGAAGATTGAGCCGGTACCGGTGGTGAGTATCAGGCGCCACACGAAGGCGACAAAGCCGGCCGGCTTGTAATACGGGTTCATACGGCGTTCCATCATCAGCCACAGGTAGACGACGGTGACGGCCATGAAGCCGGTGTAGAGAATGATGTTCCAGGCGAAAATGGATTTGAAGTTGTAGTAGGTCATGGCCACGATGAGGCGGTCCGGATGACCCAGGTCAAGCACCAGCACCGCCAGCCCGCCAGCCAGCAGGGCGATCGCCAGCAGACCCGAGAGGCGTCCGAGCGGCTTGTACAGCGGCTTGCCGAACACCGTGCCGATGGAGGCGACGTTTAGAGCGCCCGACGCGGCGACGATGAGGAAAATCGCAAACACGTGCGGCATGCCCCAGACAATCTGGTTGGACATTCCGGTCACGTAGTGTCCCGAGTGCTCCATGTGCAAAGTGGCACCGAGGGCGAGCGCGATGAGCAGTCCCAGGCCGCCGAGAAGGACCCAGAATCCCGTGCTCTTGCCTTCGAGTTCGCGGTAGTTCAGCGCTAGTTTCATGGGTGATTCGCCAGTTCTGTGTAGGGTTTCAGATGCCGCGGTAGCGGACGCCGGTGTTGAGGCCCAGATCGCCACGGATTTCCTTGCCGCCGTGCTTTCTGAGTTGCTGGGAAATCGGGCTGTTCTCGTCGTACAGGTCGCCGAACACCAGGGCGTTGTGGTTTTCGGCGCTGCAGGCTTCGACACAGGCCGGGGTGCCGCCGTGATCGACCCGATGGACGCACATGGTGCAGGACTCGACGGTGCCCTTGCCGCGCGGCGCCCAGGGCTTCTGGTCCTTGAGGTCTTCGTGAATGAAGCTGCGTGCCTTGTAGGGGCAGGCCATCATGCAGTAGCGGCAACCGATGCAGATGTGCTTGTCGACCAGCACGATGCCGTCGGCGCGTTTGAACGACGCTCCGGTCGGACACACGTCCGCACACGGCGGGGTTTCGCAGTGCTGACACATCAGCGGCAGGGTGGTGACATACCCGGTTGCTTTTTCCCGGATCTGCACCTTGCGGATCCACTGTGCCTTCTGCTGCTCACTGGAGCGCTTCTCACTTTCCACCGCGCTGCCCCAGCCATTTTCCGTTTCGCACGCGGAAACACAGGCGGTGCAGCCGTCGGCGCATTTGTTGGTGTCGACCAGAATGCCCCAGCGCTTGTCGCTGGTCACGGGCTGATCGAGCGGTTTGGCAGCCGCCGGGGCGGTCAGGAAAACACCGGGTGCAATTGCTGCTGCTCCGGCAGTAGCGCCGGCGCGGCTCATGAATTCACGCCGGGATGGATCCATTTTTCGGCTGGTGTCGCTCATTGAGGTTTATCCTCCGCAGCCAGAAGCTGAAGTGTCATACCGGACGGTTGCGCCGGGGCAACGCTGCGCCGCGTGGTGAGGACTTGCCCCGGGTTGCCGGCTGTGCAGGCTCGGTTCACGCACCGGCACATCGGAGTGACACTGGAAGCAGTCGATCTTCACGGCCGCGTAGGTGTGACAGGTCGCGCAGAAATGGCGCGAATCTTCCACCCGGATGTACTCACCACTGTCATCCTTGCTGGCATGGCAGTTGATGCATTCTTCCAGCGAGTACTGACGGGTTCGCACCCCCTCGTGCATGGTCTCGTCGCGCTGGTGGAGAATGTACTCCATGTGGTTGCGGCGCATTTCGTCTTCCGGTTCCACACATTCCTGGGTGGCGCTGAAGTGACGCTGCGGCTCGGCTAGTTCCAGGCTCGAGAAAGGCAGGGCCTCCGCCATCGCCGGTCGCTGCCAGGGGCAGCGCCAGCAGCAGGGCGGTCAGGGCGCCGCCGAGGCGGCGCAGGATTGCAGATCGGGCCATGTCAGGCTGACTCCGTTTATTCACCCAGTGCCATGTCGATGTAGCCGGTCGGGCAGACATCGGAGCAGATGTGGCAGCCGATGCACTTGGCGTAGTCGGTGTCGACATAACGGCCGGTGGTGGCTTCGTCCTTCTTGACCCGGAACACGGCGTCCTGCGGGCAGTAGATGACGCAGTTGTCGCATTCGAAGCACATGCCGCAGCTCATGCAGCGTTCGGCCTCGGCGACTGCCTGCTCATCGGTGAACCCGACGGTACGTTCCGCGAAATGGTTCAGCACCTCGTCGGCGCTCGGTACGTCTTCCTCGCGCAGGTTGCGCGGCGTGTAGGCGAAGTGGCCCAGGAACAGCTTTTCCGAAGAGATGACTTCGTTCTTGGAACGGTCTTCGTAGTTGTGCACCGCGAACTTCTCGAAGTTGGTGCCACGGGTTTCACCCTGGGTATAGGCTTCCGGCTCCAGGCCCGCTTCCTTCATCTTGTCCAGCAGCGAGAAGTGGTGCTTGTCCACTTTCGGGCGTTTGCGCTGGCTCTCGTTCTTCACGTAGTGCTCGATGGACTCGGCAGCGATCGAGGCCTGACCGATAGCCGTGGTCAGCAGGTGCGGGCGGATGATATCGCCGGCCGCGAAGTGACCGGGACGGTTGGGCACCTGGTAGAACTTGTCGCCGTCGATCAGGTTGCGCTCGTTGGCGTAGTCTTCCAGGCCGGCCATGTCGCCGCCCTGGCCGATCGCCGAAACGATCATGTCGGCCTCGATGACGTACTCCTTGCCGCCCTCGACAGCGACCGGGCCGTTGTTTTCCCATTTGCAGTCGACCAGCTTCAGCGCCGTGGCGCGACCGGCGGCATCGCGGATGATCTCCACCGGCATCACTTCGTTGAGAATGTTGACGCCTTCGTGCAGGGCGTCGTTGACTTCGTGCTCGGCGGCGGTCATCTGGTTGCGTGGGAACAGGGCGGTCAGGGTTACGCTGGCGCAGGGCACGCGCTGGGAGACGTCGGCGTCCTCGTGGCTGATACGTGCCTTCCACCACATCCTCGGGTTTTTCATTGAAGTTCTTGAGCGTGCCGATACGGCGTGACACGGACACCACGTCGATGGACGTATCACCGCCGCCCACGCACACGATCTTGCTGGCGGTGTACTTCATTTTGCCCTTGTTGAACTGTTCCAGGAACTTGACCGCGGAGACGCAGTTGGGCGTTTCCTCCCAGCCTTCCACCGGCAGACCGCGTCCGATCCAGCAGCCGTTCGACCACAGGATGGCGTCGTAGTCCTTCTCCAGCTGTTCCACCGACACGTCCTGGCCGACGCGCGTGCCGGTCTTGACATCGATGTCACCCATTTCCAGGATGCGCTCGATTTCGCGGTCCAGCTCGGCGCGCGGAATACGGTAGTTGGGAATGCCGTAGCGCATCATGCCGCCCAGCTCGGGGTGCATTTCGAAAATGGTCGAAGCGATACCGCGACGGCGCAGCTGGCAGGCCGCGGCCAGGCCGGCCGGGCCGCCGCCGATGATGGCGACCTTCTTGCCGATCAGCGCGGGGCCGGGCTCGAATTTGAAGCCCTGGGTGAAGGCGACGTCGCCGATGTACTGTTCGACTGCGTTGATGCCGACGAAATCCTCCACGTCGTTACGGTTGCAGCCGTCCTGACAGGGAGCCGGGCAGACGCGCCCCATCATGGCCGGGAAGGGATTGGCGTCCGTGGAGCGGCGGAATGCGTACTCCTGCATGCTGATATCCTGCGGCGGTTTTTCGATACCGCGCACGATATCCAGCCAGCCGCGGATGTCTTCACCTGACGGGCAGCTGCCCTGGCAGGGCGGGGTGCGGTGAACATAGGTCGGGCACTTGTGGGAGTGGTCGCCTTCGAAAATGGCGTCGGTCCATTTATCCCACTTGTAGTCGCCATCTTCAAACTTGCGAAACGTTAATTTCTTGTCGTCGCGAGAAGTAGCCATGCCTGTTCTCCTGTCAAATGAATCCCGGCCGGGACCCATAGTTACTCATGAAATTTACTCTGTCTCTTCAGCGAGCTCGGCTTCCTGTTCTGAACCCTTCATCACGATGGCGTTACTGACCAGCTGATGCACGCTGACAATCTGATCCATGGTGAAGCCGTAATAGGGCAGCACCTTGCTGAACTGGCTCTTGCAGATGGCGCAGATCGCGGCGAGGTTGGTGACGCCGTAATCCTCGGTGACCCGCTTCAGGGCCTCCATGCGCGGCTGCGAGCCCTTGACGCGCAGTTCCATAAGGTCGTCGGTCAGCAGCCCGCCGCCACCGCCGCAGCAGAACGTCGCTTCGCCGATGGTGTCCTGCGGCATGTCATAGAAATAATTGCAGGTCGCCTTGATGACTTCGCGCGGAATAATGAACTGGCCGCCTTCCATGTTGCCCATGCGCGAGGCGCGTGCCACGTTGCAGGAGTCGTGGAAGGTGAGCTTCATGTGGTCGTTCTCTTCCTTGTTGAAACGCAGCTTGCCTTCCTGGATCAGGTTATAGGTGAACTCGCAGATGTGCTGCGGCACCGGATAACGCGGATCGAGAAAATCGAACGGGCCGGCGAGGGTGTTGAGGAAGCTGTAGGCGACGCGCCAGGCGTGGCCGCATTCGCCGAACACGATGCGCTTGACGCCCAGTTCCAGCGCCGCTTCGCGGATGCGCAGCGCGATTTTGCGCATGTTCTCGTAACTGCCGATGAACATGCCGAAGTTGGCCGCTTCGCTGGCCTTGGAACTTATGGTCCAGGATACGCCGGCCTCATGGAATACCTTGCGCGTAACCGATCAGGCCGTCGACGTGCGGCTCGGCGAAAAAATCCGCAGAGGGAGTGACGAGCAGGATGTCGGCGCCCTTCTCGTCGAGCGGAAAACGGACCTTGACGCCGGTATCTTCCTCGACTTCCTCTTCCAGGCCTTCCAGGGTGTCCTTGAGCGCGGGTTCCGGCAGGCCCAGGTTGTTGCCGATCACATAGACCTTGCCGATGATTTCGTTGCAGTACTTCTGGCCCTTGCCGACCGCGTCCATGATCTCGCGCGCGGCCATGGAGATCTCCGCGGTATCGATACCGTAGGGGCAGAACACCGAACAGCGCCGGCACTGCGAACACTGGTGGAAGTAGCTGTACCACTCGTCCAGCACTTCCTCGGTCAGGTCGGCCGCGCCGACCAGCTTGGGGAAGTACTTGCCGGCGAAGGTGAAATAGCGGCGGTACACCTTGCGCAGCAGTTCCTGGCGCGCCACCGGCATGTTGTTGGCGTCGCTGGTGCCGAGGTAATAGTGGCACTTGTCGGTGCAGGCGCCGCAGTGCACACAGGCATCGAGGAATACCTGCAGGGAACGGAATTTGCCCAGCAGTTCGCCCATCTTGTCGATGGCGACTTCCTTCCAGTTATCGATCAGCTCCTCGGGATAACCCAGAGGGGTCTGGAATTTCCCCGCCGCCACGAAGGGCTTCGAGTGTGCCATCACCCCTTCCTTGAGCTTGGGGATGATGGGGTACTCTTTCAGTTCCGGTACTTCAAAGTCAGCCACGCGTCGAATCCTCCGCTCGGTTGTTACCGTTCACCCGCTTCCAGTTGCTCGGCCCAGGGCGCGAGGTGTCGGCGCTCGCGCGCGTTGTCGACCTGGTTGCGGGTCGGGCTGAAGAACACGCCCGGTGCATGCAGCAGTTTGCTGATCGGGAAGACAATCATCAGCAGCGCGACCAGGCCCAGGTGCACCAGCAGCAGAGGGTCGGCGGGCAGAGGCTGCGGCGAGAATCGCATCAGGCCCAGGAAAAAGCCCTTCACCGCGACGATGTCGGTATGCACCAGATAGCCCATGCCCAGACCGCTCATGACGATGCCGACCAGCAGGGCCAGCATCAGGTGGTCAGAGGGTGTGGATATGTAGCGAATGCGATCGACCAGAAAACGCCGTGCCCACAGACCCAGCAGGCCAGCCAGCATGGCGAACGCGGCGTACTTGCCGAACGGTTGAATCCAATTGACCCAGAACCACACCGGCTCGGTGAAATAGCGCAGATGCCGCAACAGCACCAGCAGCATGCCGAAGTGGAACAGATAACCGAAAATCCAGATCCATTTGTTCGACTTGAACAGGCTTTCGAAGAACACAACCTCGCGGGCCATGCGCATCGCCACACCGGTCTCCGTCAGCGGCGCCGGCATGGTGGGAATCTTGAGGGGAGCGGGTGTCTGCGCGTACTTCTTGATGCGCAACGCCAGACCGACTACCAGGATCACCGTCGCGACGTAGAACAGTCCCGTATATAGAGCCGTCACTAATGACACGCTTCACACTCCTCGGTCAGGAACACAGGATTCGAGAACGCGGGGGGGCACACGACGCCCCCCGCGATAACGGGCGTCGCCCGCGGTCAGACGCAGCCGGTCGGCTTCGGCAGGCCCGCGTACTTACACGCCTGCTTGGCGGGACCGTAGGGGAACAGTTCGTACAGGTACTTGCTGTTGCCCTTGTCTTTACCGAGTTTCTTACCGATGGCTTTGGTCAGTACCCGAACCGCCGGAGCGATCTGGTATTCCTCGTAGTACTCGCGCAGGAAGTTGATCACTTCCCAGTGGTTGTCGTTCAGCTCGGTGCCGTCGGCCTTGGCCATCACGGTAGCGACTTCCGGCTCCCAGTCATTCAGGTTGGCGAGGTAACCCTCTTCGTCGACTTCCAGTTGTTTACCGTTTACTTCGATAGGCATGATAGCTCTCCTCGTTTGCAGCAGGGTGCAAATCGGTTGTGGTTTATAACCAGGACTGTACCTTGTCGTACTCGACGACCAGGTCCACGAATCCACCATAATCGACGACTTCCAGACCAGGGATCAGGTTGTCCTCGTCCATTCCGCGGGCGCTCACGTCAGGGCCGAGCACGTAGACCTTGTGGTCGGACAGCGCGGCCTTCATCTTGTCAGCGACAACGGTACCCTTGAACGCCGCGTAGACACCGTCCTCGATCAGCAGGATCGCGGAGCCCTTGACTGCATGGCGCAGGCAGCTGTCCAGCGTGCGTCGCTCAAAAGGCGATTTGTTTACCGTGTGTAGCATTGCCATAGTGTCTTAACTCTCCGTCTCAGAAGCTCAGAATGACTTCCTGCTCTTCCATCAGTGCGGCCAGCTGGTCCTTGTCGAAAACCTGCACCGGTACCACCAGGTCGTCAGTGGTCATGCCACGCGATTCCAGCGATTCCTTTTCGACGTACAGTTTCTCGACGTCGTAACCTTCCAGGGCCCGATAGGTGGGAGAGAAATTCTTGACTCCGATAGCTTCGGTATTCTGTCCCTTCTTGATCTGATAGACGCCGTCATCCATGAACACCAGACTGACGTCCTGCTCGAACGCGGCGGCGATCAGCACAACTTCCAGCGACTCCAGGGCATATATAGTGCCGTAGGGGGCGCGCCGGTTGACGTACATGAACTTGCGTACTGGGCCTTCCGGTTCGTCTTCCCAGGGTTCTGACATAATCTAGTTCCTCAAACTTAGTCGCCAAAGATCACCAGACGCTCGGACTGGATGCCGGCCTCGATGAGCTGGCCGAGCCCGGAAATCCGGAAACCGGGGGCAATGTTGTTACCATCCTTGCCCTGGCGCTTGGCTTCGTTTTCATCGAGTATGCCGCGGCGCTGGGCCGCGGCAATGCAGACAACCAGATCCAGCTTGTATTCTTCAGCCAGCTTGGTCCACTGATCGGTGATGTTACGGTCGTCCTGTGGCGGCACCGCGAAACGGGTGCCGTTGTTCACGCCGTCGTGGTAGAAGAACACGCGAAAGATTTCGTGACCCTTTTCCAGCGCAGCTTTGGTGAACTGTATCGCCGAGTCAGCAGACTGGTGCTGATACGGACCTTCGTTGACCAGAATCGATAACTTCATGCGGCTCTCCCTGGTCCGGCCTAGAAACGGATATGGGTAGAGGCATTGAGGCTCGCACGTGCACCACGCCAGTTATCGATGTGGTACTTGGTGAACGGCAGCCCGGTCTTCTCGAAGAAACGCGGCCAGCCGATACGCTCGATCCAGTCGTTGATACGCTCCCAGTCCTTGGCGTCTTCCTTGTAGCACTTGAGGATGTTCTTGACGATAGCGGTCGCCTCCGGCCAGCGCGGCGGGTTGTTCGGAATACCCGATGCCACCAGCTTCTGGAAGGTCGGCTTGCCGCGGGCGTTGGAGTGATTGCCACCCACCCAGACAGCCAGCTTGGTGTGCTCGGCGTCGTTGATCTGCATCGGCGGGCAGGGCGGGAAGCAGGCGCCGCAACAGATGCATTTCTTCTCATCCACTTCCAGCGAAGGCTTGCCGTTGACCATGGCCGGGCGGATCGCCGCAACCGGGCAGCGGGCTACAACCGAGGGACGTTCGCAGACGTTGGACACCAGGTCGTGGTTGATCTTCGGCGGCTTGGTGTGCTGAACGTTGATCGCGATATCGCCCTGGCCGCCGCAGTTGATCTGGCAGCAGGAGGTGGTGATATGCACGCGGTTCGGCATGTTCCAGGCTTTGAATTCGTCAATCAGCTCGTCCATCATCGACTTCACAACGCCGGAAGCGTCGGTGCCGGGGATGTCGCAGTGCAGCCAGCCCTGGGTGTGGGACAGCGACGTAACCGAGTTGCGGGTGCCCCCAACCACGAAACCGGCCTCGGTCAGCGCGTCGATCAGCGGCTGCACCTTGGCTTCGTCGGTGACGATGTATTCGATGTTGGAGCGGATGGTGAAGCGGATGAAACCGTCCGCGTATTTGTCACCGATGTCGCACAGCTTACGCAGTGTAAAGACGTCCAGGATACGCTGGGTGCCGGCCTTGATAGTGTAGACCTCGTCACCGCTGTAGGCGACGTGGCGCAGAACACCGGGCTGCGGATCGTCGTGGTATTTCCAGTTACCGAAGTTCTTGCGCATTACCGGGTGCATGTACTGGAAACCGTCAGGGCAACCAGACTCGATCGGTTCCCTCATATCTGCCATCGACATGTTACTCTCCTAAAATTGAGTGCTGTCTAGGATCGGATCCGGAGCAAAGCAAGGCTCCGGATCCAAACTGTCTACAACCAAACGGTGCTGCCGATCAGGCGCCAGCAGCCGCTTCAGCCTTGCGCTGGAACCACTTCTCGGCTTCCTCGTCCCAGCCGTCCATGCGGATGTAGGAGGACTGACGGGGGCTGTTGACCATGTTCGGGTCGACGTCCACACCGATACCTTCCAGGAAGTTGACCAGGCCGATCCGCTCGATCATTTCACCGCAGCGCTCGTGCTCCAGGCCGTTCTCGGCCCAGAAATCGATGATTTCCTCGGCCATTTCCACCAGAGACTCGTAGTCTTCCTCGGTCTCCAGTTTCTTGAACGGAACAACCACGGTGCCCATCAGGTCGCCGATCTTCAGGGTGCGCTTGCCGCCGATCAGGATGGTCACGCCGCGGTCGTCGCCAGGGTGCAGCGCTTTGGGCATGACGTTCAGGCAGTGCATGCAGCGCACGCAGTTGCGATTGTCGACCGCCAGGGTGTCGTCATCGTTGAGCGACAGGGCCTGGGTGGGGCAACGGGTAACGACGTTGTCGATGATGTACTGGCGACCCTTCTTGGCGATGTAGCCCTTGATCTCCTGCTGGTCGACCTTCATGTCGTCACGCCAGGTGCCGATCACCGCGAAGTCCGAACGCTCAATGGAGTTCTGGCAGTCGTTGGGGCAGCCGGATACCTTGAACTTGAACTTGTAGGGCAGGGCCGGACGGTGTACGTCGTCGGTGAAGTTGTTCACCAGATGACGATGTATGCCGTGCTCGTTGGCACAGGACATTTCACAGCGTGCCGAGCCGACGCAGGACATCGCGGTACGCACGCAGGGGCCGGCGCCGCCGAGGTCCCAGCCGTACTCGTTGATCTCGTCGAAAAAGTGCTGGGTGTTTTCGGTGGTGGTACCGATAAACATGATGTTGCCGGTCTGCCCGTGGAAGGTCTGCAGGCCAGAACCCCATTTTTCCCAGCTGTCGCCGAGCTTGCGCAGCATGTCGGTGGTGTAGTAGTTGCCGGGCGTCGGCTGAACGCGCAGCGTGTGGAATTCCTTGGACTCGGGGAAGGCGTTGCCGACTTCCGAGAAGCGCGGGATGATACCGCCGCCGTAGCCGAACACGGACACGGTACCGCCTTTCCAGTAGCCCTTGCGCGTCTCGTAGGAGTGCTCGAGCTGGCCGAGCAGGGAGTTGGTGACTTTACGGATGCGCTCGTCCGGGTGCTCGTCACGAAGCCGCTTGATCCCGGAAATAAAACTCGGCCAGGGACCATGTTCCAGTTCGTCGAGCATAGGCGTCGGGTGGTGTTTTTCAGCCATGGCCTTCTCTCCTTCCACGTTGTCTGTTGCGGCGCCTGCGTACGTTCAGGCCCGCCGTTGGTTAAACTAGCTCTGGTTTACATCATCTAAATCTAATGGACGGTCCGAAGCTCCCGTATCAGATCCGGCTTCCCTGATGCGCGGAGCGCCTCCATCCAGCGGCACCCAGTCTAGGAGTCTGGCGACACGTCGAGAACCCTACCCTTGGGGTGTTCGGTTTCTGCAACACTATCCCCAAAGAGATACCCCGATACCGTGCCTGCCGCGGGCGGCGATTATACGGGCCGCAAGGTCAGATTGCTATGCAGCAAGAATGTTTGAATATTATCAATAGCTTATGCTCTTATCGCCCCATAAATTTGTTGTTGGGATGCTGCTGGGGGCACTTTAACCCTTAAAAACCGCAGGTTTGTGCGAATTATGCCAAGCCGGATCTGGTAGAATGCTGATCTTGGTCGCGACCCGGTCAACGCATGATGAGCGCACCCGAAACCCTTGCCAGCACCACGCCTGCCGGACCATTTGATCTCGGCAGCGACGTGGCATACCGTGCCTGGCGCAGCCGCAAACTGGCCGCGGCGCCGCAGTCGGCCGGCGAGCTGCTGGTGCCGGTGGCCGACGGCCTGCAACTGAGCGCCACGGAACTGGACGCTATGCACGCGGCCCTGGCGCGGGCCAACCTGGTCGTCTATCAGCTGCCTGGCGCGGGTGGCGCCGACAAAGTGACTATTCGCCAGCTGGGGCGACAATTCGGTCTGGGGCGTCTGGATGACAACCTGTGCGCGGACGAGGACAGCATCACTTCGCTCACGGTGGTCGAAAAGCGCAGCGAAGGCGAATACATCCCTTACACCAACAAGCGGCTCAACTGGCACACCGACGGCTACTACAACCCGCTCGATCGGCAGATCCGCGCTGTCATCCTGCACTGCGTGCGGCCCGCCGAGCGGGGCGGTGAAAGCGCTTTTCTGGACCATGAAATGGCGTATATCGCGCTGCGCGACCGGGATCCGGCGCTGGTCCGTGCCCTGATGGCGCCGGACGCGATGACCATTCCGGCCAACATTCAGAATGGTCGGCAGCTGCGACCCGCGCAGGGCGGCCCGGTGTTCTCGGTGGACCCGGCGGGGCATCTGCATATGCGTTACTCGGCCCGCACCCGCAATGTGGTCTGGAAGGACGATGCGGACACGCGGGCGGCCGCGGAGGCGTTGGTCAGCTTGTTTCGCCTGGATTCGCCCTATATATTGCGGCACCGGTTGAAATCCGGACAAGGCGTCCTCACTAACAACGTATTGCACTGCCGCACTGCGTTCGAGGACGATGCGCAGCAGCCGCGGCTGCTGTACCGCGCCCGGTACTACGACCGAATCGTCGACCTGAGGAAGCAACCAGATGCTGTGTTTGAGTGAAATTCTTCTGCAGCACCACGAACTGCAGTCGTTCGACGATTTGGTGAAGATCGTGCAGGACAAGGCGCGTTCCGGGGAGCTGTTTTTCGAGATGGACGTGAGACCGCCGTTCCCGGATACGCCGGAAGGCTGGGAAGACCGGCTGGAAGCGGCGTTCGCCAATCCCGGTAAGCGGTGACGCCATTGGCCGGGGTATGAATTAACCACGAAGGAACACGAAGGAACACGAAGTAAAATCCTATATCCGCTTGGTGTAACCTTCGTGTCCTTTGTGACCTTTGTGGTGAATAGTTGGTAGCGATAGTGATGTTTTGGGAAGAGGAAAAAAACGAGACGACAGGGTATCAGGTGCCCGATGATGTGGTGGATCTGGTGTATCACATCAGCTGTCGCTGCCTGCCGCTCGATCACGCGCACAGTTTCTCCCGGGCGGTGCGCCAGCACCTGGACTGGATGGATGAGGAAGAGCAGGCCGGTATCCATCTCATTCACGGTGCCGAATCCGGCAACGGCTGGATGCGCCCCGATGACACCGAGAACCAGCTGCTGCACCTGTCGCGACGCTCGCGCATGACGCTGCGGGTGCCCAGACACCGCATTGACGCAGCCCGTGCGTTGAGCGGCGCGACGCTTGACATCGAGGGCTACCGCCTGGAGGTGGGCGACTCCAAGGTCAAACTGTTCAGCACGCTGCCTACCCAGTTTGCCCGTTACGTGGTGGTGCCCAAGAGCATCAGCCATGAAGACGAAGAGGCCTTCATGGCCTACGCGGCGGAGCAGCTGCGCGAACTCGGCATCCGGGTGCGCAAACTCCTGTGCGGGCGGGCGCACGCCATCCGGCATCCGGACGGGGACCTCTACACGCGCAGCCTGATGCTGGCCGATCTGGAGAAGGAAGAGGCCGTGCTGTTGCAGCAGCAGGGTATCGGACAGCACAAGAAAATCGGCTGCGGTCTGTTCATTCCCCACAAGGGCATCAAGGCCGTGCACGAAATGACAGCGGACAAGAAACCATAGCTTTCCATTCAACCTGATTATGTAGTTCATAATCAGGTTTAGTAATTACTGTTAACACTTTGATTAATAATGGAGATATGTAATGGCACTTGAAGTCGGCGGAAAAAGCATCGAGACCACCGAGAACGGTCACCTGGTAAACCTGGAAGACTGGTCAGAAGAGGTGGGCGCGGCAATCGCCAAGGTAGAGGGTATCGAGATGACCGATAAGCACTGGGACGTCATCAAGTACCTGCGCGATGAGCATTTCAACAACGCCGGAAACGAGCCCAATGAACGCACCATTCTCAAGGACATGGCCAAGCTCTGGGGTGACAAACCGACCAGTAAAACCATGTACACCATGTTCCCGCTGATGCCGAGCAAGCAGGGTCGCAAGATTGCCGGTCTGCCGCAGAGCACCCGCAAAGGTGGCTACTGAGGTCAGAGCCGCCTGATACCTGGAGTCAGGGCGACGCTGGTTAAACGAAAACCGACCGGAACGGACACTGGCGCGTGTTCCGGGGCAGCTGTTTTCCGGGGCTCCCATAAGGGATATGGCCCGCATTAACCATCGGTAATATAGTGCGGCACACTCTGTTTTGTGCGGCGCGCGCGCCCGTTGAATTGAACGCTTTGGAGGCAAAACCATGAGCGACAAGCAAGAGATGATCAAGAAGTTGCTGGAAATGCAGAAGAAGTTCATTGATTATGAACACAAGAATGGCGTCGCCCCGGTCGATTACTGGACTGCCGGTGAAGGTCATCCGTTGCACAACTTCCGTCAGGAGTACAACGACCTGGCCAACAAGCTGGTCGACGCGGCCCACGCAGAGAAGGGTTCGCACCGCTAAGCTCCAGCGCAGCTGATATACAACGGGCCGACGTGCAAACGCTCGGCCCGTTTTTTTTTGTGGGCGAATCGGGGTGTGCGTTTTGTAACCGCAAAGGACGCGAAGGACGCGAAGGAAAATCCTTAACTGATTTTCCCTCAGCGTGCTCCGCGGTCGCGCAGACTAACCGGTAGCTGATTCGTCAATTCGAATCAAATGAGCTAATGGGTTGCCAGGACAGCGACGGGGTTTACCCTAAAAAGGTTTTCCTTCGCGTCCTTCGCGTCCTTCGCGTCCTTCGCGGTTAAGATTTTCTGTCCAGATCCTGCTGACGCAGTTTAAAGCTCCGACCACATGCGCACCAGGTTGACGTAGACGTGGTCGATCTGGGTGGTTTCCTCGGCGTCGGGCTGGTTTTGCAGCAGTTTCTCGCGGGCCTGGTAGAGCTGAAACAGCAGTTCGCGCTGTTGCGGGTCGCGCAGCATGCTCTGGGTCCAGGTGACCGCCACCAGGCGCTGGCCCGAAGTCACCTCGCTGATGTGATGGAGGCTCGATGAGGGATAGACCACGGCGGCACCGGCGGCGAGTTTGATACGCTGTTCGCCGAATGCGGTGCGGATCACGAGTTCGCCGCCCTGGTACTCATCGGGCCCGTTCAGGAATACCGTGGTCGAGACATCGGAGCGGTACTGGCCGCCGGGCGGCCCCATGACCGGGTCGTCGACGTGGTCACCGTAGCCCATACCCTGCGTGTAGCGGGCGTAGTAGGGTGCGGCAACCCGGTACGGCAGCGTAGCAGCCTGGAACGTCGCGTTCTGCACCAGCGGCGCCATGACCAGGCTGTTCAGGCGTTCCATCTGGCTGGCGCTGGCTTGCAGTTCCTGATTATGCTTGACCCGTTTTGCCGCCGTGCCGGCCGACAACCGGCCATCGACAAACTGGCCCTGTTGCAGCAGCGACTGAACCTGCTGCAGCTGTGTGCTGCTGAGTACTCCTGGAATGACAACGAGCATCTGGCTTCCCGTTCTGAAGGTGAGAGACACTGCGATGATATTGAAACTGACCATAGACGATCAAACCTACGACATCGATGTACCACAAGACCTGCTGGAAGAGGCACAGGATTTCTATGTCAAAATGGACCAGGACATGGACCAGGGCTGGCAGATGAGTCGCCTGTGGGTGGAGAAGCCCGATCTGTACCAGCGCTGCCAGATCGTCGCCGACCGGGTGCTGGGCGCGTTCCACACCGAAAACAAGAAGATGGTGCTGTTGATGTCGGGCTATATCCTCAGCCGGCTGCCGCAGGTGCAGGAAGTGATTGTCGACACCTCGGGGGATATCACGCTCACCGAAATCGTGGCCTGAGCGCCGCTCCGAAGCGCCCTCGCGGCAGCGCTCATGCCGTGATTTCAGCCCGCCGCGTGGCGTTCGACGGCCTGTGCGGCGTGGCTGCGCATACGCTGCTCTATCTGGTCTCGCTCCGGGTACTCGGTGTCCAACTGTTCCAGGTAGTCTTGCCAGGCGGCGAACTCGCTGGCAAGGTGCGGATCCGTGCCGTGACAGCCGAGCACCGTAACCACCGCATCGCCGACCTTCCAGGGCCCGTCTCCCCGCACCGGTCCGGGGACAAAGCGGAGCGCCGCTTCGATACCGGTCTCGGTCCAGAACGGCGCCAGGAACAGCGCGCCACCGTTGAACGGTATGCGCTCGATCATGATCTGCCGGCTGCCATCCCGGAACCGGATCGCCAGTGGCGCGGTGACGCTGAATAGATCTGCCATCGGTGTTCGCCTTGTCGGTTCGCTTCACCTGCCCGGCGCGGCGACGCCGAGCTGCCGGCTCATCAGATAATGCTGTATCGCGCCGAACAGCCGGTGTGACGGTGCGATAACCCGGTAGCCGCGGCCCAGGTAGAATGGCACCGCGGGCTCGCGTGCATGCAGAATGACGCGGTTGTATCCTGCTGCCGTGGCGGCCTGTTCGAGCTGGTCCAATATCAGGGTGCCCAGACCCTGTCTCTGGCAGCCGGTCTCGACCGCCATGTAACGGACCTGGGCGGTGTGGTTACCGCTGTCATGCAGGCGACCCACTGCCAGTACCTTGCCGGTCGGGTCGCATACCATGCGGTGTATGCTGCGCTCCTCGAGCGCATCGCGCTCGCTGCCCGGCGGCTGTCCCCAGGGCGCGCGCAGTATGCGCCAGCGCAGCGCGTAGTAATCGGTCCAGTCCTCGGCGGTCTCGGGAGCCCGGGTTTTGCAAGCCTCCGGGCTCAGGCGAACACCACCCAGGTCGTGGCGATGTACTTGACGCCTTGCTGCAGCGTCACCCCACGGTGCTCGTGGGTCCAGAACGGAGGGAACAGCAGCAATTTACCCTGCTCGGGTTTGACCTTCAGGTCCTGGAACAGAAATTCGGTTTCACCGCCCGGCCCGGGTACATCGTTCAGATACCAGACTGCCACCAGCTGGCGCTGGCTGAACTCGTGGCTGCCCCCGTCGATGTGCCAGTGGTAGTGTTCGCCCGGGCTGGTGCGCTGGATCGCGTAGCCCATGTCCTTGAACCGGCCCTTGAAATAAGGGAAACGCTCGCGGAATTCGACGATGGCCCGGCCGATCGAGCGGAACAGGGCCTGATCGATGTCCTTCCAGTGCGGTTTGCCGCTTACCACCAGATCGGTGGATTTCTTTACGCTGCGGTCGTGCTCCGCGAGCTGGCCGATGCGCCCCTCGTACTGCTCGTCCTGGTGGGCCTCGAAACGCTCGATGGCGCGCCGGCACAGGTCGGCGCTGAGCGCATCGCGCTGCTCGAAAATGAAGCTGTTCGGTGCGATTTCGACGATGCTGCGCAGCGCTGTGACGGGTTTGCTTTGTGCCATTTTTGCTGACCTGAATGTCTGCGTGTGTCCGCGGCGCCTGTCGCTACAGGGACTTGCGCTCGATGAGCGATTCCATTTCCTGCCAGGCGCTCTTGACCCGGCTTACGTGCAGCTCGACCAGCTCTTCGGCCACCTGCAGCCAGTGGCCCCTGCCGGCCTCGACCTGGGCTTCCAGTTCGCGGGTATCCCCGCATTCTACCCAGTGTTCGTAGGCCTTCAACAGGGCCGGATAGATCTGCCTGCGCATCCCCGACAAGTTGGCGAAATAGAAATGCAGCGACGGTGGATGCTGTCGTTGCAGCAAGGTGGGCAGGGTGCACAGACAGTCAGCCAGATGGTCGCGAACCGCGCGCGCCATCAGCTCCAGCTTGGATCGGGGAAAGCTGCCGAGCATTTCGCGCCAGACCTCGCCGAGCGCTTCTCCGGCGCGCACCTCGCCGATCTCATGCAGCACCAGTGCGTCGATTTCGGTATCGGTCATCTGCTCCAGAGCGGCATCCAGATCCGCGTCGAAGTCGTAATAGCGGATGGCTCGCCCCATGGGGTTGTCAGGCTTGTTCCAACGCCATTCCTCCAGTTTTTCCCACACCATGCGGCGCAGGGATTCACGCCGGATGAAGATTTCCCCGTGCCGCGACATGGCCGGCGGGGCGGTCAGGTCACGCGCCAGCTCCTGGCTGGAAATATGGATCCGGTAGCCGCTGTGCTCGATCTTTTTTTCCAGGCGGGCGAGAAAAAAATGCGGCTTGCCCTGGTTGCCGTATCCGGCGTTGTAGAGCAGCTGGTGGGGCTCGAGCTCCCGGTTGATGGCAGCCGAATCAAACGGGTCGTATTGACGGCCGTCGATCTCCAGCGGCTGGAAATCCTGTTCCAGCAGCGATTCCCACAGGTCTTCGCGGTCCGTCAGCCAGTCACCGATCGCCGAACTGGAAAGTGTCGCACCATAAGGCAGGCCCTGTTCCCAACGGTAGTACTCGCGCATCTTCAGCAGGTACACGCACAGCGTGTAGTCGCTGGCGGAGCGCGCATCGGAAATGTGGCAGTTGTGCTGGACGCTCGACCTCAGGGTCTCCAGTCCCGCGGGCAAGCTTAGCTTCGCGTCATTTCTTAACATGGCGAATACCCGACTAAAATACTATGGTTTTCGATGCTAGCATGATGTATGCTTGCGCGCCAGTTAGCACCCGGGGTGGATGGGGTTGGTATGGTTCGTATTCGCAGTCGCTGGAATGCCAAGGGGAAAGCACGTTCCCTGGAGGAGAACGCGGGCGCGCTCGCGTTTATCGAGTGGCGTATTGCCGGGGCCACGCTGCTCAATCTGGAAAACGAGGGTTTTCAGACCGATACCCAGGCCCAGCGGCTCGACGTGCTGGAGGAGCTGTGTGCGTTCCTGATACATGTCACCGACCGGCTGGTGCACGGACGGATGGACGACCAGGAGCGGGAGCGTTTCATCGTAGCACTGGCGCTGAAAACCGCCGATACCTATCACGACAACCGGGTGGATGCAGAGGGGCGGGGGCGGGATTTCAGGCAACCCTTCATCGACAAGCTGAATGTGCGCATGGCCGAATATGCCGACTTCCGCTTCGAGAACGCTGAACCCGGTTATGCCTTCAAACGTTTCCTGGGCGAGTGTGTCACCAACAGTATGGGTCCCAGGGACCGCAAGTGGATCAGCGACCAGGTGATGGAGATCGAAATACCCGAGATGCTGAAAACGTTGAAAAAAGGTCTCAAGGACCTGTTCGAAACCGGCGCCAGTGCCGACCTGCCACAGGACCCGCAAAACACTTCCACCCGAAAGTCATCCTGAGCCGGAGCCGGGACACCACCCCAGCCGTTGCTGCAGACGTGGCGTGAGTTTGCTATTTTTTAGAGCAAAGCCGCAGGCGACCAAAAACAATAATATCGGTTGGGGGACAGCCCATGTACGAGCGCTTTTTCGCGTTGCAGCAACACCCGTTTTCGCTTTTGCCCGATCCCGATTTTCTGTTCCTGGGCGACCAGCACCGCGCCGCGCTCGACAGGGCGGAGCTGGCAGTTCTCAATCAGTGCGGTTTCTGTGTCATCAGCGGCGAAGTGGGGGTCGGTAAGACCACGCTGCTGCGCGAACTGCTGCGACGCCTGGACCAGCGGTTGAGGGTGGGACTGGTCAGCAATACCCACGCCGCTTTCGGCGGGTTGATGCAGTGGGTTGCGGCTGCATTTGGCCTGCAGGATGGGGGCGCTGACCGGCTTGAACTGCAGCAGCGCTTTGTTGACTTCGTGATCCGACGGTATGCCCAGAATCAACGTACGCTGCTGATTATCGACGAAGCCCAGAACCTCTCAGTTGGCGCGCTGGAAGAGCTGCGCATGCTGTCGAATCTGAATTCCGACAAGCATCTGGTCCTGCAGGTCATACTGGCAGGGCAGCCTGCGTTGCGCGAATCGCTCCGCAGACCGGAACTGAGGCAGTTTGCGCAACGCGTCGCAGTGGAATACCACTTGAGCGCGTTGGATGTGAGCGAAACCCGCCAGTACATTGCGCACAGATTGGCGCACGCGGGCGGCGCGGCCAACCTGTTCGAGCCCGACACCTGCCTGCTGATCCAAGACGCCAGCGGTGGTATTCCACGCCTGATCAACCGCATCTGCGATTTGAGCCTGGTCTATGCGTACGCACAGCAGAGGCCGGTTGTCGATCCCGAAATTGTCGCCACTGTGCTGCGGGACCAGGAGCTGGGCGGGATGTTCGAGTCGCTGCGGCAGGCCCTGCCGATCTCAGGCGATACCGGTCTTGCCGTCACAGAGCATGCGGCACCACGCGCGACCATCGCGTCGGCCGGAACCCCGCCGCCAGTGTGGCCCGGAGAGCTGCCGGAGCCGCCGCAGTACCGGGCGAAGGCAGGCGGGGTGCAGGTTGGGGACGCTGTTTCGCGCATGATTTGCGGCGAGCTGCCCGTGCGACCGGCGGTTGTCGACGTGGCTCTTGGCGCCGCCCCAGCTCCGCCTGCGAAGGATTTGTCAAAGGCCGGCGCGGCACCGACCGGTGCGGTCGATCGGGCCGAGCTTAGCGGCGCTTTGACGGGGTCGCGCGATCAGTCCGTTGCGGCCACTGCGCATCCGGTTCCCGGGCTGTACCGGCTGGTGGTGGACACGCAGGTCCGGCGGACCCGTTCCGGGAGCCGTGGCACCACACTCGTCTTGTCGCTGGCTGTTGCGGTCACTGCAGCGGCAGCGGGCTCGCTGATCCGCGACCGCTCACCGGAGCTGGTCTCCGGAATAGTGAATAACCTGCCTGGTGCGGCCGAAGTGGTTTCCGGTGCAAAGGCTGTACTGATGTCGCGGTCGCTTGCGGGAGTGGAACCGGCAATGCCGCTCGCGGGCCGGCCAACGGCCCTTGACCCGGGCGCGGAGTCTCTGGCCGCGATTTCCCTGCCTGGCGACGATGCCCAAGTGCCGCCGAGCGCGGTCGCAGAACCACAGGCGGTAGCGAGCGTGGCACAGCACGCCGGACTCGCTGGGCTCGCAACCTCGCGTGACGATGTCGCCTTGCAGCGCGAGATGGAGCGGATTGACGAACTCAAGCGGCAAGCGGGACGGCTGGCGCGTGAACGGCGAGCTGCAGCTCAACAGCTGGCTGCCGAGCGCAGGGCGCGAGAGCGATTCGAACGCAGCGCGCGCGCGGAGCGCGAACGAATTCGTACCGCCGAGCGCGGTCTCGCCGATGTCGCGGCCGAGCGCGGGTGGGAGTTCAATCGGTCAATGCGGGACGACACGGCTCAGCCGGCGGCGCATCCCGGGGCGCCTCAACCGACCCTGCAGAGAACGCCGGCGCAGACAGCGAAGTTTGCCGATTCGGCGCAAGACGGTTCGGCGACAGCCGCGAACCACGGTGGCACGTTTTACCGGCAACCCGCCGCTGCGGCTGCCAAGCGACGGGACGATCGGTTTGTCCCCAATCCTTGCGACGGCCCCACCGCGAGGTTCATGACAACCTGTTTTTAGGTTGATATCCGAGCATTGGCTTGAAAAGCTATCCTGCTGGTTAGTAAAGAAAATCCAAAAACGAACGCTACAGTGGCGAGAACCGCCGATGGGTGATGCCAGGTGCCTGCGCAGGGGGTCCCCCGGGCGGCCGATAACCGTCTCCCAAAACTGAAACCTGACCGTAGTGGACGAATCGACAGTGGATACTGCAAAGCATAGCGACCAAGAACTCGTAGACGACAATCCGACGCAAGCGGACGACGACCAGGAGCTGAACCAGGAAACGCGCAACAAAGGCGACAAGGGAGCGCTCTGGCTGCTGGCTGCCGTAGTGGCGCTGGCGGGCGGAACCCTGTGGATGATCAGGGACGTATGGACAGCGAAACCGGTCGCAACGGAATCGGCGCAGATCGAATCTGGCGCCGGTTCCTCGGCTGCTGCGTCCGCTTCAGGGGCGCTGCCCGCGGCGGCAGTGCGGCTTGGCGACGATACCAGGCAGGACGACGCGGCGTTGCCGGGTGAGGACAGCGACATCGAGCAGCGGCGGCGCCAGAAAGCCGGGCGTCTGACCGAGTTGAAGCTGGAAGCCGAACGTATGGAGCGCGAGCGGCTGGCCGCTGAGAAGGAGCTGGAACTGGAACGGGCGGCGCGCGAAGCGCTGGAACAAGAGCGCCATGCGGCGCAGCAGAGACTGGCCCGGGAACGCGCAGTGCGTGAAGCGCTGGAACAGGAGCGCCGTCTGGCGGAGCAGAAACTGGCTGAGGAGCGCCGGCAGGCGGAGCAGAGACTGGCCCAGGAGCGGGCGGCGCGTGCCGAGCTGGAGCGCAAGGCCAATGTGGAAAAACAACGGCTGCTGCGGGCAAAACAAGCCGCCGAGCAGGCCGCACTGGACCGCGCGCGCGCCGAAGCAGAACTGGCGGAAGCGAACGCCCGTGCCGCGGCGAGCAGCGAAGCGCAAGCGGCGGAGGTTGCTGCGCGTGCGACGCCGGACCCGGTCGCGGTGCAAACGACTTCCGATGCGCCGGGAAGTACGCAGCAGGGCGCGACCAAGGGGTCCTTTTCCTCTAATCCGTGCGAGGGTCCGTCGGCCAGATTCCTGTCGACTTGCCGCTAATCCAATCCCGTTCTGGCGAAAAAAGGAACCCGCGGGTTCCTTTTTTTTCTGCCTCGACCAGAGCCAGCATCGGTAAGTCTGTGCTGGTCCGCATGTCTCACGGCGATCGCGGATGCTGGCGGCGGGTTCAGGCGGCTGGAGGCGGTTCGGGAGTGAGAGTCCCGCTCGACGCGCGCATGCCACGCCGGCGTGCGGTCGTCCCTGCGACGTCCAGAGCAGGTGCTTGCTTGACCCAGTGATCAGACTTCGACCGCTGTGCACCGGCCTTCGAAACATCCGCGACCGCGTCCCTGTTTCCGCAATAGCGGTGCTCTCAAGAGCCGGTGGGCGCGCGACAACCCGCCAGGGCAGGGATAAGCTCGCCGCTGGAGCCGCCCTCCGGCTTGGGATGCCCCGCCACTGATAGTGCCCTATTAAGCCGGCCAGGAAGCGCTTAGCCGCGAGGCCGGAGTCGCCGGGAATGTCGAAAACGCTTCGCGGGGCAGGGTCTGGCCATGCCCTTTTCAAGAGGCTTAGGGCAGCGGATAACCGTTTCCCGGTCCGCCCGCAGGGAGCGCCCTCTGCGGCCATTGCGGCGTTGCGATCCTTGCGAGGGGGACGCGGTTCACTACGGATCGCGCCGCGCCTAAAGCGTTTACGGTTGGTGCACTGACCAGTGGCGTTGCTCGGAATGGCTCGATATCGGTGGCGGTATACACCAGGCTACTCTCAGGCCTCAGCCAACTTCAGTGCGGTTCGTGGCTGGCCCGCAGCCCGTGAGAAATGCAGGCTGCGTCGCAGCTGTGTTCCAGCGGAGTGCAGCCCTGGCGTGCCGGTTCATGTCCGGGGCCGTGCTTGCCACGTGACGCCTGTTCGCGGCGTACCGCGTTCAGGGTGCATCAGGCGGGCGACGCTTCGACAGCCAGTCAACGGGACGAATGCGCCGCGTGCCGTGAACTGTCAAACGAACCGCAGCCACGCCGGCTCCGGTAAGCTCGCCAACGGCCCGCGGCACACTTCGACGGCAAAAAAAAGAGGAGCCATTCCGGCTCCTCTTTCTGTTTCCGCGACCGGCAGTCCGGCTACGGAATCCGCAGGATTACCCTGGTGTCCTCGGTTACAGCTGCGGCGTCGATATAACCGATCTTGCCCGGGCTCCCGGTGACTTCGCGGATGACTGCCGCGTCACCGTCGTATTCACGCGGTGGCTGGCCTTTGCCCGAAAACATCAGGCGTGACCAGTAGCGTGACAGTTCGCCTTCCGTTTTGCCCAGCACCTTTTCTGCGAACTCCTGGCGTAGCGGTGATCCCTTCTTCTGGTCCACCGGTGTCAGCTGGGTGCTGGCCTGGATGCTGGCCGGTTTGTCCAGATACAGGCGTTCCAGCTGTTCCAGATTGACGGAATCGACCGATACGGAAGCATCAACAATTACGGCGATCTCGGCCAGGGCGCTCTTGCTCACTATGCCGAGCAGGATTATTGCAACAAGTTTATGTGCGCTTTTTTTCATGGTTGGCCCCCCTTAGAAAATTACGTCAACAGCAACGCTGAAGATGTTGACATCATCGGTGGGCTCCATGAGCAATCCGCGGGTGTCGTCCTGGGGCTCCACGCGCTCGACTTCCAGCTTGAGGTCGGCAGCTGCACCCAGCTCGTAGCGCAGTCCCAGCGTGAGGGAGTCCTGCTCCAGTCCGGTACCGAGGTCACTGCTGCTGTTGTCGTCGAGCAGCTGGGCGTAGGTGACGTGCGGCAGGAAGCGACCGAAGCGGTACCCCAGCGTGGCGTACCAGCCTTTCTGGTTGGGGAAAGCCAGATTCGCCAGTCCGTCGATTTCGCGCTGGAAATACTCTGAGTAGGCGATCACATTGTGCCAGTCCATGGTGGCACCGGCAGACCAGAAGGTGACGTCCTCGCTGTTGGTGACGCCAAGGTTCGGGGCCGACACTTCGGTTTGCAGGTAGCCGGCGCGAATGGTAAAGAAATCGCCCGACAGAGCCACGTTGATACCGGCCATGTTGTCGGCTTCGAATTTCTCGTATACCGCATTGCCCTGTTCGCTGGGCGGTAGCACTTCCTGTGGCAGCAGCGCTTCTTCACCGCGCGAGACACCGAAGTAGGGTTGCACCAGCAGGTCCGTAGCGCCCAGGTTGGCGCGCACCAGGGCGTCGACGCCGGTGATAGCATTGATCGGGTTGCTGTAGTAGACCTCTGCCGGCGGACGAATCCAGGGATAGGCGTAGCCGACCTCGTAGTAATCAGAGATCAGGAAGGTAGGCAGTTTGATCTTGCCGCCGCGCAGACTGACCTGGTCGTTGAAGGCGTAGCTGACGAAAGCCCAGTCGAACTCGGCGTTGAAGCTCTGGTTCTTCCGGTTGTCACCCAGGATCTGGGCGGTGGCGGAAATTTTCGAGTTGATATCCGCAGAGATCTGCAGGCCGACGCGGGTGTCCTCCTCGAAACCGACGTCGTCAGTAATGTTGCCGTCCTGCGTGTCGACTGAGGAGTCGCTCTTGGTCGCACCGACGGTGAAAAATCCGTTGATATCGATGTTCTCGATCGCCAACACGGACCCGGCGCGTGACAGAAGCAGTGTAACTGCCACGGCCGCAGACAACCGCTTGTTCATGGTGGGTACCTCGGTTCAGTAAATTAGGGAACCCTAATGTCGGCGTTATCCGGATTTTCTTTAGCAGGAGAGGTGCTTAGGCGCGGGAGGGGCTGAGCAGGGGCATATCAGGGGCAAGGCATGCGCGGTTGAGCGAATGCATCAACGGCACTGCAGCCGCGTGCGGCATGGGTTCGGGGGGCAAAAAAAAACGGGCCGGCGGCCCGTTTTTCGATCTCAAATCCGGTAGCGGCCTATTTGCCGGCCCAGTTCGAGTAGTTTTCCATGTTGCGCGCCTTGCCGTCTTCGTAACCGGCTTCGTAGGCCTCGTTGGAACGCTGCTCCTCACGCGGCGGATTGAGCAGGAACCCGCTCTGCCAGCCCTGGATGTAGTCATCGTTGACCGATTCGTTTTCCATCTTGGTGGTAAAATCGTAATAGGTTTGATCCATTGTTGCGATCTCCTTAGAAAGGTTGCGAATCTTTACGACCAGTGCTTTGGCGTCTGATCAGGAATGTCACTACCACGGCAACGTGCCGCTGGTGCAAAAAGGGCCTCGAGCGGCGCAAGCTCCCGAGCCGCCCGGTCCGTTCACTACAGCCGGCCTTCGTGTGCCCGCGTTCGTCGAATGGCGCGGAAGTATACAGGTCTATCAGGATTTCGCTATATATCCATAGTGAGATAATACCTTTTGAAAAAAACGGGAATATGCCCCAGGACGACCCAGGCGCCGAGCAGGTCTGAGACTCGATAAAGCCTGAGTAAATTGGTAAGGAAAGCCGGGCAAAGTTATACTATGGGTTTTTTGCAGGAGGCGAATATGCCGGATACAACGACTCAGGACGTGGAATTTGCCAGCGGGATGGCCGCCTTCGAAGCGCGGCACTTTTCGCGTGCCGCGCAACTGCTGTCACCGTTTGCCGACCAGGGTAACCCGGAGGCTCAGCATCGCCTGGCCATCATGTATCAGAACGGTCTCGGCGTCGCCAAGCACGACGGACTGGCGTTGCGCTGGATGAAGGCGGCTGCCGAAAGCGGTTACGCAGTTGCGCAGCATGGTCTGGGATTCATGTACCTCGAAGGGGAATGCGTGGAGAAGAATCCGGCGCTGGCCGTGGAATGGTTTCAGAAAGCGGCCGACCAGGGCCTGGTGGGTTCAATGACCACCCTGGCGATGATGTATGAGGAAGGAAAAGGTGTGGAGCAGGACGTCGAGAAAGCCAACGAACTCTACCGCGCCGCCGGTTTCGAGCGTTGATGGAGCTGTCGGCAGAAGACTCGCTGCGCCTCAACGTGCTGTTGGCGAATCCGCTGCAGGCGGTACGGATCGATGAATCCTCCATGACGGTCCACGCCCTGTCGGATCAGGGTGAGGCCAGCGTCAAACTCAACCCGCGTGGACGTGACGATCAGTACCTGAAAAAGGTGCGCGAACTGCTGTCCAGTCAGGTGCTCGGCTCGCCGGGGGGATACCCGGTGTTCCTCAGGCGCTGGACGCGCATGGGCCAGGCGCGCGACAACAGTCTGGAGCAACTGCTGCTGTTGGGTGAGCCGGAGGCAATTGTTGCCGTTGTGCACGCCAGCGGGCTGACCGATGAAATCGCACGGCGGGCCTGGTGGGCCATGCCGGTCGCCGATAATGCGCGCCGCATGCTGGAGAGAGACTGCGTGGTCGCTGGGGAGATGGGCCCGGTGCTGGCCCAGTATCTGGTCGAGTATCTGCCGTTCGAAACCGAACACAAGGCCATGGTCGAAACGGTGCGTCTGGTGTTACAGCCCGGACTGATCGCAGAGGATTTGCGCGACAAGCTGTGGCGATCCGCCAAGCGCAAGAGTTCCTACTACGTCGGCTTCATGCGCGCCAGTCCCGACCGACTGCCGGAAGCCGGGCGGCCGCGCGAGGACTGGGAGCAAGTGTGTGCCGCTTTGGCCGCTCTTATCGAGGCGGGCAACCCGGTCGCCATGCAGCTATGCCGCTGTCTGGGTGAGCCGGGTCAGGTGTTTCTGCGCACAGCAGAGGCGGTACTCAACAAGCCGGCCGACCAGGATGTGGTAGTCGAGTTCCTGAACGCGATCCAGGCGTATTTCGCGTCCGTCTGTCCGCACCGGGATGCCGACGCCAAAATGCACACCCTGGTCGAGGATGCCGACGTCCTGCTCGATGTTCCCCCCGTTTGCGCGACCACCAGCGCATTGCAGGCGGTACTGGAGGTGTTGCCCGGCTACGGCGCTGACCTGCGTGCCATGCTGGTGTTGTCCTGGGTCAGTGAGTCCCTGGTGAACCCGATTTTCGCCCGCACCGACGCCATCGGATCGGTCATGCGCAAGAAGATCGAACCTGTGACGTTACCGATCCGGCAGCAGCTGGCACAGTTGCTGGGCAGTTAGTACTCCTTCAACATGATATTGACGGGTTCAGCAGGACGAGAAGCGGTCAGCGGCAAGGCGCTTGCCCGCCGGGGTAGCCATGCTACCTCAAGGGTAAGCAACACCGCAGATGGCTGCTTCTCGTCCTGCCCTGCGGGAGCCGCACAGCAACGCCATTGCCGGCGAGCCGCGCCTCGCACTTACGTTGCTGTGTGGCTCTGAACCCGTCAATATCATGTTGAAGGAGTACTAGGGCCTGTTAACGCGATGCCGGGTTTGTATACAGTCAAGGCCGTGCTCAGCGCAACGGTGGTGGTGCCGGACCTGATCTTCGAACGGCATTCGGGATTTTGTCCGCACCGCATCGGCGCACAGCTGGCCGAACAAGTCGACGCTTATGCGCGCGAGGAGGCGCTGGGCTATTATCCGGCACTCGAATATTTGCGCGACCGTGACGCCGTCGGTGAACAGCTGATAGCGGCGCTCGATCAGCTGATCTGGCTTGCCACCAGCCTGGTGCGCGAGGAGCTGCGGTCGCGTTTGCGGCCCCTGTTCGCAAGCGTTCAGATACAATCCATGCAGGCGCTCGCCTACAGCATGCCGCAGGTGCGACCCGGACAGCCAGGCGCCGCGGCGCGGCTGGCGGAACACCTGACAGCCAACCGGGCCAGGTTCGACTTGTTGCTGGCACTGCTGCGCAAGGGTGGGGATGCGGCGGGGCTGGAGAATTATATAAGGCGTGTCAGCCACCGGCACTTGAGTCCGGCGTTTGATACTATAGAGATAGGCAATGTCAAGGTTCTTGAGTAGGGCGGGAAGTTCATGTCGGAAGTCGTAATGTACTGTACGCGGTTCTGTCCGTATTGCATCAGCGCAGATCGTCTGCTGCACAGCAAGGGGGTGCCGATCCGGAAGATCCCGGTCGACAATGACCGCGAGATGTGGGGCAAGATGGAGCAGATCACCGGTCGCCACACCGTGCCGCAGATTTTCATCGGCGATTACCACGTGGGCGGTTACGATGATCTTGCCGCACTGGACCGGACCGGCAAGCTGGATGCCCTGCTGGAACCGATCCTTAATGCCGCCAGAGCCTGAGGTGCCTGCCTTGGACCTGTTCCCGGTATTTCTGGATCTCGATAATCGTGACTGTCTGGTGGTCGGCGGCGGCCGAGTGGCCGCACGCAAGGTCGGCTTGCTGCGCCGAGCGGGTGCCCGGGTCGAACTGGTGGCGCCGGAAGTGTGCAGCGAGCTCGCTGAGCTTGCCACCGAACAGCGCATTGTGCATCGAGCGCGCGCTTTCCAGGCAGACGACCTGGACAACAAAGTGCTGGTGATTGCCGCTACCAACCGCGAGGACGTCAACCGCCGTATTTCCGAACTGGCCAGGGCGCGCAATATCCCGGTGAACGTTGTCGACCAGCCCGAGTTATGCAGCTTTATCGTGCCCTCCGTTATCAACCGCTCACCGGTACAGGTGGCGGTTTCCACGGGCGGCGCATCGCCGGTGCTGGCGCGCCTGCTGCGGGCGCGCCTGGAAAGCTACGTGCCGGCCGCTTACGGGCGTCTGGCGACGCTGGTGGAAAGCTTCCGTGACAAGGTCAAACAGCGCTTCACCACGCTCGATCAGCGGCGCCAGTTCTGGGAGAATGTGCTGCAGGGCGAAGTCGCGGAGCTGTTGTTCGCCGGCCGCGACCAGACTGCGCAGGAATGCCTGGAACGGGCGCTGCGGCAGTCCGAGGACATCCCGCAGCCGGTCGGTGAGGTCTACCTGGTCGGTGCCGGCCCCGGCGATCCCGACTTGTTGACCTTTCGCGCCCTGCGTTTGCTGCAGATGGCCGATGTCATTGTCTACGACCGGCTGGTGGCGCCGCCGATTCTCGAGCTCGCCCGCCGTGAGGCGGAGCGTATCTACGTGGGCAAGGAGCGCGACAAGCACACCCTGTCCCAGGAGAACATCAACCAGTTGCTGGTGCGCCTGGCCAGGGAGGGCAAGCGGGTCGTGCGTCTGAAGGGGGGTGACCCGTTTATCTTCGGCCGAGGCGGCGAGGAGATCTCCACGCTGATGGAAAACGGCGTCAGCTTCCAGGTGGTACCGGGTATCACGGCTGCCTCCGGGTGTGCGACCTATGCCGGGATACCACTGACGCACCGCGACTACGCCCAGTCGGTGGTGTTTGTCACCGGTCACCTGCAGGACGGTTCGGTCGATCTCAACTGGAAGGCGCTGGCACACCCTAACCAGACCATTGTTTTCTATATGGGGCTGCACGGCGTAGGTGTCGTTGCCGCGCAATTGATCGAGCATGGCCTGCCGGCGACCACACCGGTGGCGCTGGTACAGCAGGGCACCACCCAGAACCAGCGGGTGATCATAGCCGACCTGCAGTCGCTGGAGCAGACGGTCAAACGCGAAGCCGTGAAACCGCCGACCATCATCATCGTGGGTGAAGTCGTGCAGCTGCACGAGAAGCTCGAATGGTTCCACCCGCTGCCCGGCGCCAACCCGCGCCCGTTCGGTGGCACTCCGCACCGGTAATGGACGCCGCGTTCTGGCACCAGCGTTGGCAGGATAATCTGATCGGGTTCCACCAGGCCGACATCAATTCTCACCTGCAGGCCTACTGGCCGCGTCTCGGACTGAAGCCGGGCGATGAGGTCTTCGTGCCCCTGTGTGGCAAGAGTCGTGACATGCTGTGGCTCAGCGAGCGGCACCCGGTGCTGGGCGTGGAACTCAGCCCGATTGCAGTGGAGGCTTTTTTCGCTGAGGCTGGAATGGTGCCGAGACACGGCGAAGAGCACGGTTTTTCCGTCTGCGAGACGGACCGCTTGCGTCTGCTGTGTGGTGATTTCTTCGCGCTTCAACCGCCACAGCTCGAGAATGTGCGTGGCGTCTATGACCGGGCCGCGCTGATTGCCTTGCCCGAGCGCCTGCGCGGCCGCTACGTAGCGCGGCTGAACCGGCTGTTGCCGGCCGGGACGGCCATGCTGCTGGTGACCATGGAATACCCACAGGCGGAAATGCAGGGGCCGCCGTTCGCGGTCGAGGAGGCGGAAGTCCGCAGCCTGTTTGCCGACCGCTGGTCGATCGAACGGGTCTGCGAGCAGGATGTGCTCGCAACAGAGCCCAAATTCCGCCAGCGTGGTCTGTCGCGCCTGAGTGAAAAAATCTTTGTGCTGCAGCGTCGCGTCCGGACCTCTCCGGATCATTCCGCGATCCCTCATTAAGCAGTTGAATCTAAATTAATTCTGACTCGTGCCGCTACATGGGTCGCAGTCCGGCTGTGCCACGGGCCAGCCCAACTTGCAAGCAATATCAATACGTTAAAAGGATGTGCGGACATGAACAGGACGTTTTCTGAGCATACCGGTGTATCCCCTTCCGGGGTGTTTTTCGCGCTACTGGCCTCTCTACTGGTGGGCTTTGGCGCGCCGGCCGCTGCGGCGGGCGCTGACGCCGTGCTGCTCATGGACAGCTCCGGGAGCATGGCCAAGAACGACCCCGGCAAGCTGCGCGTGCCGGCAGCGAAAATGTTCATGTCACTGTTGGGCGAGCAGGACCGCATCGGACTGATCAGCTTCAGCGACAACGGTTACCCGGTGCTGCATCTCACCGCACCGTCGAGCGACACCAACGCCCGCATCCTGGCCTCCGCCGACCAGGTGTCTTCACGCGGCGTCTACACCAACCTGTACGCGGCACTGGCCAAGGGCGTTGCCATGCTGGACAAGGAAAGTCGACCGGAGCGTGACCGGATCCTGGTGCTCATGTCGGATGGCAAGATGGATGTCGGCGACACGGACGAGGACTGGGCCTTAACCCGGCAACTGCAGGGTGAACTGCTGCAGTCGGTCAAAGACAAGGGTATCAAGGTGTATACCATTGCCTTTACCGAGGCCTCCGACGTTGAACTGCTGCGACAGGTCGCCAGCGAAACCGGTGCCCTGTTCAAGCTGGCGCGCAGCGACGCGGACCTGCACGAAGTCTTCAGCGCTATTTTCGAGAGTGCCAAAGCGCCCGACATGCTGCCTATCGAGGGCGGCGAGTTTGTGGTCGACGAGTCCATTGAGGAAGTTACCATCATAGCGTCCAAAGAACGCGAAGATGTGCGCATCTTCCTGCAGGATCCGGGCGGGCGCGAGCTGAGTTCCGACGCTGCCGGTGACACGTTGAAATGGTTTGTCTCGCACCACTTCGACATGATCACCGTGGCGAAACCACAGAGCGGTCGCTGGAAACTGCTGTTTAGCGCGGGGAACAATCGGGCCTACATTGTCACCAATATGTCGCTGAACCATAACCCCCAGCAGCCCAACCTCAGTACCAACGAGGACATGGTGCTGGAATCCTGGCTGGAACAGGACGGTAAGCTGCTGGACCGCGAAGCGGTGCTGACCCATACCCGCTTTTTCATGGACATCCAGGATCCGGCTGGCAACTCGGCGCATGTGGAGCTGCTCGACGCCGGCCAATATGGCGACCGCAGGGCCGCCGACGGCGTTTATGCCAACACCCTGAGTTACGCGAACCCGGGCGCTTACCGTATCCAGATCGTTGCGCAGGGCGAGACGTTCCAGCGCCAGAAGACGGTACATCTGGAAGTGACCGCTGCAGCGGCCGGCAGCGAGATGCCGGTGCCGGCGCTCGCAACGCCTGAGCCTGCTCCGGAGCCGGTCAGCGCGCCGCCGCCCGCGCCCGAGGTTGCTCCCGAGGCGTCGGAGCCGCCGGCAGAAACAGCGGCGGAGCCGCCGTTTGCAGAGCAGGAGAAATCGCTCAGCCTGGGGCTGGCGCTCGGGGTGTTCGGCGCCATCAATGTGCTGCTCGCGGGCATCGCGTTCGGCGGCTGGTGGCTGGTGAAAAAACGCCGCAAACCAGCTGTCGAGGACGCCGACCTCGAAGCGCAGGAAGCCTGATTCGGGGCGCACATAAGCGCGCGGCCGGCCCACCGTGGAAACACTGCAGGTCAATCTGATCGCATTTCTCGGGGCACTCGAGTTTGCCCTGCTGGCCCTCGTTGCCGCTATCGGTTTCGGCTGGCGTGGGCGGCGTCTGGCAAACCGCGTACGGCACCTGGAGCGGCAAGCCCGCCAGGCCAAACCGGACGCCGAACCGGTCAGCTACGCGCAGTATCTGAGAGACGAAGTGCTGCGCAACCAGGAGCTCATCGAGCGCGCCGATGCGGCTCAGGACGTTGCGGACCGCAAGGTTGCCGGGCTGTTCGCGATGCGCAAGCGTTTTCTGGAGATCGAGCTGGAAGCCCGCAAACTGGAAGCCAATCCGGTTGCGTTCCAGGCCCGGATTGCCGACGGCATGAAGGCACTGATCGAACAGCTGCGCCCGGAGCCGGAAACGGTCAGCGCTCAGACCGAGGTCGCGCCAGACGCGCAGGCGTCAGCGGAGCCTGATCCGTCACCCGACCAGGAGAACTCCGCCCCCCGCGAAACCCACGATACCCACGACGAGGAAGTGGATCACCTCAAGCAGGTGATCAACAACCAGCAGGACGCTATGGCGGCTTTGCGCGCCAAACTGCGCGAACACGAAAGTGAGCTGCAGGGTGCGGAAGACGTGTTGCAGAAACTCGACGAGTTCGAAAAACGCAGCGACGAGCTGCAGCGTTGCCTGCAGGTCCTGGAACAGGAAAACGAACGGCTGAAATCGGCGCGGTCACAGCGCCACAGGGGTGGCGCCGGAATGCAACCGGCGCAGCTGAACGGGCTCAAATCCATGGTCGGCGAACAGCAGCACACCATTGCCAAGCTGCAAACCCTGATCAAGACGCTGGCGCCGGAAGCCAGCAAAGCCCGGGAGCTCGCCGACGCCTTCGCCACTATGCAGCGTGCCAACCAGGAATTGAACGGCTGCGTTGCGGTGCTGGAGGACGACAACGCTATGCTGCGCTCCGAACTGGAGGAAATCCAGGCAACGATCGCGCGCCATGAGGCGGATGCCGGTCAGCAGGCGGATGCAGCCGGCCTGTCAGAGCAGAACCAGGAACTGGAGGCCAAGGTTCAGGAGCTCGAGGCGCTGCTGGAATTCAAGGATGCGGCGATTCAGGAGCTGGAGAAGCAATACAATATCCTGGAGTCCAAATACCTCGCGGCCAGCGGGCAGAAGAAGGCGTGATTGCCGCAGCGGGGCCGGCTGAGGCAGGCTGCGGCTGGTAGAAGCAATGTGATTGCGCGGCGGCTACGTCGCATGGGCATGCCTAAGGTATACTACGCCCGTTATCGGCACTCCGGCCGAGACATGATCATTGCAGTTGGATTGGATGGCCCGAAAAAAGCCCACAGCGCGCCGCCGCAGTGCGAAGAAAAAGCGGCGCAAAAGCCAAAACCCCCGTTTCCCCTGGCGCAAGATTCTCATCACTCTGCTGGTTGTTACCGTGGGGTACGTGGCGTTTCTCGATTTCCAGGTCTACCGCCAGTTCGAAGGCAAGCGCTGGTCACTACCGGCGCGCGTCTATGCCCGGCCGCTCGAGCTGTACGTGGGATTGCCGCTGGCGCCCGAGCAGTTCGCCGCCGAGCTGCGCGCACTGGGCTACAAGTTCGTCGCTACCGCGCGGCACCCGGGCGAGGTGTCGCGCAACGCGTCCCGCTTCCAGTTGATCAGCCGGCCGTTCGTGTTCTGGGACGGCCAAGAGCCGTCGCGGGCCCTGCGGGCAAGCTTTTCCGCCTCCCACCTGCAGAGCCTGCAGGATGATCGCAAGGGGGATGCCGTCGCGTTAGCGCGGCTCGATCCGCTCGAGATCGGCAGTATCCATACCGCGCGCCAGGAGGATCGCATCCTGCTGAAGCTCGATCAGGTGCCGGACACGCTGGTACGCGCCCTGATCGCGGTCGAGGACCGCGGTTTTTACCAGCACCACGGCATTTCGCCGCGCGCGGTGGGACGGGCATTGCTGGTCAACGTGCAGTCCGGTCGGGTGGTGCAGGGCGGCAGCACCCTGACTCAGCAGCTGGTGAAGAACTTCTTCCTCACCAATCAGCGCAGCCTGTGGCGCAAGTTCAACGAGGCGATCATGTCGCTGCTGCTGGAGTGGCGCTACGAGAAGGACGAAATTCTTGAGGCCTACCTGAACGAAATCTACCTGGCCCAGGACGGTCAGCGTGCCATTCACGGGTTTGGCCTGGGCAGCCAGTTCCTGTTTCAGCGCCCGTTGCAGGAACTGAGCACGGCCCAGATGGCGCTGCTGGTGGGCATGGTCAAGGGGCCGTCCTACTACGATCCCCGCAGACACCCGGAGCGCGCCCGCGAACGCCGCGACCTGGTTCTGCAGATCATGCAGGAGCAGGACATCATCAGCCAGGCCGAGTACCAGAAAGCACGCCGCGAAGGCCTGGGTCTGGTGCAGGCGGCGGCGGGCACCAGCAAGAGCTTCCCGGCGTTTCTGGATCTGGTGCGGCGTCAGTTGCGCCGCGACTACAACGAGTCTGACCTGGTCAGCGAGGGTCTGCGCATTTTTACCACCGTTGACCCGCAGGTGCAGTGGGCGCTGCAAAAGAGCCTGGACCAGCGCATTCGGCCGCTGCTCGACAAACAGCCGGACCTGCAGGGCGCCGGGCTGGTGACGCATTCGGCCAATGGCGAGGTGCTGGCGCTGGCCGGCGGTCGCCAGGCGGGGTTCGCGGGCTTCAACCGGGCGCTGGACGCCCAACGGCACGTGGGTTCGCTCATCAAGCCAGCGGTCTACCTCACGGCACTGGAACAGCCGGGCCGTTATAATCTTGCCTCGCGCATCGACGACGGGCCGCTGGAGTTCGAGCAGTCGGGGCAGTTGTGGAAACCTGAGAACTACGACCGCGAGTTTCATGGCGAGGTGATGCTGTACCAGGCACTGGCCAGTTCCTACAACGTCGCCACGGCGCGCCTGGGTCTGGAACTGGGCGTCAATGCGGTGATCAAGACTTTGCGCCGACTGTCGGTTGACGAGCCGCTCAACCCTTATCCGTCGCTGTTTCTGGGTGCCACGGACTTGAGTCCGCTGACCGTCACCGAGTTCTATCTCAACTTCGCCAGCGGTGGATTCCGGGTGCCGCTGCGCAGTATCCGCGAGGTGCTGGATGCCAGCGGCCAGCCGCTGCAGCGCTACGAACTCAGTGTCGAGCGGGTAATCGATCCGGGGCCGGCCTACCTGATCCATCGCGCCCTGCAGATGGTGATCGAGGAGGGCACCGGGCGTGCCCTGAACAGCCGGTTTTCCTCCCAGCTCGGGCTGGCGGGCAAGACCGGCACCACCAACGATCTCCGTGACAGCTGGTTCGCGGGTTACGACGGCGAGAAACTGGGCGTGATCTGGATAGGACGCGACGACAACAAGCCCATGGGGCTCACCGGTGGCAGTGGCGCGATGCAAGTGTGGGCCGGTCTGTACGCCGCGGCCGGTGCCGTCGCCGCGCAGCCCATGAAACCCGATACGGTGGAGTGGTATCAGGTTGACAAGCTCAGCGGTGGCCTGGCCGACAGCGGCTGCGATAATACCGTACAATTGCCCTTTGTCGAGGCGGGCTCCAAGCCGCCAAAGGCGCCCTGCGCGCGGGGTGCAGCCCTGCGCTGGTTACCGGAATGGTTGCGATGAAACGACTGGTTGCAGTTTTGTTTGTTCTGCTGGGTGCCTGTAGCACGGCGCCGCAGCGCAGTTTGCCGCCGGTGGTGGAGGGCTCCGCAAGCCGACCCACCATTGGCGGCACCACGGTGCCCGGCGATACGGCGCCGCAACGGGTCGAAGTGCCGCCGCCGGCACCGGCCACCGGGGGTGCCGTGATTGCGCTGCTGGACCGGGCTGACAGCTACCGCGCCTCCGGTGATAGCGCCAACGAGGCCGCTGCCATCGAACGCGCGCTGCGCATCGAACCCAACAACGCCCGGTTGTGGAGCCGGCTGGCGGCCACCCGCCTGGAGCAGGGCCAGCCGCGCCAGGCAGAGCAGCTGGCGCTGAAATCCAACGCCCTGTCGGGCGGGGACAGGCGCCTGCAGGCGCAAAACTGGCAGCTGGTGGCGCGGGCGCGCTGGGCAATGGATGACAGTGCCGGCGCCCGTGCGGCCGAGAAAAAGGCGCGTGATCTGGGCGGTTCGTAGCCGCGCGGCGCAGCGGGCGGTCGTTTCCAACGCCATGATTGGTGGGGTCTTCGCCGGCGCGTGTACAATCCGGCCTGAAGGCCCGCAAACCCGTCGGGCGACAGCTAGCAATAGAACAGGCCCGTGGCCATATACTCCGTCGACAAGCTGATCTCCGAGGCGCGCCGCCTGGCCGCCGAGTTCCGGCGTACCACCGGCAAGCCGTTACCCGGTGTCAGCGGCGAAATCGCCGAGCACGATGCGGCGCGTCTGTTGAATCTGGAAGTCTGCAAGGACCGTCCCGGCGGTTACGATGCCATCGGCTGCGGCAGGCGGGAGGGAAAGCGCATCCAGATCAAGGCGCGGGTGATTTTCGACGAAGACAAGGCCGGTCAGCGCGTCGGTCAGCTCAAGCTGGAGCAGGACTGGGACAGCGTCATGCTGGTGATCATGGATGAAGACTACCAGCCGGTTGAAATCTACGAAGCCGATCGCGACGATGTCATCGAGGCTATGGACGCGGCGGGTGGCAGCGCGCGCAAAAAGCGTGGTGCCATGACGGTGGCACGCTTCAAGATCATTGCCAGGCCGGTATGGACGCGCGAGGAAGGCGAAATCGAAGACGAGATCTGGGACAACCAGTCCGGACTGTAACGGGTGAAAATGCCGCTCGATTCCCCGCCAGCTGAATCGGTGCACGCCGCCGTCTGTCTGAGCAGCGACGGCGCGTTGGCCAGCGAAGTACCTGGCTTCGCCGCGCGTGTCCAGCAGCAGCAGATGGCCGCCGCGGTGGAGACCGCGCTGGCAGACCAGACCTCCCTGATTGTCGAAGCCGGCACCGGCACCGGCAAGACCTTTGCCTATCTGGTGCCGGCGCTGTTGTCGGGACGCAAGGTCATCGTGTCGACCGGCACCCGCCATCTGCAGGATCAGCTGTTTCACCGCGACCTGCCGAGCGTACAGTCGGCACTGGGCGTGCCGCTGCGTGCGGCGCTGCTGAAAGGGCGTGCCAACTATCTGTGTCACCACCGTCTGGCGATAACGCGCAACGAGGGGCGTCTGGCGGCACGCCAGCAGGTCGATCAGCTGGAACGCATATTCGACTGGTCGGGACGCACTCGCAGCGGCGATATCGCGGAACTGTCGAGCGTGCCCGAGGACGCCGCCATCTGGCCGCGCGTAACCTCGACAGCGGAAAACTGCATCGGCCAGCAATGCGAGTGGTTTGCCAAGTGTCACGTACTGAAGGCCCGCCGTGCCGCCCAGGAAGCCGATCTGGTGGTCATCAATCACCATTTGTTGTGTGCCGACCTGGCCCTGAAAGAGGAGGGGTTCGGCGAGCTGCTGCCGGGTGTGGACGCGTTCGTGATCGATGAGGCCCACCAGTTACCGGACACCGCGGCACAGTTCTTCGGCGCCAGTCTGTCCAGCCGGCAGCTGCAGGAACTGGCCCAGGACAGCGTTACCGAATATCTGCGCGAGACGGCCGCGCTGGAGGGGTTGCCGGAGCTCGCGCGGCGCCTGGAACGCCAGGTGCAGGAAGTGCGGCTGGCGATGGGCAAGGGGGAACAGCGCGCACCCTGGTCGCGGCTGGCCAACGATCCGGAACTGCAGACCCGGCTCGCCGCACTGCGCGACGCTCTGGCTGTCCTGACCGCCGCGCTGCAGTCCCAGGCCGAGCGCAGCCGCGGTCTGGACAACTGTCATCAGCGCGCCCTGAAGCTGCAGGCGGCGCTGGCGCAGTGCACCGAACAACCACCGCCGGACCATATCCACTGGTTCGAAACCTATCGCCAGTCCTTCCGGGTCAACCTGACACCGCTGGACGTGGCGGATACCTTCAGTTCGCGCCGCCATCAGTTGCCGAGCTGCTGGGTGTTCACCTCGGCGACGCTGTCGGTCAACGGCAGTTTCGAGCACTTCGCCAGGCGGCTCGGCCTCGAGGACGCCGCCACGCTGCAACTCGACAGCCCCTTCGATTACCGCAACAACGCCCTGTTCTACGTGCCGCAGGGCCTGCCCGAGCCCGCCCACGAGGCCTATACCGACCGGGTCCTGGACGAGGCCGAGCGCATTATCCGCGCCTGCGGGGGGCGTACTTTCGTGCTGTTCACCAGTTACCGCGCCCTGCACATCGCCCAGCGCAGACTGCGCGACAGCTGCGGGTTTCCGCTGCTGGTGCAGGGCAGCGCGCCGCGCAATGAGCTGCTGGAGCGGTTCCGGGAACTCGGCAACGCCGTGCTGCTCGGCACCAGCAGTTTCTGGGAGGGCGTGGACGTGCGCGGCGAAGCGCTGTCCTGCGTCATCATCGACAAGCTTCCGTTCGCCTCGCCGGGTGACCCGGTGCTGCAGGCGCGCATCGATGCGCTGCGCGAACGGGGCGGCAATCCGTTCATGGACGAACAGCTGCCGCACGCCGTGATCACACTCAAGCAGGGCGTGGGCCGTCTGATCCGTGACGTCGACGACCGCGGTGTGCTGGTGATCTGCGATCCACGCCTGCTGTCCAAGCGTTACGGGCGGGTATTCCTGAACAGCCTCCCGGACATGCAGCGGACCCGCGATTTCGCTCGGGTCGCTGCGTTTTTCGACCCCCGCGTTGCGGGTGCGGACTAGCCCGGAATGCTGCGCCTGCTGGCCATAGAAACCGCAACCGAGGCCTGCTCGGTGGCCCTGCTGCTGGGGCACGAAGTACAGGAGCGATTCGAGATCGCACCGCGCCGCCATGCCGCATTGTTGCTGCCGTTCGCCGACGCGCTGCTCGCGGATGCGGGTGTTACCCTGCAGCAACTGGATGCCATCGCCTTCGGACGCGGCCCTGGTTCCTTCACCGGGCTGCGTATTGCCGCGGGCATGGCCCAGGGTATGGCGTTCGGCGCCGGGCTTCCGGTGGTGCCGGTCTCGACCCTGGCAGCGCTGGCGCAGGGAGCGGTGCAGGCGCACGGCGTGCAGCAGGTGCTGGCGGTGCTGGATGCGCGCATGCAGGAGGTCTACTGGGGGGCTTATCGCTGTGGCGCCGGCGGCCTGGTGGAAGCGGTCGCGGAGGAAAGGCTGTCTGCGCCCGCGCGGGTCGCGCTGCCGGCCGGCGGCCGCTGGAGCGGGGCGGGCAGCGGCTGGGCCAGCTATGCGCAGCTGCTGGGCTCGGGCTGCGGCATAAGCACGGCGGACATCCACGCCGGCCAGCAGCCGCACGCCGGCGACGTGGCGCGGCTGGCGGCAGCCGCCTTTGAGCGCACCGGCGGCGTGCCGGCAGCGGAGGCTATACCGGTCTATCTGCGTGACAGGGTGGCCGACAAACCCGGAGCCCGGGGGTGACATGCACCAGGACGTGTTGCAGAAGGTGGTGGATATCGTACGCGCGCAGCCGCACAGCGGCCTGAGTCTGACGCTGTATGCGCTGGTCAGCACCCTGAAAATGGAGCAAAGCGGCTACATGTACATGTTGCGCAAGTTGCGCGACCTGAACCCGGAGCAGCGCCAGCTGGCCTACGGCCTGATGGAACTGATGGCCGAACGCGGCAACCAGGGTGAGGTCTGGGAGGCGGCTGTGCGGGCGATGGACCAGGCGGTGCGCGGTGGTTAGCGCAGCAGCGCCGGCACGGACGATCGCTTTCCCCGGGTCCAACCCTTGCGCTCGGCCGCGCGAGGTCATATCGTTTCGCGCCCGCTGCCAGCGGTTACTGACTCATGCAAAGCGCCCGAGCTTCTCGCGCCCGCCGGCAACCTGAACAACCTGCGCTACGCCATCGCCTATGGCGCCGATGCGGTGTATGCCGGCATGCCGCGCTACAGCCTGCGGGTGCGCAACAACGATTTCAACCGCATCGAAAATCTGGCCGCCGGCATCGCCGCGGTGCACGCCAGCGGCAAGGCGTTTTTCCTGGCCAGCAACGTGCTGCCGCATAACAGCAAGGTCCGGACCTTCCTGGCCGACATGGAGCCGGTCATGGCGCTCGGCCCCGATGCTCTGATCATGGCCGATCCCGGCCTGATCATGCTGGTGCGCGAGCGCTGGCCGGACACGCCGGTGCACCTGTCGGTGCAGGCCAACACCATGAACTATGCCAGCGTGCGCTTCTGGCAGCAGCTGGGTATCCGGCGCATTATCCTGTCGCGCGAACTGTCGCTGGACCAGGTCGAGGAAATCCGCCAGGCCTGCCCGGATATCGAGCTGGAGGTGTTCGTGCACGGGGCGCTGTGCATCGCCTACTCGGGTCGCTGCCTGTTGTCGGGCTATTTCAATCACCGCGACGCCAACCAGGGCACCTGCACCAATTCCTGCCGCTGGGACTACAAGGTCAGCGACGCGAGTATCGACATCAGCGGCGATATCCGGCCGGCGCGCGTCGGCCTCATCGAGGAGAGCGGGCGACCCGGCGAGTTGATGCCGATCGAGGAAGACGAGCACGGCACCTACATCATGAATTCCAGGGACCTGCGGGCCGTGCAGCACGTCGAACGGCTGGTGCGGATGGGCGTGGACAGCCTGAAGATCGAGGGTCGTACCAAGTCACATTATTATGTCGCCCGCACCGCGCAGGTGTACCGCAGGGCCATCGATGATGCGGTGGCCGGGCGGCCGTTCGATCCCGGTCTGCTCGGCAGCCTGGATAACCTCGCCAGTCGCGGCTATACAGACGGCTTCTTCCAGCGCCACCACCATCACGAGTACCAGAACTATATCGATGGCCATTCCAACAGCGTCACGCAGCGCTTTGTCGGCGAACTGCTGGGCTACGACCCGGGCAGCGGACTCGCCGAGGTGGAAGTGAAAAACAAGTTCCGGGTTGGCGATGAGCTGGAACTGATCTCGCCTCAGGGCAACCGCAGCTTTCGTCTCCAGACGATGCAGGATCAGAACGGCGCGCCCCTGCAGGAAGCGCCTGGTGCCGGCTATCGAGTGCGCATCCCGCTCGAGCCAGGTGACTACGCTCTGAGCCTCCTGGCGCGCAATCTGTCCTGATCACGCCATCCCAGGTGTAAATAAATCCGAACAGTTGTCGCGGAGTTTTACACTATAACTTCATTCAAATTATTATAAAACTAATACAAGTATCTATAAAAAAATATAAATCTATCGTTTGCATGTATCTTGCATTCACGTTGGTACAAAGTTCCCAACTGTATACGGCATCGTCGCCACCACGGCGTGAGATGAGCGTGTCTGCAACCGAGAGGTAATCCCTATGCGAAGTCTCAAACCCCGCCCGTTTCTGCTCGCAGGCGTGTATGCACTGGTGACCCTGCTGGTGGTCGCCTGTGGCGGCGGCAGCGGCGGTTCCAGCGCGGTGGTGTCAGGCGGCACCGGCAGCGTCGCCGTTGCCATGACCGACGGCGCGGCCGAAGATTTCGATGAAATCAATGTCAGTGTGGTGAAAATCGAGCTGTTGTCGGACAGCGGGCGTGTCACCATTTACGAAGGGAAGAAGACTTTCAACCTGCTCGATCTCGCCGACAAGGCCGAATTGTTCGCGATCCGCGACGGCGTACCGGCGGGTCGCTACAGCAAGATTCGCCTGACGTTGACCGAAATCGAACTGGTCAAGAAGGACGCCGACGGCAACGTTATCGAAACCGCGTACCCCAAACTGCCGGGTAACGGCAAGCTCGACCTGAATCCGCGCGGTGACTTCACCGTGTATTCCGGCGAGACCCTGGTCGTACAGATCGACATGGATGCCAATAAGTCGATTCACATCCACGGCACCGGCAGCGGCAAGTACCAGTTCCGGCCGGTGGTGTTCGTGGACGTGATCACCGAGGCGCCGTTCGGGAAGCTGGTTCGCCTGCACGGCGTTGTCGACGATATCAACCGGGACGATCGGGAGTTCAAACTCTGCGAAACCGATGTGCCGGTGCGCCTGCGGGACGATGAGGAAGACTACCAGACCCGCGGCTGCATTCAGGTGGATGTCGTCCGGGCTACCTCGATTTTCGATGCAGACGGGCAACCGGCCCGCTTCCGCGACCTGGTCGAAGGTGAGGAAGCTACGGTTTACGGCCGGTTCCGGCGCGAGGATGACAGCCACGATCGGGACGAGGACGACGACAATGGTATCGACGTGGCTTCTCATGACGACGGGTCCAGTGGCGATTACGCCGACAGCGACGGCGATCGCGATGACGCCCGGGATGATGAGCGCAACCATCACGAGATCGACGATCTGGAACTGGTTGCGGAGATCATTGAGCTCGGTGTCGAGGGGACCTTCCAGCAGCTGGACGGCGTCGCCGGGTCGATCGTGGATGCCGATGATCGCTTCACCATGAGCATCGACCCCGGGCAGGGATTTGTTGCCGGCAGTGAGGTCGCCGTACAGCTTCAGCCGGGCACTAAGATCATCAACCGGCACGGCGAAGCGCTCGGCGCGGACGCCATCGAGCCGGGTGTTCCGATGATGGTCGACGGCGTGCTGGATATTTCGGTGGAGCCGGATGTCCTGTTCGCTGCCCTCATTGTCATCGATACCGATGCAGCGAGGCTCGATAAACTCACCGGGACTCTGGGCGCCAACCCGGACGGAAGCTGCGGTTTCAACCTGGTGACCGACAGCGGTGATCGCAGCATACGCTACGACGCTGATACCGGGGCCTATGTGGTGTCCGACAACGGATCCGATCAGGTTTCGGTCGCGGACCTGCCGGACGGAGCGGTGACCGACGTTTACGGAGAACAAGCCAGAGACGGCTGCTTCGATGCGGAGACGATTATCGCGTTTGAGTGATCCTCTTCATCTGCGTCAGGCGTATGCATGACCCGAGTAGCTGTTGGGCTGCTCGGGTCTTTTTGTTTTGCGGTTATGCGGTGTCAGCGGCTAAGCTTGTCGCCGCATCCAGTCGGCTTTCGGGAGTGAAGAGTATGCAACGCTTTGTAATTGGATTGTTGTCGCTGCTATGGCTGGCGCCGTTGTCCGCGGCCGGGCCCCAGGTGCGGGTCTGGACCGTGGACAAGACCCTCGAGATCGCCTACCCGGCGGTCTACCAGGCGCTGGAGGACCACAAGTTCTTCGTGGTGTTCGAACCCGACATCCAGAACAATCTCAGCGGCATGGCGAAGCGCTGGGGCGACGACTACAACCGCAACCAGCTGGATGGTATTCGCGCCATGGTGTTCTGCAACGGCTGGTACGCCAACCAGGTCAGCAACGCGGATCCCGACATGCTGGCGTTGTGCCCGTTGCATATCACTCTGGTGGAGCAGGGCGGCAGCACCCGCATCCTGTTTGTGAAACCCTCGGCGGTGGCGCGGGGTAGCAAGGCAGAAGCCGTGGCTATCGAGCTGGAACAGGCGGTGGCCGATGCCATCGCGGCGGCGCTGCAGCAGCTGGAGAGCAGCGCGGCGGGGCCCTGAACGCGGCTTGCCCGGGCGTCGCTCCGGGGCGACACAAAGAGCCGCTCGTCGGCCTTCGCGGCGCCCCGCAACGGAGCGCTGGCGGCAAAAACTCTTCTGATTTCATGTGGTCGGCAAATTGTGGAACGGGGGTTGCTTGGGCATGCCGAGGTGCCTGATCAGGGAAACAGAAGGGTGCATGCAATGCCAGGTTTTGTGCTTCGGGTAGTACCGGTTGCCGTGACGCTGTGGCTGGCGGCCTGCGGGGCGGGTGGTAACAACAATATTTTCGATCTGCACGGAACAGGCGGCGCCGACGACAGCACTGTGTTGCGGGTCAGTGTCGAATCCACAGCGCGGCAGGCGGCACCGATCGGCAGTTTCGCTGCGACCCGGGACGCCAACGCCGGGCCGGGGGGCAGCGCGCAAAGCTGAACAGGAGCCGGGGAACCGGTGCCGGCTGCCGGCCGTGCTGTCAGTCTTCGCCGTGTTCCCGGTCGTCGGTCGGGTCTTTGCGTGCTGCCATGAGACGGCTCGCGATGCGTCGGGTTTCGATCGCCTGGCTGCGCACCTTGTCGCACAGCGCTGCAACTGTGGTCGGATCGATGTCACCGCGCTTGACCCGGTTGATAAGCATGGTGGCGTGGACCGCTATATCGATGAGATTGTCCGACATGCGGGTGATGTTTGCCTCATCGCGCCGCGCCGCAGCCTCGCGCGCTGGCGACGGTTGCGCGGCGCGAGGTTCTGGTTCGGGCGGTGCGGCGGTGGGCTTGGGCGCCGGCGTCGCACCCTCGTCAGACGCGCGTCGGACCGTTACCGGCTCGGCGTCGATTCTGGCAGTAAAGCCTGCCGATGGCGGCGCCTGTTCCAGGGCGAGCCCGGATTGCGCTGGCTGCTCGAATTCAGCGGCAGGCGCCTGATGCAGCGGTGCGTGGCGCACCGGAGTCGGCGTGGCGGCGCGCGACTGGTGCAGATTGAAGGTGAGACTGTAGCTGGACGGGGTTGCTGCGCCCGGCTGCTGGGTGAGGATCGCCTGCAGCCCTGGATAGATGCTGCAGGCCAGGAGGAACACCAGGAATCCGAACGGCGTCAGATAGGCCGATTGCAGCAGTTCCATGCTGATCAGCACGTCCGCGCAGGACGTAACCGCCAATACCATCAGCCCGCAGCCCAACGCCAGGGCCGCCTGTCTGTCATTGTCGCGGAACAGCCGGTAGGTGGCGTACAGGCAGTAGGCCAGTGTCGCCAGCATGGCGACCTCCACCGCCCACCACCAGGGGTTGATACTGGTCTGCCAGCTCAGCTGGGTCTGCCCGGAGGGCAAGGCCTGGGTGACCGGGGTGATATCCGCATACAGCAGGCTGTACGGTGCGCCGATGTTGCTGATCAGCAGAATGGCCCAGGCGACGCTGAGAACAGCCAGTACGAGTCGCGGCTTCACGTCGGTGTAGGCGGCTATGAACCAGGTCAGCGCCATCCACAGCAGGATGCCGACGGAGATCGACAACTTGCCGAGCGGCAACAGAGCGGCGAGGGACTGGGCCCGGTAGCTCAGCACCGCGCAGAGCGCGAACACGGCCAGCAGGAAATACATGCCCGCGTGGATGACGTGGGGGTGGTCGTGGCCACCGCGCGCACCCAGATACAGCTGGTGTCCACCGCCGTAAAAGGCGATACCGATCAGTATGTACAGTGCTGCTTCAATCATCCTGTCGCGCCAAGGGCAACTCTTTTATTAACAAGGATATAGTACTATCGGTGCGGCCAGGTTTTTATAAAGGCCGCGGCCGGTCTATTTCCACCACAGTGACAGGGCGGGCAGGTAGGTGACGATAACCAGCCACACCAGCATCAGCAGCAGGAACGGCAGTGCGGCGCGAAACAGGCTGAGAATGGGCTTTTCGAAGCGCTGGCTGGCAATAAACAAGTTGATGCCGACCGGCGGGGTCGAGTAGCCGATTTCCAGGTTGGCCAGGAAAATGATCCCCAGGTGCACAGGATCGACCCCGAATCGGGTTGCCAGCGGCAGAATCAGCGGCACCACGACCACGATCGCGGAAAAGATATCCATCATGGCTCCGACCGCCAGCAGAAACAGGTTGAGCAGGATCAGGAACTGCAGCTGGCTGTCGATGGTCTGCTCCATCCAGTCCAGCAGCCGCATGGGCAGCTGCGCGTCGATCATCAGGTTGGTCAGGCCCATGGCGATACCGAGAATAATAAGGATACTGCCAACCAGCACCGCGCTGTCCGTCAGCAGGGGCACCAGCTGAGTGCGCAGCGAAATCGAGCGGTGGACCGCGCTCTCGTGTACCAGCACGTACAGGGCGGTCCCCGCGGCGGCTTCGCTGACGGTGAAAAAACCGCCGAAGATTCCAATAATGATCAGTACCGGTAACAGGATATCGCCCAGTCCCGCACGGGTTGCCCGGAACAGCAGCTGCCAGGAAAACGGGTGGTGGCGTACCCCGAAACGATGACCGATGATGGAGGCGTAGGCCGCCAGCATCAGCATCAGCAGCACGCCCGGCAGGATGCCGGCGAGAAACAGTTTGTCGATGTTCACGCCAGCCACGATACCGTACAGCAGCACGGCCAGGCTGGGGGCAAACAGCAGGCCCAGTGACCCCGAGGTGGTCAGCAGGCCAAGCACAAAGCGCTGCGGATAGCGCACCTTCATCAGCACCGGAAACAGCAGGCCGCCGAGCGCCAGGATCGTGACCCCGGACGCGCCCGAGAACGAGGTGAAGAAGGCGCAGGCGGCGATGGCGACCACCGCCAGGCCCCCCGGGAGCCAGCCGAGCGCGGCATTGAACAGCCGCAGCAGACGCTGCGGGGCGCCGCCCGCCGCCAGCACCACCCCGGCGAAGGTGAACAACGGGATGGCCGTGAGATTGGGTGAGCTGGCCAGCCGGTTCAGCTCCACGATCAGCAGCGCGGAATCCAGCCCGCTGTAGTTCGCGTACAGCAGGCTGCCCGCTCCCAGCGCGGCGAACAGCGGCAACCCGAACAGCGCCAGCAGAAACAGCCCGATTACGAAGTAGAGCATGAATCCTGGTCCTGACCGAGCAGCGCTGCCAGCGCGAACTGCAGGGTAAGCAGGGCAAATCCGACCGGTATCACCAGGGCCGCCAGCACCTGCCAGCGCTCGTGCGGAGGGGCGAACTGCCAGGCGTCCAGCCAGAAGCGGATCGCCGCGGCCGCCAGCACACCGCAGACCAGCGCCGCGATAGCGCGCATCGGGCGGTACAGGGTATGCAGTGCCCTGGTCGGCAGCATCACGCAACACACGTCGATCTTGATGTGCCGGTCGCGCTCAACGGCAACGGCAGCACCGAAAAAGGTCACATACAGTACCAGGTAGCGGGTCAGGCTGTCGGCCTGGGCAATACCCGTATCGAACAGGTTGCGCGCCAGAATCTGTGCCACGGCGAGGCACAACAGCAGCATCAGGCTGGCGGCGGCCAGCCAGGTTTCAATCTGGATCAGGCCGTCGCGAAGCTGTCGCAGAACAGTCCATGCACACCGCTTACGGAGCCGCGCTGCCGTGGGCCTGTCCGGAGCGGTACTGCTCGAGCAGGGTGCGGGTCTTTGCGAAGACCTCGGCCGGGATGTAGTCGCTGGCGATGAGTTCGGCGGCCGCCCGGTCACGCAGCGCGATCAGCTCCGGCTCGCTCATGCCCTGACCCGGTTCAACGAATTGCAGGCCGCGTCGCCTGAGTTCGTCCAGACTATTCTGGTTGTCTCTGCGGGTCGCTTCGATCAGCCGTTCGCCGGCGGCCTCACCGGTGTCGCGCAGCAGCGCCTGCAGGTCCGGGGGCAGGCTGTCCATGAAGCGTTTCGACACCACCAGGCCGCCCATGCCATTGGTCAGCGAAATGCGGCTCACATACCTGGTCTTGGTGAACCATTGCAGCGCGATGGCGGCCAGCGGCGTGCAGTAGACGGTGTCGATCAGGCCGGTCGACAAACTGGTGTAGACGTCCACGATCGACAGCGGCACCGGGGAGATGCCGCTGGCGTTGAAGAACGCCTGCCCCAGCGGGTCACCCTGCCACAGCCACACGCGGCGCGACTTCATCCCGTCAATGGAATCGACCGGTTCGGTCGAGAACATATGCACGAAGCCGACCTCCATCCAGCCCAGCAGCTCGTAGCCGTGGTCACGAAAACCGTCCTTGAACTGTGCCGTGAACCGGCTGCGCACATAATCGACTTCCTGTACATCGTGGAACAGAAACGGCAGTTCCAGCACCCGCGCCGGCGAGTACATGCGTCCGATGCCGTAGCCGGTGAAGGCGCCCCCCTGCAGCTGGTTGAAGCGCATTTTTTTCAGCACGTCCGGCTCGTCGCCCTGCACGCCGCCCGGATAGAACTTGAATATCAGGCGACCGTTGCTGCGCGTCTTGACCTCCTCGCCCCAATCCACCAGCAGGTTCATCCAGGTGGAGCCGGAAGGGGCGAGGGTGGCAAATTTCAGCACGTTCTGCGGCTCGGCGCCGGCACTGACCGAGACGCTCGCTGCCAGGAGTGCGGGAATGAAGCGGCGCAATAGCGTGATCAGCATCATCAGCCCTCTGTCAGAACCAGTCGGATTCGCTGCCGAGCAGGTACTCGGCGCGCGCGCGTGCAATCTGGTTGGCCAGCGCCATTTCCGGGAAGCTGCCGACCGGGGTATTCAGCACCCGGGTCAGCAATTGCCGGAAGCGCTGCTGATCGAGGCGTTGGCGTTCCAGGTATTCGGCCTGGAGCACGTCCACAATGAGCAGCTTTCCCTGCGTGACTGCGTTGGCGCTGGCGAAGCTCTGTTCCGCGCGGGCGAAATCGCCACCCAGCATTGGCGCCCGGCTGCCGTAATACACACCGTAGTACAGGTAAGCACCACCATAATAGTAATCCGGCTGCAGCTCCAGCACGCGGTGCATGAGGCGCTCGGTGCTGTTGACCTCGGCGAGTCGCGCCGGATCATCACGGTTCAGATCGATCTGTTTGGCCCAGCAGGATGCGGTCCAGAACAGCAGTGGCACTGCCTGTTTGCCCAGCCCGGCAACCGCCTTGTCGACGTCGGCCGGAACCGCGCTGGCAAAGTCGATAGTGACGCCCAGACGCTGCAGTCCGCGACGGCCGAACTGGAAGCCGCGTTCATACAGGGCTTCGGCGCGCTGCCGGTCCACGAGTTCCACGAAGCCGAAGGCGTAACCGTAAAATCCCTGTGCGGCGGCGGCCAGCAATTCCACGTTGCCGGGGTCCTCGTTGATCAGGCCCTCGATCAGCTTGAGGTTGGCCGGTATCGCGGCCTCGGCCAGCACCAGGTCGGTTTCCCGGTCCATGGCGGCGATGTTTCCGTCCATGATGGAGGTCGAGGTGCGGGCCACCATCTGGCCCATGCTGCAGGCGGCCAGCAGCGGCAGCAGCAGGGCAGTACTCAGCGCTCGGATTGTATGTGTCATGGCGTTTTCCGGTGTGGTCGCCGCAGCAGGGCTGCGCCGCTCAGGTCAACAGTTTTTCCAGTATGCGCCGGTACATCTCGGCGAGTTCATCCAGGGCCGTCACGGCGACACACTCATCGACCTGGTGAATGGTGGCATTGATGGGCCCGAGTTCGAGCACCTGTGCCCCGGTGGGTGCAATGAAGCGTCCGTCCGAGGTGCCGCCACTGGTGGACAGTTCGGCATCGATATGTGCCACCTCGCGTATCGCGGCGCGCGCTGCGTCGACCAGCTCGCCGGCGGCGGTCAGGAAGGGTTGCCCCGAAAGGCGCCACTGCAGTGTGTAGTCGAGACCGTGGCGGTCGAGAAGACCCTCGATCCGGGCACGTATCTGCTGTTCGGTGACGGCCGTCGAATAGCGCAGATTGAACATCACCTGAAGCTCGCCGGGGATGACGTTTTCGGCGCCAGTGCCGGCGTGCAGATTGGAGATCTGAAAGCTGGTCGGCGGAAAGTGGGCGTTGCCCTGATCCCATTCTATGGCCGCGAGTTCGGCCAGCGCGGGGGCGGCAAGGTGAACAGGGTTGGCGGCCAGCTGCGGATAGGCAACGTGCCCCTGCTTGCCCCGTATACTGAGCTTGCCGTTCAGGGAGCCGCGCCGGCCGTTCTTGATGACGTCGCCGACACGCCGGTCGCTGGACGGTTCCCCCACCAGGCACCAGTCGATCGTCTGGTCGCGCTGCTGCAGCCATTCAATCACTTTGACGGTGCCGTTGACAGCCGGTCCTTCCTCGTCGCTGGTGATCAGGAAACCGATCGAACCCTTGTGCCCGGGATGCTCGGCCACGAACGCCTCACAGGCCGTCACCATGGCCGCCAGCGAGCCCTTCATGTCGGCCGCGCCGCGCCCGTACAGCAAGCCGTCGCGCACCTGCGGCGTGAAGGGATCGGAGTGCCACTGCTCCAGCGGGCCGGGTGGGACCACGTCGGTGTGCCCGGCGAACACCAGCAGCGGCGCACCGTTACCACGGCGCGCCCAGAAATTGCTGACGTCAGCGAAGGGCAGGTCCTGGCATGCAAAACCGATTGCCGTCAGGCGCCCACGCATCAGTTCCTGGCAGCCCGCGTCTTCCGGGGTGACCGAAGCGCGGCCGATCAGGTCGGTGGCCAGTTGCAGGGTGTCAGACATGGCGCCTAGTGTACTTGTTTTAGGTGCCGTTCAGTAGCCGCGCAGTGGTGTCACGCCCCGCTCGCGGCCGGGTCAGAAGAGCTCCCGGTAGGTCTCGGGCGAGAAACCGACCACGCGGCGCTTGCCGAGATCCAGCAGCGGCCGCTTGATGATGCCGGGATTTTCCGCCATCAGCTGCACTGCGCTGTTGCGGTCGATAGAATCGCGTTGCGTCTGCGGCAGCTTGCGCCACAACTGACCGCGGCGGTTGAGCAGGGCCTCCCAGCCGAGCTCTTTTCCCACGCCTTTAACGCAGCGGTGTCGAGGCCGTCCTTGCGGTAGTCGTGAAACCGGTAGTCGACGCTGTGCTCGTCCAGCCAGCGCAAGGCCTTCTTCATGGTGTCACAGTTCTTGATGCCGTAGATCGTTACCATGTCGGAGAACTTCCTCATTAACCGCGAAGGACGCTAAGGACGCGAAGTATAACGCTTCCTGCTGAGGGGGTTGGCGCCGACTTGTCACACATGGCAAACCGGAAGCGCACACTGTCGTCGCTAGCGCCGAAAGCCTGGAACGAGCTATAAGACGCCTTTCCTTCGCGTCCTTCGCGTCCTTCGCGGTTGGAACAGTTGAAGTCAGATATCCCGCAACAGTTCGTTGATGCCGACCTTGCCGCGGGTCTTTTCGTCGACTTTTTTCACGATCACTGCGCAGTACAGGCTGTACTTGCCGTCTTTTGAGGGCAGGTTGCCGGATACCACCACCGAGCCGGCCGGTATCCGGCCGTAGAGGATTTCATCTTTCTCGCGGTCGTAGATCGCGGTGCTCTGGCCGATGTAGACGCCCATGGAGATGACCGAGCCTTCCTCGACGATCACGCCTTCCACAACTTCGGAACGCGCACCGATGAAGCAGTTGTCCTCGATGATGGTGGGCGCGGCCTGCACCGGTTCCAGCACACCGCCGATGCCGACGCCGCCGGACAGGTGCACGTTCTTGCCGATCTGGGCGCAGGACCCGACCGTCGCCCAGGTGTCGACCATGGTGCCGCTGTCGACATAGGCGCCGATGTTGACATAGGAGGGCATCAGCACCGCCCCGGGAGCGATGTAGGAGCCGAAGCGGGCCGTGGCCGGCGGCACCACGCGCACGCCGCCGGCGCGAAATTCGCGCGCATTGTGATCGGCATACTTGGACGCCACCTTGTCGTAGTAATTGGTGAAGCCGCCTTTCATGAACTCATTGTCCTGAATGCGGAACGACAGCAATACCGCTTTCTTCAGCCAGTCATTGACAACCCATTTGCCATCGTTTTTTTCGGCGACACGCGCCTGCCCACTGTCCAGCATGCCGATGGCTTCCTGGGTGGCCTCCTTGACGTGGGTTTCCACACTGCGCGGCGTGATGTCGGCGCGGCGCTCGAAAGCTTCTTCGATGGTGGCCTGCAAGTCAGTCATGAGGTTCTCCTGCTCGTTGTTCTATAACTGTTCCACAAAGGTTCGAATGCGCCGGGCGGCCTCCACGCACTCGTCCAGCGGTGCGACCAGCGCGATGCGCACCTGGTTGCGACCGGGGTTCCCGTCCGCGGTGTCGCGCGACAGGTAGCTGCCAGGCAATACGATAACATTCTGCTGCTGGTAAAGCCGCCGCGAAAACTCCTGATCGTCGATGGGTGTGCGCGGCCACAGGTAGAAACTCCCCGGTGGTGCCTGTACCTCCAGCACCGGTGCGAGTATATCCGTCACAGCGGCAAATTTTTCCCGATACAGTCGCCGGTTTTCCACCACGTGGCGTTCGTCCTGCCAGGCGCGCGTGCTGGCATCCTGGGTGGCGGGCGGCATCGCGCAGCCGTGATAGGTGCGGTACAGCAGAAATGCCTCGATCAGGCGCGCATCGCCGGCGACGAAACCGGAGCGCAGGCCCGGTGCATTGGAGCGTTTCGACAGGCTGTGGAACACCAGGCACTGGCGGTAGGCGTCGTTACCCATGGCCGCCGCGGCGGCCAGCAGGCCAGGTGGCGGGTGGCTCTCGTCCTGGTAGATCTCCGAGTAACACTCGTCGGAAACGATCACGAACTCGTGGCGCAGTGCCAGTTCGATCAGTGCCTGCAGCGCCGGCAGGTCGAGGACCTGCCCGGTGGGATTGCCGGGCGAACACAGATAGATCAGTTGACAGCGTCGCCACACTGAGTCGGGCACCGCGCCGATATCCGGCAGGTAGCCGTTACCGGCGTCGGTGTTGAGAAAGTAAGGTTCGGCGCCGGCCAATAGTGCAGCGCCTTCGTAGATCTGATAAAAAGGGTTTGGCATCAGCACCAGGGGTTGCGCGCTGCGGTCGACCAGGCACTGGGCCACCGCGAACAGGGCTTCACGGGTCCCGTTGACCGGCAACACCTGGCGGTTGGGATCCAGGCTGGCCGCGGGCAGCCGGAAACGTTGGCCAAGCCAGGCGGCGATGGCGCTGCGCAAGGCGTCGCTGCCAAGCGTGCTGGGATACACTGACAGGCCGTGCAGGTGCTCGATCACTGCCTCGCTGATAAATCCCGGCGTCGGGTGCCTGGGTTCCCCGATGGACAGGCGTATGGTTTCCAAACCAGCGGGTGGTGTGACCCCCGCATGCAGTCTGGCCATGCGCTGGAACGGATAGGGTTGCAGGCGTGCGAGATCTGGGTTCATCGAATCGACAAGAAGGCAGAACACCATGCGAAGCGGAGGCAAAAGTATAAGGGCAGTTGCATAGTTTGCCATAGTACTCCTTCCACATGATATTGACGGGTTCAGCAGGACGAGAAGCGGTCAGCTGCAAGGCGCTTACCCGCCGGGGTAGCCATGCTACCTCAAGGGTAAGCAACACCGCAGATGGCTGCTTCTCGTCTTGCCCTGCGGGAGCCGCACAGCAACGCCATTGCCGCGTTGCGCCTCTTGGCAAGGGGGCTGCCATTGCCGGCGAGTCACGCCTTGCACTGACGTTGCTGTGTGGCTCTGAACCCGTCAATATCATGTGGAAGGAGTACTAGCACTTTGTCGCTGTTCGTCCGGCACCGAATCCCATGCAGCAGGCACATCCGCAGCATACCCTTCCGGTACTCAGCCTGTTGCTGAGCGCCACCCTGTGGGGTCTGGTGTGGTATCCGCTGCGGCTGCTGGAGGCACAGGGCCTGCAGGGCCTGTGGCTGACGCTGGCAAGCTACGCGGCGGCGCTCGCCCTGGGTCTGGGGTGGCTGTGGCGCGGCCGGCACGACTGGCGGGCTCATCCAGTGCTGTTGCTGCTCATGACGCTGGCGGTGGGCTGGTGCAATGTTGCGTTCGTGCTGGCGGTCCTGGACGGAACTGTGGTGCGGGTGTTGTTGTTGTTCTACCTGTCGCCGCTGTGGGCGCTGGTGCTGGGCTGGGTTCTTCTCCGCGAGCATCCTGGCGGCAGCGGGCTGCTGGTGTTCCTGCTGGCCGTCGCCGGGGCGGTCACCATGTTGTGGGATACCGAAACGGGTATGCCCTGGCCGCGCGATGAAGCCGACTGGCTGGCGGTTTCGTCCGGGCTTGCATTCGCATTCAGCAACGTCATGGTGCGCAAGATGCACAGCGTGTCCGTGCAGACCAAGTCCGCTGCCACCTGGCTGGGCGTGGTGCTGGTGGCCGGCGGCTGGATTGCGCTGGCCGACGCAGCCGCTCCGCGGGTGGCGCTTTCCACCTGGGCGGGTGCCGCCATGCTGGGCTGGTTCGGTTTCTTTGTGATGTCACTGGCGGTGATCTACGGCGTCAGCCGCATGCCGGTGCACCGTTCCGCGGTGATCCTGCTGTTCGAGCTGGTGGTGGGCGCGGTGTCATCGCTGTTGCTGACCGATGAGCGGGTCCTGTTGCAGGAGTGGCTGGGCGGTGGTCTGATTCTGGTGGCGGCCTATCTGGCCGCGCACGCGCACGTCAGGGAGCAGGCATGAGCGAGTTTCTCGGCATTCATCACGCCAGCGTCATCGTGGCTGACACCGCGCGCGCACTGGAATTCTACGTCGATGTCCTCGGCATGCAGGTCGATGCCGCGCGCCCGCGGCTCGGTTTTCCCGGCGCCTGGTTAAACGTCGGCCGCGGCCAGCAGATCCATCTGCTCGAACTGCCGAATCCCGATGCGGGCAGCGCGCGCCCCGAGCATGCCGGTCGCGACCGGCATACGGCGCTGCGGCTGCACGGTCTGGCGGCTATCGAGAAGCGCCTGCAGCTGCACGGCATTCCCTTCACTCGCAGCCGTTCCGGACGCTGCGCGCTGTTTTGCCACGATCCGGACGGCAACGGTATCGAGCTGATCGAGCACCCTCAGTCGGACTGATCGAGCGCCTCGATCAGTCTTTCCCGCAACTGCTGCTGGTCCTGCTCATTCAGCGGGCCGCCGTTGTCCGCGGTGACATAGAAAACATCCTCGGCCTGTGACCCGAAGGTGGCGATCTTGGCGTTCTGCAGCCGTGTACCGCAAGCGAAGAACACGCGCGCCACTCGCGACAGCAGCCCCGGATAATCGGTCGCGTACAGCTCAACAATGGTGCGCTGGTTGGCCTGATCCGGATGGAAGCGCACCTCGGTGGCGACCTTGAAATGGCGCATGCGCCGCGGTGCCGGGCGTGCCACCAGGGACGGCGACGCCCCCGGGGTGGACAGCTGCTCCAGCATCAGGGTGACCAGTTCCTGGGCCTGGTAATGATCCAGCACCGCTTCGCCGTCGGGGTTCAGCAGCAGGTAGGTGTCGACAGCGTAGTTGCGGCGGCTGGTAATGATACGCGCATCGGTGATGCTCAGTCCCAGCTGGTCGAGCAGTGCCGTGGTGCGGCTGAACAGTCGGTCGCACGCGGGTGTATAGATGAACAGCGCGCTGCCGCCGCGCTCGGACTGCGGGCACAGGTCGACGTGCACACCGTCGATGTCGCCCTCGCTGAGTATGATGGTGGCGTGCCAGATCACTTCCTCGACGTTATGGCGCAGGAAGTATTCCTCGGGCAGGTCATCCCAGAGCCTGTGCAGAAGGGCCTGGTCGACGCCGCGCGCCGTCAGTCGGGCAACTGCCGCCATCTTGATGTCCAGGATCAGTTCGTCGCGGTGCAGCGGATTTTCCAGACCGCGGCGCAGGGCCTGCCGGGTTGCCCGGTAGAGGTCTTTCAGCAGCGCGTCCTTCCAGTTGTTCCACAGGGTCGGATTGGTGGCGCGGATATCGGCAACCGTGAGCAGGTACAGGTAGTCGAGGCGCCGACGGTCACCAATATGACGCGCGAAGTCGTTGATCACATCGGGGTCGGATATATCGCGGCGTTGTGCGGTCTGTGACATCAGCAAGTGGTTTTCCACCAGCCAGGCCACCAGCTCGCGATCGTATTCGCTCAGGCCGTGCAGGCCGAGAAACGCGCGTGCGTCCGCGGCGCCCAGTTCGGAATGATTGCCGCCGCGCCCCTTGCCGATGTCGTGGAAAAGACCGGCCAGGTACAGCAGCTCCGGCTTGGGAATGCTGTGGGCGACACGGCTGCACAGGGGAAACTCGTGCATGAACCTGGCCACGAAGAAGCGGCGCAGATTGCGCACCACGAACAGGGTGTGCTCGTCGACGGTGTAGGCGTGAAACATGTCGTGTTGCATCTGCCCGACAATATTGGCGAAAGCAGGGAAATAGGCGGCCAGTACCCCGTAGCGGTTCATGCGCCGCAGTTCGTGGGTCAGCCCACGCGGCTGGCGGAAGATTTCCATGAACAGGCTGCGGGTGCGGATGTCATGGCGGAACTTGTCATCGATGAGGTAGCGGTGGTGGCGCACCAGACGGATGGTGGACGCACGTACCCCCTTGAGCTCGCTGTGCTGCTGCATCAGCAGGAACAGCTCCAGCAGGGCAAACGGATAGCGCTTGAATACCCGTTCGTGGGTGACCTCGAGGAAGCCCTTGCGGGCCTGAAAGCGCCGGTTGATGGGGGTGGCCTGTCCCGGGTCGTCACGGTGCAGTATCAGTTCTCTCAACAGCTGCAGCAGCATTTCGTTGAGCCGGCTGAGCTCCTGGATGGCACGGTAATAGTCTTTCATGAACCATTCGACGGCCAGCTTGTGTTCGCGGTCCTGGTAGCCCAGCAGGTTTGCCAGCGTGCGCTGGTGATCGAACAGCAGCCGGTCTTCGCGCCGGTTGGCGATGGTGTGCAAGGCAAAGCGCACTTTCCACAGAAACCTCTGGCCCTCCATCAGCGTCTGGTATTCGCTCTGGGTGATTAGACCCCTGCTGATCAGAGCGCTCAGGCTGTCGGAGCCGAAATGTCGCTTGAACACCCAGGCGATCATCTGCGCATCGCGCAGGCCCCCAGGGCTCTCCTTAACATTGGGTTCCAGGTTATACAATGCATCGTGGAAGCGCCGGTAACGCTCCTTCTGCTCTTCGAGCTTGGCCTCGAAAAATTCGCGTTCGGGCCAGATCTGTGCCGGGCCGGTGCGCGCGCGCATGTTCAGGAACAAGGCGGGCACGCCGCACAGCAGGCGTGCTTCCATCAGGTTGGTGGCCACCGTGATGTCGGCCTGTGCCTGCTCGCTGCAGTCGTCCAGGGTGCGCACGCTGTGGCCGACTTCCAGGCCGATGTCCCACAGCAGCATCAGAAACCGTTCGATCTGTGCGCTGAGCTGGGGGCTTTCCGCCGCGCCGAGCAGCACCATAATGTCCACGTCGGAGCCGGGCAGCAGTTCGCGGCGTCCGTAACCGCCGACCGCGACCAGCGCGGCGTCGCTGTCGCCGAGCAGGCGCTCCCAGCAGCGCACCAGGACCTGGTCGACCAGCCAGCTGCGCCCGTGGATGAGGTCTTCAATGTCGGCACCGGCGTGAAAGCGCTCCAGCAGCACGCGCCGGGCGTCGGCCAGAAAGCGGCGACACAGCGCCAGCGACGGCTGCGGATCGCGGAACGCCTGCTCCAGCTCGGCGAGCGCAAACCAGGACTGAAACGCTTCGCTGCGCCCGCTGGCTGCAGGGGTGGTCACCACATCAGAGCCTTCGGCGCTCATGCTCAGATGACCTCGCCGGAACGCAGGGTGAGCACCTGGTAGCCGTTTTCGGTCACCAGCACGGTATGCTCCCACTGTGCCGACAGGCTGTGGTCCTTGGTGACCACAGTCCAGCCGTCCTTGAGTACTTTGGTGTGACGCTTGCCAGCGTTGATCATGGGTTCGATGGTAAAGGTCATGCCGGGTTCCAGAGCCATTCCGGTTCCAGGTCGTCCATAGTGCAGCACCTGCGGGTCTTCGTGAAACTCGCGCCCGATGCCGTGGCCGCAGTATTCACGCACCACGGAAAAGTTGTGCGCTTCGGCATGCCTCTGGATGGCGTAGCCGATATCGCCGAGGCGGACCCCCGGCTTGACCATGCGGATCCCCATGCACATGCATTCATAGCTAACCGTGGCCAGACGCCTGGCGATGACCGACGGTTCGCCAACGAAGAAAATCTTGCTGGTGTCGCCGTGAAAGCCGTCCTTGATCACCGTGATATCGATGTTCAGCATATCGCCGTTCTTGAGCCTGCGTTCACCGGGAATGCCGTGACACACCTGGTGATTGAGCGAAGTGCAGATGGATTTCGGAAACCCGCGATAATTGAGCGGCGCGGGAATCGCCTGTTGCACGTCAACGATGTGCTGATGGCACAGCTGGTCGAGTTCGTCGGTACTGACCCCTGCCCTGATGTGCGCTTCGATCATCTCCAGCACTTCGGCGGCCAGCTGCCCGGCGACGCGCATTTTCTCGATTTCTTCGGCGTTTTTTATTGATGCAGTCATGACTTCCCGTGTCCGCGCGGGTGGCGGGGTTGGTGCAGATTGCCGCTGGCCCGGTGTTTGGGCGCGCGCCATTGACCGCGGATCGCGCCTTGCCCGCACCGGGTGGGGGCGCTCTGAATGGGTCAATATCACTGGCGGGGTACCCTAGTGTATGGTATAAAACCGCGCTTGTTAACAGGGCCTCGCGAATAGCCTTCGCAGCCACTGTGACAGCGAAGCGGGAGCCACGGTTTCCCGCACTAATCCACACATACACCGGCACATTCAGCCGGGTGCCTGCAGGGAACCCCGGTTCCGCGGGTTGCTGAATGGGGTGTATGGAGGCTCAACCCTGACAACTGAGGTAAACTATGTCTGCAGTAAGCATGCGCCAGATGCTCGAGGCTGGCGTTCATTTCGGCCACCAGGCCCGCTTCTGGAATCCGAAAATGGCACCGTTCATTTTCGGCGAACGCAACAAAATCCATATCATTAATCTGGAAAAGACCCTGCCGCTGTACAACGACGCCATGAATTTCATAGGCAAGCTGGTCAGCAACAAGGGTACCGTGCTGTTCGTCGGCACCAAGCGCTCGGCGCGCGAAACCGTCCGCTCGGAAGCGGAGCGCTGCAAGATGCCGTTTGTGAATCACCGCTGGTTGGGCGGCATGCTGACCAACTTCAAGACCGTGCGCCAGTCCATCAAGCGGCTCAAGGACCTGGAGACCATGGAGCAGGATGGCACCTTCGACAAGCTCAGCAAGAAAGAAGGGCTGATGCTCATGCGCGAGAAGGAAAAACTGGACCGCAGTCTGGGTGGGATCAAAGACATGGCGCGTCTGCCGGACGTGCTGTTCGTAGTCGATGTCGGCCATGAAAAGATCGCCGTCGCCGAGGCCAAAAAGCTCGGCATACCGGTGGTAGGTATTGTCGATACCAACCATTCGCCGATCGACATCGATTATGTGATCCCCGGGAATGACGATTCGATCCGCGCCATTCAGCTGTATGTGCAGGGCGCCGCCGATGCGGTGGACGAAGGCCGCAGTGCCATGGCGCAACTGGGGGGCACCGTCGAAGACGAATTTATCGAAGTCGGCGAAAAGGGCGCCTAGCCGGAGCCGCGCCAGCGGCTGCGCATTACACTCACTCAAGCAATCAGAGAGGACAGTATCGATGGCAATTTCAGCAGCGCAGGTCAAAGAACTGCGTCAGCGTACCGGCTGCGGCATGATGGAATGCAAGAATGCCCTGGTGGAAGCCGGTGGCGATATGGATGCTGCTGCCGAAGCGCTGCGCAAGTCCGGTCTGGCCAAGGCTGACAAGAAAGCCGGACGGGTTGCCGCCGAGGGCGTGGTGGTGGTGGAGGTCAGCGATGACGCCAAGACCGCGGTGATGGTGGAAGTCAATTCGGAAACCGATTTTGTTGCCAAAAAGGACGAGTTCCAGAATTTCGCCAAGGCAGTTGCAGCGCGGGTCATGAACGACGCGCCCGCAGATCTGCCAGCCCTGCTGGCGATGCCGCTGGCTGACAACGGCGCGAGCATCGAGGAAGCGCGCCGCGGTCTGGTGGCCACCATCGGCGAAAACATCAACGTGCGGCGTTTCGTGCGTCGTCAAGCGGGCGCCGGCAGTCTCTCCAGTTACCTGCACGGCGGGCGCATCGGTGTGCTGGTCGAAGTGCAGGGCGGCGACGCGGAGCTCGCTCGGGATATCGCCATGCACATTGCCGCCAGCCGGCCGGTGTGCGTCGACGAAAGCGGGGTACCGCAGGAGATGCTCGACAAGGAGAAGGAGATTTTCGCCGCCCAGGCGGCGACCAGCGGCAAACCCGCCGACATCATCGAAAAAATGGTCAGCGGCCGGATCCGCAAGTTTCTCGCCGAGGTGACCCTGCTGGGGCAGCCGTTCGTCAAGGACCCGGATCAGTCGGTGGAAAAGCTGCTCAAGGCGGCCGGCGCCACGGTGCACGGCTTTGATCGGATGGAACTGGGCGAGGGGGTCGAGAAGAAAACCGAGAACTTCGCCGAAGAGGTGATGGCCCAGGTGCAAGGCAGCTGAGTTTGTGCTCACTGAGCCGGGACCCGCAGCCTGCTTCCCGGTATGATTCACGGGGTCGCAATGCGGCCCCATTTTTTACCTGCGGCTGCAGCGCCGGTCAGCGACTTGGACAGGCCGCCGGAGAGGCGTACACTGTGCGATAAAGCAGGTTAAAAATGTTTTATAACGCATTGTAATAGAAAAATTATGAATGATACGCAATTCGCCTATCGTCGGATTCTGCTGAAGCTCAGCGGGGAAGCCCTGATGGGCGCCGGCGACTATGGAATCGACCCGACGGTGATCGGGCGCATCGCCCGCGAAATCCACGAACACGCCAGCCGGGGCGTCGAAATCGGGTTGGTGATCGGTGGCGGCAACATTTTCCGCGGCGCGGGTCTGGCGCAGGCCGGCATGGAGCGCGTGACCGGCGATCACATGGGGATGCTGGCTACGGTGATCAATTCCCTGGCGATGCAGGACGCGCTGGAAAAACTGGGCAGTTACTGCCGGGTGATGTCCGCTCTGACCATCAACCAGGTGTGCGAACAGTACATACGCCGGCGGGCAGTGCGGCACCTGGAAAAGGGGCGGGTGGTAGTGTTCGCCGCCGGGACCGGCAACCCGTTCTTCACCACCGATTCCGCCGCCAGTCTGCGCGCCATCGAGATCGGTGCGCAGATCCTGCTGAAGGCGACCAAGGTCGACGGCGTATACAGCGACGACCCGGTAACCAACCCGGATGCGAAACGCTATGATCGAATTGGCTATGACGAGGCCATCAGCCGCAAACTCGGGGTCATGGATGCTACCGCGCTGGTACTGTGCCGCGACCACGGCGTGCCGTTGCGGGTATTCGATCTGCACCAGCCCGGCAATCTGGGCCGCGTGCTGGCCGGTGAGAACGTAGGTACTCTGGTGGAGTGAAGACAATGATCCAGGAGATTAACGACGACGCCCGTGCCCGCATGAAGAAAAGCATCGAGGCGCTCAAGCACGAGCTGAGCAAGATACGCACCGGGAGGGCGCACCCGAGCCTGCTCGACCACCTGAAGGTCGACTATTACGGCTCCGAGGTCCCGCTGGCGCAGGCGGCGAACGTTTCCGCCGAGGATTCCCGCACCCTGACTGTCACGCCGTGGGAAAAAGGCATGGTGTCGGTCATCGAAAAGGCGATCATGACTTCGGATCTCGGTCTCAATCCCAATACCGCGGGCAGCGTGATCCGCATTCCCATGCCGCCGTTGACCGAAGAACGGCGCAGGGACCTGGTCAAGGTGGTGCGCTCCGAGGGTGAAGGCGCGCGCGTCGCGGTGCGCAATATCCGCCGTGATGCCAACTCCGATCTGAAGGAACTGCTGAAGGAAAAAGAGATTTCCGAGGACGACGAGCGCCGCGCCACCGAGGACATCCAGAAACTCACCGATGAATTCGTCAAGGAAATCGATAAGATGCTGGCCGTCAAAGAAGCGGAGTTGATGGAAATCTAGCAGGCCATGGCTCAGGAGCACGTCCACGCGAACAGGCAGCCGGCAGACCAGCAGCTGCCACAACATGTCGCCATCATCATGGATGGTAACGGGCGCTGGGCCAACGGCAGGAACCTGCCGCGCTACATGGGGCACCGCGAAGGCGTCAAGGCGGTGCACCGCATTGTCGAAGCCTGCCTGCAGCACGGTATCGGAGCGCTGACGCTGTTCGCTTTTTCCAGCGAGAACTGGCGGCGACCGAAAACCGAAGTCGGGCTGCTCATGGACCTGTTCGTGCGCACGCTGAGAAACGAAGTGCAGCGACTGGATCGCAACGGCGTGCGCATGCGCTTTATCGGCGAGCGCAGCGCCTTCGACCCGAAACTGCGTGCGCTGATGGACAGCGCCGAGCGGCAGACCGCGGACAACACCGCCATGACGCTGGTGATCGCCGTGAACTATGGCGGGCGCTGGGATCTCGCTCAGGCCGCGCAACGGCTGGCGATGCGGGTGGCGAACGGCGAGTTGCAGCCCGAGGCGATCGACAGTGCGGCGCTGGGCCGGGAACTGTGTATCGCCGATCTGCCGGAACCGGATCTGTTCATCCGCACCGGTGGTGAGCAGCGCATCAGCAACTACCTGCTGTGGCAGCTCGCCTACACGGAGTTGTATTTTACCGATCTGTTGTGGCCCGATTTCGACGCCGCCGCCTTGCAGACCGCCTTGCAGTCGTTCGCCGGGCGCCAGCGGCGCTTCGGCCAGACCGGCGACCAGGTGGAGCGGTCCAGGCGTGCTTAAGTACCGTATTCTCAGCGCGCTGGTGCTGGTGCCGCTGGTGGTGCTGGCGGTGCTGAAACTGGATGTCGGGAATTTCGCCCTGCTGGCCGCGCTGGCCGTCATGCTGGGCGGCTGGGAGTGGAGCGCCCTGATCCCGTTGCGCCAGCCGCTGCTGCGCGCCGGGTATCTGTTGCTGATGCTTGGCCTGCTGGCGCTGGCCTGGAAGTTCGCGCCCCTGGAAATATTCGTCAACATGGCGTTGTGGCTGGCCATGCTGTGGTGGTTGTTCGCGCTGTTCTGGATCTCGCGCCCGCAACTGGGCAGCGGCGAGACTGTTGCCCACGGCGTGATGAAAGCGGCGCTCGGCATCGGCTTGTTGGTCAGCACCTGGCTGGCACTGGTGGTGCTGCACAGCCGTCCCGATCAGGGGCCGCACTGGGTGCTGTATGTGCTGGTGCTGGTATGGGTGGCGGACAGCGGGGCGTTTTTCGCCGGCCGCCAGTGGGGCCATACGCGGCTGGCGCCGCAGGTCAGCCCCGGCAAGACCTGGGAAGGCGTGCTGGGTGCGCTGGTTGCCTGCGGGCTGTGTGCGATTGGCTATGCCTGGTACCTGGGCCTGCAGGGTGCGGTGCTCACCAGCTTCGTGCTGGTGTGCCTGGTCACGGTGCTGTTTTCGATTGCCGGCGATCTGCTCGAGAGCCTCATGAAGCGCCAGCGCGGGGTCAAGGATTCCGGTGCTCTGATCCCGGGTCACGGCGGGATTCTGGATCGCATCGACAGCTTGCTGGCGGCCGCGCCGGTGTTCCTGTTCGGGCTGCGCTGGATCGACCTATGAGTGGGCAGCAGGGCATCACCATTCTCGGTTCGACCGGTTCCATCGGTGCCAGCACCCTGGACGTGCTGGCGCGCAACCGGGCGCGCTACCGGGTCATCGCCCTGACCGCCAACCGCGATGTCGAAGGGCTGCTGGCGCAGTGCCTGGAATACCGGCCGGACTACGCGGTGATGGCCGATGATAATGCCGCCGAGCAACTGCGCCAGCGGCTGCGCGCCCAGGCGCCGGATATCGAGGTGCTGGGCGGCCCTGGCGCGGTGGTGCGGGTGGCGGCCCTGGACGATGTCGACTGCGTCATGGCCGGTATCGTCGGCGCCGCGGGCCTGCTGCCTACCCTGGAGGCAGCCAAGGCCGGCAAGCGGGTGCTGCTGGCCAACAAGGAGGCACTGGTCATGTCGGGCGACCTGTTCATGCAGCAGGTGCACGACGGCGGTGCAGTACTGGTCCCGGTTGACAGCGAACACAACGCAATTTTTCAGTGTATGCCGGGTGATTTCCGTCCCGGCGCAGGGCGTCCGGAGGGAGTCACGCGTATTGTGCTCACCGCCTCCGGTGGGCCGTTTCGTACCACGCCTCTGGAGGCGCTGTCCGGTATTACGCCCGAACAGGCTTGTGCGCATCCCAACTGGAGCATGGGGCGCAAGATTTCGGTGGATTCGGCGACCATGATGAACAAGGGACTCGAAGTGATCGAAGCCTGCTGGCTGTTTTCGGTGCCCGAGTCGCTGGTCGACGTGGTGATCCATCCGCAGAGCGTGGTGCATTCCATGGTGCAGTACCGTGACGGCTCCGTGCTGGCCCAGCTGGGCAACCCGGACATGCGTACCCCGATTGCCCACGCGCTGGCCTGGCCGGAGCGCATCGAGGCGGGGGTGGATGGCCTGGACCTGTTCAGGGTCGGGCGGCTTGACTTCGAACCGCCTGATCCGGGGCGTTTCCCCTGTCTGCGCCTGGCGCAGCAGGCCTGGCAGGCGGGCGGCACCGCTTCGACGCTGCTCAATGCGGCCAACGAGGTCGCTGTACAGGCGTTCCTCGACCACCGTATTGCGTTCAATGCCATACCGCAGATCATCGAAGCGACCCTGGAGCGCGCCAGCATCCGCAGTGCCGACTGTCTCGAAGTAATCCTCGAGGACGATGCCGAGGCGCGCCGCTGCGCCAATGCGCTGATCGATGGACAGCCACATCGGCGCGTCGGGTTATGAGCGGATTCGGCGTCTCTTTGCTGGGTTTCATTGTCGCCATCAGCGTGCTGGTGGCGGTCCATGAGTTCGGCCACTTCTGGGTCGCGCGGCGGCTCGGCATCCGGGTGTTGCGCTTCTCCATCGGCTTCGGCAAGCCGTTGTGGCGGCGCCGCTTCGGGGACGACAACACCGAGTTCGTGGTGGCGGCTCTGCCGCTCGGCGGTTATGTGAAGATGCTCGACGAGCGCGAGGCGCCGGTCGCAGAGCCCGAGGCTGCGCGCGCCTTCAACCGCCAGCCGCTATGGGTGCGCTCGGCGGTGATCCTGGCCGGGCCCATGTTCAATTTTCTGTTCGCCATCGCGGCCTACTGGCTGATGTTCGTCAGCGGCGTGCCCGGTGTGCGGCCAGTGGTGGGCGAGGTGACGCCCCAGTCGGTGGCCGCCGCCGCGGGGTTCCGTGAGCGGGATGAACTGTTGAGCGTGGGCGGTCGTCAGACCCCGAGCTGGGATGCGGCAACTTTGGAGCTGCTGGATGCCGCGTTGGCGCGCGACAGTGTCGAAATCCGGGTGCGCGAACCGGACGACCGCCAGCGCCTGCTGGTGATCGATTTCGGCGCGGTCTCCAACGCCCTCGACAAGGGCGGCTTGCTGAACAATCTCGGCCTGGCGGTATGGCGTCCCACGGTGCCGGCGGTCATCGACCGACTGGTACCCGGGGCGCCCGCCGAGCGGGCCGGGCTGTTGCCGGGTGACCGGGTGGTAGCGGTCGACGGGACGCCGGTGGCGTCCTGGACGGAGTGGGTCGAGCTGGTGCGCGCGCACCCCGGCAAGACGCTGAGCGTCCGGGTGGAACGCGACGGGCAGCCGCTCGAAGTGTCACTGGTGCCCAGGGCGGTGGAAGAAAAGGGCGCTACCATTGGCCAGATCGGCGCCTACGTGCGTGAACCCGAGGGTCTGCGCGAGAACCTGCGTACCGAGGTGCGCTACGGCGTGTTGGAATCGGCCGGCAAGGCGGTGCTCAAGACCTGGGATATGACTGCGCTGACGGTACGCACCCTGTGGGGCATGATCTCGGGACAGGCCTCGGTCGAAAACATCAGCGGACCGATCAGCATCGCCCAGTACGCCGGCTATTCGGTGAGCATCGGGCTGGCCAGTTTCCTGAAGTTTCTCGCCATTGTCAGTGTCAGTCTGGGGGTGCTGAACCTGTTACCCATTCCGATCCTGGACGGCGGTCATCTGCTGTATAACATCATCGAAGGGTTGCGGGGCAAGCCGCTGTCCGAGCAGGCGCAGCAGATCGGGCAGCAGCTCGGTATTCTGCTGTTGCTGGCATTGATGAGCATCGCCTTCTACAACGATCTGTCGCGACTGTTTGGCGCCTGAGTGCTGGTGAGGCCCTAATGCAACGCCGTCTGAAACAACTTATTCTGGGGATGGCCCTGTCCGCGTCGGCCCACGCATTCGATTCCTTCGAAGTGCAGGATATCCGCATCGTGGGACTGCAGCGCATTGCCCCGGGCACCGTGTTCAACTATCTGCCGGTGAAAGTGGGAGACCGTTTCACCGCGCTGGAATCCGAGCGCGCCATACGGGCTCTGTTCAAGTCCGGCTATTTCAAGAACATCAGCCTGGAGCGTGACGGTCCCGTGCTGGTGGTGAAGGTGGTCGAGCGGCCGGCGATTTCGAGCATCAAGATTCAGGGTAACGAGGATATCGAAACCGAGCCACTGCTCGATTCGCTCAAGGACGTCGGTCTCGCGGAAGGCAATGTGTTCAACCGCTCGCTGCTGGAGAAAGTGGAACAGGAGCTGGAACGCCAGTATTTCGCGCGCGGCAAGTACGGCGTGAAAATAGAGACCACCGTGACCCCGCTGGAGCGCAACCGGGTCGGTATTCTGATCGATGTTTCCGAGGGCGTGGTGGCCAGGATCAAGCAGATCAATGTGGTTGGCAATGAGGTGTTCGACGAAGAAACCCTGCTCGACCAGTTCGAGCTCGGCAAGACCGGCTTTCTCTCCTTCTACACCAAGAACGATCAGTACGCGAAACAGAAACTGGCAGCCGACCTGGAAACGCTGCGCTCCTATTACCAGGATCGCGGCTACATCAACTTCAATATAGAGTCCACCCAGGTTTCCATCACGCCGGACAAAAAGGATATCTACATCACTATCAGCATCAGCGAGGGCGAACAGTACCGCGTCTCCGAGGTCCGCTTGTCCGGTGACCTGGTGGTGCCCGCCGAGCAGCTGTTTCCCGAGTTTCGTATCAATGCCGGAGATGTGTTTTCGCGCAAGCGTGTGACCGAGACGGTGACCCGCGTTTCCGACAAGCTGGGGAACCGCGGCTACGCGTTCGCCAACGTCAACACGGTACCGGACGTGAACGAGGAAACGCGCGAAGTCGCGTTGACGTTTTTCGTCGATCCCGGCAAGCGGGTCTATGTACGCCGCATCAACTTCGCCGGCAATGCCAAGACGCGTGACGAGGTGCTGCGCCAGGAAATGCGCCAGATGGAAGGCGGCTGGTTCTCGGCGCAGAAGGTGGAACGCTCGCGCACCCGTCTGCAGCGGCTGGGGTACTTCGAAGAGGTGAACGTCGAGACCCCGGCGGTGCCGGGTACCGCCGACCAGGTGGACGTGAATTTTTCCGTCACCGAACAGCCCTCCGGCAGTATCTCGGTCGGTGTGGGGTTTTCCCAGACTTCGGGTTTCCTGCTCAACGGCAGCATCTCGCAGGACAATTTCCTCGGTAGCGGGCGCCAGGTCAGCGCCGCGCTGAACACCAGCTCGGTGAACCGTGTATACAGCTTTTCCTACACCAATCCCTATTACACTGTTGACGGGGTGAGCCGCGGTTTCGGCGCTTTCTACCGCGAAACCGACGCGGACGAAGCCAATATCGCCGCCTATTCAACCGATACCTACGGTGCCAATGTCACCTACGGCTTTCCGATCAGCGAGTTCAACTCGTTTCGTTTCGGCTTTGACGCCGACAGTCTCAAGCTCAAGGTGTCGGACTTCGCCTCCACCGAGATCCGGGATTTTGTCGATCAGCACGGCGAGAGTTTCAAGAGCGTGGGCATGAGTGCAAGCTTCGCCCACGATACCCGCAACCGGCGCATTTTTCCGAGTAAGGGCGGGCTGCAGCGCATCAGCGGCGAAAGCAAGATTCCGGGTTCCCAGCTGGAGTTTTACAAAATCACCACCAGCGCGGAGCAGTATGTGCCGCTCACGCGGCTGTTCGTGCTGGCCACCAAGCTGGACGTGGGATACGGGGATGGCTACGGCGAATACAGCTCACTGCCGTTTTTCGAGAACTTCTACGCCGGCGGGGTGCGCTCGGTGCGCGGTTATGAGGACAACTCGCTGGGTCCGCGCGACTCGGACGGCGATCCGATCGGTGGCAGCTTCAGAACGGTGGGCAAGGTGGAAATCGTGTTTCCACCGCCATTCCTGACTGACAGCAACAGTGTCAGGTTGAGTACCTTCTTTGATATCGGTAACGTGTTTGCGGGCGCCGACGATTTCAGTGCCGATGAGCTGCGCATGTCGGTCGGCGTCGCCGGCACCTGGTTGTCGCCGATCGGGCCGCTGGCGGTGAGTTTTGCACTGCCGTTCAACGACAAGTCCGGCGATGATTTGCAGGAGTTCCAGTTCAGCCTCGGTGCAGGCTTCTAGTACTCCGTCAATAACATGTTGCAGGAGTACTGGCCGCACGGCAGGCCGAACAGTGTCTTTACCCGTTTGTTGATGCAAGGAGAATGATGTTGAAATCGATGATGACTATGCTGGCCGGCGCGCTTGCGCTGGGGGCGGTGGCTGTGCCTGCGCAGGCCGACACCAAGGTGGGTTTTGTGAATACCGTGCAGCTGATGGAAGAAGCGCCGCAGGCCAAGTCGGCGCAGACGCGGCTGGAAACCGAATTCGCGCCGCGTGAACAGGAACTGCTCAGCCTGCAGAAGGATATTCGTGCCCTGGAAGACCGTCTGGCGCGCGATTCGGCGGTGATGAGCGAAACCGAGAGCAGCAAGCTCGAGCGCGACATTCTCGCCAAGCGGCGTGACCTGAAACGCAGCCAGGACGAGTTCCGCGACGACCTCAACATTCGCAAGAACGAGGTGCTCTCCAAGCTGCAGCGGCAGATGTACGACGCCACCGTCGGGCTGGCCAAGGAAAAGAAATTCGACATCATCCTCGGGCAGGGCGTGGTGTATTCCAACGACAGTGTCGACATTACCGATCAGGTGCTGGATAAGCTGAAGAAGGAGTTCAAGGCCAGCGGCGGCAAATAGCCAGCGACGCCACACATGGGGCTGACGCTGGGGGAGCTGGCACAGCGACTGGGCGTCGAGCTGCGCGGAGATGCGGCTGTGCGGGTGTCTGGCGTGGCGACCCTGCACGGCGCGCGAGCGGGTGAGCTGAGTTTTCTGGCCAACCCCAGATACCGCAAACAGCTGGCAGCGACGCGCGCTTCCGCTGTGGTGCTGGCCGAGGCAGATGCGCCGCACTGTCCGGTCGCGGCACTGGTCGCCGCCAATCCCTATGCCTGTTATGCCCGTGCGGCACGCCTGCTGGTCCCGCAGGCGGCGCCGATACCCGGAATTCATCCCAGTGCCGTGGTCGACGCCGAAGCGCGCATCGATGCCAGCGCCACTATCGCCGCGCACTGTGTGGTCGAAGCGGGCGCGGTCATCGGGCCGCGGGTCTACCTCGGTCCGCGCTGCCTGATCGGCGCCGCGGTGAGCATCGGCGCCGACAGCCGGCTGCTGGCGGCGGTTACCGTGTTGGCCGCCGCGCGCATCGGCAGGCGCGTCGTTCTGCATCCCGGGGTGGTGGTCGGCAGCGACGGCTTCGGCATGGCCTGGGACGATGATCACTGGGAGCAGGTGCCGCAGCTGGGCAGCGTGCGGATTGCCGACGACGTCGATATCGGCGCTAATACCACCATCGACCGCGGCTCTCTCGACGACACCGTAATCGAAACGGGCGTGAAAATCGACAACCAGGTACAGGTTGCGCACAACGTGGTCATCGGTGCGCACACCGCCATCGCCGGCTGTGTCGGCATCTCGGGCAGCGCACGCATTGGCAGCCATTGCGCGCTGGCTGGCGGCGTGGGTGTCGTCGGTCATCTGGAGATCTGCGATCACGTGCAGGTCACCGGCATGTCGATGGTCACCCGCTCGATCCGGGAACCCGGCACCTACTCCGCCGGCACCCCGCTGATGCCGAACGCGCAGTGGCGCCGCAATGCAGTTGCCATGAAACGACTGGACGCGCTGGCCCGACGCATACGCGCGCTGGAAAAGGCCAGCGAAAATAAATGAGTAGCATCGCAGTCGAGTATTCGGTTTAATTGCAGCCCATGGATATCAACGAAATTCTGAAATTGCTGCCGCACCGTTACCCGTTTCTGCTGGTCGACCGGGTGGTGGAACTCGAGGTCGGCAAGTCGCTGGTTGGTATCAAGAACGTCACCATTAACGAACCTTTTTTTCAGGGGCATTTTCCCGAAAAGCCGGTCATGCCCGGGGTGCTGATCCTGGAGGCGCTGGCGCAGGCCACCGGCCTGCTGGCGTTCCGCACCGAAAGCCGCGGTGCCGCGCGCGACTCTCTGTATTATTTCGTCGGTATCGACAACGCGCGCTTCAAACGACCGGTGGAGCCGGGCGACCAGCTGCGGCTGGCGGTCAAGCTGATAAAAACCAAACGGGGGATCTGGGTCTTTGACACCAATGCAACGGTGGACGGTCACACGGCAGCCACTGCCACCATCATGTGCACCGAGCGCAAGATCGACAGCTGAACAGGGGCACACGGCACTGTACCGCGCCCGTTCAGCGCTGTGCCTGCCATGACTGGTATCGGCGGTGAGCCTCTGATTCACCCCAGCGCCGTGGTCGATCCGCTGGCGCGCATTGCCGCCGATGTGCTCATCGGTCCCTACAGCGTGATTGGATCCGGGGTGGAGATCGACAGCGGCTGCTGGATCGGGGCGCACGTGGTCATCGGGGGTGCGACGCGCATCGACTGTGGCACCCGCGTGTTCCCTTTTGCCTGCCTGGGCGGCGCACCCCAGGACAAGAAGTACGCCGGCGAGGAGACGCGCCTGGAGATCGGCGCTCACAATACTATCCGCGAATACGTCACCATCAACCGCGGCACGCTGCAGGATCAGGGTGTGACCCGGGTGGGAGACCACAACTGGATCATGGCCTATGTGCACATCGCCCATGACTGTCGGGTCGGTAACCACACCGTGCTGGCCAATAACACCACCCTGGCCGGGCATGTGCAGGTCGGCGATCATGCCACACTGGGTGGTGCCACCCTGGTACACCAGTTCTGTCACATCGGCGCACACGCTTTCAGCGCTTACGGGGCGCGTATCAACAAGGACGTGCCACCGTTCGTGATGGTCGGTGAAGGCCGTGCCCGGCCACGCGGCGTGAACGTCGAAGGGCTGAAACGGCGGGGCTTTTCCGCACCCCGGATCAGGGTGCTGAAAGAAGCCTACCGGGTGCTGTACCGCATGGATCTGACCCTGGCCGACGCGCTGCAGCGGCTGCAGGAGCTGGAGCGTGACAGCGAAGATATCGCGCAGTTGCGCGCCTTTGTCGCGGCCCGCCAGCGCAGTATCGTGCGCTGAACAGCGTTACCGGTGCCTGAACAGTCACGCATGCCGTCTTCGCCGTTACGCATCGCACTGGTGGCGGGCGAACTGTCCGGTGACCACCTGGGCGCGGCGCTTATCGACGCGATTCGGGCCCGCTGCCCGGAGGCTCAGTTCGAGGGCATCGCCGGACCGCGCATGCGCGCCGCCGGCTGCCGGGCGCTGGCGCACGCCGAAAAGCTGGCCGTGATGGGGCTGGCCGAAGTGCTGGTGCACCTGCCGGGTCTGCTGCGTTTGCGCCGGCGCATCGGTGCGCATTTGATCGAGTAACCCGCCCGATGTGTTCGTCGGCATCGATGCGCCGGATTTCAACCTGTCGCTGGAACGCACGCTCAGGCAGCACGGCATCACCACGCTGCACTGGGTCAGTCCTTCCGTGTGGGCGTGGCGACGCTACCGGCTGGCGAAAATCCGTGCCAGCGTCGACCTGATGATGACCCTGTTTCCGTTCGAGGCGCGTTTCTACGCCGAGCAGGGCATGCCCGCGGCGTACGTAGGGCACCCGCTGGCCGATGAGATTCCGCTCGCCGGTAAAGGGCCGGCTATCGCGGGTGCGGACGCGTGCGGCGGCGCGGCGGGCTGCGTTGCGCTGCTGCCGGGCAGTCGCATCGCCGAGCTCAGGCGTCTGCTGCCGGTGTTCCTGGAGACGGCGCGCCTGTGTGTCGAGGCGCGGCCGGGACTGCGGTTCGTGCTGCCGGTGGCGGCGCCGCACCTGATGCGGCTATGCCGCCAATGGCTGCGCAAGCGCGCCTACGCATCGCTGCCGGTCAGGCTGCTGGATGGCAAGGCACGCCAGGCCATGGCGGCGGCCGATGTCGTGCTGGTGGCGTCCGGTACTGCCACTCTGGAGTGCCTGTTGCTGGGCCGTCCGATGATCGTCGCCTACCGGCTGCATCCCTTCACCTACCCGCTGGTCAAACACATGTTAAAGGTGCCGTTCGTGTCGCTGCCGAATCTGCTGCTGGGCGCAAAACGGGTGCCTGAGTATCTTCAGAACGAGGCCGAGCCGCGGCGACTCGCCGCGGCCGTGCTGGAGCTGCTGGAGGACCCGCAACTGGCGGCCCGGCAGACGCAGGCGTTTCAGACCGTGCACCACGAGCTGCGCCAGCAGGCTGCCGAGCGTGCTGCGGCCCTGGTGCTGGAACGGGCCGGGCAGTGATGCAGCAGACCGGTTTCGGCTTCCCTGACACGGTGCGCCTGACCGCCGGCGTGGATGAAGTGGGGCGCGGGCCGCTGGCCGGCCCGGTGGTGGCGGCGGCGGTGATCCTCGACCCGGCCCGGCCGATCGCCGGCCTGAAAGATTCCAAGCAACTCAGCGCGCGTCAGCGCGAAACGTTCGCCGCGCAGATTCGCAGCCAGGCGCTGGCCTGGGCACTGGGCCGCGCCGAGGTCGAGGAAATCGACAGCATCAACATCCTGCAGGCCAGTCTGCTGGCCATGCAGCGTGCGGTCGCTGCCCTGGCGCTGGCTCCCCAGTTGGTGCTGGTGGATGGCAATCACTGTCCGCGCTTCGACTGTACGGCTCAGGCGGTGGTCAAGGGCGATGCGCTGGTGCCCGCCATCAGTGCCGCGTCGATTCTCGCCAAGGTCAGCCGGGACCGGGAAATGTGCGAACTGGATGTGTGTTATCCCGGCTACGGCCTGGCGCAGCACAAGGGCTATCCCAGCAAGGTGCACCTGGCGGCGCTGCAGGCACTCGGCGCGAGCCCGGTGCACCGGCGCTCCTATGCTCCGGTGCGGCGTGTGCTGGAAGCCCGCGGCCGGGCGGGCTAGCCGCGGACATGGCGCGCCTGCGCAACCTGTGGCACTCCATTTTCAGCGCCGCGGATCTGGCCGCGCGACACCGCTGCTCGGGCCACAACAGCGCCTACCTGAGCGATGCGCGCAGCGTCGAGGAGTATCTGGCGGAGTGGCGTGGCAAGGTGGCCGCGGCGCGCACCGACCTCGACGGCCCGCACGCGCAGCGTATTATCGACGGCAACAGTCCGTTCGTGCTGAAGCCGGACGCCCCGGGGCGGCCGCAGCGCGGCATCCTGATGGTGCACGGCCTGAGTGATTCGGCTTTCCTGGTGCGCGAGATCGGCGAATTCTTCCGCCAGCAGGGGTTTTATGTCTTCGCCATACTGTTGCCCGGCCACGGCACGCGTCCCGGCGACCTGCTTGAGATCCGCTGGCAGGACTGGCTGCAGGCACACCAGCATGCATTCGATCTGCTCGGCGCGGAAGCCGACGACCTCTACCTGCTGGGGTTCTCGGCGGGCGCGGCGCTGAATCTGTACCAGGCGCTGCATCACCCTGCGATCAAGGCGCTGTTCCTGTTTTCGCCGGCGCTCAGGGTGCGGCGGCTGGCGGCACTGGCCTGCCCGCTATCGAGACTGGGTCGGGTGTGGGAGCGTTTCAACTGGCTGGACCTGCAGCCCGACGACGATCACTTCAAGTACGAGTCGCTCAGCAACCGGGCCATCTGCGAAGCCTGGCGCCTGGTCAAGGCGCTGCGCCGTCTGCGCGCCCGCAACCGGCTGCAGACGCCGGTGTTCGTGGCGGCCAGCGATACCGATGTCACGGTGGACAGCCGCGCGGTGCTGGACTGGTTCGGCGCGCTGCGCGGCATTCCCAAACGCATGCTGTATTACAGCACGGCGGTGTGCGAGGTTCCGGCCGGGGTGAAGGTCGTGCCCTGCCATCTGCCGCAATACCACATCAAGAGTTTCTCCCACACCGCGCTGCTGCAGTCGCCCGGCAATCCCCACTATGGGGCCAGGGGCAGCTACCGTTTCTGCACCCACTACTATTTTCTCGACCAGCACAAATACCGACGCTGCAAGGCGGGCGAGGAAGACTGCCTGGGGGAAATGTTCGACGAGTCGCCCGACTGCCAGGTGGTGCGGCGCCTGACCTGGAACCCCTTTTATGACGACATGCTGGAGGAGATCCGTTCCTTCCTGGAAACGCTTGGCGAAGGTGAAGACACCGGTATTTATTACCGCGAAGGACGCTAAGGGCGCGAAGGAAACAAAGTCATACGACTTCTGTCAGGCGGCACACTTCCGTGTAGTGCCTATGGCGGGCCGTGCTGCTCAAAAAAGCATCAGTTCGAAGGGTGGCGTTTCAGCGTCAACAATGCTAACCGCCTCAGGGCAATGGGAAGCCCCGGACGTCCGCTCGCGCGATACAATTGCTGCGACCCGAAGATGCATCCCCAAACGCAAAGTTCTTGGTCTTTCCTTCGCGTCCTTCGTGTCCTTCGCGGTTATATCTTGTTTGCCTGGCGGCCTTCGCGGTTAGCCTTCTTTTCACCCGACCCGAAACGCGCCTGTCAAGCCTTGAAAGACACGCGGCAAAGCCGGAAACTTCGTCCATGCAACCCGGCTTTGTGCACCTCCATCTCCACACCGAATACTCGCTGGTCGACAGCGTGGTGCGCATCAAGCCGCTGGTCAAGGCGGTGGCGGGGGCGGGCATGCCGGCGGTGGCGGTTACCGACCAGAGCAATATGTTCGCCATGGTCAAGTTCTACCGCGCGGCGATGGCGGCCGGGGTCAAGCCGATCATCGGCGTCGACATGTGGGTGCGCAATTCCGAGCAGCCCACCCGGCCGTGGCGCCTGGTGCTGCTGTGCAAGAACCGCGCGGGTTACCGCAACCTGACCGAGCTGGTGTCGCGCAACTACCTGGAAGGCCAGCACCAGTCGATCCCGATGCTTGATCTGGACTGGCTGCAGGGCGCCAGTGCCGGCCTCATTGCGCTGTCGGGTGGGCGCGAGGGGGACGTCGGCGAAGCGCTGCTGGCCGGCAACCGAGAGCTGGCCGAACAGCGCCTGCAGGCCTGGTTGCAGCTGTTTCCCGATCACTTCTACCTCGAGGTGCAGCGCACCGGCCGGCCGCGTGAAGAGGAATATCTGCACGCGGTCGTGGAGCTGGCCGCCGCCCACGACGTGCCGGTAGTGGCGACCAACGATGTGCACTTTCTGGAACGCGACGACTTCGAGGCCCACGAGGCGCGCGTCTGCATCCACGACGGCCGCACCCTGGACGATCCGCGCCGCCCGCGGCGCCATTCCGAGCAGCAGTACCTGCGCACGCCCGAGGAGATGCAGGAGCTGTTCGCCGACCTGCCCGAAGCGCTGGAGAACAGCGTGGAGATCGCGCGGCGCTGCAACCTGGAGCTGACGTTCGGCAAGAACTACCTGCCCGACTTCCCGGTGCCGCAGGGTCTCACCATTGACGAGTTTTTCCGCCAGCAGGCGCGCGCCGGGCTGGAGCGGCGCCTGGCCAGGCTGTTCGATCCGCAGGCGCCGGATTTCGCCGCACTGCGCAAGCCCTACGATGAGCGCCTGGAGACCGAGCTGGACGTCATCGTGTCGATGGGCTTCCCGGGATATTTTCTGATCGTCGCCGATTTCATCCAGTGGGCCAAGAACAACGGCGTGCCGGTGGGCCCGGGGCGCGGTTCGGGCGCCGGCTCGCTGGTGGCCTATGCGCTCACCATCACCGACCTGGATCCGCTCAAGTACGAACTGCTGTTCGAGCGCTTTCTCAACCCCGAGCGCGTGTCCATGCCCGACTTCGACGTCGACTTCTGCATGGAAGGGCGTGACCGGGTCATCGAGTATGTCGCCGAGCACTACGGGCGCGAGAAGGTCTCGCAGATCATCACCTACGGCTCCATGGCGGCCAAGGCGGTGGTGCGCGACGTCGGCCGTGTGCTGGGTCATCCCTACGGCTTCGTGGACCGCATCGCCAAGCTGATCCCGTTCGAAATCGGCATGACGCTGGACAAGGCGCTGCAGCAGGAAGAGGCGCTGCGCGAACTCTACGAGCAGGACGAAGAGGTGCGTGCGCTGCTGGACCTGGCCCGCTCGCTGGAAGGTCTGTCGCGCAACGCCGGCAAGCACGCCGGCGGCGTGGTCATCTCACCCACCAAGCTCACCGACTTCACGCCCATCTACTGCGAGCAGGGCGGACTCAACGTGGTCAGCCAGTTCGACAAGGACGATGTCGAGGCGGTCGGGCTGGTGAAGTTCGACTTCCTGGGGCTGCGCACCCTGACCATCATCGACTGGGCGCTGCAGACCATCAACACGCAGCGTGCCAGACAGGGTGAAGCTCCGCTCGATATCAGCGCCATCCCGCTGGAAGACCCGGCCACCTTCGCGCTGCTCAAGGCCTACCAGACCACCGCGGTGTTCCAGCTGGAATCGCGCGGCATGAAAGACCTGATCAAGCGCCTGCAGCCGGACTGCTTCGAGGACATCGTGGCGCTGGTGGCGCTGTTCCGTCCCGGCCCGCTGCAGTCGGGCATGGTCGACGACTTCATCAACCGCAAGCACGGCCGCGCCAAGGTCGAATATCCGCACCCCGAGCTGGAACACATCCTCAAGCCCACCTACGGCGTGATTCTGTACCAGGAACAGGTCATGCAGATCGCCCAGGTGCTGGCCGGCTACACGCTGGGCGGCGCCGACCTGCTGCGCCGTGCGATGGGCAAGAAAAAGCCCGAGGAAATGGCCAAACAGCGCGCCATTTTCACCGAGGGCGCGGTCAAACGCGGCGTCGAGGAACAGACCGCCACCTATATCTTCGACCTGATGGAGAAGTTCGCCGGCTACGGCTTCAACAAGTCGCACTCCGCCGCCTATGCGCTGGTTTCCTACCAGACCGCCTGGCTGAAGGCGCACTACCCGGCGCCGTTCATGGCCGCGGTGCTGTCGGCGGACATGGACAACACCGACAAGGTGGTGACCCTCATCGACGAATGCCGCCACATGCAGCTCGAGGTGGTGGCGCCGGACATCAACCGTTCCGGCTATGCCTTTTCCGTGGAGGGTGACGCTACCGTCATCTACGGTCTCGGGGCGGTGAAGGGTGTCGGCGAGGCGGCCATCGAAGTCATGATCCAGGAGCGGCTCGCCAACGGTTCCTACCGGTCGCTGGTCGATCTGTGCCGGCGGGTGGATTCGCGCAAGGTCACGCGGCGGGTGTACGAGGCGCTGATCCGCGCCGGCGCGCTGGACGCCCTGGGCGAGAACCGCGCCTCGCTGATGGTGCAGCTGCCGGAGGCGCTGAAATCGGCCGAGCAGCACCTGCGCGACTCGGCCGCCGGCCAGTCCGATATGTTCGGCAGCGTGGTGGAGCCGGCCGCGGAACTGCCCGTGATCACGGCCGCCAACGTGCCGGAGTGGGACCAGGAACAGCGTCTGGCCGGCGAGAAGGAAACCCTGGGGCTGTACCTGACCGGCCACCCCATCGACCGCTATCGGGATGAACTCGCCAGCATCATCAGCGGCCCGCTGGCGGAGCTGAACGACGAGAGTCCGCCGGCGGGCGCGTCACGCCAGCGCGGTCAGGAGAAAACCGTGGTGCTGGCGGGCCTGGTGGTGGAGCTGCGCACCCGCAACACCCAGAGCGGTGCGCGCATGGCCTTTGTCACCCTGGACGATCGCAGTGCGCGCATGGAGATCCGCGTGTTCTCCAAGGTGTTCGAACAGTACCGCGCGCTGCTGGCCATCGACAAAGTGCTGGTGGTGCAGGGGACGCTGGCGTTCGACGATTTCTCCGGCAGCATGCGCCTCAACGCCGAGCGCATTTATGAAGTCGACCAGGCGCGCGAAGTGTACGCCAAGCGGCTGGTGGTCGACGTCGCCGAACTGAAGGCGGGCAACGGTTTCGTGCATACGCTGGCCAATGTGCTGCTGCCATTCTGTGAGGGCAGCTGCCCCGTGGGTATCCGCTACCTGGGTTCAAGCGCCCAGGCGCATATCACGCTCGGCAACGAGTGGCGCGTGCACCCGACCGATGAGCTTCTGCACCGCCTGCGCGAACTGGCGGGCGACGCCCAGGTTCGCGTGCTGTACTGATACGCGCTGCAAGGCATAAAAAAGGCTTCGGCGCGTGGGGTTTTTTCGCTACCATAGCCCGGTCCGCGCGGGTGCCCGGACGCGCAGCGGCCGGCCGGTCAAGGCGTTGCGGAAAAGAGGAGAGCACGTATGTTGAGCTACGAGCGCCACCTTGTGGTTGTGCTGGTCATTGCAGTGGTCATCATCGCTGCCGCGGTCGTGGCGGCCGTGCTCGGTGTTCCCGTGCCATTTCTGAGCGAACTCTAGCGACGCCGGGATTTCGGCACATCGTTGCCGGCGGAGCGTGCCTGAGCGACGCGTCACTGCGCGTTGTGCTACCCTAGACGGGCTGCTGTGCCGCCCGTTGGCTTCATTGGGCAGGGCTTGAGTGCGGCGGTGATAACAAATCAAATACGGAGGCATTTCATGACGCGGCCGACCCAGGTGTTGTTCAGTATGATCCCGTTTCTTGCTCTGGTCGGGCTGGCTGTGGCAGTGCTGTACGCGCCGCTCGCCGACGCGTTCTACGCCAATCCGGTGTTCAACGGCATTATCCTGGTGGTGTTCGTGGGCGGTATCGTGATCAACTTCCGCCAGGTGGGTACGCTGTCCTCCGAGGTCGCCTGGATCAACCGCTTCCGGGGCAAGAAACCCTCCCGGTTCCGGCGCGCCGTACCGGAACACCCGCGTCTGCTGGCACCGCTGGCGCGCATGCTCGGGCAGCACGAAACAGAGCTGCTCAGCCTGTCGCCCCTGTCACTGCGTTCCCTGCTCGACAGCGTGCGCCTGCGGCTCGACGAGTCACGCGACCTGTCGCGCTACGTGATCGGGCTGCTGATCTTTCTCGGCCTGTTGGGCACCTTCTGGGGTCTGCTCATTACGGTGGGCGCGGTCGGTGACATCATCAACGAGCTGGCCGACAACGCCGCCGAGGCGGCTGTGTTCGGGAGCCTGCTGGAGGGTTTGAAGGCGCCGCTGTCGGGCATGGGTACGGCGTTCAGTTCGTCGCTGTTCGGTCTGGCCGGTTCACTGGTGCTGGGCTTTCTGGATCTGCAGGCCGGGCACGCCCAGAATCGCTTCTACAACGAACTGGAGGACTGGCTGTCCGGGGTGACGCGCATGACCGGCGGCACGATCGGGGAACGCGAACTCAGCGAGCCGGCCTATATCCACGCCATGCTGGAACAGACCGCGGAGACGCTGGATCGGTTGCAGCGCCACGTGTCGCGCGATGAAGAGCAGCGCCGCGTGATCAGCGACCAGATCCTGATGCTGGCGCGCGAGCTGGGGGTGTTTGCCGACCTGTCGCGCGACAGCCAGAAACTGCTGGTCACACTCAGCAAGGGGCAGGGCGAAATGGCGCCGCTGGTGGCGCGCCTGACCGAGGCGCGCGGGGCGGAAGAAGAGGTGATGCAGCAGCACATGCGCAACCTGGATATCAATATCAAGCGGCTGGCCGACGAGCTGGCCTCCGGACACCAGCACCTGGCGGAAGAAATCCGCGACGAGCTGCGCCTGATCGGTCGCGCCTTGTCGGCCGAGACCCACGGCCGCACCCGCAGCGGCAAACAGGCCAAGGCGGGGTAAGCGCCGCTCATGCTTCTGGTCAATCGGCGGCGCAGGGGGGTCGATATCTGGCCCGGCTTCGTGGATGCACTTTCGGCCCTGCTGATGGTGGTCATCTTCGTGCTGCTGCTGTTTTCGGTCGGCCAGTACCTGCTCACCGACGCCCTGATGGGGCGCGACAAAGCGCTGGACAGCCTGCGCGGCCGTATCGCCGAGCTGGCCGATGTGCTGTCGCTGGAACGCGAGGAAAAGGCCGAGCTGCAGACCCGAGTCGCTACCCTGGGGGACCGGCTGGCGGACCTGACCACGGCACGCGACGAGCTCGCCGCGCAGCTGCAGGCCATGACCCTGCAGGCCGAGCAGGCCGATACCCTGGCGCAGCGTCTGCGCGCCGATCTGGACAGCACCCGCAGTGATCTGGAAGGGGCGCGCGCTCAGCTGTCGGGCGCCGAGCAGGAGCTGACCCAGCGGCGCGCCGCCATCGGCGCGCTGGAGGTGGAGCGCGACGAGCTGCAGCAGAACCTGCAGGCCAGCCGCCAGGCGACCGCCGAGCAGGAGCAGCTCACCGCCGAGGCCCAGAGTCGGGTGGACGCGCTCAATGCGCAGCTGGCGGAGCTCAACCGGCAGCTGGCGCAGGTCAACGCGGCGCTGAACGCCTCCGAGTCGCAGGTGGCGGATCAGCGGGTGCAGATCGAAGACCTGGGCCAGCGCCTCAACGTTGCGCTGGCGCAGAAGGTGGAAGAACTGGAACGTTACCGCTCGGAGTTCTTCGGCAAGCTGCGCGAGGCGCTCAAGGACAATCCCGATATCCGTATCGAGGGCGACCGTTTTCTGTTGCCTTCGGAAGTGCTGTTCTCTTCCGCTTCGGCTGAGCTCGACGCGGAGGGGCGGCATGAGATCACGACCGTCGCCAAGGAGCTGGCCAAGATCGCCGAGCAGATTCCACCCGAACTGGACTGGGTGCTGCGGGTGGACGGCCACACCGACCGGCGACCTATCCGCGTCGCGTTTCCGTCCAACTGGGAGCTGTCCTCGGCGCGCGCCATCAGTATCGTGAAGTTCCTCATCAGCCAGGGTATCGATCCCGATCACCTGGTCGCGGCCGGCTTTGGCGAACACCATCCCATCGATCCCGGCGACAGCGAGGAAGCGTTCCGGCGCAACCGGCGTATCGAGCTGAAGCTGACCAGCCGCTGATCGGGCTTGAGCGCACCCCTGCAGCCAGAGATTCGCGAACTGTGGCAGAGCGACGCCGCGGACTTCGCTGAGCTGCTCATCCAATTGTCACGCGAAACGTCCTTTGCGCTGCTGAGCGAGGTCGAAAACAGGGCGCTGGCAAGCACCCAGCCGGAGCGCACCCGACAGCTTATCGAAGCGCCCAACCAGCAGGTGCTGGTGGCGACCGATAATACTGCCCTGATCGGTTTTGTCGCCCTGTCCCAGGGCTTGTTCGAAAAGAACCGCCATGCCTGCAGCCTGATGACGGGCGTGTTGCGTGACTACTGGCGGCAGGGCGTGGCGAGCGCGCTGCTGCAGCGTGCCTTGCGCTGGGCGGAGCAGCGCGGCATCAGCCGGGTGGAGCTGACGGTGATGGAGAGCAATGCGCCGGCCATCCGTTTTTATCAGAAATTCGGCTTTCAGCGCGAAGGGGTCAAGCGCGATGCGCTGATAGTGGATGGTGCCCCCGTCAACGAAATCTGCATGGCGCGAATCTTTTACTAAGGCATAGATTGACAAAGCCTCATGTCTCTCAGCGGGACGCCGTGAATACATCCCTGTAGGCTTGGCGGCCGCATCCCTGCGGCCGACGCCCGCCGACAGACATGAGGCCTTGTCAATGTTGTTCTTAGTGACTCGCGCGGTTTGACAGAACCAGATACCCGTCTACACTTTGCAGCAACCTGACTGAATAAGTCAGGTATTTTCTGCTCTACACCGACGACGACCGGACAGGATGCTGTGTGGTAACGGCGATGTCGGCCTCACAGGGATATACCGAACGGAGTCGCACCATGCCGCCATTACCAACCCGTCTGGGAGTCAGGCCGCCGATCGCATTGTGGTCGGGTCTCAAATGGATACTGACCGTTTGTGCCGCGCTGGCGAGCGTCTATCTGGTGATCGTGCTGGAACACAGCGGGGCAGGCTAGCCGGCTGCTGAGATCGCCTGGCTAGGCGCACAGCGCCGCGGCCAGCAGGCCGTCCAGACGCACCCGGTTGGTGGCGTGCACAACGCTGTCTGTGCTGCACACATCGCCCACACCGGCAGCCTGCAGGCGCTGCATCGCATCGCCGACCAGCAGCGCGTGGGTCACCATTACCGAGAGCGATGCCGGCCGCAGGGCGTGCAGCTGGCGCGCCGCCTCGGCCAGCGTATATCCGGTGCTGACCACGTCATCCACCAGCACGATGTGGCGTCCCGCGACCGCCAGTTCCGGCAGCCGGATGCGCACGTCCCGATCGCCGCGGCGCTCCTTGCGCGCCACTGCGTAATCGAGACGCGCGGGTGCCGCGATGGCGCTCACCCATTGCGCCGACTCTTCGTCCGGACCGATCAGCAGCGGATTGTCGTCGCGTTGCGCCAGGTACGCCGCCATGGCGGGCGCTGCGCTGAGCGCGACCGCGTTGCGCACCGGCACGGCATCCTGCAGCCTATGGGTACGGTGCAGGTGCGGGTCGACCGTGATCAGGCGGTCGAAGCGGCGCGCCAGCAGTGCACCGATAATGCGCTGGCTGACCGCTTCGCCGGGATGAAACGCCGTGTCCTGGCGCATGTAACACAGATAGGGCGCCACCAGCGTCAGGCGTTGCGCGCCCAGCTGCAGGGCGGTCGCCGCGGCCAGTTCCAGTTCCACCAGCTTGCGGTTGGGCTGGTCCAGACTGCGGCACAGGATCACCTGTTGCGGTAAGCGTTGCGGCAGGCGCACCCGGCTTTCGCCGTCCGGGAAGGTGTGGATGTCGATATCCGCGTAGCCAAAGCCCGCCTGCTCAGCCAGCCGTTGGGTCGGCTCCCGGTATTCGGGAAAGCCCAGTACCAGGGGCGTGTCGGGCTCGCGGGTCATGGCGGTTCAAGGCGCGCTGTCAGCGCGCCAGCCGGAAGCCGCTGCTCTGGCCGGCCGCCTCGCAGGCAAAGGCGAAATCGGCGTCGAACTCGGCGTGGATGGCGTACAGGGCGTCGCCGCGGCTGACCTTGTCGCCGACCTTCCGGTACAGGTCCACGCCTGCGCCCTTGTCCATCGGCGCGCCGGCCAGCCGTGCAATGCGCGCCATCTGCTGATTGTCGATGGCGACCACGCTGCCGTCGTGCTCGGCGCTGACGGTGTGGCACAAGTGACCCACTTCGCGGGTGACGTCGCTGGCCCCCTGAGCCGCGATGATAGCCTGCATCTTTTCCAGTGCGCGGCCCGACTCGAGGATGTCGCGCGCCAGCGCGTAACCCTGACCGCCGCGCACATCGGGATCGAACTCCAGGATGCGGCCGGCCAGCTGCAGGGCCTTCTCGCGCAGGTCGCGCGGTTGTTGCGGGTCGTTTTGCAGTACCTGCATCACGTCGCGCGCTTCCAGCACCGGGCCGATACCACGCCCGATGGGCTGGTGTCCGTCGGTGATCAGCACCTCCAGGTGCAGGCCGACGCGGTCGCCGACGAACTCGAACAGCTTGCGCAGCCGCAGCGCATCGCGCTGGTTGCGCACCTTGGCGGACGGCCCCGTCGGGATGTCGATCAGCAGGTGGGTGGCGCCGGCGGCCAGCTTCTTGGCCAGGATGGAGGCAACCAGTTGACCCGGTGAATCGAGCGACAGCGGGCGCTCTACCGATATGAGGATATCGTCGACCGGGGCCAGCCGCGCGGTGCCCCCCCAGGCCAGGCAGCCGCGCTGGCGGCGCACGATCTCGTTGAGCCGGTCCGGCGGCAGTTCCACCTGGGCCAGCACTTCCATGGTATCCGCGGTGCCGGCCGGCGACGTGATGGCGCGGCTGGAGGTCTTGGGTATGAACATGCCGTGGGCGGCAACAATGGGCACCACCAGCATGCTGGTGCGGTTGCCCGGAATACCGCCGATACAGTGCTTGTCAGCCACCAGCGGTTCGCCCCAGTCGAGCTGCTCGCCGCTGGCGGCCATGGCGCGGGTCAGGTGCAGCACCTCGTCGCGCTCCATACCGGCTTCGGTGCAGGCCACCAGGAAAGCCGCCATCTCGATCTTGGCATAGCGGTGTTCGACAATGTCCCGGGTGATGGCCACGTAATCGGCATAGTCCAGCCGCTGGCCGGCGATCTTGCGGTGGATGGCGTGCAGCGAGGCCGGCGGCCGGGCGTGAGCGACGCTCGCCGCGGCACCCTCGGCTAATCCCAGCTGCGCAAAGGCGTCTTCGCTGAGCCCCAGCTGCTCCGGCGTGGTGATGCTGTCGTCATCGACCACATTGAGCACCGCCAGCACCGGGCGGCTGCCGCCCTCGACACTGACCTCCACCTTGGACAGCGCCTGAAAACCCTCGCTTCGGTATACGTGGCAGTCGCGGTGCAGATAGGCGACGTTCTCCTTGTAGGTGTCGATGGCGACGCGGCGCAGCTGCAGGGTTTGTTTGACCACGCTAGTCATGCGCACAGCATACCAAGGAACAGCGTATAGTAGGAGCGGACTTGTGTGCCCTCCGGGTACCAGGGCGCGGCTTCGTCCCGTAACACCGACCCGGACTCCGGTAATATGCATCTTTATCGTTGCCAATATGGCGGCGTCATCAGAAAAGGCAGAAAATGCAGAAATAGATCAGTCCCCTTTTTGCGTAGCTTTAACGTCAGACGTGGTGAAGGAGAGCGATGTCGAAAAACACTGTTTCACAAGAAGAGATCGCTGCCGCAACCGCGTATGAAGACCTCCATGTTCCGGCGCATATTCGACTGGGGCGAGAATCTCAAATCGTTATCGTTTATCAACAGAGCGATAATGCAGGTATCGAACCTGAGCCTTACATTCGCCTTTGTGATATTTGGCTATGCCTCGCTATTTCACACTGGAGAGCTCCTGGAAACCGCGCTGGGGCACAGTCTGCTGGTCCTTATCTCGCTATTCTGGCTGCTGAGAGCCATAGAACAGGTTGTGTTTTTCAAGCTTAAACGATTGGGGGTCAGCAATATTTCTGATGGTATTTTTGTCGGGGGCGGTGCTTTATGGCATCCCGTCAGCAAATGCCACATAACCACTGCGCCAAGCAGCATGAGGCTACTTCGCGGCTCGATTGATCATGGTGGAATTTACCCTCAGGCGTCCTGTTTATGCGCATGCAAATCGAAACCGCAACGTCAGAAGATATACCGGCTTTGAGCGAACTCTTGTCGGTGCTGTTCTATCAGGAAGCAGAATTCACGCCCAATCCTGACGCTCAGGCAAAGGGATTGGAACAGATCATCAACAACCCTGATGTGGGTGCCATACTGGTGGCGCGGCAGGGTGACCAGGTTGCAGGTATGGTGAACCTTCTGTTCACGGTTTCTACGGCGCTCGGTGGTCGGGTGGCTGTGCTGGAAGATATGGTTGTGTCCGTGCAAGCCCGCGGCGCAGGCGTGGGAACACAACTCCTGTCGGCAGCCATTGCCTTAGCGCGTTCGCAAGGGTGTAAGCGTGTCACGTTGCTTGCTGACCGCGCAAACGAAGCGGCGCAACGTTTCTATGGGCGACAAGGTTTTGTCGAGTCGAGCATGATACCAATGCGATTAACTCTGGTATGAAGCGGCGACGGCTGGCAAGCGGCTGCGGTGGCCGGTCTGCCGAGGGTCCCGCCGGTGAACGGGCGTGTTAGCGATCAAGTTTTCCCCATGATGAATATTCAGGTGCGGAGGGCGCTCGAATCGGACAGGCCGGGAATCTCAACTGTTGTGATCGCCGCCTTCGGTATTGCGCAGGGAAAAGAGATTGCGGAGCTTATTACGGGCTTGTTGGCCGACCCGAACGCGCAGCCCGTGTTATCGCTCGTTGCAACCGGCAATGATCGTGTTGTTGGACATATTCTTTTCACGAACGCTCGCATCAGGCATGCTCAGCGGACAGTTTCATCAGCAATACTGGCGCCCCTGTCGGTACACCCGGACTGGCAGAATCAGGGAATCGGAGGTCGACTTGTCAAACAGGGACTGGAACAGCTGAGGGAAGCGGGTGTGGAACTGGCGTTTGTGCTCGGCCATCCCGGCTATTACTCGCGGTATGGTTTTTCCGCCGCCGGGATAAGGGGCTTCGAGCCAATGTATCCGATCCCGCCCGAAAACTCTGGTGCCTGGATGGTCAAGGAACTCCATCCGGGGGTTATCGGGCAGGTTAGTGGACAAGTGATTTGCGCGAATGCGCTCGATGATCCAAAGCATTGGCGAGAGTGAGCATTATTGATGCTAACCGCATATGAAACTGCTTGAGTTTCCTCACTCACACTATTGTGAGAAGGCCCGCTGGGCTCTCGACTACAAAGGGATCCCCTTTCAGCCGGTTCCGATTCTGCCCGGATTCCATATCATCACGGTGCGCAGGTATGCACCTGATACCTCGGTGCCGGTGTTGTTGAGCGATGACCGGGTGGTGCAAGGTTCGAGCGAAATAATCGACTATCTGGAAAAAAACTATCCCTCACGTCCCTTGACACCCGGGGATCGCGACCAACGCCAGGCGTGTCTGGAAATTGAACATGCCATGGATGCCAGGCTCGGAGAGAGCATTCGCTGCATCCTTTACGACCGCTTACTGGCTTACCCTGACTTTATCCGCTACTGCTTTACCCATCCGATGCCTGAACTGAAGCAGTTCATTTTCAGCCTGGTTTATCCTGTTTTGCGCTACAGGATTCATCGAACCTATGTGGGTTCCGTTGCGCAGGTCGAGCAGGCCAGGCGCGACCTCGATGCGGCTATGGGGGAAATGGCAAAGAGACTCGAAGGGCAGCAATATCTCGTCGGCGCGGAATTCAGCCGCGCCGACCTGTCAGTCGCATCGATGCTCTCATTGCTGGTCATGCCGCCTGAGCATCCGTTTCCATGGCAAGACATTCCCGACCCTCAAACCAGAGCCATTTACGATCAGTATCGGGATCATCCGGTGGCTGAGTGGGTCAGAAAGATGTATCGAGAACATCGTTTGCGCGTTGCGGGACAGTATGGTGAATAGGCGTCGCTCGGATACCCGGTGTCGGGAAACCGATATATTGTCCCCATACGGGCTAAAACAGTTGCTACGCGGAAAAATATTCGCTACAAACCCGGAAGGCGGGCCGGCCGGGACACGCAATCAGTGCGTGGTGGCGTCTGTATGGCTGAGGCGGGTGGGTGTCCAGCTTGTTTAATGGCGGCATGAGACGGGCCAGGTCCGGGGGTTTGTAATGACTGTAACAGGGCGGGGCAACTGACCGTTCATTTCGCTTTGCTTCACAACGACCGCTGACCCTGGCCGTTCGGGAGGCTTGTTTGCACCTTAGGAGCTGTAATGCAACAGAACAAAATCTATGTCGGTAACTTCCCGTACACCGTTGACGAGTCACAACTGCGCGAGATCTTTGCCCCGTACGGGGACATCGAGGAGATCGCCCTGATCAAAGACCGCGAAACCGGCCGGCCAAAAGGGTTCGCATTCATCACCTTCGCCGCGCAACAGGCTGCAGAGAAAGCGCTGGAGCAGAATGGCAAGGATGTGGGTGGGCGTGCTCTGAAAGTCAGTATGGCGACCGAGAAGCCGTCACGTGGTGGTCGCGGTGGCGGGGGACGACCGCGCTGGTGAGTCTGCCGGTGCGCTGACGCCCGTTGCTTCCCGCTCGCGAGCCGTGTCGTCCGGGCGGGGTAGCGGCGGCAAGGTATCGACAATGCTGCCCTGCCGGTCATCCAGTTTGCTTCCGGTTTGATGGCTAAGCGGCTGTTTGAGCGATCAAATTGGCATTGATACCGTGTCAGGGCAGCTTGACGTTCAGGGTTTCTGTGCTAATTGAAGGGGTATTGACGCCCCGGCCAGGCAGGAGGATTTTGATGATTCTGACCCATGTGTGGGGATTGTTTTCCCATCCCGACCGGGAATGGGAAGCGATCGGCGCGGAGTCCTGTACCGTCGGCAGCTGCTATCTGAGGCACGTGCTGGTTCTCGCTGCGCTGCCGGCGGTATCGGCTTTGGTCGGTAGCACTCAGGTGGGGTGGCAGATCGGCGTGGGCAGCGCCATAAAGCTTTCGCTTCCCAGTGCCCTTATCATCGGCGCGGTGTTCTATGTGGCGATGCTGGTGGCGGTGGTGACGATGGGTGAATTCATCCACTGGATGGCGAGTACTTACGACGCCGAAGCGCCTATCGAACGCTGTGTGGTGCTGTCTGCCTATACCGCTACACCGCTGTTCCTGGCGGGCGTGTTGACGCTGTACCCACTGTTGTGGTTGAACATGCTGATCGGCCTGCTGGCGCTGGCCTATACCATTTACCTTCTGTATCTCGGCGTGCCGATCGTGATGCGCGTACCCAAGGAGCAGGGCTACATGTTTTCGAGCTCCATACTCACGGTCGGCATGGTAATGCTGGTCGGCCTGATGGCTGTCACCATAATACTGTGGAGTTCCGGCGGCGCGACAGCGTTGGGCTCCTGATTGCGGAACGATGGTTTGCGCGGGCCGTAGTGGCCGGCGCCGCTGCACTGGTGGGAGTACAACTCATGAATGGTCTACTGGAAACCGTATTGAGATCCGGCAACGGAGCCGCGGTGCAGCAGCTGGCGCGCAGCTTCGGCGTCAGCGGCGACGAGGCCCTGCAGGCCGTGGCGCACCTGATGCCGGCCTTGAACCGGGGCGTGCGCAGTAACATTTCCAGTGCCGAGGGTCTGGACAAGCTTCTCAACGCCTTGAGCCAGGGCAATCACCAGCAGTACCTCGAACAGCCCGAACGCCTCGCTGAACAGCACACCATCGACGATGGCAAGAATATCCTGGGACATATATTGGGCAGCCGCGAAGCCAGTCGCCAGGTGGCCAGCCAGGCTGCGGCGCAGACCGGCCTCGATGCCGACCTGTTGAAAAAGATGCTGCCTGCGGTGGCCGCGCTGTTGATGGGCGGCCTCAGCAAACAGGGCGCCTCGCCGGGTACAGCGGCACCCCCGGGTGCGCCAGGTGAGACCGAGAGCGGCGGCATTGCTGCCATGCTCGGCGACATGCTGGACGCCGACAACGACGGTTCGGTGGTGGATGACCTGCTCGGTATGGCGCGCCGACTGTTCTAGGGCTGGTCCAGTATCAGGTCCTTGAGCTCGTGCCACAGGGCCCGGTAGGCCTCTGCTGCGCGGCTGCTGTGCGCATAGGTTTCCAGGGGCGCGCGCCTGACACCCATCTGTTCCACATCGCTGGCGTAGGGGATGCTGTTCGCCAACAGTCGGCAGTGCATGCGCGGCGGATCTTCCACCATGTCGCGGTGCAGGATCTTGCGGCGGTCCACCATGGAGAAGAAGGGCAGGATGGTGAGGTGTCGGTATTTGCGGCCGTCGCAGAACTGCAGCAGCTGGTAGAGGGTACGTAGCGACAGTGTCGTGGGTATGGTCGGCACCAGCAGGATGTCGGCTGCCTGGAACACGTTCTCCGAAACCAGTGAAATGCTCGGCGGACAATCGATGAACAGGTAGTCATACTCGTCACGCAGCGGTTTGATGAGCTTGCGCAGGCGGTTGCCGGACTTGCCGAAGCGTTCCAGTGTCAGGTCCATGTTGCGGTACGAGAAATCGGCGGGGATCAGGTCCAGCTGCGGGTAGTCGGTGGCCTTGATAGCGTCGTCAAGTTCGCGCTTGCGTTTCAGCAGGCGGGCCGTACCGCCCTTGACCTTGGGTTTGACGCGGAAGTAGAAACTGGCCGCACCCTGGGGGTCGAGGTCCCACACCAGCGTCGGGCTGCCTTCCCAGGCCGCCAGGTAGGAGAGATTGACGGCGGCTGCGGTCTTGCCGACGCCGCCCTTGATGTTGTAGCTGGCGATGACTTTCATGCTGCTGTCGTCACTCCGGCTTGAACAGGCGCCGAAAACGCTGCGCGTTGGGCTTGCGTGAAAAGCGCGCGAAGCGGTCTTCGAATTCACTGCGGACCTCGTGCATGCCGCTCTTCAGTCCTGCCTGCAAAGTCTGCATGGCGCGTTCGGTGCGGGCGTTCATGTGCCCTTCAGCGCGCATCTGTTCCGCGTAGTGGCCCAGGGTGCTGGTCTGCACTTCCAGATCCTGGAAGTCGCCCAGGTTATCCTGCAGGGACTTGAGCTCGCGCGTCAGCTTGCGCAGCTCCGCGTCCGGGAACAGAGCCTGAAAGAACTCCATGAGGTAACGCAGCTTTTTACAGGATTTGCGCAGTTCGTGCAGGTCCGTAGCGGGCGAGTCGGGCGTTATGGCACTGCCTTCGCGCCGCACCCGCCGGTACATGCGCCAGATCCGGTGGCGCGCAACCTCGAGTATGGGCTTGCGGGCATCGCCTGCGCCCGGGCGTTTCGGCAGCGCCGACTCCAGGTAGCGACGCCAGCTGCGCTTGAGCTTGCGGTAGCGTGCTCCGCCCAGCTGGCGCGCCAGCAGCGCCTGTTCCTCGCGCTGATGGCGGATGAGAAATTCACGCAAAGGCTCGAGGTCCGCGCGCAAGTGTTCGGGTAACTGCTGCTGGTAGTTGGCGAACTTGAGCAGGTACACGTCCAGATCCCGGGTTGGACTGGTAATCGTGCCCAGCCACGCGAACTCGCGCCGAAAGCGCGCCAGGGTCGCAGGCGGCAACACCGTTTTGAGCTGACCCAGCGCGGAACGGGTGCGCCGCACTGCGACCCTGAAATCGTGCAGGAATTCGCTGTCCAGACTGGCGATGACCCCGGCTTCGTTGTGCTCCATGGAATCGAGCAGCACCAGCAGGACACGGCGCAGCGCCGCATCGGCACGCAGTTCCGGCTCCAGGGGAATGTCCAGCTTGGCCGCACAGGCGGTCGGTTCCTTACCGAGCGCCGCGAGCGCGGCCAGCAGCAGGTCCTGTGGCTCGCGCTGCAGGCCGAGTTCGTCCTCCAGCAGGGTGACGATCTCACTGGCGTCCTTCTCGTAGCCCCGCAACGGTACCACCCGGATCTGCTTGTTGAGCAGCCGGGCCCGGTTGTCCGGTTTGCGCAGGCGGTGCTGCTCCAGGAACAGGCGCAGCCGTGTCTTGCCTTCCGGGTCCGTCAGGCGCAGGCAGTGGCTGCGCACTTCGAGGGTGGCCAGTGGCAGCAGGGCGCGCACCCCGAGGCGGGCACTCAGCCGCTGGCGCAGCCTGCCGGCCGGCAGGTCGGCAGGAAAACCCGGCGGCGGTTCTGCCAGGGGCAGGGACGTTGCAGCCGCTCCGCCCTCCAGGTTGTACAGGTAGCAGCGCGACTCGCCATCACGCTGTTCCCATTTCAGCGCCTTGCCCGACCGAAACAGCCGCCAGTCGAAGCTGTCATAGAAATGGATCCGGTAGCTCTCCGGGCTGTCGGCTTGCAGTGGGAGGTGTTCCATCAGCCGCTTGCGCCAGCCGGGCAGGGCGTCTTGCAGGGGGAGTGGGTAGCGTAATGCGCTGGCCATAGCTGCGGCTTGATGACTCGATCTCGGGGTCAGGCTATCGGAACTCGGCACAGACTGCAATTTCGCGCTACCGCCGGTGCGGGAAAGCAGCCACTATAGCAGCGCTTCCAGCAGCACCAGCTCGCAGGCGCCGGCGCCGGTATCCTCGCGGGTCAGGGAACTGCGCCACTGCCAGCCGTCGGCGGCTTGGACGCGCACCAGGTAGCCGCGCAAGCGAATCACATCGCCGGCTCGTAGTTCGCGCAGCCGGCGGTCGATCTCCGGACTGGCCGGGATCATGTGCATGTTGGCGCTGTGGGTTTCAATCTCACGGCGCGGGATCGGGAATGTCTCGGCGCGCCAGAAGAAGAACCGCCCGGACTGACGGATATCCAGCGCCTCGAGTACGGCATCCTGCGCCATGGGGCCCCAGCCGAGGGCGAGGTCGACCGGTGCAAGCTCGGCTTCCCGCCCGCGCCGGTAGTGTTCGGTGCTCAGCACCCGTGCGGTGGCTTGCAAGCTGGCCAGTGGCTGAATGGTATAGTCATTGAAACGGAATGCCGGAGCGGTCGGATCGAGCTCCTGCTGCAGCGGCTCGTCCTGCAGGCCGGGTATCGGGGCGTCGAACGGCAGGCTGCGGGCCAGCGGCGATTCCAGGCCGATATGGCTGCCCTGCGACCATTGGTAATAGCCGGCCGCCAACAGCCCGACAACAAGCAGTTTTTTCCACATTAAGGAGGCTCAACGGGGTGATGACTGTGCCCCGGTTGTCGGCGCTGCACGGTGTGTCTTGAACGCTGCGGCGCGCCACTGTTGCACTGCGCCTTTTCCCGCCCGTCCCGATGCGTTAAGTTGTAGCGGCCGTGGTGCCGCGCAGCGCAGTGGATCCGCGGCAACCGACATTGCCGGAGTGTCACCTATGCATCAGCACCAGCCGGGTATCAGCCGCCGCACCTTTCTCCACCGAATCGCGCTGCTTGCTTCACTCGCAGCCTGTTTCCCGGCCGCGACCCTGGCGCAGCGGCGCGACGCAGCAGCCGTCGCCGGACAACCCGGGTGGCGCGACCAGGAACCCTGGCGGACCCTCGCCGCGGTGCAGGAGCATCTGTTGCCGGCCGGCCCGGACACTCCCGGCGCCAGCGATATCGGGGCCATCGTCTATCTTCACAACAGCCTGGAAAATCCCGCCGCCGACGCCGAAGATCGGGAGTTCATCGTTAACGGTGTCGACTGGCTCAACGACCTGGTGCGCGAACAGGACCGCCGGCCCTTCACGGCGCTGGACGAGTCGCAACGCGAAACCGTGTTGCGCGATATCGAGCGGAGCCGCGCGGGACGCAACTGGTTGTCGCTGCTGCTGACCTACCTGCTCGAGGCGCTGCTCGCCGACCCGGTATACGGAGGCAATCGTGACCGCATCGGCTGGGAATGGTTGCAGCACCAGCCCGGCTTTCCGACGCCGCCGCCCGCAAAGACCTGGTACCGGCTCGGCAAGCCGGTGCACTTCCAGCGCAAGGCCTAGCGGATGTGTTTCTGGCTATTAACCGCGAAGGACGCGAAGGTCGCGAAGGGAGGGCAAGGCAAGAGTGCTTGCCGGGTTGTTTTTGGTTGTTGGCGGAGCTGACTTGTGACTGATACAGGTTTTGAAAAAGGTTTTCCTTCGCGTCCTTAGCGTCCTTAGCGGTTAACAATCAGGGGGCTTTGATGGATAAGGAATACGACGTCTGTGTGATCGGCAGCGGGGCGGGCGGCGGGCCGGTGGCGCTGACGCTGGCGCAGGCCGGCTACGCGGTACTGGTGCTGGAGAAAGGTCCCTGGTTCAGCGAGCGGGACTTCTACAAGGACGAGCTGGCCTGTTGCCGGCGCAGTGTCTATACGCCCGATCTGGAAGACGAACAGCACGTCATCGAGGACCTCGACAGCCATGGCGACTGGGTCGGGGAGGCTACCTCGGAGTCGGGCTGGGACTTCTGGAACGGCAACTGCGTGGGCGGTTCGTCGAACTTCATGAGCGGCTTTTTCTATCGGCTGAAACCGCAGGATTTCCGCCTGTTGTCCGAATTCGGCCCGATCGAGGGCGCCAACATCGCCGACTGGCCGATCAGCTATGACGATCTGGAACCGTCACTACACGCGGGTGGAGAGCGAGGTCGGTATTTCCGGGCGGGTGGTGCAGCACCGCTACGCCGAACCGCGCTCGAGCGCCGCATTTCCCTATCCGCCCACTGCCGAGCACCCGATTGCGAAACGCATCGACGCGGCCTGCGCCGAGCTCGGGTCTGCAGGTGTTTCCCACTCCGCGCGCCATCCTGTCGAAGCCGCAACACGAACGGCGCAGTTGCGAGTATTCCGGTTACTGCGGCAGCTACGGCTGCTCCAGCGGCGCCAAGGGCAGCTCACGCGCGGCGCTGCTGGGCCGGGCGGTCGCCACCGGGCGTTGCGAAATCCGCCCGCACGCGAAGGTCCACCGGCTGGTGAGCGACAGCAAGGGGCGGGTGGTCAGCGGTCGAGTATTTCGATGCCGCCGACGCAACCCGGCGGGTGACGGCGCGCGTCTACGTGGTGGCCTGCCAGGCGGTGGAAACCAGTCGCCTGCTGCTGTATTCGACCGGGCCGCGTCACCCGGACGGTCTGGCAAACCGCTACGGGCAAGTGGGCAGAAACCTGCTGTTCTCGGCCGGTGGTGCCGGTAACGGCGATTTTCCCTATGCGGGGCTGGGCGAGGCGGAGGCCGCCGCGCTGCGGGTGCGTGGCCCGTTCGTTAACCGCAGCCTGCAGGACTGGTATTTCATCGACGACAAGGCGCTTCGGCGGCGCGGCCAAGGGCGGCACCATCGATTTCCTGCTGCGTCACCCGAACCCCATCGGGCCGGCGGTCGGCATTGAAATGGGGTGACGACGATCGACTGGTATGGGGACGGCCCTTGCAGGCGAAGTTGAAATCCGCTGTTCACCGACTGCCCAGACTCTGCGCTATGAAATCTTCTGTGACTGGCTGCCCACCGACAACTGTCGCGTCACCCTGGACGACCAGGTGCGTGACAAGTGGGGCACGCCGGTGGCACGGGTGCGCATCGGCTATCACCAGCACGATCTCAAGGTGGGGCACTACCTCAACGCGCGGGCCCTGCAGGTGCTGGAACGCATGGGGGCCACGAACATCCGCTCCAGCGTCAGCGGTGCGCCGCCGCAGAACCTGGTGGCCGGTGGCTGCCGCTTCGGCACCGATCCGCGCAGCTCGGTGCTGGACGCCGACTGCCGTGCCCACGATGTTGACAACCTGTACGTGACCGACGGCAGCTTCATGCCCACCGGCGGCAGCGTGCCCTACACCTGGACCATCTACGCCAATGCGTTCCGGGTCGCTGAACGCATCCGCGCGGCCCTGTAGCGATTGCCGGATGCAGCGGCTGGCCGGTTCCAGTAAAATCGCGTCTTCGCAACGCAACTCTGGATAGCCGATATCCGATGAATCTCAATTTTCTCGAGTTTGAGCAGCCGATCGCCGAGCTGGAAGCGAAGATCGAAGAGCTTCGCTATGTGGGCGACGACGCCGAAATCAATATCAACGAAGAAATCGGTCATCTGCAGGCCAAGAGCCGTTCCCTGACCGAATCGATTTTCGCCAAGCTCGACGCCTGGCAGATTTCGCAGCTGGCGCGTCATCCGCAGCGCCCCTATGCGCTGGATTACATCGGCAAGATCTTTACCGACTTCGAGGAACTGCACGGCGACCGCACGTATGCCGATGACCCCGCGATTGTCGGCGGTCTGGCGCGCCTGCACGGGCGGCCGGTGATGGTGATCGGCCAGCAGAAGGGCCGCGACACCAAGGAAAAGATCTACCGCAACTTCGGCATGCCGCGCCCGGAAGGCTACCGCAAGGCGCTGCGCCTGATGCAGCTGGCGGAACGGTTCGAGGTCCCGATCGTGAGCTTCATCGACACGCCCGGCGCCTACCCGGGCATCGGTGCCGAGGAGCGGGGCCAGAGCGAGGCCATCGCCCGCAACCTGTACGTGATGGCGGAGCTCAAAGTCCCCGTTGTCTGCACGGTGATCGGCGAGGGCGGCTCCGGCGGTGCGCTGGCCATCGGCGTGGGTGACCGCATGCTGATGCTGCAATACAGCATCTACTCGGTGATCTCCCCGGAGGGCTGCGCCTCCATCCTGTGGAAGAGTGCCGAAAAGGCGGCCGATGCCGCCGAAGCCCTGGGCGTGACCTCGACGCGCCTGAAGGATCTGAACCTGATCGATGACATCATCGAGGAACCGCTGGGCGGTGCGCACCGCGACCCGGACACCATGGCCGAGCGCCTCCAGGTGCGGCTCATCGAGGAAGTCGAGCAGCTCAGTCAGCTGCCGGTTGATCAGCTGATGGCCAAGCGGTACGAGCGGCTGATGTCCTACGGTGTGTTCGTCGAGAAATAACCCGTTCCTGGCGTTACTGAAGAGACTGCCAGCGGCGCCCGCCTACTGGGTCGCCTACAGCGGCGGTATCGATTCCCATGTTCTGTTGCACTTGCTGGCCGCACGGCGTGCCGAGCTGCCGGGCCCGCTAGGGGCTGTGCACGTCGACCACCAGCTGCAGCGGCAATCCGGTGACTGGGAGCTCCATTGCCGTGCCGTATGCGAGGAACTGGGCGTTGCGTTTCACACGCTGCGGGTTGCGGCGCACCCGCGGCGCGGCGAAAGCCCCGAGGCGGCGGCGCGCACCGCACGCTACCGGGGGCTGGCCGACTGGCTGCCGCCCGATGCCGTGCTGGTGACCGCCCAGCATCTCGACGACCAGGCCGAGACGCTGTTGCTGCAGCTGTTTCGCGGCGCCGGCTCCGAGGGCCTGGCGGCCATGCCGGAACGTGCACGGCTCGGCCGGCGGCTGGCTGGTGCGTCCGCTGCTGGATGTGCGCCGCGCGGCGATCCGCGCCTATGCCGAGCAGCAGCGCCTGCGCTGGGTGGAAGACCCGAGCAACACCGAGCTGCGTTACGACCGCAACCTGCTGCGCCAGCGGGTCATGCCCGACCTGCAGCAGCACTGGCCCGGCATCGCCCGGGTGCTGGCGCGCGCCGCGGCGCACCAGGCCGACCAGCTGGAGCTGGCCGATACCCTGGCGGCTCTGGACCTGGGTGACTGCGGCCTGAAAGACGGGCGCTGCCTGTCGCTGGCGTCGCTCGGCGAGCTGTCAGCGGCCCGCCAGCGCAACCTGCTGCGCTACTGGATCGCCGCCCGGCATCTGCCGCTGCCACCGCGGGTGGTACTGGAGCGCATCCGCGCTGAAATTCTGCCGAGCCGTGACGACGCCCGTCCGCTGGTGCACTGGTCGGGCGCCGAGGTGCGCCGTTTTCGTGACCGGCTTTACGTCATGGCGCCGTTGCCGGACCCCGATGCTGCTGCCGTCCGACGCTGGGACCTCGCCGAACCGCTGGCGCTCGCTGACGCCGGCGGTCTGTTGGCGGCGCAACCGGTCGCAGCGGGTGGTTTGCGCAGCCCGGCACAAGGCAGCCGTATCGAGGTGCGTTTCCGCCGCGGCGGTGAAACGCTGCAGCCGGCCGGGCGGGCGCACCATCATGAGCTGAAAAAGCTGTTCCAGGAATGGGACGTGCCGGCCTGGGAGCGTGGCCGGGTGCCGTTGCTGTATATCGACGGCACGCTGGCCGCGGTGGCCGGTCTGTGCGTGTGCGAAGGTTTCCAGACGCGTGCGTCGCAACCGGGACTGGCGTTGCACTGGAGCCGCGCGGCCCAGTGGTGATGAGCACGGTGTGACAGCTGCTTGACGGGCCAGCTTTGCGTTGTGGCCCAGGGGTGAATCTGTTACCTGCGTTCCCGTCCAGACGTTCATTTCTCCAGCCTTTTCCGGAGTTTCATGACCCGATTCATATTCATAACTGGCGGCGTGGTTTCCTCTCTGGGAAAGGGCATCGCCGCCGCCTCGCTTGGGGCATTGCTGGAAGCGCGCGGTCTCAAGGTCACCATGATGAAGCTGGATCCCTATATCAATGTGGATCCGGGCACCATGAGTCCGTTTCAGCACGGCGAAGTCTTTGTCACCGATGATGGCGCCGAAACCGACCTGGACCTGGGGCACTACGAGCGTTTCGTGCGCACCACCATGGGCAAGCGCAACAATTTCACCACCGGCCAGATCTACGAGCAGGTGATCCGCAAGGAACGTCGCGGCGACTATCTGGGCGGCACGGTGCAGGTGATTCCGCACATCACCGACGAGATCAAACGTTGCGTACGTGCCGGTGCCGAGGGTGCCGACATCGCCATGGTGGAAATCGGCGGCACCGTGGGTGACATCGAATCGCTGCCGTTTCTGGAGGCCATCCGCCAGATGGGCGTCGAGCTCGGGCACCGTCACGCGCTGTTCATGCACCTGACCCTGGTGCCCTACATCGCCGCCTCGGGCGAGATCAAGACCAAGCCGACCCAGCATTCGGTCAAGGAACTGCGTTCCATCGGTATCCAGCCCGATATCCTGCTGTGCCGCGCCGACCGCCCGCTGCCGGTCGACGAGCGGCGCAAAATTGCGCTGTTCACCAATGTGCCGGACCGCGCCGTCATCTCGGCGGTCGACGTGGACAGCATCTACAAGATTCCGCTGCTGCTTCACCAGCAGCAGCTCGACGACACCGTGGTCGACCTGATGGGTCTGGACCTGCCGTCCGCCGACCTGTCCGAGTGGGAAGACGTGGTCGAGCGCCTGGAACACCCGGAGCGCGAAGTGAACATTGCCATGGTCGGCAAATACGTCAACCTGACCGAGTCCTACAAGTCGCTGTCCGAAGCGCTGATCCATGCCGGTATCCACACCCGCACCCGGGTGCGTATCCGCTATATCGATTCCGAAGTCATCGAACAGAAGGGGCTGGAAGTACTCGGTAAAGCTGATGCCATACTGGTGCCGGGCGGTTTCGGCGAGCGCGGCGTGGAAGGCAAGATCATGGCGGTGCGCTATGCCCGCGAACACGACATTCCGTACCTCGGCATCTGCCTCGGTATGCAGGTGGCGGTGATCGAGTTCGCCCGCAACGTGGCCGGCCTGGAAGAGGCGCAGAGTACCGAGTTCCGCGCCAACACCCCGCATCCGGTGATCGGCCTGATCACCGAGTGGCAGGATCAGACCGGCAGCATCGAGCGGCGCGACGAAAACAGCGACCTGGGTGGTACCATGCGCCTGGGTGGGCAGCTGTGCAAACTCAAAGCCGGTACGCTGGCGCGGCGGGTCTACGGCAAGGACGAGGTGATCGAGCGGCACCGGCACCGCTACGAGTTCAACAACCGCTACCGGGAAACGCTTGAGCAGGCCGGATTGACCCTGTCCGGTCTTTCGGCCGACGGCAGCCTGGTGGAAGTGGTGGAGATCGCCGACCACCCCTGGTTTCTGGCCTGCCAGTTCCACCCCGAGTTCACCTCCACACCCCGCGACGGACATCCCTTGTTCACCGGCTTTGTGGAAGCGGCCATCGCACAACGGCGCCGCGCCCAGGAGGGCGACGAGCAACCCAGCCTGGCCCGCGCGGACGGCTGAGGCCGGTTCGATTTCAGTGATGCAGGATTACTAGCAGGATTTTGAGTTCATGAATTTGTGCGGATTCGAGGTGGGGCTGAACGCTCGCTTTTTTCTGATCGCCGGACCCTGTGTGATCGAGAGCGAGGCGCTGGCGCTGTCAACGGCGGCCGACCTCAAGCAACTTACCAGCGAGCTGGGTATTCCCTTTATCTACAAGTCGTCATTCGACAAGGCCAACCGCTCCTCCCTGGACAGCTTCCGTGGCCTCGGTATGGAGGAGGGGCTGCGCATTCTGCAGAAAGTGAAGGACGAACTGCAGGTGCCGGTGCTCACCGACGTGCACGAAGACACCCCGCTGGACGAGGTCTGCGACGTGGTGGATGTGCTGCAGACGCCGGCGTTTCTGTGTCGTCAAACCAATTTCATCCAGAGCGTGGCGCGTACCGGCAAACCGGTGAACATCAAGAAAGGTCAGTTCCTCGCACCCTGGGACATGAAAAACGTGGTCGACAAGGCGCGCGCCACGGGCAATGAGCAGATCATGGTGTGCGAGCGCGGCGTTTCGTTCGGCTACAACAATCTGGTTTCCGATATGCGTTCCCTGGCAGTGATGCGCAACACGGGCGCGCCGGTGGTGTTCGATGCCACCCATTCGGTGCAGTTGCCGGGCGGGCAGGGCAGCGCCTCGGGCGGGCAGCGCGAGTTTGTGCCGGTGCTGGCGCGCGCCGCTGTGGCGGTGGGCGTGGCGGGCCTGTTCATGGAGACCCATCCGAACCCTGCCGAAGCCTTGAGCGATGGCCCCAATGCCTGGCCGCTGGGTCAGATGAAGGAACTGCTGGAGACGTTGCAGCTGCTGGACAGCACGGTAAAATCGCGCCCGTTCGCCGAGGCGGCGCTGCTGGGCTAGGGACATTACTCAGCTACGGAAAACACGGAACAGCTTTTAGTAGATAGCCACGGAAAACACGGAAAACACGGAAAGCACGGAAATAACCCATTGTTGAAAAGCCTGCTCACCGCAGCGACGCGGCTTGGGCGGAGTGTGACAACGGCCGGTTGCGAAATCGCTCAGACCGCACAGTTGCGCGGCAAAGCCAAGCGGGTTTTCTGTTATTTGTTTATTCCGTGCTTTCCGTGTTTTCCGTGGCAATAATCCCAGCGAATTTTCAGATCGGAGTCGAACATGGCAAAAATAAAGGACGTTCAGGGACGCGAGATTCTCGATTCGCGCGGCAACCCCACGGTGGAAGCAGACGTGCTGCTGGAGGACGGCTCGATGGGACGCGCCGCGGTGCCGTCGGGGGCCTCGACAGGTACCCGCGAAGCCGTGGAGCTGCGCGACGGCGACCGCTCCCGCTATCTGGGCAAGGGGGTCACCAAAGCGGTGGCCAACGTCAACGGTGAAATCCGCGACACGGTGCTGGGCAGGGATGCGGCCGACCAGAGCGGGCTGGACCACGCCCTGATCGAACTGGACGGCACCGACAACAAAGGGCGCCTGGGCGCCAACGCGGTGCTGGCGGTGTCGCTGGCGGCGGCGCAGGCCGAAGCCCGCGCGAACAATCTTCCGCTGTACCGGCATCTGCGTGCCGAAGGACCCTACCAGCTGCCGGTGCCGATGATGAACATCATCAATGGTGGTGCGCACGCCAGCAACAGCGTCGATCTGCAGGAATTCATGATTGTCCCGGTCGGCGCTGCCAGTGTGCGCGAGGCGGTCCGTTATGGCGCCGAGGTGTTCCATGCCCTCAAGGCGGTACTGGCCGGGCGCGGACTGAGCACTACCGTGGGCGACGAAGGCGGCTTTGCGCCGGACCTGCCGTCCAACGAATCGGCCATCGAAGTGATCCTCGAGGCCATCGACAAGGCCGGCTTCAAGGCGGGTTCGGATATCTGTCTGGCGCTCGATCCGGCCAGTTCGGAGTTTTATCGCGACGGCAAGTACCACCTGGATTCAGAAGGCAAAGTACTGGACTCGGCGCAGTTCGGTGACTTCTTCGCGGCCTGGGTGGACCAGTACCCGATTATTTCCATCGAAGATGGTATGGCGGAGAATGACTGGGACGGTTGGAAGCTGCATACCGAGAAGCTGGGCGGACGTATACAGCTGGTCGGTGATGACCTGTTCGTGACCAACACCGGTATCCTGCAGCGCGGTATCGACGAGGGTATCGCCAACTCCATTCTCATCAAACCCAACCAGATCGGCACCCTGACCGAAACCCTGGCGGCCATCGAGATGGCGACCGCGGCCGGTTATACGGCGGTGGTGTCGCACCGCTCCGGTGAGACCGAGGACGTGGTGATCGCCGATATCGTGGTGGGCAGCGACGCCAGCCAGATCAAGACCGGCTCGCTGTCGCGTTCCGACCGCGTCGCCAAGTACAACCGCCTGATGCGCATCGAAGAGCAGCTCGGCGACCAGGCGCGCTACCCGGGCCTGGCGGCCTTCCACCAGCGCAGCTAGGATCAGCGCTTCCGTTACCCGGTTGAAGGGAAGTGCAGATGCGATGGCTGGTCTGGTTCCTGATAGGGTTGCTGGTGCTGTTGCAGTACAAGTTGTGGGTCGGCGACGGGAGCCTGGCGGAGGTCTGGAACCTTTACCAGCAGGTGGAAGCACAACAGGAGGAGAACCGCCAGTTGCGCGAGCGCAACCAGGCGCTGGAAGCCGAGGTGGAGGATCTGAAACAGGGGCTGGAAGCCATCGAGGAACGCGCCCGCGAAGAACTGGGCATGGTCAGGGACGATGAAACCTTCTACCAGATCATAGAGGACGCCCCCGGCCAGGACGGGTCGCAGCGATGAAATCCGCGCAGGCTTACTGGGCTATTATTCCCGCCGCCGGTCTTGGGCGGCGTATGGGCTCGTCGGTGCCCAAGCAGTTTCTGGCGATCGGCAACAAGACAGTGCTGGAGCATTGCCTGGAATCGCTGTGGAAGCTGCCGGAACTGTCGGGCATGGTGCTGGTCAGCCATGGCCACCCGGCGCTGGCGTGTATCCAGGAGCGCTTCCGCAACCAGCGCCTGCTGCGCGCCGACGGCGGTGAAAAGCGCTGCCACTCGGTGCTGAACGGACTGCATGCCCTGTCCGGGCAGGCGGAGGACGATGACTGGGTGCTGGTTCACGACGCTGCGCGGCCCTGCGTGCGCCAGCACGACCTGCGGGTGCTGATCAATGCGCTCGCCAGCCATGAAGTCGGCGGGCTGCTGGGTTCCCGGGTGCACGACACCATGAAACGCATCGATGCCCAGCGCCTGGTGCAGGAAACCGTGGAGCGGCGCGGTTTATGGCACGCCCACACGCCGCAGATGTTCCGCTACGGGCTGCTCAGACAGTGCCTGGAGCGGGCGCTCAAGGACGGTTATGAAGTGACCGATGAGGCGTCGGCACTGGAGCACGCCGGCTATCACCCGCTGATGGTGGAGTGCCACCCGGACAACATCAAAATCACCCGTCCCGAAGATCTGGAACTGGCCGAATTCTACCTGCTGCAACAGGGGCGCCTGTGAGAATCGGACAGGGTTTCGACGTGCACGCCTTGCGGGAAGGCGGCCGCTTGATACTGGGCGGCGTGGAGATCGCGCATTCCCACGGCCTGGTCGCCCACTCTGACGGCGACGTGCTGCTGCACGCCCTGTGCGATGCCCTGCTGGGTGCCGCGGGTCTGGGCGACATCGGCCGGCACTTTCCCGACAGCGACGCCGCCTACCAGGGTATCGACAGCCGCAGGCTGCTGCGCGCAGTGGTGGACAAGGTCGCCCAACAGGGCCTGGCGGTCGGCAATGCCGATCTCACCATCGTCGCCCAGGCGCCGAAGCTGGCGCCGCACGTCGAGCTCATGTGCGGCAACATTGCGGCGGATCTCGGTGTGGAGCGCGGCCGGGTCAACGTCAAGGCGACCACCACCGAACAGCTCGGCTTTACCGGGCGCCGGGAGGGCATCGCGGCGTTCGCCGTGGTGCTGCTCGAGGAACGCTGAGCGCTGCGTCCTGCCCGGTGGCCGATGGATTCACCAAGAGTGCTGCGCCGCTGCCCGGGGACGATCCGCTGCTGCAACACAAGGCGCTGTGGGAGGACTTGCCCCGCGCCTGGGGCGGTGCGGTTGGCAGCGGACACATCCGCACTGCGCCCGAAGACTTCCAGGTAGTGGAAGTCGCTTCAGTCGTGCCCGCGGGGGCAGGCGAGCATAGCTGGCTGTATGTGCGCAAGCGCGACAGCAATACCCAGTGGGTGGCGCGCGAGCTGGCGCGCCACGCGCAGGTGCCGCTGTCGGCAGTGAGCTACGCCGGCCTCAAGGATCGCAATGCGGTCACCGAGCAATGGTTTTCGGTGCACCTGCCAGGGCGGCCGGATCCCGACTGGGAGACGCTGGGCAGTGACGCCTTCCAGGTGCTGCGCGCCGTGCGCCACAGCCGCAAGCTCAAAACCGGGACGCTGCGCGGTAACCGCTTCGCGGTGCGAATCCGCCGGTTTGATGCCCCCCGCGAACAGTTCGAACGGCGCCTGCAGCAGCTCGCCGCCGGCGGTTTTCCCAACTACTTCGGCCACCAGCGCTTCGGGCACGACGGCGGCAATCTGGCGGCCGCGGCGCAACTGCTGTTCGGTCGCCGCGGGCGCGTGTCGCGCCACCAGCGCGGCATCTATATCTCGGCGGTGCGGGCGGCGCTGTTCAACCGGATATTGGCCGCGCGGGTGGCGGACGGCAGCTGGAACTCCGCTCTGCCGGGCGAGGCGCTGCAGCTGCAGGGAAAGTCCGCCTGTTTCGTGGCCGAGGCAGTGGATACGGCACTGCTGGAACGCCTGCAGGCGCTGGAAGTGCACGCCACCGGTCCGCTGTGCGGTGCGGGCGATGTCCTGGCGGGCGGCCGCGCCGCGCACTACGAGCAGGAGGTGTTGCAGCCCTGTGTGCACTGGACTGCGGCCTTGCAGCGCCTGCGGGTGAGCGCGGCGCGGCGTGCACTGCGGGTGGTGCCGGGTGATCTCGGCTGTACGCCGGATGAGCAGGGTAACCCGGTACTGGAATTCTTTCTGCCGGCGGGCGCCTATGCGACCAGCCTGCTGCGCGAAATCCTGCGAGCGGATCCGGTCGCATGAGTCTGCGCCCGGAAAGACTGGCGCACGTGCGTGAACGCATTGCGGTGGCGGCGCGCAAGTCCGGTCGTGCGCCGGATGCTGTGCGGCTGATCGCGGTATCCAAGACCAAGCCGGTGGAGGATATTGCGGCACTTGCGGAGCTGGGCCAGCGTGATTTCGCTGAGAATCAGATGCAGGAGGCGCTGGAGAAAATCGAATGCCTGCGGGGGCGGGGCCTGGAGTGGCATTTCATCGGCCATCTGCAGTCCAACAAGACCCGCTTCGTCGGCGGGCATTTCCGTTGGGTGCATTCGCTGGACAGCGAACGGCTGGCGGGCAGGATCGCCGCCAGCGTGCCCGACGGCACCCCTGCGGTCAGACTTCTGGTACAGGTCAACGTATTCCGCGATCCGGCCAAACACGGGGTCGCGAGCGAGGACCTGTTTGCGCTGTTGGACGCCATCCTGGCCCGTGACCTGCCGGGCATCCGTCTGTGCGGCCTGATGACCATCGCCCGCCTGGGCGGCAGCGCAGCGGACACCCGGCGCGGTTTTGCCCGCGCGCGCGCCTTGCTGGAACAGTGCCGTGTGCGCTTCGGGGAGGATTTCAGCGAGCTTTCCATGGGCATGAGCGGCGACTACGAGCTGGCCATCGAGGAAGGCGCAACCATGGTGCGCGTGGGCAGCGCCCTGTTCGGCAGTCGTTAGGGGCAGTATTCAACCGCGAAGGACGCTAAGGACGCGAAGGAACCAGAATCAACAGGGTTTCGAGCGTTCCCGGCGATGGCGTGCAACTCTACAGGTGATATGGCCTATCACACCTTTGAGAGAAGAAACTTTTAGAGTCCCCGACAGGGGATCCGTAAACCCCCGCCTTCAGGCGGCGGATAGGAGTAGGTTGGTGCTGAGCGTAGCGAAGCCCAACAGAATCGGGTTACACAGACGAGGTTCGAGGTGCTGGATGTGGGGCCGATCAAGCTAAGAGGGGGAGCAGCCGACGCTGTTGGGCTTCGCCGTGCTCAGCCCAACCTACGGTCTCAATCGGCCGCATGGCCGATCGATCCGGCTTTTAGCCGTAACCCGAAGCCACCGGCTTTAGCCGGTGGAGTATTCACGTGCTTCTCCTTAGCGTCCTTAGCGTCCTTCGCGGTTAAGAGAGTAGAAAATCAGCATCAGCTGCGTTTGAGCAGCACGTAGATGGCGCCGGTGCCGCCGTCGTAGCTGCGTGCCGAGCAGTAGGCCAGCACCTCATCGCGTTGCCGCAGCCAGCCACCGACCTTTTGCTTGAGCACCGGGCCGCGGTGCCGGGAACCGCGCCCCTTGCCGTGGATAATGCGCGCACACTGGATGCGGTGGCGCCTGCATTCCCCCAGAAACCCGGCGATGGCGTTGCGGGCCACCGGCACTGTCATGCCGTGCAGGTCCAGTTCGGCGTCCACCACGATCTGGCCACGGCGCAGTTTCCTCAGGGTCCGCAGCTGCAGTCCCGGCCGGATGAAAATGAGTTCCTCGCCGGTTTCCAGCTCGGCGGCGTCGAAATGGTCCGAGAGCAGGTCACGCAGTACCGCGGCCTCGTCCAGTTCCCGGAATACCGGCCGCGGGCTGACGGCGCGGCGGTGCGGCGTGACCCGGTCGTCGTGCACCGGCCTGACGTCACCGACGCTGGCGCGAAACAGTTCGATATCTTCGGGGTCCGGTGTTTTCATCGTTCCATTGTAACCGCTTAGCCCCACAGGGTAATGGGCGCGGCGCGTCGAGTCCGGTATTATTGGCGCCGCATGCACATCCTGATCAGCAACGACGATGGTTATCGCTCCCCGGGCATTCGCTGCCTGGCCGACGCCCTGCAAACCGTAGCCCAGGTGACCGTGGTAGCCCCGGACCGCGATCGCAGCGGTGCCAGCAATTCGTTGACCCTGGACAATCCGTTGCGGGCGCGCCGGGCCGACAACGGTTATACCTACGTGGAAGGCACGCCTACCGATTGTGTGCACCTGGCGGTCACCGGCCTGCTGGAGCAGGAGCCGGACATGGTGGTATCGGGTATCAATGCCGGCGCCAACCTGGGCGATGACGTGATTTACTCGGGCACTGTGGCGGCGGCGATGGAGGGGCGCTTCCTTGGTTTTCCGGCCATTGCGGTATCACTGGTGGCGGTGCAGCAGCCGGCTCACTTCGAGACCGCGGCCAAGGTGACGCTGGCGTTGCTGGAGAGGATAAAGTCGTCCGTGCCGATCGCCGCGGAAACCATACTCAACGTCAACGTGCCGGACCTGCCGTTTGCCGAGCTGCAGGGCTGGCAGGTGACGCGGCTGGGTCACCGGCACAAGTCCGAGCCGGTGATTCGTCAGACCGACCCGCGCGGACGGCCGATCTACTGGGTGGGGCCGGCCGGCAGCGAGCAGGACGCCGGCGCCGGCACAGATTTCCACGCAGTGCGCAACGGCTATGTCTCGGTCACGCCCATTCATGTCGATCTGACGCGTCACGATTACCTGGACAACGTCAGGGCATGCCTGGGCGAGAGGCCGCTGGAGCTGCTGTGAATTCGCTCAGCCAGGGCATCGGTATGACTTCGCAGCGCACCCGCGACCGCCTGGTGCAGCGTCTGCGTGCGGAGGGGATTCGCGACCCGCGGGTGCTGGAGGCGCTGCGGTCGACGCCGCGTCATCTGTTCGTTGATGAAGCCCTGGCCAGCCGCGCCTATGAAGACACCGCCTTGCCGATCGGCTACGGTCAGACGATTTCCCAGCCCCATACCGTGGCGCGCATGACCGAGCTGGTGGTGGAATGCGCACCGGCCAAGGTGCTGGAGGTCGGTACCGGGTCGGGTTACCAGGCGGCGATTCTGGCGCGGCTGGTCGAGCGCGTGTACAGCACCGAGCGGATCGAGCCGCTCGCTACCCAGGCACGCCAGCGCTTCCGCCAGCTCGGTTACCGCAACGTGCGGGTCCAGCACAGCGACGGCAGCTGGGGCTGGCCGCAGTTCCAGCCTTTCGATGCCATTATCGTGACCGCCGGTGCCGCGGAGATCCCCACCGCGCTGCTCGATCAGCTGGTCGTCGGGGGACGCCTGGTGATGCCGCTGGGTGATCAGGGCGGCCAGATCCTGGTCTCAATCACGCGCACTGAAACCGTGTACGAACGGGTCGATCTGGGGCCGGTCAGCTTCGTGCCGCTGCTGGGAGGTGCCGACTGATGGTCCTGTTCACGCACTTGTACGACGCTGCGCTGCGCTGGGCGCGGCACCGTCATGCGCCGCGCTACCTCGCTGCCCTGAGTTTCGCCGAGTCGTCGTTTTTCCCCATTCCCCCCGACGTGATGCTGATGCCCATGAGCCTGGCAAAACCGCAGCGGGCGATGTGGTTTGCGACCCTGACAACACTGGCGTCGGTGCTCGGCGGGATGGCGGGTTACGCAATCGGTTATTTTGCCCTGGAGTGGGTGGCTCCGTTGATAGAGGAGGGCGGCCGCTGGGCCGCCGCCTACAGCAAGGCCTCGGACTGGTTCCACCAGTGGGGCTTCTGGGCGGTGCTGCTGGCCGGCTTTTCACCTATTCCCTACAAGGTGTTTACCATTTCGGCAGGGGCACTGGCGATGGCCTTTGTGCCGTTCGTGCTGGCGTCGGCGATTGGCCGTGGCGCGCGTTTCTTCCTGGTCGCCCGGCTGCTGGCCTGGGGCGGGCCGGCTATGGAAACGCGCATCCGCGGCTACGTCGAGATGCTGGGCTGGGCGCTGGTGGTGGCGGGCATTGTCGCCTATCTGGCCGTTCGGGGGTAAGGGCTTGCTGCGTTGCTGTCTCGCCGTGTTGCTGGTGCTGTCCGGGTGTACCACCTACAGCGTCAGGGCGCCGATCGGTGACCGCACCCAGAGTCCCGTGCGTACGCCCGACACCCACCATGTGCGGCGCGGCGATACTCTGTACTCGATTGCGTTCCTGTATGGGGTCAGCGTAGAAGAACTGGCGGACTGGAACCAGCTGCGTGCGCCGTTCACCATTTACCGGGGTCAGGAATTGCGGCTCAGGCCGGCGGCGGTCAAAGTGCGCACCCCACCACCGCGGGCGGCCTCGCCGCATGCCAGCCAGCCCAAACCGCGCCAGGTCAGTTCGCAGGCCGCCAGCGGCTCGGCACCGGTGCTGCGCCCCGCGTTACCCGCCGCCGGCGCCGCGCCGGTGGTCGGCTCGGTGCCGAAAATCGCTGCCCCCAGCGCGCCGAAACGCGCACCCGTGGCGCCCCTGACTCCGCCCGAGACCGCCAGAGCGCCGCGGCCGGCGGCACCTTCGGCCGTCGCGCCAAAGGTGCCGCCGGCCGATGTCGAGCAGACCGTCGCCGTGCCCGCGCGCGCCGAATCCAATCAGCAGGTATTCTGGTCCTGGCCGGCCGAAGGCGGCTTGCTTCGCCGCTATGACCCTGATCGTGCAGCGAAAAAAGGCATCGATATCGGCGGGACGAGCGGTGATGCGGTGCGGGCGGCGGCGGCCGGCAAGGTGGTGTATGCGGGGAGTGGACTTAGTGGTTATGGAAGGCTTATCATCATTAAGCATAATAATGACTTTCTGAGCGCCTATGCGCATAACCGAAAGCTGATTGCCAGGGAAGGGCAGTGGGTGAACAAGGGCGAGGTCATCGCCCAGATGGGTAGCAGTGGTACGGACCGGACCCAGCTGCATTTTGAAATACGCAAGCATGGCCGTCCCGTTGATCCGCTCCGCTACTTGCCCAGCAGGTAAGTCGCCAGGGTAAAGGATAACAGTTGGACACCAACAAGCTCCCTGGCGTGTCACCATCGAGGAGCTGTCGCATGATAAAAGAACAAAACAGCCCGCGTCCGGTGCCCCCCGCGCCGCTGGATAATGAGGCTGGACTGGATTTCACCGAGGCCACCGCAGCGGTGCGACACCGCGAGCCGCCGGATTCCGACGCGCATTTCGACGCCACCCGCATGTATCTCAGCGAAATCGGTTTCTCGCCGCTGCTGAGCGCCGAGGAAGAAGTCTTCTACGCGCGCCTGGCGCAGAAGGGCGACGAAAGCGGGCGGCGGCGCATGATCGAGAGCAATCTGCGCCTGGTGGTCAAGATCGCGCGCCGTTATGTCAATCGCGGTCTGGCGTTGCTGGACCTGATCGAGGAAGGCAACCTCGGCCTGATACGCGCGGTGGAGAAATTCGATCCGGAGCGCGGTTTCCGCTTTTCGACCTACGCGACCTGGTGGATTCGCCAGACCATCGAGCGCGCCATCATGAACCAGACGCGCACTATCCGCCTGCCCATTCACGTGGTCAAAGAACTGAACAGCTACCTGCAGGCCGCGCGACGTCTGGCACAGTCGCTCGATCACGAGCCCAACGCCGAGGAAATCGCCGAGCTGCTGGACCGCCCGCTGCAGGACGTCAAGCGGATGCTCAAGCTCAATGAGCGGGTGACGTCGGTGGACGTGCCGATCGGCAAGGATTCAGACAAGTCGCTGCTCGATGCCATCCCCGACGAGAGCAATCCCGATCCCTCCGATGTGTTGCAGGACGAGGATGTGCTGGCCAACCTGGAAGCCTGGATTGCGCAGTTGTCGGACAAGCAGCGCGAAGTGGTGGAGCGCAGGTTCGGTTTGCACGGCTACAAGATTTCCACCCTGGAAGAAGTCGGCAACGAAATCGGCGTCACCCGCGAACGGGTGCGGCAGATCCAGATGGATGCGCTCAAGCGTCTGCGCGAAATTCTCGAGGGCGAAGGTTTTTCTTCAGACGCGCTGTTCGGCTAGCGCCCCCCCGGGCCGCGTCGCGCGGCGCGGTTTCAGCCCAGCAGCAGTGCGGCTGCCACGTTGCGTTCTTCAGCGCGCAGTATGTTGTAGGTGCGGCAGGCGGCGGCCGTGTCCATGATCTCCACGCCGATCCCGGCCTGCAGGAGTGTCGCCGTTAGTGCCGGGGGCGGGAAGTGGATGCCGCTACCGGTTCCGAGCAACACGATGTCGGGATCCTGCGCACGCACCACCTCGAAGTCCGCGGCGCTCAGTTCCTCCGGCCGCTGTGGGCGCCAGTCGGGGATCAGGCGTTCGCGGGTAAGTATAATGCTGCGACGATAGCGCTTTTCACCGACGGTCACCACGCCCTCGCCGTAGGCGCGGATGATGAGTTCACTGCCAATGTCTTCCGGAGCGAAATGCATGCGCGAAAGATATACCCTCAGCTTGTTACACTTCAATATTTTCAGTACGCTACGCGCTTTATTTGTCTGATCGCAAAACGCTGCATAACGTGCTGTCCGTGGACGAGTTTCCCAGAATAAAGCGACTGCCGCCCTATGTCTTCAATATAGTCAATGAGTTGAAGGCGGCGGCGCGCGCGCGCGGCGAGGATATCATTGATTTCGGCATGGGAAATCCCGATCAGCCCACGCCTGCGCACATTGTCGCCAAGCTGGTCGAGGCCGCGCAACGCAACGACACCCACCGTTACTCCATGTCACGGGGCATTCCGCGCCTGCGGCGCGCCGTGTGCCGCTGGTACAAGCGCAAGTACGACGTCGATCTGGATCCGGACAGCCAGGCGATCGTGACCATCGGCTCCAAGGAAGGCCTGGCGCATCTGGCGCTGGCCACAGTGGGGCCGGGTGATGCGGTACTGGTGCCCAATCCGGCCTACCCGATCCACCCCTACGGCTTTGTGATTGCCGGCGCCGATATCCGGCACGTACCGCTGAGCAATGACGAGGACGCCTTCTTCGATCAACTGGTGAAGGCCATCAGGGACTCCTGGCCGACCCCCAAGATGCTGGTGCTGAACTTTCCCGGTAACCCGACTACGCAGTGTGTCGGGCTGGACTTTTTCGAGCGGGTGGTGGCCATTGCCAGTGAACACAACATCTGGGTGGTGCACGATCTGGCCTACGGGGAGCTGACCTTCGACGGCTATGTAGCGCCGTCGATTCTGCAGGTGCCCGGCGCCGAGAACGTCGCCGTCGAGTCCTATTCGCTGTCCAAGACCTACAACATGCCCGGCTGGCGGGTTGGCTTCATGTGTGGCAACAAGACGCTGGTGGCGGCGCTCACGCGTATGAAATCCTATCTCGACTACGGCATGTTCACGCCGATACAGATCGCCGCCATCACGGCCCTGGAAGGGCCACAGGATTGCGTCAGGGAGATTGTCGAGCTGTACCGCCGGCGCCGCGATGTCCTGTGTGAGGGACTCAATGCGATCGGCTGGAAGGTGGAAAAACCCAAGGCGACCATGTTCGTGTGGGCGCCGATCCCGGAGCGTTACCGGGAGATGGGGTCGCTGGAGTTTTCCAAGCGGCTGCTGCAGGAAGCCAAGGTGGCGGTATCGCCCGGTATCGGCTTCGGCGAATACGGCGACGGTTTTGTGCGCTTCGGACTGATTGAAAACGAACACCGCACCCGGCAGGCGGTGCGTGGTATCCGCGACATGTTCCGTAACGATGAACGACAACTCGCGCTGGCGGGCAAGGGGGCTGGGTGAATCCTGTAAGGGTCGGACTGCTGGGTCTGGGTACGGTCGGGGGCGGCACCTTCAATGTGTTGCGGCGCAATGCAGAAGAGATCGCGCGGCGCGCCGGGCGCGGCATCGAAATCAGCTACGCGGCGGCCCGCGCCTATGATCCCGAGCGGCTGCCCGGCATCGAATCAGTGCGAGTAACCGATGATGCCTTCGCGGTCGTGGACGACCCGGACATCGATATCGTGGTGGAACTGATCGGCGGCTATGAGCCGGCGCGCGAACTGGTGCTGAAGGCGATTGCCAACGGCAAGCACGTGGTGACCGCCAACAAGGCGCTCATTGCGCTGCACGGCAATGAGATTTTTGCCGCCGCCCAGAAGCGCGGCGTGATGGTGGCCTTCGAGGCCGCGGTCGCCGGCGGTATTCCCATCATCAAGGCGGTGCGCGAGGGGCTGGCCGCGAACCGCATCGAATGGATCGCCGGCATCATCAACGGTACCGGTAATTTCATTCTCAGTGAGATGCGTGACAAGGGGCGCGACTTCGGCGAGGTACTCGCCGAGGCCCAGCAGCTCGGCTATGCAGAGGCGGACCCGACCTTCGACGTCGAGGGCATCGACGCGGCGCACAAACTGACCATCCTGGCCTCCATCGCTTTCGGCATCCCGTTGCAGTTCGACAAGGTCTACACCGAGGGTATCAGCCACATTACCCGTGAAGACGTCAGTTACGCGGAACAGCTGGGCTACCGCATCAAGCACCTGGGGGTGGCGCGCCGCACTGATCATGGGGTGGAACTGCGCGTGCATCCGACCCTGATCCCGTGCCGGCGTCTGATCGCCAATGTGGACGGGGTCATGAATGCGGTGCTGGTGAAGGGCGACGCGGTGGGTCCGACGCTGTACTACGGTGCCGGCGCCGGCGCCGAGCCGACCGCCTCGGCGGTGGTCGCCGACCTGGTGGATGTGACGCGTACGCTGACCGCCGATCCGGAGAACCGCGTACCGCATCTGGCGTTCCAGCCCGATGCCCTGTCCGATCTAAGCATACATCCGGTCGAAGATATCGAAACGGCCTATTATCTGCGCCTGTGCGCAGTGGATCGGCCCGGCGTGCTGGCGGACGTCACGCGCATTCTCGGCGCGCTCGGCATCAGCATCGAGGCGGTGATCCAGAAAGAGCCGCAGGAAGACCAGCAACAGGTGGCGATTATACTCCTCACCCGCCGGGTGCAGGAGAAGCACATGAATGCCGCCATTGCGCAGATCGAAGCGCTCGATTCGATCGAGGGCAAGGTCACCCGTATCCGTCTGGAACACCTGAGCAGCAAGTGAACGCGTCCGCGGCGCGGTTCGGCAATTGATGCTTAACATATGGTTATAAAGGGTTTGTGTAATGCCATTTCGCCCCCGCTATACCGGACTCATCGATCGCTACCGCGATCGCCTGCCGATCCACGACGACACTCGCTTGATCAGTCTCGGAGAAGGCAATACGCCGCTCATCCGGCTCAACAACATTCCGCGCGAAATCGGCAAAGACGTGGATATCTACGTCAAGTACGAGGGGCTCAATCCGACCGGTTCGTTCAAGGACCGCGGCATGACCATGGCCGTCACCAAGGCGGTCGAGGAGGGCAGTCGTGCGGTGATCTGTGCCTCGACCGGCAATACCTCGGCGTCGGCCGCCGCCTATGCGGCGCGTGCCGGGATCACCGCCTTCGTGCTGATACCGGAGGGCAAGATCGCACTCGGCAAACTCGCCCAGGCGATGATCCACGGTGCCGTGGTGCTGCAGATACGGGGTAATTTCGACGCCGGCATGCAGCTGGTCAAGGACGTCGCCGAGCACGCGCCGGTGACCATCGTGAATTCCATCAACCCCTATCGCCTGCAGGGTCAGAAGACGGCAGCCTTCGAAATCGTCGAGGAGCTGGGCCGTGCGCCGGACTATCACTGTCTGCCGGTCGGCAACGCCGGAAATATCACGGCGCACTGGATCGGCTATTGCGAATATTCGTCCGCCTCCGGTGACCATGTCACCGAAGCCTGTGCGTTCTGCAACGGCCGCTGTATGTATGCCGGTGGTGCGGTGGTCGGTAACCGGCCGCACATGGTGGGCTACCAGGCTGCCGGCGCCGCGCCGTTCATGCGTGGCGAGATGGTGGACAACCCCGAAACCGTCGCCACCGCAATCCGCATCGGACATCCGCAATCCTGGGACTATGCCTGGAAGGCGAGCAAGGAATCCGGCGGCTGGTTCGACGAGTGCAGCGATGCAGAAATCCTGGCGGCGCAGAAGCTGCTGGCCGGGAAAGAGGGTATTTTCTGCGAACCGGCTTCGGCCGCGTCCCTGGCGGGCGCGTTGCGCGATGTCAAGGCCGGAAAGATACCCGAGGGCAGCTCCATTGTGTGCACCCTGACCGGTAACGGTCTCAAAGATCCGGATACCGCCATCAAGCAGTGCACGGGGGGTGTTGTCACCATCGATGCAGAACTGGACCCGGTGCGCGAAGCCATCCTGGGGAATCTCAGCTGACGGCATCGCTGTGCCTACTGGTGCCGGGTCTGGCGGCGCACTTCGCGGGTGTTGCCGACGATGTGTTCCCCGCCGCGCCGGCCCTGTCCCGCTGGCTGGCCCGGGCCGCCGCGGAGCCGTTCGCTGCCGCCGCTATGGAGCAGGCCGCGCTGGCGCTGTTCGGTGTCGCAGCTGCCGGGGACGATACTCCGGTTGCACCGTTCCGTTATCTCGCTGACACCGGCCGTGCGCCGGCGGGGTGCTGCTGGTGTGTAGACCCGGTACACCTGCGGGCTGATACCCAGGGATTGATCCTGTTCGATGCTGCGAGCTGCCGGGCGAGCGAACCGGAACGGCAGGCGCTGTACGTCACGCTGCGTGATTTCCTGGCGGAAACGGACTGGCGGCTGGAAACGAGTGACAGCCACAACTGGTATCTGCACGGCCTGGAACAGGATCAGCTGCACACGACACTGTTGTCTCAGGTGTGCGGTAAGCCGGTGTCGGATTATCTGCCGCGCGGCAGGGCGGCGGCGCAATGGATGCAGCGCAGCAACGAAATGCAGATGGTGTTGCACCGTCATCCGGTGAACCAGGAGCGCGCCGCGCGTGGTCTGCCGGCGCTCAACAGTGTGTGGATTTCAGGGGGCGGAGTACTGCCGGAGGCCCGGCCTGCCACGTTTGCGCAGGTCTACAGCGACGACCCGCTGCTGCGCGGCCTGGCGCTGTGGAGTGGCGCCACCAGCGACCCGCCGCCGCACGACGCCGGCGGGCTGCTGCCCGCTCATGCGGCCGGGCAGCGCATGCTGCTGGTGCTGGAGGGATGCCTGGCGGCGGTTGCCTACGGCGCTGCGCAGCAATGGAGCGAAGTCGTGGCGCGCTACGAGCGCGACTGGTTCGCGCCGCTGCTGCAGGCTCAGTCAGCGCGGCGCCTGCAGGCACTGGAGCTGGTGGCGCTGAACGGTTACCGCTATCGTCTGCGGCGCGGCGATCTGTGGCGTTTCTGGCGCCGCACGGTGCGCTGGCGAGATGCGCTAGCCGTTTCTAGTGCCTGACCAGGCCGCGATCTTCGCGTGCCTGGCGCAGATAGTCCACCAGGTTGTGGTTGAACGGGCACGCGCGCCGGAATGCGATCAGGATCAGCTGGGCGCGATTGGCGACGCCGAATTTCTTGAACAGCCGCCCGAGATGCATCTTGACCCCTTGTTCGGACAGGAACAGCTGGCCGGCGATCTCTTTGTTGGACATGCCGTCCAGCACCCGTTCCAGCACCTCGGCCTCGCGCCGGGTCAACCCGTCCTGCATGGCGGAGATCTGCTCCACAAAACCCCGTTCAATGATGCGTTCGATTTCGATGGCAGAATGCACCAGCTTCTCAAGCGTCTTGCGCGCTACCCAGTAGCCGCCGCGATGCACCTCGTCGATAGCGGCTGCAAGCAGCTCGCCGTCGCTGCTGATATCGACCAGCCCGTGTACGCCGAGACGCAGCATGCGGCGCACGAACACGTCGTTCATGTCGGCCCCGAAGACGACAATGCGCAGGTCGGGAAAGCGCTGCGGCAAACTGCTGAACACGGTCTCGGCGAGCGGGCTATGGCTGAAGGGACTCGCCGGTGCGATGAGCGACTGCTGCAACAGCAGAATATCCGTGGCCTGGGCGGGCAGCCGGGTATACCAGTCGTCCTCCGGATCGATACTGGCCGCCAGTCGGAAGTTGTCGCGCGTGGATAGCAGCTCCATCACCTGGTCCAGCTGCCCGTCCTGGTGTCCGACCACCAGGATCGACACAGTGTTGTGCGGCGCGCTGCGGTGTATATCAGCAACGCCGGGGGACTGGATCGAACGGTTCATGGGTTACCTCCACGCCTGTAGGCGGATAAACATCACTTCGGCGCTGCTCGGGCGTGCCGCAACTCGCTTGCGAGCCCGCGTACCTGCCTCGGCATTATTGTTGTGCTCTGATTAGAGCACATTCCGGTTGCCTGGCCAAACCTGGCGGCGTCCTGGCGGGGGCGGTTAGAATGCCGAGCCGACCCAGGTACCATACGGACCCGCAGTGAAACTGATCCAGCAACGCGATGTGCCCGACACGCTTCAGGCTCGGCTCCCCGCTGACCTGCACCCGGTATTGCGGCGTATCTATGCCGGCCGACAGATCCGCGCCGCCGAAGACCTCGACAACGGTCTGGCTCGCCTGCTGCCGCCTGCGGCGCTGAAGGACATTGACATGTGCCGTTGGGCTGCTCGAAACCGCCCTGCGCGATGGGCAGCGTATCCTGGTGGTGGGTGATTTCGACGCCGACGGAGCGACCAGCAGCGCGCTGATGGTGTCTGGATTGCGTGCCATGGGTGCGCAAAGCGTCGACTACCTGGTGCCGAACCGGTTTGAATTCGGTTACGGGCTGACACCGGAAATCGTTGCGGTGGCGGCTCAACGGGCGCCCGATCTGCTCATCACGGTCGATAACGGCATCTCCAGCATTGCCGGCGTGGCTGCGGCCAGGGCACATGGCATGCGGGTGCTGGTCACCGATCATCATCTGCCGGGCAGCGAGTTGCCGCAGGCCGATGCGATTGTCAATCCCAACCAGGCCGGAGATACCTTTGCCAGCAAATGCCTGGCCGGCGTGGGAGTGGCCTTCTATCTGTTGCTGGCCCTGCGTGGCCGGCTGCGCGACCGCGGCTGGTTCGCGGCGGAGGGTCGGGCCGAGCCGAATCTGGCGGATTACCTGGACCTGGTGGCGCTCGGCACGGTTGCCGATCTGGTGCCGCTGGACCGCAACAACCGGGTGCTGGTGCAGCAGGGCATGCAACGCATCCGCGCCGGACGCTGCCGACCCGGTATCCGCGCGCTGCTCGACGTCGCCGGCAGGAACCCCGCGCGCCTGGTGGCGGCCGACTTCGGCTTCGGCGTGGGGCCGCGCCTGAACGCCGCGGGGCGCCTGGACGATATGTCGCTGGGTATCGAGTGCCTGCTGTGCGAGGATGAAGCGCGCGCGCGCGAGCTTGCGGTGCAACTCGATGCGCTCAACCGGGAACGCCGGGAAATCGAAACGGATATGAAGACCCGGGCCCTGGAACACGTCGAGGCGATGCACCTGGACGCGCGCCAGCTGCCGCTGGGTCTGTGTCTGTATGACCCGCAGTGGCATCAGGGGGTGATCGGTATCCTGGCGGCGAGAATCAAGGAGCAGTTTCACCGCCCGGTCATCGCATTCGCCGCTGCCGGCGGTGGCGAGCTCAAGGGCTCGGCGCGCTCCATACCCGGTCTGCATATCCGCGATACGCTGGCCGCGATCGCAGCGCGCCATCCCGGACTGCTGCAGAAGTTTGGCGGGCATGCCATGGCCGCGGGCCTGTCGCTGGCCGAGCCGTGCCTGAGCGAGTTTCGGCAGGCCTTCGACCAGGAACTGGAGGCACGTCTCGATGCCACCGCCCTGCAGGGCGTGATCCAGTCTGACGGCGAGCTGCAGGCGGACGACTTCTGCCTGGAATTGTCCGAGCTGCTGCGTGGCGCGGGCCCCTGGGGCCAGGACTTTCCGGAGCCGTTGTTCGACGGCGTCTTTACGGTGCTGAACCAGCGCGTGGTGGGCGGCCGCCACCTGAAGCTGTCGGTACGCAGTGCCCAGGGTGCGCGGGTGCTGGACGCGATCGCTTTTCAGCAGGCGGACGCCGTTGCGCTGCGCGAGGGCCAGCAGGTGCGCATGGTCTACCGCCTGGACAGTAACGAATACCGCGGACTGCTGGGGCTGCAGCTGGTGGTCGAGTTCATCCAGCCGCTGGATGACGGTTCGCGTTGAAGATGTTCCCATAGCCGGTAAACTTCCTGTCGGGTTCCGCAGCAGCCGGTTTCGGTTACGCCATGGAAGACAGGGAATACGTCGTTACTCTGAATATCAGCGCGCTGGCCTACCAGCGCATGTACAGCGGTGAGGCCCGGCACATCCTCGCCCACGACATGCAGGGTCGGCGCGTGCGCTTTCCGGCGCTGTCGTTGCGGCCTTTCGTGACCCGCGACGGGGTCAGCGGGGTGTTCGTGCTGCGTGTCGATGCGCGCAATAAATTGGTCGAGATCCGCCGGAAAACGGGGTAGCCCGCATTTTATGACCACCAAGGCCACGAAGGTCACAAGGGAATTAAGCGCATAACAGGATGCAGGGGTGCGACGGACCGTGAGCGGTTACATACCGTGCCGAATGAAACGCGTAGCAAAGGCGTTTAACCGGTTGTTCCATTATGACCTTCGTGACCTTTGTGGTTAAGGTCGTGAGAAATTCGCATAGGCGCGCGCAGATTTCCCGGCCAGGCGCCCGGCTTTGGTCTCCGGCAGTGAAAGCCGGTATGATGCGTCAGTTTCGGTTGCAGGCCCCCTTCAGGGCGGAGAGCGGTTTTGGAAGTCAATCCGGTAGTGAATCAGATCAAGGACCTGAAAGGGCGTTGCGAGTCCCTGAGGGGGTATCTTTGACTACGACAGCAAACACGAGCGTCTGATCGAGGTCCGCCGCGAACTGGAAGACCCCGACGTCTGGAATCAGCCCGAACGGGCCCAGGCGCTGGGGCGGGAACGCGCGCAGCTGGAAGGCGTGGTCGAGACGCTGGACGAACTGGCCCAGGGTCTGGGTGACGCCGCGGATCTGCTCGGTCTGGCGGTCGAGGAGGGCGATCAGGACACTCTGGAGTCGCTTGAGTCCGACCTGCAGGACATCGAGAGCCGGGTGGCGGAACTGGAGTTCCGGCGCATGTTTGCCGGCGAAATGGACCAGGCCAATGCGTTTGTCGACATCCAGGCCGGTTCCGGCGGGACCGAGGCGCAGGACTGGGCGAACATGCTGTTGCGCATGTTTCTGCGCTGGGCGGAGCGGCATGATTTCTCTACCGAGTTGATCGAGGTGTCACCGGGCGAAGTGGCGGGCATCAAGAGCGCCACCATCAAGGTCGACGGCCCCTATGCGTTCGGCTGGCTGCGCACCGAGACCGGTGTGCACCGGCTGGTGCGCAAGTCGCCGTTCGACTCCGGCAACCGGCGCCATACGTCGTTCGCCGCGGTATTCGTTTCGCCTGAGGTCGACGACGATTTCGAGATCGAAATCAATCCTGCGGACCTGCGCATCGACGTCTACCGCGCCAGCGGGGCGGGCGGGCAGCACGTCAACCGTACCGAGTCGGCGGTGCGTATTACCCACGCGCCGAGCGGGATTGTGGTGCAGTGCCAGAACGACCGCTCGCAGCACAAGAACCGCGCCACGGCCATGAAACAGTTGAAGGCGAAACTCTACGAACTGGAGGTACAGAAGCGCAACGCCGATCAGCAGGCGGTCGAGGACAGCAAGTCCGACATCGGCTGGGGCAGCCAGATCCGCTCCTACGTACTGGACCAGTCACGCATCAAGGACCTGCGAACCGGGGTTGAAACCGGCAATACCCAGGCGGTGCTCGATGGTGACCTGGACGATTTCATCGAGGCCAGCCTGAAAAGCGGGTTGTGAGATTGATAGCCACGGAAAGCACGGAAAACACGGAAATCGACCATGTAAGGTGTTTTCGCCGAAGTCGCTGGTGAGGGGCGCCTGTTTTTTGCAGCAGCGTTGATAGCATGAACGAAACCGACGAACACAAACTGATTGCCGAGCGGCGCCGCAAGCTGGCGGCGCTGCGCGAAGAGGGTGCCGCCTATCCGAACGATTTTCGGCGCGACTCCATCGCGGCCGAGCTGCACGCCGAGTACGACGACCGGGACAAGACCTGGTTCGAAGACAATACGGTCCGGGTGAAGGTGGCCGGTCGCATGATGGGCAAACGGGTGATGGGCAAGTTGAGCTTTGTTCACATCCAGGACATGTCCGGACGCATACAGCTGATCCTGCGTCGCGACGAGTTGCCCGAAAACCGCTACCGGGAGTTCAAGAGCTGGGATGTCGGCGACATCATCTGCGCCGAGGGCGCGCTGGCCAAGACCGACAAGGGCGAGCTGTCGGTGAGGGCCGACGATGTGCGTATCCTGGCCAAGTCGTTGCGGCCGCTGCCGGAGAAGTTCCACGGTCTCACCGACCAGGAGATGCGTTACCGCCAGCGCTACCTGGACCTGATCATGAACCAGGAATCGCGCGACGTGTTCATTATGCGCTCGCGCATCGTGCAGTTCATCCGCGAGTTCCTCAACCAGCGCGGCTTCCTGGAAGTGGAAACGCCGATGATGCAGGCGATTCCGGGCGGTGCCACGGCGCGCCCCTTCAGCACCTATCACAACGCGCTCGACATGCAGCTGTACCTGCGCATCGCGCCGGAGCTGTACCTGAAGCGTCTGGTGGTGGGCGGCTTCGAGAAGGTGTACGAGATCAACCGCAATTTCCGCAACGAGGGCCTGTCCACCCGCCACAATCCCGAGTTCACCATGCTGGAGTTCTACGAGGCCTACGCGGACTACCAGGACCTGATGGACATCACCGAGGAGCTGCTGCGCGAGCATGGCGCATTTCGTGCTCGGCAACAGCGCTGGTTGCCTACCAGGGCGAGACCTACGACTTCGGCAAGCCGTTCGCCCGCATGACGGTCAAGGAGTCCATCCTGCACTTCAATCCGCAGCTGCAGGCGACCCAGCTGGAGGACCTGGCCGAGGCGCGCAAGGTGGCCGAGGCGCTGGGCATAGCGCTCAAGGACAGCTATGGCCTGGGCAAGGTGCAGATCGAGATCTTCGAGAAGACCGTCGAGCACCGGCTCAAGGACCCGACCTTCATCACCGCCTACCCGACCGAGGTGTCACCGCTGGCGCGCCTGCAACGACGCCGACCCCTTTGTCACCGACCGGTTCGAATTCTTCGTCGGCGGGCGCGAAATCGCCAACGGCTTTTCCGAGCTCAATGACCCGGAAGACCAGGCGGCCCGCTTCAGGCAACAGGTGGAAGACAAGGAAGCCGGCGACGAGGAAGCGATGCACTTCGATGCGGATTATGTCTGCGCCCTCGAGCATGGCATGCCGCCGACCGCGGGAGAGGGCATCGGTATCGACCGCCTGGTGATGCTGTTTACCAACTCGGCCTCGATCCGGGACGTGCTGTTGTTCCCGCACATGCGCCCTTGAACTGGGGCGGTTAAGAAACGTCAGGCGCGGTTGCGACTGCGGGTGTGCTTTGCCCACTCGCTGCTGGCCAGAAAGTCGCGAAACTCCTGTTCGGGTAGGGGCGGCTGATCAGGTAGCCCTGCGCCATGTCGCATTGCATGCCGTGCAGCACGTCGAGGATCTCCATGGTTTCCACGCCCTCGGCGACCGTGGCCAGACCCAGGTTGTGGGCCAGATCGATGGTCGAGCGCACAATCATCGCATTGTCATTGTCCTCGATCATGTCATGCACGAAGGAGCGATCGATTTTCAGCTCCGCCACCGGCAGGCGCTTCAGGTAGCTCAGCGACGAATAGCCGGTGCCGAAGTCGTCGATGGACAGCTGCACGCCCATGGCCTGCAGCTCGGTGAGAATGTCGAGACTCTGCTCGGGGTCGTTCATAATGGCGCTTTCGGTCAGTTCCAGGCCGAGCAGCGACGCCTCGAGGTCGTGACGCTCCAGGATCTCGGCGACCTGCTCCGCGAGACGCTCGTCGCGCAGGTTGTGCACCGAGACATTGACCGCGACGCTGAGCTCGAAGCCCTGTTGCTGGCAGCGTTTGGCGAAGCCTACCGCCTGTTCGAGGATGTGCAGGGTGAAGGGACGGATCAGACCGGTCTGCTCCAGAATCGGAATGAATTCGTAGGGCGGTATATTGCCCTTTTCGGGATGCGTCCAGCGCGCCAGCGCCTCGACGCCTATCAGTGCCCCGCTGCGCAGGTCGAGCTTGGGCTGATAGGCCGCGCTGATGGCGCCCTCCTGGATGGCACTGCGCAGGTCACGCAGCAGCTCCAGGCGGTCCGGCTTGTGGGTGTCCTGCTCGGGGTCGTATACCGCCACCTCATCGCGATTGCGTTTGGCGATATACATGGCGACGTCGGCGCCTTTCAGCAGGCTGGAGGGGTCCGCGCCGTGCTCGGGGTAAACCGCGATGCCGAAACTGGCGCCGATCGAAAAGCTGCTGTGGTCGACTTTTACCGGGTCGGCCAGCGCTGTCTGCAACTTATTGGCGACAACGATGGCGTCGTCCTGAGTTGCCTCAGGCAGTACCACTGCGAATTCGTCTCCGCCCAGGCGCCCCAGGGTGTCGGGTTCGCGCAGTGTGGACAGGAAGCGTTTGCCGATATTGATCAGCAGCTGGTCGCCGATGGTATGACCGAGGGTATCGTTGACCTCCTTGAAGTGATCGAGGTCGATCATAATCAGGGCCATTGACTGGTGATGGCGTTTCGCCGTGAGTATCGCCTGCTGCAGCCGGTCCAGGATCAGAGTGCGGTTGGGCAGGCGGGTGAGCGGGTCGTGTACCGCCAGGTGCTGCAACTCCTCATTGGTGCGGGAAAGCTGCTGGTTGGTGATTTCGAGTTTCTCCTTGAACGCCTCGGCCCGCTGCCGGGCCCGCGCGAGTTCGTCCAGGAACATGACGTTTTCGATCGCCACGCCGACCTGACTGGCGAACAGGGTAAGCAGGTCCAGATCGCGTTTGTTGAACTCGCCGCCGCCTTCCTTGTTGATGCCGGCAATTCCGCCCAGGAACTGACGTTTGCCTACCAGCGGAACCAGGATGACGGTGCCGGCCTCCTTTTCCCACTGGTTGCGTTCGTTGTCACTCAGCAACTCCAGTACGCCGCGCCACCAGGCCTTGCGGTGTCGCAGCACCCAGCCGCAGATCCCGATTTCGATGGGCAGGCTGGCGTTGATCAGCTCGTCGGCATGGCGGCCCGCCGCCGCCCGGTAGACATAGCTGGACTGATCCTGTGCCAGGATCGGTATGGTAACCGTTTCAGCGTGTATCAGGTCCCGGGCGCACTCGGCGACCAGACTGAACACCTTTTGCAGGTTGGTTTCGCCGCCGATCAGGGTGGTGATTTCGCGCAGCATGGCGATCTCAGCTTCTTTCTGGTGAAGCTGGCGTTCCAGTTCGCGAATCATGTCTTTTGTGGCTTGCTTGCTGTCGGCTTCCACGACTGCCTCCCGGTCGTCCCTGCGCGCTGTATTCGCCCTCAGTACAGAGCACTATAGACCCTCATCGGCGCGTTGCAGTCAAGGTTAAGTCATTAGAACCTATCTCATAATCCCCCGCGGGCCGCGTTGCTGTCCGAAATGCCGGCCTGCAAGACGCAGCGCGCCGCACAGTAGTTGACCTACGGGCAAGCGCTGCAACACCGCAGGGCGGTATTTCGGACGCAACCCCCTGGGACCGGGCGCTTTTGCCCCATGGCTTTGTTGCGGTTCGCTCATGTAGCATGGGCTACACCACGCTCGCCGCGCCGCGCCATGGGGCAAAAGCGCCACGGTCGCGGCCGCGGGGGATTATGAGATAGGTTCTGGTAGTAAAGAGAATTGAATCCCGGCAGCAGCAGCCTGGCCGGCCAGCCAGCGCGCCGGGGTGGCTACCGGGCGGTTCGACGACAGTCAACAGCAGGGCGGGGAGAATATTTGCAAGACAATGAAATTAAACAAATAAATTATGGACTTGGTCAATTTCTTCGGCGCAGGCAGTGAGTTCGATTTCCTGTAGATCCCCGTTCAGGCCGAGGCGCTGAAACGCGGACACGCGACCCCAGTCGATCTGTCCCAGCGGGTGATCTTCACCCACGTGACTCTGCAGATTCGCCACCTGCACAATGTCCACGAGGTCCGGGCCACCGCTATGGGGCCGATCGAGGTCTTCGTGTTGCGCCGCTACCTCGACCAGACTGTCCGAAAACCGCCAGTGTTCGAGGATCGCGCCCCCGATGCGGGCGTGCAGGCGCGTTATCAGGCTGTCCAGCAGACCGGGCGTGTCGAGCAGATCGTCGCGTTCCTCGGCGCGATACAGGATTGGCAGCGTACCGATGTCATGCAGCAGTCCGGCCAGCATGGCCTGATCGGCGGCAATCCCCGGGCAGGACCCGGCCAGGGCGCGCGAAATGGCCGCCACCTGCACGCTGTGTTCCCACACGGCGCGCAGGCGCTGATCGATCAGATCGTTGGTGGCCTGAAACATCTGTTTCATCACCTGGCTGGTGACCAGGTTGCGCACCAGCTTGCTGCCCAGCCGCGCCACCACCATGCTCAGGCGATCGATCTCCTGGCGGCCCCGGTACAGGGGCGAATTGGCAACCTGGATCAGACGCGCCGACAGCGCCGCGTCCTGGGCGAGAATTTCGGCAATCTGGTTGGCGTTGGCATCTTCGTCTTCGACGACGTCGCGCACCCGCAGGGCGACCTCCGGCAGCGTCGGCAGCTGCAGCTGCCCGCTTTCCAGGTCTTCGAGCAACTCAGTGACAAATTTCTCTTCCGAATCCATGCGCACTTCCTTGGATGATGACGGCATCTCGTGCCTGTATCGACTGCGACAGGACGGATTTGAGCACGGGTGGCTTGGAAGTGCGCTATTCGCTCGGAAACGGATAAGGCAGGTGTTCCAGATTGACCTGCGGCCCCTCGGGCGTACCCAGATGCAGCGCTGCTTCACCTTCGGCGCTGGCGATCTGCACGACCGCCAGCGCCGCATAGCCGCCGTCCGGGTGCGCCGCGGCCGAGACCAGCTTACCGGCGCTCTGAGCCGGATCGCTGCTGCAGTAGATGTCATCACCTGGCTGCGGGGCTGAATCGGCATCGATTCTCGCTTTGTACATGCGCCGCTTGAGCTTGCCGAGGTATTGCATGCGTGCCACGATCTCCTGCCCCGGATAGCAGCCTTTCTTGAAATTGACGCCGTCGATCAGCTGTAAATTGACCATTTGGGGTACAAAGGCCTCGCTGGTGGGCGCGTAGATCATGGGGATGCCGGCCTGGATGTCCAGCAGCTGCCAGGCCTCGGCACCGATCGGGGCGCTGTGCACATTGAGCCGGGTCCACAGCTCACGGGCCGTGTCCACGTCGCTGAAGACCTCGAAGCTGGGGTGAATGCCGGGCACCCGAACGATCAGCTGCCGGTCGTTCTGGCAGACGGCGTGCAGCGCTTCAGGAATGTCTCCCGCGAAGCTCCTGAGGTCTTTCTCGCTGTCGGCGCCGGATACCCCGAGGTGTACAAAGGTCTCGCTGGCGTCCTCCAGGGTGACGCGGGAACGCAGCACGTACATGCGCAGCCGTTTGATCAGCCCCTCGATCATTTCGTCGGGCAGACAGAGATAATAGCTGTCGCCGCGGTGAAATACCCGGAAGTTGGCCAGTAAGCGACCCTTGGCGTTGCAGTAGCCGCTCAGCTGGCTGTGGCCGTCATCGACCGCGCGCAGGTCGTTGGTGAACTGCCCCTGGAGGAATGTCTGTGCGTCTTCACCGTGTACCGATACCAGGCCATAATGCGACAGGTCGGCAAACACGTTGCCGGTAATCGCAATGCTCAGTTCGCGTGGTGGATTGCCGAAGTGTTCGACACCGTTGGCGCCAAACTCGGCGCCGGCGTTTTCGAGGAAAGCTTTCCAGTCAGCGTTCATGGTAACCTGCCCGGCGGAAAATCAGTGCTGAATAGTAGTCAATCTTTGTTCGGGTGTCAGCCTTGCAAACGCTGGTGATTTAATCGGGCAAATGGTATAAACGCCCAGAGCAAGGGCTTGTTGACTTTTATGTCCGGAAAAAAACCAGCGCCCAAATTCCTGAACCTGTTTGTCATCAAGTTGCCCCCCAGCGGCATAGTATCCATCGCTCACCGCATTTCCGGGGTACTGATGTTTGTCTCCATTCCGGTTATCGCCTATCTGTTTGCGCTGTCCCTGGAGAACCAGGCGGGTTTCCAACGGGTGCAGACGTTGCTCGCGTCGCCGCCTGCCCTGATCCTCACGATACTGCTGGTCTGGTCTTTCAGTCACCACCTGCTGGCCGGTATACGGCACCTGTTGCTGGATATCGACATTGGAGTGCAGCGCTCGCAGGCCCGTACCAGTGCCTGGCTCGTGAATCTGGGCGCGCTGCTGCTGACCACCCTCTACCTGGCTGTTGGTGTGCTGTGACACGCGCCGCGCAGGGACTGCGGGCCTGGCTGTTGCAGCGGTTGACCGCAGTTTTTCTGGGCGCCTATCTGGTCTATGCACTGCTCCGGCTGGCGCTCGCTGCGCCGCTCGATTATCCGCAATGGCGTGCCTGGCTCGCCGAGCCCTGGACGGGGGTCGGCACGGCGTTGTTCGTAATGGCGCTGCTGGTGCATGGCTGGGTCGGTATCCGCGATGTGCTCATCGATTATGTGCACCCGGTGTGGATACGCATGCTGCTGATGGCAGCCGCTGGCCTGGTGTTGCTGGTGAGTCTGCTCTGGATCGTCAGGGCGCTGCTGCTGGTGGCGAGGTAGAGCATGGGGCTGGCTAAACGCAGTTTCGATACGCTGATCATTGGCGCCGGCGGCGGCGGGCTGCGTGCCGCGCTGCAGCTGTCCCAGGCCGAGGCCCGCGTCGCCGTGGTCTCCAAGGTGTTTCCGACCCGTTCGCACACGGTGGCCGCGCAGGGTGGCGTGAATGCGGCGCTCGCCAACGTGTTGCCGGACAACTGGCACTGGCACATGTTCGATACGGTCAAAGGCAGCGATTATCTCGGGGATCAGGATGCCATCGAATACATGTGTCGATCGGCGCCGCGCGTGGTGTATGAGCTGGAACACTTCGGCGTGCCGTTTTCGCGCCTGGAAAGCGGCCATATCTACCAGCGTGCCTTCGGTGGCCAGAGCCGCGATTTCGGCGGCGAACAGGCCGCCCGTACCTGCGCGGCTGCGGATCGCACCGGTCACGCCATCCTGCATTCGCTGTATCAGCAGAACATCCGCGCCCGCACGCATTTTTTCGATGAGTTCTTCGCCATTGATCTGATCCGCGACGCGGAGGGGTATTTTCTCGGCGCACTGGCCGTGGACATCGCCAGCGGCGAACCTGTCGTCATCGAAGCCAAGACCACTATCCTGGCGACCGGCGGGGTCGGTCAGCTGTTCCGCACCAACACCAACGCGCTGGTCAATACCGGCGACGGCATGGCCATGGCGCTGCGTGCCGGCATCCCGATCCAGGACATGGAGTTCTTCCAGCTGCACCCCACCGGCATCGCCGGCAAGGGCATGCTGATTACCGAGGGCGCCCGCGGCGAGGGGGGTTATCTGCTCAACAGCGATGGCGAACGGTTCATGGAACGCTACGCGCCCAATGCCAAGGATCTGGCCAGCCGCGATGTGGTCAGCCGCGCCATCGCCACCGAGGTGCGCGAGGGCCGCGGCGTGGGTCCCAACCGCGATCATGTGCTGCTGAAACTGGATCACCTCGGCGCGGACATCGTCAAGAAGCGACTGCCGGGCATTCGCGACACCGTAATGACGTTTCTGCACATTGATCCTGCCGAGACACCGATCCCGGTCTATCCGACCGCGCACTACACCATGGGCGGTGTTCCCACCGATCGTCACGGCCAGGTGGTGGTGCCGGTCCAGCAGGGTGCCGAAGAGCCGGTGCCCGGTCTCTACGCGGTGGGCGAATGCGCCTGCGTTTCGGTGCATGGCGCCAACCGCCTGGGTGGCAATTCGCTGCTGGACATCCTGGTGTTCGGGCGCGCCGCGGCCAATCATGTCATTGACTACTTGCGCGAGCATCGCTATCACCGCCCGATTCCGGACGGCGCCACCGATCTGGCGATGGGCCGTCTGGCGCGCTGGGACCAGCAGGGCAAGGGCGAATCGGTGCCGGAGCTGCGCCGCGAACTGGCCAAGGTCATGGAGGATCACTGCGGGGTGTTTCGCAACGAACAGGTGCTCGAGGAGGGCCAGCGGAAGGTCAGGGAACTGCGCGAGCGACTCAAGGATGCCTACATCGAGGACCACAGTCAGGTGTTCAATACCGCGCGCATAGAAGCCATGGAGCTGGAAAACCTGATGGAAATCGGCATGGCCACGGTCACTTCGGCACTGGCGCGCCGGGAAAGCCGCGGTGCACATTCGCGCATCGACTATCCGGATCGCGACGATGTGCACTGGCTGCGCCATAGCCTGTATTCGTTGGACGGCGACAAGATGGATTACAAGCCGGTGCGCATCAAACCGTTAACCGTGGAAACTTTTCCGCCCAAAAAACGGACGTATTAGCATGAAGTTTTCCATTTATCGTTACGATCCGGATCAGGACGCCAAACCCTACATGCAGGAGTACGAACTGCCTGAGGCGCGCCTGGGCCAGGGCATGATGCTGCTGGACGCGCTGCTGATGCTCAAGGAACAGGATGAAACCCTGAGTTTCCGCCGCTCGTGCCGCGAAGGCGTTTGCGGTTCCGATGGCATGAACATCAATGGGGTGAACGGGCTGGCCTGCATCACACCGCTGGCAAGCCTGAAACCGCCGGTCGCAGATCCGGCCGCTGCCGGGTCTGCCGGTGATCCGTGACCTGGTAGTGGATCTGTCCCAGTTTTACAAGCACTACCGTACCGTCAAGCCCTATCTGATCAACGAACGACCCGTGTCCGGAAGTGGAGCGGCTGCAGTCGCCGCAGCAGCGCGAGCAGCTGGATGGTTTGTACGAATGTATACTGTGCGCCTGCTGCTCGACCTCCTGCCCGTCGTTCTGGTGGAACCCGGACAAGTTCCTGGGACCCGCAGCGCTGCTGCAGGCGTGGCGCTTTCTCGCCGACAGTCGCGACCAGGCCACCGAAGAACGCCTCAATGGCCTGGAGGGGCCGTTCCGACTGTTCCGTTGTCACACCATCATGAACTGCGTCGAGGTGTGTCCCAAGGGCCTGAACCCGACGCCGTGCGATCGGGCATATCAAGGAACTGATGGTGAAACGCGCGCTGTGAGCGAATTGGCGCGCATGCGCTGGAAATGCCGGCGCGGCATGCTGGAGCTGGATCTGCTGCTGAGGGACTTTCTGGACAGTGGCTACGCGAGTCTGGATGACGCGCAGCGGCGCTGTTTCGATCACATACTGGATTATCCCGACGCCGTGTTACTGGAGTGGTTTATGGGCCGTGTCCGGCCCGCCGACAAGGATGTCGCAAATCTCGTCGAGAAAATTCGATCGGCCGCTCCGGGTTGAGCTGCGTGCTTCGGGACAGCTGCTGCTGACCAGCCTGGGGCTGTATCTGGCGGTCGCGCTGGCCTGCTGGTGGGCGCCGACGCCCGGTGCGTTACTGGTCGTCCTGGCGCTGCATTTCGCCCACCTGTATTGCCGCCATATCCGCCCCTGTCTTCCGAGCGCGATCTGCGCCCTCAGCTGGGACCCGGTGCGGGGCTGGCGGATCAGGCAGGTGCGCGGCGACTGGCTGGATGCCGAGCCGGTGCTGCCGGTGTTTGTCACCCGGCGCCTGGTGGCGGCGCGGTTCCGCACCGGGCGCTGGCGTTACTGCACACTGCTGGTGGTGGCGCAACGCTGCGCGGCGGACGACTTTCGCCGCTTGCGGGTGCGCTTGATACAATCTTCTCATGGCGATAGAAATCGAGCGAAAGTTCCTGGTGCGTGACGACAGCTGGCGAGCCCAGGCCGATGCTGGTGCGTTCTACAGCCAGGGTTATCTGAGCACCGACCCGCAACGCTGCGTGCGCGTGAGGATTGCGGGCCAGCGCGCCTGGCTCAACGTCAAGAGTGCCGTATCGTCGCTGCGCCGCCTCGAGTACGAATACGAAATTCCGCTCGGCGACGCGCGTGAACTGCTGCGCAGCGCCTGCCCCGAGCCGGCGGTGGAAAAGACCCGCTATCACGTCGTGCACCAAGGCCATGTGTGGGAACTGGATGTCTTCGCCGGTGCCAATGCCGGCCTGGTGGTGGCCGAGCTGGAACTCGCTGACGAGCAGGAACCGTTCGCCCGACCGGCCTGGCTCGGCCGGGAAGTCTCCGACGACCCGCGCTACTACAACATGAATCTCGCCCAGGTGCCCTACACGCAATGGTAAGAGTCTGGGTCCCGCTGTTGTGCAGCCTGCTGGTGGTGGCCTGCAGGGTGCCCGACAGCGCTGCCATCCGCTTCGGTCTGGCCGCGGCTCCGACCAATCTCGATCCGCGCTTCGCGACCGATGCAAGCTCCGAGCGCATCAACCGGCTGCTGTATGCGCGGCTGGTCGATTTCGACTCTCAGGCACGCCCGGTGCCGTCGCTGGCGTCCTGGGAACAGCTGTCCGCAACCCACTACCGGTTTCAGCTGCGCAACCCCCGGCGCCGGTTTCATAACGGCGCGCGGCTCACCGCCGCCGACGTGGCCGCCACCTATCGCTCGGTACTGGCGCCCGACAGCGGCTCGCCGCACCGTGCCACCCTCGGTCTGATCGAGCGCATTGAAGTGCTCGATGACGATCGCCTCGATTTTTTCCTCACGCATGCCGACCTGCTGTTTCCCGGCTACCTGTCGCTCGGAATCCTGCCCGCTGCCGGCATCCACGACGGGTTGCCCTTTCACCGCCAGCCGCTCGGCAGTGGACCGTTCCGTTTCGTCGCCTGGCCGCAGGCCGGCAGGCTGGAACTGGCGCGCGTTGCAGACGGCCATGCCCTGGTCTTCGAGCAGGTGCGCGATCCCACCATGCGGGTCCTGAAACTGCTGCGTGGCGAGGTGGATCTGCTGCAGAACGATCTGCCACCCGAGCTGCTGGATTATCTGGCCGGGCAGGAGGGGATTCAGGTACGCCGGGCCAGAGGCGCCAATTTCGCTTACCTCGGGTTCAATCTGACCGACCCCGATACCGGCCAGTGGCGGGTGCGCCGCGCCGTCGCCCTGGCGATCGATCGGCAGGCCGTCATCCGGTATGTGTTCCGCGGTGCGGCCCGGCCGGCCGCGGCATTGCTGCCCCCGGAACACTGGGCCGGTGCGCCGGGGCTGGAGGAGACGCAGCAGGATCTGACCCGGGCGCGGGCGCTGTTGCGCGCGGCAGGTTACAGTGCAGAGCGGCCGCTGCGCCTGAGTTACAAGACCTCCAGCGATCCGTTCCGGCTGCGGGTTGCCACGGTGTTGCAGGAGCAGCTGGCGGCGGCCGGCATCGAGGTTGATATTCACAGCTACGACTGGGGGACCTTTTACGGTGATATCAAGGCGGGCCGCTTCCAGCTCTACAGCCTCGCCTGGGTCGGAGTGAAATCACCCGATATCTTCCGCTATGCGTTTCACAGTGCGTCCCTGCCGCCGGACGGGGCCAATCGCGGCCGCCTCAACGATACGCAGGTGGATGCACTGATCGGCCGGGCCAGTCAGGCCACCGCGCTGCCGCAACAGGCAGCCCTCTACAGGGAACTGCAGGCGCTGCTGCTGCAGCGCCTGCCCTATGTCCCGCTGTGGTTCGAAGACCAGTTCTTCGCGGCGAGCGACGCTATCGAAGGTTATGCGCTGGACGCCCACGGCGATTATGATGCCCTCGCGCGTACTGTGCGAGCGCAGTCGCCTGTGCCTGTCCAGGCCGGATTGAGCCATGCCCGATAACTATCTGCACATTAAACTCTCCGACCAGCGCCTGCGGCTCTGGAAAGCGGGCAGGGTGGTGCGCGAATACAGCGTGTCGACGGCATTGCGGGGTGGCGGAGAACAGCTCGGCAGCGAACAGACACCGCGAGGCTGGCACCGCATCCGCGCCCGCATCGGTGCGGGCTGCGCGCCCGGCACCGTGTTCGTGGGGCGGCGCCCGACGGGCGAACATTATTCAGCCGAGCTGGCGCGTGACCATCCGCAACGCGACTGGATACTGACACGCATCCTGTGGCTGTGCGGCAATGAACCGGGCAACAACCGTTTTGGTGGCGTGGACAGCATGCGACGCTATATCTATATCCACGGTTGCCCGGACAGCGAGCCCGTGGGAGAACCGCGCTCGCACGGCTGTGTGCGCATGCGCAACGACGACGTGATCGAGCTGTTCGACCAGGTGGAAGCAGGCTTTCCGGTGTTGATCGAGGAGTAGCGCACCCAGCAGCGAGGGCTGTGCTATGCTCGCCAGCGGAACCGGCTGCCAGAACCGGCCGGATGTGCGGATTCGCAAGCATGACAAGACTCATTGCTGTCAGCAGTGCGCGAGGCGGGGTCGGTACCACCAGTATCGCACTCAATCTGGCTGCACAGCTGGCACAACGTGGCCAGCGTGTATGCCTGCTGGATTCCGCGCGCGTCGGCCGCGCGCTCGGCAGTGAGGACGATGTGCCGCCTGGTGGGGCTGCGCGGGTGCGGGAAGCGCCCGAAACACCGCTCGATGCGCTGCTGATTCGCGACCGACACAACTTCGATATTCTTCCCGGCCAGCTCAGCGGGGCGCTGGACCCGGGCCGCAGGCAACGCATCGCGACCTCCCTGACCGAGTTCGAACGCTATGATTTCGTGCTGATAGATGCGATCGGCGGCGTTGATCCCCGTCTGTTGAGCCTGGTGCTGGCCAGCCCCGAGGTGATCCTCACCGTTACGCCGCAGCCGCGGCACCTGAGTGACGGATACGCACTACTCAAGCTGTTGACCGCGCACGGCTACGGCGGCGCCGTGTCGCTGCTGGTCAATCGCAGCGGACATCCCGCTGCCGCGGAGCGAGCCTGGACAAGCTTCCGCGCCGCGGCCCGGCAACATCTGAACCGGCGCGTGCCGCTGCTCGGCGCGGTCAGCGAAGATTCCGCCATGCACGGCGGCGTGGTGACGCAGGCCTCGCCGCTCAGTTACCAGCCGGGATCGCCGGCGGCGCAAGATGTCGCTTCCCTGGTTGCGCAGCTGTTGGCGGACGTTCAGCCGGCCCCGGCTGAGGGCGAACTGAGCGGCTTCGCTGACGCCTGGCTGCAGGCTGCCTGCGGCGCGGAGGCGTTGGCGGTGCTGCGGCTCAGCGCACCGTCGTCCAGCGCGCAGCGGTCACGCCGGGCGCTGGAGCAACAGATCGAGACGTTGTCGGAGCAGATCGATGACCTGGTGGCTGAAATCAACCGGCTAAGGACCGAAGGCGAGGACATCGCGCGGCTGGTGACAACGGCCGGCGGCAGCGGGCCATGCGCGGCAGGCACCGATATCGAAACCCGGGTTGCGCAGCTGGCGAGCGGATCGGAACAGCTGCCGCTGGGTGACGCGAAGTTTCCGGTCTACCAGCTGCGCCGCAGCAGTGGCGAGCTGCTCCGGGTTGCCTTCCACAGTTGTGATTCGGGATCGGAACAGACCGAACCCCGGTCCAGCCCCTCCGAGCGCTGATGCAGGCCTATCTCGTTTCCCGCCTGATCACTGCGGTGTGGGTAATTGCGGGCCTGACCAGCCTGGTTTTCTTCCTTATTCACTGGGTGCCGGGCGACCCCGTCGAAGTGATGCTCGGGGAGTCGGCCGCGGCCGCCGACCGCGCCGCACTGCGCCACGCACTGGGACTGGACCAGCCGCTGCTGCAACAGTGGGGGACATTCCTGTCCGGGGTGGTACAGCTCGAGCTGGGCAGCTCCCTGTATGAACGCCAGCCGGTGCTTGAGCTGCTGCGGGCACGCTACCCGGCCACCCTGGAACTGGCCGCGCTGGCGTTCCTGATCGCGCTCGTGATCGCCGTACCGATGGGGGTGCTGGCAGCGGCGCGGCGGGGCACGGGCTGGGATGCGGGGGCCATGGGGTTTTCGCTGCTGGGCGTATCGATTCCCAATTTCTGGCTGGGTCCGCTGCTGGTGATGCTGTTCTCGGTGACGCTCGGCTGGTTCCCGGTGAGCGGCAGAAGCGGTCCGCTGTCGCTGGTGTTGCCGGCGGTCACTTTGGGGACCGCGCTGGCGGCAATCCTGTCGCGCATGGTGCGCAGCAGTCTGCTCGAGGTGCTCGGCGAGGATTACATTCGCACCGCGCGCGCCAAGGGCTTGTCTCCGTTCCGCGTTCTGGTCCGGCATGGACTGCGCAACGCCTGGCTGCCGGTGCTGACGGTGCTGGGTATGCAGCTGGGCGCGCTGCTCGGCGGTGCCGTGGTGACCGAGACGGTGTTCAACTGGCCGGGCATCGGTTCGCTGCTGGTGGAGTCGATCCAGCGCCGCGATTATCCGGTGGTGCAGGGTTGCGTGCTGATGATCAGCCTGTGTTACGTCGCCATCAATCTGGTCACGGACCTGCTGTATGCGTGGGTCGATCCGCGCGTGCGCCTCGGGCACGGGCGCGACTAATGCGACTTCGCTGGGCGGGCCTGTTGCTTGCGCTGTGGACGCTGGTGGCGGTGGCCGTGCCCTGGCTGCCACTGCAGCCTGACCATATCGCTCTGGAGGCGATCCTGGCGCCGCCCGGTGGTGCCCAGTGGCTGGGCGCCGATGATGTGGGACGGCCGGTCCTGGACCGGCTGCTGGTCGGCGCGCGGACGTCTTTCTGGGTGGCATGCTGGGTGGTTGGCCTGTCGCTCGTGGCGGGCACACTGGTCGGCAGCCTGGCGGGCTACCTGGGCGGCGCCTGGGATCGGGCACTGGTGCTGGTCATGGACATCTTCATGGCGTTTCCCGGTATCCTGCTCGCCATCGCGCTGGCGGGTCTGCTGGGACCGGGCATCGGTAACCTGGTGTTTGCCCTGACGCTGGTCGGCTGGGTCGGCTACGCGCGCCTGGCACGCGCGCAGGTGTTGTCGGTCAAGGGTCGCGAGCACGTGGTGGCCGCGCGTGCCCTGGGTGCGCGGACGCCGCGTATTGTGCTGCGCCATCTGCTGCCGCTGATCAGCGCGCCGTTGCTGGTCGAAGCCACGTTCGGCGTTGCGGCCGTGGTGGTGGCCGAATCGGGGCTGTCGTTTCTGGGGCTCGGCGTACAGCCGCCGGAGGCGTCCTGGGGCAGTATGATCCGCGACGGCGTGCGCTATCTGCTGGTGGCGCCGCACCTGGTGCTGGCGCCTGGCACGGCGCTGTTCCTGGTGGTGTTGAGCGTCAACCTGCTGGGCGATGGCCTGCGCGACCGACTGGATGTGAGAATGAGACGAGGAATTGCGCCATGAGCATCGGGCCTGTGATGGTCGACCTGCGCGGCGTGGAACTGCTGCCGGAAGAACGCGACCTGCTGCAGCACCCGGCGGTGGGCGGTGTCATCCTGTTCAGCCGCAACTACGAGAGCGCAGAGCAGGTGCATGCCCTGGCCAGCGCAATCCACCGACTGCGTGAGCCACCGCTGCTGCTGGCGGTCGATCAGGAGGGCGGGCGGGTGCAGCGTTTCCGCGACGGTTTTTTCCGTCTGCCTCCAGTGGGTCGCTTCGGCGCCCTGTTCGACATCGATCGCCAGCGGGCCCTGCACCTGGCCCAGGAGGCGGGTTGGCTGATGGCCAGCGAAATACTCTCGGTGGGGGTCGATCTGAGTTTCGCTCCGGTGCTGGATCTGGATCTCGGTATCTCGACCGTCATCGGCGATCGCGCCTTCCACCGTCGGCCGGCCGTGGTGGCGGAACTGGCGCTGGCATACCAGCGCGGCATGCATGCGGCCGGTATGGCGACCGTGGGCAAACATTTTCCCGGGCACGGCGGGGTGGCGGTCGACTCGCACCACAGTCTGCCGGAAGACCCGCGCGCGCTGGTCGACCTCGAAATGAAGGATCTGATCCCTTTCGAGCGCCTGATTCACAATGGCCTCAACGGCATCATGGCTGCGCATGTGCTGTACCCGCAGGTCGATGCGCAGCCGGCGGGTTTCTCGCGCCGCTGGCTGAGCGGAGTGCTGCGCCGCCAGCTCGGCTTCCAGGGCGCGATCTTCAGTGATGACTTGAGCATGGGCGGTGCCGAATGGGCCGGCGACCATGCGCAGCGTGCGCGTATGGCGCTGGAGGCGGGCTGCGACATGGTGCTGGTCTGCAATCAGCCCCAACAGGCCGCCGGGGTGGTCGACTCGCTGAGCGACTACAATGATCCTGCGGCCCACCTGCGGCTGGCGCGCATGCACGCGGGTGCCTGTCCACCGCGTAGGGAGCTGCTCGGCTGCAGGCGCTATCGCAGCACGGTTGAACTACTGGAACAGTGCCAGGCGGAGCCCTGGCTGGACATGGACTTGGAGTGAGCCGCGCCGGCGTTCCGGCGTCCGTTTCAGGTTTGTGCGCGGCTCGCCTATAATGCGCCCGGGCGTCTGAATGGGAAAACCGGCATGGCCGACAAACTGATGATCGTGCTGGTCAATGCAGACCCTTCCCGGCCGGCCGAACTGGGGCCGCCGTTGTTCCAGGCTACGATTGCGGCCGCCATGGAATACGAAGTGGAGATAATCATCACCGGCCGCAGTGCTGAACTGGCGCGGCGCGATGTTGCCGAACGGCTGCGGCTGCCGGATGCGGCGCAAACCGTCTACAGCCTGATGCAGGATGCGCACCGGGCGGGTGTCGTGTTCAAGGTCTGCGCGCCGGCGCCGGGGCTGGATGACGATGACCTGGTTCCGGAAATCGACGAGATCGTAGGTGGCGCCTACCTGATCAGCGAAGCGATGGACGATGCAACCGTGACCTTGACGTATTAGCCGACCGGTTCCGCCGGGCCAGTAAGCAATGGGATAAAGGAATACAGCAATGAAAACACGCTTTGGCCGGCAGCAACAATCGGGTGCGAGGCGGATTACGGGTGCGCTGGGCAATGCAGGCGGGTGTGCCTCGTCACTCATCTTGACCGTTTCAGCGAGCCAGGAAGCGGTTAGCCGCAAGGCTTGCCGCGCAGGGAATGGTGGCTCCCTTTCCAAGCGGCACAACGCAGCGGATGAGCGCTTCCTGGCTCGCCCGCAGGGAGCGTCCCCACGCGGCCATTGCTGCGTTGCGATCCTTGGCAAGGGCATGCCATTCCCGGCGGATCGCGCCTTGCACTGACCTCGTGGGGGCGCTCTGAAATGGTCAAGATGAGTGACGAGGCACACTACATGAACGACAAGGATCGCGTGCAGGAAGCCCGCCAGGTGCTGGCAGCAGCCGATCAGCTCTACAGCCGCCACGAAATCGAAGCAGCCCTGGATAGAATGGCGGCCGACATCAGACAGGCGCTCGGTGATGCCGATCCGCTGTTGCTGTGCGTTATGACCGGCGGACTGGTACCCGCCAGCGAGTTGTTCACACGGCTGGAGTTCCCCGTACAGCTGGACTACCTGCACGCAACCCGTTACCAGGGCACCCGTGGGGGCAGCGAGCTGAAGTGGATAACACGTCCTTCGCAGTCGCTGCAGGGCCGCACCGTGCTGGTGGTGGACGACATACTGGATGAAGGCCTGACACTGGCGGCGATCCTCGCCTATTGCCATGAGCAGGGCGCCAGCGCCGTGTATAGCGCGGTGCTGGTGGAGAAACTGCATCAGCGCAGGGCCAGCGGGCTGACTGCCGACTTCGTGGGCGTGCAGGTCGAAGACCGCTACGTGTTCGGTTATGGTATGGACTACCACGGCTACTGGCGCAATGTCCGAGGCATCTATGCCGTGGCCGGCAGCTGATCCGGCAACGACACTGACAACGGAATTGCGATGGCCGAAATAGCGATCATAGGCGGCACCGGGCTCGCCACGCTCAAGAACCTCGAGATCAGGCGGCGCGAGGTTATGCGCACCCCCTACGGCGAACCTTCCGGTCCGCTGCTGCACGGCGAACTGGGCAACACCGACGTAGTGTTTCTGCCCCGGCACGGGCGCGGGCACACCATTCCGCCGCACATGGTCAACTACCGGGCCAACATCTGGGCGCTGCGCGAAACCGGCGTACAGAAGGTCATTGCCGTCGCCGCGGTGGGCGGTATCCGTCAGGACATGGAACCGGGCCGTCTGGCGTTCCCCGACCAGATCATCGACTATACGTGGTCGCGCATGCATACGTATTTCGAGCAGGACCTCAGCCATGTGACCCATGTCGACTTTACCGATCCGTACAGCCCCGGGCTGCGCAGTGTGCTGATCGAGACTGCGCAACGCTTGCAGCTGGAGGTGGTTCGGGACGGCACCTACGGGGCGACTCAGGGTCCACGGCTGGAGACCGCGGCTGAGATCGACCGCATGGAAAGGGACGGCTGTGCCATGGTCGGCATGACGGGCATGCCGGAGGCCGCGCTGGCGCGGGAACTGGAGATCGAGTATGCCTGCTGCGCTGTGATCGTGAACTGGGCGGCAGGACGCGGTCCCGGTGTGATCAGCATGGAAGACATCGAGGCCAGCCTGACCGTGGGTATGGAAAAAGTGCGCCGCTTACTCGAGGCCGCCATTCCCAACGCGGCGGGCGGCGCCTGAAGCGGCACACCGCACCGGGCTGATTCATGCCCTTCCTGAGCTGACCGCGCCCCCCCCAAACCCCGGCGGCTTACCTGTTTATCGATCCGCAATAATACTTGACTAAATTAGTCAGGATATGTATATTAGGACCCACTTATAAACCAACTGACGCGGAAGGTGAATCATGAGCGGATTAATTGCCAATTTTCCTTACAACGGTGTCGTAACCGTCAATCGTGTCATCCTGAAGGATGGGTACAGCGTTGACGATCTGCAGGAGCGTGTGGCGATCCTGTGTGAGAACGTAAAGACCTATCACTCGGACACCGGTTTTGTCGGCGGTTTCGTGTGTCTCAACAAGGGCGATGTGTCCAATGAGGGTTCCACGGTCGGCCAGGCGGTGGAGAGTCCGCTGAAGGGCAGGGAAGCGCTTATTGTCACTTTCTGGAACACCTTCGAGGATCACGAGCGCTCGCATCGCAGCGATACCTTTCAGCCGCTGTTTGCGCAGGTCCTGGAGCTGTGCGAGAACGGTAACGAGGAAATCGCCTACGAGATGCTCTGGTCCGGCAAGGCCTATGACGAGGAAGAGGCCAAAGCCGCACGCGAGGCGAAGGCAAAATATCAGGCGGCCTGAGTGCCACCGCGCGCAGACCAGCGAGAACCGGGCTTCGGCCCGGTTTTCTTAGTGCGCCCGGCACGGGCGCACTCCTGGAGGTGCAAGTCCTCCCGTAAGCTGGCCACAGCGAACGAAGTGAAGCGCAACTGCGGAAGGGTGACCGACCGTGGGGAGGAAGCGTGAAGCGTAAACCGTGAGCCGATGGACAAGAACCGGATAGAAGGCGCTGCCGAGCAGGGCGAGTGGGCTAGGAATCGCGAAGCTCTTGTGGTCAAGGCGAAGTGGCGTAAATCCGGCGGTTGTGCGGTGAAGGAGTGCGGTCTTACCCGGGGAGATCTCGCCTTGTGCCTGAAAGGGCGACGGTGGTGAGCCGGAGCGAGAAGTCAGCAGAGGCGGAAGTAGCTGCCAGTAAGGGGCGAAGGGCCGAACGAGAAGGAGCGTCAAACGCCTTGTCGATGAGTACTGTAATGCATCAGATGCCCGCCTCGGCGGGGCGGGTCGTCCAAGGGTGAGGTGAAGCCTTGCGTGAGGCGACCAGCGATGAAACAGGGCTCCCGCGACAAGAACCGGAGGGCGCAGGGCGAGACCTGCTGGTGCAGGTACTCGCAAGGGAGAATATGCAACGCGCATGGAAGCGTGTGAAGGCAAACAAGGGTGCCGCCGGTGTTGACGGTCTGGATATTGCTCGGACGAGAGAACACCTGAAACGCGCTTGGCCGACCATCTGCCAACAACTGATGGAAGGCACGTACAGGCCGTCGCCTGTGCGGCGCGTAGGCATCCCGAAGCCGGACGGGAGCGAACGGGAGTTGGGGATACCCACCGTGACCGACCGTCTGATTCAGCAGGCACTATTGCAAGTGCTGCAACCGTTGATCGATCCGACCTTCAGTGAGCACAGTCACGGGTTCCGCCCTGGTCGCCGGGCCCGGGACGCCGTGCTTGCCGCGCAGCGGTACGCGCAGCAAGGTTACCGCATCGTGGTGGACGTGGACCTGTCGAAGTTCTTCGACCGCGTGAATCACGACATCCTGATTGACCGACTGAGCAAGCGCGTGAACGATGCTGGAGTGATCCGGCTGGTACGCGCCTATCTGAACGCGGGAATCATGGATGGCGGCGTGGTGATAGAGCGTGTGGAGGGGACGCCACAGGGCGGCCCGCTCTCCCCGCTACTGGCCAACGTGCTGCTGGATGAAGTGGATCGTGAGCTGGAACGCCGGGGACATCGCTTTGCTCGCTACGCCGATGACTGCAACGTCTATGTGCGAAGTCAGAAGGCGGGCGAACGGGTGATGAGTCTACTCAAGCGCTGCTACGATAAACTGCACCTGAAGATCAACCAATCCAAGAGTGCGGTGGCCAGCGTGTTCGGCCGCAAGTTCCTTGGCTATGCCCTGTGGCAGGCCAGGAATGGCGAGGTCCGACGCGGGGTGTCAGAGAAGGCGCTGGAGGCGTTCAAGCAAAGGATCAGGCGGGTTACCCGCCGCTCCGGAGGTCGCGGCATGGCAGAGGTGGTCGAGAAGCTCCGTAGCTATCTGTTGGGGTGGAAAGGGTATTTTGGGCTGGCACAAACTCCGCGCCTCTGGCGATCACTGGATGAGTGGATACGCCGCCGCCTACGGGCCCTTCAGCTCAAGCAGTGGCGCCGGGGTAAGACGATCTACCGGGAACTGCTCCGGCTCGGCGCTAATCCCGGGGTGGCGCAATCGGTGGCGGCGCTGAGCCGCCGCTGGTGGCATAACAGCCTCTCCGCCGTGCATCATGTGCTGACGGTTGCCTACTTCGCCCGGCTGGGAGTGCCAAGTCTCTCATGACCTCAACTTCTCGAACCGCCCGGTGCGGACCCGCATGCCGGGTGGTGTGGCAGGGGAACGGTCAGCAATGCTGACCGCCCCTATGCCGATTTCCCGGTTTTCTTATTTCAGGGCTGACTGTCCGGTGCAGCCCCGTCAGCCGGCGTATCGCTGGCCGGTTGTGCGGGCGTATAGGGCGTGATCAGGGCCAGGACGCCGAAGCGCGGGTTATCGAAGTAGTGCAGTTCCTTGCTGCGCATGCGACGCTTCTCGGTGAGCCGGAACTCGGGCGCAGCCTGCGGCTCGGGTTCGGCGCCCGGCGGGAACAGGGCCGTCGGGGCCGGTACGGTGCCGTGCAGGCGCAGATCCAGGTACAGGTGCAGGTAGCGCTCGACCGCGACGCGCGCCGAACCGTCGACGTAGGCGCCCCCCGCCCGGGCCCCGGTAGCCGGCAGTTGCAGTGTCGGGGCCTGGTCACGATCCACCACCGGCTGGCGCCAGGCGAAATGAGCCAGCGGCCGGTACTGTGCCGAACGTCGCAGCGCCTCATAATGTGCGGCGAGGCGGTACGGCTCGCTGAGCCAGGTGACTTCCGGTCCGGAAATGTCGTCCGGTTCCTGGCGAGTGGTTTCCCCCCACACGGGGTCCTCGCGCGGCCACACTTCACCGCCATCGTTCTCCACCAGGTTCTGAAACACCACCAGCTCGATGTCGTAGAGCTGCGCTTCGGCCCGGCTCTCGCTGGCGGCAAACGCCGCCAACCACGCCAGTAGCGCGAGTATGGCCGCGCCGGTACGCTTTCCTTGCCCGTCGATCATCGCCCTATCGTGCCTGAGTCGGTCGCGCTGCTCAACTGCTGTAACAGCGAGCCGACGGTGGAGAAGCGTGTTTCGGCCGATGGCATGGGGAAGCGGAAGCGGATCTTGTCACCCCCGTCGAGACTGTAGTGCTGCGGCTGGGTCTGGATCAGGGTGATGATGATGGCCGGGTCCACATTAGGCTGGGCCCCGAACACCAGGCGCCCGTTTTCCTCGCCGGCATCGATCTTGCTGATACCGAGCGGAACCGCCCTCAGCTTCAGCTCGGTAACCGTAAACAGATGTTGCACCGGTTCCGGCAACAGCCCGAAGCGGTCGATCATCTCGACCTGCAGTTCGCGCAGCTGCTCGGCATCCGCAGCGCTGGCAATGCGCTTGTACAGCGTCAGCCGGGTGTGCACATCCGGCAGGTAGTCATCCGGTATCAGCGCCGGGACGTGCAGGTCGACCTCGGGCCCGTGGTTCAGGGGGCGATCCAGTTCCGGCTCGCGTCCCGCCTTCAGCGCCGCTACGGCGCGCTCCAGCAACTCGGTATACAGGCTGAAGCCGATTTCATGGATCTGGCCGCTCTGTTCGTCACCCAGCAGCTCGCCGGCGCCGCGGATCTCCAGATCGTGGGTGGCAAGCGTGAATCCGGCCCCCAGGTCTTCCAGTGATTCGATCGCCTCGATGCGTTTGATCGCATCATCGGTCATGGCCTTGCTGTGCGGCACCAGCAGGTAGGCGTAGGCGCGGTGATGCGAGCGCCCCACGCGGCCGCGTAACTGGTGCAGCTGGGCCAGTCCGAGGCGGTCGGCGCGGTTGATCAGAATGGTGTTGGCAGTCGGTACGTCGATACCGCTTTCGATAATCGTGGTGCACAGCAGGACGTTGAAGCGGCGGTGATAGAAGTCGAGCATGACCTGTTCCAGGTCGCGCTCGCGCATCTGGCCGTGGCCGATTTCCAGACGCGCTTCGGGGACCAGCTGGCGCAGGTCGCGCGCCATCCGGTCGATGCTTTCGACTTCGTTGTGCAGAAAATAGACCTGGCCACCGCGTTTGATCTCGCGCAGGCAGGCCTCGCGGACAGTCGCCGCGTTCCACTCGCTGATAAAGGTCTTGACAGCCAGGCGCTGCACCGGCGGCGTGGCGATGATGGAAAGATCGCGCAAGCCCGACAGGGACATGTTCATGGTGCGGGGAATCGGCGTCGCGGTCAGGGTCAGCAGGTCGACCTGGGCGCGCAGCGCTTTGAGCTTTTCCTTCTGGCGCACGCCGAAGCGGTGTTCCTCATCGATAATGACCAGGCCGAGGTTCTTCGGCCTGACGTCGTCCTGAAGGATCTTGTGCGTGCCGATCAGGATATCGAGGGTGCCGGCGGCGAACTCGGCGATGATCCGGTCCTGCTGTTTCTTGTTGCGAAAGCGTGACAGGACATCGATGTGCACCGGCCAGTCAGCGAACCGGTCGCTGAAGTTCTGGTAGTGCTGCTGGGCCAGCAGGGTGGTAGGCACCAGCACCGCAACCTGGCGTCCGGCCTGTGCGGCGACGAAGGCGGCACGCATGGCAACCTCGGTCTTGCCGAAACCGACATCGCCACACACCACCCGGTCCATGGGTTGTGGTGCGGCCATGTCTGCGAGTACCGCCTCGATCGCCTGGGCCTGGTCCGGCGTTTCCTCGAACGGGAACGTGCTGGCGAAGGCGTTGTATTCTTCCGAATGCACCGGGAAGGCGTAACCCTTGCGCGCCGCGCGGCGGGCATAGATGTCGAGCAGCTCGGCGGCGACGTCGTGCACGCGCTGGGCGGCCTTCTTGCGCGCCTTCTGCCACTGGTCACTGCCCAGCTTGTGCAGCGGTGCGGTTTCCGGTGCCGAGCCGGTGTAGCGGCTGATCAGGTGCAGCGAAGCGACCGGCACGTACAGCTTGTCGTTGCCGGCATACTCGAGGGTCAGGAATTCCGCCGCGATGCCGCCCACCTCGAGTTTCTGCAAACCGATATAACGCCCGACGCCATGGTCCTCGTGTACCACCGGTGCGCCCAGGTTGAGGTCGGTCAGGTTGCGGACAATGGCGTCGGCATCGCGGCGCGGGCGGCGTCGGCGCTGTTGCATGGCACGTTCACCGAACAACTGGGTTTCGGTGATGACAGCCAGCGGCGGATCGATCGCCAGCCACGCACCCCGTTCCAGCGGTGCCACCGTAATGGCGAGCGGCGCGTCGCTGTCGCTGAAAGCCTGCCAGCCGGCCACCGGCTTGGGGCGCAGGCCGAACTCGCGCAACTGCGCCGACCAGGCTTTCGCGGCGTCCGGCTGATTCGGCGCATACCAGCACGCGCCCGGAAAACCGGCGAGGAAGTCCTGCAGGGCACCCGCCGGGCGTTCGGCGCGCGCCTGTACCCGCAGTGTCGGCAGGGCGCGGGTGGCGAACGCCAGCGCCGCGCTATCGCTGTCCAGCGCCTCGGCACGCTGGATATCGAGCTGGCCGTAGCGGCACAACGCGGCTTCGCTTTCCGCTTCCGACAGGTACAGGCGTTGCGGTGGCAGCAGCGGGCGTTCGATGTCGTGGCGCAGCGATTCGTAACGCTCGGCGATTTCGTCGCGAAAGCCGTCGATAGCCGCGTGCGCGTCTTCGCTGTGCACCAGGCAGGCGTTGGCGGGCAGGTAATCGAACAGGCTGGCGGTCTGTTCCAGGAACAGTGGCAGGTAGTATTCGATGCCCCGCGGGCATCAGACCGTTACTGACGTCGCGATAGATCACGGCACGCTGCGGGTCGCCCTCGAACTGGCTGCGGAACGCCTGCCGGAAACGGGTGATGGCCGCTTCGTCGGCGGGAAACTCGCGCGCCGGCAGCAGGCGGATCTGGGTGACTTTGTCCAGGGAACGCTGGCTATCGGGGTCGAAGGTGCGTATCGATTCGATCTGGTCATCGAACAGATCGATGCGAAACGGCACGCCGGAGCCCATCGGGAACAGGTCCAGCAGTGAGCCGCGCACCGCGAACTCGCCGTGTTCCAGTACCTGCGCCACGCACCGGTAACCGGCCCGCTCCAGGCGGCCGCGCATGGCGTCCAGATCCAGTGTGGCTGCCGGCATCCAGCAGCAGGCTGTACTGATCGAGGAACGCCGGTGGCGGCAGGCGTTGCAGCAGAGTCGCCACCGGCACCAGCAGGATGCCCTTGCCCAGCCGCGGCAGACGGTACAGCGTCTCGAGGCGCTCGGAAATGATGTCCTGATGCGGCGAAAAACGGTCGTAGGGCAGGGTCTCCCAGTCGGGGAAGCACAGCGTATCGAGGGCCCGCTCGCCACAGAAAAACGCCAGCTTCTGCTGCAGCTGCTCGGCCTCCTGGCTGTCGGGGGTGACGACCACCAGCAGGCCGTCATGTTCCAGCGCCGCGCGCGCCAGCGCCAGCGGCAGGCTGTCACCGTACAGGCGCGACCAGCGCAGCCGGCTGCCGGTCGCCGGCAGGCGCGGGTGCAGTGGACTCGTGAGGCGCGACTCGCTGGGGGTTGTGGCTGTGGCTCTGGACATGCTGTTTCGAGCAGGCGGAAAGCCGATCATTCTCGCACAAACGGCGACAAAAGAAACCGGCGACAGGCGCCGGTCGAGGGGATGGCGTTAACGGACCCTAAATGAACAGGCAGACGTCCGCTTTCTGGGCGACCGGAAGGAAATAAGTTGCGCCGACGTAGTCCAGTCCGTCGATGAATTCGTCGTGGCTGAACCCGAATACATCGACGGTCATCTGGCAGGCGTACATTTTCACGTCTGCTTCAATACACAGTTCGCGCAGTTCTTCGACCGTGGCCACGCCTTTGTTCTTGAAGGTCTTCTTCATCAGGCCGGTGGCCACCTTCTCGAAACCGGGTACACCCGCCATCAGCAGGTTGGGCATCGGCCAGTTGAAGTCCTGGAACCACTGGGGACCGAACGGCATTTTCATCGGCATGGCCGGGTTGCCCAACGGGACTGACTTCGGAGGGTATTTCCTTTTTCAGCAGTAACAGGCCATAGAAGGTAAAGAACATCGAAGTCTCCCAGCCCAGGGCCGACGCGGTCGATGCCAGAATGAACGGCGGATAGGCCCAGTCCAGCGTGCCCTTGGTGGCGATAATCGCCATCGATGGCGTCTTGTTGTCCTCTATCTGCTGTAGCTTGGCGGGCAGCATTTCGTCGAGTTTCTGATTCAGCCATTGGTCCATTTCCGGGCTGGATGTCAGGTTTGTCATAGCTACCTCCGGTCAGGTTTAACAGGTTCAGCCGCCACCGCTCTGCGCCGGTGCCGGGATCCGCACTGGGTCAGCCAGATGCGGGCGCGGAATGCGATTCGGACGCAGTCCGGGGTGGGCCGTTCAGGTGGTGCCTGGCGCTGCTCCGTGGACAACGCCGACACGCTGAGACGCAACTCGCCGTGGACGGACATTGTTGCCTACATACTGGTCGGTATGTAGAATACATACCGATTGGAATGTTTGTCAATAGCTTTCTCGAAAACAGTTCTTCGATAATGGGAGGATTCACATCAGCGGGTGAGGATATGGACAGCGCACCAGTTACGGTTCGCAGCGAGCGGAATCCGGACCAGACACGCCGGCGCATCCTGGAGGCGGCATTCATCGAAATGTACCGCAACGGCTTTCAGGGTATGCGGCTCGACGAGGTGATCGCCGCCAGCGAACTCACCAAGGGCGCGCTTTACCACCATTTTCCCAACAAACAGGCACTCGGCTACGCCGTGGTGGAGGAGGTCATCAGGCCGATGATGGAATCCATCTGGGTGCAGCCCCTGCAACAGGCCTCGGATCCGCTGCAGGGCCTGCTGGCGGTCATCGAGAATATGCCTGAGGCAAACCGTCGGAGATGATGCTCCAGTACGGTTGCCCGTTGAACAATCTGGCGCAGGAAATGTCGCCCCTCGACGAAGGTTTCCGGCGACGTCTCGATCAGATTTTCAGCTCTGGCACCAGGTCATCAGCGATGCCCTGGAGACCGCGCGCGGCAAGGGCATATACGAGCGGACATCAACTGCGATGAGACGGCGACTTTCGTCATGGCGGCCCTGGAAGGCTGTATCGGCATTGCGAAAACCGCGCAAAGTGTCGAGCGCCTCATGGCCTGCAATCGTGGCCTGATGCAGTATCTGTTGTCACTCAAGGTCTGATCAATCGACGCGCGGCGCTCTGACATGCGCTAAAACACTCCCGACTGGCTCGTCGGTGGCGGTGGCTGGCGTTCTGCGCGTCTTCCTGCTGGTCGCGATCGCTGCTCAGCGGTGCACGCCTCTTGGTTTTTTCGAACGATTACCGGATCTTCTTCAGCGAAGACAATCCGCAGCTGCTGGCGTTCGAAAACCTGCAGAACACCTACACCAAGTCGGACAACGTGCTGTTTGTCGTGGCGCCCACCGACGGCCATGTCTACAGCGCGAAACGTTGCCGGCGATCGAGTGGCTTACCGAGCAGGCGTGGCAGATTCCCTACTCAATCCGCGTCGACTCGATGACTCGAACTTCCAGCATACCCATGCTGACGGTGACGAACTGATCGTCGAAGATCTGGTCAGAGACGCCGCCGCTTCTACTCCGCCTGACCTGCAGCGTATCCGGCGGATTGCCGGCCGAGCCGCAGCTGGTCAACCGCATCGTGTCGCCGGACGGGCGCGTGACCGGTGTCAACGTGGTGATTCAGCTTCCCGGCAGCAACCCGGCGCAGAAATTCCCGCCGGTGGTGAATTTTCGCGTGATCTGGCCGCGCAACTGAACAGCGTTACCCGCATGTCGATCTGCACCTGACGGGCATCGTCTTACTCAATCACGCGTTCACGGAAAATGTCATGCAGGACATGGCCACCTGGTGCCGCTCATGTTTGCCGTCATTGTGCTGGTGCTGGCACTGTTGCTGCGATCGGTATGGGGCACACTGGCGACGATGCTGGTGATTGTCCTGTCGATTGTGACGGCCATCGGCATAGCCGGCTGGCTGGGCATCGCGATTACACCGCCGATGGCCGGCCTCACCGACCATCATCATGACGCTGGCGGTGGCGGACTGTGTGCACCTGCTGGTGACCTTCCAGCAGCGCCTGCGGCGCTCCGGCGACAGAGCCGCGGCCATGGTAGAAGCGCTGCGCATCAATTTGCAGCCGATCTTTCTCACCAGCGTGACCACGGCCATCGGCTTTCTGTCCATGAATTTCAGTGACGCGCCGCCATTTCGGGACCTCGGTAATACCGTCGCCATCGGTGTCGTGGCCGCCTTCGTGTACTGTATCGCGCTGTTACCCGCGCTGATGCTCGCGCTGCCGCTGCGGATGCCGGTGGAACGACAGCGCTCCACGGCGACCATGGACCGCTTTGCCGACTTCGTGGTGGCGCGCCGCCGCGCCATCCTGGCGGGCATGGGCGTGCTGGTGGTGGGTCTGGTGGCGTGCATACCGGTCAACGAACTGAACGACGAGTTCGTGAAGTACTTCGACGAGCGCGTCGCCTTCCGTGTCGACACCGATTTCACCACCGAGAATCTCACCGGACTGTACAACATCGCCTACTCGCTGGAAGCCGGCAGCTCCGGTGCCATCAGCGAACCGGCTTACCTGAACAAGCTCGAAGAATTCGCCGAGTGGTACCGGCAGCAGCCGGAGGTCATGCACGTCAGCAGCCTGTCCGACACGATGAAGCGCCTGAACAAGAATCTGCACGGCGATGACCCGGCCTGGTATCGCATCCCGCAGAGCCGCGAGCTGGCCGCCCAGTACCTGCTGCTGTATGAAATGTCGCTGCCCTATGGCCTGGATCTGAACAACCAGATCAACATCGACAAGTCGGCCAGCAAGCTGGACGTTTCCATAAAGAGCGTTTCCAGTAACGGCACCATTGCGCTCGAAGAGCGCGCGCAGCAGTGGCTGCAGGCGCACGCTCCGGCCGCGATGCAGGCCCACGGCGCCAGTCCTTCGATCATGTTTTCCCACATCGGCGCGCGTAATATCCGCAGCATGCTCACCGGTACCACGCTGGCGCTGGTACTGATCTCTCTGATTCTGGTGTTCGCCCTGCGGTCGCTGCGAATCGGACTCATCAGTCTGATTCCCAACCTGGTGCCGGCGGGCATGGCTTTTGGTCTGTGGGGCTTGCTGGTCGGGCAGGTCGGCCTGGCGCTGTCCGTAGTTGCCGGCATGACACTCGGTATTGTGGTGGACGATACGGTGCACTTTCTCAGCAAGTATCTGCGCGCCCGGCGCGAGGAAGGCATGTCGCCGGAAGATGCGGTACGCTACGCCTTCCATACGGTGGGTACCGCGCTGTGGACCACCTCAGTGGTGCTGGTGGCCGGTTTCCTGGTGCTGACGCAGTCGCCCTTCGAGATCAACTCGGGCATGGGTTTACTGACGGCCATCACCATCGGGCTGGCGTTGCTCGCCGATTTCCTGTTACTGCCGACATTACTGATGACGCTGGACAAAAAGGACGCCTATGAAAGCAATCAGCTTGCTGATCCTGTTAAGTCTACCGCTTAACGTCCTGGCGCAGAGCGCCGCAGAACGCGGACTGGAGATCGCCGTGGAAGCTGACCGACGCGACACCGGTTTTCACGATTCCACCGCGTCGATGCAGATGGTTCTGCGCAACCAGCAGGGGGACGAAAGCACTCGCCAGATCCGCGTGCGCACCCTGGAGCAGGCCGACGACGGCGACAAGAGTCTGACGACGTTCGATCAACCGGCGGACGTCAAGGGCACCAATTTTCTGAGTTTCACCCATAAGAGCGGCCCCGATGACCAGTGGTTATACCTGCCCGCGCTGAAACGCGTCAAACGCATCTCGTCGCGCAACAAATCCGGGCCCTTTATGGGCAGCGAGTTTGCCTACGAAGATATCTCTTCGCAGGAAGTCGAAAAATACACCTACCGCTACCTGCGCGACGAATCCTGTGACGGGCTCGAGTGCTTCGTGATCGAACGCTACCCGGTGGACGAGTATTCGGGCTATACCCGTCAGGTCGCGTGGCTGGACAAAGAGGAGTACCGGCCACAGAAAATCGAGTTCTACGATCGCAAGGACTCCAGACTGAAAACCCTGACCTACAGCGGCTACCGTCAGTATCTCGACAAGTACTGGCGCGCCGACGAGATGTTCATGGAGAACCATCAGACGGGAAAAAGCACGCGTTTGATCTGGAGCGACTACCAGTTTCAGACCGGTCTGACCGAGCGGGATTTCGACCGCAACAGCCTGGGTGAGATAAACCGCGCAGGGCGGAGCTGCAGTGCTCAGGTCCTCGAGGGTCGGTCCCGAAACTCTCAAACCGCCCAGCAGACAGAAACAGTAAGTAACTGGATGAATTCAAGTTATTGCGCAGCTGCCCGATAGCCGTGGTACGTGCCCGAAGTTTTTCCGCAGGGAGTCGTGCGATGCCGCAGATTATTCAGATTCAGTTATTTCCGACTCGCTGGCTGACGGGGATAGCGCTGTCGCTATGCCTTGTTGCCGGCGTGGGCGGCAACGAGATGTGGACCGAGCTGTTCGAGGAGCAGCTCCAGAGGGCCGAGGACGGTGATGTCGACGCGCAGTATGAGGTGGGCATCATGTACCTCAAGGTACAGGGCGCTGAAAAACCGCCCCGGGAGATTTGGTGGCGACCGGTCGCTCGCCGGCCACGCGCAGGCGGCGCCAAGCTGCGCCGCATAAACCATCAGCGCGATAAGTTCACCGCCTGGACGAACCGGCCAGCGCCGGTGACGTCGAGGCGCGGTAGAGATGGCGCTGATGTATCTCAACGGCAGGGGGGTTGAAAAGGAGCAGGAGCGGGCGCGCGTCTGGCTGGGGAAGGCGGCAAAGCAGGGCTACGAGAAAGCCATTACCCGGATGGGTATCCTGCATCACCGCGGCGAAGACGGCGAAGTCGACTACGAACAGGCGGATGCGCTGTTCGATCGTGTCAAGGATGAAAGCGTGTTGGCGCAGTATTACCTTGGCGAAATGATGCCAATGGTCAGGGCGTGAAGCGGATTATGCCACCGCCATAGCCTGGTACCAGAAAGCCGCCGACGGCGGGTTCAGCCGGGCGCTGGGCAAAATCATCAATCTGCAGGAAGAGCAGGAACTGCAGCGGCGTCGGCAGCTGCAGGCAGCAGCCGACGCGGAAAAACGGGCGGCGGGAAAAGTTGCGGCTGCGATCACTGCGGCTGAACGCCGGGACGGCGAACGAACGGTGAGGCGCACCGCGCCGCCGCCAGCCAAGGTGTCGCCGCTGGAAGTGTTGCTACAAGAGCAATGGCTAAGGGGCATCAGACCGGTCGACTATCTTCCCTCTGCGGTAACCGAATGCAATCCCCAACAACAGGAACTGGTTTGTTTCAGCGCTGTACTGGAGCGCACTACAGGCAACCAGACCGTTGACATACCGCGTGAAGTCGACTGTCAGACCGACGAGAAAAGATGCCTATGTGATCTCCTACCGCAACCTGGTGCTCGATGTGGTCACCGAACAGGACGCCAGGGACGACGACTTGCCGGGTGGTTATGACCATGAAGCCGAACAGGGTTTTACGATCAAGACCGGATGGACCAATGAACATACGGTTGACTGCGACATGGTGTCGGGGCAGCGGCTCGAGTGTACCAAGGACCGAGCCCACGAAATTACGCTGGTGGCGGGCTAGTCCCTAACGGATCTCCTCTATGGAGAAGATCTTCTCCATCACCACGGGCGTGACCAGCGCATAACCCTGAAGTTGCCAATGGGCAATTTCGGTGATGGCCGAGGGCGTCAGCTTGACGAAGTCATAGAAGTCCTCGCGCCGTGTATCCATAGTCCTCTGCGGCCAGACCGCAGACGCGGAATTCCACACCGAGCTGCGCGTAATAGCGCATGCGTTCGACGGCGTCGCGATATTTCTCGTAGTTCCTGCGTGCCACGGTGACGATTTCGGTTCCGTGGATGATCACTTTCAAATCCAGCCCTTCGGGCGGGATGTCATAGGGCGCTTCCATCAGCGGATTCATCAGGGAGCGTATCCAGTAGAGCGCCGAATTGATTTTTTCAGGATTGTCGAAATAGAAGTCAAACAGCACCTTTTGCTCCTGGTAAGGTGTCTGCACGAACTCGGCACCGTCGTCTGCGCGTACCACGGTGGCGATCAATACGCGCTAATAGCAACAGTGTTTTCATGGGTACCCCGGCTGCGTTGTGACTGGCAGAAGTATAGACGGTAAAAGGGCGGCCGCAGCCGCCCCGCGTCGCATACGCGAAACGGGTTTATCAGGGCTTGATAACGGTAAGACCGAGTATCGACCAGTCCTGCATGCCGCCGCGATACCACTTGAGCTTGTGCGCAGGGTAGCCGATCTTGCAGCAGCGACTTGATATTGTTCGGTGACTGGCCGCACCACATGCCGTTGCAGAACAGCACCAGCGTCTTGGCGTTGCTGAAATCCCACAGGCCTTCCAGCTGTTGTGCGCCCAACCTGTCCTCGAGGGTGTCCGCAATGGTCAGCGGATCAGACTGCGAAATATTCAAAGTCGTCCAGGGTATATTCACCGAGCCCGGAATGGTGCCGCGTTCGACCCAGTCCGGGGTTCTGGAATCGATAATCAGGATGGAGTCATCGCCGTCCGACCTGCGTTTCAGATACGCCAGCAGTTCGAGCTCGGCGATGGTCTCTACGCCGGGAGCCACGACTGCTGGCTGAATGCAGAACGGCGGGCAAGCCCGGGAAGTCTTGGCGAAGGCCGGATCTACGGTATTGTCCTTTTTCTGGTTGCGCTGGATGGTGACCGGTTTGCCGTTGTGCATCACCGTTACCGTTGGCAGATCCGCTGTGATTTTCACCTTCAGGTCTTCAGCGTTGAGCGCCGAAAGCGGTATCGTCAAGGCCAGCGCGGCCAGTGATGTTCTCAGATTAAGCATGGTGTCCTGCTCCTGTATGATTCCTGTCCGGGTTTAACTGCTGCGCGCCTGATGCTGCGCGGCGAGCTGACAGCGCTTCTCATAGGCCTCGCGTGCGATGCGCACGTCTTCCAGGAAATACGGCAGTTCATCCAGCGTCAGCGCCTGCGGGCCGTCGACCAGTGCCTTGCTCGGCTCCGGGTGGAAATCCACCAGGATCATGTTGGCGCCGGCGATCACGCCCTGCGCGGTGACGTGCATGACGTCCAGGAGGCCGTCGGGCGCCTGGTCCCGGCTGCCGACCGAGTGGGATGGATCGATGCACACCGGCATGCGCGTCAGGCGCTTGACCACCGGCACATGGGCGAAGTCGACGAAGTTGCGGTGCGGATCGCCCATGTTGGTTTTCATGCCGCGCAGCCCGAACACCACGTTGCGGTTGCCTTCGCTGGCGAGGTATTCGGCGGCGTTCAGCGATTCGTCCAGGGTGATGCCGAAACCGCGCTTGAGCAGCACCGGGAACTCGCGCTGGCGGCCGACGAATTTCAGCAGCTCGAAATTCTGTGTGTTGCGCGTGCCGATCTGCAGCATCACGCCGGTGGGGTTGCCGGTCTGTTGCAGGGCTGCGTGGATTTCCTCGACATGCGTTTCGTGGGTGATTTCCATGGCGATGACCTTGATGCCGTATTTGCCCGCCAGCTCGAACACGTAGGGCAGGCAGTGCCTTGCCGTGGCCCTGGAAGGAATAGGGGCTGGTGCGCGGCTTGTAGGCGCCCATGCGCGTGCAGACCTGGCCGTGTTCGTGCAGCGCTTTCATCATCGCTTCGACGTGTTCCGGGGTGTTCACGGCGCACAGCCCGGCGAACACGTTCAGCGTTGTCCTGGCCGAAACGCACGCCGTTGTATTCGAACCAGGTAGGACGTTTGTCGTCCGGTGGCGGCCCAGCACCCGGTATTCCTCGGAAACGCGCACCACGCGTTCCACGCGGGCAGATTGGCCATATCTTCCAGCGGCCAGCGACGGCGGTGTCGCCGATCAGGTAGATCTCGGTCAGCAGTTGCTGGTCGCCGGTTTCCTGGTGCACCCGGTGACGGATATTGGGCATCTGCGTCGAGGAATTCCACCAGCTGGCGGAATTCGGCGCTGTCGGTGCGGGTGTTGGGTGCGAGAATCAGAATCATGGTGGGTTCCGTTATTGGTTATTGGTCCCGGAAGCGCAGCAACAGGTCCTGGTAGGCATCGATCCTGCGGTCGCGCAGATAGCGGCCAGATGCGCCGCACCTGCTCGCCGCGCTGCATGTCGAGCCGCGTGACCAGCAATTCCGCCCGGTCCGCGGCTGCCTGTGCCAGAAGTCTCACCCTGCGGTCCGGCGATGAAGCTGTTACCCCAGAAACGGATGCCGGCACTTGGTCCGCCTGGTCCGCCTCGAAGCCGGTACGGTTGCACACCAGCACCGGGATGCCGTTGGCGATCGCGTGGCCGCGCTGGATGGTCTGCCAGGCGTCCAGCTGTCGTTGCTGTTCATCCGCGTTGTCGCTCGGGTCCCAGCCGATGGCGGTCGGGTACAGCAGCAGGTCGGCGTCGGCCAGTGCCATCAGGCGCGCCGCTTCCGGATACCACTGGTCCCAGCACACCAGCACGCCGAGCTTGCCGAGGCTGGTGTGCGATCGGTTGAAAGCCCAGATCGCCGGGCGTGAAATAGAACTTTTCGTAGTAGCCCGGATCGTCCGGAATGTGCATTTTGCGATACTTGCCGGCCAGGGAACCATCGCGATCGAGCACCACGGCGGTATTGTGATAGAGACCGGCGGCGCGCCGTTCGAACAGCGACGCGACAATAACCAGCTGGAGCTCTTTCGCGAGGGCCGACAGGTGATCAGTGCCGGGGCCGGGGATGGGTTCGGCGAGATCGAAATGGTCGGTATGCTCGCTCTGGCAGAAGTACCGGCTGTAGTGCAGTTCCTGCAGCAGCACCAGTTGCACACCCTGTGCCGCGGCGGCACGCAGCTGCTCGCTGATGTGGCGTGCGTTGCTGTCCCGATCGGCACTGCAGGCCATTTGCACCAGGGCGACGGTGAGTGTCTGTTCTTCCATGCGTCCCGATTATCCGGCGGTTGGTGTATGGAACTCAACACCCTGCGGGAACTGCATGCTGAGGCAGTGCAGGCTGCCGTACTGCTGGATCACCGCGCCGGCAGGAATCGGGACGATGTCCCGCTGCGGGAAACAGCGCCGCAGTTGTTCGTACCGCGCGAGCATCGGCGGGGTCGTCGTAGGCGGGTACCAGTACCGCGCCGTTGATCACCAGGAAATTGGCATAGCTGGCCGGTAGACGGCGACCGTCAGGTGCATACCTGGCTTGCGGCCAGGGGAGAGGGACCAGGTGATAGGGTTGTCCGGTAACACTGCGCAGCTCGGTAAGCTCCGTTTCCATGGTCTTCAGCTCGCGGTAGGCGCCGTAGCCGGATTCCGCACAGCTCTGATAGACGATGGTATCCCCCGGACAGAAGCGGGCCAGCATATCAACGTGGCCGTCGGTATCATCGCCCTCCAAGGCGCCGTGTTCCAGCCACAGCACACGCTCGGCGCCGAGCAAGCTGCACAGGCGCTGTTCCAGTTGTTGGCGGGACAGCTCGGGGTTGCGTTGCGGGTGCAGTAGACAGCACGCCGTGGTGAGCAGGGTGCCGGCGCCATCACTCTCGATGCTGCCGCCTTCCAGCACCAGGTCGACGGATTCCACCACTGCCGGGGCGAACACCCCGCGCTGCGCCAGTTCCATGGTGATGGCATTGTCGGCGGCGGCGGAATATTTGTTGCCCCAGCCGTTGAACTGAAAATCGAGCAGCTTCGGCCGGCCGGAATCCAGCACGGTGATCGGCCCATGGTCACGCGCCCAGGTGTCGTTGGATGCGACTACCGCGAACACCAGATTTTCCGCTGGTGCTCCGGCAGCAACCAGAGTTGCTCTGAGATTTTCCGGCCATGGCCGGTGATAGGCAGTTGACCAACAGCGTTTCCCGCTGCGCGATTTCGAGCGCCAGGCGCTGGAACACGGGTGTGACTTCGGCAAGCAACGGGGCCCAGTCGCCCTGGTCGTGCGGCCAGGTGAGCATTACGCCGCTCTGGGGTTCCCATTCTGCCGGTAGACGCAGGGAGTCGGAACTGGAAGTCATGGCAGGTGGATTGTAATGAGAGTGCGGAAAGATTCATATCGCTCCGCACTTGTGCCTCGGGCGTCACTGCCGCGCCTGGGGTCGGGCCGGGCAGGCATTTCGGTGCCGCGGCGTGTTGTTACCCGGTGCGCTTTTGCCGTGCGGCAGCGGTCATCCTGTTTGCGGACATCGAGAATCGGGCCGCACAATGCCGCGCGCCCGCCGGCGCGCGGTTAACCCGGACACGTTCCTAGCGACGCGGCACCACGGCATGAATGACGCGATCGTACTCGTAATAGACAACGAAGTCCGGGTAGACCCAATGGCTGATCGGCGGCTCGCCGACCGGGCCCAGGCGCTGTTGCGGTTCACCGAAGCGCTGCAGCACCTGGTCCATACTGGCGCCGTGTGCCGGGCGTGGCGTCGTGGCAGCGGATTGTGCCGAGTCGATCAGCAGGGTATCAGCAACCGCACTGGCCGACGGCAGAGCAGTGGCCAGTGAAACTGCAAGCAAGAAGCCGAATCGCAACATGATGTCGATCCTTTTGGTGAATTCAGGCAAATACATTATCGGTTTTCGGCAGGCTGCGCATGTGATTTAATGCGCCGCTATGTTTCGTCCCCTGGAATTGTATATCGGCTTGCGCTACACGCGCGCAAAACGCCGTAACCACTTTATTTCTTTCATATCTTTGATTTCGATCATGGGCATCGGGCTGGGTGTCGCCGCGCTCATCACGGTACTTTCGGTGATGAACGGTTTCGAGCAGGAATTGCGCACCCGCATTCTGGGGATGGCGTCACACGCCAGCATCAGCGGTTACCAGCAGCCGCTGGTCGACTGGCAACGTACCGCCCAGCTGGCGATGCAGCATCCGGAGGTGGTGGGCGTGGCGCCCTACGTCGCGGGCGAGGTGATGCTGACCCAGGGCAGCAAAGTGAGCGGCGCTCTGGTGCGTGGCATCCTACCGGAACGGGAACCCGCCGTATCGACCGTGGGCGAGCACATGCGTGCCGGCAGTCTCCAGGATCTGGTGGCCGGCGAGTACCGGATTATTCTGGGCAGCGAGCTGGCCTACAACCTGGGCGCCCACGTCGGTGACCACATCACCATGGTGACACCGCAGGCCAACTACAGCCCGGCCGGCGTTCTGCCGCGCCTGCGCCGCTTCCAGGTTGTCGGCATTTTCGAGGTCGGCATGTACGAGTACGACCGCGGTGTTGCCCTGGTGCATATGGAAGACGCGGCCCGGCTTTTCAAGCTCGACGACGCCATTACCGGCGTGCGGCTCAAGCTGGAGGACCTGTTCCAGGCGCCACGTGTGTCGCAGCAGCTGGTCGACCAGCTGGGTGGCAACCTGCGGGTCGAGGACTGGACGCGCCAGCACGCCAACTTCTTTCGCGCGGTGCAGACCGAGAAACGCGTCATGTTCGTGATACTCACGCTGATTGTCGCGGTAGCGGCGTTCAACATCGTATCCACGCTGGTAATGGTGGTCACGGACAAACAGGCGGATATCGCTATCCTGCGAACGCTCGGGGCTACGCCGGCGGCGATTCTGCGCATTTTCATGATCCAGGGCGCCATGATCGGGATGCTCGGCACTGCACTGGGGGTAGTCGGGGGGATAGCGCTGGCGCTCAATGTTGAGACCATTGTCCCGGCAATCGAGCAGGCCTTCGGTGTGCAGTTCATGCCTGCGGATGTCTATTACATCAGTGACCTGCCGTCCCGACTCGACTGGTCGGACGTGTGGCGGATCGGCGTTGTAGCTTTCCTGTTGAGCTTCCTGGCGACCTGGTATCCGGCCTGGCGCGCGTCGAAGACCCAGCCGGCGGAGGCGCTTGCGTTATGAATGAGGAGGTGCGCGCCGACACGCCGGTGCTGGCCTGCACCGGTCTGGCGCGGTCATTCCGCGAAGGCGACCTCGACGTGACGGTGCTGCGGCAGGTCGACCTCGAGGTTCGCGCCGGCGAGCAGATAGCGATCGTGGGCAGCTCGGGCAGCGGCAAGAGTACCTTGCTGCACCTGCTCGGCGGTCTGGACCGGCCGAGCGCCGGTCAGGTGCAGCTGCTGGGCGCCAATTTCAGCGCCATGGGCGAGGCCCGACGCAGCCGCCTGCGCAATCGCCACCTGGGCTTTGTGTACCAGTTTCATCATCTGTTGCCGGAATTCACCGCCCTGGAAAACGTTGCCATGCCGCTGGTCATACGTGGTGTGGACATCGCCGAGGCACGCCGCCAGGCGCTGGAGATGCTGGGCCGGGTCGGGTTGGAAGCACGCGTCAGGCACAAGCCGTCAGAATTATCCGGCGGCGAGCGCCAGCGCGCTGCGGTTGCGCGTGCTCTGGTCAGTAAACCCGACTGTGTGCTTGCCGATGAACCGACCGGAAACCTCGATCGGCGCAACGCAGAGCACGTCTACGAACTGGTGCTGGAACTGAATCGGGGTCTGAATACCAGTTTTGTGATCGTCACCCACGATACCGATATTGCCCGCCGTGTGGACCGCGTTTTGCACCTGCAGGACGGCGTGCTGCAGACGGATTGAGGAGTACCCGGCGCCTGATTACGACAGCGGGGGATTGCCTGAAGGAAACCCGTCGCCGTGCGGTCGCTTTGGTCTCTCCGCCGGGTGGCCCTTCGCCCCGGCCGGTTCAGCGGCTGCGGGTATGCGGGGTGCGCTCGGCTGCGGCCTGCTCTGCAGACCCGTCGTGACGGAAGTCATGGCTGGCCAGCAACGCAGCCAGCATGGCAATAAACAGGAAAAAACCACCTAGTGTGAAAAGATCGAAAACCATCTCGGTACCTCCTTTTCCACGTCTGCGGGCCGCTCCCTGGCTGCAGATTCACTACCTACAATGAACGTTTTTACGTTCGCCGAGTTAGATCCTACGGCTCAGGTGTTTCATTTCGATTGCCTGCGGGTTGCAGTCTGTATCAAAGTGTTTCAGAGCCAGCCGGCCTGACCCCTTGGAAGCCACGAGTACTCGCTAACGGCTTGTAAATTAGCTACAAAACGAACTCTGAGCGGTGCCGCTGGGCAAGCAGGGCTAGCAACGAGCGGAGGGGTGTGACGACCGGATCAGAACGGCCATAGCGACCAGCCTTTGTCCAGCGAACTTTCGCATTGCTTGAGCTGGGCACCGTAGTCCCTGGCACGCTGATCGACTTTCCTGGCCACCTTGACCAGCCAGTCCTTGTTGCGGAAGGTTTTGCGTTTATAGCCGCCGTGGCCCTCGTGATAGGCCAGGTACTGGTTATAGGCGTCCCACTTGGAGATGCCCAGCTTGCGGTGCGATACCGATCCATACCAGCCGATGAAATCGACAACGTCCTCGAAGTCGTCGCGGTCGGCCCAGCGGTTGCCGGTGGAGTCTCGATACCAGTCCCAGGTCGAGTCTTTTATCTGTCCGTAGCCATAGGCCGATGAGGGCCGCGTCCAGGGTATTACCCACAGTAATTTGCGCCTTGGCGGCTTGGCGTCGTGCACGAAACGCGATTCCTGGTAGATGATGGCAAGCTGAACCTGTACCGGAACACCCCATTTTTCATAGCTCTCGTACGCGCTGGCGTACCAATCGTCCTTCTCGTCGAAGATGGCACAACTGTCCCTGATGTTCTTCGGCGGGCTGTTGGAGCACGACAGGGTAAGGGCCACTGCACCCAGGACCAGCACCAGCGTTGTGGAGCGCCTTGCCATGTAATGAGTATAAACACGAAGAAGTCACTCTTCCACATTGAAATGATTAAAATATCATATTCTATGTGTATCTCTGATCGGGAGACGGGGCGGGAGCCCGCCACCACCGGCGCGGGCGTTGAGCGACACACGACACCCGATGTCGGTTCGGGGACGAGGCGGGTAAGCGAGGCGGACCGTCGGTCCGCCTCGCACAGGGGTCAGAAACTCAGGTGCAGGCCGGCATAGGGCCCGTCGAATTCGACGTCCGCATACGAATCGTCGAAATCGTCCAGATCGAGCTTGATGGCGCGATACCCGACGTCGACGCCGACACGCCAGGGCGAGGTATAACGGGCGCTTATCGAGTAATCGTAGAATTTGCTGTCCTGGTACTGGATCACGCTGCCTTGCGCGTTGACAGCCAGGCCCGTGAAGGGCAGATCGCCGCCCACCGACGCGTACAGCATCGGTACCCAGCCGGATACGTCCGCCGACTCACTGCCCGCGGTTTCACCGGTAATCTCCGCCTTGGAATCGATATATTTTGCGTTCAGGCCGAGGTCCAGGCTGACGACGTTGTCGAGCACTTCGTAGTACAGCGTGACGTCGGTCTGCTTCAGTTCGACTGAGCTGCGCACGTTCTCGTTGGCGGGGAACGTGATGCCGCCGTACACCACGGTGTTGCGCAGCGTGCCGTTGGCGTTACTGTCGATATTGGCGTAACTGATTCTGATGTTGGGCAGCAGTGGAACCGGGTGTTCGAGAACCGCGTATATATAGCCGAGGCTGTCGTCATTGTAGCCGAGGTCCTGGTTGACATCGATGTTGTTTGCCGAGTCCTTGGTCTGGTAGCGGGCCGTGCCGCTGATGTCGTACGCCCAGCCGCCAGCACCCACTTCCACGCCGAGCACGTCGGTCATGCCCGGAAGCGGATTCAGGAGCAGGGGCACGCTTAGCATCAGTTTCTTGTTCATGCTGTTCCTCGTTGGGTAAGAACTTCCCTTAACGGTCGGTCACGCGGCGCGCTGAAGTGCCGGCCGCACGACATGCACTGTGGCTGCTACACTAAGCGAGCGGCGCCGCAGGAAATGAGAAGCGGTTCACGGACGGAACTGTCGCTTAATCAGGGAAGGGTTTCAAGGATGAAATGCTTTACTCGGCGCTGGCGTTTCTAGCCGGCGTGTGCGCCTTTCAGGCGCTCGGCGCGCTGCCCGGCGCAGCCGGCTATGGGTTGGCGGCGGTTTTGCCCGGCCTGGCATCGCGGCGGCTCTGGCTGCGTGTGGCCGGAATTGCTGCGGCCGGATTCCTGTGGTGCTGGTGGCACGCCGCCGAACGCCTGGCGGTCGAACTGCCCGCTGAGCTGGAGGGCCGGGACCTGCTGGTTCAGGGCGTCGTTCAGGGTTTGCCGGAACGCGGCGCGCCCGAGCGGCTGCGCTTCCGCTTGCAGCTCGAGCGCTACCGCACTCACGATGGCTGGCGCGATCTGGAGTTGCCGGCGCGCATCAGCTGGTATCGGGACGCGCCCGAGCTCGGTCCCGGCGAGCGCTGGCAGCTGTTGCTGCGCCTCAAGAAACCGCGTGGTCTGGCCAATCCGGCTGGATTCGATTACGAACGCTGGCTGTTTGCGCACGGAATTCGTGCTACCGGCTATGTGCGCGCCGGTGGCGCTAACCGGCGCCTGCCGGGCGCCCCCGTCGGCTTGATAGCGCGCTGCCGGGGTTATCTGGCGGAACGTATCGCCGCCGCCGCTGGCAGCGCAGAAAGCGCTGGCCTGCTAGCGGCACTGGGGGTAGGCGAGCGCAGCGGGATGCAGCCCGCCCAATGGGACGTGTTGCGCAACACCGGCACCAGTCACCTGATGGCGATTTCGGGCCTGCACGTGGGCCTGGTAGCGACACTGGTGTTTGCCGCGGTGCGCAAGGGCTGGAGCCGTTGGGGTGATGTGCTGCGTTGGCCGGCCCCCACGGTGGCTGCCGTCGCTGCCATGGTTGCAGCCCTGGGCTACGCTTTGCTGGCGGGCTTCCAGGTGCCCGCACAGCGGGCGCTGATCATGGTGTGGCTGTGGATGCTGGCGCTGCTGTGGTCGGCAAAACCGGACCCCTGGCGGGTCTGGGGTGCGGCGCTCTGGGTGGTGCTGTTGCTGAACCCCTTGTCGGTGCTGATGGCCGGATTCTGGCTGTCTTTCGGTGCCGTCGCCTGGATTCTCTACCTCAGCCTGGGGCGTTGCGGTCGCGCTTCACGCTGGCGCAGCCTGGTGGGCCTGCAGATGGCCCTGGTGCTTGGACTGACGCCGCTGCTGTGGCTGTGGTTTCACCAGGTTTCCGTCATCGCGCCGCTCGCCAACCTGGTGGCGATTCCCTGGATCAGCCTGCTGGTGGTGCCGGTGCTGCTGCTGGCGCTGGTGGCGCTGCCCATCGTGGCGCCGGTAGGAGAGCTGCTGTTGCGCGTGGCGGAACAGCTGCTGGCGGTGGTGTGGTGGTGGCTGGAGTGGCTGGCGTCATTCCCGGCCGTCCTGGTCCCATTGCCACTGCTGCCGGTCGGGCTGGTGGCGGTATTCGGGCTCGGGTTGCTGTGTCTGCTGGCACCGAAGGGAGTGCCGCTGCGCCTGGTCGGGTTGCTGCTTATGCTGCCTGCCGCTGCGCTGCAGCCCGAGCGTGCCGGCCAGGGCGATCTGTGGCTGACCCTGCTGGATGTCGGCCAGGGCCTGGCCGCCGTGCTTGAAACCCGCAGCCATGTGCTGGTCTATGACGCCGGTCCGGCGTATCCCACCGGGCTGGACAGCGGCGCGAGCGTGGTCGTTCCCTACCTGCAACAGCGCGGTTACCGGCGCGTCGACCGCCTGGTGATCAGCCATTCCGACAACGATCACCTGGGTGGTGGCGAGGCGGTGTTCCGGCGCCTGGATGTGCAGCAGGTGCAGAGCGGTGAACCGCGGAGCCATTGCCTGGGCACGCTCCAGCCGCTGTCGCGCCGGGCAGCAGTGGGAATGGGATGGGGTGCGGTTCGAGTACCTGGCGCCGACGCAGCCGGGCCGCGGCAACAATGCCTCCTGTGTGTTGCGCGTCGAGACCGCGGACGGGCGCGCGGTACTGCTGCCCGGGGATATCGAACGGCAGCGTGGAGAACCGGCTGCTCGGCTCGCACTGGCAGCGCCTCGGGGCCGAGGTCCTGGTTGCGCCGCACCATGGCAGTCGCACTTCATCCACGCCCGGCTTTTGTGCGGGCGGTGGCTGCGGACCTCGTGCTGTTCGCGGTCGGCTACCGGAACCGCTTCGGGTTTCCGCGCCCGGACGTGGTGCAGCGTTACCTGCGCAGCGGCGCGACGGTGCTCGACACGGCGCAAAGCGGAGCCATCCAGGTGCGTCTGGTGGCCGGCCAAAGCGTGCAGACCATCGCCTATCGTGATCGCGTGCCGCGCTACTGGCACTGACGGGTTTCGTATCGCCGGGCAAATCAAGTATCATTGCCCGCATTTCGTCACAGACGCTAAGGAAGGGAAAACCAATCGTGTTTGAACTGGTTATTGCGGGCGGCTGGCTCATGCTCCCGATCATCGTCTGTTCCATCATCGCCTTTGCGATCATCGCCGAACGATTGTGGACCCTGCGCGTCAAGCGGGTTATCCCGCGCACGCTGGTGGCCCAGGTGTGGGAGTGGGCCAACGAGCGCAAGCTGGACGTGGAGCGGATGCAGAAGCTGCGCTCCGGCTCGCCACTCGGGCGGGTGCTGGCAGCGGGCCTCATGAACCGCAACGCCAGCCGGGAAATCATGAAAGAGGCCATTGAGGATACCGGGCGCCACGTGGTCCACGAACTGGAGCGCTATATCAACACGCTCGGTACCATCGCATCCATTTCCCCGCTGCTGGGTCTGCTCGGCACGGTGATCGGCATGATCAAGGTGTTTTCCGCCATCACCACCCATGGGGTAGGTAATCCCAGCGCGCTGGCCGGCGGTATCTCCGAAGCGCTGATCACCACCGCCGCCGGGATGGCGGTTGCGATCCCGACACTGATGTTCTACCGCTATTTCCGCGGCAAGGTAGCCATGCTGGTGATCCGCATGGAACAGCAGGCGCTGCGCATGGTCGAGGTGCTGCACGGCGACCGCGCCAGAGAGGGTATGATGGAGGAACAGATTTGAACCTGCGCCGCAGCCGCAGCGATGAGCCGGATGTCAATCTCACGCCGCTCATCGACGTTGTGTTTATCCTGCTGCTGTTTTTCATGGTGTCCACCACCTTCCAGCGCGAATCGGAAATCAACATCGAGCTTCCGGAAGCCAGCGCCGAGCCGGTCGAGGAGCGGGAAGAGATGCTGGAGCTGGTCATCGATGCGGAAGGCCACTACTTCATCGACGAGCAGCAGGTGGTCAACACCGAACTCGAAACACTGAAACAGGCGATTCAGAAGTTTCTCGGTGAGCGCAGCGAAATCCCGGTGGTGATCCGCGCCGACCGCCTGACGCCCTACGAATCCGTGGTGCGGGCCATGGATGCCACCGCCCAGCTTGGTCTGGTGCAGATGTCGCTGGCGACCAGCCAGCCGGAAAGCGCCGGCGAGTGAATCCGGCGCCGTTGACGGCCGCCCGGCTCTACAAACGCCTGCTCGGGTACGCCACACCGTACTGGCGCGTGTTTTCACTGGCCGTGCTGGCGATGATCGGCTTCGCCGCCACCGACACCGGGTTTGCGGCTCTCATGAAGCCGATGCTGGACGGCAATTTCATCGCACGTGATCCCGCCACTATACGTTTCGTTCCGCTGGCCCTGGTGGGGCTGTTTGTAGTGCGCGGCGTGACCGGCTTCGTATCGCGTTATGGCATGAGCTGGATCGGGCGCCGGGTCATTCAGCGGCTGCGCCAGGATCTTTTTCACCGCCTGTTGCATCTGCCCGCACAGTATTTCGACCGCAATCCGTCCGGGCGCCTGTTATCGCACCTGACTTTCGATGTCGAACAGGTTGCCGAGGCGACCACCAATGCGGTCACCATACTGATTCGCGACAGCCTGACCATGCTGTTTCTGCTGCTCTATATGTTCTGGATCAGTCCCTGGCTGACACTGCTGTTCCTGATTGTCGGACCGGTGCTGGTTGGGCTGATACGCTACGTGAGCCTGCGCTTTCGCCGCATCAGCCGCCGCATCCAGGATTCCATGGGCGAGCTGACCCAGTTCAGTGAAGAAGCGATACAGGGTCAGCGGCTGGTCAAGTCCTTCAACGGGCAGACCTGGCAGGAGCAGCTGTTCGAGGACGTCAATGAACGCAATCGCCGCCTGCACCTGAAAATGGCCGCGGCGGCGGGCGCCAGCACGCCCATCGTGCAGCTGATCGCCGCCTGCATACTGGCACTGGTCGTGTATCTCGCCACCCTCGAATCGGTGACCCGCGAAATCAGTGTCGGCAGCTTTGTGTCCTTTATCGCCGCCATGATGCTGCTGATGCAGCCCCTCAAGCACCTCACCAACATCAACGCCTCGATCCAGCGCGGCGTGTCGGCGGCGCGCAGTATTTTCCAGGTGCTCGACGAGCCGACCGAACCGGATCAGGGGCGCCTGGCGTTGCACCAGGCCCGCGGTGCCATTGAGTTCCGCAACGTCAGCTTTGCGTACGACGCGCAAAAGGGGGATGTGCTGCAGGACATTTCCTTTTCCATCGCGCCCGGTCAGACAGTCGCGCTGGTGGGGCGTTCGGGCAGCGGCAAGACCACGCTGGCGCACCTGCTGCTGCGTTTTTACGACCCCCGCGAGGGCGCCGTCTGCCTGGACGGCGAAGACATCCGTAACTACCGGCTGGCGGACCTGCGTCAACAGATTGCGATGGTGGGGCAGGACGTCATGCTGTTCAACGAGACCATTGCCCACAACATCGCCTATGGCCGTTTCGCCGCGGCCGGTGAGGCGGACATTGTCGCCAGCGCGCAGGCGGCCCACGCCATGGAATTCATCGCCGCGCTGCCTGACGGACTCGCTACCCGCATCGGCGACCGCGGTATTCTGTTGTCGGGCGGTCAGCGGCAGCGCATCGCCATCGCGCGTGCCATGCTCAAGGATGCCCCCGTGCTTATCCTCGACGAGGCAACGTCGTCGCTGGACAGCGAATCCGAGCGCGCGGTACAGGAGGCGCTGGAGCGCCTGGCGCGCAACCGCACCTCGTTGATTATTGCGCACCGGTTGTCGACCGTGGAACGGGCCGATTTCATCCTGGTGCTGGAGCAGGGGCGTATTGTCGAAACCGGCACCCATGCGGCCCTGCTGGCGCGGCGCGGTGTCTACTACGACTTGTACCAGCTGCAGTTCAGGGACAACCGTGCCTCATGAACCGGGCGGTCTGGGAACCGCGCCTGGAGCGCTTGTGGTACGGCAACTCGAAGCTGGCCGCTGTGCTGCTGCCGCTCAGCGGCGTGTTCTGCGCGCTGGTGCAGCTGCGCCGCGCAGCCTACCGGGCCGGGCTGCTGGTCTCCCGCCGCCTCGACGCGCGGGTGATTGTGGTTGGCAACATCACGGTCGGCGGCACCGGCAAGACACCACTGGTGCTGGCGCTGAGCCGCAGGCTTCATGAGGCCGGCTTCACGGTTGGTATTCTCACCCGTGGCTACCGGGGACGCCGGACAAGCTGGCCGGTTCAGGTCAGCGCCGCCAGTGACCCCGAGCAGGTTGGCGACGAGCCGGTCCTGCTGGCGCGTAACAGCGGCGCTGCCGTGTATGCCGGCCCCGACCGGGTTGCGGCCGGACGGGCGCTGCTCGCATCGGGCGCCTGTGATGTGATCATTTGTGACGACGGCTTGCAGCACTATGCGCTGCGCCGCGACCTGGAAATCGCGGTGGTCGACGCCGGGCGGGGGTACGGCAACGGCCATTGCCTGCCCGCCGGTCCACTGCGAGAGCCGGTGTCGCGGTTAAAGGCTGTCGACGCGCTGGTGTGCCTGGGCGAACCGGCGCCGGGCGCGTTCGGCATGCAACTGGAGGTACACAGCGCGACGCGACTGTGCGATCCTGCGGATACCCGACCATTGGCGTCATTTCGTGGCGAACCGGTGCACGCCGTGGCGGGGATCGGCCATCCGCAACGGTTCTTTGCCGCGCTGCGGAGCGCGGGGCTGGAGGTGGAGGAACACCGTTTTCCCGATCACCACCGGTTCCGGGCCGCCGACCTGGAGTTTGCCGACCGGCGAATGGTTTTAATGACCGAGAAAGACGCGGTAAAATGTGCCAGATTCGCTCCGGTGCACTGGTGGTCAGTAAGCGCCGAGGCACATCTGGACGCCACCCTGGTCGCCTGGCTGCTCGATTCGCTGAACTAGGAAAACGCTGTTGGACAAGAAACTGCTCGATATTCTGGCCTGCCCGGTATGCAAGGGCCCGCTGGTATACGACCGGGAACACCAGGAACTGATCTGCAAGGCCGATCGACTGGCGTACCCGGTGCGGGACGACATTCCCGTCATGCTGGAAGAAGAAGCGCGTCAGCTGGCGGCCGATGAAGAACTCTGAGTTGCCTCACTGAGACCGGTTCATGGCCGACAGCTACAAAGTCGTTATTCCGGCGCGCTATGCTTCCACACGTCTGCCGGGCAAACCGTTGCGCGATCTGCTCGGCAAGCCCATGCTGCAATATGTGTTCGAGGCCGCCAGTGGCTGCGGTGCCGGGCAGGTGGTGATCGCCACCGACGACCCGCGTATCGAATCGGCGGCGCGCGGATTCGGTGCCGAGGTGTGCATGACCTCCAGCGAACACGCCAGTGGTACCGATCGTCTCGGTGAAGTGGTGCGTACCCTGGCCTGGCCGGATGACACCATCGTCGTGAATGTTCAGGGTGACGAGCCGCTGATGCCGCCGGCACTGATCGGCCAGGTCGCGGAGGACCTTGCGGAGCATCCCCGAGGCGGCGCTTGCGACCGCTGCCACCCCGCTGGTGGCGGCGGGCGAATTCTTCGACCCGAACGTCGTGAAAGTGGTGACCGACCGCGATGGTTTTGCGCTCTATTTCAGCCGTGCGTCCATTCCCTGGGACCGTGATCTGCTGCAGAACGGGGAAAAGGCGCTGCCTATCGGCATCGTGCCCCTGCGGCATATCGGCATCTACGCCTATCGGGTCGGCTATCTGCAGCGCTACGCGCAAATGCGGCCCTGTCCGCTGGAGCAGGCCGAACAACTCGAGCAGCTGCGCGCCCTATGGTACGGAGAACGGATCCATGTCGCCGAGGCACGCCAGCGTCCGGGACCCGGCGTGGACACCGAGGACGATCTGCGCATTGTCGAGCAACTGCTGAAGGCGCGCCTGAACGGGAACTAGCTGCTACGGCGTTGCCGATGCGCGCCGGTACGCGAACTTCCAGGCTGTCAGCTGAGCCAATTGCGCACCACAGGGTTCAGTTGTGCGCCCTCATCGAACAGCGGCAGGGTGTGATACTCCTGCACGCGGCGGTTGGCCTCGCCGAACTGGTTGCCCTGGATAACGCGTTCCTTGCCCTCGCAGCGGATCACCAGGGCGTGTTCCGAGTCGAGCACTTCCACAATCCGGCAACTGTGGCCGCTGTATTCCACCTGTCGACCGACCAGCGAGCGCAGTTGTTCGAGCAGAACGGGTTCAATCACGAGGGGCACCTGTCAGCAAGTTGGGGTCATACCCAAGTCTAGGCAATTCTGGGTACTTTTCAGCCACAATTGTATAATAATGCAACTATCAGTTATGAAGCGTAAGCATGAGTAACATAAAAGTATTGTTTGTCTGCATGGGCAATATCTGCCGTTCCCCTACCGCCCAGGGCGTGTTCGAGACACTGGTTGAAGAAGCGGAGCTGACTGACCTTATTCACATCGATTCGGCCGGCACCCACGCCTACCACGTCGGTAAGCCACCCGATGCCCGCGCCAGCGAAGCCGCCTTGCGACGCGGTATCGATCTGGGCCGACAGCGGGCGCGCCGCGTTGAAACCGCCGATTTCGAGTTCTTCGACTATGTGGTGGCGATGGATCGCAGCAATCTGGACGATCTGCACGCTATCTGTCCCGACGTGCACCGGGAGAAACTGTGCCTCCTGCTCGATTTTGCCCGACACCTCTCCCAGCAGGAGGTGCCAGACCCCTATTATGGCGGGGCGCAGGGTTTCGAACGCGTACTGGACCTGGTGGAAGAGGGCGCGCGCGGACTTCTGGAAGATATCCGCCGCCGGATCGGCTAGCTGTGGGCTGCCGCCGGCGCGCGTTTCAGGATCAGCGACGCAAGCAGGGCAAACGCTGCCAGCATCCACACAATCATCGCGCCGGCGGGCAGATCGAACAGTGCCGCTGCCAGCAGCCCCGCGACGTATCCGCACACACCGACCAGATAGGCCAGCAGCAGTGCGCCGCGCGGACGTCTGCGCAGCGCCAGAGCCGGTATAATCAGGCTGGCAAACACCAGGTACACGCCTACCAGTTGTACCGATGCGGTCACCGCGAGAGCAAACAGCGTGTAGAACAGCAACGGATGCCGGGGTCCGCCGAAAACGAACCACGCCAGTAATATCGGCGCGTACAGCAGTGCCACGGGCCAAAGCTGGCGGGTCTCGACCCAGAGAATCTGGCCCACCAGGAGTTCCCTGAGGTGTTCTCCGGCATGGGGATTGCCAGCCAACAGCAGGATCCCGGCGCTCGCCGCCAGCACGAACGCGGTACCGATTAGCGCTTCCAGACTTTCCGGCCAGCGTCTTTCGCACAGGTACAGCGCCAGGGCGCCGAGCAACGCCGCGCCGAACGCGGTGAGCTGCAGTGCCAGCCCTTCGCTTTCCCAGCCCAGCACGTGGGCTGCCAGGACGCCGAGCCCGGCCATCTGGGCAACCGCCAGATCGATGAAAATGATGCCCCGCTGCAACACCTGCCGACCGAGCGGAACATGAGTGGTGAGAACCAGCAGGCCGGCCAGCAAGGCGGGTCCGAGTATCACCGGGTCCAGGCCGTCGCTGTTCATCGCTGCACCCCCAGTAGCAAGGCAAGGGTGGAATCGAACAGGCCGAACAGGTCGCCGGCCTGCTGGTTGCCGCCGACAGTAAAGGGCAACTCCAGCACGGGCAGGCCAGCGTGCTCCTGAAGCCAGGCGGCGGGGCGCGGGTCCTGGTAGGGTGTGCGGAGCACCGCCCTGGCGGGCGTGGATTGGAGCAGATTGAGCGTTGCTGCCAGCTGCCCGGCGGTTGGCGCAACGCCAGGTTTCGGTTCCAGCACGGCGACCTGCCGCAGCCCCAGCCACTGGTTGAGGTATACCCAGGAGGCGTGGTGCACCACGACAGGCATGCCGCGCAGTGGCTGCGCCTGCTGTTCCCAGCGGCCCAGGGCTGTCTGCCAACGCCGCTCGAAATCGTCCAGCGCAGTGCGATAGGCCGTGGCCTGGGCCGGCTCCAGTGCGGCAAGCCGTTCGCCAAGGGCGCTCGCGACGCGCGCGATATTGCGCGGGTCCAGGTGGATATGCGGATTGCCCCTGGCGTGCACATCCCCCTCGGCGCGATCCAGCGAAGTGGGTTTTTCCAGCATGGCGACGTAGTCGGCGGCCTCGAAGTATCCGCTGGTACCCGGCTGCACGGCCGGATTGCCCGCGCGCCGTAGCAGCACGGGCAGCCAGGCGGCCTCCAGTCCGGCACCGGTGCAAACCACCAGGTCGGCGCGCCGCATGCGCGCGATCAGTCCGGGTCTGGCCTGGATGTGGTGCACATCCTGTTGCGCCGTGGTGGCCGAGAATACCTCGACGCGTTGTGCCCCGAGTTCCTTGGTGAGCGCGGCCCACTCCGGTTCGCAGGCGAACACCTGCAGTTCGGCGTACGCAGCCAGCGGCAGCCATGCGGCCAGGCAGACAAGCAGTGTCGCTAGCGGTGTTTTCATGTGCGGCTCCTCTAGAATTCGTGTGCGCCGTGGCTGCCGATGCTCATCAGGTATTGCAGCGTCCACTGGTTATCGCTCGCGTCCGGCCGCGAATCATCGCGGTTGTATTGCAGACGCAGGCGGCTGAACTCGCTGGGTGACCAGTCGAGCATGCCGCTCCAGCGCTGCGGGTCATGGCCGTCGCTGTCCAGCCCGGATGCAGCGACCAGCGCATCCGCATCCGCGAAGCCGCCCAGGTCCAGCACCGACAAGTCGTTATCCGCGCTCAGCCAGTCGTAGCGCAGACCCAGGCGCCAGTGCGGGACAAACTGGTAGACTGCCTGCGCATACCAGCCCTTCTGCGTCCCGTCGTAGTCGAGCAGCCCGGCTGCAGCGCCTTCGCTCACCGCGAGGTCACCGGACTCGTCGCGGTAGAAAAATTCACTCTGCAGTTTCAGATTGCGTTGGCGGGGATTGCCCTGTGGCGCCCAGCGCCAGACAAAGTCGGCGATGGCCAGCGTCGAGTCGCCGCTGAAGCTGACTGCGCTGGTGTCATCCCCGCTGTGACCGCCACTGTCACGATCGTGGGCGTCGACCCACAGACCGGACAGGCCGGCCTGCCAGGCGTGGCTGGTGCCCATGTCGCCGCCGAGTTTCAGGTACAGGCTCTGCACGTCGCCAAGGGTGCGCTGCGACTCGCCGGCGGGAAATTTGTTGCCCGCAAAACGCTCGGTACCCAGCGTGAGGTAGATGTCGGTGGGGGCGATCCAGCTCAGCCTCACGCCATCGTCACCGTACTGGTTGTCGAGATAGGCTCGGTAGGCCAGAGGATTGTCGCGGAAATCCCAGGTGTGGGGATGAAAGCGGTTGAGATAACCGATGTCCGAATAGAAGCGGCCGAAGCGCCCCCCGAGACCGACGGGGAGAGCGAGCGGGTCAACGTAAGCTTCCTCCAGCTCGACTTCGGTTTCATGCCCGTCGTCGTGCAGGGCAATGGTGGTCTGGGCTGCAAACAGGTGATCGACATTGGCCGAGGCAATGATCTCGGTTTCGTCGAGCGTGAAGCCCTCGGCCGCCAACCCGGCTTCGTCGCCGAGTTGGAAGCCCGGCAGGGCATAGTCGTCCGGGTTCTGCGAGTAGCTGTTCAGCGAACCCTGCAGTATCACCGAGATGGCCGGATTGAAGCTGCTCGCAGTCGAACTGTAAACGGCCTGCGGCGGGGGAGGCGACGCCTGCTGCCCCTCGGTCAGAGCAGCTGTCGCAGCTGCCTGCTCGCGGGCGCGGGCTTCCGCCTGTTGCAGGCGTTCCTCGAGTTCACGCATGCGTGCCTCGTATGCTTCCCGCATGCTTTCCAGTTCACGTCGGATTGCGCGGATTTCATCGTTCGTTTCGCCGAGCGCCAGGCCCGGCATCAGCAGCGCCGCGCTGATCGCGGTCGCGAGAATACGCTTGCTCACGGGTAACCTCATACAGCTATGCACACCGCTGGTGCACGGCATGCCTTGCGAAATTTCGGAGTGGGAAACTTCAGCTCAGAGCGGTAGGGGCAGGGGGAGAGCGAGCGAGGCGGAACGCCGGAGCAGGGAACACCGGGCTGTCGTTGACAGCTGCGACCGGCAACTCTGCAGTCGCCGCAGGCAGCCAGGGCGTGAAATGTACGGCGATGGCCTGGTCTAAACCGTGCGCAGCCACACACTCGGCACAGGTGCCGCCGTCGGCATGCTGATCGAAATCGATCTGGTGCAGGATCAGGCCAGCCTGACCAAGCACCAACAGCAGCGCGAGCAGCAAGTCGCGAGCGGTGTCAAACATCGGTTGTCGATCCATGAGCACGAGGCGCAATAGTACGCACAAATCTACGTTGCGGGCAAGGCAGTCCGCCGCTGTCCGCGGGCGCAACGCATCGTCCCCTGGCGCCGGCAACGGTGCGTCGCTTATTCGTCGCCGATAGCGGTGGGCTTGGAATCGGCAGCAGTATCCGGTGCTTTGGCCGGTTTCGGTTCCGCCGGCCGGCTGGCTGTGTCGCTTTCCTTCGGCGGCTGCGTCGCGGCGCCGGTTCGTTCGGGAATCGGTGTCACGCTCGCTTGCTTGGCGGCAGGCGCGGCAGATTCGGCTGCTGGTGGCGCTTCCGTCCGCGGTTCCCTGGGCGCGCTGGTCGCCGCTTCACCGGGTGCTGATTCCTTCTGCCCCTGAGTCTGTTCAGCGCTGCGACGCTGGCTGCTGCGGCGCCTGCCACCGCGCCGTCCGCGCCGCTGACCGCTGCGTTGGCCGGACTCGCCCTCGCGGCGCTGAGGGGAGCGGTTTTCGGTGCCCGCCTGTTGCTCGGCTGGTGTGGGCGCGGACTCGCCCGTCACATCCGCCGCTTCCGGCTTGCTGTCTTTGACTTCGCCGGTCCCGCTGACTTCGCCGGTCTCGCTCGAGGGTGGGCGGCGTGCCTGACGTTGCCCACTGCGCTTGTCTGTATCCCCGCGGCGGGCTGCGCTGCCGCGACGACGGGTTCCCCCCGCGGCACGGCTACGCTCTCTGCCGCGGTTGGCGCCAGTCGATCTGGAGCGCTCGGCGCTCTCGGCGGCCTGTTCCTGTGGTGGCGGGGTTTCTTCGCCTTTACCGAACAGCGATCCCCACAGGCGTCGGATCAGGCCGGGCGCGACTGGCGCGGCAACCGGCTCGCGAATCACCACCGGTGCCGGCGCCTGCGGCGCGATGGATTGAACCGCGGGTGTTTCCGCTTCGGCAACCTTGTCTTTGCCACTGAACAGTTCCTCGGCGACCCGTTCTTCAGCTTCGAGGTCGGCGGCGAGGAGTTTGTGACTGCTGGCGCCCTGTTCGCCGCCAAGTTCGTCGACTCGGACCCGTGTGATCTCGTAGTGCGGCGTTTCCAGGCTGGGGCTGGGAATCAGGGCAACGCTCAGCTTGTGACGCTGCTCCAGATTGAACAGGATCTCGCGTTTTTCATTCAGCAGGTAGGTGCCGACATCGACCGGCACGCGCGCAACGACGCGGCCGGTCTTTTCCTTCATGGCCTCTTCTTCGATGATGCGCAGAATCGACAGCGCCAGCGATTCGACGCCGCGGACCGTAGCCCTGGCCCGTGCAGCGCGGACAGACGATCTGGCTGGATTCGCCCAGCGAGGGACGCAGGCGCTGGCGCGACATTTCCAGCAGGCCGAAGCGCGAGATACGGCCGATCTGCACCCGGGCGCGATCCACCCGCAAGGCATCGCGCAGCCGGTTTTCCACTTCGCGCTGGTGTTTGGCGGGCTGCATATCGATGAAGTCGATGACGATCAGGCCGCCCAGGTCGCGCAGCCGCAGCTGGCGGGCGATTTCATCGGCCGCTTCCAGATTGGTATTCAGCGCGGTTTCCTCGATGTCGCTGCCCTTGGTGGCGCGCGCCGAGTTGATGTCGATGGAGATCAGCGCTTCGGTATGGTCGATGACGATGGCGCCGCCCGAGGGCAGGGTCACTTCGCGCTGGAAGGCCGATTCGATCTGGCTTTCGATCTGGTAACGCGAGAACAGCGGTACCGGGTCGTCGTAACGCTTCAGCTTGCTCGAGGTTGTGCGGCATGACCTGGGTCATGAACTCGCTGAGCGCGCTGGAACACGTCCGCATCGTCGATCAGGATTTCGCCGATGTCACCGCGCAGGTGGTCGCGCAGCGCGCGGATAATGACGTTGCTTTCCTGGTAAATCAGGAATGGCGCGGGACGTTGCTTCGGAGGCCGCTTCAGATGGAACTCCCACAGGTGCAGCAGGTAGTCCAGGTCCCACTGCAGTTCCTCTGCGTTGCGACCGACGCCGGCGGTGCGCACGATCAGCCCCATGTCCGCGGGGATAGTCCAGCTGCGCCATGGCGTCGCGCACAATGTTGCGGTCTTCGCCCTCGATACGCCGCGACACGCCGCCGGCACGCGGGTTGTTCGGCATCAGGACCAGATAGCGCCCGGCCAGGCTGATGAAGGTGGTGAGCGCCGCGCCCTTGTTGCCGCGCTCTTCCTTTTCGACCTGGACGATAACTTCCTGGCCTTCGCGCAGGGCTTCCTTGATGGTGACGCGACCGCCGCTTTCGCCGGCGCCTTCGCTTGAAAATAGCATGCGGGCGACTTCCTTCAGCGGCAGGAAGCCGTGGCGCTCGGCGCCGTAATCGACAAAAGCGGCCTCGAGGCTGGGCTCGACGCGGGTTATTTTGCCTTTGTAGACATTGGATTTCTTCTGGCCGCGGGCGGGTACCTCAATATCGAGATCGTAGAGTTTCTGGCCGTCGACCAGAGCGACACGCAACTCTTCGGGCTGCGTGGCGTTGATAAGCATACGTTTCATCTGATTTTTCTCTCATGTGCTCGACCGTGCCGCGAGACGATTCCAGCGATTGCCGGCGAGCAGCCGGACGATCCGCCCTGTTGGAAGCCAGGCCAGCCGCACGGCGCGGTAAGCCAGGATACCAGTCCGGAATACCAGGCCAATCATCAAGAGAGTCGCTAACGACACAGGAGCAACCAATTATTCATGACGGTGTAACACGTAGAGGCCTTGTCAGGCCTCTGCTCGATCCACCGGCGCCCGGCATTCCGGGGTTCTGCCGCTGGAAACGAATAGGGTATCGGCGCAGGCCGTGAGCAAATCGTGTCCCATTGCCCTGCCGATGCCCCGGGCACATACCTCGATAGTCGGGGCGCTATCAGCACGGCATCTTCGCGACTATAACAGTCCAAACCCGTGATATCAAACGCTTATGCCACCGCCCCGGCGCTCGCGACGGCTCTCTTCGGTCAGATTTAAATAACTTAACGGCATTATTCACAAGCAGTTTCCAGCCGGGGCTGCTAGAATGCGCGCCGCATGGAAAAACTGGACAGGCCAGCCGTGCAGTGGCTGGAAATTTCGGCCGAGCAAGCGGGTCAGCGGATCGACAATTTTCTGCTGCGCGTGCTGAAAGGGGTCCCCAAAAGCCGGATCTACCGGTTGCTGCGCAAGGGCGAAGTGCGGGTCAACAAGGGCGCGTATCAGCCCGAGTACCGGCTGACAAGCGGTGACCAGGTGCGTATTCCGCCGGTGCGGGTGGCTGAATCCGCCGTCGGTCCCGCGGGCAACGGACGCAGCCGGCTCGCCGACGCCATCGCTTTACGAAGACGAGCGTCTGCTGGTGCTGGACAAACCATCCGGTATGGCGGTGCACGGTGGCAGTGGTCTCGAGTTTCGGTGTGATCGAGAGCGCTGCGGGCGCTGCGTCCCGCAGGCACCGTTCCTGGAACTGGTACACCGTCTGGACCGTGACACCTCCGGTTGCCTGCTGGTCGCCAAGCGGCGCAGCGAACTGCGCACTGCTGCACGAGCTGCTGCGCAACGGACGGGTGGAAAAGCGCTACCTGCTGCTGGTGCAGGGCGACTGGCGGCAGGGCCAGTCGCAAGGTGAATGCGCCACTGAAGAAAAATCTGTTGCGCGGGGGCGAGCGCATCGTACGGGTTGACCGTCGACGGCAAGCCGGCGCTGACCCGCTTTCGCTGCCTGGAATCCTATCCGGGTGCGAGCCTCGCTGGAAGCCGAACTGGAAACCGGTCGAACCCACCAGATCCGGGTGCACGCCGCGCATGCCGGCCATCCGCTGGCCGGTGACGAGAAGTATGGCGATTCGGACTTCAACCGGCGGATGCGCGACGCTGGGCCTCAGGCGCCTGTTTCTGCACGCCCATTACGTGGCTTTCCGGACGAAGACCGCGCAGCGCAGCGTCGAGGTCAGCGCGCCGCTGAGCGCGGATCTGCGCAGCGTCATTCAGCAATTGGAGGCAGCGCCCGATACAGGGCAGAACACGCATGATCCCATATGATGAAAAGCAGACACCAGACATATGCCCGGATACAGTGCGCCTGATCGTGTTCGACTGGGACGGAACCCTGATGGATTCGGAAACCCAGATCGTACACTCCATGCAGGCGGCGATTGCCGATCTCGAGCTGGAAGCGCGCAGTGCCGAGGCCTGCCGTAACATCATCGGCCTGGGTCTGCAGGAAGCGATGGATGCCCTGTACCCGGGCCGCGGTGAGCGATTTCGGGAGCGTTTCGTCGCACGTTACCGGCATCACTGGTTTTCCGGTATTCGCGACCATTCGGAACTTGTTTCCCGGGGCCACGCGAGACCCTGGAGCTGCTGAAAGAGGCCGGGCTTTCACCTGGCTGTCGCTACCGGCAAGGGGCGCGCCGGGTCTCGACAAGGTGTTGCGGCAGACCGGCCTGGAGTAAGGTGTTTTCCGCCACCCGCTGTTCGGACGAAACGCGCTCCAAGCCGCATCCCGCATGCTGCAAGGAAATCCTGCAGGAACTTGGAGGTTGCCTCACGGCAGACCCTGATGGTGGGCGATACCGAATACGATCTGCAGATGGCGCAACCAGGCCGGTGTGCAGCCGGTGGCGGTCAGCTATGGCGTGCACGACCGCGCGAACGTCTGCTGCAGCATCAGCCGCTGGTCTGCCTGGACAGCATCACCGAACTGGTTGACTGGCTGGCCGAAGAACGGCCTGCTCGACCCCGATATTTTGTCAGAGTCGCCGCTGGCGGCCGCAGATTGAGGTAATTACACAATGGAATCGAACTCAGGAACCCGAGCGATAAGCAGAGCAACCGCGGTGACTGGCAGCAGGACCTGATCAACCGCCTGGCGTTTGCCGTCGCTGAACGAACAGCGCCGCGCGCGCCGCTGGAGCATTTTCTTCAAATTCCTGATGTTCGCCTACCTGGTGCGGCATGCTGTTCCTGTATAGCCGAACATGGAGCTGGAACCCGGTGCCAAGGAGCAAGCACACCGCCTTGTGGAACTCAAAGGCGTGATCGCACCGGACAAGGAAGCCAGTGCCGACAATATCATCGAGGGCTTGCGCGATGCATTCGAAAACGACAAAGCCGTCGGCGTTATCCTGCGCATCAACAGCCCGGGTGGCAGCCCGGTGCAGGCCGGTTACATCAACGATGAAATCCGGCGTCTGCGCAAGCAGTATCCGGACACACCCCTGTACGCGGTGATCAGCGACATATGCGCTTCCGGTGGCTACTACGTCGCCGTCGCAGCCGACAAGATCTACGCCGACAAGGCCAGTATCGTCGGTTCCATCGGCGTGCGCATGGACGGCTTCGGGTTTGTCGAAGCGATCGAACAAGCTCGGTGTCGAGCGGCGCCTGCTGACCGCCGGTGAGCACAAGGGCTTCCTCGATCCCTTTCAGCCCGTCAAGAAGCAGGATGTCGCGCAGGTGCAGGACTGCTGGACGACATCCACCAGCAGTTCATCGACGTCGTCAAGACCGGACGCGGCGACAAACTGAAGATCGATACGCCTACCTGTTCAGCGGTTACGTCTGGACCGGTGAACAATCCATGGACCTCGGCCTGGTCGACGAACTGGGCAGCGCGAATTACGTGGCGCGCGACGTCATCGGCCAGAAACGATTGTCGACTACACCCCGCAGGAAGACCTGGTACGAGCATTTCAGCAAGAAGCTTGGTACCGCATTCCGGATCGGCAGAGTGTGCGGCGAAGTCTCTGCTGCGCTAGTGGCGAGCCGCTTAGGCGCCCGCTTCGCGCGCGTGAAATCCGCCGTAAACGGCGCGCCGCGCCAACGACTCAGGGCATGGCTATGCCGGCCTGATTCAGCCAGCTTACCAGGCGAATCAGAGGCAGGCCGATCAGCGCGTTTGGATCCTCGCCCTGCATTGACTCGAACAGGCTGATACCCAGACCTTCCGACTTGAAACTGCCCGCACAGTTGTATGGCTGGTCGTGCTGGAGGTAGCGCTCGATCTGCCCGGCGCTGAGCGCACGGAAGACCACGTGGATAGGGCACCAGATCCACCCGGGTTGCGCCGTTGCAGGCGTCGTGCAGGCACAAGCCGGTAAGAAACTGACCCTTTGCCCGGACAGGCGCGCCAGCTGCTCGCAGGCTTTGGCATGGTTGCCGGGTTTACCGAGCACGTCTTCACCGCAGACGGCCACCTGGTCAGAGCCGATAATCAACGCGTCCGGCCAGGTTTTAGCAGCGGCGCGCGCCTTGGCTTCTGACAGGCGTCGGACCAGTGCGTCGGGGCTTTCCGCCGGCTGGCGGGCTTCATCCACCTCGGGTGCAAAGGTCTGGAAGGCAAGCCGAGACGCTCCAGCAGGCCTTGCGAAACGGTGAAGTGGAAGCCAGTACCAGGGTTCGCGGAGTCGTTCGACTCATGGAGAGCGTCCCCGTTACGCCTGGGCAAAATAGCGTTCCAGATATTGGCAAAGGAGATTTCATCGGCAGATTCCAGGCCGCTGGTCCTCGAGCGATTTCACCGCCAGTTCCGCTGAAGTACTGCTTCACGCGCTTCGCTCAACGGCAGGTTTCTGAAGAAATGCTGGTGGATCTCCGACATGCGTCGGGCGAAATGATAAAAGCTCTCGCCACGATCGCGCATTTCACGCAGCATGCGCGCCGAAGGCGTCAGCTCCGGATCCTGTGACCTTTTGTATGCTGGGCCTCGAGTGCCGCGGCAGTATGGTGTTGGCCGTTCGGTGCTCGATCCAGCAGTTCACAGACCGCTTCGCATTTCCTGCAGCAATTCGGTGGCCCAATCGCGCAGGCCTATGGATTCATGCCACGTACCAGCTTGCAGGTCAGGATCACGTCCGCGGTGTGCGGCACGCAATTCGTTGTCGTCGATCGCCCTGCGTTCGTCGGCACTGATCATCGGGGCTGTCGTGCAGCAGACAGAACAGCAGAAAACACTCGAGAAAGTGAAGCTGCCGTTCGTTGATCCCGAGCGGATCAAAGGCGTTCACGTCCAGCGAGCGCAGCTCGACATAGGCAATGCCACGCCGTTTCAGTGCGAGTGTGGGTCTTTCGTTGCCCTTCGGGATCTGCTTGGGCCGCATGGTACTGTAGTACTCGTTCTCGATCTGCAGGATATTGGCGTTCAGCTGGCGGTACTCGCCGTCCACCAGCACACCGATTTTTTCGTATTCCGGGCAGGGTGTGCTGATGGCGCAGCTCAGGCTGTCGATATAGGCCTGCAGGCTGTCGTAACTGGCCTTGATGCCGTGTTCGTTTTCCTTGTTGTTCTGGTAACCGATGTCGCCCATGCGCAGTGACGTAGCGTAGGGCTGGTAGTAACTGTTTTCGTCGAACTCCTTCAAGCGTGGTCGGTTCCGCACCCAGGAACGATTTGCAGATGGCCGGCGAGGCGCCGAACAGGTAGGGAATCAGCCAGCCGAAGCGCTGCAGATTGCGGATCAGCGCCATGTAGGATTCGGAAATGAAGTCCTGCATCGGCAAGCGGTTGCTCTCCAGCTCCGCGTAGATTTCCCAGAACTCGATGGGGAAGGAGTAGTTGAAGTGCACGCCGGCGATGGACTTGCATCACGCGCCCGTAGCGGTAGCCGAGTCCGCGCCGGTAGATATGCTTCATCATGCCGGCGTTGGAGTGACCGTATTCGGCGATACGGATACTGTCCTCGCCGGCCACCACACACGGCATGCTGGTCGCCCACAGGTACTCGTCTTCCAGGCACTGGTATACGTACTGCTGGGTGTCGCGCAGGAAATCCAGCACCTCGCGAATACTGTGAAAAGGCGGCGTGATGAATTCCGTCAACGCCTCGGAATAGTCGGTGGTGATATAGGGGTGGGTGAGTGCCGAGCCGAGTCGCGCCGGGTGGGGCGTCTGGGCGATGCCGCCCTGTTTGTTAACCCGCAGGGTTTCCTTTTCGACCCCGATCAGGCTGTTGCGCATCAGGTGCGAGTGCTTGAGGTCAATCAGTCGCCTGAGCCGCTGCCGGGCCTGGTTGTACACGCCTAGTACTCCTTCAACATGATATTGACGGGTTCAGAGCCACACAGCAACGTCAGTGCGAGGCGCGGCTCGCCGGCAATGGCAGCCCCCTTGCCAAGAGGCGCAACGCGGCAATGGCGTTGCTGTGCGGCTCCCGCAGGGCAGGACGAGCAGCGGCCATCTGCGGTGTTGCTTACCCTTGAGGTAGAATGGCCACCCCGGCGGGTAAGCGCCTTGCAGCTGATCGCTTCTCGTCCTGCTGAACCCGTCAATATCATGTTGAAGGAGTACTAGAGCAGCTCCAGATCGGGTGGATAGTCCTGCGGGCCGAGACCGGACTGCGCGACCAGGTCACGCAGCACCGGCTGAATGGCTTCTTCGAGCACCGGGTGATAGAACGGGAACCGCACCATCTGCTGAACGGTGAGACTCTGTTCCATGCACCAGTTCAGCAGGTGCCCCAGATGTTCGCCGTGTGGCGCCACCATGGATGCGCCCAGCAGACGTCCGCTGGCTTTGTCGGCGTACATGCGCAGTTGACCCTTGTTCCTGCCCATGATGAGGGCGCGCCCCAGCATGCCGAAGCTGACGCTGCCGATCAGCGTCTTGTCGAGGTCCAGTTCCGAATAGCGCTGACCGATCAGTACAATATTGGGGTCGGAGAAAGTGATATACAGAGGTGTCTTGCGGCGGAACGCGAGCGGTTTTTCGGCCACCGCATTGATGCCGGCGATGCGACCCTCGTCGGCGGCCTCGTGCAGCAGCGGCCGGTCGCCGTTGACGTCGCCGGCGATGAACACCGGTTTGTCCTCGATCTGCATGGTGTGGCGGTTGTAATCGGGAATGCCGCGTTCGTTGAGCCGGATACCGGCCTTGTCGAGGTCCAGGCGATCGAGGTTGGGCCGGCGACCGATGCACACCAGCACCTTTTCCACTACCACCGAATGCTTGCCCGCGGTGACTTCGAGTCTGCCGCCATCGGCTTCGCGGATGCTGGCGGCCGCCCCCAGCCACAGCGGCATCTCTTTGCCGAGCAGCTCGACGGCGGTCTGGTTGACCTCCGGGTCGTCCAGATGTCCGATGGTGTTGATCTGGTCGATTCCGGTCACCGCGACGCCAAGGCGCTGGAAGGCCTGCCCCAGTTCCAGCCCGACGACCCCCAGTCCGATCACCGCCAGCGAGTGCGGCAGGGTCTCGAGTTCGAAAATCTCGTCGGTGGTGAGGATGCGGTCGCCGAACTGCTGCCACTCGTCCGGCACAATCGGTCGCGAACCGGTAGCGATGATGATGCGTTTCGCCCGGATGCGCCGTTCGCCGACCGCGAGCAGGTCCGGTTCCAGGAAGCGCGCGTACTCGGGGATGAATTCCTCGCCCATGTGGTCGGTGGTGCTCGACAGCACCTTGTCGACAAAAATGTCGCGCAGATCCTGCACATGCTCCAGCGCATCCGCACCGTTGACTTCCAGCTCGAAGCCGCCTTCGATACCTTCGCGGCTGAAAATCATCCGGCGGTGGAAATCCTCGGCCACCTGGATCATCGCCTTGGAGGGCATGCAGCCCACCCGCGCGCAGGTGGTGCCCAGTTCGCCTCCGTCAACCATGACATAGCTGTCGGTGCTGCGTTTTACCTGGCCCAGGGCGTAGAGGCCGGCACTGCCGGCACCTATGATGGCGACCTCGACTTGTTGTTCCATAGTTTATAGCGTCAGTGTCTGGTGTATGCGATCAACTGCTCGGCTACGGGCACTGGGCGTGGGCCAGTCCGCCGCCGGTGTGCGTGGTCTTGGAATGGTACAGGGCACGGTCCACCTGTTCCAGCAGACTCGCGAGGCTGTCACCGTGGGTCGGTGCTTCGCCGAGCCCGAAGGTCACGCTGAAGTCGATATTGTTGTGGTGGGCCCAGTCGTCGACCTGCGCCTGGATGCGCCGCGCGACCGCCTCCGAGTGGGGCAGCGTTGTGTCTTCCAGCAGCATGACGAATTCGTCGCCGCCGAAGCGGGCCGCGATGTCGGTGCTGCGGATGTTGGCGCGCACGATTTCGGCAAAATGCTGCAACACGCGGTCGCCCGCACTGTGGCCGTGTTCGTCGTTGACCGCCTTGAATTTGTCCAGGTCGGCGAACAGCATCACGAACTTCTGCTGAGTGCGCTTGATGCGCTGGAACATGGTGTGCGCGATGTCCTGCAGGGCGCGCCGGTTGAGCAACCCGGTGAGGGTATCGAGGCTGCTGTGCAACTCCAGTTCGTTGCGACTGCGCTCGATGCGGCCCATGAGGATGAAAGCATAGATCAGAATGATGCCGCCAAACAGTGTGAGAAACAGCAGTCCGGGTATGATCTCCGGTCGCTGGAACGTCGTTGCTGCTCTTGCATGGTCGCCGCTAATAATGTTATTAAAATCAAACGAATAACGAGCAATAGCCGGTGGGACGGGTGCTGGCGATGGCTGCTCCCAGGTGCGCGGGCCAGAGTATAAAAAACTTCCCGGGGGGAAAACAGGCATCACCAGTAATTTTCCACGGTGATGTGTCCTGGCGTGCGGCGCCGGTTGCGCTCCAGTCCCCGCGCCTGCAACACGGCTGAGGTCTCCTTGACCATATCCGGGTTGCCACAAATCATGATCTGTGAGGTTTCCGGACGAATGTCCAGCGCGGCGCGCTGCTCGAGCAGGCTGGACTGCAGCGCCGCCGGGATGCGTCCCGGCAGCGCAAAGCCGGTCTGCTCGCGGCTGACGAAGGGTATGAACTGGAACTGCTGCGGATAGCGTGCGGCGAGCGCCTCGATGGTGTCGGCGAAACTCAATTCTTCCGCCATGCGCACCGCGTGCACCAGCACGATGCGTTCAAAACGCTGCCAGGGTTCCGCGGTTTTCAGGATCGACAGGAATGGACCGATGGCGGTGCCGGTTGCCAGCATCCAGAGGTGCCGTGCGTCGGGTACCTCGTTGAGAGTCAGGAAGCCGGATGGTCTGCGCATCACGTAGATGGGATCGCCGGGTTGCAGAACGGTCATAGCGCGGGTCAGGGGGCCGTCAGGCACGGTTACGAAATAGAACTCCAGCGGCATATCCTGGGGGGCATTCACGTAGGAGTAGGGGCGCTCCACGAACTCGGGGTCGAGCTGCAGCCCGAGCTTGGTGAACTGCCCGGCCAGGAATGGTTGCACATCGGCTTCCACCTGCACGGAAAACAAATTGTCGGTCCAGCGCCGTAGTGCGTATACGCGGCCTTCGCTCCAGCGCTTCGGGTCGATTGGCTTGCTCATTTCCGCAGGATCCTGGTCGGAGGCAGCAGAGCTGCCGGCTAATTGGGCGGCACTGAAGGTTTCAGTTGCCGATAATGGTTTTCGATCAGCTGCAGCCGTGCCCAGGCATCTGCCAGCGTGCGCTCGGGGTCGCGCTGTGCCAGGAAGGCACCCGCGTCGTGGCACAGCGCCGCCATCTGCTGTTCGTCGAACAGGCTCAGGGTGGCCGCCAGCGTGTGCTCGGCTTCGCTCAGCAGCGAAGGAATGAGTTCGTCCGCGGCGACTGGCGAATCGGGGTGCATCAAGGCGGCCACCAGGGGTATTTCCTGCAACTCGTAGTGTGCCTTGCGGGCGATATCCTCCTCGATCAGTTGCTGTTGCACGTGGGCGTCATTGCCTGCGCCGGCGCGGATCGCCTGCATGATCAGGTCGACCAGGCGGGTGATGGACTGCTTGATGGGCGTCATGTCGCCCGCCAGGGCGCAGGCCTGCTGATAGCTGTGATCGAGTTGCGCCTTGATCTCCAGGACGGTTTCGCTCGGCGTATTGGACTGCAGATCGACGGCCTGCTGAACCAATGCCTGAAATGCGGCGAGAAAGCGGTCTTTCTCCAGGCCGTCTTCGAGGCGCGCCTGTGCGAGGTCGTCCTTGCCGACTTTGCTGCGCACCTCGCCGAACAGCGGATTGTTCATTTTTCTGAGCAGCTGCTGTTCGCGAACGCCAGGCCGGTCTTTGGGAACATGGGTCATGCGCGAAGAGCTTACCCCAAAACCGGGGGCAGGAAAAACGTAGAGTGGCTGGGGTGAGCCCAAGCCGCTGGCGGTGGATGCGGTTCAGTCGGTCCAGCGGATCTCAAGCGCCGTTGCGGGGCCGATGAGGCACTGGGCGAGTGAGTCGGGCATCTCCGCACGCTGTTCGGATAGCGGAATGCGGCCACCCATGATTTCCGCCTGGCGCTGCGGGTGCAGCGGAACGCGCTGTGGTTCGGCATATCCGATGGGGTACAGTGGCTGGTTGTCGCCCGGATGGTACTTGTCGGTGGCGCCCAGGGTATGCAGGAACTCGTGGGCGATGACGACGTTATTGGTTTGTGTTTGCGCACGCGCGCCAAAGGCATTGACGACGCCGATCAGGCCCTTCTGAATACCCAGCGAATGCCGCAGGCGGTCATGTTGCTGTGGGTCGTAATAGACCACGAACATCTGCACGTCGGGTTTGGGTCCCTCGAAGGTGTCGTTGGCAAACGCCCAGTAGCGCAGCTTCAGGCTCCACAGCATCACCGCCAATGTGCTGCCATTGACCGGCGGCGACGGGGGGCGTTCGTCAGGCTGCGGTGCCAGGCGGATGGTGACCGGTTCGCGGATGCCGACGCCATAACGCGCGGCTTCGCCGGCGACAAAGGATTCAATGCCGCTGAAGCTGTCCTGGTCGAGGCTGTCTATGTAGGCCTGGGTAACTGCACTGGCGTCGCCATTGACGGGGTAGACCACCAGCCACAGCGGTTCGTTCCAGTCGGTGCTGCGCAGTCGGGTCAGCCAGGTGTTCATGGCGACAAAGAACAGCACCAGCAGCAACAGCGTAATGCGTATCGATCTGAAAAAGCCGCGTGATGCCATTCCGTCCCCGGAAACGTCCCATGTCCACACTGTATTTATTGGGATGTGGGCGAATTACTTGAATTTTCGCTGCTAAGGGATACATTGACAGCGTCGCGGCCCGCATAGCGGTATGCCGTCAATAGCTGGCTGGAGACTTGGCGGCAGCATCCCGGCGGCCCGGCAGCCGCCGACAGGCCTGAAGCTTTGTCAAAACGGTTCTTGTCAACATGCGGGGCGGCCAGGGGTACGGATCAGATATGGCGAAACCGGTACTGCTGTCGATTGTTGAAATGGGAGGCTATCCGAACTTCGGGCCACTCTACCAGCGTGCCGGCTTCGACGTGGTGGTGGAGAACCGGATGCGCAAGGCAATGAGCACCATAAAGAAGGTAAAACCCCGCGTGATCGTCGCCGAGTTCAATTTTCAGTCCGATTTTCGCGATCGCACCAGTTCGCTGGAATCCATGCTGTCGGTGGTGGAGCGGTTGCCGGACACCCGCGTGATCGTGTTTTACGACAAGGAATACCAGCACCAGTTCGACCGCCTGCTGGCGGTGCGGCGCTTTTACCGGACTTTCACGTTCCCGATCCCGGAACAGGAGTTGCTGGACGCCGTACAGGCGCTGGCCGAGCCGGACTAAGCTCGCGTCAGGCGCCCGGCTTGCCCTGGTTGCGGGCGTTGCTGAGGTGAATCAGCTGCTCAACGGTGTGCGGATCCAGGTCGATGCCGAATTCCATACCCGGATTGATGGACACCGCAACACCGCTGCCGATGCGGCTCAGAATCCAGCTGAATTCGGTCAGCAGGCCGCCGCTGTACGCCGGGAACTCCTGCAGGAAACCCTTGGCGCGCTCGGGGCTGGTGAACAGCACCAGCACATCGACGCCATCTTCGTTTTGCAGCGTTAATGGGTTGGCTTTGGTCGAACGCTGAAAGCCCTGGATCGGATTGGCCTCGTCTTCCACTGGCATGAAGATCTGCGAATCCAGCAGCTCGTCCATGAACACATTGCTGTCGAGCTGTCCCTGCTGAGCGGCGACGAGCTTGGTTTCCAGATCGTTGTGGGCGTTGAATGTCGGTTCCATGGCGTGTGCAGCTTTTGCGATGTCTTGCAACGGCTCGTAAGTGTGCATAACTTTGTCAGGTAAAAAAATCACAGAGTTTCCGGGGTTGCTGCGCGGCGCGGAAGATATGGTGCAGACGCAGCTGCGAAAAGAGGCGGCATCACTGCCGCCCTTGATCGTTCATGCCCGCGCACAGCGGGCCTGCTCGCGCCAGCTGGCAGTGGCTATGGTCCCGATTTTCCCCGCGCAGAACCAAGAGCCCGCGGGAGCGCTCGCCAGGGGATCCTGCCAGGTAGGGGCCCATGCGTGCGCAGCGCTGCAAAGCTACGGTCGTTACACCGCAAACCCGCACAGGCAGTAAAAAGGTGCGGGCGGGGCCGAGCCGACCCCGCCCGCGGTGACAACTCCCGATTAATGACTGTTTGCGTCGGAATCACCGATCCGGCCGGAGAAGAACCTGGGGCCAGCACCGAATGGCGGCTGCACGAGGGTCTCGTCCGGGGTGTTGTCCGGGACGGCAAGCGGCGGCGGCACCAGTGCCTGATAGTTTGGTCCCGGACCCGCGGTATAGACTGTCGAGTCGACTGTCTTCACCCGGCCCTCGCCCTGGGCAACAGAGCCGTATTTGGCACCGCTGACGACGCCTCCGAGATCATCGAGGTAGCGCCGCACCAGGTGAACCGGATGGGCGAAGGCATCCGGGGCCACCTGTTTCACCTGGCCCGGCGGCGTTATGGTGATGTCGGCGCTGTTCAGGGGCGGGGTCAGACTCATGGTGCTGGCGTAGTCGGTCACGTCGCCCAGCTCGAAGAACAGATGGTTCGAACCGCCGCCCGTCCGGCACACCGTGTCGATCGCGTCACCATGCGCGTAGCAGGAAGCGAACACGTAGCGCCTGCTGGGGTCCAGCTTCGTTCCGCCGATCCTGGTCTCGACGATACGACCGCTGGAACTGCCGAGCGGGCGGTTGTCCAGGTCGATGCTCTGTTCCATGTTGGCCATCCCGACATACCAGCCGCCGCGCTGCTCGAACGGGTTGCGATGGAACACCGCGCTCAGCACCTCTTCGAGGCTCTTGGCGATTGACGCTCCGGAGAAGTCTGCCACGTTGACCGCCGCCCCGATCGGGAACCAGGTATAGACATCGCGCAGCGTGATGTTCTCACCCGGCAGCACGGCGTTGCCGAAGCGGAAGCCATTGGCCATGGAGATGTCAACGCCCGTCCAATCATTGACATTGGCGCCGGCTACGACCGGGTCGGTCTCCATGCGGATGGCATCGGCGAGGAAATTGTTGAGCGAATCCTCCAGCACGTGGTGGCGTAACAGGACCACCTCGGTCTTGCCGACGATGGTGTCCAGACCATCGACCAGGCGCAACCCGCAGTTGTTGCCGGCATCGCCACAGCTGGCCGCATAACCCCCGGGGACGAAGACGTGCTCCTCGAAAGCCGAGCCATTGAGGAAGGGCGCCTGGATGGCAGCGACAATGGCCTTCATTTCAACGTTCTCGGGCGTCTCCTCGGTCACCTCGATGGGCTTCCAGCTGAAGTCGACCAGCTTGCCACCAGCGACCTGCAGGTCGAGCTGACCGACATAGAGGTCGCGGTTGGTCTCGATGACGACGGCCGCGCCCTGGGCCAGGCGGCTCCTGTCCCTACCACTTAGCGGCGTCGTCGGATCGACCACGCTGACCTCGTTCTCATCCGCCAGCAGCGCCCCCAGGGTGATCTCGTGGGTATGCGCGGAGTACATGACGTCGATGTCCTTGAAGCGCCGCGCAAGCTCGAGATTCTGCGACAGCCCGAGCTCGGACTGAACGACGATAAGGTCCGCCCCTTCGCCCTTGACCTCCTCGAGAATCCCCGGCAGCTCTTCGACGCCATGGGTGAATTCAAGTCCGATGTTGAAGACATCCGCCTGCTGCGGAACGATGGCGGCGGTCAGACCGATAACGGCGACATTGACGCCATTGCGCTCGAACATCATGTACGGTTTGAACACGCGCTGGTTGCGGAACTGCGGAGGCAGCCAGGCGGCGTTGTACAGATTGACCGCCACGGTCGGAAAGTCCGCAGTAATGATGCCGTTGGATTCCGTACACTCGTCCGCCGCACAGCCGACATAGCTCTTCATCGTATTGAAATTGGGTGGCAATGGCGGTTTCGGCCCCAGCGCTGGCGTTATGTTCCCCTCGGTCTCGGCGGTTGTCGTGAAGCGGTTGCGGAATACCGCCGGGCCGTAGCCGAAATCCCAGTTACCGGGAGTGAACACATCGATGCCGAAATGGTTCATGGCCTTGATCATGGCGTCGCCGACGGTAAACAGCGCTTCGGCACTGCCATGGGTGAGATCCCCGACTGAAAGCAGCAGTGCGCCGGGATTCTCGCCACGGATACCATCGACGACCGTCTTAAGCCTTGCCAGTCCTCCGGCGTTCTGTTCGAAGCGGCCCAATTCGGTGTCGGGGCTGGTCGGGTCCTTGAACACCGCGGAATGCGACACCATGGTCGCGTGCAGGTCGCCCATCTCAATCAGCGTGACACGATTCTGATTATTACCGGCCAGCGCCGGCTGACACAGCGCAGCCATGGCGAGACTCAGCGTCAAAAGTGCCCGGTAACCCGGGCCGGGTCGTTGTTCTGTTGTCATATTCTCCTCCTTCGGACTGGTATTTTTGATAGTCTCGCAAGCAGCCACCAACGGCGCATGGGACTGACCCGCAGCTTAGGGCGGGGCGCGGGTAGGGGATATAGGGAAAATCCTTAACGACGCTCGGTCGAAGTCTGATCGTGCCGGACAACAGTTCGAGAAATGCGCGTTAACTATCCTAATGAACGATTACAGTTGGTGGGACCTGGTTAGGGAGTGAGCAGGCCCAGCCGGATTGCCAGACGGGTGAGTTCGGCGGAATTGGACGCGCCCAGTTTCTGTTTCAGGCGCGTGTTGTGGTGTCCGATCGTCTTGGGGCTCACGTTCAGCAGTTCGGCAATAGCGTTGACCGACTTGCCCTCGGCGCGCAGACGGAACACCTCGAACTCGCGCGGGGACAGGCCGGCGATCAGCCCGCTTTCCGCAGAGTCCTTACGCTTGACCAGGAACGGAATCATTTCCTGGCCGACGAACGGTTCGCCAGCCGCCACGCTGCGAACCGCTTCGATCATCACCCGGGAGGCGCTGCGTTTGGAAATATAGCCAAGGACCCCCAGGTCCAGGGCGCGATTCAGAAAGATCTCGTTTTCGTGCACGCTGAACACCAGGATGCGGGCGGCATTGTCGCGCGCCAGTATGCGGCGACTGGCGTCCAGGCCGCCGCTGCCCGGCATGGTCAGATCCATGACCACCACCGAGGGATGCCACTGTAAATAGAGTTGGTAGGCGGTCTCACCGTCGGTGGCTTCGGCGACCACTTCAATGTCGTCCGTGCTCTCGAGCAGGCGCCGGTATCCGGCCCGGACCACCTCGTGATCGTCAGCCAGCAGCACCTTTATGTCATGCATCGGTATACCCTGCGGCTAGCCTGGCACGGGAATAGCCAGCCTGATCCGTACCCCCCGTGCGGGTGCCGAGTCAATGGCGAGCGTGCCGTGCAGTGCTTCCACGCGTTCGCGCATGCCAATAAGCCCCAGGCCGCGGTTACCCGCAGCCGGTTGCATGCCGCAGCCGTTGTCCGTGATTTCCAGAACCACCTGTCGATGCGCGTCCTGTTCGTTCACTATCAGGCGGATGTCGACCCGCGTTGCGCCGGCGTGTTTGGAAATATTGGTGAGGCTCTCCTGCACCAGACGATACAGGGAGATGTTGATCGCTTCTCCGAGTTGCCCCGCATCACCCTGCACAGACAGTCTTGCATCGACAGCCGGGTGGCGTTGCTGCCAGGCATCGATTTCCTCCTGGAGCGCAGCCGCCAGACCGAGATCATCCAACACACTCGGGCGCAGGCGCTGCATCATCGAGTGTACGACGCTGTAGATGTGCGAGGAAACGTTCAGTATTGCCGCGGCGCTGGCTTCTATTTTCGGGTTCGCGGTGCCGGACAGCTCGTGGATGATTTCCGCGTCGGCCTGGATAGCGGTCAGACACTGGCCCAGCTCATCGTGCAGTTCGCGCGCCAGGTGGCGGCGTTCTTCTTCCTGGACTGCCAGGGATTTGTGGATCAGGAAACGGTTGCCTTCCAGCAGGGTCAGGCATTCGCGCTCGGCGCGTTTGCGTTCGGTAATGTCGTGCAGGGTGGCAGCAAACAGCACCTCACCGCCGCTATCCACACGGCCGATGTAGAGTTCGAGCGGAAACCGGCTGCCGTCCTTGCGCCTGCCGACCGCCTCGGTACGGGCGACGGTCGGTTGGTCCCAGATGGCGCTTGCCGCCGTGCCCGTAGCAGTTGTGTCGGGTGGCGCCAGCAGCTTCGCGACCGGCTGGCCCAGCAATTCCCGCGCCGGGAAACCGAACAGCGCAGTCATGGCTGGGTTGAGGGACAGAATCTGGTGTCCCGCACCGTAGGTGAGCATCCCGTCGATCGAGGTTTCCTCTATGACACGTTCGCGCGCCAGTGCCTGTTGCAGATGTCTGGTACGCTCCGACACCTCAGTGACCATGCGGTTGAACGCCATTGCCATCATGCCGACCTCGTCCCGCGTCTCGGCTTTGACCGAAACGTTGTAGTTGCCGGCCCCCACCTGTTGTGCGGCGTGCGCGAGGTGGCCCAGGCGGCGCGTCAAATGAACGCCGATAAATACCGTAGCCAGTATGGTGAGCGTGATCTCGGTCGCCGCAATGGCGATACTGCGCACCCGTGCCTGACGAATCGCATGCTCCATCAGGCTAAGCGAAAAGCCGGCGCGGACTTCTCCCAGCAACTGCTCACCAATACGGATATCCCTGACGATGTCGAGCACACCATCGTTGACCCGCAGCGGGTGCAGGTCCGGTTCGGGCCATCGCGGTCGCGGTGCCTGACCCAGGCTCACCACGGAGCGCCGGTCACGGTCGCTCACGTCGAGGTAGCTGAGTTCTTTGTGGCTGGCGACGTTGCGCAGGTACTCCTCCAGACTTGCGTAATCGACTTCCAGCAGATAGCTGCCAGAGGTGTCGGCGATCTGCTGCAGCATGCTGGCAGCGGTTTCCTGCAGGCGTTCCGCGTGGGCCCGCTGAATCACGCCCATGTTGCTCCACACCAGCAGCGACAGCATGACAATTTCGATCAAAACCACACTGGCGATGAGCCGGAAGCGCAGCGAGCGGAACACGGATGGGGTCATGGCGGCGAGTCGATAAGCGCCTGCTCGGCTATCCAGCCGAGATCGTCGTAGTCTACGGTGCGGGCGGGCGCGAAGCCGGGCCAGCCGAGGCCGCGCAGCACCTCGCGCCCCGCTTCGGTGTGCGCCGTGTCTAGCAGCAGGGCACGCAGGCGTGCCACCCGTGCGGTGGGAACCCAGGGAGCGACCGCGATGGGCATATGCGGCACGCTTTGGGTTTCCGCGATGATTTTCATCGCATCCCGGATTTCCGGCCGCGAGAGCTGGAACAGCGGCAGCATAAGGCCGGAGGCGTCGGTGGTGCCCTGGTAGGTGGACCGCAGGGAGGCATTGTGACTGGGTGTGGCGACCAGAATCAGGTCACGATCCGGATCGATGCCGGCCTGAACCAGTGTCGAGCGGATCAGCACCGTGGCCAGGGCGAGCCGATCGGTGGTCGCCAGGCGTTGTCCGCGCAGATCCGGCAATCCCTGGATGGAACTGGTTCGGGGTACGACAATAACCGCCTTCATGCCCTCCTCGGCGACACGCGCTACGGCCTGGTAGCCCTGTTCACGGCTGGCCAGATAGAACAGGTGTGGAGCAGTGAACAACAGGTCGTAGCGCTGCTCCCGGTTGGTACGCCGAATGAATTCGGCAAAATTCGGTGCCGTCTCCATGCGAACTTCCGTTCCCAGTGTGCGCGACAGATAGTCCACCAGGGGAGAAAAGCGACGCGCCAGCCGTTCGGAACTCACAATCGGCAGAAAGCCGAATACCAGATGCTCACGCTCCTGCAGGTCTGCGGCCGGCTGCGCGCCTGCAAGGCTGGCGCAGGCGATGCAGACGAGCCCTGCCAGCAGCGCAAACCCGTAGTGCACGGTTCGACGCTCCAGTATAGCCGTGCGTTTCACGGTCGATCGCGCATCAGCTTGTCTCATGATAGATACATTACCCGGGGTGCAGGCTTGCCGGCCGTGTTCCGGCGGCCGACACCCGCCGACGGACATGAGGCTTTGTCACTGTTTGCTTTCAGTATAGTGACAATTCACGCTCAAAATATTCCCTCCAGCCCGGCACGCCGTGGCCGCCAGCGGCAGGTGCACCGGCGGGCGCATACGCCACCACACCGGGTCGCGCGCCAGGAGCCTGTCCGAGTGCTCTACCGGTAGCCAGGCGCGTCGCAAACGAGGGCAGTGTCTCGATCGTTACCCGAGAATAGCGGCCTCTACGCCGCCTCGCAGTAACGACATGATTGCGCGGACAGGCTCCTAGCCCGCGCGCCAGCGTCGCAGCAGAACTTTCTCGGCTTCCACCAGCACCAGGACCGTGGCGGCTGTCAGCACGATGCGCAGCCAGGCCGCGGCATCGATTCCGGTGGTGCCGAACAGCAGCTGCATGACGGGCACGTAGGTGAACAGCAGCTGGAAAACCAGCAGCACGGCGATCGCCGGATAGACATAACGGTTGCCGCCCAGCGCCGTACGCGTGAGTGCGGGCGCGGTCAGGTAGCGGGCACTGATCAGGTAAAAGATCTCGAACATCACCAGGGTGTTCACCGCCACGGTGCGTGCCGTCTCGATGCTGGCGCCGTGTTCGCGCTCCCAGAGAAAGTTACCGAAGGTGCCTGTCACCAGGATCAACGAGACAAACAGGATGCGCCACAGTAGAAACCCCGACAGGATGGGTTCACGGGGATCACGCGGCGGACGCTGCATGACGTCGCGTTCCGGCGGCTCGAAGGCGAGTGTCAGCGCCAGGGTCACTGCGGTAATCATGTTGACCCACAGAATCTGTACCGGGGTGATGGGCAGCAGACGCCCCAGCACGATCGCTGCAACGATAGTCATGGCCTCACCGACGTTGGTGGGCAGCACGAACATGATGGACTTCTTGAGATTGTCGTAGACAGTTCGGCCTTCCTCGACAGCGTGGGCGATGGAGGCAAAGTTGTCATCCGCCAGTACCATTTCAGCGGCTTCCTTGGCCGCCTCGGTGCCTTTCACCCCCATGGCGACGCCGACGTCGGCGCGTTTCAACGCCGGCGCGTCGTTGACACCGTCGCCGGTCATGGCTACCACCTCGCCGTTGGCCTGCAGGGCCTCAACCAGGCGCAGTTTGTGTTCCGGGCTGGTGCGTGCGAACACATCCGCCGCGCGTGCCCGCTCGCGCAGCTGTGCCGCATCGAGCTCGTCCAGCTGCACACCCTGCACCACGGTCGTGCCGTCGCCGATGCCCATCAGCCTGCCGATGGCGCTTGCGGTCATGGCGTGGTCACCGGTGATCATCTTGACCCGGATACCCGCGGTCTGGCTGGTGCGTACTGCAGTGATCGCTTCTTCACGCGGCGGGTCGATGATGCCGACGATACCGAGCAGGGTAAGGCCGCTCTCCACGTCTGCGAACTTCAGGCTCTCCTGACCGGGCGCCGCAACCTTGAAGGCGATGGCCAGCAGGCGCTGGCCGCGGCTGGCCAGCAGGTCCATAAAGTTTGCCCAGTAGACCCGGTCCAGCGGCAGGTCCTCGCCGCGCATGCGCTGAGACGCGCACATGTCCAGCACCCGTTCCGGTGCGCCTTTCAGGTACACAAAACCGTGACCGGCGTGGTCGTGGTGCAGCGTCGACATGAAGCGGTGCTGTGATTCGAACGGAATCACATCGGTGCGCGGCCACTGCTCCTGCTGGAAGGCCTGGTCCAGTCCCGCTTTTGCCGCCAGGGTGATGAGGGCGGCCTCGGTCGGATCGCCGTGAATGCGCCAGTGGTCGTCGCTGCGGGTCAGCGTCGCGTCGTTGCACAGCAGGGCCGCCTGCGTCACCTCGCGCAGCAGCGGATAGCTGTCGGGGGACACCGGCGCGCCGTTGAGCGTGAATTCCCCATGCGGGTCGTAACCGCTGCCTGTCACCTCGAACAGTCCCGCCGCCGTGACCAGGCTCTGGACGGTCATTTCGTTGCGCGTCAGGGTGCCGGTTTTGTCGCTACAGATCACCGTCACCGAGCCCAGGGTTTCCACCGCCGGCAGGCGCCGGATAATGGCGTTGCGGCGCGCCATGCGCTGCACCCCAATAGCCAGAGTAATGGTCATGATGGCGGGCAGCCCCTCCGGGATCGCCGCCACCGCCAGTCCGACGGCGGCCAGGAACATGTCGCTCGCGGGGTAGGATTGCACCAGCAGGCCGAATGCGAAGGTCAGACCCGCCAGGGCGGCAATACCGACTGTCAGCCAGCGTCCGAAGGTCGCCATCTGGCGCAGCAAGGGCGTGGTCAGCGTTTGCACCTCTCCGAGCAGGCCGCTGATACGTCCGACTTCAGTGTTATCGCCGCTGGCTATCACCACGCCCTGACCCTGGCCGTAGGTTACCAGGGTGCCGGAATAGGCCACGCAGTTGCGGTCGCCGACCACGGCCTGCCGGGCCACCGGGGCGGTGCCTTTTTCCGCCGGTACTGACTCGCCGGTGAGCATGGCCTCATCGATGCGCAGCTCGCGAACCCGGATCAGACGCAGGTCGGCGGGAACCTTGTCACCGGAAGCGAGCGCGACGATGTCCCCGGGTACCAGCTGCTCGGCAGGCAAGGTGACGAATCTGCCGTCACGCCGCACCGAGGCACTGTGCGACAGCATGTTGCGGATCGCATCCAGCGCCTTTTCGGCCTTGCCCTCCTGAACGAAGCCGATCAGGGCATTGAGTACGACGACGGCGAAAATCACCCCGGCGTCGACCCAGTGCGCCAGCGCCAGGGTCATGGCGCCGGCCGCCAGCAGCACGTAGATGAGCACATTGTGGAACTGGCTCAGCAGACGCAACAGCGCTCCGCGTTTTTTCGCCGGCCGCAGGCGGTTGGGGCCGTAGCTCTCCAGGCGACGCGCGGCTTCTGCGTGGCTCAGGCCGCCGCTGCAGCTGTCGAGCCGGGCAAGTACGGCATCGGCATCCAGTGAGTGCCAGTCGCCGCCCGCGAGGGCCGAGTTGTCATCGGGTTGCAGTGCCATTGTGCTGGTGTTGCCGCGCCGTGTCAGTGCGTATCGACGCAGCGGCCGGGTTCGATCTGAACGGTCGCGTGATGGATGCCGAAATCGTCGCTCAGTACGCGCTTGATAGCAAGCAGGGTGCGGTTGTAATCGCTCATGTCGGCTACGTCCACGTGCATGGTCAGCAGCGGTTTCTCGGGCGACAGGGACCAGACGTGAATATGGTGTATGCCGGTGACACCCGGAACCAGCTCGATCAACGCTCGCTCCAGCGCCGCGCGTTCGAACTCGGGCGGGGTGCCCTCGAGCAGAATGTGCAGCGACTGGCGTACCACGGAGACCGCGCCGCGCAGGATCAGCAGCGCCACCAGCACGGAGAGCAGCGGGTCAATCGGCGTCCATCCGGTCACGAGTATGACAGCGGCGGCAGCGATGGCGGCTACCGAGCCGAGCAGATCGCCGAGCACATGCAGCAGGGCGGCTTTCAGGTTGAGATCGTGTTGATGTCCGCCGTGCAGCAGTTTCAGGGCGATCAGGTTCACCGCCAGTCCCACCACGGCGACCGCCAGCATCGGACCCCCCAGTACCTCGACCGGCTGTTGCAGGCGCTGGAACGCTTCCACCAGGATCCAGATAACGATAGCGATGAAGCCGACGCTGTTCAGCAGCGCTGCAATCACCTGCAGGCGCTGATAACCGTAGGAGCGCAGCGCGTCCGGTGGCCGTTGTGACAGGCGTGCCGCGGCCCAGGCGATGGCCAGCGCCGCCGTGTCGGTCAGCATATGCCCGGCGTCGGCCAGCAGCGCCAGGGAACCGGACAGCAGGCCACCGACGATTTCGACCAGGGTGAAGGCGGCGGTGAGCAGCATGGCCCACAGCATGCGCCGCTGGTTGCGGCCCGGATCGGCGGCCTGGCTGGGTTGCGTCACCTGCTTGTTCCTGTGCTGCCAGAAAGTGCTTGAATTGGTCGGGCACCGGGGTATATTCGCGCCGGCTCCGTATGCAAGTATACTTCTGCGGCATGCAAGTATACTTCTGCGGCGAGTTTGCCAGTTTCCCGGTGCCAGCTCATGATTACAGCATACACCGGCGAGGACCGTTCATGTTACGCAAAGCCGATCTTCGGGATCTCGATTCGCTGGTGGAGATCGAAAACGCCTGTTTCGATGTCGACCGCTTTTCCCGGCGCAGCTTTCGCTACCTGTTGACCAAGGCCAATGCCGAAACTCTGGTGTATGCGGACGACGGCGCGCTGCTCGGCTACGCGACCGTGCTGTTTCACACCGGCACCTCGCTGGCGCGGCTGTACTCGCTGGCGGTGTTGCCGCAGGCGCGCGGGCGGGGCGCCGGAAGTGCGCTGATCAAGGCCGCCGAGGAAACGGCGCTCGCCAACGACTGCGTGGTGCTGCGCCTGGAAGTGCGGCGCGATAATGCGGTCTCAATAAGCCTGTATGAAAAGCTGGGTTACCGTTTGTTCGGCAGGCACGCCGACTATTACGAGGACCATATGGATGCGCTGCGTTTTGAAAAGTACCTGGCGCCGCAGCTGAAACCGGAACTGGTACGGGTTCCCTATTACAAGCAGACGCTGGATTTTACCTGTGGACCTTCGGCAGTAATGATGGCCATGAAAGCCCTGGATCCGGGGCTGAAGTTGTCGCGCAAACTCGAGTTGCGCCTGTGGCGCGAGTCCACCACGGTTTACATGACCTCCGGCCACGGTGGCTGCGGGCCCTATGGCATGGCGCTGGCAGTGTATCATATGGGTTTCGACGTCGAGGTGCATGTCAACGGCAAGGGCGTGATGTTCGTCGATTCGGTGCGCAGCGAAGAGAAGAAGGAAGTGATGCGCCTGGTGCAGGAGGATTTCCTCGCCGAGCTGAAAGAGCTGCCGGTGAAAATCCGCTACGGCGCGCTCAGCGTGCACGCTATTCAGGACAAGTTCGAAGGCGGCGGGATGCCTATCGTGCTGATCAGCTCGTATCGCATCTACCGCGAAAAATTCCCGCACTGGGTGGTGGTGACGGGCTTCGATGACAAGTACGTCTATGTACACGATCCGTTTGTGGACTACGAAGCGGGCAAGCTGGCGCTGGATTCCATGAACATGCCGATCCTGAAGAAGGACTTCGACCGCATGGCGCGCTATGGAAAGGCGGGGCAGAAAGCGGTGCTGATCATCCGGCGGCGTGTCGAACAGCAGCAACGCGTGGTGAATTAGGAGGCCCAAGTGTCATCACACCTGATTCTGGTGGAGAATACCAAGGACTGGGCGGCGGGATTTCCAGACGTCGAACTGATCACGGCGCGCGACTATCTCATGCAGCCGGATCAATACAAGACCAAGGGGCTGCACATCGTCAACCTGTGTCGCAGCTATCGCTATTGCAGCACCGGGTATTACTGCTCGCTGCTGGCCGAGGCGCGCCGGCACAAGATCGTACCGTCGGTGCGCACCATCACCGACCTGGCCAGCAAGGCGATCTACAGCCTCAACGTCGAAGACCTGGATGACCTGATCCAGCGGGTGTTGCGCAAGCGCGCACGCGATACCCAGGAAGTCGCCTTCGAAGCCAACATCTTTTTCGGTCAGAGCGAGGACCGCGAGCTGCAGGAACTTGCGCGGCAGATTTTCGATCTGTTCCAGGCACCGCTGCTGCGCGTCGAGTTCCGCCGCCAGCAGCGCTGGGAGATCGCCAGCCTGCGGCCGGTGCCGCTGCGCGGCCTGACCCCGGAACAGGGCAGCTTCTTCAGTGACAGTCTCAACACTTACCTGAGCAGCCGCTGGCGCACGCGTCGTGCCCGTCCCCAGCCCTATTACGACTTTGCGATTCTCTATAATCCGGATGAGCAGCTGCCGCCGTCCAACATGGGCGCGCTGCGACGCTTTATGGAAGCCGGCAAGAAGGTCGATGCGGATGTGGAGCTGATCACCCGCAAAGACTACAACCGTCTGGCGGAGTACGATGCCCTGCTGATTCGTGAGACCACCGCGATCAATCATCACACCTACCGTTTTGCCAAAAAGGCCGAAGCCGAGGGCATCGTGGTCATCGACGATCCGGATTCCATTGTCAAGTGCACCAACAAGGTGTACCTGGCCGAGCTGCTCGCATTCAACCGGGTTGCCACGCCGCGCACCCTGGTGTTGCGCAAGGGAGAGGCGGCGGATCTGGAGGCGGCGGTTGGCTACCCGGCGGTGCTCAAGATTCCCGATGGCTCGTTTTCGCGCGGGGTGCACAAGGCCAGCACGCCGGCCGAAGCCGCAGAGATCACCCGACGCCTGTTTCGCGACTCCGATCTGATCCTGGCCCAGGAGTACCTGTACACGGACTACGACTGGCGCATCGGTATTCTGAACAACGAGGTTCTGTTTGCCTGCCGTTACTTCATGTCACCCAAACACTGGCAGATTGTGCGCCACGACGCCCGCGGGCGCGCCACCGAGGGCGGCTATGCGAACTTCGCGCTGGAGGACGTGCCGCCCCAGGTCATCAAGGTGGCGCTGGCGGCGGCGCGTCTGATCGGCAACGGCTTGTATGGCGTGGATGTCAAGGAACGCGACGGGCAGGTTTACGTCATCGAGGTGAACGATAATCCCAACCTGGAAAGCGGGGTGGAGGACGGCATTCTCGGCGCCGAGCTGTACCGGCGCATACTGGCGGAACTGGTGCGACGCATCGAGCAGCGGCGCGCCAGCTAGCGCGGCGAGAGCAGAGCGTATGGCAGGTGAGCTTTTCAAAGGCGTCGAGACCATCCAGGCGCGCGCCACCTTTGTCGGTCAGCGTCTCGATCTGAAGGTGTTCGAAAATACCGCCCAGTTGGCGGCGGTACCGCTGACGGTGTTGGCCGGCAGTAACGGTGTCGCGGTGTTGTTCCGCTACGGTGTCATCGTGTTCTTTGGCCTGCAGTCGTCCGAGATCATTTCCTTTCTGGAGAACATCCATACCCTGATTGTCGAGCGGTTCAGCCACCCCGAGTCGGACCAGGTGGAACTGGTACGCAGCCCGGCAGAGGCGGAGGGTATGGAACTGGGGCGTATCCGGGTGCAGAATTTCAGCCTGCAGCGTCTGCAGATCGTGGCCGAGGTTATGGCCAAAAGCGTGGTGCTGGGGCATTACGAAGTCAGCCTGGCGCAGCATTTCGACCGCATCGAACCGGTGGCGGCAAGCCTCAACCAGGGCATGCGTGCCGGGCCGAAGGGCAGGGAACTGCTGCAGCATATCGGTGACGTGCTGATGATTGAGGGCAAGATGATCGGGCGTGTCGAGGTCAGCGAGAAACCGGAACTGATCTGGGATTACCCGGAGCACGAACGGTTGTACCTTCGCCTGGGAGACGAATACGAGCTGTCCGAACGGCACGCCGCACTGGAGCGCAAGCTGGCGCTGATTTCCAAGACCGCTGAAACTTTTCTCAGCATAACCCAGGCCAGGCATACCCTGCGTGTCGAGTGGTACATCGTGATTCTTATTGTCATCGAGATCGTGATTACGCTGCTGGAGAAGGTGTTGTGAAACGGCGTGAGGGGCCGTCGCGGGCAGGTCGCCCGAGCGCCGGAGCCGTGCGCGCATGACCAGGAGCACGCGAACGGCGGTGATCGTCAGCGTTGCCTATTTTGTCATCACTTACTGGAGGTTTGATTCCATCGGCGACGGCTCCGACTGGGAGCGTGTGCTGCTCACCCCGGTGTTTTTCCTGCCACTAGCGATTTTGTGGGGTTGGTGGTTTTACAAACGGGACGGTCGGGAATAGGCTACGGTGTCCCCGGCTGCGCTGGGTGGCGCTTGCGCTCAGGCAGACGTCCAGCGTCGTTCCAGCGCCGGCAGGTTGTCGCGGTTGGTGACCAGGATCACCTCGTCCTCGGTCCTGAGCCGGGTGCTGTCGTCCGGAATCAGCAGCGTGTCGTCGCGATACAGGCACACCACACGGCTGGCCCGTGGCAGGTCGAGCTCCGCTATTGGCACCGCGTCCTCGGCGCGCGCCACGAAAGAGAAGACCCGCGCGTCGTAGCGGATCATGGTCGACAACTCCAGCGGATCGCGGCCCTCGAACATGTCGGCCAGGTAGCGGCCGGTGGTACGTGTCGGCACGATAGTGCTCTCCAGGCCCAGCTCGATGCAGATGTGCTCGAACTCCGGATCGTCTATCTTGGTCACTACGCGCGCGAAGCCGAGCGAGCGCCCCACCAGACTGGCGATGATGTTGGCCTGGTCGTTGCCGGTGAGGCAGTACAGCACGTCGGTCTGTGCGGGGTCGGTTTCCCGCAGCACCGCCGGTTTGCCGCCATCGCCGTGGATAAAACCGCAGTCCAGCTCCTCGGCGACCGATTCGATACGGGCCTTGTCGCGCTCGACCACCACCACCTCGTGGTTGCGCTTGAGCATGATGCGCGCGGCCATGACTGTCAGGGCGCTCGCGCCGATGAATACCGCTTTCATAAGGACTCCGCTCGATGGCCAAACCAGGTTCGGGGGTACAGCAGCACAAGCAGTGCAACGATCTCCACCCGCCCGAGCAGCATATCCACGCATAACACGACCTTCAACACGGGATGCAGTGCCGGTGCCGTGATGCCGGTCGACAGGCCCACGGTAGCGGTTGCCGAAACCACTTCGAACAGTGCATCCAGCGGCGCATGGCCGAAGCCGACAAATACCAGCCAGGAGCCGAGCACAACCAGGGCGAACAGCACCAGCAGCAGCGCGGCGCGCTGCAGATCGTCGCTGCTGAGCCGTTTTCCAGCCAGGTGCGGTTCCACTACTGCGCGGCTCGGCATGGCGCTGCGCCACAGGAACAACTGCACCATGCGCAGCAGTATCAGCAAGCGCAACAGTTTGATGCCGCCGGCCGTGGACCCGAGCCCGCCACCGACCGCCATCGCGCCGATCATCACCAGTTTGGATGCGTCGTCGAGGACGCCTACTTCGAGGGACGAGAATCCGGCCGTGGTCTGGGCGGAAAAACCCAGCAGCAGAGCGTGCTTCAGGGTGTCAGCGCCGCTCCCCATAAACAGCGTCAACAGGCCCGCCACGGCCAGTCCGCACAGCAACAGGGCACGCAACTCCACGTCCGCTGCCAAGGTACGCCAGCCGTGGCGCCAGGCGCGCTGGTACAGCGCCAGGGGCACAGCCGCGGCCACCGCGACGGCGATCACCGCAAAGCGTAGCGGCCAGTCGCCGAAGCCTGCCAGGCTATACTGGTTGGGCGAAAAGCCGCCGGTCGAGACCGCCGACAGCGTGTAGGTCACGGCCATGAACGCATCGCCACCCAGGACCCAGAGGAGGGCGATGCCGGCGGTGGTCAGCAGCACATACACCCCGGCCATGCGCCTGGCGAAAGTACGCGCCGTGCTGGCCAGCGTCTCCGGACTGAAAGGTTCAATCAGTCGCCGTGCCGCGCTCTGGTGTCCCATCAGCAAGCCGACCGACAGCACCACGATTCCGAGCCCGCCGTACCATTGCATCCAGGCGCGCGCAAACCACAGGGCCGGGGACTTGTCCTGGATGTCCTGGACCGTCGAAAGGCCGGTGGTGGTGACCCCCGAGACGGCCTCGAACAGGGCCTCGCCCGGTGTCAGGCCCGTTGCCGTCAGTGGGTAGCTCATCAGCACGGGGGTGAGCACGAAAGCCAGCGCCACCACGACCAGGGCCTCGTTGACCTGCAGGTGCGCGGCTGCGCGCAGGCGTGCCGCGGGCAGGCCCAGAGCCAGCAGCGCGGCGATCACCAATACATAGCGCAGCGCAGCCGGCTGTTCACCGAAGGCGAAGGCGACCACGCAGGGCGGCAGGGTCAGAAGCGCCAGCACGATACCGAGCTGGGCGAGGTATTTGGCGATCACCCGCGGACGAACCGCATACACCAGAGTCGTGGCTGGACTCATGTCGCGGTCGCCGCCCCGCTATTGCCCGGGCCGGCGATCGGGTTGTGGCTGGGATGAGGCATCGCTCTGCCGCACGCCGGGGGCCACGCTGACCGGGTCCTGATGGACGATGACGTCGCAACCGGGAAGCGTGCTGCGAATCGCGGCCTCGACCTGGTCCGCGGCCGCATGCGCTTCACTGAGCAGCATCCCGGCGTCCAGCTCGATGTGCAGCTGCACGAAGGCGGTCTGGCCGGATTGGCGGGTGCGCAGGTCGTGGATACCGCGCACTGCGGGCTGAGTCAGCGCAGCAGCGCGTAGCTGTTCCACCAGTTCCGGGGCCAGTTCACGGTCCATCAACAGCTGGAACGCCTCGTGGGCTATGTGCCAGGCACTGTACAGAATGTAGCCGGCAATGCCGAGTGCGAACAGCGAATCAAGGCCGGTCCAGCCGCGCAGCTCCAGCACCAGCGCCAGGATGATGCTGGCATTGACCAGGAGATCGGAGCGGTAGTGCAGCGAGTCGGCCCGTATTGCCGTCGAACCCGTGTGTTTTATGGTGTAGCGTTGCACCGCCAGCAGGACGAGGGTTGCCACGATGGCGAACACCATGACAGCCACGCCTATGCCGACGTCCTGCAGCGGGCGCGGGTGCATCAGCCGGTCGATGGCGTGCAGCACCAGAAACACGGCGGAACCGGCGATAAAGGTGGCCTGCGCCAGTCCGGCCACGGATTCGGCCTTGCCGTGGCCGAAACGATGCTCTTCGTCGGCAGGTTCCAGCGAGTAGCGCACTGCGATCAGATTCACCAGAGACGCTGCCGCGTCCATCAGGGAATCGACCAGCGAGGCCAGCACGCTGACCGAGCCGGTCAGCAGCCAGGCGGCCAGCTTGGCCAGGGTCAGCAGCGCGGCGGTGGCGACCGAGGCGCGCGTCGCCAGGTGCAGCAGGCGTGCCTTGTCGGGGGGTGGCAGTAGCTCGGGCATCGCTGTGCTCTGGTGGTCGCTCTGTTGCCTGTCTCGTCAGTCTGCGCCGTGGTGGCAGCCACCCCGAATAGTACCAGTTCGCCGGCGAGTCCGGGCAACCATGTCAAGGCCCTGCGGCCAGCCTCTGTCGGGTATGAAAGCAGGTACATCGATATGGGTTTGCGCTATGCTTGCTGCATCGGATTAAAGTGGGCGGACAAGCCCTGTCCAGCCTGACAGGAGGTCCAGTATGAAGAAAACCAGCCAGGTACGTCCCGCCAAACCGGCACCAGTTGCGGAAACGCCGATTTCCTCGCAGGACCGGCGGCGCATGATCGCGGAAGCGGCCTATTTTCACGCCGAGCGGCGCAGTTTCGATGGTGGCAACCCCGACCAGGACTGGTACGAAGCGGAACGCGAAATCGATGATCTGCTGGCGAAATACGCGCCGGCAGAAAACGTCCAGCATCCGCACTGACAATACCAACCGGTGGCCCGCAGTCGCGCCGGGGCGTCGCATTGTGCTGGCGGCGTGTGCTGTGCTGAGCGCCGGAGTATCTCTGCCACCGCCATCCGACCCGTAGCTGACTGCTCAGCTCGGCGGCATCGGGCGCTGTCTACCCGGATACGCCACCCGGAACCGCTGTGGAGACCTTCAGCGCCCTGACCCGGGAGGTGGGTGTGGCAAAGGATGCCGCTGCCGGGGTGGGACCGGGAGCTGCGGCTGCCGTGGGCATGGGGTTGGCAACTCCGTAATGCTGACAATCGGGCGGTGCTCCAGCGCGGGTCGACCAGGGAACATGGCCTGGTTTGACCAATGTCATTGCGGGCGGGGCCTGGAGCGTTCGAGAATCTGATTCGGGTGAGCAGGGCGCAACGGTGCGGTCTGACGCTCGTCACAGGCTGGCGACAGTCAGGTACTGGGGGATGTTATGGCAGCGAAACAGATCAAGTTCGGCGATGACGCGCGCCAGCACATGGTGCGGGGTGCGGGTATCCTGGCCCGGGCGGTAAAAGCCACGCTGGGTCCCAAGGGCCGTAACGTCATACTCAAGAAGAGCTTCGGCGCACCGGCAATGACCAAGGACGGCGTATCCGTGGCCCGGGAAATCGAACTGGAAGACGAGTTCGAGGACATGGGTGCCCAGATGGTCAAGGAAGTTGCCGCGCACACCTCGGACATTGCCGGCGATGGCACCACCACGGCGACGGTGCTGGCCTATTCCATGCTCCAGGAGGGACTCAAGGCGGTCGCCGCCGGGATGAACCCGATGGACCTCAAGCGCGGTATCGACAAGGCTGTCGAGCAGGCGGTCGAGGAGCTGAAAAATCTCTCCACGCCCTGTACTGACAGCAAGTCGATTGCCCAGGTGGGTACCATTTCGGCCAATCTGGATGCCGATATCGGTCAGATCATCGCCGACGCCATGGAGAAAGTGGGCAAGGAAGGTGTCATCACGGTGGAGGAGGGCTCCGGCCTGGCCAACGAGCTGGAAGTGGTCGAGGGTATGCAGTTCGATCGCGGCTACCTGTCGCCGTACTTCATCAACAAGCCCGATGATATGTGCGCCGAGCTCGAGGACGCCTATATCCTGCTGTACGACAAGAAGCTGTCCAATATTCGCGAGCTGTTGCCGCTGCTGGAAGGCGTCGCCAAGAGCGGCCGCCCGCTGCTGGTGGTCGCCGAAGAGGTGGAGGGCGAGGCGCTGGCGACACTGGTGGTCAACGCCATCCGCGGCATTATCAAGGTGGCTGCCGTGAAAGCGCCCGGTTTCGGCGACCGGCGCAAGGCGATGTTGCAGGACATGGCCGTGGTCACCGGCGGCAGTGTGATTTCCGAAGAGGTCGGGCTGTCCCTGGAGAAGGCAACCCTGGATCACCTCGGGGCCGCCAAGCGGGTGGTGGTCGACAAGGACACCACCACCATCGTGGGCGGCAACGGCAGCAGCGAGGAGATCCAGGCGCGCATCACCCAGCTGCGCAGGCAGGTCGAGGACGCCAGCTCGGACTACGACAAGGAGAAACTCCAGGAACGGGTGGCGAAGCTGGCCGGCGGTGTCGCCGTGCTCAAGGTGGGTGCGGCCACCGAAATGGCCATGAAGGAGAAAAAGGACCGGGTCGAGGATGCCATGCACGCGACCCGCGCCGCGGTCGAAGAGGGTGTGGTGCCCGGCGGCGGAGTGGCGCTGATCCGTGCGCGCCAGGCCATCGAGGCGCGCGGGCTGAAGGATGACAACCCCGACCGGAACATCGGCATCGATATCGTGCTGCGCGCCATGGAGCAGCCGCTGCGCGAAATCGTGACCAACGCCGGCGTCGAGGCGTCGGTGGTGGTGAACAAGGTCAAGGAGAACAGCGGACGTTTCGGTTACAACGCCCAGACCGGCGAGTACGGCGACATGATGAATATGGGCATTATCGATCCGACCAAGGTGGTGCGGGTGGCATTGCAGAATGCCGCCTCGGTCGCCGGTCTGATGATCACCACCGAGGCGATGATCGGTGAACTGAAGCAGCCGCAGACGGTGCCGCGCGGCATGGGCGAAGCGGGTCTGATGTAGACGCGGGCGGCGCGGCGCACCAGGATACACGGCCGCCAGCGGCAGGGAACGAGACCTTGATTTCCGCAGCCACGATCACCACGGCGGGTACACTCGTCGGGGGCGTTGGCCTGCTGCTGCTCGCCATGAAGATGATCACCGACGGGCTCCGGCTGGCGGCGGGAGATGCGCTGCGCGACATTCTCGGTGACTGGACCCGCAGCCCGGCGCGCGGCATCGCCTCCGGTGCCGTCATCACCTCGCTGGTGCAGTCTTCGAGTGCGGTCACGGTCGCTACCATCGGTTTCGTCAACGCTGGACTGTTGACGCTCTACCAGGCGCTGGGCGTCGTGTACGGCGCCAACATCGGCACCACCATGACCGGTTGGCTGGTTGCCGCCACGGGTTTCGATATTCGGCTGGAACTGTTTGCGCTGCCGCTGATCGGCGCGGGCATGTTGCTCAACCTCACCGGTCCGCGCCAGCGTCGGGGGGCCCTGGGGGAAGCGCTGGCCGGCTTCGGCGTGTTCTTCATCGGTATCGACGTGCTCAGGGAGGGTTTCGGCAGCCTGACCGCCAGCGTCGACCTGCAGCAGTTGTCCCCGGAGGGCGTTAGCGGACTGCTGCTGTTCGTCTGGATCGGTTTCCTCATGACCATGCTGATGCAGTCGTCGAGTGCCGCCATCGCGCTGATTCTGACTGCGGCGGGCGGTGCGTTGCTGTCCCTGTATGGTGCCGCGGCGCTGGTGATCGGCGCCAACATCGGCACCACCTCGACGGCGGCACTGGCGGCGATCGGCGCGACCCCCAATGCGCGGCGTGTCGCCGCGGCGCATATCGTGTTCAACGCTTTCACCGCTGTGGTGGCGCTCGCGCTGCTGCCGCTTATGCTGTGGCTGGTGCAGCGCGCCGCGCAGGCCTTGCGACTGGATCTGGCCCCGGCCGTGGTGCTGGCCCTGTTTCATACCGTATTCAACCTGCTCGGCGTGTTGCTGCTGTGGCCTCTGACGCGTCGGTTGGCCAGCCGCCTGGAGCGACACTTCCAGACCCGGGAGGAAGTCGCGGGGCGTCCGCAGTATCTGGACAACACGGTGGCCGAAACGCCGTCCCTGGCGCTGCGCGCCCTGGCCCTGGAATTGTGCCGGCTGTCGACGCTGGCGCGTAGCACCGCCGGGCGTGTGGTGACCGAACCGGGCTGGATGGCGCGCCAGCTCGACGCCGAGCGCAACAGCGCCGAGCGGCTGGTGCTCGCCATCGGTGAGTTTGTCGCGCGCTTGCAGCGCCGGCCGCTGAGCGCCGCGGTTGCCGATCAGCTGGCGCAGGTGTTGCGGGCGGCCGATTACTTCCTGTCGGTTGCTGACACCGCGCAGGACGTGGCGAGCTACAGCGGCGTGGCCGGCAAGGTCGCCGAACCCGATCTGTTGCAGATGCTGAAGGAGTACCGCACCAGCATTGCGCGTTTTCTGTTCCGTGCCGATCCTGAGTCGGCAGAGTTTAAACCCGATGACCTGCAACAGAATGCGGAATCGATCATCATGTCCTACCAGCCGCTGAAACGGGCGGTGCTGATTGCCGGCGCCAGTTCCCAGGTGCGAATCTCCGAACTCGGTATGCTGCTGGAATATATCCGCGGCTTGCGCACTATCGTCGATCAGGCGGAAAAAGGCAGCCGCGATATTGCCGAGCTGCTGGCCGCCAGCGGATCGGTCGCCGCTGAGAGCGCGGCGCCGGCGTCACCCCGCCAGGACCGGGAACAGCTGCCTGAGGCCGTTGGCCATGATCTCCACGGCGATAGCGGTCAGGATCAGGCCGAACAGACGGTTGAGAATGCTCAGCCCGATGGGGCCGAGCGCGGCGCCTATCGGTGAGGCGAGACGCAGCACCGCCCACAGCAGCACAGCGACCACCAGGATGATGGCGATCACCAGGGCGTGATGATAGGGCGCGCCGGGACGGTGAATCTGGATAATCACGGTACTGATCGCGCCGGGTCCCGCCAGCAGCGGGATGGCGATGGGCACCACAGCGATGCTCTGCTTGTTCTCCGCCGCGGCGGTTTCCGAGTGCGTGGTCCGCAGCAGGTCGGGTTGCGCGCGCAGCATGGCGAATGCCATCAGCAGCAGCACCATGCCGCCACCGACCCGGAACGAGGGCAGGCTCGCGCCGAGCAGGTGCAGCAGCGACTCGCCCAGCAGAGCGGCGATGATCAGGACGATGGCCACTGTGGCCGCTGCGGTGCGGCTGGCACGCATTCGTTCGGCCGCGGAATAGCCCTGGGTCAGGGACAGAAATATCGGAATGGCCGCGAACGGGTCCAGGATCACGAACAGCGCGGTAAAAAAACGGCTGTACTCAGTCCAGTATTCCATATGGCGGCAACCTCATCCGCACCTGTTGCCGTCATTTACCGCTCTGATAGGTCTTGAGCAGCGCATCGATGCTCTGTTTCGCTGCCGCACTTTCGGGCGCAAGCGCCAGCCGCATGCCGTCGAACAGGTAGAGCAGCTGCAGGGTGCGCGGTTCGGACAGCTCGTAGCCGGCATCGATGGCGTCGATCATACCGTCGTACTGCTGCGGTGCTCGCTCGTCACGCAGCCGGAATTTCACCCGCAGGTCGACGCGTCCGTCGTGATTGAAATCGGCTGTCATGAAATTGTAGGGAAACACGCTCAGCAGGTGGGCAGGGTTGCTCTGGATGTTGTCCAGCCAGCTCAGCAGCGTAGTCGAGTGGAAGACGCCGTCCTTGAGTTCGATCCAGTCCAGCTCGCCGAGCTGGACGCCGTGGGAAAAATCGACAATGTTACAGGCCAGCGCCTGCACCTGGTCCCGGGTGCGGAATCGGATGCACTGGGTGGGGCGGAACCCCGCCCGGTAGAATACCCGCCGCCAGCCCTTGCCGATACGCTCCAGAATCACGGCGCCGCCGCCCAGGCTGGCGTGCGGCTCGCAACCATCCAGGTCCACCAGCACCTCGGCGACATTGGTGCGGGTAAAGCTGCCCTCGATGACGTTGCCTATCTGCAGGCCTGAGACCGCCGCGTCGGCATCCGAGGTGTAGCTCGGGCATACCGTGCAGCTTGCCAGCCCGTCGACTATACCGACGTCGCCCTGATCGCAGATGGCGCGCAACATCGCCAGTTGCCGGGTGATGGAAACCTGTTCGATGGCCAGTGGCGAGAAACCGCTGAGCTCGGCTGCGCGCAGCGGCGCAAGCGGAACCAGCGCGACCAGCAGGGCGGGGGCAGCGAGGCGAAGCGCAGCGCTGCGGGCAAGGCGATCCAGATCACGCAATCGAAACATGCAACAAGTCACTCGTGGACGTAAACAGGCGCGCCTTGCAAAAGGCGCGGCCGATGGCCGGTGCATAATAGTCGGGTTTTCCGGCCCGATTGTCTATCGCAGCGTTGCGTTCCCGCGCCGAGGGCTTGAAGATAGACCTGCCCTGACGGTCACTGTGAAGATCCCGCGACGCAGTGCGGAGGCTCTGGCGCTATGGAGACACTGACTTCGGAATACCTCACCTGGCTTGGCGTCCTGTTCTGCCTCAGCCAGTCGGCGACCTTTTCAGGGCTGAACCTGGCTCTGTTTGGCATCAGCCGGCTGCGCCTGGAAGTGGAAGCCTCGGCGCGCAACCCGGCCGCGCTGCGCATCCTGCGCATGCGCCAGGACGCCAATTTCCTGCTCACCACTATCCTGTGGGGTAACGTCGGCATCAACGTGTTGCTCACGCTGTTGTCAGATTCGGTGCTGACCGGTGTCAGCGCTTTCTTTTTCTCTACCGTGCTGATCACCTTTTTTGGCGAGATCTTCCCGCAGGCGTACTTTTCGCGCCACGCCATGAAAATGGGCTACCGGCTGGCGCCGGTGCTGCGCCTGTATCAGTACCTGCTCTACCCGGTGGCCAAACCCTCGGCCCTGTTGCTGGACCGCTGGCTGGGTCCGGAGGGCCTGCACCTGTTCCAGGAACGCGACCTGCGCACCGTGATCCGCAAGCACATCGAGGCCGAGGAAACCGATATCGACCGCCTGGAAGGCATCGGTGCCATGAACTTCCTGGCGCTCGACGACCTGCTGGTGACCGAGGAGGGCGAGCCGGTCGATCCGAAGAGCATTATCAGCCTGCCGGTTGTCAACGGGCGGCCGGTGTTCCCGCAGTTCCGGCAGATACCGGGGGACCACTGTCTACAGCAGATTCATGCTTCGGGCAAAAAATGGGTCATCATCACCAACCTGCGCGGCGATCCGGAGCTGGTCATGAATGCCAATGCGTTTCTGCGCACGGTGCTGATGAGCGGTGCACCGGTCGACCCCTTCAGGTTCTGCCACAGACCCATCCTGGTGACCGACATGCACACGCTGCTGGGCTTGGTGCTCTCCCGCCTGCAGGTCAGTCCCCAGGAACCCGCAGACGACGTGATCGACGACGACCTGATCCTGATCTGGGGCGCGCAGAAACGGGTCATCACCGGCTCGGACATCCTCGGGCGCCTGTTGCGGGGCATCGCGACCCGCCAGGTCCGCGCGCCTTCCGCCTGAGCCGCCTAAGCCCGTGTTTTTCCTGTATTGCCGCCGGTGCCCCGATCGGTTGCCAGCCATTGAAAGAGCCCCTGGTCGCCACTATCTTTAAATAAGGAAAGAGCGCAAGCTCCAACCGACAGTCATTGGGGAACAGGAGAGTTGACATGGCGAAACGTAGCAAGAAGCAAGAAGGCAAACTGCAGAAGGTCGAACCGGCGCGGATGGTTACGCCGTTCGGCGACATGGAGCAGTTTTTCGACAATCTATTCTCGCATGGCTGGCTGCGGCCGTTCGGCTGGGAGCGCCCGCGCTGGGGCGAGATGATGGGAGCGTTTGACGAGCGCATGCCCAAAGTCGATGTCATCGACCGCGAAGAGGAAGTCGTGGTGCGCGCCGAAGTGCCCGGTGTGAACAAGGACGACCTGGACCTGTCCGTGTCGGACAACGCAGTGACTATCCGCGGCGAGACCCGGCACGAAGAGAAAGAGGAACAGGGCGATTATTACCGTTCCGAGATGACCCGCGGCTCGTTCGCACGTACCGTCATGTTGCCTACCAATGTGGACGCAGACCAGGCCAAGGCGAAGTTCAGCGACGGTGTGCTGGAGGTGACTTTGCCGAAGGTCGAGCAAGCCAGGAAGAAGACGGTCAAGATCGACTGACGCTGCTGGGCTGGCTGGCACAAAACGGGGACGGACCCGGTAACGTCCCGTGCACGAACGGCTTCGGTCGCGATGGCGGTGAACAGCCGGCGGTTTTACCATAGCGCCGGAGGGCGTCCTTGCTGCGCTGACAACAGCGGGCATCGGGACTGATGCCCGCGCTCAGACAACTACCATCCCGACATGCGCAACCTGTTGATATCGGTCTTTGTCACTAATCTTGCGTTGACGCTGCTGGCGTTGCTCATGCTGCCCGACCAGGTGGCGATTCACTTCGGTCCCGGCGGTGTGCCGGATGGTTGGGCCTCGAAATGGACCCATGCGGTGGTATTCCTGGCGATCGAGGTGCCGCTGTTCGCGCTTTTCATGTCGGCCGGCCGGCTCACACTGCGTCTGCCGGCGCGCTGGGTCAGCCTGCCCAACAAGGATTACTGGTTGAGAGAAGAGAACCGCGTTGAACTGGAGACCCGTTTCACGGCGCTGATGCAGGAATTCGGCCTGACGCTGTTTCTATTCCTGTTCATTGTCGGACTCCTGACATTCGATGCCAATCTCAGCGACCCGGTGCGCCTGAACGAAACTGTGTTCTTGACGGCTTTTGCGGGGTACATGCTGTATGTCGTGTACTGGCTGGTGAAACTGGTTCGAAGCTTGAAGGTTCCCGATTAAAGGCGATAGGAGCAAAGCCCCCGTTGCAAAAAAATAAGGGAACGGCGCCACCATGCGCCACATTTGACTAGGTTCGAACGATGAATGGCAGTGAATTCAAACGGGTGCTGGTGTGGAGCGGCTGGCTGCGCCTGAGCCACTGGAGTATTGCGGCCGCCGTGCTGGCGGCGGGGCTGACCGGCTGGCAGCTGGGGCAGGGTGAGCCGGTGTCGGCGGCGCTACTGGATTTCCATTATTACGCAGCGAGTCTGCTGGTGTTCGGCCTGGCGCTGCGCCTGGTGTTGATGTTCGTCGGCCGCGAACACGAACGCCTGGGCGGTCTGTTGCCGAACGTCACCGAATGGCGCGCGGCCGGCGCTATGCTGCGTTTCTACCTCAGTGCCGGCAAGGCCGCGCTGCCACGCTGGTACGCACAAAATCCGTTGTGGAAACCGCTTTACCTGCTGGTTTACGTCGTGCTGGCGCTCCAAGTGATGACCGGCAGCCTCATGCAGGATTACCCGATAATCCTGCGCTTCTATCTGCCCTCGGTACACGCCTTCTGGGCGCAGGTGCTGATCTGGTTCAGCGTCCTGCATATCGCCGGCGTCGCGCTGCACGACCTCAAGGGCAAGACCGCCGACGTATCGGCCATGATCAACGGCTACCGGCTGTTCTTCATTGACCGCAGCCAGCTGCCGGGCGCGCAGGAGCAACCGTTGCGGTTCGTGGCGCCGGGCGGCGACGGCAAACCCGGGTAAGGCAAAGTTCGCCATGGAGTGCCGAACCCGTTGCGTTGCCCGGACAAGCGAACGGCGCGCGAGGATTAACCCGGTTCCAGCGTCCGGAGGTACCCTGGCCACTTTTCACAAGGCCCTACGGGATCCAGACGCATGGAATGGGTGTTTGCGCTGTTGGCCATCGTCGTGGTGTGGCAGCTTGGCGGTCTGGCAAGGGACCTCTGGTACTTGCTGCGCGAAGGCCAGGACGATGTTGAATAACCCGGTTTTCCGGGAATTTCTGCCTGCAGTTCGGTGCCATGTGATCAATCGTCGCAACAGCGATGGGAATGGAACCGATGACAATGCGGGGCGGGGCGCTGAGGCCGCCTGCGCGGTACAGGTCTTTGCGGCGCTACCGCCGGTGCGGTGATGTCAGGGAGAAAAGGTCAACTGTGCGGGTCGCGAATCACCGGACGGCGGTCCCGCAACCAGCTCCGGATACCGCCTTCGACGTTATACACCTGGGTGTACCCATGGTCTTCCATCAGGTAGCGGGCCAGTGCGGCGGATCGGTTGCCCACGCGGCATATCAGCATCACCGGCTCATCCGTGTTCACGCTACGGCTGAACTCGGTAAGAAAATCCGGCATCAAGCGCCCTGACTCGTCGACGAACGTCAGCCTCCGGCTGCCATCGATTACACCCGTCGTTTCCCATTCATCCGGACGGCGAATGTCATACAGCGCCACCCCCTGGTCGAGCATTTCCTGCAACTGTTCGTTGCTGATGTTGATATAGGGAGGCTCTGCACAACCCTGGAGCAGGCGAGTCAGCAGCAGCAGAGTACCTGCTAAAAGGTATGGTTTCACGCTACGCAATTCTCCGTTCGGTACTGGCATCACGAAAGACGGATAGTATAACCTCGCGGCCTCAGTGATTCAGGGGGGGCGATCCGAGGTGTCCGGTACGGGCCGCTTGTTCCGCATTACGTCTGGTCGCCCGCAGCGTTGATCCCGGTGCGGGAGTGGCCGACAATGCAGTGCGCAAGACTTTGGCGAGCCCCGAATGATTTCGGCGAGAATTGTGCCGCAACTGGAACCCCTATAACAGGAGAGCGAAATGGCACTAACCACCTTTACCGGGCGCTGCCTGTGCGGCAGTGTCCAGTACCGATTGAGCGGCGACGTGCTGCGCTTCTACCATTGCCATTGCAGTCGGTGCCGCAAACTGACCGGCACCGGGCACGCCAGCAACATCATGGTCAAGGCCGGTTCTGTGGACTGGACCCGCGGCGAGTCATTGCTCGGTTACTACAAGGTTCCGGAAGCAGAACGTTTTTATAACCGGTTCTGCAAACAGTGCGGAAGCCCATTACCCAGAGCGGTGCCAGAGCTGGGTCTGGTGGTGATTCCGGCCGGCTCACTGGACAGTGATCCAGGGATCAAACCGGAGGCGCGCATTTTCTGGGATTCGCGTGCCGAATGGTCGTGCGAAGCGGGCGGACTGCCGACGTTTCCAGAGTATCCCGAAACGTGACGGGACTTATGTCACGCGCTGGGTCAAGCTGATACCGGTCAGTTCCACGGAGCAACCGGATTTCTGCCGCTTAGTCTGAATCACCCGGTTCTTCGACCGTCAAGCGGATAGAATGCCAACCTTTGGCCTGCATACAGGTGGTAAATGTTTCGCTGTCCGCGCCCGTCTCATCACATTCCACCTTTGCCGTCTCGAGTTGCCCGGCATCGGCGCCGAATTTCATCCATCCTCGGGGGTGCCGCGGCTGAGCCGGCAGTTTCGGTTCGACGGGCAATTCTGTCGTGCGGGTCGTTCCGCCAGCCGTGAGTCCTGTTTCCGTGGTTTTGCCGGCGATACCCGTATTATGACCCTGAACGCCCGGCGCTCTTGCTTCATCCTCGACAACCGAAACGTTGCCAGGTTTGCCGTCAGTGGCTGCGCTCGATATGTCCGTGTACCGCCAGCCGGCTCGCGCCATACAGGCTCCAAACAGCGGGCCTGTCGACGCCAGGGTTTCCTCCGCGCAGCGCTCTTGATCGGTGGCGAGATCCGCTTCATTTGCGCCCGGCTTGTACCACGTCTTGCAGGCCGTCAACGGCAACAGGATAAACAGCAAGAGTGTTAGCGTCGGATTCTTCAGCATGACGGGTTCCTGTGCCTGACAGGCGCCGAATTATCACCTGATCAACAACACTGCGCCAGCCCGGACAGTAGCGACGCCGTTACCGCTGACGAGACTAAGGCGCTTAGTAGATGGCTTCGGTATTGTCGTATCTGTTCAAGATGGTGTCAGCCGCCAATGCCGTGCACGTGATTGGCGTCTGCGTCTGCGTCTGCGGCTATCTCTCTGCGGCCACGACATAGACCAAGCCCCAAAACAGCCGTGAGGCCCTGAGACCTGATTCACAGCGTGTGGCACCAGCTGTAACGGGGATTGCCATAATTTAACATAATATACATTATACGCATCACCATATGCATGAGATAGCGCGGAATCCGGGGTCAAAGTCGACGGGTGTATTCGACTGAGCTTTTGCATTATGAATATTAGTTTTCATTAATACGCGATTTCTTTATCTGGCAGCAGCCACACGCAGCCTGAAGTAATTCAAGGCTTGTCGGATTCGGTTCCAGTCGGTTCCGGTGCGTATTCGAGTGCCCGCGCAGGCATGCGTGACAGGACGGGATGTTGTTGTCTTCAGGTTCCCTTGCAGCTGACTCGTCGCACAGCAATATGAGTTGCTATGAAGTTTGATTCGGGCTGTGAATGAACTCTGAGCAACGGCCCCGTGAATGCCTTGCGCATGGCGTTTTTTCGGGCCTGTTTACCACTTGTTTTTGCCGTTCAGAACGGCCATCAAGGGGCTCAAATTTCATCGGTTTCGGGCCTGAAATGAATGCGATTCGCGGCACCAGTTCGACGCCAATATTCCTTCGAGGTAATCCATATGCAGGCTCAGCCGACCGACGTCTGCGGCCGAGTCGCAGTTCCCGGTCCGCTGCGCCATCAGGCCGATTCGGCAGTGACGAAAAGCTGCGCACCCTACTCTGATCTGTGAGGATAAAGCAGGCCAAGGGTCGGGGGACTTGAAAAGTGCTGCCGTACGTCCACCACCTAAACGTGTCGGGTTCGAGGATCCTGCTGCATTATCGGGACACGCTCTCGCTAGGTGCCCCGATAGTAGTCGAAGAAAACAACCAGCAGCAGGCTGGCTACGATCAGTGTGGCAAGCATGATCGGGGTGCCCTTTTTCAGCCAGTACAAAGGCGTGATACGGTATTCATGAATACCAGAGCGTTCGGCCTCGGCTACGCAAATAACATTTGCGGTCGAGCCGATGTGCGTACCGTTACCACCGAACCCGACGCCCAGGGCCAAAGCCCACCACAGAGGCATCACGTCCACCCCCTGGGTTTCCAGATGGGAGATGATGGGAATCATGGTCACCGTGAATGGAATATTGTCCACAACGGCGCTCAGGAATGCGGAAACCCACATGATCACCAGCGCAGTAATGAGCAATTTGTCAGGATCCTTGGCGATGCTGGTCAGCTGCTGGCCCAGAAGATTGAGCAGGCCCGATCCCTCGACGCCACCCACGATAATGAACAGTCCGGCAAAAAACGCCAACACCGCCCAGTCGAGTCCCTTGAGCAGGTCGTCCGGATCCGGACGCACCAGCGCCAGAGCGATCGCCACTCCGATCCAGGCGACATAGCCAGGGAAAAGGTGAAAATGGTGGTGAATGAAAAACAGTAGAATAACGATGCCAATCGAAATGGATACGGCGAGCAGCCCTTTCGGGTCCTTCAGTGCCTTGGTCTCATCGAGGTCAAGGATGCCCTCGATCCTCTGCTTCAGTTGGCTGCGAAACAAGACTAACGAAAGCAGTAGAGTGACTAGCCAGGCGGCAAGCACGATAGGCCCCATGTGGAACAAAAACCGGTTGAAGTCTATGCCCGCGGCACTGCCGATCATGACATTCGGCGGATCACCGACCAGCGTTGCCACCCCACCCGTATCGGACAGCAAGGCCTCGGCCATCAGGTAGGGGATCGGATTGATCCCCAGCATCCTCGCGATAACGACTGTCAGCGGAGCAAACACCAGGACCGTGGTGACATTGTCCAGGAACAAACTGATGACCGTTACGACGGTCGAAATATAGATCAGCAGGCGTTTCTGGCTTCCCCTGGAGAGTTTGGCCATGCGTATGGCCAGATACTCGAATCCTCCGGTAGGCTTCAACAGAACCACCAGCGTCATCATGCCTGTGAGCAGGAACATGGTGTTGGCGTCGATCGCGGCAACCGCCTCGGCCTGGGAGTAAAAACCGCCGATCATACCTGCCAGTATCATCGTCACGGCCCCAATAATTCCCGCCAGGGTCCGATGTATGACTTCACTGAAGATAAGTACATAGGCCCCGACCAGGATCGAACCTGCGATCCACATGGCCGGAGTTACCGTGCTCGAGACAGTCACCATAACAGGTTCGCTATTTTGTGAGACAGAGGATTGTCACAGGAGTAAGGCGGATTTGTAATGGTCTTTTCGACCAGATCAAGGCAACGGATGTCTTAATGATTCGGCCCGCTATGTTACGCCATCCGTCATTTCACGTCATTCCCGGGATGCGTCAGGCCCTTTTCCCTTTCCATCTCCATCACGCACTCCAGCATGCGCTTTGCGACCAGCATTCGCGTCACTACACCCCTGTACTGCCCATCCTCGATGAGAAAGATGTAAGAGGTGTTATGCACCTCCATCAGCGCAAGCGCTTTTACGATCGCAGAGCGCGGAGAAACACTGGGTATACTTTCCAGTAAACAGGTCTCGACAGGCAAAGCCAGTGCTTCCATTACCTCCATCTCGGGAAGATCAAGACTGTCAGTCTGATCACCCATCGCGTCTGCCAGGCGAAGAAAGCTGTCGGGGACGGCAATGTGCTTGTAAACATCGCGAATCGAGATTCGCCCTACCAGCCGATCGTGCTCATCAGCATAAGGCAGCCCAGGTACGTTGCAGCGCACGGCTTCCTGGAAAAAGTCGCGCAAGGTCATGCCTTTGCGCATGATTTCAGTCATAATCGCAAGTCGTTGCAAGCGCATCTCTATTCGCCCGAGCCGGAATGGGAAGTGCGGCAAGTATATACTTATGGGGTCAGGTCTTGAATTTTGAATTATTGCGTGCTGCCAATAGATGCAAAATTCAAGACCTGACCCCCATAATCAACTGAAAGCCGACGATACTTGCGTGTCGGTGATATACGCATTCAGGTGCTCGATCTGGTGTTGCTGATCGCGTACCACCCAGCGCGTCAGGTCGCCGCTGGAAATGAGGCCACGCAGCTGTCCGTTTTCAACCACCGGGAGATGGCGGAAGCGTTTCTCAGTGATGAGCACCATGGCTTCTTCGACCGGCATGGAGGACGTCACGCAGGTTGGATTTCCGGTCATGACCTCCTTCACCGCGGTGGTCAACGGATCCAGACCGGGGGCCACGACACGGACCAGGACGTCTCTCTCGGTAAAAATACCGACGATTGTGTTGCCTTCCAGCACCAGCAACGCACCGATGTTGTGGTGATTCATGACGCGCACCGCATCCACGACATAGGCATCCGGTGCCACGGTGTGAACTTCCGAGTCTTTTTCCGCAAGAAGTCTGCTGAGTTCGGTATTCATGATGGTGTCCTGTCGTTACCTGGATAAATCACCTCTTCCGGCCACCATGGGCCGGACAAGCGGATCCAGCCGTTAAGGTTAAACGCATACGCGATACTATAGTGTCTATGCGCCGACCGTAGTGACTGTGCGCAGGAACGCAGTAGGGCTATAAACTAAGTTTATTTCCGCGTCCAGGGACGATTGGAGTCACAATTCGAGGTCGGGGACAGCCGGTGTTGTCATCGCTGCCCTGGTAGCGGCGCCGCTACGCCGCCGTAGGCGACACCGGTCAATTGCGCCATGTCGGTCTTGAACGTCGTCAAATCGTCAATACAGAACTCGCCCAGGTGACGATGCCCGGCGGCGCGTGCCAGCGCCGTCATCAGTTCAACAGCGGCCGAAAAGAAGCGCGCCAGCCGTTGTGCAGCGGCATCGACGGGCAGTCGCGCACGCAAATGCGGCTTTTGTGTGGCGATGCCGACCGGACAGTTGTTGGTGTGGCAGGCACGCATACCTAAACACCCGATCGCCTGCAGGGCTGCATTGGAAACCGCGACAGCGTCAGCGCCGAGGGCCATCGCTTTGACGAAATCGGCCGGATGCCTCAAGCCGCCGGTGACAATCAGTGTTACGCCGGCGGCGTCGCAGCTGTCCAGGTGCCGCCGTGCTCGGGCCAGGGCCGGAATGGTCGGGACAGAGATGTTGTCGCGGAAAATCAGCGGCGCCGCACCGGTGCCGCCGCCGCGACCGTCCAGGATGATGTAATCAACGCCTACCTCCAGAGCGGCATCGATGTCTTTCTCGATATGCTGGGCGGAGAGCTTGAAGCCCACGGGAATGCCGTCGGTCTTCGCGCGTACCTCGGCGGCAAAATCACGGAACTGACTCAAGCTCGTCCATTCCGGAAAACGCGCTGGCGATACTGCCGCTCGACCTTCTGGCAGCTGTCTGACCTGGGCAATCTTGCCTTGCACCTTGTTGCCGGGCAGATGACCGCCGGTTCCGGTCTTGGCACCCTGCCCGCCTTTGAAGTGAAACGCCTGGGTCTTCACCACCTTGTCCCAGGAAAAGCCGAAGCGCGCCGAGGCGAGTTCGTAAAAATAGCGCGAGTTGGCCGCCTGCTCTTCGGGCAGCATGCCGCCTTCGCCCGAACATATCCCGGTACCTGCGAGTTCGGCCCCTTTGGCCAGCGCCACTTTCGCCTGTTCCGACAGTGCTCCGAAACTCATATCCGAAACCAACAGCGGGATGTCCAGGCGCAACGGCCTGTTGGCGTTGGGTCCAACCACGGTGTCGGTACCCACTGGCTCGTCATCGAGCAGCGGCAGCCTGTGCAGTTGGGCGACAACGAGTTGCAGGTCGTCCCACCTGGGTAGAGTGTCCCGCGGGACGCCCATGGCGGCCGTCGGGCCGTGCTGACCGAGTCTGCTGAGCCCCTCGTCAGCGAGCTTGCGAATGAACTTGACGTGCGGCTCATCCGCACTGCCGGTCGGGTCCTGGTAAGCGCCCTGGTAGGCGTCACGCTGGTAGGGCTGAGGATGTTGTTTGACCCAGGCGGCAATCTCGTCTGCGTCGACCAGGACCTGGCCATTTTCCACCCAGGCGTTGAACCGCGGCAAAGTTTCGCTGTTGTTGTATTCGCTGACGCCGGTATCCAGACGATAGTCCCAGCCGTGCAGGCCGCAGATCAGATTGTTGCCGTCAACGTGGCCGTCGGCCATCAGGGCGCCACGGTGAGCGCAGCGTCCGTACAGTACTGTGACGCTGTCATCGTAGCGCACGATCACCAGATCCACGTCCGCGACCAGCGCGTGCACGGGTGCGCGATCCTCGAGTTCGTCCCAGTTCTTCACGGCGATTCTGTTCATTGGCTATCTCTCCTCGCTGAGTCTGCTTCGCACCGAATGCTGGCAACCGTGCAGGTCATGACCCCGGCCTTCCTAAAATCATAGTGTTACGAATCGGCGTGCTGCGTGTGCCGATCAGCCATGACCGCTCCCGCGAACAGCTGCACGCAACCGTGCTATCGTTTGCATTTTCTCATGCACGGCGAAATGGGTCGCCCGGCACAGGGACAAGGCGATGAACCGATTCCGTATTCCAGCTGTTGTCAAGTTCGCAATTGGAGTGTTGCTGGTACAGGGCGCGACGGTATTGCTGGTGCTTGCGGCGCAGCGAGCCAACTTTGGCGAAACCGGGCTGTTGCTGCTTGGCCTCGGCCTGCTGATCGGACTGATTGCGGCGCTGTGGTTTGCTTCGATTGCCACGCACTGCAGCCAGCACGCACTGGCGCGGGCCAGCGAAAAATTCAGCAAGGATCGGGAACGGATTCGCCGCCAGAGCGAAAAGGAGAAAACCAGAGAGATCAAGGAAAGTCATCGTCAGTTGTTGCGCGAAACCCGCCGGGTACAGAGCCGATCAACACTGAAACTGGCCGCTGCCCTGGCAGGACTGGCAGCCGTTGGTGTGACGCTGATCTTTACCCAGTTTATGACGCTGGGGTTGCTTGCCCTGTCCTCGGGCGGCGGCGCGCTGCTCGGTTATGCGGTGCGGGCGCGCCAGAGCCGTCTGCCCGGCCGGCGCGACGCGCGCGCCGGGCTTGTCTCCGACCACCACCAGAAGGGTGCGACGCTCATACCGCCCGATGCGGGAGAACAGCGCAAAAACCCCTGGTTGGGCCAATGATAGCAGGCTGTCAGCTTTACCCGGGCGGTCAGCGAGGGGGCCGGGCGAAGGCCCGGCCCGCCCTGCCGATGGCGTAAAGGTTGCGAGGGTCAGAAAGCGGTGCCGAAGGACGCGTCTACACAGTTCTCCGGGACCGGAACCCCGGCAAGTCGGCAGGCCTTGAGCACCGGGCCGCCGTTGAACAGCCGGTACAGGTATCTGCTGCCGCCCTGCTCTTTGAAGCGCGCATTCAGTGCGCTGGCGAGTTCGCGCGACCTGCGCACGAAGCCGCCGCGCTCCAGGTAGTAATGGCGCACGTAGCGGATCACCTCCCAGTGAGCATCGGACAACTGGATCCCCGACTGTCCGGCAATCTGTTGCGCGGCAGTTTCCGACCACTGGCCGTTCGGTTGACCGCCGCCCTGGGTGGTGAAAATCCATTCCTGTTCGTTTTTCAACCTGCTGTGCTGAGCTGTAGCTGTCATGCGCTAATCCTCTGCTTTATAAACATGGAAAACACGTTCTATTCCGATCGGTCAGATCAGATACCGAGGCCTTCGATCGACCAGCCGACGCCGCCGACACTCGCCTCGGGATGGCGTCGGTGCACCAGATCCTCGATTTCGGCGACCCGCTTCGGCGGTACGTCGACCATCAGGACGATCTCCCCATGGCCTATCGCCTCGCGAAATTCATCCAGGTGCACGTCCGGAACCCGCAGCGCGAACCAGGCCCCGCCCAGAAACGTCGCTGCCATCACCACCAGCGCGCCGATCGCCAGCCATACGGACTGCAGAAACAGCGACGCCACCAATCGCGACGGCGGCCACTGCAAACAGAGCCAGATTGCTGTTCCACGCCACCGCCTCGATACGTCCGCCAGCGTCCTGGCGTTGCCGCACACTGGCCGCGGGCAGCGTGCCCAGATCGACACCGTCGCGCGCGACGGCGTGAATGTGCTGTTCGTCAACCCCGACCTGAGTCAGTTCCCGTGGTAACGCCACGAGCGTGCTCAGCGTCCGGAAACAGGAAATACAGCCTTCGGTACAACATACTGAACTCCTTTCAATACAGTACAGTGAATGCAAGCGTTCGAGTTGTTTGACCTGCGCGTGCAGGTCCGTCACGGTCACGCGTAGACGTGCAGCATCATCACCAACCCTGAAGTCGCCGCGACCGACAGAGCCGACAGCAAGTACTTGAGTTTATTGAAAGTGCGGCTGCTGATGGAATCAGACTGTCCGAGTATGAAGCTCATGTCACACCTCCCGTGCTGACGTTGAACAGTTGCGTAACCAAATCAGGAACAGCTAATACCTGACTAAAATAATCAGGTAATGCAACTATAGAATCCTGACTAATTTTGTCAAGTATATTTTTTGCAACGGCGCGACGGACGTGCGGGCGGAGGTCAGAAGAATTCCAGTTCCATTTCGCGGTAGACAAAGCTGGCGTTGGCGCGCTGGTTCTCGTCGTAAAGCGGCAGGTCTTGCCACGCCGGCATGGCGGCGTCCTCGAGCGCGTCCAGCAGCGGCACACCGGCGATGACCTTCTGTTTCATCCTGTCACGCAGCTGCTGTATGTAGAGACGCGTCTCGCTGACCATGGGGAAAGGCGGGCGCTGCGCACTGCCGTGGCCGGGCACCATCAGGCGCGCGTCGCCGAACTGCTCCAGCAGCCAGTCCTGCCCGTCGATAGCCTGAGTGCTGTGGCCGTCGCCCATGAAGGTAACGCGCTGGTTGAAAGCCAGGTCAGAGATCCACAGAATGCCGGCGTCCAGCTGGTGCACGACCAGATCGCCGTGCGAGTGGTGCTGCCCGACGTTATAGACATCGAAGCGCTGGCCGCCGAGTTCCAGCCGCAGGGCCTGGAAACGCTTCTCCGGGCCATAGATATCGGGCTCCACGAAACGGAAACCCGCCATATCCTGCGGCAGCAGCTCGCGCCGATAGTCCACCGAACGCTGCATGGTTTCCGAGCCCTGGTACTCGAGCATACCCCGGTGACCGACGATGCTGATGCCTTCAATGGCGCGAAACGCGCTGGCGCCGTAGGCGTGATCCGGGTGATTGTGGGTGAGGATAAGGTATTTGATCGGCTGGTCGGTTACGGAACGAATGGTGGCAATGAGCCGCTTGCCGAGCTTCGGGGTGCCCAGTGCGTCGATCACCACCACGCCCGCGTCAGTCACCACGAAACCGGCGTTGCCGTTGAAACCGCGGTTGTCGGCATCGAGCGTGGCTATGTTGCCGTACAGAAAGTAGGTGTCCGGTGCGAGGCGGTACAGGGGCAGCGTGGCGCTATCACTGTCCTTCGCGGTGAGGCGGGTCGCGGGCAGGCTAGTGGTATCGATGGCCTGTGCTGGCAGCTGGTGCTGTTCGGCGCGCTCCCCTGCCCCGTGACTGGCCAGCGCCCCGTCGAGCGCCGGGGTGTCGGTGCCGTAAGCGGTGTCGCTCAGCGCCGCCAGCAGGCCGCCGAGCAGAAACCGGAAAGAGCGGCGCGTCGCGCCGGATAGTCCGCTGTGCCTGAGCATGGTTGACTCCCGGGACACCTGCACTGCCGTGGGCGGTGGCCGCGCCGGCGTCGAGCCGGATACCGCCGATCTGCGTGTGTTCCCTTGGTAAAGACTAGCCGAGGGCTGCAGTATTGCCAGCCCGGAGGCCTGCAGCGCCACTGCGCCTCAGAACCTGTAGCGCAGTGACAGCGTTACCACGTGGATTTCGTAATCGGGACTCTCTTCGCCGAAGCTCAGTACGTTGGAGATGGTATCGGGTGCCACGCCATCGAGGTGCCAGTCCTTGCTGTTGTAATTCTCGTACCAGTAGGCGGCGTGCAGCGTCATGTCTTCCCTGAGGCGATAATTCGCATACAGCTTGAGACTGTCGAGATCGGTCTTGAGATCGGGAAAAGGCGGATCCGGTGTGCCACTGTCGACGTCGATCTTGCCGGTGCTGCGCAAGGCGGTGTAGTCCGCACCCACATCGAGCTTGTCCGCGATGAGCTGGTGCGCGATGCCGATACCGGCGCTGCTGATGGTGTCGTCGGAACGCGCGAACCAGTCCGGTATCGAAGCGCTCTGGCTGCCTGCCTGTTTCGATCGTATACGCTGCCGTCCGACAAACAGGTGCACGCTGGTGTCATCCGTCAGCAGTACCGACGCGTCGGCGTTGAGGCCGATCTCCTGAGCGCTGGTAAGGCCGAGTTCGGAGCGGGAGTAGTCGTCATCAGCGAAATCGACCGCGACCCCCAGATTGACACGTTCGTGCGGAATGACACTGGCGTGGAACTCGGCGCTGTTGCGGGTGCGATCCGCCAGGTTGTATTTACGCAGCAGCGGATTCTGTGGCGGATCGACGTCGGGCGCCGCCTTGTAGGGCGAATTGTTGCGTTCGGCGTGAGCGAACTTCACGCTCAGGTCCAGGTCCTCTCTGGCGCGCTTGGATATCTTGCCCCAGACGGTGTTTTCGCGCGTGGTATTGACCTCCTGGTGGGTGCGCTCATGCCTGTCGTGGTCGAAACCGGCGCTGACTTTGGTGGACTTGTCGATGCGGTAGTCGCCGCTCAGCGTGAGTTCGCTCTGCGTGAAGCTGTAGGGCTGGTTGGTACGCGGCGCTGCCACGAAGCTGTCCGTGGTGACCCAGTCATAAGTGGATTGCGGTGTGTCGTTGTCGCGGTCATTGTAGGTAAAGGCGCCGTTGAGGCGCAATTTGTCGGTGACGGCAGAGACGACTCTGAAGTTTGCGGTCAGGGTGTCCACTGCGGCATCCGCCGAGCTGCGCGGCAGCGGCGCGACCGCCAGGCTGGTGTTCACGGTAGCCGGCAGGAAGTCTTCGTCCTGTTCCATGCGCCCCACCGCCAGGTCGGCGCTGGCCTGGGTGCGCTGGCTGAGCTGGTAGGCGCCGGACAGCACGATCTGGTGGAACTGGTTGTCCGGCGGCAGCGCCAGTTGGCCTTCATCGGCGCCGGCGACCAGCGGCGTGTAGGCATTCTGCCACAGCAGCGACTGGTCCTTGTTGTTGAACATGGATCCGTAGTAGGCCAGTTTGGCCTGCCAGTTGCTTGCGCTGTAGGAAACGGATGCATCCACCTGGTCGGTAACGTAATCGACCGGCTCGACCAGTTGCGCGGCGTTGAAGAAGAAGGAGCCGGCTGTGGCCATCTTGCCTTCCTTCTCTTCATGACGGTACTGCACCGCCGTCTGCCAGTTGGAGCGCGGCACGAACGCAACCCCGACACCCAGCCGTTCGCGCTTGGTGTGCAGGTCGACGTCGCGCAGGCTGCCCGCCAGCGCGCTCATGCCGGCGGTACTGCCCGCATCCACCCAGCCGGCCGGCAGGCTCAGTGTTTCGCTGCCGGTGCCGCGGTACGGGGTAGCCGCGCTGTCCGAGATGTAGTGCGGGATTTCATCGTATTCGAGAAACAGCTTGTACTTGCCCTGCCTGCCGCCCTCGACGCTCAGGGAACGCGAATCGAGCCCCAGGTCATAGAACAGCAGATCCAGGTAGGTCGCATCTTCGGCGCGGTAGCGCGCCGTGGCGTTGCCGATGAAAAACCCGCCCTCTTCTTCCAGACCGTTGTATTCGCCGAACTTGAAGGAGTCCCCGGACACGTGCCCGGCGCCGGCCTCGACTTCGCCGCTGAAGCCTTCCTCGAACGGGCAGTACCTGCATTTCCAGTTCGAAGTATCGACCGTGGGCGGCTCCGCGCCTGCGGCCGATACTGACTGCAGGGACATCAAAGCCAGTCCGAGCAGTCTGATGCCCGTTGTGGTGTGCGGCTCTGGTTTCATTGTTCTCGCCCCTCCCTTGCGCCGTTGTCCGCCCTGTCAGCAGCCAGTGTCGTCGTGCGGCACTAGCGCATCAGCTTTACCCCGGACGGATGATTCGAACCATGCACCTGCGAGTGGCAGTTCAGGCAGGCGCCGGCCAACATGAAGCCGGACGCGCTGCCGCCCGGCAGGCCGGCGCCCGTGTAGGCGACGCTCGGGTGCCCGGCCTGTGAATGGCACTGCTGGCAAAGCAACGGTGCGGTCTTGTTCAGCAGTGCCTTGTGAATGGAGCCGTGCGGATTGTGGCACAGGGTGCAGTCCTCGGGGACCGGAGCGTGCTCCCATAGAAAGGGTCCGCGTTTTTCCGCATGGCAGGTGTAACAGGTCTCGTTGAGCGTCGGTCTGACCAGCAGGCTGGCAGAGATGGCGCCGTGCGGATTATGGCATTCGGTACAGGCGATCTGGCCGAAACGCACCGGATGATTGGACGGTTTGTAGAAGTCGGCGCGCTGCCTGGTATGGCACTTGAAGCACACATCGGGCTGCGTCATCCTGGTCAGCACCGGATCCTGGGCCGCGTGGATGGTGTGACAATTGGCACAGGCAACGTCGCTGCTTTCGTGCTTGGTGCCCATCCAGGCGATGTGACTGTCGCTCTGGTGGCAGGTGAGACACATGCGGTTCTGGTCCTTCACCGATTCGTCCGACTTGTCGCCGAAATTGAATATCGGCGGACGCTTCTGACCCGGGCGCACCTTGCCCACATGTCCGCCGCGGTCGAGTGCTTCCTGCATCGCTTTGGCGCCGGCTACACCGGGGCCGTGACAGGCCTCGCACTGCAGTCCGGCAAAAGGCGCGCGCTTGTCGCCCCGTGTTCCGTGTTTGGTCTTGAAGATATCGAACACCGGGTACTCGGCGTCCTCGTCATGACACTTGATACAGGTGTCGGCGCCTTTGTCGGTGTAGATACCCTCCTGTACCGTCTTCGATACCTGTTCAGCATCGGCGGGCGATACGGCCTGCTCGGCCTGCACCGTGCTGCCGAAGGCAACACACCACAGCAGCAACAGCAGGGTGACGGGCGGGCGGTTTTGATTCATATCTGTGGCCAATGGCGTATTGTCTGTATTCTTTTAGTGCGGCGCCGTGCCCGCGGCGCACGCTGCGGGCACGTTACGGCGCGGTTATGATTGCTACCGCTCGGCGTGGACCTCCTCCACGTCGGCATCCCGTCCAGGACCGTGGCATACGGCACAGGTTTCGAAGTTACCTGCGACCATGTCGGTGATGTACTGTTGCGTCGCATCAAACACCGCACCACCCGGAACCAGCATGTGTGCCTGTGCCAGGGCGCTGTCGTGGCACGCCGAGCAGACTGCTGCCGTGGGCGATATGTTCAGGTCGTCGTCCTGGTCTGCCAGGCCGTCGGCGAGTGAGCCCGGGCCCGTGGCAATACCGCCTACGGTGGCATTGGGCGCCGAGTCGGTGGTGCTCGCCAGGATGCCGTTCAGGGTCGGCGTCTCCCAGGTTCCCTCCAGCTCATAGGTGCCCGCCAGGTGGCAGGTTTCGCAGTCCTGTACAAAGCCCGGGAAGCCGACCTCGCTGAAATCGTTGACGCTGCCGCCGAAGCCGTATACCACCAGCCCGTTGTCGCGCATCTCGGCGCCATGGATGGCGTGGATCAGGCGCTTGAAGTCGATGGCTTCTTCGAGCTTGCCGTCCACGCCGGCGCTCGGCACGCCCTCGCCCGGCTGCGGGTTAAGGGGGTCCGCGATCGCGGTCTTGGGCCGCCGGTTGATGTCGGTGGCGTTCGGGTTGTGGCACATGACACACAGCTGTGGTTCGTCGTTACGGTTGGCGCCGTGCAGACTGACCTGCTCATGGCACTGGTCGCACTTGGCGATATCCACCACATCGACGCCGCGCCGTCACTGCACTGCCGTCGATCGACCAGTCCTTCACCACGCTGGTGACCGGTACGCGCAGGGTAAAGGCGCCGGTGCCATCGTCGGCAGCCGGATGACCTTCGATGCCCACCCTGCCGGTGCCCGTCGCCGTCAGCCGGAAGCGCAGAGAGCTTGGTCAGCGTGTAGACACCCGACACCGGTCCGGAGCAACTCCAGTCCGCCGATACCGGCGTACCGCCGCTCGCGGACCGCCGCACTGCGCGGTCGGGATAATGGTGATCGGCTGCGCCGGATTCGACGCCGCTGCCACTGTTGGCGAAGTCCAGCGCATCCAGAGCGTTCCAGCCGACCAGAATCGCCAGGCGGCTGACCCCGCCACTGGTCGTGAAGGCCGGATCGGTGGTGATGTCATAGGGCGCGTCGCCATTGGTCGGGTCGGTGATCGAGAACTGTATCACCGGTGTGTTTCCCCCGCTCACGTCGATGAGGTTGTACTGAAAGCGGGCCGCAGCCAGCTTCTCGGGAATGACATGCGACTCCGCGACGCTGCCCGCGATCCTGTTCTGCGCGTGGCAGGTGATGCACTCGCTGTTATCCGTGACGATCCCCCCCGGGTGTCCGTCCGGGTCGACAGTTCCGTCCTTGGTGAAGTCGATGTCGTCGTGGCAGGATCCGCACGCCTCGATGCTCGGCTGGGTGTTCCAGTTGCCACCCTGCGGCGTATCCGGATCAGCGCCGTCGTGGCACCTGGTGCAGTTGCGGATATCCTGGGGAAACTCGACGTGCGAGTAGTCGTGCTCACTGTCGCCGAAGCCCCAGATAATGTATGCACCGCCCGCCTCCACACTGGGCAGCTCGGCGCCGCGGTGAATCTTGTGGATCATGACCTTGAAGTCGACGGTATTGCCGCTGTTGGCATCGGTTGATCCCGGGTTGTGGCAGGTCACGCAGTAATCGGTCTCGATACGCGCATCATGCGCTTCCAGGGCATTGTGGCATTCGTTGCAGGTTTCGGTCTTGACAATTTCGCGGCTGAACAGCCCCTGGGTGGCACCGTCCGACGGCCGGAAGGTATACAAGGCGTTGACAGCCGGCAGCGAGCCACGCGTCTGGACGGCGAGTCGGTGGGTCAGGCTCGGGTCATAGGGTACTGCCACCGGCGTGGTGACAGCGGTGATGTCGGTGGCAAACGTGTACGTGTAGGTTCCGTCGCCGTGGTCAACCAGAGTCCCGCTGTTCTCGCGGGTGGCCTGCAGTGCGGTGTTACCGGTACCTGGCCCGACTGCCGCCGTTTCTTCCTGATTGATGTAGTTCTGCCAGCTGCTCGGGTTACCCAGCGAGCCGGGCATCAGTTTGGCGACCGTGAAACGCAGATCGCCCGTGGTGAGTCCGGTGAACGGGGCGCCGTCCTGGTTGGTGACGTTGAAGCCGACCACCGGGGTACTCTGGATGGTTACGCCGGTGATCTGCATGTCGAGGGAAGTCGCCGACACCGGCGCCGCCGGGCCCGGTGGTCCTGCCGGTCCGGTGTCGCCGTCGTCACCACTACCGCAGCCGCCCAAGGCAACCGCCAGCAGACTCGCCATGGCAGCCAGCCTGCCCCACTGCAGCATTACGTTGAACCGGTTCATGGGTCGCTCCTCTGGTGCTTGAATTGATATGCCTCGGTTGGGCATGTCTGTTGTTGTATTGTTGTGTTTGAATTGGCCTGCGGCTGTCGCGCGGTTCACTCTCGCTGCGTAGTATACATCAACCGCCGGTCGGTCAAGTCGGTTTTTGGAAAATAAATCAACAATAGCGAAGAAGAATGCGTTACATTTGACCTTAATCAAGAACTGCCGCTGCCGTTCGCGGCGACGAACACCGATACGGAGGCGCAAAGATCTGCCACGGCTCGGATCGAGCGACCGTTCAGCGTGCCTTCGCACAGCGGAGTGACACCGCCCACTAACCATAGGGAGAAACTCGACATGAATCGAGCAATGACTGCTTTCCACCTCTACTCTGTGTCGGCGCCGTACTGGCCACGTTTCCCCTGGCGTCGGCCCGGGCTGCCGATGTGGCTGAGCTGGCCGCCTCTTGCGCCGACTGTCATGGGCCGGAGGGGGCCAGCAGCGAACCCGATGTGCCGATCATCGGCGGCTTCTCCGAGCCCTACACGACCGACAGCATGGTCGCGTACCAGGAACAGGAACGGCCGTGCCCGGAGGCGGAATATCTGAGCGGCGACAAGAAGGGGCAGAAGACGACCATGTGCGAGATCGCCAAGGATCTGAGCGAGAAGGAGATCGAACAGCTCGCCAGCTATTATGCCGGCAAGCCATTCGTCCGCGCGCAGCAGGACTTCGATGCGGCGCTGGCCGAGAAAGGCAAGGAGATCCATGAGAGCAAGTGCGACAAATGCCACGCCGAAGGCGGCAGTCTGGCCAGCGACGACAGCGGTATCCTGGCCGGTCAGTGGATGCCCTACCTTGAGCAGGCGTTCAAGGAGTTCGGAAGCGGCGAGCGCCCCATGGTCAAGAAGATGAAACCGAAGTTTGAGAAACTCGAGCCTGCCGACATCGAGGCGCTGGTTAATTACTACGGCAGTTTCAAATAGACCCACCGAAACATTGCGCAAACGGTGAATCGCGACTCTGCAACGCAAGCAGGGTGGCTGATTGAACTGTGCCGCCGCGTGCCGGCACGGCGCCCCGCTCGTGTTGCGCTGCAGCTCCATACCTGTGTGAGTGATCATGACGCCTGAGCGACGCAAACTGTTGAATACCTCCACTGTCAGTACGCCTCGGCGGACACCTGCGCTGCGGCTGGTGGCCTGGTTTTTCGGCTTAATGTTCATGGCCGCCCTGCTGATGTGGCAGAACGACACAGCGGCCGCCGAACCGGCCGCAAGCTCGGGCACTGCGTCCGGCGCGCCGGCTCTCGACGACGCCACTTGCCTGGCCTGCCACGGCGGAACGCAGGCACTTGAAGTGCCCGATGAAGACGGTGAGCTGCGGCCGCTGCTCACGATAGATAAAGACCGTTTTATCCGCGGCGTGCATGGCGATATGGCCTGTGTTGACTGTCACCGGGAAATCAGCGACGTCAGCGTACCCCACGGGAAAGGCACGCTGCCGAAACCCGACTGTGTGACCTGCCACCGGCAGCTTTGGGAAACCGCCGAGCAGCAGAACCTGACGGTGGAAAAAGCACGACTCGGCGTGGTGGTGGAAAACGCCGCCGCGTACGAAGACTCCTTTCACGCACGCTCGGCGGGCCGTAACGCGGTCAAGGCGTCCTGCGATGACTGTCACGACACACATTTCTTCGACGTTCCGCCAAGCGGTACGGCCAAACGCACCGACTGGCACCTGACAGTACCGAATCTATGCGGCCAGTGCCACGAGGAGTCGCTGGAGGAATATGTGACCTCGGTGCACGGCAGTGAAGTCCTCGAGCAGCACAACCCCCGGGCGGCCGTGTGCACCGACTGTCACACCAGCCATGCTATCGAAAAAACGCGCAAGGATTCATTCCAGCTCCTGATTACCCGACAGTGCGGCAGCTGTCACCAGGAGCGGTTCGCCAGCTACCGGGATACCTATCACGGTCAGATCAACACTCTGGGCTATGCCTTTACGGCCAAGTGCTTCGACTGCCACGGCAGCCACGAGATCCGGCGGGTGAAGGATCCGGAGTCGACCGTGCATCCGAATAACCGTCTGGAAACCTGCCGGGAATGCCACGACGGCAGGAAGATCATGGCGGCAACCGCAAGCCTGATGAGTTTCGGGCCGCACGCCACGACGCACGATTTTGAGAACTATCCGCAGATGTGGATCGCGGGGAAATTCATGCACGGGCTGCTGTTGTTCGTGTTCGGCTACTTCTGGGCGCATTCTCTGTTGTGGTGGTATCGCGAATACCGGGATCGCAAGGAGCGCAAGGGTCGGCCGCATATTCGCACCGACGAACTGCTGGAGGGGCGGCAAAAACAGGTGCGGCGGTTCGGGCTGGTGTGGCGCATCGGTCACTTACTGTTTGCTCTGAGTGTCATGACCCTGATCCTGACCGGCATGGCGCTGTTTTATTCCTATACCGCCTGGGCGCCGGTGGTTATCAATGCCCTCGGCGGTCCACAGGTGGCCGGTATGATCCACCTCACCAGTGCGACCATCATGCTCGGCATCTTTTTTCTGCACCTGTTCGGCGTTGGCCTGCATATTTTCCGCAAACGCGCCACCTTCCGCTGGTTCGGCCCGGATTCGCTGATCCCCAACTGGAAGGATTTCAAGGATGCCTGGGGCATGTTCAAGTGGTTTGTGTACAAGGGGCCGAAGCCGGTGCTGGACCGTTGGACCTACTGGGAAAAGTTCGACTACTGGGCAGTGTTCTGGGGTATGGCAGTGATCGGTGGCAGCGGAGCGATGCTGGCCTTCCCCGACGTGACTGCCGAGATCTTCCCCGGCTGGGTGTTCAACGTGGTCATGCTGGTGCACGGTGATGAGGCTTTTCTGGCAGCCGTGTTCCTGTTCACCGTACATTTTTTCAATAACCACTTCCGCCCGGACAAGTTGCCGCCGCCTGATATTGTCATGTTCACCGGGACCCAGTCGCTGGAGGAGTTCCGGCGCGATCACGGTTTGCAGTACCAGCGTCTGGTCGACACCGGGCAGCTGGAAAAGTACCTTGTGGATGCACCGTCGAAGCCCATGACCATCGGATCGAAAATACTGGGCCTGGTGCTGATCGGCTGCGGTCTGGCGCTGCTGGTGATTGTCGCGACCGGCTTCTTCGGTGGCTACACGCCGCATTGATGCACAGTCGCTGAGCGGCCGCCGTGCCGCTCAGTGCTGTGTCAGCCAGGCATCCAGCGCGCCGGCGTTCAGGGGGCGGCTGAAATAGAAGCCCTGCAACTCGTCGCAGCCCTCGCTGCGCAGCAGCGCCACCTGTTCCGCGGTCTCCACGCCCTCCGCCGTAGTGCGGTATCCCAGGCTGCGCGCCATGGCAACTATCGCCCGGACAATGGCCTGGTCATCGCTGCTGCGGGGGACATCGTTTATGAAGGTACGATCGATTTTCAGGCCGTCAATCGGAAAACGCTTCAGGTAGGCCAGCGCCGCATAGCCGGTACCGAAATCGTCAATGGAAATCTGCACACCCAGGTCGTGCAAAGTCTCCAGCGTGGTTACCGCGGCGCCGGTATGCTCGATCAACAGGCCCTCGGTGATTTCCAGTTCCAGAATGCTGCCGTCCAGTTCCAGCCGATCCAGACATGCGCGGGTAAATTCGACCAGGCCGCTGTCACGAAGCTGGCGTGGTGACAGATTGACGGCAACTCGAAGCCTGCCCAGACCGGAGGTCTGCAGGGTCCGCGCGTAGCTGCAGGCGGTCTGCAGTACCCAGCGCCCAACCGGCAGGATCAGGCCGGTATCCTCTAGCAGCGGCACGAACTCACTGGCGGCTACTTCGCCGAGCTCCGGGTGGTTCCAGCGCAACAGGGCCTCGATGGCGCAGACCTCCCCGCTGCCGGCAGCGATGCGCGGCTGATAATGCAGGCTGAACTCATTCCGTTCCAGGGCGTGACGCAGCTTATGCTCCATGTCGAGATGTCGATGTGTCTGGTCGGTCATGTACTGGGCATAGAACTCATAAACGTCCCCGCCCCTGGACTTCGCCCGGTACATGGCCTGGTCCGCATTCCTGAGCAGCGTTTCGGCGTCTTCGGCATCAATCGGGTAGACGGTTATGCCGATGCTGGCGTTGCTGAACAGCTCCCGGCCGTTATCGATGATAATCGGCGCATGCAGAGTTTCGAGCAGGTTCTGGGCAACGTGTGCCGGTTCATCGACGTGCCGGACGCTGGGCAGCAGGATGACGAATTCGTCTCCGCCCAGGCGCGCGACGGTGTCGGCTTCGCGCACACAGCCGCGCAGTCGCTCTGCAACTGCCTTGAGCAGACGATCTCCCGTGGTGTGGCCGAAACCGTCATTCACACCCTTGAAGCGATCCAGATCCGCATACAGAAGCGCGACCATCTGGTCACTGCGCTGAGCCTGCGCCAGCGCATTGTCCAGGTGATCGAGCAGCAGTGCCCGGTTGGCCAGACCGGTCAGAGGATCATGGTGGGCCAGATACTGGAGACGCTTCTGTGCCTCCATGTGCTGAGTAATGTCCTTGCCGGTGGCAACGAAGTGAGTGACATTGTCGTGTTCATCCCGGAACGGCGTTATGGTTTTCTCCTCATAGTACAGTTCGCCATCGTGGCGGCGATTGACGAACACGTCGCGAAAAACCTTGCCGCCACGGATGGTATGCCACAGTTCGATAACGAGACCGGGTTCGTGAAACTGAGCATCGACGAGTTCCACGGCGGTGCCGGTGACCTGCTGCCGTGTACAACCGGTGATGCGTTCGTAGGCCGGGTTCACGTATTCGATGATGCCGTCCCGGTCCATGATCATGACCGCGTCATCGGTCTGTTCCAGCGCACTGGAGAGCAGCCGCATACGCCGCTCGGCGTGCTCGTGACCGATAGCAATACCGGCCAGATCCGAGAGGTCCGGGATGACGTCCAGTTCTTCTTTGCCGGGTGCGCGTATCTCCCAGTGGTACATGCCGATGACGCCCAGCAGTTGTCCGTCAGGGCCGAGCGCCGGATGGGCCCAGCAGGAGCGGTAGCCGGCCCGCAGCGCCGCTTCCCGGCTGGCGCCGCAGGTCTCGTCGTGGGCGATATCGGTAACAATAACCGTCTCGCGTCGAAACGCGGCGGCTGCAAACGAATTCAGGTCGGGACCGAGGGGCGTGCCATCCAGCAATGCACGCACTTCCTGGTCGATACTGGGTGCGGCGCCGATGTTCAGGCAGTCATGGCGCTGGTTATAGACCAGCACCGCACACAGTGACGGTCGAAACAGCTTCTCCACCCCTTCCACCAGCGCGCCCAGTACCTGTTCCAGGGGGCGGCAGGTCGCGATCAGCCGCAGAATGCTCTGCTGGCTGGCTTGCAACGTTTCCGCATGCTCGCGCCGCTGAATTTCGCGTTGCAGTTGTGCTTCGCTCATACCGCCTTCTTTGACAGGCAAGGACGCGTGCCGCGGCAAACGGACTCAGTCAGGAACAGTGGGCGGCGCTCTCATCCTCTCTGCTGTCGTGTCATCGTGATGGCGCAACGCCGTTGACGTTATGCCCTTTGCGAAACCGGTACTGTTGAAGTATAGCCGCTGCGCGATGTGGCGCCGCCGGACAGTTTCGGCTTACTGCCTGGCGGTGTGACGGACGGCGTCCCCGCACGCCGCCAGCGATTGCTCGGCGCCAGATAGCCTTTACGCGCGCGGCGACCGCGGCATGGCAAAGAGGTGGTGTAAGTGCAGACCAGGTTATAAAATGAGCTAATAGCCGAACGCGTCAGGATCAGGCGCCCAGGGCCGGACTGACGCCGCTCCGCCTGGCCCAACCGGGGAACTTGCATGAAACGCACAATCATTGGCTGGCGCGAGTGGGTGTCGCTCCCCGATCTGGGGATCAGCCGCATCAAGGCGAAGATCGACACCGGCGCGCGCACCTCGGCCCTGCACGCCTTTCACATCGAGGAGGCGCGTGTCGACGGTATCGAGGGACTGCGCATCGGGGTGCACCCGCTGCAAAGGCGAACCGATATCGAGCACTATTTCTTTGCGCCGATCGTCGACGAGCGGTGGGTGACAGACTCCGGGGGGCACAGGGAAAAGCGCTACGTGATCACCAGCCAGCTGGTGCTGAACGGGTTTCAATGGCCCATCGAGCTGACTCTGACCAACCGAGACAGCATGCGCTTTCGGCTGTTGCTGGGTAGAACCGCCCTGCACAAGAGCGTCATGATCAAACCGGACAAGTCCTACCTGCTCGGCAAGCCTGCCTAGATCGGCATCTGTTATGATAAACGGGACGTTCTCGCGGCGGAAGCTGCGCCGAAACCGACAACCGATACCAGCGCCATGATGAACATCGCCATTCTTTCCAGCAAGTCGTCGCTGTATTCGACCCGTCGCCTGGTGGAAGCCGCCAGGCAACGCGGGCATCAGGCGCGCGTGATCGATACAGCGCGTTGCTACATGAATATCGCCTCGCACAAACCCGAGGTTCACTACAAGGGCGAAAACCTGGAGCATATCGATGCGATTATTCCGCGCATCGGCGCCTCAATGACCTTCTACGGCACCGCCGTGGTGCGCCAGTTCGAGATGATGGGGGTGTTCTCTCTCAACGAGTCGGTGGCGATCACCCGGGCGCGCGACAAGCTGCGCTCGCTGCAGTTACTGGCGCGCAAGGGTATCGGTCTGCCGGTTACCGGGTTCGCGCATTCGCCGGATGACATCGAGGACCTGATCAAGATGGTCGGTGGTGCGCCGCTGGTGATCAAGCTGCTGGAGGGCACCCAGGGCATAGGCGTGGTGCTGGCGGAGACGCAGAAGGCCGCGGAAAGCGTGGTCGAGGCGTTTTTCGGGCTGCGTGCCAATATCATGATCCAGGAGTTCATCAAGGAGGCCGGCGGTTCCGACATCCGTTGTTTCGTTATCGGTGACAAGGTGGTGGCGGCCATGATGCGGCACGCCAAAGAAGGCGATTTCCGTTCCAATCTGCACCGCGGCGGCACGGCCAGCCTGACCAAGATTACCCCTGAGGAGCGTTCCACGGCGGTGCGCGCGGCGAGGATCATCGGTCTGAACGTGGCAGGTGTCGACATCCTGCGTTCCAACCACGGCCCGGTGGTCATGGAGGTCAACTCCTCGCCCGGTCTGGAGGGTATCGAAGGCGCGACCGGCAAAGACGTCGCCGGCTTGATGATCGAGTTCATCGAGAAGAACGCCAGACCGTACAAGACCAGGACCCGCGGGATGGGCTGAACCACTTGACTCAGACTACGCTCACCATCAACGGCACCGTCCTGGCGCCGGGCACCAGGACCACCATAGATCTGCCCTTGGCGCCGCTCTACACCCATGCGCCGCTCACCATGCCGGTGCACGTGATCCGCGGCAGGAAACCGGGGGCCAGCCTGTTCGTCAGCGCGGCGATACATGGCGATGAAATCAATGGCGTGGAAATCATCCGCCGGCTGTTGCGACTTGCGGTGTTGAAGCGCCTGCGCGGCACCTTGATCGCGGTCCCGATTGTCAATATCCACGGATTCGTCAGCCAGTCGCGTTATCTGCCCGACCGGCGCGATCTGAACCGCTCTTTTCCCGGTTCGGAAAAGGGTTCATTGGCGGGACGCCTGGCGCACGTTTTCATGCGCGAGATCGTGGGTAACTGCACCCATGGTATCGATCTGCACACCGGAGCCCAGCACCGCGACAACCTGCCGCAGATTCGAGCCAACATGGATGATCCGGAGACCGCAGCACTGGCCAACGCGTTCGGTGTGCCGGTGATCCTGAACGCCAACCTGCGTGACGGGTCGCTGCGCGAAGCCGCGGCCGAGAACGGCATTCCCATGCTGCTGTACGAGGGTGGCGAGGCGCTGCGCTTCGACGAGGTACCGATACGGGCCGGGGTGCGTGGCATTGTCAATGTCCTGCGGGCGCTGGACATGCTGCCACCGGCGGAGAAGAAAAGACGCTTTCAGCGCGAACCGGTGGTGGCGCGTTCCAGCAGCTGGGTGCGGGCTCCGATCAGCGGCATCCTCAGGCGCACCACGCGTCTCGGCAGCCGGGTCAGGAAAGACCAGCCCATCGGGGTCATCTCCGATCCGTTCGGCGGTGTCGAGGTCGAGGTGCTGGCGCCCTACTCCGGTGTGGTGATCGGCTGCACCCACCTGCCGCTCGCCAACGAGGGCGAAGCACTGTTCCATGTGGCGCGCTTTCAAGGCGTTGCCGAGGTCGCGGGCACCGTTGAAGCGTTCCAGAAGGCCCTGCTGCCGGATGATGATCCCGCGGCGTGAGGCGCCGGTGCTGACATAGGTAGGTTGGTGCTGAGCGTAGCGAAGCCCAACAGGAACTCGGGCAAAACAGAAGGACGTCGAGTTCGCGCACGCACGGTCAGCGATGTTGTTGAGCTTCACCGTGCTCAGCCCAACCTACGTTCCTGATCGGCCGCATGGCCGACGGATTCGGAGTCGTGAATGGACATAATTTATATCCCCGAGAGCGGTGACCCGGAACGGCGCCCGTCACTCGATCCGCTGCCCTCACCCGGCTTTGTGTGGCTCGATATCGAGCGCGAGAACACCGCTGACTGGGTCGAGCTGATCGCCGGACTCAGCGGCATCACGCTGCACGAGGGCCACGTCAAGGACAGCCTGAACGCCCGCCACCCTTCCTTCTACGACGGCACCAGCGAATACGAAATGATCATCTTCCGCGGCCTGGCGCCGGACAGCGACGAGGGTCAGTTTGCCAGCCATGCGACGGCGTTTTTCCTGCTCGACAACCTGCTGGTCACGGTACGTCCTGCCGAGAGCCGTTCCATCCCGGTCGTCAAAGCGCGCCTGCTGAACAACCAGGGCCGTATTTCGCGCCGCACTTTCGGGTTGATGCACCAGATCATGAGCACCATGGTGGACCGCTTTCTGGCCATGCGCGAGCCGCTCACCGAACAGCTGCAACGCTGGCGGCGGGATCTGCTCGATCCGCACCACCCCTACAGCGACTGGATGGCGCTGCTGGACTACCAGAGCCAGTTGCGCTCGCTGTCACTGCTGTGCGAAGGCCAGGAGGACGCTATCCTCCAGTGGCGCGAGGAAACCCGTGTCGAAATGGACGAGCACATGGCGGTGCGCTTCAACGATCTGATCGAGCACATCGGTCGCATTACCCGCTTTGCCGGCGAGCAGCAAAAAGAAGTCGAGGCGCTGGTGCAGCTGCACTTCTCCGCCGTCGCGCACCGCACCAACGACATCGTGCGCGTGCTGACGGTGGTCTCGGTGATTTTTCTTCCGCTCACCCTGGTGGCGGGCATTTTCGGCATGAACTTCCAGTATATGCCGGAGCTTGGTTACCACTACGGCTACTTTGTCGCGCTGGGAGGCATGCTGGCGCTGGCCGTGGTGCTGCTGATCGTCTTCCGTATCAAGCACTGGATCTAAGGTTCGCTTCAGCGGGAAATTGGGGTCAGAGTCGAATTTTCTCTCGATCTGCGCAAGTCCAAAGACATCCCGTTCAAGAAAATTCGACTCTGACCCCAATTTCCGATCTGAGGCGCGGTTCAGCGCCCGGCATCCACTGTGGCACGAAACCGCAGCAGGGCGGCGGCGAACAGAACCGCCCCAATGGCCGCAATGGCGACCAGCTCCCGCCACACCAGCTCCAGGCCGGCGCCGCGGTACAGGATCGCCTGGGCGAAACTGACGAAGTGGGTCGAGGGCGCCAGCTGCATGATGCCCTGGAGAAGTTCCGGCATGCTCTCCAGCGGCGTGGTGCCGCCGGACAGCAGGTTCATCACCATGAACACCGGAAAGGCGAGCAGCCCGAACTGAGGCATGGTGCGCGCCAGAGTGGCCAGGAAGATTCCCAGTGCGGTGACCGAAAACAGGTACACCGCGGTTCCGGTCACGAACAGTGCGACCGAGCCCGCCACCGGGACGGCAAGCACGCCCTGCACGAGCAGGTAAAGCGACAGGGTCGCTGCGACCACAATCACCAGGCCGTTTGCCCATATCTTGGCGAGCATGATCTCCGCCGGCCGTAACGGCATCACCAGCAGGTGCTCGATGGTGCCGTGCTCGCGCTCGCGGATCAGTGCCGCGCCGGTGAGGATGACCGCCATCAGAGTGATCATGTTGATGAGCTGCATCACCGCGAGAAACCAGCGCGACTGCAGGTTGGGGTTGAAGCGCGCCCGCACCACCAGCTCCACCGCTGGCTGTGCTTTATACCCTGCCCCGCCCAGGAAAGCGCCGACCTCGCGATTCACCACATTCTGGATGTAGCTGGCGCCGTGGCCGGCCTGGGTCATGGCGGTGGCGTCGACGTTCACCTGCAGCGAGGCCTTGCGCCCCGCCAGCAGGTCGGCCTCGAAGTCGGGCGGAATGTCGAGCACGAACGTAAACCGGCCGGCATCCATAGCGGGGTCGATTTCCCGCGCACTGATGCCGACCGGGTGCTGAAAATACGGTGGCAGCAGGGCATCGCGGATACGCAGCGAGAGTTGCGACCGGTCTTCGTCGACGATGGCCACGGCGGCGTTGCGCAGCTCGGTCTGGGCGTGTTGGGCCGGAGTATAAATCGCATAGGTGAAGGTATAGAGAATCAGCACCACCATGACCAGGTCGTTGCGCAGGCTGTACAGCTCCTTGATGCCGAGCCGGAACACGTTTTTCAGGTTCAGATCCATGCTCAGCGTTCCTGGAGCCGCAGCAGCGCCAGGCTCAGTGCCAGGATGACGACGATGCACACCCCCAGCGCCAGGTAGCTTCCCAACAGATCGGCAAAGCCCAGCGCCTTGGTGAATGTGCCGACGCTGATCTGCTGGAAATAACCGGCCGGAAAACCGTAGCCGATCAGCTTGCCACCGGCTTCCAGAGCGGAAACCGGCGACAGGAAACCGGAAAAATTGATGGTCGGCATAATGGACAGGATGGCGGCGGCGAAAATGGCGGCAATCTGCGTCTTGACGAAGCTCGATACCAGCAGGCCGAAGCCGGTACTTGCCACGACATACAGCAGGGCGCCAACCGCCAGTGCAGCGAGGCTGCCCTCCACCGGCACGCGAAACAGAAACAGCGCCATGGCCAGCAGGCTGACAAAGCTGATCATGGCAACCACAATGTAGGGCAGCTGTTTGCCGAGCAGAAACTCAAGGCGCGTCACCGGCGTGGCATACAGGTTGGTGATAGAGCCGAGTTCCTTTTCGCGCACCACGCCGACGGCGGTCATCATGGAGGGAATCAACATCAGCAGCAGCATGATGACGCCGGGCACCATGGCGTACACACTCTTGAAGTTCTGATTGTAACGGTAGCGGGTTTCGATATTGACCGGTGTCACGGGGTTGGCGGAAACCGGCTCCCGGTGCGCCAGCTGGCGCAGGTATTCGCGGTGCGCACCCTGCACGTAGCCGCGGCTGGTTTCGGCGCGAAACGGAATTGCGCCGTCCAGCCACACCGCGACCTCAGGGCGGCGTTGACGTTTCAGATCGCGACCGAAATCGGGCGGTATTTCGATCACGAAAGCCAGCTCACCGCTGCGCAGACGCCGCTCCAGATCGGCATGATCGGCCAGCGGCGGGCGCTGGTGGAAATAGCGTGAGCCGGCAAAGTGCTCCAGGTAAGCGCGGCTCTGCGGTGTCCGGTCCCGGTCCAGCACCGCGTAGGCAAGATTCTCGACATCGAAAGAGATGCCGTAGCCGAACACCACCATCAGGATCAGCGGACCGAGCAGGGCAAAGGCCAGCCGGATGGGGTCACGCAGCAGTTCCAGGGTCTCGCGCCGCGCGTAGCCGAGCAGGCGCATGGGGCTGAAGATGCCGGAACGCGGCGGCGCGCCGGCCGGGCCCGGGACAGGGCGCGCAACCGTGTCGCCCGCCTCGGCCTGCTGCGGCGCGCCCTCTGCCTCCTCCAGGTAGGCGATGAAAGCGGCATCCAGGCTATCCGTGCCGCGCGCTGCCTTGAGCGCATCGGGCGTGTCGCTGGCCAGCACCCGGCCGGCGTGCATGAAGGAGATACGGTCACAGCGTTCCGCTTCGTTCATGAAATGCGTGGAAATGAAGATTGTCACGCCCTGGTTGCGCGACAGGTCGATGAGCAGCTCCCAGAAGCGGTCCCGTGCCACCGGGTCCACGCCCGAGGTAGGCTCGTCGAGAATCAGCATGTCCGGTTCGTGCACCACGGCGACGGCCAGGGACAGCCGTTGACGGATACCCAGCGGCAGCTCGGCAGCCAGATCTTCGCTATGCGCCTGCAGCCCGAAATCCTGGACCAGCTCGCGGATACGCGCCTGGCGTTGCCCGGCAGGCAGCTGGAACAGCTGTGCGTGCAGCTCCAGGTTGTGTCTTACCGTCAGTTCGCCGTACAGCGAGAAGGACTGCGACATGTAGCCCACCCGTTTGCGGGTCGCCAGGTCGCGCGCGTCGACCGGCTGACCGAACAGTTCGGCTTCTCCGGCGCTGGCCGGCAGTAATCCGGTGAGCATCTTCATGGTAGTGGTCTTGCCGCAGCCGTTGGAACCCAGGAAACCGAAAATTTCGCCGCGATGAATTTCAAAACTCACCTGGTCCACAGCGGTGAAATCGCCAAACCTGCGGGTCAGGTCGTGGGCGCGAATAGCCGGCGCAGTTTCGGGTTCATGCCGCCGCGGCGGTACCACCAGGGCTTCGTGTCCGCGCCGCTTGTGTTCGGGCAGCAGGCTGATGAAGGCGGCATCGAGATCCGCCCTGCCCGCCTGCCCCTTGATTTCCTCGGGACTGCCGGTCGCCAGCACCCGCCCGTCGTCCATCGCCACCAGCCAGTCGAACTGTTCGGCTTCCTCCATGTAGGCAGTGGCGATCAGCACGCTCATGCCCGGCCGGCGCGCCCGCATGCGCTCGATAAGGCGCCAGAACTGGCGGCGCGACAGCGGGTCCACACCGGTGGTGGGCTCGTCGAGTATCAACAGGTCAGGATCGTGTATCAGGGCGCAGCACAGTCCCAGCTTCTGCTTCATGCCGCCCGACAATTTGCCGGCTGCGCGCTCTGCGAACGGCGCCAGACCGGTGGCCTGCAGCAGTTCCTCGATGCGCCACTCGCGTTCGGCACGCCGCTGACCGAACAGGCGCGCGAAAAAATCGATGTTTTCGAACACCGACAGGGTCATGTACAGGTTGCGCCCCAGCCCCTGCGGCATGTAGGCGATGCGCGGGCACAGCGCAGTGCGGTGGCGATGATTGCGCATATCGCCACCGAGCACCTGCACCGTGCCGGCCTGGATTCCGCGTACGCCGGCCAGAATGCCGAGCAAGGTGGACTTGCCGACGCCATCGGGTCCGATGAAACCCACCATGCGGCCGCTCGGGAGTTCCAGCTCGATGTTGGCGAGGGCCAGGGTCTTGCCATAGCGGTGAGTCAGGTCGCTGACAGCGGCGACGCCCGCAGACGGGTGGCTCATTGCGGCAGTCGGATATGCAGGAATTCAGGCCAGTCGAGATCCTTGTCCAGGCGCACATAGGCCACGCCCGGCACGCCCGTTTTGACCTTGTCGATGTGCTTTTTCAGCAGCGCCGGATCGATGCGCGCCTTGACCCGGAACATCAGTTTCTCGCGCTCGCTGCGGGTCTCGACTTCCTTGGGTGTGAACTGGGCCTCCGGTGCGACGAACGAGACCGTGGCGGGTATCACCAGGTGGGGCGCCGCGTCGAAAATGATACGCGCCTGGGCGCCGATGCTGACCCGCCCGGCCTGGTCCGTGGGCAGGAACAGGGTCATGTAGACGTCGGTCAGGTCGAGCACGGTGAGCACCCTGCCGCCGGCCGCCAGCACTTCGCCCGGCTCCGCGAGGCGGTACAGGACCCGGCCGCTGCGCGGCGCTTTCAGCGTGCTGTCCTCGATGTCCGCACTGATGCGCTCCGCCTCTGCGGCTGCGGCCTCGATGGCGGCATCGGCATTGGCGAGCTGGGCTTCGGCCGCCGCGCAGGCGGCACGCGCCGTCTCGACCGCCGTGGCATCATGATCGATCTGCTCCTGGGAAATCGCCCCCGGGTCGCGGCGGCGCATGGCGCGCGAGCGCGCCAGCTGTTTTTCGGCCAGCGCACATTCGCTTTCGCGCTGGCGCACAATCGCAACCGCATGATCGCGCTCCCGCTGCGCCTGGCGCACCCGGGCCTGGGCAGAGCGGAGCTGGGCGCCGAGCGATTGGGTATCCATGCGCGCAACCACCTGCCCTGCTTCGACCATATCGCCTTCCTCGGCGAGCACCGCTTCCAGACGGCCGGCCAGTTTGGTCGCGATATCGATTTCTATGGCTTCGATACGGCCGTTACCGGAGGCGAAACCGTCGGGCAGTTCGCTACGGTTCAGGTATTTCCAGAGCAGGACGCCACCCAGCACGGAACCCAGTAACAGCAGGGCCACCAGCCAGGTGACAAACTTTGTGTTTTTCCCTGCCATACCGGGACGCAGTGCTGTCAGAGTTTGATCGCTTCGATGGTCGCGGACAGAACGTAATCCTCAACGCCGCTGCCCGGCACCCAGTCCTTTATGAACTGCCGGGATTCATCCTTGGGCCGGATGCGTATCTCGGCGAAGCCGGCATCCGCAAGCCAGGTTTCCAGTTCCCCGACCCGCGAGGCGCCGGCCACGCACGCCGAGTGCAGGTAGGGATCGTCGCGCAGCGACGCGGGCAGCTCGGTGCTGGCGACCACGTCCGAAATCGCCAGCCGGCCACCCGGTTTCAGTACCCGCCAGGCTTCCGCGAACACACGCGGCTTGTCCGGTGACAGGTTGATCACACAGTTCGAAATGATCACGTCGACGCTGGCGTCGGCGACCGGCAGGTGTTCGATTTCGCCGAGCCTGAATTCCACATTGCTGAACTGCGCCTGCGCCGCATTGCGCCGCGCCTTGCTGACCATTTCAGGCGTCATGTCGACCCCGATCACCCGGCCGCTGTCACCGACTTCGCGTGCCGCGAGAAAAGCATCGAACCCGCCGCCGCTGCCCAGGTCCAGCACCACCTCCCCTGCCTTCAGGCCGGCGATGGCGCGCGGGTTACCACAGCCCAGCCCCATATCCGCTCCCTCGGGCACACTCGCCAGGTCCTGGTGCGAATAACCCAGGCGGCTCGATATCAGGGCGTTGATCTGCACATCCTGCGCCACCCCGCAGCAGGAACTCGCTTCTCCGCAACAGCCACCGTTGTCACTGGCTTCGGCGACTCTGGCATAGCTGTCCCGGACATTCTGCCGGACGCGATCGGATTCGGTGGATTTCATGGCAGCGCCTCCATCAGGCTGAGGGGTTACGATTGGTCACAGCCGCCGCATCCAGGCGTTGCTGCGTGTGCCAGCGTGCCAGATCGGCGGGTGTGTCGAGATCCCAGAGCACGGCCAGCTCAGCGTAACGCAGGTGCAGCGATTGTGCACGGTCGCGCGTGACCTGCAGCACCGCAGCGCTGCCCCAGGGCACGGAGTCGAACAGCGCGCTACAGGGGCGCCGCGCCCCGATCAGTACATAGCCGCCGTCTTCGGCAGGACCCACGACCAGTTCCGTGCCGGCCTGAAGTTCGCGACACGCCTGGTGCAGATACTCCCCTGTCAACACCGGGCAGTCGGTGCCGATCAGCAGCGCGAATTCACTCTCTCCGAGCGCGTGCTGCAGGGCGGTGTGCATGCGCTCGCCCAGATCCGCACCCTGCTGCGGCCTGATCGCGACAGGCAGACTGCCTGCCAGAGAGCGAATAAACGGATGGGTGGCATCCGGTGTTACGTGCAACTCAACCGGCGCAAGCCCTGCCTGCAGGGCCGTATCGAGTGTGTCCTGTACCAGTTTCCGGTACAGGCGCGCCGCTGCCTGACGCGCCGATGCTGGCCGCAAGGCGGGTCTTGACCGCGCCCGCCACCGGTGCGCGGGCGAACACCAGCAGCCGGCCGGCAGGATAGCGGTAGGTCGGCAGCCTAGTCATAGCGTACTGCCAGACGCTCGGCGGGTACGCCGAGAAAATAGGCCAGCCTCAGATACCACATCAGGGCGATGGTGCGAACGATGCCCTGTTCCTCCCAGCGCCGACTGGAAGTGATAACCTGATGGCGCAGGCATAGCGGGCGGCGCAGCGCGCGCAGGCGCTTGCTCAGCTCGATGTCCTCCATCAGCGGTATATCGGGAAACCGGCCCACACGTTCGAACAGGCTGCGGGTTACAAACATACCCTGGTCGCCAGTGGCGATACCGGTCAGCCGCGAGCGCAGGTTCATCAGACGTTCGACCAGGCGCAACAGCGGCTGCCGACCGGACAGGCGCACGTCGAAACGACCCCAGCTGTCGGTAGCGCCGCAGGCGGCTACAATGATCCGGTCGCATGCCGGGGCCGCGCGCGTATCGGCGTGCAGAAACCAGAAAATATCGCCGCGCGCGCATGCCGCACCGGCGTTCATCTGGCCTGAGCGCCCGGGCGGCGCACTCAGGCAGCGATCGGCCAGGGCTGCGGCGATGCCCAGCGTGTCGTCCTCACTGCCGCCGTCGACCACAATGACTTCGTGGCCGCGGCCGCGCAGCGCCTGCAGCGGCCGCAGGGTGTCGCGAAGCTGCGCGGCTTCGTTGAGAGTCGGAATCACAATGGACAGCGCCGCACAGGCACCTACCGCAGCGCGCCGCCGCAGCTGCTACCCTGCCCCGCCGTGCAGCCGTAGCAGTGGTCGCGCGATGGCGATCGCCGCGGGCCTCGAGTGCGGCTCGCCTGCAGGTCGCGAATATGTGTCGCGGTTCGCGTTCCGCGTGCCCAGCGGCAAGTCCGAGCATCTGGTTGAAGTCGCAGTCGTAGACGAAACCCTGCCAGTCCACACTGATCAGCGACCGGCACATGACCGTGTCCAGGTTGGCGTCCTGGTGCGCCGATTTGAGCAGCCGCAGGTAGTCGTCGAACTCGCCCCTCGATATCAGGGTGCTGCCAAAGCGCTGGATGGGCATGTTGGCGAGCACATAGAGCCGGTTGAATACCACGCCGGCGCGCTTGCCCAGTTCGCGTTTGTAATCGGCTTCGAGCTGTTCCTGCGCCGGCGGCAGCACCGGACCGAGCGGGTTGTACATCAGGTCCAGCTGCAGACCGCTGCCGGGTTTTCCGTAACCGAGGGCGTTGAGTTTCCGCAACGCCCGCAGGCTGGATTCGTATACGCCTGCGCCGCGTTGGGCGGAGACGTTCTCCTCCAGGTAGCAGGGCAACGAAGCCACGACTCTCGACCCGGTGCCGGGCCAGGAAGTCAGCCAGATCTTTCCATGCCGGGCTCGTTCAGCACCGTCAGGTTACAGCGGTCGACGACCTGTATGCCCAGATTGGCCGCCGCTTCCACCAGCAGGCGAAAATTCGCGTTGAGTTCCGGTGCTCCGCCGGTGACATCCAGCCGCGTCACGCCGGAGCACCGCATGAACGCAATGATTTCGTCGACGGTCGCGCGGCTCATTTCCTCCTTGCGGGTCGGGCCGGCGTTGACGTGGCAGTGCAGGCACGCCTGGTTACAGCGGTAACCCAGATTGACCTGCAGCGTTTCCAGGCGCGCGCGCCGCAGTGCGCGGAAAATCGGTGTCGATCAGTAACGGCAGTGTCGCGTGCATCGAATGTGAACCTCAATGCGGGTCAGAGTGATTGCGTCGCGTCGATTGTATCGCAACGCGCACTCCGGTAGTTGTATCGCGGCATGGCAGGGCCCGCACGGGGCTTTCCCGTACGCAAGCCCGGGAACCGCTGAGTGCACGCCGGGGACGACGGCAGTCGGTACTTGCCGTTCCACAGGTGGGGATTGGGCGGAAGATTCGGGCAGCACTGCGCCGGCCGTCAGGCGGCGCGCTTGCAATACGCAGCCCGACCCAGGCGGTGCGCTTGCAGCGCACGGCCCGAGCCAGGCGACCCTCGTTATTGCATGGGCGGGCCAGTTGGCCCTGGTCTCGCTCGTTATTGTGTTCGCACCGCCACGCTTGTCGAGCCCCGAACCAAACCGCCGCCATCCCTGAATTCGACGAAGATGCGATTGGCTGCCGGGTCAAACGGCACCGTTCCAGTACCCGTCACGAAGATCGAGTAGGTCGGCGTGGCGCCGCCGCTCACCGAGCTGGTCGCGTTGCTCGCCGGATCGGACAGGCAGGCTCCGGTGGTCGGATTCGTCTCGCAGATGGATAGAAGCAGCGGCAAGCTGGTCGACGGGACTGCCGATGCGGTTATCGTGCCGCTAGCGCCGACATTCACCGTCGCCACGGCAAAGGCGTTCACACCGTTGGTGCCGGGCAAATCAACAATGCCGTCACCGCTTTGCGTGGCCGCCAGCGCCACAATATCGGGAACCGGGGTGGCCGAAGCCGACAGCAACAGCGTATTCACGCCTACTGTCACCGGCGCCGGGGCACTGTTCGTGCAGTCATAGCTCATCAGCACCTCGGTCGGACTGATTGGCGCCGTTGGCAGGAATCCGAAAACGAAGCTCTGACTCTCGCCTGCTGCGATGCTGACGGGTGTATCGGGCGTACCTACCGGGACATTGGACGCATCGGTCGTCTGATAAGTGAAGTCCGCCGCCACGCTTGTCTGCGGCGCGATGCTGCAATCCGTCGCAGCGGTGCTGCTGGTGTTGATCATCGTGGCAAAGGCCGAAGCGGTGTTGCCCACCTGCACCGAGCGGCTGCTGGGCAGGCTGGCAGCGACAAGGCTGGCCGTATCAGAAGGCGTGCCGGCCGGATTGCCGAGGTTCACCGCGTCGGAATCTTCCAGGTAGATGTCATCCAAATAGAACCGTCCGTCAACCGGGCTGGTACCGCCGCCGGTCTTGATGAAGAAGTTGAGCAGGTCGCCACTGCCGATGGCGCGGAACCCGAACACGGTTTCCGCCGCATCGTTATCCAGGAGATCGGCGCTGTCTGCACCACCTCCGGGATCCGAGTTCAACCATACCTGATAGGTATTGGAGGCGGTGTCGACCATGACCCAGACGTTGTACCAAATGCTTGGAGTCAGAGGTTCGAGTACGTCATAGACATTAACCGTCGACCCGTTGGCCACGCGCAGATCATTGTTGGGGTCACCCGTAGTGGCGGCAGCCATCCCCAGCTCGGGGCTGAAGTCGCTGTACTCGTCGGGGCTCACCAGTGGTGAGAGTCCGAAAGAGAAAGCACCGTGTTCCTGGAAGCGGAAGCGCAGGAACAGCATGCGTGATGTACCCTCGACGACAGTCAGCGCCCGGCGCAGAACGCCCGACTCGGTGTTGATGACCAGGGCCTGGTTAGCGCCCCCGTCAGGGTCCACAACAACCTGGCCACTGTTGCCGCTATCGACCCAGCTGTTCTGCCCGTCGATGTTACCCAGTGTCAGATTGTCGAAATCTTCCACCAGCTGAAAGGCGGCCTGCGTGTTGATGACAAGAAAACCGGCACACAACCCGAGGATACCGGATAAGATTTTCGTGCGGCGGTTCTTGACCGCCTTGACTGTATGCCCCCGGCGAACAAGAAACTTAGAGCTAACATCCGATTGATCAGTTTTCATCGTTACTTCTCCTTCAGATATGCAGCGGTTTGAGACCCCCCATCACTCATTTGTGTGACCGACACCGGGCACACTATGCGAGACAACAGCCAGAGGCATTGACATTGCTCAAAATCGATTCATGTAGTGTTCGGCAAGAGCTCGATTCGGACCTTGCGGCACAGACAATAAGAGCAGCGCCGAGCCAAGGCTCCCGGACTGAACAGAGAACCTGTACAACGACCGGTCCCGGCGTTGCTGGGCCTGATCATTCCTGCTCAGTGCCGCCGGATCCTTCGCCAAACTGCTTGGCTTTGGCCTTCTGTTTGTCCCGCTCGGCATCCGGGCCACGGTACTGCTCGCGGTCACGATCCTGTTGGCGCGCGTGGTCCGAGCCCTGTCCCTGGGACATGCCGCCCTGCAGCGAGCGCTGCTGGGCGCCCAGACCCGCGCCGCCACCACCGCCGGGGCCTTTGCCGGCCAGGACGACACCGCTGGACAATACGGAGGCCACCAGTGCTGCAACAAAAACGGTTTTCGTTTGCATAATTGAACGCTCCCAATCTCAAGTGTTTTGCTGCCGAGTTTCAGGCTGAATTCTGAGTATGACTCCATTACCAGTGCGAGGCTCGACTGTCTAAAGAAAAGCCTAGGAGACAGATGTTTCTGCGGTATTTCTGTGCGCCGCAATTGTGTTACAGAGTATTTCGGGAGCAAGGTGAAGCTGCCATAAAGGCAGTTCCGAGGTCAGGCGAACGCGGGTTCCAGGTTTGCATTCAGACCAGGCCCAGGCGATCACGATGACGGCCCGGGAGGCGATCGCTCTGTTCCATCCCCGGGGCGCACTGATATGATTCGCCAGGCGACCAGTGCGCTGCCAGGCGGGTGCAAATAAGCTGTCATGGCAGCAGGCTGCGCGGCCGTAACAGTGGCCGTCCTGGCGGTGACATCACAAACAGAACAGGGTTGAGCAATGACAATGTACTATGCGACGACGACGGTCCTGGCTTTGGGTCTGCTGTGCGGGGTCTGTTGGGCGGATGAAACGGACAGTGCAACTGACAAGGCATCCGGCGCTATCGAGCTCAAGAGCGATAATGACAAGGTCCTCTACAGTCTGGGTTATGAACTTGGCAAAGACATCAGTCGCCAGGAACTGGAGCTGGCACCAGAGGTGTTGCTGAAGGGCGCCGAGGATGGCATGTCCGGCGCGAAACCGCTGGTCGATGCCCGGCAGCGGCAGGCCGCCCTGAAACAGATTGGGGAGACGCGGGCCAAGGCAAATCTCGAGCAATCCCAGGCGTTTCTCGCCGCCAACGCCCAGAAAGAAGGGGTGCAGACCCTCCCCAGTGGCCTGCAGTACAAAGTCATACAGGCCGGCGATGGCAAGCGTCCGGGGCCCGGCGACAATGTGCGGGTGCATTACCGCGGCAGCCTCATCGACGGTAGCGAATTCGACAGCTCGTACGAACGCGGCAAGCCCGCGACCTTCCGGGTGAACAAGGTGATCAAGGGCTGGCAGGAGGCGCTGCAGCTGATGCAGGAGGGCGCCAAGTGGGAGCTGTACATTCCGCCGGATCTGGCCTATGGCACACGCGGCCGCCCCAAGGCCATTCCGCCGAACAGCGTGCTGATCTTCGAAGTGGAGTTGATCTCGGTGCTTTAGCCCCAATTTCCTACTGGCGGAAGTATTCCTGCCGCGGACCGGCCCCCGGGTACACAGGGCCTCTTCCACGGCCTTCGGTTCTTGGCCTGCCGTAGCCCTGCCGCTGGCCGCGTTCACCGTAGCCCGGACCGGGGCCCGCGCCCTGGAAGTCGGGCCTGCCACCGCCCGCGCCCGGTCCATATTTCGAAGGGCCTCCGCCGTAGCCGGGATAACCCGGGCCAGAACCGGGGCTCGGACCGAAGCCCGGATATCCCATGCCGTAGCCAGGGCCGCCCGGCATGTAGCCGGGGTAAGGGATGCCGTACCCGAGCGCATTTGCACCATCGTCCGAGGCGACTGGTTCCGCTGCTATTAGCGGTGATGCAAGCGCAAGAGACAGGAACGCGAGGGTTGGCAACAGAAATCGGGCCATCTGACTGCTCCTCCTTTCACCAAAAAGTACGGCGGGCCACCTCCCGGTGACCCGCCGTCTGTTCGCACGCCTTTTCGTGCGGTTTCAGTTAACGACTACTGACCGGTACCCGTTCCCTGCTGGTTAGTGCCGGGCAGGGTCCAGACATTGTCCGGATTGTCGGATATGTAGTCGTCGATCCACCAGACGCGCCGTGCCATGGCGTCGGACTCGATGATCTCCGCCGTCGTAGTCGTCGTTCTCGAAGACCCACTGCGCCCAGACGCCGTACATCTTGGAACCGTCCGGATTGGCCTCGAGGTCGGCTTCGCTCGAGTGCGTATCGCCGCCGGCGTTCATGCGGTCGAACTCGTTGCAGAAGCCGGAGCCCTCGATGACCGTGCCGACGATGCTCGCGTCGTCATAGGCGGACGGTCGGGTAGCACACGGTCAGGATCGGTCGTAGCCGGTATCCGTCTCGGTCCACACCACATAGTCGTCACCGAAGTTCTCGCCACGGCTGTAGAACAGGTCGAGCGGCTCGGCCTCGCCGTCCGCCACGGTGGTGTTGTCACCGGTCTCGTACACCATGAAGTACCGGGACGGGTTACGCAGGTCGGTAGTCCTGTACCTCCGAGAGTGTCGTCGCAGGTCCACGACGGTGGCATCGATCGTGTCGGCAGAGCCAGACATCCACACAGTCTGCCGTGATACTGACGCCCTCGGGGACCGCTCATCGCGTAGCGCGGATCGAGCGTGGTGACGCGCATGCGCTGGTGCTGGGTCACGTTGCGGGCCTGCTCGTTGCCGCCGGCCGGATACTCGTAGCACACATGCGGCTCGGCGGCCTCGCCCTGCGCCTGGGTCACCGTCGAGCGGTAGGTCTCGCAGGTCACGGTGCCGTCGCCCGAGTAGCGTCGCCATCGCTGGCGACGAACGAGCTCGGCGTCGTCTGCCAGGTCTCACCGCCGTCGAAGGAGCGCCGCACGTACAGGTCGTAGCGGTCGTTGCCCTTGGCGTTGAGGCGCCAGTTCGGCGACCAGGCGTACAGGAACATCACGAAGTCGCCGTCGATGAAGCCGCGGTGACCCTTGGCGACATCCAGCGGGTTGTACCAGCTCTGGTCCTTCAGGTTGACGTAGTCGTCCGTGCGGGTCATCGGTGTCGCAGTCGACGTAGTCGCCGTGATGTCGCCAGTGTCCTGTGCGTACCGTCCGACGGGCACTGATGCCAGGTGAGCACCTTCATGGTGTTGCCCTCGCCCTGGATGTAGCCCTGCAGGATCGGGTTGGTGTCGCCGATGCCGAAGGTCGAGCCCGTCGAAGGTCACCGTCGGGCACGGAATCTCGGCCGGGGTCTCCTGACCGGAGGTGTCGGACGGGTTGGTGTCGACACAGGTGTCCGGCACTACGCTGGACAGGTTGGTCGCGGGCTCGCCGCAGACGCCGTCCGGGTAGTACGGATTCGTCGCCTGGCCGCACGAGCCAGTTAGCACATTCCATGTTGGTGAAGGCGTAGGGGTTGTTGGCGATGCCCTCGACGTAGTCGATCCGGCAGCACGATGCGGCGCAGCATGATGTCGGCCGGGCCGCCCTGGTGCATGGCGCCCTGCTTCCAGGACGGGAGTGGCCAGGATGCCACTCTCGCTGTTCTGCCGCCTTGGCGATGCCCTGCACCAGCAGGCTGGAGCGGCGGGCGATCTCGGTGTTGTACAGATCGAAGTTGTAGCGTCACCGAAGTCCCACATCTCGACCGTGTTGATCACCGGATAGAACTCGCCGGTGCGCCAGTCGACCTCGGGCTGGTTGAGCAGGTTGCCCTGGTTCACCAGGTTCTGCACCAGGCCGTTCGGCTCGGTCATCGGTCGCCGAGGTGTGCGGATCGCCCATGTCGAAGCTGAAGTACCACTGGTTCTTGCCGATGTCGGCCGCACAGTCCGGGATCGCTAGCGTCGTCGTCCTCGGTGCACAGGGGGTGCCGTCGGGCAGGAAGCCGAAGCGGCCAAGACCCTTGGACTCCTCGGCCGCCACAATCACCCAAGCGCTGTCGATCACGCCGTCGCCGTCGGAGTCATAGCCCTGCAGCGACAGCCGGGGCCGGGTGGAACCGGTGTTGGCGACGTTGGGCAGGCCGTCCTCGTTGACGCAGATCGGCCCTGGGGCGCCCGTGCGGTCCCTGCGGGATGTCCACCGTGTCGGCGCAGAAGTCCTGCAGGCCATAGGCCGACGCGACTTCGTCGTTGCAGTAGCTGAAGACCTTGTTGTCGGACGGGGTCTGACCTGGGCCGTACTCGTCCGCGTTGCACTTGTCGTTGTTGGTCAGGCGCATGGGCACCGCCATGGGCACGTAGACCTGGGGCCGGCCGCTCAAGAGGAGGTCATGATCGACGATGTTGACCGGCTCGCCCGCCACGTTGTCCGGGTTCTCGACCAGGTCGAACTACTCCCAGGGGATGAAGGAGTACCAGACGTCGGTCTTGTCGTGGGCGACCGCGCCGCTCCAGCCCTCGCCGGGGCCTTCACCCTGGCCGGGGCGCAGCCCGTCGGGGTCTTCCTGCCAGGTGATCACGAAGCCGGCGCCGGTGCACGCCCCTGACCTCGATGCGGTTGGGGTCGCGCCGCCCGGAGGTCAGACGCTCGGGCTTGGTCCACACCATGTGCGAGTTTTCACGTCTCAGCGGTTCTCGGGTCGTCGCCGGGCAGCAGCACGCCGCGGGCGGTCCACACGCAGCCGAAGGGCACTTCACCGGCCTGGGGGTAGCCCTCGTCGGCGAAGTCGATGGAGCCCTGGGAGCCCGCAACCTCGAACAGGTCGGTCAGGTACAGGTCCTTGGTGATGTCGATGCCGAGCAGCTGGCAACGACGGCCTGCGCTTGTGCGAGCTGATCCTCGGTCAGGCCTTCATCGTCGCCGTCCCAGGCGAACGAGTAGGCCGGCTGCCCCTGCTGACAGAAGCGGCTCGGCCAGGCGACCAGCACCTTGTTGCCGGCGGTGGCGTGGAAGACGTTGTAGACGCCGCCGGGGTAGTCGGTGAGGTCGACGCCGGAGCAGTCGACGGTCGTGCCCTCCGGGTACTCGACGACCAGTACGGCGGTCGCTGTAGGCGCCGTCGACCACGGCCTGCACCATGCAGGGGGCGTCTGTGATACGGACGTTCTTCTCCGCAGTGAAGATACCGGTTTTTTTCTTGGCCAGCGTCTCGAACAGCACATCGCCGCTCCGTGTAGTTGATGATCTGCACCTTGTCGAGCGGCTCGGCCAGGCCCGCGACCGCGAGCTTGCCGAAGTTCTTGTTGTTCTTCAGGTCGCTCCAGACGGCCGATTCGAGCACGAGCGTCGGCGTCGCACCGTGGTCCGTCATCGTCATCGCCGCCACCGCCGCCGCCACCACCGCGAGTTCTGCCCGAGCTCGAAGGAGCTCTGGTCCGCGGACTCGGACAGGTTGGTGGTCTTCCAGGTCACGCCGTCGTCCAGACTGACCGCCGCGAAGGTCTCCATGAAGCTGTGGGCGAAGGCCGTACTCGGGACGCCGATCGCCGGGCCGTAGATGAAGACGTTGACCAGGGGTTTGGCTACCTCGAGTGTTTCGACCAGATTGAGGTCGACATCGTTGTACTCGACAGGCGTGAGCAGCACCGCTCGCCGCCTGGCCGGCACATAGAACTTCATCATGTCGGTGAAGGCGTGTTCGGCCTCGGAGACGTGCAGCCCGACGTCTTCCGGCAGCACCGTGAGCTGATTGTCGATGCTGCCGCCGGTCATGCGCTTCAGCGTCTGTTCGCCGTCATCCGCGAATGCGGGTGTACCAGCGGCGCAGGTCAGGAGCGCGGCGCTGACAAATGACAGCGCTCGTGCTCCCAACCAGGATCGTGATCGTGTTTTCATTTAGTGTTACCTCCAACTCAGAAAAGTTAGATTTCAGAGATGTTTTTGCTGTTGCGCGTGCGGCCTGTGGCGCTCACGGGTAACGGTAAACGAAATACACTTCAGCCCCGCCGCCAGCAGAGAGTTGCGTCCCCAAAGATTCTGGATGCACCCCGCAACAACACGGGGGAAGAATAGACCATGACAGATGGGAGTTTCATAGCCGAACGCCTACATTTCGACTTCGCTTGACATGGGTCAAGATTGTTATCGTCAAGTGCGACAAACTGTCGCACCGTTGCTATCGGGGTATCCCCGATGTCGTCGATGCAAGACAGGTGATTGGCTCAGGTTTGCTTTCGAATGTCGCCGGAGTGTGCTGCGCAATGGACTAGGGAAGCAGGCGATTGATCCAGCGCACCAGGCGTCGCGTGCCGGGACTGAACAGTTTCGCAGCGTAGAAGGTATTGACGGTGCGACGGTGTACCTGTGCCAGCGTAGGATAGGCATGAATGGTGGCAGAGATGTCGCCGATGGTGGCGCCGGTGTTTATCGCCAGCACCAATTCATGCAGCAGCTCGCCGGCGTGCGGGCCGAGAATCGAAGCGCCCAGGATCTTCTTTTTGTGGGTCACCAGTTTCACGAAACCGTGCGGCTCGACTTCTGCGAGTGCCCGGTCGATGTCCTTGAACGGAAAGCGCAGCACCACGGGGTCGTAGCCTTTGTCTGCCGCCTGTTTCGCGGTCAGTCCGACGCGCCCCAGTTCGGGATCGGTATAGGTCACCCAGGGCACCACGCTGTAATCGGCCCTTTTCGGAAACCGGAACACGGCGTTGCTGATCACGATGCCGGCCTGGTATTCGGCCATGTGGGTGAAGGGATAGGGACCGCACACATCGCCGCACGCAAAGATGTGTTTCTTCGAGGTGCGCATGCGGGTGTCGACGCCGATGCCGCTCGGGTTGTATTCGACGCCCGCCGCCTCGAGCTTCAGTCCTTCGAGCGACGGCTTGCGACCCACTGCAACCAGCAGCTGGTCGGCTTCAAGATTGAGACCGCCGCTGCATTCAACGATCCGCGTGTCATCTGAGACACGCACACGCTCCGCGCTGGTTTCGGTGTGAACATGGATACCCTCGGCGATCAATATCTCCCGCAGAGCAGCGGAGAGTTCGGGGTCTTCCTGCGGCAGTAGATGCGGCAGTCGCTCGACGATGGTGACCTGACTGCCCAGGCGCGCAAAGGCCTGTGCAAGCTCCACACCGATCGGACCCCCGCCGAGCACCAGCATACGTCTGGGCAGCTCGCGAAGCGAAAACACGGTTTCGTTGGTGACAAAGCCCGCCTCCTCCAGACCGTCGATGGGCGGGATAAAAGGCCTGGAGCCGGTGGCAATCACAATGCGGCGGCCGCGTATCACCTCGTCGTTCACGCGCACCCGGTGGGCATCGACAAATTCCGCGCTGCCGAACAGCACCTCGCAGCCGTAACTGCGGAACCGCTCCGGATCGTCGTGTTTCTGGATCTGATCTATGACCGAGCGCACATGATCATTGACGCGGCCCAGATCCACCTGCGGTGCAAATGAATCGAGCCCGAATTCGGCGCCGCGCCGCATCAGCGCCGCAACCTTGGCGGCGTGAATCAGGGTCTTGCTGGGAACACAGCCGGTGTGCAGGCAGTCGCCGCCGAGTCTGTCACTCTTCTCGATCAACGTGACCTTGAGACCCAGTTGTGCCGCGACGCTGGCGATAACCAGCCCCGCGGGTCCGCCGCCGATAATGACCAGATGACGCCGTTTCAAACTCTGCCCTTTCTATTCATGGTGCGGTGTCTGCCCAACCGGTAGATTCGGCGGGTCGGTGGTCTGCGACGCACTGCGGTTGACGGGGTAGCCATTGCGAATCCAGTCGGTCATACCGCCCCTGACGATTTGCACGTCGGCAAAGCCCCGCTCCGCCAGCAGCATCGCGGCCCTGGCCGAGCGCCGGTCGGTACGGCACACTACGAATACCGGGCGCTCCTGGTAGTCTCTGATGTCGTCCAGGCGTGCCGACAGTTGCTCCAGCGGAATGTTCGCCGCTCCGTCAATGTGACCCTGCTCGCCCACGAAATCCTCGCCGGTACGCACATCAAGTAACAGGGCCTCGTCGTCCGAGTCCAGTCGTTGTTTGAGCTCCGTGACACTCAACATCGGTCCCTGGCGCAGCCGGCCGATCAGGCGGGGTAGAAAGGCCACTATCGCCAGCAGCGCCAGCGCCAGCAGCGCTTTCTGGATCAGTCCCTCGCCGCCGCCCACAGCTTCACGTCCCGCATATCCCAGGTACGTATAGGCGACAGCACCGGGCAACATGCAGATATAGGTCGCCAAAACATAGTGCGAAAAGCGTATCCGGGTGAGTCCGAGTGCGTAGTTGAGCAGGTTGAAGGGAAACAGCGGCACCAGTCGGACGAAGGCGACGAAACGCCAGCCTTCGGACTCGACGCCGTTGATGAGCTGCTTGAGGCGCCCGCCGCTCCTGGCGGCAACCCAGTCGGACGCCAGGTGGCGTGCCAACAGGAATGCCAGCGCTGCGCCAAGCGTCGCGCCGGTCAGGTTGTAAAAAGTTCCGAGCACCGGGCCGAACAGGGCCCCGCCCGCCAGCGTCAGCACCGAGCCGGGCAAGAACAGTACCGCTGCGATCGCGTATAGCAGCATGAACAGCAGCGGCGCCCACGCGCCGGTGTCGTGCACCCAGGCCTGCAGCGCGCCGACGTCGAAGCGGTCACGGTACACAATGGCCACAACAATGGCGCCTGCCAGTAAAGCCAACAGCGTCACGCGTGCCGCGCGGGTCTGCATTGTTTCCTCCTCCGATCGCTGTACCCGCCCGAGCCGTGTGGTGACGCCGGCAGATGCTAGTCTTCCAACTCCCGGCCGCGGTCCCAGTTACGCCGGTTGATTGCATAGCTGGAGATTCGACCGATAAACGGCAGCACCAGCATGCCGGGTAACCACGCCACCTGTCGCGGCGTGTTGTATTTGTGGATGCCGATGGTCATGGCTTCGTGACCCGCGCGCGGCTGGTCGCGGTAGGTGCCGAACAGCCGATCCCACCAGGGCAGGTTGAAGCCGAAGTTGCTGTTGGCCTCATCGTCTTCCACCGAGTGATGCACGCGGTGCATGTCGGGGGTGACCACCAGCCAGCGCAGCACCCGGTCAAGCGCAGCGGGCATGCGCACATTGCTGTGATTGAACATCGCTGTGGCGTTGAGCAGCACCTCGAAAATGACGACTGCGACCACCGGTGGTCCCAGCACCACGATGGTCGCGAATTTGATCAGCATGGACAGGATGATTTCCAGCGGATGGAAGCGGGCGCCGGTGGTGACATCGAAGTCCACGTCGGCGTGATGCACCCGGTGCAGGCGCCACAGGGCCGGTACTGCGTGCACCATCACATGCTGCAGGTAGATGACGAAATCCAGCGCGATGACCGACACCAGGATGGCAAGTCCGGTCGGGAGCGCGAAGTAGTTGAACATGCCCCAGCCCTGTTCGGCGGTAAAAACGGCCATGCCCACAGCGGCCGCGGGAAACAGCAGCCGCAGCAGAAGACTGTTGAGAAACACCAGGGCGAGGTTGTTGCCCCAGCGCACCAGTTTGGAAACCCGCAGCGCGCGCCGCGGTGCAAGGACTTCCCAGGTCGCCATTACCGCAAGCACACCGAAAAAAAAACCCAGTCTGACCTGAACCTCGTAGCTGGTAAGTAATGTGTTGAGATCCATGAATCACCCTACAGGGTTCGGGTCGGTTGCGGAAACGGCATGGTGCCCGCCTGGGACGAATTTTGACAATATTTCCGGACCACAGTTCGCCGCTCTCTGCGCGCGCCGCCGGGTGTCGCCAGACGCCGCTCAAAAAACTTGCGCAGCCGGCGATATAAGCATAAATTCGGGATATCTATGCACAATGTGCTGAAAAAGCTGTTGTCACTGTGGGTGATCTGGTCCATCGCGCTGCTGCCATTGCAGAGTTTCGGCGCGTTGCCGGCGCCTGCCACCACTGAGCCCTGCATGATGCACGCGGCCGCCACTGAACACCAGCACGCCGGCGCGCATCACGGTCACCATGACACAAGCCAGAGCCCCTGTCCCAACTGCCGGTTGTGCGAGCAGCATGACTGCGATGGCGGCGATTGTACGGCCGGCAGCTGTTCGGGCATGCAACTGCAGCCCGCGATGTTGTCGCTGCGCTTAGCCGAGCTGCCGCGTGGCGTAGCTGGCGGTGACGCTTTGCCACCGAGCGGGATTGCCTCGCGCACCGATCCACCCCCTCTTCCCCCCCCGGTCTGATTCCGCATAGAGGCGCACAGTGCCTCGCGCCCGATGGCTTCCGGCCAATACGGAAGTCAATTACGTTCTTTGTGCCCGGTTGACTACCCGGCCCACACTACGGAGTCGTGCTATGTCCACTTCACTATCCCAAAACTGGCGAGGTTCGCGCCCGCGGGGACTGCTGTGCTGGGCGCTGCTGGCTGTTTCCCTGGGTGCCCGGGCGGAGTTGACCCTGGCTGAGGCGGAACGGGTTGCCCTGGCGGAGGACCCGGCCGTGGTCGGCGCCTATGCAAGGGCAAATGCGCTGCAGGACCAGGCCGTCGCCGACGGCCAGCTGCCGGATCCCAAGCTGGGTTTCGGGGCCTACAACGTGCCGCTGTACGATTTCAGCCTCGACCAGGAACCGATGACGCAACTGTATACGCGCGTGCAGCAGACGTTCCCGCGCGGCCATACTCTGCGCTACCAGCGCCAGCACACCGAATGGCTGGGCAAGGCGGAACTGGCCCGCGCCGAGCTGGCGCGGCGCGAAATCGAGCGCGACGTGCGCATCGCATTCCTGGAACTCTATTACCAGCAGCGGGCCGCCGGCGTAGTCGCGCGAAGCCGCGATCTATTCGAGCAACTGCTCGAAATCACCCGCTCCCACTTCGCGACCGCGCGTGTGAGCCAGCAGGACGTACTGCAGGCACAGCTGGAACTGTCGCGGCTCGACGACCGCGCTGCCGGTATCGACGGCGATATCGAGGAACAGCGTGCCCGGTTGGCCCGCTGGCTGGGTGACTACGCCTGGCAACCCGTCAGCGCGAGCTTTCCGGTACTGCCTGATCCGCCTGCCCTGACCGAGCTCGCGGCGGGGTTGCCGCAGCACCCGGCGGTGCAGACCGCCAGTGCACAGCTGCAGGCCGATCAGGAGATGGTCAAGGCGGCGCGTGAACAGTACAAACCGGGCTGGGACGTAGGCCTGGAGTACCGCAAACGCTTTGCCGAGGACGCGCGCGGGGATGACCTGCCCGACATGATGGCGGCCATGGTGACCATGGACCTGCCCCTGTTCACCGGCAAGCGCCAGGACAAACGCCTCGCCGCCAGCCGGCAGAACGCCGAAGCGGCGCGGCAGATGCGCGAACAGCGCTTGCGCGAGCTGCGTCGCGCGCTGCAAACCGAATACGCACGCTGGAAACGCCTGGGCGAGCAGGAAACGCTGTATCGGGAACGGCTGGTCGGCGAGGCAAGCGACAACAGTGCGGCGGCCCTGCACGCTTACCAGAGCGGTGTTACTGAATTCACCGCCCTGATGCGCGCGCGCATCACCGAGCTGGACGTGCGGCTGCAGGACTTGCGTCTGCGCGTCGATCGCGCCAAGGCGCAGGCCGGCCTGCTGTTCCTGCGACCTGACCGCAATGTGCTGGTGGTGCCCGATGAAGGAGCGAACTCATGAAGCATACGCCCCCGTTCTGCTGGCTGGCTGCCCTGGTTGCGGTGCTGGCGCTGGTATCCGCCGCGGCTGTCGCAGCCGATGGCGGCGCAGACGAGATTCTCTACTGGGTCGCGCCCATGGACCCGAATTACCGCCGCGACAAACCCGGCAAGTCACCCATGGGTATGGACCTGGTGCCGGTCTATGCCGACCAGGGCGAGCGCGACGTGGTGAGTATCGACCCGGTGGTGGTTCAGAACCTCGGTGTGCGCACCGCCGGCGTCGAGCGCGGCAAGCTCTGGCGGCTCATCCAAACCGTCGGTTACGTGAGCTTCGATGAACGCAAACTGAGCCACGTCCATCTGCGCACCTCCGGGTGGATCGAAAAGCTGTACTTCAAGTCCGACGGTGAGTACGTCAACAAAGGCGACGTTCTGTTCGAGCTGTATTCGCGTGAACTGGTCAACGCCCAGGAGGAGTATGTGCAGGCACTGGGCGGCAGCAACGAGCTTCTCCAGCGTGCGGCCCGCGAGCGCCTCGCTGCGCTCGGTATGAGCGAAGCGCAGATCCGCGAGGTCGCTGCATCGAGACGCGCTGTGCAGCGAGTGCGAGTGCTCGCCAGGCAGGACGGCATTGTGCACGCGCTCAATGCGCGCGAAGGCATGTACGTGGAACCCAAATTGGAGATCATGACACTCGCCGACCTGTCGAGCGTCTGGCTGCTGGTGGATGTGTTCGAGCGCCAGGCCGAGTGGGTTGCGGTCGGTCAGCCGGCCGAGGTACAGCTGGCCTATCTGCCGGGGCGGGTATGGGAAGGTGAGGTGGAGTTCGTCTATCCCACCATAGATGCGAAAACGCGCACCCTGCGCGCGCGGCTGCGTTTCGACAACTCCGACGGGCTGCTCAAGCCGGACATGTATGCCGATGTGCGCATTTACGCAGGACCCAAACCCGACGTGCTCAGCATCCCGCGCGAAGCGCTGATCAGGACCGGGCATTCCGAACGCGTGGTAGTGGCGCTGGGAGACGGCAGGTTCAGCGCGCGGCCGGTGGTCTCCGGCATGGAATCCGGCGACTGGGTGGAGATCGTCAGCGGGCTTGCGGAGGGTGACCGGGTAGTGACGTCCGGCCAGTTTCTCATTGATTCGGAAGCCAGCCTGAGAGCGAGTTTCGGCCGCATGGGCAGCGACAGTTCGCCCGACGCTTCGGTGCTGTCGCGTGCCCCCCTGACCGGCACCGGCACCGTACTGCGTGTCTACCCCGGCGAGCGCAAGCTGCACATCGACCACGCCCCCATAGAGGCGCTCGGCTGGCCGGCCATGGCCATGGATTTCGGCCTCAGCGACAACGTCGATCTGACTGATGTCGCTGCCGGTACGACGGTGCGGTTCACACTGGTCAAGGATGCGTCCGGCAGCTATCGCATCGATTCGATCCAGGTGCAGGAATGAAACCGTGATTGCCGCCATCATCCACTGGTCGATCCGCAACCGCCTGCTGGTGTTGCTGCTGACCGCGTTTCTCGTCGCGGGTGGGGTTTATTCGCTGCGCAACACACCCCTGGACGCCATTCCGGACCTGTCCGACGTGCAGGTGATCATCAAGACCAGCTACCCGGGTCAGGCCCCGCAACTGGTCGAGGATCAGGTCACCTACCCGCTTACTGCTACCATGCTGTCGGTGCCCAAGGCGACCGTGGTGCGCGGCTATTCCTTTTTCGGCGATTCCTATGTCTATGTGCTGTTCGAGGACGGCACCGATCTGTACTGGGCCCGTTCGCGGGTGCTCGAGTACCTGAGTCAGGTGCAGGACCGCCTGCCGAGCACCGCATCCACCGCATTGGGGCCGGACGCAACCGGTGTCGGCTGGGTATTCGAGTACGCTCTGGTTGACCGCAGCGGTCAGCACGATATTTCACAGTTGCGCAGCCTGCAGGACTGGTTCCTGAAATTCGAGCTGCAGGCGGTGCCGGGCGTCTCAGAGGTCGCGACGGTGGGCGGCATGGTCAAGCAATACCAGGTGGTGGTGGATCCGGATCGCCTGCGGGCTTACGGGATACCGCTGGCGCGTGTCAGAACGGCAATCCAGCGGGGTAATCAGGAAGTCGGCGGATCGGTCATCGAAATGGCGGAAGCCGAGTACATGGTGCGTGCCACCGGCTACATCCAGGGACTGGAGGAACTGCGCCAGATTCCGCTCGGCATGAACGCCAACGGTACGCCGGTGTCGCTGGACGATGTCGCCGAGGTTCGGCTCGGTCCCCAGTTGCGTCGCGGCGTCGCCGATCTCGACGGTGAAGGCGAAGTGGTCGGCGGTATTGTCGTGATGCGCTGGGGCGAAAACGCGCTGGCGACCATTCAACGCGTAAAGGCGAAGCTCGAAGAGCTGCGCAAGAGTCTGCCGGACGGGGTGGAAATCGTCACCACCTATGACCGCTCTGACCTGATCGGGCGCGCCGTGGCGACGCTGCAGGAAAAGCTGATCGAGGAGTTCGTGATTGTCACCCTGGTCTGCGCCCTGTTCCTGTTCCACCTGCGCTCTTCGCTGGTGGTGATTCTGAGCCTGCCGGTCGGTATTCTGGTGGCGTTCATGGTCATGTTCGCCCAGGGCGTGAATGCCAACATCATGTCGCTGGGCGGTATCGCCATTGCCATTGGAACCATGGTGGACGCGGCGATCGTCATGATCGAGAACGCGCACAAACACATCGAGCAGGGTGGCATCAATGACCAGAACCGCTGGGAGCTCATAGCCAGGGCGGCGTCGGAAGTCGGTCCGGCGCTGTTCTTCTCGCTGTCGATCATTACGCTGAGTTTTCTGCCGGTGTTTACCCTCGAAGCGCAGGAAGGTCGCCTGTTTGCGCCGCTGGCCTTTACCAAGACCTACGCCATGGCGGCGGCGGTCGGCCTGTCGATTACCCTGGTGCCGGTGCTGATGGGTTATTTCATCCGCGGCCGCATTGTGGCCGAGCACCGTAACCCCATCAACCGGGCGCTGATTGCCGTCTACCGGCCACTCATGAACTGGATACTGAAAATGCCGGGCACCGTGCTGGTTGTTGCACTGCTGGTGGCTGCATCGATGGCCTGGCCACTGAGCGGCTGGTGGCCTCTGGGCGGCAAGCTCGGTTCGGAGTTCATGCCGCCGCTCGATGAGGGCGATCTGCTGTATATGCCTACCACCTTCCCCGCCATATCGGTGGGCAAGGCGCAGGAACTGCTGCAGCAGACTGATAAACTCATCAAGACGGTGCCGGAAGTGCAGCGGGTGTTCGGCAAGGTGGGTCGCGCCGATACCGCGACCGATCCGGCGCCGCTGACCATGATCGAAACCACGGTATTGCTCAAGCCGCGGGACCAGTGGCGGGAAGGGATGACGCCGGAAAAACTCAAGCAGCACCTGAACCAGGTGGTGAACATTCCGAGCCTGTCCAACACCTGGATCCCGCCCATCAAAACGCGTATCGACATGCTGGCGACCGGGATCAAGACACCTGTCGGTATCAAGGTGGCTGGCGAGGATCTGTCGGTTATCCAGGACATCGGCGAACAAATCGAGTCGCTGTTGAAAGCGGTTCCGGGCACCGCCTCGGTGTTTTCGGAACGGGTTGCCGGTGGCCGCTACGTGATGGTCGATATCGACCGTGTCGGGGCGTCCCGCTTCGGTCTGAACATCGCTGACGTGCAGGAAATCGTGCGCACCGCGGTCGGCGGGATGAACGTCGCGGAAACCGTCGAAGGACTGGAACGCTATCCCATCAACCTGCGCTACACGCGCGATGTGCGCGATTCGCTGACGCGCCTGGAGGCCCTGCCAATCGTCACGCCGGCGGGCGCCCATATCACGCTCGGCGACGTCGCGACGGTTGCAATCAGGGACGGGCCCGGCGTGATCAAGAGCGAAAATGCGCGACCCAACGGCTGGACTTATGTCGATATCGAGGGGCGCGACATCGGCTCCTATGTGGAGGAGGCGCGCAGCCTGATTGCGGAGCGACTGGAATTGCCGCCGGGTTACTCGCTGAGCTGGTCCGGGCAGTACGAGTATATGGCGCGTGCCAAGCAGCGGCTGCAGCTGGTGATTCCGGTGACCGTGGCTATCATCGTTCTGCTGCTGTACATGAACTTCCGCCGTGGCGCCGAGGTGCTGATTATCCTGGGCACCCTGCCGCTGGCGCTGGTGGGCGGATTCTGGTTACTGTACTGGCTGGACTATGACCTGTCGGTCGCGGTCGGGGTTGGATTTATCGCCCTGGCCGGTGTGGCGGTAGAAATCGGGGTGGTGATGCTGCTGTACCTCAACCAGGCGCATCGGCGCCACGAGGAGCGTGCGCAGACCGAGAATCGGCCCGTTGATATCGCCCTGTTGCGCGCGGCGGTGATTGAGGGCGCCTTGCTGCGCGTCCGACCGATCATGATGACAGTCGCCACGGTTATTGTGGGCCTGCTACCCGTTATGCTCGGCAGTGGCACGGGCTCCGAGGTCATGCGCCGCATCGCCGCACCGATGGTCGGGGGTATGGTCAGCGCGGTGCTGTTGACCCTGCTGGTGATTCCGGCTGCGTTTCTGATCTGGCACCGCAGCCGGATTAACAAGAATGACAATGTGTCCGAATGATACCTGGGCGGGCAATATGGCATGACCTTTGCTGCCCATAGCCGTATCAGGACCATTGCCTGGGGGCACGTCTGCCCCGCGGTTGCTGAACTCGACTGCGCGAGACCAGTCAAATTACTGCCCGGTAACGGGCTGGCGCAGGTTACAGATGCTGTGGGAGGAAGCGCTCATGGAAGACCATACTTTGACGGTGATCGACAATAGAACCGGGAAACGCATCGAATTGCCAGTCAGAAAGTCGACGCAGGGGCCCGGTGCAGTCGACATTACCCGGTTTTTCAGCGAAACCGGCTATTTCACGTATGATCCCGGGTTTCTCTCTACGGCCAGCTGCCACAGTGCCCTCACCTATCTCGACGGAGAACAGGGAAAGTTGCTGTATCGCGGCTACCCCATCGAGCAGCTGGCGGAACGCAGCAGCTTTCTGGAAGTCGCCTACCTGATGCTGTATGGCGAGCTCCCGACCCAGGCGGAGCTGGACGCTTTCAGCTACATCATCGTCCACCACAGCATGCTCAATGAGGCCCTGAAGAGTTTTTACCGCGGCTTCTATCACGACGCGCACCCGATGGCCATTATGGTTGGCGTGGTGGGATCGTTGTCGGCGTTCTATCATGACTCGACCGACATCAGTAACCCGCGCCACCGTGAAATCGCCGCGCACCGCCTGATTGCCAAGATGCCCACTATCGCCGCGGCCAGCTACAAGCACTCCATCGGGGAACCCCAGGTGTACCCGAGCAACACTCTGAGCTATACGGGCAACCTGCTGAACATGATGTTCTCCATACCCTGCGAGACATACCAGCTGGATCCTATCGCGGAACGGGCCTTGGACCTGATCTTCATCCTGCACATCGATCACGAGCAGAACGCGAGCACTTCAACCGTGCGCCTGGCGGGCAGCTCGGGAGCGAATCCGTTTGCCTGCGTGGCGTCCGGTATCGCCGCCCTGTGGGGGCCGGCACACGGTGGTGCCAATGAAGCCGTGCTCAGCATGCTGCATGAGATCGGCGACGTAAAACACATCCCTGAATTCGTGGCGCGTGCCAAGGACAGGAACGACTCCTTCCGGCTGATGGGATTCGGTCACCGGGTGTACAAAAACTATGATCCGCGCGCCCGTATCATCCGCCAGATGTGTCACCAGGTACTGGAGAAGCTGGGCGATAACGACGACCCGCTGTTCGAGCTGGCGCTGCGGCTGGAAGAGATTGCCCTCAAGGATGACTATTTCATTGAACGCAAACTCTATCCCAATGTGGACTTCTATTCCGGCCTGATTTACCGGGCGATCGGTATTCCGGCCAATATGTTCACGGTTATGTTCGCCATAGCACGTACCGTCGGCTGGGTGGCCCAGTGGATGGAGATGATCGGCGAGGAAAACCAGCGCATCGGTCGGCCACGCCAGCTGTATATCGGTCCGACCCAGCGCGATTATGTCGACGTAAAACGCCGCTAATCAGGGAGTGTCGGCCAGGCCAGCTGTGCCCGGTCGATTCACTTGTTGTGCAGCTTTCTCAGCGTGTCCAGCAGCGCCGGATCTTCCCAGTCCCTGGTGCCGATGGCGCGATAGGCGATACGCCCCTGTGGATCGATAATGAAGGTGGTCGGAAGTCCACGCACCGGCCACTCCTGGGTAACGCCGGAGTCCAGATCCAGCAACAGCGGAAATTCGACCGGATAATCAGCGGTGAAGGTAAAGATCGTGTCCTCATCTTCGCCGACGTCGATGGCCAGAATTACGATATCTTCATCCCGGAGCTCTTCCCAGGCGCGCTGCATCGAGGGCATTTCCTCGCGGCAGGGTGGACACCAGGTGGCCCAGAAATTCACGATCACTACCTGTCCCCGGTAGTCCGACAGGCGGTGCACGACGCCGTCTATATCCGTGAGCGCAAAGTCGGGCGCCGATGGGCGATCAGCCACGGCGTGCAGTGTCGACGGACTGTCGACGGCCGCGGCGGGCTGGGTGATCATCAAGACCATCAGCGCCAGGGCAAACAGCCGTGTCCTGGTCGTCGGCGCGATCATCCCGGTGGCTCCGGGTGCACATCGGCCGCGCACTCCACCCCTTCAAAGCGGACGGCGTGACGGGTTCCCTCTCGCTGGTAGAAGAAATCCAGGTCGAAGCGAGTGCCTGGCTCGAGGCCGAAACTCGTCATACCCCAGTTGTAATCGGCGGGCTGGTAGCGCTGGCGCGTCGGCAGCAGGGACCACTCGAACGCAATGCGCGCCGGTTGCGACAATCCGCGAGCAGCCCATATGTCGTTCCAGCGTTCCCGGGTTAACACGCCTTGTGTGGTTCCTTGCGCATTAACCTTCCATTCGTCCAGGTCGTAGGTGAGCGTCGCACCTCCCGCTGGATCTATGTTCTTGAACAGGGTCTGAAACACGCAGTTACGGGCCAGATAGTCTGCATCCTCGGGCGCAAATCCGCGCGCCAGGAAGAAAGCGCGGGTCTGGTCCGGCAGGCGCTGCGTCAGTCGGAACAATGCCCCCTGCCCCTGCCATTCCCAGTAACGCAGTCCGGTTTCGGGAACAATACCCTTATTGACGGAGTCGCCAACGCTCGCTGCCGGTATCAGTCCGCAGAGCAGCGATAGCAATGGCATGCGGTTTCGATAATACTGGCTACGCTGCGTATTCGAATGATTCAAGGTGATCATCACGAGCAAGTGTAGCGTATCTGGCGGGACGGCATTATGTTCGAGCAAGAATTCAGACTGACTGACGAAATCTGTTACCTCAATCACGCGGCTGTGGCCCCCTGGCCACAGCGCACAGTGGACGCTGTGCAATGCTTTGCAGCCGAAAATGGTCGGACGGGTTCGCAACACTATGAGCGCTGGCTGGCGACCGAACGCCAATTGCGCGAGCAACTGAGGCAATTGCTCAATGCCCGCAGCAGCGACGAGATCGCGCTTCTGAAGAACACGTCCGAGGCGCTCTCGGTGGTCGCCTACGGCCTCGATTGGTGCGTCGGCGACCAAATCGTCATCAGTGATCAGGAGTTTCCATCCAACCGGATCGTGTGGGAATCGCTTGCACCGCTTGGCGATCGAGGTCATTGCGGTCGACATCGAGCGCGAACCAGCCCCGAAAGGCGCTATTGGCCGGCGCATAACATCGAAAACCCGACTGGTGTCGCGTAAGCTCGGTGCAGTACGCGAGGGTCTGGCTCTGGACCTGGAAGTCGCTGGGCGCGGACTGCCGCGCCACGGAGTGACTTTCTGTGTCGATGCGATTCAGAGTGCCGGGGTAAAACCGTTTGATGTGCAGACCTGCCACGCCGACTTTGTCATGGCGGATGGCCACAAATGGATGCTGGGACCCGAGGGATCGCAGTGTTCTACTGTCGTCAGGAATGGATTCCACGACTGGCACTGCGCCAGTTCGGCTGGCACATGGTCGAGGTGGTGGGTGACTACGACCGCGAGGACTGGCAGCCGGCACAGTCAGCGCCGGCGCTTTCGAGTGTGGCAGCGCGAACATGCTGGGTATTCATGCCCTGCACGCCAGTCTGGGTCTGCTGCTGGAGATGGGAGTCGATCAGTATCTGATCTGGTTTCTTCAAAGGTATCATATCTAATTGATAGTTTGCGATAATAACATCGATATCGTCGTCATCCGCGAGAAGCCCCGCCGGCGCGCGGGAATTGTCACATTCAGGCTGCCGGGAGTCGGCTTCAGACGCACTTGTTCCGAGCACCTGCAGGCGCATCAGGTGATCTGTGCGCTCAGAGGCGGTGGTATACGTTTTTCGCCGCACTTCTACACCCCTCGCTCGGTCCTGGAGCGCGCCGTTGGTCTGCGCTGCCGACGAAAACTCCTAGTTATTTCGGATGTCATCCAGGAGCGATTTTTCAGACTCGTCCGAAATTTGCCGCTATGTTTAGAAGATAAAGCAACGATAAAGCCGGGTTGCAGAACGCAAACCTGGGCCCGGGGTGCGGCTCGTGCCGAGACGGATCGTCGCAGTGAGCGTCACCCCACACATTGGCAAAGGCGGAGGTTGTATGGGCGTCAATCCTGCAGCCTGGTTGGGGAAGAAGATCGTCGGCTGGCTGATTGACCGAGCAGCCAACGTTGCGCCGCCGCTGTGCGATTTTGACCGTATCCGCTACGAAATTCGGCCGTGCGATGTGATGCTGGTTGAAGGCCGCAGCCGCGTTTCCGAAATTATCCGTACCGTCACCCAGAGTCCCTGGTCGCATTCAGCGCTGTACATCGGGCGAATCCATGATATCGATGACGGTGAGCTGCGCGAAAAAATCCGTTCGCTTCTATGATGGCGATCCCCACGAACAATTGATTATCGAAGCCTGGCTCGGTCAAGGGCACCGTGGTGAATCCGCTGAGCAAGTATCGCGATGACTCACTGCGTATCTGTCGGGCCGGCGGTCTGTCGCGTCAGGACGCCCAGCGCGTTTTGAAGTTCGCCCTGCAGCACCTCGGTTTCGAGTACGACCTGCGACAACTGCTGGATCTGGCGCGCTTTCTTTTTCCCTATAGCGTGATTCCGCGCCGCTGGCGCTCCAGCCTGTTTCGAGCACAACGCCGGCTCGCCAACACGGTCGGTCTGTTCATCGATGATTGCGGCGGCGTTCGCCGGCGGTAAGATTTCCGGTTCTCCCGGTGCTGGAGCAAGCGACGGACGGAGCCTGCGCATGGTACCGCGCAACTCCCGTCTGTTCACGCCGAGGGATTTCGACTATTCCCCCTATTTCGACATTATAAAATGCCCGCATCTGGAATTCAACAAGAACACGTCGTATAAGCAACATTCCGTGGGACGCGCACGGACGCATCTGCAACCGCCACGGTGACTGTTTCGTCCCGAGCGGCTAGCCTGGTGCCGGGCGGCTGATCCCGATCGATGACTACGCATTGCAGACGAACCCGGACGGCGGCGCCGCTATCCAACCAGTACTTGGATCGATAAAGACCGTTGACCTGCGGGGGAGACGAACAATGGCTGGAGTTCTGGAACTGCTGCTTATCACTCGCCGCCGCCTGGCACTGGTCGTGCGTCAGGCGCGCAGCTGGGTATGGGCGGCCTCTGCGCGCTTACCTCCTTTGTGGCCCATGCTGCACGACGGCTACCCCTGGTGCGATGATTCCGGCTGGCTATTGTTTACCGCTGCTGTCACTGCGCTCGGTATTCCGGCACTGCGACTGCGCTTCGTCAGCAGCGCGCTGATGCAGCGCTTTCGGCGCATGATGCCGGCCATGTCCGATACCGAGCGCGAAGCGCTGGAAGCCGGGAGCACCTGGTGGGAGGCCGACTTGTTCAACGGTCAACCGGACTGGCGCAAGCTGCTGACACCACAACCCGCGTCTGAGTGAGGCAGAACAGGCATTCCTCGATGGTCCGGTCAATGACTTGTGCCGCATGATCGATGACTGGCAAATCACCGAGCAGCTGCACGATCTGCCGCGAACCGGTCTGGGAGTTCCTGAAACAGCAGCGGTTCTTCGGCATGATCATCCCGCGCCTATACGGCGGACTCGAGTTTCAGCGCCACGCGCACTCCAGTGTCGTCATGAAACTCGCCACCCGCAGTATCTACCGCTGCGGTAACCGTCGATGGTGCCCAACTCGCTTGGTCCCGCCGCAGTTGCTGCTGCACTACGGAACCGAGGACAGAAACAGTACTATCTGCCGCGTCTGGCGCGCGGCGAAGAGATACCCTGCTTTCGCACTGACCGGTCCGGACGCCGGCAGCGATGCCGCCTCCATGCCGGACCGCGGTGTCGTCTGCCGGGAACACTTCGAAGGCGAGGAGCAGCCTCGGCATTCGTCTCAACTGGGAGAAGCGCTACATCACCCTCGGACCGGTGGCCACGGTGCTTGGGCTGGCCTTCAAGCTGTACGATCCGGAGCACCTGCTCGGGCAACGGCGAGGAGCTGGGCATAACGCTGGCGTTGATACCGACCAGTACACCCGGTAGTCGAGATCGGTACGCGCCACTTCCCCCTCAATCAGGCATTCATGAACGGACCCTAACCGCGGGCGTGAACGTATTCATTCCCATGGCTGGATGATCGGCGGCCAGGCGCGCATCGGTCAGGGCTGGCGCATGCTGATGGAATGTCTCGCAGACGGTCGATCGATTTCGCTGCCTGCACTCAGCACTGGCGGCGGCAAAGCTGGCTTCACGTGCAACCGGCGCCTATGCGGCGGTCGGAACCCAGTTCAAGATGCCGATCGGCAAATTCGAGGGAGTCAGCCGAAGTCGCTCGGGCGCATCGCCGGCAACAGCTACGCGATGGATGCGGCCGCGATGTCTGACCACGCTCGCCGTCGACCGCGGGAGAAAAGCCCGTCGGTAGCCTCCGCCATTGTCAAGTATCACCTTGACCGAACGCATGCGGCAGGTCATCGACGACGCGATGGACGTACACGGTGGTCGGGGTATCTGCATGGGCCCGCGCAATTATCTGGCGCGCGTCTACCAGGCCATCCCGATCAGTATCACCGTCGAAGGCGCAAACATACTGACCCGCAGCCTGATCATCTTTGGACAGGGAGCGATCCGCTGCCATCGCTATCCTGCTGGCTGAGATGCGGGCGGCGCAGCAGCAGGCGATATCAGGGCTTTGACTCGGCGCTTTGCGGCCACATGCCAGTCTGTTGTCGAGCAACCTGGCACGCGCCACTGTCATGGCCTGACCGGTTCGCGTTTGGCGCGCGCGCCGGTCAAGGGCGCGGAGGCGCATCCACTACCGGGAACTGACGCGCATGAGCGCCGTGCTCGCGGTTTCTTCGGAAGCCGCGTTGCTGACCCTGGGTGGTGCCTTGAAACGCAGGGAATCCTTGTCGGCACGCCTCGGCGATGTTCTGAGCTGCTTGTATATTGCCTCCGCCGCGCTGAAGCGCTTCGCCGACCAGGGACAGCAGCCGGAGGATCGCCCGCTGCTTACCTGGGTGGTGCGCGATGCGCTGTATCGAAGCCAGCAGGCGATGTTCGAAGTGTACGAAAATTTTCCCATGCGCTGGTTGGGTCGCGTTTTGCGGTGGACTGTTTTTCCCTATGGCGCGGTCTATCGCCCGCCTGAGGATACCCTGGTCACACAGGCTGCCGATGTGATTCTGCGCTCGGGCGATGCCCGCGAGCGGCTTACCGACGGGCTTCTACCTGCCGGATGAACCATCGGAGTCGTTGGCGCAGCTGGAGGTTGCCATGCAAGCCGCAGCAACTGCGCAACCGGTCCTGTCGCGGTTGCGCAATGCCATGCGTAGTGGTCAACTTGCGAGCGGAGATCCCGAGCAGTGTCTGATGCAGGCGATTTCGGCGGGTGTCATCGACGAACCCGAAGCGGCACTGGTGAACGCGGCTGTGACGGCGCGGCGACGGGTGATTGAGGTCGATGAATTTCCAGCCGGCTACTGGGCAGAGGAACGCGATTCATGTCAGCACAAAGCAATACATTCACCACGGGCCGCCCGGTCTACATAATCGACGGCAGCCGTACGCCGTTCCTGCGCGCACGCGGCAAGCCGGGACCCTTTCACGCAGCCGATCTCGCTTTCCACGTCGGGCGTGTGCTGCTGTTTCGTCAACCCTTCGCAGCCCCGGAGCTGGACCAGGTTATCCTGGGCTGCGTGATGCCGGGGCCGGACGAGGCGAACATTGCACGGGTGGTCGCGCTGCGTCTGGGCTGTGGTGACAAGGTACCGGCCTGGACGGTACAGCGAAATTGCGCATCCGGTATGCAGGCGATCGACTGCGCCGCTCGCGATATCGCTGCCGGGCATTCGGATCTGGTGCTGGCGGGTGGGGTCGAAGCCATGAGTCACGCCCCTCTCCTGTTCGGCAATGCCATGGCCGCGCTGGCTGGGAGCGCTGATATGGCGCCCGCACTCCTCTGAAAAAACTGCAGGCGATGGCCTGCATTCCGCCCCGCATACCTGAAACCGGTCGTCAGTCTGTTGCGCGGGCTGACCGATCCGATCGTGGGGCTCAACATGGGGCAGACCGCCGAGCTGCTGGCGCATCGCTTTGATATCAGCCGGGAACAGATGGATGCCTTTGCACTGCGCAGCCATCAGAGACTGGCGGATGCGGTGCGCGACGGGCATCTGGACGAAATCGAAGTGATCTATGGTCACGACGGACGTTTCCATGCTGCCGACGACGGCTTGCGCGAAGACAGCAGCATGGAAAAGCTGGCCGGACCTCAAACCCGCGTTCGACCGACCGTTCGGCAGCGTGACGGCCGGCAACAGTGCGCAGATCACCGATGGTGCTGCGTGGTTGGTCATGGCATCGGAGGACGCGGTGCGCAAGTACGAGTTGCCGATGCTGGGGCAACTCAAGGACAGCGCCTGGGCGGGGCTGAATCCCGCCGAAATGGGCCTGGGGCCGGTGCATGCAATGGCTCCGATACTGGCCCGCAACCGTTTCGACAGCGGCGATATTGATTACTGGGAAATCAATGAGGCGTTTGCCGCGCAGGTGCAGGCCTGCCTGCTGGCCTGGCAGGACGAGCGATTCTGTACTGCGGGAGCTGGGTATGGATGGCGCATTCCGTGCTATCGACGAGGAACGCCTGAACGTGGATGGCGGTGCCATCGCGATTGGCCATCCGGTGGGCGCCAGTGGAGCGCGCATTGTGCTGCACCTGCTAAAGACGTTGCAGCGAACCGGTAGCCGGCGCGGTATTGCCAGCCTGTGTATCGGTGGCGGACAAGGCGGTGCCATGCTGTTGGAGAGAGCTGACTGATGACGACCACGAAACCAGGTTCCAGCCTGTACACCGATATCGACGCGGACAATATCGCCTGGCTGCATTTCAACATGCAGGGCAGCAGCACCAATGTGCTCTCGGCGTCGCTGCTGGAAGATTTCTATAAGCAGCTGCTGGATCTGGAAGCACGTTCACCGCGCGGTCTGGTGATTGTATCGGACAAGCCCAACGGGTTCATCGCCGGCGCCGACGTGCACGAGTTTACACGGATTGAAAACCGCGCCCAGGCGCTGGATGCGATCCAGCGCGGCCAGGCAGCACTCGACCGCCTGGCGGCATTGCCTTTTCCGACTGTTGCGGTGCTGCATGGCTTTTGTCTCGGCGGAGGACTGGAGCTCGCGCTGGCATGTCGCTACCGGATTGCCCGCGACGACAGCGCCACACGCCTCGGGCTTCCGGAGGTCAGGCTGGGCATCCATCCTGGATTTGGTGGTTCGGTGCGTCTGACGGCATTGATCGGCGCCCTGGGCGCGATGGATCTGATGTTATCGGGTCGCACGGTCGATGGGCGATCTGCACGGCGTATGGGGCTGGTTGACCATGCACTTCCGGAGCGGCACCTGAAAACTGCCGCGCGGGCGCTGGTGATCGATCCACCCTTTCCGCATCGTCCCAGCAGGTTACAGGCATTGAGCGGTCACGCCTGGGTACGACCGCTGGCCGCCACGGTGTTGCGCCGGCGGGTGGCAGCGAAAGCGCGTCCTGATCACTATCCGGCGCCTTATGCGCTGATCGAGCTGTGGTTGCAGAACGCGGATCAGGAACGCGCCATGATGCACGCCGAAGCCGAATCGGTGGCCAACCTGATCGTCGGCCCGGCTGCGCAGAATCTGATTCGGGTGTTTCTGCTGCAAGAGCAACTCAAGGCGCTGGGTCGTGATACCGTTTTTGCTGCCAAACACGTTCATGTTGTAGGTGCCGGAACCATGGGCGGCGACATTGCCGCGTGGTGTGCCTTGCGCGGTATTCAGGTCACACTGGCCGATCAATCGCCGGAGAGAATCGCGCCGGCAATCAAGCGCGCGTACCAGCAGTTCAAACGTCGCTTGAAACGGCCCAGGCTCATCCAACAGGCGATGGATCGGCTGATGCCGGACCATGAGGGTCATGGAGTGGCGCGCGCCGATGTGGTTATCGAGGCGATCTTCGAGAATGCGGACGCGAAACGATCCCTGTTCCAGGGTATCGAATCCAGGGTGCGACCTGACACTATCCTTGCGACCAATACATCCAGCATTCCGCTAGGGGAAATCAGCGCTGCGCTCGACCAGCCGTCGCGTCTGGTCGGCCTGCACTTCTTCAACCCGGTTGCCAGTATGCAGCTGGTGGAAGTCGTGCATGACGCCGGCAGCGATCCGGATGTGGTTTCCAGGGCGATAAAGTTTACCCGGCAAATCGACCGCTTGCCGCTACCCGTTTCCAGCGCGCCCGGATTCCTGGTCAACCGTATCCTGACGCCCTATCTTTTGGAAGCGGTGGAATTGGAGAACGAAGGCGTGCCGCCGCGAGAAATCGACGCTCAGTCGGTCAATTTCGGTATGCCGATGGGCCCCATGGAACTGGCTGACACGGTGGGTCTCGATATTTGCCTGCATGTCGCGGAAATCCTGGCGCAACACCTCGATGTTCCCGTTCCGCAGCGATTGCGTGATCTGGTTTTACAGGGACGTCTGGGTCGCAAGTCTGGTCACGGGTTTTATCGCTACAGAAAAGGCAGACCGATCAAGCCCAGACTGCCCAAAGGCTATCGTTCCGACCCGCAGGTGCTGGATCGGATGGTGTTGCGGATGCTTAATGAAGTGGTCGCCTGCCTGCGCGAGGAGGTGGTCCAGGAGCCGGATCATCTCGATGCCGGCATGGTGTTCGGCACCGGCTTCGCGCCCTTCCGGGGCGGTCCTCTGCGTTATATTGAGACGGTCGGAGCGGATACTCTGCTGCAGCGCCTGCGCGACCTGGAACAGCGTCTTGGGCCCCGGTTCAAGGCAGATGCAGGCTGGGAGGTGGTATCCGGCTTTGCCAAACAGCGGTCCAACAACGGGTGACGCGATGAGCAAGAAACCCGATCAGCATGTCATCAGTCCCGAGGAGGCAGGCACCCTTGCCGGCCTGTTCTACGAGCGGGTAAAGCGCAGCCCCGACGCACTTGCGTATCGCTACTACGATGAGCACCGCGAGCGCTGGACAGACCTGAGCTGGGCCGCAATCGGCAGCCAGGTCGCACGCTGGCAGGCGGCGCTTGCCAGCGAGGATCTGCGCCCGGGTGACCGGGTGGCGGTAATGATGCAGAATTGTCCGGAATGGGTGATGTTCGATCAGGCGGCGCTTGCCAATGGACTGGTGGTTATACCGCTGTATACCCAGGATCGTGCCGAAAACGCGGCTTATATACTGCAGAATTCGGGCGCCAAGCTGCTGCTTATCGGCCGCCAGGAACACTGGGATAGCCTGCAGCCGGTGCTGCCGGAACTTGGATTTCTCAACCGCATAATTAGTCTCAGGCACATTGACACCGCAGGGCTGGTGGACAGGCGAGTGAAAACTGCCGGCGAGTGGCTGCCCGATTCGGCGGAGCTGGTGCGCGTCGCCTGGGATAAGGACGCTCTGGCCACCATCGTCTACACCTCGGGTACCACCGGACGCCCGAAAGGGGTAATGCTGAGTCACCATAATATCCTCTGGAACGCCTATCGCAGCCTGCAGGTGGTCAGTTGCTACCCCGATGACCTGTTTCTCTCGTTTCTGCCGCTTTCCCACACACTCGAGCGCACCGCCGGGTATTACCTGCCAATGATGGCCGGTGCGGCAGTTGCCTACAACCGGGCTATCACGATGCTGGCTGACGACCTGTTGGCGATCCGGCCGACGGTACTGATGTCCGTCCCGCGTATCTTCGAGCGGGTCTACAACAAGATCCACGCCGGTTTGGAGGAAAAATCGCCTCTGGCGCGCGTCCTTTTCAAGCTTGCGGTGGATACCGGCTGGCGCCGCTTCGAGCATCTGCAGGGGCGCGCTGCCTGGACTCCCGGGCTGCTACTGTGGCCGCTTCTGTACAGGCTTGTCGGCCGCAAGGTCATGGCCAGGCTGGGCGGTAACATGCGTCTGGCCGTGGTTGGTGGAGCGCCCCTCTCCCCCGGGGTTGCGCGGCTGTTCATCGGATTGGGGTTACCCATGGTCCAGGGCTACGGCCTGACCGAAACCAGCCCTGTCATCAGCGTGAATCCACTTGAAAATAACGATCCCTCGAGCGTAGGTTGTCTGCTGGAGGACGTCGAAGCCCGCATTGGCGACAACGATGAACTGTTGACACGCAGCCCGGGCGTAATGCTCGGCTATTGGGGCAATGAAAAGGCGACGCGCGAAATCATTGACCCGCAGGGTTGGTTGCACACCGGAGACAAGGCGCGGATCGAAAACAACCAGCTCTATATTACCGGCAGGTTAAAGGAAATCATTGTGCTCGCTAATGGTGAGAAGGTCTCTCCGGCAGACATGGAAATGAATATATGCATGGACCCGCTAATCGATCAGGCCATGGTTCTCGGTGACAACCAGCCCTATTTGAGCGCCCTTCTGGTTATCAACCCGGAGCAGTTCGATTTTGTGTGCAGGGAGCTGGGACTGGCACCTTGCGATGGGCACACCTGTTCCAGTTCGCGTGTCAACCAGTTCGTGCTGGAGCGGGTGGCGAAACGGATAAGCTCGTTTCCCGGCTACGCCAGAATTCATCGGGTGAAATGCATGCTGGAACCCTGGACGATTGAAGATGGATTGATCACCCCCACCCTGAAGCTGAAGCGCGATAAGGTCTGCCAGCGTTACCAGGCGGATATCGAGGCCATGTACAGCAGCCACTGATCAGCGAGTATGCGCTGCCCCGGCGGGACTGCCGGCCCGCGCCGCCGGCCGCTCTGGTCTGCGCGCCAGGCGGCGTCGTTCGCGCCGCTGATAAAACAGCAGGTCCTGGACGATCGCTTCAGCAACGAAATCGTGCTCCGCGAACTCAAGCGCTACGCGGTCGTGCTCGAAACGCATGACCCGCGCGTAGATCTTTCGATACAGTGTCTCGTTACCGGTCCAGACTCTGAAATTCAGAATTACCGAACGCTGGTGACGCGGCACCTCGCCTTCCCACACGGTCAGAGATATGCCGGTCCTGCTGATGTTTTCAGCGTAACCGCGGCAGCGGAGAAATCCGGGGTGTGCGATTTCGATCTCGACCTGAATACGGTTGCGTTGCGCTTTTCTTCTTTCCACTGCCGGGCCTGCTGCTGGTTGGTCAGGTCTGTAGGGCTTCGCGATGACGGCGAAGCAACATGCAATAGGGGCAGATTCCTGGGCCCCTCTCCTTGCATCGTCCTGACGCGCCCCGAGCATTTCAGCTGGTCGAGATTGGACAGTGAGTCCAATGACTGCCGAATGTGGCTATCAACCGGGAAATGCATGTCCTGGTTCACCTTTAACGACCGGAATGAGCGCGGCTTTACAGCCAGACGGAGACTGCCAACAACGGCTTGTAGCAGAGTAATTTGTGAACAATATTCGCCAGATTATTAGTTTATACGCTCAATTTGTTCTGGCGTCGGAGAACAGCTGATAGAAATTTTCCGTTGTTGTTTCCGCCACCTGCGCGAGGGATTGGTTGCGCAACTCGGCGATGTGCTCGGCGACATGGCGCACGTAAGCAGGACGGTTGCTCTTGCCGCGCTTGGGAACCGGCGCGAGATACGGAGAATCGGTTTCCACCAGCATCAGATCAGCTGGCATCTTTTGCGCGACCTCTTTGATCTGAAACGCGTTTTTGAATGTCACGATCCCCGAGAAAGAGATGCGGAAATTGAGGTTCATGGCAGTCCGGGCCATTTCCCAGTCCTCGGTGAAGCAATGCAGCACGCCCCCGACCTCGGCCGCCCGCTCCTCCTGAAGTATCCGCAGCGTGTCATTGCGCGCTTCACGGGTGTGCACGATCAGTGGTTTATTGGCGGCACGCGCAGCGCGGATATGGCGCCGAAATCGCTCCCGTTGCCACTCGGTATCGCCCTCGGTTCGATAGTAATCGAGGCCCGTTTCGCCGATCGCGACAATGCGCGGATGGTTGGCCAGCTCCAGGAGACGGCTCTCATCCGGATCCTCGACATCGATACCGTCGGGGTGCACACCCACCGATGCGGAGACCTGCGGGTACGGTTCGATCAACTGCAGCATGGCAGGAAAACGCTCGAGGCTGACCGAAACGCAGAGCATATGTTCGATGCCGGCTTCGCGGGCCTCATCGAGCACAGCGGAGAGTGGCTCCTGTTCGAGTTTGAGCAGGTCCAGATGACAATGGGAGTCGACCAGCATGGTATTTTGTCCCTTGCGGGTAGCGCCGTACGGCCTGGCAGTCCGCTACCGAGCGCCGTCGGCCAAGAAAAACCGCTCCTACATGGTATGGGTCGGGCGATCCGCGGTTAATGCCCCGGCCAGGTAGGTCTCGATTTTCTTCTGCGCCGTGCCACCGTCCGAATCACTGAACTGAACGCCGATACCGGCGGCACGGGACCCCTGGGCGCCCTTGGGGGTTATCCAGATTATCTTACCCGCAACCGGGATTTTCTCCGGTTCATCCATGAGGGTGAGCAACATGAATACTTCGTCGCCCAGCTGATAGGTCTTGTTGGTGGGGATAAACAGACCGCCGTTTTTTACATACGGCATATAGGCGGCGTACAACGCACTCTTATCCTTAATCGTCAGTGACAAGATACCCTGTCGGGCTGCGCCACCCGGTTTCATCGACATAACACCTGTTACCCGTTGCCTGCCCGGTTACCGTTTCCGCCCATACCGCCCATACCGCCCATGCCGGCCCAGCTGATCAGCAGGTCTTCCAAAATCAGTTGTCGGTTAAGGCCCGATCCGATACTGTTCAGCGCCCTGGTTACTGCGTCCGCAAGGCGGCATATCTGCCGCGAGTCTACCGATTCTGAGATTTTTTGCAATTTGTGAACCACGCTCGCCTCGGCGGGTTGCCGCCCACCTATCTGCCAGCTGACCAGGTCTCGCAGCCAGTGCAGCCACCAGTGCAGGGTCTGTGATTCCTGTTTGCCCATCCATTGGGCCGCCAGCGGCACTGGATCCAGCTGCCCGCAGAATACCTCCCACAACTCCTCGAGGCGCTGTTCGCGCAGCTCGAGCAGGTCTGAGCCGGCCAACTCCAGTGCCTTTAACGGCGCCCCGCCCGTCATCTGTAAGCATCGGGTAGCGATGTCCACGGGCACGCCGCGCGACTCGAGCCAGCGCTGCGCAATGGATAACTGCGGCGGCACCAGCCGCAGCTGCTGGCAACGACTGCGTATCGTCGCCGGCAGCTTCCCCGGCAATGCCGTTAACAGTATCAGCACGGTGTTGCGCGTCGGTTCCTCCAGTGTCTTCAGCAGGCTGTTGGCGGCGTTGCTGTTCATGGCGTCGGCAGGCTGGATGATAGCCACCTTATGACCACCGGCATGGCTGGTCATGCCCAGCTCCGTGCACAGGGAGCGGATCTGGTCCACCTTGATCGCCTTGCCGGCTTCTTCGGGAGTCAGCTGCAGCAGATCGGGATGGGTCCCTGCCCGCAGCCAGGCGCAGGCGGCACAGCGGCCGCACGGTTGTCCGTCGGCGAGCGGTGCCTCGCACAGCAGGGAATATGCGAGCTGGGTCGCGAATACCTGTTTGCCGACGCCATCTGGCCCGATGACCAGCAGTGCGTGCGGCAGGCGGCCCTGCACGCGGACTTTGTTGATTTGCCGCCACGCGCTGTCCAGCCACTTCAGCATGTCGTTCACCTCACTCGTTGGCGTCAATCACGCACTTGCGCGGCGGTCAACAGTTCGTCGAGGACCTTGTCGAGCTGGTGGCGCACTGCGTCAAGCTCCAGACTTGCGTCGACGACACGAAAGCGGCGTGGTTGCTGGCGCGCACGCTCGCGGTAGTTTTCCCGTACGGCCTCGAAAAAGGACATCTGTTCCTGTTCGAAGCGATCGAGTTCGCCCCGCTGACCGGCGCGCTGCATGCCGGTTTCGACCGGCAGATCGAACAGAATCGTCATATCGGGCTGAAATTCGCCCTGTACCCAGTCTTCCAGAACTGCAATGCGCGCGCTCGGGATCCCGCGCCCGCCCCCCTGGTAGGCGTAGGTCGCGTCGGTGAAGCGATCGCACAGCACCCAGGTGCCCCGTCGCAGCGCGGGAATAATCACCCGGCGCAGGTGCTCAGCCCGCGCCGCGAACATCAACAGTAGTTCGGCATCGGAGCTCATCCCCTTGTTGTCCGGGCTCAGCAGTAAAGCGCGAATCTGCTCACCCAGCGCCGTGCCGCCCGGCTCACGGGTCAGCAACAAGGGAATGCCGGCAGCTTCCAGGCGCTCACGTACGTACTCGAGATTGGTCGACTTGCCGGCACCCTCGCCGCCCTCGAAGGTCACAAAGCGGCCTTTCGATTTTTTTTGCAATGCCATTGCTCAGCGTTTTCTCTGGTAGCGATCGACTGCCCGGTTGTGTTCTTTTAGGGTCGCGGAGAAATGGTGGCTACCGTCGCCACGCGCCACGAAATACAATTCTTTCCCGTCGGCAGGATGTAACACGGCAAGTACCGCCTCCTTGCCCGGCATGGCAATGGGCGTCGGCGTCAAGCCGGAACGGGTATAGGTATTGTAAGGCGTGTCCTGGCGCAGGTCGCGAAACCGGATATCCCCGTCATAGCTGTCGCCCATACCGTAAATCACGGTCGGATCGGTCTGCAGTTTCATACCTTTCTCCAGACGCCGCACGAAAACGCCTGCGATACGTGGACGTTCCTCCGGAACCGCCGTTTCCTTCTCGACAATCGATGCCAGGATCAGGGCCTCGTAGGGGGTCGCAAAGGGTAACCCCGGGTCGCGTTCCGGCCAGGCCTGCTGAAGAAAATTCTCCATGTCGAGGTAGGCGCGCCGCAATAGATCGACATCGGTGGTGCCGCGCGGGAAGTAGTATGTCTCGGGCAGGAAGCGTCCTTCGGGATGCAGGCCGGGATACCCTATCTCCCGCATCACATCTTCCGGCTGGTCCGAGACCAGCGTATGTTCCAGCACCGGATCCAGGCGCAGGCGCGCCATCATCTGTGCGAAGGTTTCGCCCTCGATCAGGGTGATACCATGCTGCACCACTTTCCCCTCGCTCAGCTGGTGCAGGAGCTGCTCGGGCGTCAGCCCTGCCGCGAGCTGATATTCACCCGCCTTGATACGGGAATCCAGGTCAAGATACCGGCCCAGCACCACCAGATACAGCGGGTGTTCGAGGACCCCCTGCTCGGCTAGGCGTCTTGCCAGCGCGCGCAGCGAACTTCCCGGTTTCACCACCAGGTCGATACCGGTTTCGGGAATCGTCAGGGGATGCTGCCGGAAAGACTGAAACTCCATCAACAGCCAGGCAGCGAGGAAACTCACTGCGACGACTGCCAGACCGAGCACGCGGAATACGATGTCGCCGCGGCTAAGCGGGTGTTTGTTGCGCTCGTTCACGTTGGATACCAGTTGCCCTCGTCGAAGTCACGGTAGCCGAGCAAGGCATCAGCGAGTGTTCGGGTTATGCGCCCGACCGGGTAATCAGCCAGTCCGTCTATCTTGTGTACCGGCCAGACCCCGATCAAGCTGTTACACACAAATACCTCGCTCGAGTTCTGTACCTGCGGCAGGGTGACGGGCCGGATCTCGGTCTTCAGATCACGCTGCCGGGCCAGGTCCAGAATGACAGAGCGCATTATGCCCGCTACCCCACAGGCTGTCAGTGCCGGCGTGACAAGCGTGCCCTCGCACACCAGGAAGATATTGCTCATGGTTCCCTCGACGACGTTACCGCCATGGTCCAGCATAAAGCCCTCATGAATCTCCGGATCGTCCCATTCTGCGCGTGCCAATACCTGCTCGAGGCGGTTCAGATGTTTGATACCTGCCAGCAGCGGCTGGCTGCAGAGGCGGGTTGCGCAGAGTCTCGCCCGAATGCCCTGGCGCGGAATGTCCACAGGCCACTGCGGCAACGGCGCAAGCGCCAGCAGCCGTGTAGCGGCCTGATCCGGGTCAAAGCGGTAACCGCGCTCGCTCTGCCCGCGGGTCAGAATGATCTTCAGCACGGCGTCCGGTAACTGGCTGGCGAGTTCGGTAACTTCCTGCGCCAGACGGGGCCACGGAATGGCGGGAAACCGCAGCCGCTGGCAGCCGCTGTCCAGCCGTTTCAGATGCCGTTCCAGAAATTCCGGTTGGGCGCCGCGCACCCGCACGGTCTCGAACAATCCATCCCCATACTGGACCGCCCTGTCCAGAACTGGAACGGTATCCCGGGCGATTCCGTTCACCCGGAAGTTCACGTCGCTTGCCCATACGCGGCCGCCAACAGGCCGCGCGCCTTGGCGCGCGTCTCCTGCAGCTCCCGCTCGGGGATGGAATCGGCGACGATACCGGCGCCGGCTCGCCAGCGTAGTGTTTCGCCGCTTAGTACCATGGTGCGGATAAGGATATTCAGATCCATGTTCCCGTCCCGGTTGAGGTAACCCATCGACCCGGTGTAAGCGCCCCGACCTGTCGTTTCGAGCTCGGCGATTATTTCCATGCAGCGGACCTTGGGGCAACCGGTAATGGTTCCACCGGGGAACACGGCCCGGATAATATCGGCGGGCGTCGTTTCGGCACGTCTTAAGGCGCGGACATTGGAAACGATGTGGTGTACCGTCGCGTAGGATTCCAGCACCATTAATTCGCTGACCCTGACACTGCCGGGAGTCGCAATGCGCCCCAGGTCGTTGCGCTCCAGATCGATGAGCATAATGTGCTCCGCCCGTTCCTTGGGGTGGGCGAGCAGCTCGCTCGAAAAAGCGCGGTCGCTTTCCTCGCGGGCACTCCTGGGGCGGGTTCCTGCAATAGGCCTGGTCTGCACCTCGCGCCCGCGGACTTCAACCAGGCGCTCGGGAGAAGAACACAGCAGCGCATGGTCGGCCCAGGTGGCCAGACCGCTGAATGGACCCGGGTTGGCAGCTCGCAAGCGGCGGTACAGGTCGACGTGCCGCCCCGTTGACGGCCAGTGGGCACACCACTGACGGGAAAGATTGACCTGGAAAACGTCGCCATCGCGGATATAGTCGAGTATGCGCCCCGCAGCCCGGATAAACTGTGCCGGGTCGTCCTCGTCGACCCGGACCGGGGCGAAACCGATTGGCTGTTTGTGCTCCGGCAGCCGCGCAATGTCGGCGCGTATCGCCTCTATCAGTTGCGGCTGCTCCGACACGATAAAGCCCTGCCCGCGGTGGCGATCGACGATGACTGCGGCCGGGAAACGGGTGGCGCAGGCGATCGGCAAACCTGAGCCGTCGGCGGGCAGCTTCAACACAGGTTCAATCTGTCCGGCGAGTTCATAGCCGAGGTACAGAAACCAGCCACCATAGAAAGGCACCGCCGTCGCCGGGACATCCGAACATCGCTCGGACTTCCAGGCATCCTCCAGCGCGGCGAGGAAGTCGAAGCTGTCGATGTTACGCAGCACGATCGATTCGCCGGGGCAAGCAAACAGAATATCGTAGCGCCCCTGGGGGCCGGACGCGCAGCTTTCCAGAACGTGCGGGTAGCGTCCCGGGTCGAGAGCATGCAGGTCAAGCAGGTCGCGTGGTGTATCTATGGTTGCCTGATGAATCAAAGGCGCATAGCTCGAAAGGTCTTGGTACTGATCAACCGATGCCGCACCGAAGCCTCAGTCACCGGTGCGGCGACAGGACTAACCGGGCTTTTTGAATACTACGGTACCGTTGGTTCCGCCGAATCCAAATGAGTTGGACATGGCTACGTCGATCTTCATTTCGCGCGCCTGATTAGGTACAAAATCCAGATCACATTCCGGATCGGCCGTGAACTGGTTGATGGTCGGTGGTGCAACCTGGTCGCGAATAGCCAGCACCGAAAAGATCGCCTCGACGCCACCTGCAGCGCCCAGCAGATGACCGGTCATGGACTTTGTCGAACTGACTGCGATCTTACCGGCATGATCGCCAAGGGCTGTCTTGATGGCGCGCACTTCCGCAACATCACCGGCCGGCGTCGATGTGCCGTGCGCGTTGACATAATCGACCTGGTCGGCGTTCAGACCGGCATCGCGCAACGCATTGCGCATGCAGCGAGCAGCGCCTTCGCCATTTAGCGACGGCTGGGTCATGTGATAGGCGTCGCCGCTCATGCCGTAACCGACCACCTCGGCATAAATCTTTGCACCGCGCGCTCTGGCGTATTCGTATTCCTCCAGCACCATGACTCCCGCGCCATCGCCCAGCACGAAACCGTCGCGGTCCCTGTCCCAGGGTCGGCTGGCGGTCTGCGGATCGTCATTTCGCGTCGACAAGGCCTTGGCCGCCGCAAAGCCGCCCAGACCGGTGTGAGTGGTAGCCATTTCTGCACCACCGGCCACCATTACGTCGGCATCGCCATAGGCGATGATGCGTGCCGCCTCACCGATACTGTGCGTACCGGTGGTACAGGCAGTGACCATGGCGATGTTCGGCCCCTTCAGACCGTACATGATCGACAGATTGCCGGAGATCATATTGATGATATTGGCCGGTACGAAAAACGGCGAGATCTTGCGCGGACCACCCTGCAGATAAGCGTGATAATTTTTCTCGATCCCCGGCAAACCGCCGATGCCGGAGCCCATCGAAACTCCGATGCGCTCGGCATTCTGTTCCGCCTATTTCCAGACCGGCATCGCGAATGCCTGGATACCGGCCGCCACACCGTAGTGGATAAACGTGTCCATCTTGCGCGCGTCTTTCTTGGAGATGTAGTCGGTGACCTCGAACCCTTCGATGGTTCCGCCAAAACGCACCGGAAACTCCGATACATCGAAAGCCGTTATCGGACGAATACCGCTGTTGCCCGCGAGAATGTTACCCCAGGCTTCTGCTATGGACAGTCCGACCGGACTGATAATGCCCAGTCCGGTCACCACGACTCGACGGTTCTACACAGGAGAGTACTCCGATCCCTAGAAACACGCGAACATGGAGAAAAACCGGGACGCCGTCAGCGCGCCGCCCTGGTGTCCCGGTTGAAGAGGCGATCGTTAACCGAGATGTGCTTGGACGTAGTCAATCGCTTGCTGGACAGTGGTGATTTTTTCCGCCTCTTCGTCCGGAATCTCGCACTCGAATTCCTCTTCGAGTGCCATCACCAGCTCTACCGTATCCAGAGAGTCCGCGCCCAGGTCGTCAACAAAAGAAGCCTCGTTGGTGACAGAATCTTCGCTGACGTCCAATTGTTCGACGACAATCTTCTTGACGCGTTCTTCGACATTACTCATCGCTGAAAAGTCCTCGCTGATTTGTGTGAACAGTCCGAGCTGCGCGCGTATTTTAGTGAAAAGCGTAGTACCAATCCAGTAAACAAGGACTTGATCGCGATGGTTACTGCTTTTCCGCCAGCTGTACGGATGGCGCACACGTTCGCAACTTTTTTATCGCATGTAAACAATAAATTAGAAAAATGGATGTTAGCATGCAGTTCCTAGGCCATGTACATGCCGCCGTTCACATGCAGCGTGTCGCCGGTAATATAAGCGGCCGCCGGCGAAGCCAGAAATACGACCGCTGCGGCGATATCCTCGACCGTACCGAGCCGTCCGGCAGGGATCTGTTTGATGAGCGCCTCGCGCTGCTCCTGCGCCATGCACGCGTCATATCGGTATCGATAAATCCCGGCGCCACTGCATTGACCGTGATACCGCGCGAACCGACTTCGCGTGCCAGCGACCTGGTAAAGCCGATCATGCCGGCCTTGGCCGCCGCATAATTGGCCTGACCCGGGTTACCGGTCGAACCGACAACCGAAGCAATATTGATGATGCGACCGCGCCTGGCCTTCATCATCCCGCGCAGGCAGGCCTTGCTCAGCCGGAACACGGAACTCAGGTTGGTGTCCATAACCGTCTCCCATTCGTCGTCCTTCATACGCATAAGCAGATTGTCGCGCGTAATGCCGGCGTTGTTGACCAGAATGGTCGGTGTGCCGAAACGCATCCTGAATTGCTTTCATCCCCGCGTCAATCGATCCGGCATCCGTAACGTCCAGACACAAGCCCAGTCCCTTTAACGCCCTGCTCGGTCAAAGCCGCCTGAATGGCCGCGGCACCCTGCTCGCTGGTTGCGGTTCCGACGACAGTGCGCCCTGAGCGCCCAGAGCCAACGCGATCGCCTGACCGATGCCCCGACTGGCACCCGTAACCAGTGCAATTCTCCTGCGTCATGACATTTGCTCTCCTCTTCTTCCCGTGTTGTCTCGCTGCAGCCGCCAGCACCTGGTCCAGATCGGCCGGCGTCTGCACCGCGATTGCCGCCATGGATTGTTCGATACGCTTGTTGAGACCGGCCAGCACTTTGCCGGGCCCCATTTCGAGCACCGTGGTGATACCGGCCGCGTGCATGGCGCGAATTGTCTCCACCCAGCGCACCGGCTTGATACAACTGCGCCGCCAGGGCGTCCCGTATGGCGTCCGTGGCTTTGATGCGGACGACGTCAACGTTGTGCATTACCGCGATTGCCGGAACCTGGAAATCAGTGGCCGCCATATTCGGCAGCGAAAGCATCCGCCGCCGCCCGCATCAGCGAGCAGTGCGAAGGTACCGATACCGGCAGCAGCAACGCCCGCTTGGCACCGGCCTGTCTTCGCCAGCGCCATGGCGCGTTCCACGGCCCGGCATGACCGGCGATCACCACCTGGCCGGGCGAATTGAAGTTCACGGCACTGACCACCTGGTCTTCCGCGGCGTCACTGCAAACGGCCCGCACCTGGTCATCATCGAGACCCAGTATCGCGGCCATAGCGCCGGTACCGTCGGGCACAGCATGCTGCATCTAGGTGGCGCGCTGTTCAACCAGCCGCACCGCGTCTTCGAAATCCAGGGCGCCGGCACAAACCAGCGCGGTATATTCACCGAGGCTGTGTCCGGCCATCATCGCAGGCCGCTTGTCCGACTGTTGCTGCCAGCATCGCCAGGTTGCAACGCCGGCGGCCAGCATGGCCGGCTGGGTGCAGCTTGTCTGGTTGAGCAGCTCCGCCGGTCCTTCCTGCACGCGTGCCCACAGGTCGTAGCCGAGCACGGACGATGCCTGCGCAAACGTTTCGCTCACGACCGGAAATACCGCCGCCATCTGGGCCAGCATCCCAACTGATTGTGAGCCCTGACCGGGAAACACCATGGCAAGGTCTGCACTGAATCGCTTGGAGCTGGTCATTGACTGAAATACCGGATCAGAACTTGAGCAGAATGGAACCCCAGGTAAAGCCGCCACCGAAGGCTTCCATCAACAGCATCTCGCCACGCTTGATGCGCCCGTCGCGTACCGCTACGTCGAGCGCCAGCGGCACGGACGCGCTCGAAGTGTTGCCGTGTTCGTCAACGGTAACGACCACCTGGTCCATCGACATTTTCAGTTTCCTGGCCGTTGCCTGGATGATACGGATGTTCGCCTGGTGGGGGATCAGCCAGTCGATGTCGCACTTGTCCAGGTTATTGGCCTCCAGCGTCTCGTCGACAATACGCCCCAGCGTATTCACAGCCACCTTGAAGACCTCGTTGCCCTTCATGGTTACGTAGCCGTTGCCGTCCCGCAAACTGTCATACCCCTGGCCGACACCGCCAGAAACGGACAGCAGGTGTTCGTAAGCACCGTCCGCATGCAGGTGGGTAGAAAGAATTCCGGGTTCATCGCTGGCTTCGACCACCACGGCGCCGGCGCCGTCACCAAACAGCACGCAGGTACTGCGGTCCTTCCAGTTGAGTACCCTTGACAGGGTTTCGGAACCGACCACCAGGGCACATTTAGCACTACCGGTGCGGACAAATTTATCGGCAACGCCCAGAGCATACACAAAGCCGGTGCACACCGCCTGGATGTCGAAAGCCGCGCAACCATGCCGGTCGAGACGCTTCTGCAGCAGGCAAGCGGTGCTTGGAAACACGCGGTCGGGTGTGGTCGTGGCGACAATAATCAGGTCGATGTCCTGCGCATCCCGACCGGCGGCCTGCAAGGCGCGGCGCGCTGCGTGTTCGGCCAGGTCGACGGTATTCTCACCGTCCGCGGCAATATGCCGCTTGCTGATGCCGGTGCGCTCGCGAATCCACGCATCACTGGTATCGACCATCTTCTCCAGATCGTGGTTCGTCAGCACCTTGTCGGGCAAATAGCCGCCGGTACCGGTTATACGTGAGTAAATCAAACCGCCTGCCTCTCGGTCATCACTGTTTCAATTGCGAACTGATAAGATCCGGTACGTTTCGCTCGACGACAACGGCAGCCACCTCGATAGCGTGGCGAAGGCAAGCACATCGGCTCCACCATGACTCTTGATAACCGAACCCCGCAAACCCAGCAGGCTGGCGCCATTATACCGGCGTGGATCGATTTGTCTCGAATGCCTTGAGTACTGGCATGGCCGCCAGTCCCGCCAGACGCGTAACGATGTTACGGTTGAACTCTCGCTTGATAGAGTAGGAAATCATCTTGGCCACACCCTCACTGCTCTTCAGGGATATGTTGCCGATAAAACCGTCGCAAGCCACCACGTCCACTTTGCCGCTGTAAATATCGTCGCCTTCGATGAAACCGATGTAGTTCAGACAACCGTTGGCAAGCAGGGCGGCGGCCTCCTTGATCGTTTCGCTGCCCTTCATTTCCTCTTCACCGATATTTAACAGTCCAACACTTGGATTCGCATTGCCGTCGACCGCCATGGCCAGCACCGAGCCCATCAAGGCGAATTGGAACAGGTGCTCTGGTGAGCTGTCGATGTTAGCGCCCAGATCGAGCATCCAGGTGTGGCCGGCCATGGCGGGCAGCGACGTACAAATGGCTGGCCTGTCGATACCCGGCAGAGTTTTCAGCACAAACCTCGCGGTTGCCATCAAAGCACCGGTGTTCCCGGCACTGACACACGCCTGTGCCCGCCCCTGCTTGACCATGTCGAGCGACACGCATCGATGAGTCCTTCTTGAACCGCAACGCATGCGATGGCAGTTCATCCATCTGTACCGCCTGCGACGCATGCTGAATCTCGATACGCGGATTGTCACTCGCGTGCAGACGCTGCAGCCCGGCGGCAATGGTTTCCCGGTCACCGACCAGCAGCAGGCTCAGCCCTGCATGCCGGGACAGCGCGCGCAGGGCCGCTGGCAGGACCACGTCCGGGCCGTGGTCGCCGCCCATGACGTCCAGGGCGATGGTAATAGGGTCAGTCATGGCATAAAAACACACGCTGCTCCCCGGTGCGGGCGGAGCAGCGTGGATCCAAAGGATTTAC